>CAVXQR010000019.1:0-75416 GCA_963763975.1 uncultured Acidobacteriaceae bacterium
GGTCAATGCGACATCATCGCGCCCGTCCGGATCGACGTATGACATCGGGTTATTTCAGACGTCAGCGTACGCGTTTCCAGTTGGCTCTGAATCCTGAGGCGACTGGAAGAAGCCATGATGGGATCGGGCGAGTAGCTTCCTCCCGGTGGCGCCTTCGTAGAATCTGGCGCCGAAGTAATCCACGTGCATGTCCGGATCGCGCTCTTTGCCGGTGAATTTGTAATCTTGGGGACGGGTGTTAACTTCGACCGGATTGCTCGCTGCCCCAGGGGAAATAGTAAGCGTCATAACACACGGCTCCCGAGCTGTCGGTCATCATGCGGGTCGTGCCCAGGTGGTCGCCGTAATAATAGTAGAAGTTGTTCAGGGAAGGGGATTAAACCGGGCGGCCTGGATCTGGCTGCTCGATTCATCCTCCCATAATTTTCCTTTTACCCGCTCGAAATCAGGGTGCCCCGGGTCTCGCGGTTTCCGAGACCCGGTTTTACGCGCTACCTTGGAAAGCTCGCCGGTTCTATCCGCTTCAACTTGAATCTGCTCCAATCATTCAGGCGGACTGGCTCCGCCTCCTGCAAAGCGTAGCTGCGGAAACTGCTCCACAGCCATTCTTCCGGCGCTAGCGCCAGGCCTCGCCGCACCGGATTGCGATGCAAGTAGCGCAGCTTTTCCACCCGCTTCTTTGCCGTGCACACGTTGAAGTCATAATATCTCTCTTGGGCGGGTGGCCCAGCCTATCATCCGGCGGGTGCCCCATCCAAGCCAGGTTTGCTTGGGTGGGGATTTTCCATTCAGGGATTAATATCCGTCACAGACACCACCAACCCATCGCAATCCGATGAAGCGCGGACTGGTAGAGAAGCCGGAAGACTGGCCATGGAGCAGCTTTCGACATTACCTGACCGGCGCGGAAGGAGTGGTCGAAATCGAGTCGGAGTGGACCACCCAACAACGGGAACGAATGGGAGTGAGGTTGCAAGTGAAAATGGTTAGGAAGCCGGTTAGCTTTGGCGACGGGATGGAAAATCCCCACCCAAGCAAACCCGGCTTGGGTGGGGCACCCGCTTGATGCTAGGCTGGGCCACCCACCCAGTGTATTCAGAACTATTTTCCGAGTGAGCCAGATGTGCAACCATGGAGAATCCAAATCATTATTGCAAGAAAGGCAGCCCCCAGCATACGAATCTCTAAGGCTCCCCATCCGTTGCTATATTTGCCTTCATTCAAACTGCCGCTAAGCCTTAGCCAGCGCGGAAATCGAAACCACATCCGAGGCGAGATCAGCATAATCGTCGCATTGCTGATAATGGCCGTTGCGGTAACGACAAGGCATACTATCCCTATTAGTTGTTTCACGGTATACCCCTAGAAGAACCAGCTTTCAACCGTCCTGACGACATTATTTATGGCGTTCACCGCCTTCGTTACATCAAAGTTGTGAGACACGCTGATAGAAAGAGGAACCTTCGTTCCAGCAGATGGTCCAGCAACGGCCGGGCCACTCCCTGGAGATTTTGTAACTGTTGAACCTGCTAAAGGCCTTGGCTGGAACGAGACCGAAACACTGGTGCCGTTGGCAATGGAATTTGCATTTTGGCCGGGAGGAACAACTACGCTACTCACGCTAAGTCCGCTGCCACCGAACGGAGCAGGCGTAAAACTAAGGGTTGGCCCGACGTAGCACGAACCAGTAGCAGGCACATACGATATGTCCCCACCTACCCCCAGCATACTGCCGAGAATCGAGCCCGGAATGCCCCCACCTATAGGATCGATCAACTCGCCTATCAAGCCGCCCAACAGCGTACCAGGACCGGATGTGGTGGCCGAAACCGTCACGATAGATGTGGACGTGCCACCATTGGATTGTGCCGAACCAGTCTGCGCGCTTCCTTTCTTGTCCTCCGTGCTGCTATCCGGTGTACTGTCGTTAGTGTCATCGTCTGCTGTCCCTCCGCCCGAATCCGCCGAAGCAGAGTCCGCATCGCGCCCGTCCGGATCGACGTATGACATCGGGTTATTTCGCACATATGCGTACGCATTCCATCGCTGTGGATCCCTGAGGCGACTGGCAGAAGCCATGATGGGGTCGGGCGAATACATCCTTCCGGTGGCGCCTTCGTAGAAGCGCGCCCCGAAGTAATCCACGTGCATGTCCGGGTCGCGCTCTTTGCCGGTGAATTTGTAATTCTGGGAACAGGTGTTGACTAGAACGGATTGCTCGCTGCCCCAGGGGAAGAAGTCGGCGTCATAGCACACGGCTCCCGAGCTGTCGGTCATCATGCGGGTCGTGCCCAGGTGGTCGCCGTAATAATAGTAGAAGTTGTTCAGGGAAGGAAATTCCGCAAGCTTCGCCCCGTTGAGATAAAAATACAAAGTGGGGATGCCGCTTTGATCGGTTTGGTCAACGACGTTCCCATCGTCGTCATACCAGTAAACCCTGGTTCCCGATGCCCCGCCAGAGGACTTAACCCGGTTCCCGTCTCCATCGTAGAGATAGGTAACGCCGTAGGTCGTCTGCGAAGTCCACTGATTCTCGATATTAAAGTGATTGTATGTGACTCCATTCAGGCTGGTCAGGTTGCCGTTTCCATCGTATCCGTAGCCATTGAGGTGGTTATTGGCATCAACCGTGACCGACAAACTCTCTGCGGTCCCTTTGGTAATCGTTTTCGATAAGAGATTGCCCCAGCTATCGTAGCCGTAGCTGTCTCCCCACGTCGCCGAGGTGCCGGCGCTGCTCAGCCGGTTTAGGTTGTCGTAGGTAAACGACTGGGAACGAGCTCCATTGAGAGTGTTAGTGACGCCGGCGAGATTTCCGTTATCGCTGCTGCCCGCATTGAAGTTGTAAGTGAGACTGAAGAAATTGCCCTGACTGCCGGCGGCCTGTGCGGTCAAGGGCTGCAATCGGTTGTTATAGGTGTTGGTGACGGTCACATTCGCCCCGTTCACGTAGCTGGCAACCTGTCCCGCCGGCGCATACAGGATATTCGACGCGAGGGGTCCGCCTTCCAGTATGCCAATCCACTCGACGCCAGTAACGCGCCCAGCATCGCTGTAGGTGTATTCGGCCTCATCAGAGGTTGGATAGATCAGGGTGGATAGCGAGCCGTCCTGGTTGTAGTCGAAGAGCGTTGAGTTTTGGACGCCGTTAATGGTCTGGATCTTGCTGGCAACCCGGCCCATCAGGTCGTAGGACCAGGCCGTATTGCCCGAGCCGTCGCTCATCCCGGTCCGACGATCCACTCCGTTCGTGACGCTGGACGTTCCACAACTCGTCTGGACGTTGTCATAACAATAGTGAATCGTCTGCTCCCCATCAGAATAACTCTTACTGACGATACGATGCAGCGCGTCTGGAGCATAGGTGATTGTACCGAGGCCGGTGGTCTTGCTAATCAGGGTGTCCGCGTCATCGTAAGTATATGTAGTCGGTGTCGGGATTTCAGGATTGACAGCGCTCAGCAGACGCGAGAGAGAGTCATACGTAAATGTCCGGTTGCGCGAACTCTGCTGCACTACGCTGGTTAGATTGCCGAGAGTGTCATAGCTGTAATCGGTCTCGTAGCCGCTCGGTCCTTCCCATACCGTTTTCAGCCTTCCGAGAGCATCAGTCAGAGTTTTACGCTGTTTGCCGGCCTCGTCGGTTATGGTGGTCGTGATTCCGCTGTAGGTATACTGGATCGTGCTACCGTCCGCCTGCTGTTGTGTTAGCAGTCGTCCCAGGCCATCGTACGCTTGGAAATGCGTGACCCCGTAAGTCGAGTCGCCGGTGGTGCGATAGGGGGTGGTAACCGTGGCCTTCCTCCCATCGGCATCGTATGTTGTCGCGACGGTGTCGGTTCCCTCGGGATCCGACGTGAGTTGAGTCGTTACGGTCCGCCCAAGTCCGTCAGCCGTGAGGACTTGGGTCTTTTCTTGTGACGAGTTGATTTTGGTCGTGATCGTAACGCCCACTGGCGGGGAGTCGTCGTAGCTATATCCAACCGAGCCACCGTCTGGGTAGCTGACTGAAACTTCGCGACCCATTTGATCGTAGTCGTACGTGGTGGTTTGCAAGTTTTGGTCAGTAGAGCTGGTTTTCAAGCCGGTGTTTGTGTCGTACCAGAATGACTCTTTGTGGAGTACGCCTCCGGTCGTCGGATACTGGATTCCAGTCACCAGCGACCCCTGGAGCGTGCTTGTGTCATAGGTGTATGTGGTTACGTTTGACAGCGGATCGGTACTTGTCTTCAGTTCTCCCGTGTCGAAATTGACCAGGTGAGTTACGAGGTTCTTTGCGGTTGGGAGATTTCGCCAGCGGGTTATGCTTGTACGGTTGCCCCGATGCGTAGAATCATGAGGCGTGCCAAGGTGCTGCGTGATACCTGTGGTTTGAACAGCTGTTGTTTCGTCGTAACCGTATTGTGTGAGCGCAGTTTGGTTGGTGCCATCCGTGATCTGTACCTGGTTTACCAGGTTGATGAGATTGTCGGTTCCCGCATATGCGGAATTTGCCTCCCGCTGATATTTGTAATTGATTACACGAATCGTGCTGCCGCCACCGAAATCGTGATCGGTCTCTGTCTTGACCTGCCCATAAAGGCCAGTATGAGTAGTGCCACCAAGATAGTCCTGATATTGAAATCCGGCGTCATAGGACTTTGTGACCCAACTGTGGGAGGTTCCGTAATACGTGTCAATCTGAGTAGGAACAACGTTAGCCGCCCCCTTTGGGTTGACGTTGGGGCTGGTAGTATCGGCGTTGTAAGCCGTCACAACCTTCTTGAGTAGCGTTCCTCCGTTGTGAGAGCCTTGGTAATAGTCGGTTTCGGTTTCGTACATCGTACAGTTGCCGTAGCCGGTAAACGTATGAACCGTATCGTTGTGCAGGGGATCGGTGACGATGACGCTCGGAAGACTATAGGTATACGTCCAGGTATGAGGCCCGGTTCCGTCGTTGGCATCGACCGTGCGGCTCGTTACCCAGCGACCGCCGTTTTGGCACGTCAAGCCCCGCTGGCTCATTGTCGTGTAGGTGTAACTGATCGTTCCGCCCGTTGGAAGTGTAACGCTGCTAAGCGTCCCGTAGCTCACCGGTTGGCCGTTGTAGGTCAGCGTAGCGTCCTGGTCGTCATAGTGAAAAATCCAGATTTGATTATTCGGAAGTACGATTTCGTACAGCGTGAGACCGACGTGGACGTACCCGTAGGCCGGTCCAGTAAGCCCTCCACTCATATTTGGTGTGACCGTGCTGTAACAAAAGACATACTGCGCGCTTTGACCGTCGTAGCTTGGAGGGTTCCAAGCTACGGCGTAAAGGTCAGGTCCGGGGGGATTAGTGCCGGGAGGGGTAGTACATTTGCTGTGGAGATTGATGTTATCTCTCGACTGCGCCGACTGCGAAGTTGGCGGAAAAGGAATGATCCTTCCGACGGTGTCGGTGAGTGCCGCCGTCGTGGTTGTGATCTCGTTGCCATTTGAGTCTTGTGTGGTTGAGCCCGTTCCTGACCAGCTGTAACGATTACCATTGGCATCAACGACGACAGTTCCAGTGCCCACGACATTCGTTCCGGCTTGTGCGTAGGACGTCTGAGGTCCGCTCATCCACCAACCGGTTGCATCGATGCTTTCGAAATTGCCGGTTTGGGTTTGTTCATATTGGGCGCCGGTAAACACATACGATGAGGTGCCAAGATTGCCTAAAATGTGTGTACTACCGTCGGCTGTCGTAACAAACCAATTGGCCGGAAGATAGTAATACAACCCAACCTTATGGGCGGACGTTATGCCGTAGGCTTGCACTTGCTGGCCCCATGCTACGAAGACGTGCCCCAGTTCTGTGAAGCTCGGCAGCGGCTTCTGATAGTTGTCCAGATCCCAATCCCATTCTTCGCAAGTCGGATCACAGAGTTGGCTGTAATGCTCCGGCTCGTTGTTGTACATCAGATTAAATGAAACACCGAGTTTGCCTCGCTGGGGATAAGATAGGAGAGGCAGGTTCAATGAGACTGTCCCGTTCGTCATGCTTATGTTGTCTATGTCGCCGCCATGATATGAGGCGTACGGTGTTACGCCCAGGTCATCCATCGCCGTGTCATTTGGCAGACTTTGCGCAGCTAAGCGGGTTGAGAGCAGGAGAGCGCTTAGGAATACAAGGCATACGGTGGTTGACTTCAGCGAAGACAAGCAGCCATACATAAATACACTCCCACTCGAACCAAACTAAGTAGGTCCGTGGCGCGTGACAATATTTATGAAGAGGCCAGGAATGTCAAGAGAAAATAGAAAACGGGTGGCCCAGCCTGCCATTTTGAGGATGCCCTGTCAGGCTTCTTTGAGTTGCACGATGCTGGAGATGGCGGCCGCGACGCGGTTCCAGTTGGCCGTCTCTTTTTGCAGTTGCGTCCGGCCCTGCCGGGTGAGCCAATAGACCTTGGCGCGACGATTGTTCTCGCTCGCCGTCCATTGCGCGCGGACCCAGCCGCGAAGCTCGAGCTTGCGCAGCGCCGGATAGAGCGAGCCGTCGCTGACGCCCAGCACCTGGCTGGAAATCTGCCTCAGATGCTGGCTGATGGCCCACCCATTGAGCGGTTTCAGCGCCAGGATTTTCAGGATCAGCATGTCCAGCGTGCCCTGCACCAGGTCCGACGGCTTGGTCAACGCAGCCTCCTCGCAGTCAACGACTTAGAGTATATTCTCTTCCCCTCGGTTATCGAGGGGTCGCGGAGAGGGTGGCTGGCTCCGAGAGGGCCTTCTGTGGGCGGGAAATGCGGCTTGCGGCAGGCCAGTAAGTTCTTTGATTTCTTGATTCTACCTTTAAACCCTTTGCAATCATCCGGTTGTGGCCAGTCCGTGCGCTAAGCCTAATGCTTGCAACAGCGAAACATCTTTGCTGGGCCGTTAATTCAGCGCTTGGCCGGCTTCGACTCCGGGCAATTTTTTATCCCGGCGCCAAACCTAAAATGTAGAGTGATCGGGTCCCGGGTCTGGAACCCGCGAGCCCGAGGTACCCGACGTTATCGTAGCCAAGCCCGATGCCAAGGTTTAGCTCTCCAACTTTTCCTGGCTGCGCTTGAGTTGCTCTTTTTCCAGCTGCAGACGGGCCTCGGCCTTCTTGAGTTGTGCCTTGGCCTTGTCGCGCTCCTGCAGTGCCTTCTCCACCCGCTTCTGGGCCGACTTGATCGCATCGACTGCTTCTTTGTGTGCTCGCAACATGAGTCCTAGTGTAGCCCCGATGTCACGCCACTCGAGTCCAACCGGCTCCCGGTCTCGAATTCGAACCCCCGGCAAGCCCCGAGCACCCGTTGACACAGTTCCGAGGTGCCAGACCGATTTCCACAGGCACGGGCTTCGGAGGGATTTTGTTGCGGTCGGCGACGCCAAGGGTGCGCAGGGATGAAAACTTTGCCGACGACTATGAAGGTTCTACCGTATCAAGCGCCAGAAAGGTTGCCTGCGTCGCGATAAGCCGTTTGTTCTCAGTTCAGGCGAGTTTGGCACCGAGGGTGCTCTTACCAATGCCAGACGAAGTGGCGCAATCGGGCCATTCGGAAGAGAACCTCGGCCAGAGTTACTCTTTCGGGTGGCCCTACTTTTTGGCCCGCAAGAATTTTCCTATCGATTCTTCCGCGGACGCCGGTGGTAGGACTGCAGCGTCTCGGCAAACAGATCATCCAGGTTCTTGGCGCCCTGCTCGGGCGTCAGCAGCTTTTCGCGGATGGAGTGCGCCGCCCGCTCGCCCATGGCCTTCCGCTCGGCGTCGTCTCTGAGCAATTGCTTCATGCCCGCCGCCAGCGCCCCGGAATCGCCGGGTTCCACAATCAGCCCGTTCTTGCCATGTTCGATCCACATCGGCACCTGGCCCACGCGCGTGGACACAATCGCGCAGCCGGACTGCATCGCCTCCAGCACGGTATAGGGGCCGCCTTCCACCAGCGCCGGGCAAACGAAAATGTCGAACGCCTTGTAGTAGGGATAGGGATTGGACTGATGACCGGCGAAGACCACGCGCTCGGCGAGTCCCATCTCCGCCACGGTCTGCTTGTATTGCGGCGCATCATGGCCATCGCCAACGATGGCGAAGCGCGCCTCGGGAAAAGTCTTCGCCACCCGCGCGATGGCCTGCAGCAGCTCCGGAATCCCCTTACGAGCTTCTTCCAGCCGCGTGACCGTGCCCACCAGCACCGTGCCTCGGCTGCGCAGCAACTGGCGGCGCAACTCCGCCACCACCTCGGGCGCTACGGCCGGCGGCTCCTCCACCACGTCGCCCACAAACTTTACCGGAGCACGAAACGAGAAGTGCTCCAGATGCGCGGCGCAGGCTTCGTTCTGCGGCACGATGCACGCCACCTTGCGCGAGAGCCAGCGGTCGGCCGAAATGATGGGTCCGATGGTGCGATAGTGCGAGACGGCTGGAACGCGCTCCTGCTCGGCCGCGTAGAGCGTGGGAATCTGGTAGCTGAAGTGATTGTTGACGTGTACCAGCGCGCAAGAGCGTTCGCGAAGAAAACTCGCCAGGGTGGCGACCTGCGGCTGCTGCAGCCTGGCCTGGCGAACCGCGCGAGGAATGCTGGCCAAGTTCACCGCCAGGGGAAACTCGCGCAGGGCGCCGCGCAGCCGGCCGCTCAGCGAGGGCCGAGCGCCGCTGGCCGCGCTGGCTGCCATCGGTACCGGCAGCTCCAGCGAGAAGGTCAGCCAGCGATTGCCGGCGGTTGGGCCTACAGCTGACGGCCGCTGGTAGAAGACCACTTCGTGCCGAAACCGCTCCGGGTCGCAGTGCCTGAGATATTTCTCCAGCGCAAGAAACGAGCCACCCAGGGTGCCACCTACCTCCACGTGGCAGATGAGCGGCCGATCGTTTTTATCCATGGTCCACGAATTTCGGCTTGCCAGCCCGACGGCTGTCCACTATAAATCAACCACCCTTTGCGGGCCATTCGGCGGGACCCTCGGCCAGAGGCCTCGTTCCGGACGGCCCGATTTTCTTGCCGAGCGCTTTCCGCCTCATTCCATCTCAAACGAAACGTAGCGATAGGCGCCCTGGCGTTCGATCTGCAGCGCCACCGGATCGCCGACCTTCTTGCCCGCCAGCGCCGCTCGCAGATCGCTGACGCTGCCGATCTTGTGGTTGTTGAGCGAGACGATGATGTCGCTGGCCTGCAAGTCGTTATCCACCTGTGGTTCGTAGTCAATGCGCGCCGCCACCACCACCCCCGACTGCGAGCGAATATTGGACAGGTTGTCCAGCACCGGCTTGGTCATGTCGAGCACGAAAACGCCCAGCTCGGACACCAGGCTGTTCTGGTCAACGAAGTCCGACAGGTCCTGTGACGATTCCCCTTCGACCGGTTGGATGGTGAGTGTCTTGGTCTGGTCGCCACGCTTCACCTCCACTGGAGCCGGCATGTCGGTGGGATGCAGGTAGAGCAAGGAGACGAACCGCGGCAGCGAGTCGGTGGGAATGCCGTCGAAAGAGACCAGCACATCGCCGGTCTTCAGGCCTCCCTTGTCAGCCGGGCCTTCGGCGGCCACGTCGGAGACGATGACGCCATAGTCCTGGCTCAGTCCGAGTCCGGCGGCAAGGTCGGCGGTAATGGTCTGCACGTCAGCGCCAATGAAGTTCTGGCGGACGTGGCCGTACTGCCGGATCTGGTCATAGACGTGGCGGACGATGGGCTCGGGAATGGCGAACCCCAGGCCTTCGCTGCCGCCGCCCTTGGTGTAAATGAAGGTATTGATGCCGATCAGATTGCCGTCGCGGTCCACCAGCGCGCCGCCGCTGTTGCCGGGGTTGATGGGCGCATCGGTCTGCACATAGATCATGGCCTTATTGGCGTCAGGTTGTCGGCCGACGGCGCTCACAATGCCGTGGGTGATGGTGTGGTCCAGGCCCAGCGGCGAGCCGATGGCAATCACCTCTTGACCCAAACGCACGCGATAGGACATCAGGTCCTGCAGCTTCAAGTAGGGCAGGTCGGTGGCGTCAATCTTGATGACCGCAAGATCGGCAAAGCGATTCAGGCCGACCAGTTTGGCGGAATAGGCGCGCTGCCGATTGGCGAGGCTGGTGCGGTGCGCCTGCAGCGTGGTATTGGTGGGAATGAAGAGCACGCGAATGCGCTGCGCTCCCGAGACCACGTGTGCGTTGGTGATGATGTAGCCGTTGGGATCGACGATGACGCCGGAGCCGAGCGCGCGCTGCCGCGCCAGCACGCTGGTGTCGGTCGAGTCTTCCTCCGACGGGCCGAAGCCCGTGATGTCGATCTGCACGATGCACGGCATCACCTTCTCGGCCACCTCGTCAATGGCCATGTCCAGGTTCTGCATCGTTTGGTTGCCCGGCGACTTCCCTGCCGGCTCAGCCGTCTTCTGCTGCGCCACGGCAGCAACGGTGAAGCTCAGGGTCACGGCCAGGAATATGAAGCTCAGCGCACGGTGGAGCACGGCCACCGCAAATCTCGAACGGGCGGTTGCAAGCATGAAGTTGTCCTCGTTGAAGCGTCACAACATTCTGTACAAAGCGGCGCAGGAGTCAAGCAATGGTTTGTAACCCGCCCGGATTGCTTCGCACTTCCGCCCTGTGGTACCTTGCGCTCGTCTGTATTGATACTGGAGGAACTGCATGCTCGGCATCATTATCGTAATTGCCCTGCTGGTCATCATCGCCCTGGTGCTGGTCGGCATCTACAACAGCCTCATACAACTGCGGGTGCGTGCCGACAACGCCTGGGCCGACATTGATGTGCAGCTCAAGCGCCGCTATGACCTGATTCCCAACCTGGTGGAGACCGTCAAAGGCTACGCGGCGCACGAAAAGGGCACCTTCGAGAACATTGCCAAGTACCGCAGCGCAGCGATGACGGCCACTACGCCGGCGGAGAAGAGCGAAGCCGAAGGCCAACTCACCTATGCGCTGCGCGGACTGCTGGCGGTGGCCGAGGCCTATCCCCAGTTGCGCGCCTCGGAGCAGTTCCAGGCGCTGCAAGGCTCGCTCAGTTCGCTGGAAGACGCCATCCAGAACGCCCGCCGCTACTACAACGCCGTGGTACGCGACCTGAACACCAAGATCCAGACCTTCCCCACCAACATCGTCGCCGGCATGTTCAACATCCAGCAGCGGCAGTTCTTCGACATCACCGAGCCCGCCCAGCGCGAGCCGGTGGCGGTGAAGTTCTAACCGGCAAGGGACCCGGTCATCATGACAACTGCTCGGCGCTGCCGGTTCGTTTCCCTGATACTTCTCTGCCTGGTTCTGGCACTTCCCGCCTTCGGCCGCGAATGGCGCATCGCCAACTTCTCCACCCACATGACCGTGGCCAAAGACGGCTCGGCCGATGTCACCGAGCGGCTGGATGTCGTCTTCGAGGGCGAATATCACGGCATCTATCGCGACATCCCCATCGAGTATCCCGGCCCGCACGGCGCCAACTACACGCTGTTCCTGCACGTCACCGGCGTTACCGATGACGCCGGCAACAAGCTGAAGTACGACTCCAGCGTGCAGAACGGCAGCCGCCATCTGAAGATTTACGTTCCCGGCGCGGTGGATTCTACCCGCACCGTGCTGATTCACTACACGGTGCAGAATCCCATCCGCTGGTTCGACGACTACGACGAGCTCTACTGGAACGTGACCGGTAACGACTGGCCGGTGCCCATCGAGCGTGCGTCGGCGTCCATCGAGTTTCCTTCCAACGCCGCGGGCAACATGCGCGCGCAGGCGTTCAGCGGCTTTTACGGCTCCACGGGACAGAACGCGCAGGTCAGTGTCAGCGGCAACACCGTGGGCGTGGTCAGCAACGATCGGCTTTCAATGCACGAAGGCCTGACCGTGGACGTAGCCCTGAACAAGGGCGTGCTGTCGCAGCCCAGCGCGCTGACCACCGCGCTATGGTTCCTGCGCAGCAACGCCATCGTGCTGCTGCCGCTGTGGGCGCTGGTGGTGATGTTCTGGCTGTGGTGGAAGAAAGGCCGCGATCCCAAGCCCGACAGCTCGGTGGCGCCCATGTACGAGCCACCCAAGGACATGACCCCGGCGGAATGCGGCTCGCTGCTGGACGACGCCGTCAATCCCCGCGACATCTCGGCCACGCTGGTGGACCTGGCGGTGAAGGGCTACATCAAGATCGAAGAGACCGAGAGCAAGGTGCTGCTGTTCACTCACCGCGACTACACCTTCCACCTGGTGAAGGACCCCAGCACATGGTCGGACTTGCAGGCACATGAGCGCGTCATGCTGAACCACATGTTCGAGGACGACGCCAAGGACGTCCGCCTGTCGGACCTGAAGAACAAGTTCTACACCGCCATCCCGTCCATCAAGGAGAATGTGCTCTCGCTGCTCAAGAGCAAGGGCATGTACTCGGTGGATCCCGACTCCGCCCACGCTTACGTCTTCCTGGGAATTCTGCTGGCGGTGGCGCCGTTCATCCTGGTGCAGGTGCTGGGCATCGCTTCCATCCTGGAGTCGCCGGGGTTGCTGATTGCCTCGGCGGTGGCGGCGGTGATCGTGATCATTATCTTCGCGCGCATCATGACCGCGAAATCGAAAAAGGGCGTGCAGACCAAGATTGAGATTCTCGGCTTCCAGGAGTTCGTCAATCGCGTGGACGCCGATCGCCTGCGCCGCATGCCGCCCGACACCTTCGAGAAATATCTTCCTTATGCCATGGCGCTGGGCATCGAGAACCACTGGGCGAAAAACTTTGAAGGCATCGTGCAGAATCCACCCAGTTGGTACATCGGCCCACGCCTTACAGCGTGTTCAATCCCATCTTCTTCGCCACCTCGATGCACGCCATGGCCTCGGACGTGAACCAGACGTTTGTATCGTCGCCACGCGCCAGCAGCGGCGGGTCAGGATTTGGCGGCGGGAGGAGGATTCAGCGGCGGCGGTTTCGGTGGCGGAGGCGGCGGCGCATTCTAAGTACGTGTCGTAATTTCCGAGGGCAAAGTGAACGATTCGCAGCGCGCTGCAATGGGAGGACAACCAGCATTCCCCTTTTTCGGCTGCAATACCGGCCTTCGCGAAAGTCTTGAACCGAGCACGATCCCGTCCGCGAAGCGGACAGCACATCACAGCCCAGCGCTTCAGCGCTGGGTTGGCGCATCGCGATCCTGCGAGTCCCGTAGGGACGGCATATGAGAACGCGGACGGAATCGTCCGCCGTTCGAGGCTTTCGCCAATCAAGCCTTGCTGACGACGCTTACGCCAGGATCCGGGCGGCTTCCTTGGCGAAATAGGTGAGCACAATGGAGGCGCCGGCGCGCTGGATGCACAGCAGCGATTCCATCATCACCCGCTCATAGTCAATCCAGTCATTCATGGCGGCAGCCTTGATCATGGCGTACTCGCCGCTCACCTGATAGGCGGCCATGGGCACATCGAAACGCAGCCGTGCTTCGTGCAGCACATCCAGATAAGGCATGGCCGGCTTCACCATGATCATGTCCGCGCCCTCTTCCAAGTCGTGCTCGATCTCACGCATGGCTTCGCGCAGGTTGGCAGGATCCATCTGGTAGGAGCGGCGATCGCCGAAATGTGGCGCCGAATCGGCCGCTTCGCGGAACGGCCCGTAGAAGCCGCTGGCAAACTTGGCGGCGTACGACAGCACCGGAATGTTCTGGAAGCCGTTGTCGTCGAGTGCGCTGCGGATGGCGGCAACGCGGCCGTCCATCATGTCGGACGGGGCGATGATGTCCATGCCCGCCTGCGCCTGCGAAACCGCGGTGCGCGCCAGCAGTTCCAGCGTGGGATCGTTCAGGATTTCGTACTCATCGGCCGGCTTCAGCGACATGGAAAGCGTGGCAGCACGAGCGGCGGCCGCTCCCAGTGACTGCGCACCTGCCGACACCGTAATTTTCTTGCCCAGCTTGGTTTCCATCTCATGCATGGCGTCGAGGGCTTTGCGCGCCGCGTCGGCGTATTCGTCGGAGCCGGAAACGATGCCGCAGTGGCCGTGCGACATGTATTCGCACAGGCAGACGTCGCCCATCAGCAGCAGTCCCGGCACTTCGCGCTTGATGGCCCTGGCTGCCTGCTGCACGATGCCGTCTTCCGCCCAGGCGCCGGTGGCGATTTCGTCCTTGCTCGCGGGCAGGCCGAAGAGGATGACGCTGGGAATGCCCAGCGATTTCACTTCAGCACACTCCTTGACCGCTTCGTCCACCGACAGGTTGAAGACCCCGGGCATGGAGCGGATCTCCTTGCGCACGCCTTCGCCGGGACAGACAAACAGCGGATACACGAAGCCTTCCGGGCTGAGGCGGGTTTCGCGGACAAAGGAGCGCATCGCTTCGGTGCGACGCAAGCGGCGAGGACGATCAATGGGATACGCCATACGAAAATTCTAGCACCGCCAAAGTGCGGCCAAGCCGCTAAATTCGCGGCGAAAATGCGCGGCAGATTTGTGATGGAAATCACTGACCTGGGGCGGGGGCCTGCCGTCGGCTAAAGCCGACTCCCTCTCGTTATGGGACACCTACCCGGGGCTTGCGCCCCGGGCTCACGGCGCTGCCGCCGCTGCGCGGCTGGAGAGGCGCATAATCTCCGTCTCCGCAAATCTCAGGTGCCGACTGGATCGATCCGCTCCAATTTCCTGCCAAAGCAGCGGCCGGCCCTCGCGCTTCATCTAAACTGCTAACGGTGAAGACACTGCTCAAGCTCGTTCTGCTGGCGGTCCTGGTCTGCGTGGGGTGGTTCGTCTGGGCGGCGCTGCTGCCGGTCCAGCCGGCGCAAACCACCTTCGTCCTGCTGCGGCCGGGATGGAGCACACGCCACATTGCGCTGGAGTTACAGCGCCAGGGCGTCATCCGCAGCGCCCGCGCCTTCCTGCTGCTGCAATACGCCGAAGGCCTGAAGACCCTGAAGGCCGGCGAATATAAATTCGAGGATCCCGCCAACGCTCGCGAGGTGAGCGAACGGTTAAGGCGCGGCGACGTTTACGCCCGCACCGTGGTGGTGCCCGAGGGCTACAACCTCTACGACATTGCGGCGGCGGTGGAGCAGGCGGGACTGGGCACGGCCGCCGATTTCATGACCGCCGCCAAAGGCGACCTGTTCCTGCTGCGCGACATTGATCCCGACGCCAAGTCGCTGGAGGGCTACCTCTTCCCTGACACTTATCAGTTCACCCGCATTGACAGCGCCCACGAGATGGCCGCCGCCATGGTGCACCGCTTCCGCCGCGAGGCACAGCAGATCGGGCTGCTGGGCAATCCGCAGATCCATAGCATCGTGACCATGGCCTCC
Source organism: uncultured Acidobacteriaceae bacterium (assembly GCA_963763975.1). GTDB lineage: Bacteria > Acidobacteriota > Terriglobia > Terriglobales > Acidobacteriaceae > Bog-257. Next base: position 15,230 of record CAVXQR010000019.1, read on the forward strand.
ATCGTAGAGAAGGAAACCGCCGACCCCAAAGAGCGGCCGCTGGTGGCCGGCGTGTATTACAACCGGCTGAATCGCCACATGGCGTTGGGGGCCGATCCTACGGTGGTCTATGCGGCACTGCTGGCGGGCCGCTGGCGCGGCACCATCTACCAGTCAGACCTGGCCTATGATTCGCCCTACAACACCTACAAATACGCCGGACTGCCGCCGGGGCCGATTGCCAATCCCGGCGTGGCTTCGCTGTCCGCGGCGCTGCATCCGGAGCCCAGCGACTACCTGTATTTCGTCAGCGACAACAACGGCCACCACCGTTTTGCCCGCAACAGCGAAGAGCATGCCCGCAACGTGGCCGCATATCGCAAGGCGGTCGCCGCTTCTCAGTAAACATCTCGGGATAACAGACCCTGGTCCATAAGCGACTTCTAATCCATCTAACAGGCGGAGCACGATATACTGTGTGATTCGCGGTGTCGGTATCCCCTGTCCGAACTATGAGACGACTGCGTCCTCTGGCCATTCCATTTCTGATCGCGCTGATGCTCGCCGAGTGCGGCTGTCTCTTCCGCACCCGCAAGGTGGAGATGCGCATGAGCACCGCCAAGCTCATGACCGCGGATCGCAAGCAACTGCTGGACATGGTCAACAGCGAGGCTGCCAAGATCAAGACGGTCAATGCCACCGTGGAGATTGCCACCGAAGTGGGTGGCGAAAAGAAAGGCAAAGTCACCGACTACCAGCAGATCAGCGGCTATATCCTGCTGCGCAAGCCCAATGCGCTGCGCATGATCGGCCTGTTCCCGCTGGTGCGCAACAAGGCATTCGACATGGTCAGCGACGGCGACGAGTTCAAGCTGTCCATCCCGCTGAAGAGCAAGTTTTACGTCGGCCACAACGATGTGGTCCGTCCGGTGCTTAACCCACTGGAGAACCTGCGGCCCAGCGTCATCTACAACGCCCTGCTCATCCCCGAGATCAACGGCACTGACCAGATTGCGGTGCTGGAAGACAGCACGGAAACCGTGGTAGATCCCAAGAGCAAGCAACTAGTGGAGCAGCCCGATTACGTGCTGGACGTGCTTAGCGCAGACCAAGGGCACCTGGTTCCTGGCGCGCAAAATCATCTTCGACCGCGCCACCCTGACGCCGCATCGCCAGCTCATCTATGACAAGGAAGGCACCATCGCCACCGAGGCCACCTACCAGGTCTTCCACGATTACAACGGCATCAGCTTCCCTAACGTCATCCAGATCGACCGGCCGCAGGAGGAGTACTCCATAACCCTGACGGTCACCAAGCTGACGCTGAACGAGCCGCTGCGCGACGATCAGTTCGTGCTGCAGCAGCCCCCGGGCTCGATCCTGGTGAACCTGGACCAGGCGCAGACCGCCAAGGCCTCGCCCCAGCCCTAGTTCGTCATCATCGCCACATAAAGAAAGGCCCCCTCGCGAGAGGGAGCCCTGGTTTCGTGCGCCGACCGAGGCAGTTAGCGCTTGGCCTGGCCGCGCGCCAGCTTCTTCACTTTGCGCTTGGCGGAGCCGCGGGCATAGGTGCGCGGGGCCTTGGGAGCCGCCTTCTTGCGCGCCGTGCGCTTCAGCTTCTTGCGTTCTGTCCTGTCGGTGGTTTTCTTGGTATTTGCCATGAAGGTTGCGTTCCTTTGATTTGACGGGATTACGCCTTTTCCAGTTGGGCGTACTTCTCGACCAGCTTTTTCAAGCCGAAGTTAGGAAATTGTACCGTAATCTTCGCATCTTCTCCGTCTCCTTCGCGCCGATAGACGGTTCCCTCGCCATATTTGGGATGGCGGACGCGCTGTCCGGGACGGAATCCGGTGCGCCCGGCCTGCTCCGGCAAGTCAATTTTGGGGCGCGAAAACTTCTTGCCGCGCGAGGCGAAAAACTCGGCAATGTTGTCAATCGAGTTGTAGGTCGGCCCGCTGTAGACTGTTGCGCCGCGCCGCCGGCGGACGGCTGCCGCCATAGCGCGGACGCTGATCTTCGTTCTCGTAAGCGTAATGCCGCGAAGCACCATAGTCGGCAGCCGGCGTACTTGCCGGACGCCGCGAGCTCCCAGCTCCTGCATCAACTGCTCCGGCACCTCTTCCAGGAAGCGCGAAGCCACGCTCGCCTCCGGCATATCGGTGCCGTAGCGGCGGCGATAGCGCGCGCGGGAGAGCACCAGCGTGTCCATGGCGCGGGTCATGCCGACATAGCACAGGCGGCGCTCCTCCTCGATGTCGTCGGGCGCGAGCAGGGTGCGCGAGTGCGGAAACAGGCCCTCTTCCATGCCGACCAGGAAGACCAGCGGAAACTCCAGGCCTTTGGCGGCATGCAGAGTCATCAGCGTGACGCGCGCGTTCGTCGTATTGGTCGGCGTCGCTCACCAGCGCAGCGTGGTCCAGAAATTCGCCCAGGGTCTCGCCGCGGTCACGGGAATCCATGGCGGCATTGACCAGTTCGCGCAGGTTCTCGATGCGGGACAGCGACTCCGGCGTGTCTTCCGCTTCCAGCAGGCGAATGTAGCCGGTGCGGTCGATCAGGAACTTCAGCAGCTCGGCGGTGCGAAGCCGCGATCACCGGGCGCGCGAAATCCCTCGCACGCCGATCTTCTCCTGTGCCGGCTGCCTCGGCGGCAAAAGCTTCCGGCGCGAATGACGTGGCCTCCTCTTCCGGCATGGGAGCCGAAATCCATGCCGTGCTGCAGATCGCCTTCGCTCTTCGGCTGGGCGTCTCCGGAGCGGCCGACTTCGCGGTCTCGGCCACGCGCTCGCGGAAGGTTCCCTGCTGCATGGCGCGGGCGTCCTCGATCAGCTCACGGAAACCCTTCAGCGCCGCCATGGCCCGCGGCGGCAGCAACGATTGCCTCGATGGTCTCGCCGATGGCGCCCCACAGCGACAGGCCGGTCTCCAGCGCAATGCGCTCCACGCGTCTCCATGGTGGTCTTGCCGATGCCGCGCGTGGGCGTGTTGATCACCCGCTTCAGCGCCACGGAGTCGTCGGGATTATGGATGAGCTTCAGGTAGGAGATCATGTCCTTGATCTCGGCGCGCTCGTAGAAGCAGAAGCCGCCGACCACGTGATAGTTGAGTCTCGTAGCGGCGCATCGCCTCTTCAAACAGACGCGACTGCGAGTTGGTGCGGTAGAGCACCGCCGCGCGCGGCGTCTCGCCGTGCTCGGTCTGGCCCTGCTGCAAGTATTTCGAGATGTAGTCGGCGGCGAACAGCGCTTCGTTCTCGCCGTCGGGCGCTTCGTAGTAGCCGATCTGCGCGCCGCCGGCGCGGTCGGTCCACAGGTTCTTGCCCTTGCGCTTGAGGTTGTGGGCCACCACCGCCGAGGCCGCCTGCAGGATGTTCTGGGTGGAGCGGTAGTTCTGTTCCAGGCGAATGATCTTCGCCTCGGGGAAGTCCTGCTCGAACTCCAGGATGTTGCGGATGTCGGCGCCGCGCCAGGAGTAGATCGACTGGTCCTCGTCGCCCACGGCGCAGACGTTGTGCTCGCTGCCCGCCAGCATGCGCATCATCTCGTACTGCGGACGGTTGGTGTCCTGGTATTCATCCACCAGCATGTAGTGATAGCGCCGGTTGTAGCGCTCGCGGGTTTCGGCGGAAACCTTCAGCAGCTTCACCGCCTCCAGCAGCAGGTCGTCGAAGTCGAGCGCGTTGGCCTTGGCCAGCTCCTGCCGATAAATCTCGTAGATGTGGGCGACGCGCTCGGTCTTGGGATCGGCCGATTGCAGGTACAACTCCTGCGGATCGAGCATGTGGTTCTTGGCCCAGGAAATGTGCGACAGCACGGTGCGCGGCGTCAGCTTCTTGTCGTCGATGCCCAGCTTGCGCATCGCCGCCTTCACCAGGTTCTGCTGATCGTTTTCGTCGTAGATGACGAAGTCCTTGCGATAGCCCTTGCCGCCGATTTGCAGCACTTCGATGTCGCGCCGCAGCATGCGCACGCAGAAGGAGTGGAAGGTGGAGATCATGGGCTTGGCCACGGTGCGCGCGCCCACCAGCGATTCCACGCGGCTGGCCATCTCGCTGGCGGCCTTGTTGGTGAAGGTGACGGCCAGAACGGAATCCGGCGCCACGCCCGACATCGTCAATGAGGTGGGCGATGCGATAGGTGATGACGCGGGTCTTGCCGCTGCCGGCTCCGGCCAGGATCAACACCGGGCCGTCCACGGCCTCGACGGCTTCGCGCTGCTGCGGATTCAGTTTGGACAGGTACGAGGACAAATCTCAGGATACTCGAATTGGATTATTCACCACGGAGGCACGGAGAACACGGAGGAATGCATTTCAAAAAAAAATTCTCGAGGAAGCACAGAGTCCCAGTCGTCCCTCAGATCCACCTGCCCCAAATCCTCCGTGTCCTCGGTGCCTCCGTGGTGCATCCGGTTTTAGTTCGGCTTGCTGGCGGATAAGGGCGCGTCCATGGCGCGGTGCGCCTTGCACTCGGCGCAGGGACAATGCTCGCGCAGGTACTCCCAGGAATAGATGCCGTGCTCGTGGCCATCGTTCCACACAAAGCTGATGGCGTACTTGCCGACCGGCTTGACGTCCGTGGGCCGCGCCGCGGCCTTGAACATGGGCAACTGGCCGGCAATCGGTTTGATGGGATCGCCGGGCTTGCGGCCGTCCTGGGTGCGCTCCTCGTTGCACAGCGCGCAAGGGCAGGCATCGCGCAGGTAGGGAAAGCTGTAGCTGCTCTCGTGGCCGTCCTTCCACACGATGTCCATGCCGGTGCCGGTGGTGACGTTCACTTTTACGGATTTGGGATCGCTGGAGTCCTGCATGACTTTACCGGTGAACTTCCAGTATCGCAGAAAAGACGCAGCGAGGCCCGAAGCATCCGCCGGTCCTGTCGACCACGCTTCTGCTTCGGGCCTCGTGCGTCACCTCCGCCGTTTCCCGGTTCGGCGGTCCTTCAACCTCGTTGCCGCGCTCCGGTGGCGCGGCGCCTCGCTTATCGCCTAGCGATACGGATGCCAGTAGCCATAGGCGTCATACCATCCGTAGGGATGCCACACGCCCCACTGGTCGTAGTATCCGGTCGGCGCGGGCTGATACACATAGCCGCTGACGTAGCCGCCGGAATAGTAGGGACGGGCTCCGTAAACCCGCACCGGGGCGCGGTATCGGTCCCGGTCAGCGTCGCGGTCGCGGTAGTACGCGCGGTCGTCGCGATTCTGGCCGCGATGATCATTCCGATCCACCATCTGAAGCTGGGCGCTCTGCGCCTGATTGAACACCGCCGGACGTGCCTGCCGTTGCTGGCGGGCACCGGCCGCTCTGGTTTGCGCTGCTGCGATGGTCGCCAACATGCTGGTGGCGAGGGCCAGGAGCAGTACCACATTGCGATAGCGTTTCATCGTCGTACCCTCCGTTTAGCTTTCCGATTCGCTTTGCAAGGCGCCTTAGCATCGCTGTCGAATTTGGAAACACTGACGTTGGATGAAAAGTTCGGGTGATTGATTCGCGATAGCGCGCGACTTCACCATTCTTTACCAGCGCAGCAACCAGCAACCGGAAATGAAGGAGTTGTGCGCAGCCAAGCGTAAAGATCTGTTGAGGGCAGATGACGGACGGGTCATGAGGAAAGTGGCTGGTGGATAGTGGATAGTGAATAGTCGGAGGGTAACAATTAGCAACTAGCAATCAGGAGTACACCTGCTCCTGAAAACCTCTCATCACCGGACGAGGTGACCCGGTTCACTGACACCGTGGTCGTCCGCGGAGTGTAGTGAATCATCCTTTGCGGCAGCGTGCGACCGCTTCTCTGCCGTTCCGCGGCCGTTCTCTGCGCCTGCTGGAAATCCCCAGTCGTCTCTCCCGGCACAGGATTTCCCAACCCGAACTTCTCAGCCGGTGCCTGCACTCAGCAGGTCGGAAAGCGGGGCGTGATGCCGACCCTCGGTCCATCGAAAATGTTCTGCATGGTGTTCACGTTTTGCGTTGCGGCGGCCATCCTCGCGCCGGCGCAAACCTTGACCACTCTGGTCAACTTTAACGGTAGCAACGGCCAGAATCCTCAGGCTCCGCTGATCCAGGGAAGCGACGGCAACTTCTACGGCACCACGGTGCAAGGAGGGGCCAATGGGGCCGGGGCGGTAATCAAGGTCACTCCCAGCGGGGTGGTTACGGTGCTGCACAGCTTCAATGGCAACGATGGCCTTAACCCCTACGCCGGGCTGACCAGCGGCAACGACGGCAGCTTTTACGGGACCACCAGCGCCGGCGGCGCGCACCAGATCGGCGAGGTGTTCAAGATTACGCCCAGCGGCAGCTTCGCCGTACTGCACTTCTTCAACTATACCTACAACGAGGGCGGCTACCCCGGCCCGGTCACGCTGGGCAACGATGGATACCTGTACGGGCTGACTACCCACGGTGGCGAGCCCGATAATGGCACCTTCTACAAGGTCTCGCGCGACGGCAACAGCTTTGCCACGCTGTACTACTTCGACTCTTCCGTGGGCAAGCAGGCCTTGGGAGCGTTGATCAAGGACAGCGCCGGCAATTTCTATGGAGCCTCCGGCCTGGGCGGGTCCAGCGGGAATGGCACGGTCTTCAAACTCACGCCCAGCGGCACGGCGACCGTGGTCTACAACTTCTGCATGCAATCCGGCTGTCCGGACGGCTCCAACCCCAACAGCGTGATGCTGTCCAGCGACGGCAACTTCTATGGGGCAGCGGGAAGCTCGAACGGCGCCGGCGAGATTTTCAAACTTACGCTCGGCGGTACGCTCACCGTGCTGCACACCTTCAATCGCACCGACGGTTACACGCCTAACCCCGGGCTGATCCAGGCGCATGACGGCAATTTTTATGGGACCACGATCTCAGGCGGGCCCCAGTACTATGGCACGATTTTCCAAGTCACCGGCGCAGGCACGCTGACCAGTTTGTATAACTTCGATGGGACCACTCACGGCGGCAACCCCAAGGCGGGGATGGTACAGGGCTCGGACAACAAGTTCTACGGCACAACGTCTATCGGCGGAACCAGCAACTTCGGCACGCTGTTCAAGCTGGCGGTGCCGACAGTGACTACGATCGACGGCGCTGACCGACAATCCCAATCCGTCGTACCAGAACCAGGCGGTGACCATGACCGCCACGGTGACCGCGCACGATGGTTCGACGCCGACCGGGACGGTGGTGTTCAACGCCGATGGCTCCGCCATTGGCTCGGCCACGCTGAACGGCTCCGGCGTCGCCGTATTGAACTATTCGGCCCTCAGCCTCGGCAATCACAATATGAGCGCCGTCTATCAGGGCTCGGGAACTTTCTGGGGCAGCACTTCGACCACCGTGGTGCAGGTAGTGAAGCCCAACAGCACGACCGCGGTGACCAGCACGCCCAATCCTTCCACCGTGGGCGACACCGTCACCATCACGGCCACCGTCGGACCTGCCGGGCCACCGCTGCCGACCGGCACGGTGAGCTTCACCTCCAATGGCGCCGTAATTTCCGGCTGCGGTGCGGTGACGCTGAGTCAATCGCGCACCGCAACCTGCATCAACGTCGTCGCTGGCAGTCGGGACCGACGCGGTGGTAGGAACCTATTCCGGCGACGCCAACTATCCCGGCAGCAGCGGCACCGTGATCCAGATCGTGAATCCGGTGCCTTCGCCGGTGCAGTTTGTGCCGGTGACACCGTGCCGCATCGTGGACACCCGCAACTCCAACGGAACCTTCGGCGGCCCGGCCATCGGCGGGAACTCGTCGCGCTCCTTCCCGCTTGGGGCAAAGCGGCAACCCCTGCGGCATTTCCAGCGGCGCCGTCGCTTATTCGCTGAATGTCACCGTGGTGCCGCAAGGACCGCTGGGCTATCTCACCATCTGGCCCACCGGCGAAGGCCAGCCGGTGGTCTCCACCCTCAATTCGCTCGATGGACGCATCAAGGCCAACGCCGTGATCATCCCCGCCGGCACGTCCCACGGGTCGGTCAGCGTCTTCGTCACCAACACCAGCAACGTGGTGCTCGACATCAACGGCTACTTCACCACCGCCGGCAACTCCACGCTGGAGTTCTATCCGCTGACGCCCTGCCGCATCGCCGACACTCGCAAGTCGAACTTCCCGCAAGGGCTGGGCACGCCGCACCTCACAGCGCGCGTGACGCGCGACTTCCCCGTACTCACCAGTTCCTGCATTCCTTCCGGCATCACCCCGGAAGCCTACTCGCTGAACTTCACTGCGGTGCCGTATCCCAGCATGGGCAGCGTGCTCGGCTATCTGGAAGTGTGGCCCACGGGCAGCCAGCCGCAGAACCCGGTGTCCACGCTGAACAATCTGACCGGGACGATCGTGGCCAACGCCGCCATCGTGCCCGCGGGCAGCGACGGCGAGATCACCACCTATCCCAGCAACGATACCGACGTCATCATCGATATCAACGGCTACTTTGCGGCGCCGGGCAGCGGCGGCCTCTCGCTCTATGCGCTGACACCGTGCCGCGTGCTGGATACGCGCAAGGCCAACGGCGCTTTCTCCGGCGAACTGACCGTACAGGTGGAGAACAGTGCGTGTGCGCTGCCGGCATCGGCGCAGGCCTACGTATTCAACGCCACGGTGATACCGCCGCAATCGCTGGGCTACCTGACGCTGTGGCCGGACGGCGAAACTCAGCCGGTGGTTTCAACCCTGAACGCGCTGGACGGATGGATCACGTCGAATATGGCGATTGTGCCGACGATCAACGGAAAGGTGGACGCCTTCGCCAGCGGGACGACGCAGCTGGTGCTGGATATCTCCAGCTACTTCGCGCCCTAGAGGCAGTGGTCAGTGGCTAGTGGCCAGAAAGGCGGGACTCGGGGCTCGGGAATCGCGCTTAGAGCCTGGTGTTTGCAGGATAGGGGTGTTTCGTCAGGACCATCTCAAGCGGAGTGAAGCGGAGTCGCGACGGATCTTCAGTCCCGAGTCCCCAGTCCCCAGTCCCGAGTCCCCAGTCCCCAGTCCCCAGTCCCGAGTCCCCAGTCCCGGGTCCCCAGTCCCCAGTCCCCAGTCCCGAGTCCCTTCTTCTCTAGTCCCTAGCCCCTTCCTACATCACTATCTCATTCACCTGCCGCGCGATCGGATGCTGCATCTCTTCCAGATCGCCCTTCACCAGGTTCAGGCCATAGACGCAGGATTCGAACTCGCGCGCCAGTTTGCCGAACAGCGGCGCCAGCCGCGCGTACTCGAATTGGTCGAACTTGGAGACGATGTAATAGCTCTCCTTGCCCGCCTTGATGAAGTCAATGAGGTTCTCCAGCCGCTGGCGGCGCAGGCGGAAGTGGTTCACGCTCTCGGGAAACATGCCGGAGAAGAACAGGGTGTAGTCGCCGATATGCTTGCGCACCTGGCGCTCGCGGTCGAAGGACGGCGCCGGCCCGTAGATCGGGTCGGACTGCAGCAGCATTTCGCCCACATCGTTCAGCGGACGGCCGGCGGCATCGCGCACCTTGTAAAGCTGCTCGCGCTCGCAGAATTCCGCCAGCACGTTGACGATGTAGTCCTGCACCTCGCTGTCGCGCAGGCCGACCTCGCGGTCGAAGTGGTAGTGGATGAGTTCGCTGAACAGCGCCTGCAGCGGATGCGATTCCGGGATCATGGCCCCGTTTCTCCTTGGCTGGCCTTGCTCACAACAGCCTGTGATGCGACTTCATAGCGCAGTCGGCGACGGCAACGCAAGCACATACCGCGGCTGGCGTTGCCGAAGCAGGTTCGTTTGGCCCGCTCCAGCCGCGCGCGAAACTCACAAGCACCCAGATAAGAGCACGAATCACGCGCCATTTGGTTGGTTCCGACGAATTGTTAGCACCCGCGACACAGGACTGCCAAAGCACGAGCCATCCAACGTGCAGCCCCATGGCACGATGTGGCACAATGCCGCTTCCCCTTAGGAGCCCCTCATGCAACGCAAGAACATCTCCGGCAATTCGCCCTACGAACCCATCGTCGGCTTCTCGCGCGCGGTGCGCGTGGGCAACTTTGTCTCCGTCGCCGGCACCGTCGCCACCGGCCCTGACGGCAAGATCGTGGGCACCGGCGACATGTACGCCCAGGCGGCGCAGACGCTGAAGAACATCGGCGCGGCGCTGGAGCAGGCGGGCGCCTCCTTCCGTGACGTGGTGCGCACCCGCACCTTTGTCACCGACATCAGCCGCTGGCAGGAGGCGGCGCGCGCGCACGGCGAAATCTTCCGCGATATCCGTCCGGCCGCGACTATGATCGCCGTAACCGCCATGGTCTCGCCGGAAATGCTGGTGGAGATCGAGGCCGATGCCATCATTACCAGCGAAGGCGCATAAGCATTTTGTGAGGTTTGCGATGAAGAAGATTTGGCTCTTCGCGGTCGTATTTTTACTTTGCCTGCCGATGCTGGCGCAATCGCCGGCCCCGTCACCGTGATTCGCGCCGGCACGCTGATTGATCCGCGCAAGGACGCGCCGCTGCACAACCAGGTCATCGTCATTCGCGGCGACAAGATCGAGAGCGTCGGCGATGCCGCGTCCGTCGCGATTCCCGCCGGCGCCAAGGTCATTGACCTCAGCCATGCCACGGTTCTGCCGGGGATGATCGAGTCGCACACCCACATCTTTCTCCAGGGCGAAGACCCGGCGCTCGGCGGCTACGACATCCAGTTGCTGAAGTTTCCCATCGCCTATCGCGCCGCGCGCGCCACGATTTCGGCGCGCCGCGCTCTCGATCAGGGCTTCACCACTATTCGCGACATGGAGACCGAAGGCGCGGGCTACGGCGACGTCGGCATCAAGATGGCGATTGACCAGGGCTACATTCCCGGCCCGCGCATGTTCACCACCACGCGCGGCATCTCGACCACCGGCGGCTACCCGCTGGAAGGCTACGCGCCGGAGATCACGGTGCCGAAGGGCGTGCAGATTATTGACGGCCCGGTGGAGGCGCGCAAGGCGGCGCGCGAGCAACTCGACCATGGCGCCGACTGGATCAAGGTGTACATGACGCACCGCTCGTGGACCGACAAGCAAGGCCGGCTGGTCTCGCAGCCCACGCTGACCGTCGAGGAGTTGAAGGCCATCGTGGACGAGGCGCACGGCTGGGGCCACAAAGTCGCCTGTCACGTTTATAACGGCGAAGGGCTGCGGCGCGCGCTGGATGGCGGCTGCGACTCCATCGAGCATGGGCTCGGCCTGGACGATGCCGCCATTGCGCAGATGAAGCGCCAGGGCACATGGTATTGCCCAACCCTCGCCATCTATTACAAGGATTGGGCGCCGGAGAACACGCCGGCCGGCCAGCGCGATCGGGCGCGCGCCTCCGAGCACGAGCAGTCGTACAAGCGCGCTCTCGCCGCCGGAATCAAGATTGTCTTCGGCACCGATGTTGGCGGCTTCTCCTGGAGCGAGCCCATCGCGCAGGAGTTTCCCTACATGGTGAAGCTGGGCATGTCGCCGATGGAGGCGATCCGCTCGGCCACGCTTCGTCCGGCGGAGATGCTGGAGATGCCGGGCGAGATCGGCGTGATCGCTCCCGGCGCCTATGCGGACGTGATTGCCGTACAAGGCGATCCGCTGGCGGACATCAGCGAGCTCGGCCGGGTGAAGTTCGTCATGCACAACGGCTCGGTCTTCGCCAATAATTTTTAGGTCGTGATGGCGCGTCCGCGCGGGCCAATATTTATGCCAGGTCGCTGCCGTCGCCGTGGAGGTTGCGCAGCTCTTTGGGAGGGCGCGCCGGGGTGTCCTCATTGGCCACCACCTCCTGCCGCTCGATCAGCGAGGCGTCGCCCAGCAGGTCGTCCAGCGACTCCAGCCACAGCATCTGCGAGCGGAAGACGCGCCCGAAGTTGCGCGAGGCGGCCGTGACCACGTCGTCCATCGGCACCGGCTTGCCCAACTCGCGCTCCAGCGAGGTCACGGACTTGTTCACCAAACCGCAGGGCACAATCAACGAGAAGAACTCCAGGTCGGTGCTGACGTTCAGCGCAAAACCGTGGGTGGTAACGCCGCGCGAGATGTGTACGCCGATGGCCGCAATCTTGGCTTCCGGCTTGTTGCTGAGCGCGTAGGTCCACACCCCGGTCATGCCCTTGATGCGCTCGGTGCCCACGCCGAAGTCGCCGCAGGTGCGGATCAGCACCTCTTCCAGCCGGCGCACGTAGTCCACCGCGCCCACCTTGGGTTCGAAGCTGCGCAGGTCGAAGATGGGGTAGGCCACCAGTTGTCCTGGGCCATGGAACGTGACATCGCCGCCGCGGTCAATGTCGAACAGCTCCACTCCGCGCTGCGCCAGGAATTCCGGCGGCGCCAGCACATTAGACAGTTGCGCATTGCGACCCAGGGTGATGACCGGCGGATGCTCCAGCAGCAGCAGCGTGTTCTCGATGCGGCCGGCCTTGCGCATGTCCAGCAGGGTGCGCTGCAGCTTGAGCGCCGTGTCGTATCCCACCATGCCGAGATGTAAAACGTTGATCACCATCGAGGCCACTGCCAAGCGGGCAGTCGTTCGCTGCTGTCAGCTTAGCTCTTTGGATGTCGGCAAGCCAGCCTGGGTCGCGGCTTAAGGTTTACGGGGCAAGCACCCGGCCCCGGCGAGCGCGGCGGCTTCGGTGCTATTCTGGCCTTGATCCCCGATGGACCGTATTGCCGAGCCCGCACCTCCCGAACAGAATGCCGCTGTTCCGCCTCCGGGCCGCCGACTGCGCCTGGTAGGCAACGCCTTCTTTGCGCTGCTGGTGATCGTGGCGGCCATTGCCGGCGCGGCAGCCGGAATCCTGCTGGTGTATTCCACCGACCTGCCGCAGGTCACCGAGCTCGAGCAGTATCGTCCCAGCACCATCACCCAGCTTTACGACGACCAGGACCGCGTGGTCGGCCAGTTCGCGCTGCAGCGCCGGGTGATTGACCGCTACGAAGATTTCCCCAAGGTGCTGCGCGACGCGCTCATCTCCACCGAGGACAAGGAATTCGAGCACCACTGGGGCGTGGATGTGTGGCGCGTGTTCGGCGCGGCCTGGCGCGACATCGCGCTCGACAGCCGCGCTCAGGGCGCTTCCACCCTGACCATGCAACTGGCACGCAACCTGTTTCTCTCGCCCGACCGCAACTTCCGGCGCAAGATCCAGGAGGTCATGCTCTCCATCCAGATCGAGCGGCGCTTCACCAAGCCGCAGATTTTCACCCTCTACGCCAACCAGATTTATCTCGGCCACGGCGTGTACGGCTTTGAAGCGGGCGCCAATTATTACTTCAGCAAGAAGGCCAAAGACCTGACGCTGGAAGAGGCCGCGGTGCTGGCGGGGCTGCCCAAGGCGCCGAATTTCTATTCGCCCATCAACAATCCTGAGCGCTCCATTCGCCGCCGCAACCTGGTCATCAACAACATGCTCGAGGACGGCAAGATCACCGCCATCGAAGCCGATCGCGCCAAGAGCGCGCCGCTGCGCTTGAACGTGGCCGCAGAGCCCAACGACATCGCGCCTTACTTCGTGGAAGAGATTCGCGAATACCTGGAGAAAAAGTACGGCGCTGAGGAAGTGCATCAGGGCGGGCTGCGAGTGTACACCTCGATGAACCTGGAGATGCAGGTGGCGGCGCAGCAGGCGGTACGCGACGGCCTGGCGGCCTACGAGCGCCGTCACGGCTGGAAGGGCAACCTGCTGAACGTCATCGCCAACGGCGATAACATCGCCACCTATCATCATGTGGACTGGGACAACGCGCTCGCGGTGAATCACTACGTACACGCGCTGGTGACCGAAGTAGGCTCGCAAGGAGCCACGGTGCGCTTTGGCCGTTACCAGGCGCGCCTCACTCCGGAAGATTTCGCGTGGACGCACCGTAAGTCGGCGCAGGAGTTCCTCACCGTCGGCGACTTGGTGTATGTGAAGATCGTGGCGTTGAACGGCAGCGACAGCCGGGTGCAACTGGCGCAGGAGTCGGGCGTGCAGGGCGCGCTGCTGTGCCTCGACAACTCTACCGGCGACGTGAAGGCCATGGTCGGCGGTCGCGATTTCGAGCAGTCGAAATTCAATCGCGCCACCCAGGCGCTGCGGCAGGTGGGCTCGTCCTTCAAGCCCTACATCTACACCGCCGCCATTGACGAGGGTCTGACGCCGGACGATACCGTGCTGGACGCGCCTATCAGCTTCCAAACGCCCTCCGGGCCGTACACGCCGCACAATTACGACGGCAAGTTTGAGGGCGTCATCACCTTCCGCCATGCGCTGGCGGAATCGCGCAACATCCCCGCGCTGAAGGTCACCGAACGCGTCGGCGGCATCAAGACGGTGATCGAGTACGCGCGCAAGTTCGGCATCACCTCGCCCCTGCTGCCGTACCTTCCCATCGCACTGGGCGCAGCCGACATCACCCTGATGGAGCAGACCTCGGCCTTCACCACCTTCCCCAATGACGGCGTACGCGTGGAGCCGCGCTACATCCGCAAAGTCACCGACTACGATGGCCGCGTGCTGGAAGAGAATTATCCCCAGGTGCACGACGTGGTCAGCGCTCGCACCGCGCGCATCATGGTCAACATGCTGCAGGAGGTGATCAAGCACGGCACCGGCTACCAGGCCAGCAAGCTGAAACATCCGCTGGGTGGCAAGACCGGCACTACCAACGATTTCACCGACGCCTGGTTTGTCGGCTTCTCGCCCTCGCTCACCTGCGGCGTGTGGGTCGGCTACGACGAGAAGAAAACCCTGGGCAACAAGGAGACCGGCGCTGCCGCCGCACTGCCCATCTGGATGGACTTCATGCGAGTGGCGCTGAAGGGCCGCGAGGCGGAAGACTTCCAGGCGCCGCCGCCGACTGCCGTGGCGCAGAAGACCGAGCCCCAGGCCGGCACTCCACCGGCGGATTCCGAGGACCACTGATGCGCCGCTTCCTGCGATATCTGCTGCGCGGCCTGATCCTGCTGCTGGTGTTCATGCTGTCGGCGCTCACCGCCATGCGCTTCGCCATTCACGGCCGACAGTCGAAGGTGCCGAAGGTGGTCGGCATGACCGTCAGCCAGGCGGAAAGAACGCTGGCGTCAAAGGGTCTGTCGCTGGAGCGCGGCGACCGCTTCTTCAGCTCTGAGGTGGCGCGCGGCCGCATCATGTCGCAATCGCCGCAACCCAATGAGCAGGTGCGCCGCGGATGGCGGGTGCGCGTGGCCGAAAGCATGGGCCCGCAGAGCGTCACCATTCCTGACCTGACCGGCAACAGCGAGCGCGCCGCGGAGATCAATATCCGCCGCCGCGGCCTGGAGTTTGGCAGCGTCGCCATCGCCGAGATACCCGGCGCCGAGCCCAATCAGATTGTGGCGCAGAGTCCGCCGGCGAACGCGACCAACGTCTCGGCGCCGAAGATCAGCATCCTGGAAGCCCAGATCGAAGAGCCCAAGTCGTTCGTGATGCCGCTGCTGGTGGGGCAGAGCGAGGATGCCGCGGTCAATACCATTGTGAATGCCGGGCTGAAGGTCGCGGGCATCAATACCTCGGCGAACGCCGCTAGTCCTGCGGCACCCAACGCCGTTCCGGCGGGCTCGCGCATCGTGGTGCGGACTTATCCCGCCGCTGGCCAGCGCATCTTCGAAGGCCAGGGCGTGCGCCTGGACGTCACCCGGTAAACGGATTCACCAGTCGCGCGGTAAAACAATTCACCACGAACAGAGACACAGAGGTTTTTGTCTTCATGTCTTCTCCGTGGGCTCCGTGGGCTCCGTGGGCTCCGTGTTGAAAGGGTTTTCGCCAGGATCCAGCAAGAGCCTTTAACCACGGGGATCACAGAGAACACAAAGAATTCGTGGTTCTTAGGATTCTCCGTGGCTCCGTGGGCTCCGTGGCCTCCGTGTTGAAATGGTTTTCGCCAGGATCCTAGCAAGAGCCTTTAACCACGGAGATCACGGAGAACACGGAGCGCACGGAGAATTCATTTTTCATTTCTCGTCTTCTCTGTGTCTCTGTGGTGAAATCGCCTTCCCGACGGTGCGACGAACTTGCCTCGCATGCGCGCGCCCATTTATCGTTCTCTCTGCGATGTCCCATAAGAAGCGCCCCAAGCATCAGCCACAGGCTAAGAAATCGAACGTCCCGCTGGCGACGGCCAAGCGCGCCGCGACGCCCGCAGCCTCCGAGCAGGCCGACGGCTCGCCCAAGCCGATCAGTCCCAAGGCCAAGGCAGCCAGCGACGGCGGCCGGTCGTCCGTGCGCTCCTACAACATTCCCGACTACCGCCTGGAGTGTCCCGAGTTCCGCATCTTCATGTCGGGCGAGGGCTCGAATGTCGAATACCGCATCGAGGGCGACCTCAGCGCCGCCTGCCCGCCGATTCGCGAATCGAAATATCTCTCGCGCGAGCAGTCCCTGGAAATTTATCGCTGGATGCTGCTGAACCGCCGCATGGAAGTGGCGCTGGAAAATCTCTACAAGCAGGGCAAAGTTGTCGGCGGGGTGTACTTCGGACTAGGCCAGGAAGGCTGCTCGTGCGCCTCCGCCTACGCGCTTGGCCAGGATGACTGGCTGGGCCCGATGATTCGCAATCAGGGCGCGATGCTGGTGCGCGGCTTCAGCGCGCGCGACATCATGCGGCAGTACATGGCCAAGGGCGACTCGCCCACCTGGGGACGCGACGCCTCCTCGCACTTCGGCGACTTTCAGCGACGCAACGTCTGCGCGCCCATCTCCATGCTGGGCGAACTGATCGGCGTGATGGCCGGCGTCTGCCTGGGCGCGCGCCTGCAAGGCCGCAACGTCGCCGCGCTCACTTACGTCGGTGATGGCGGACAATCCACCGGCGTCACCTACGAGAGCCTGAACTTTGCCGCCGTGCAGAAGCTGGGCCTGGTGCTGATTGTCGAGAACAATCTCTGGGGCTACTCCACGCCCGCCGACATGCAGTTCCTGGTGAAGGACCTCGCGGAGCGCGCCATCGCCTACGGTATTCCCGGCGTCATCGTGGACGGCACCGATCCCTGCCAGGTTTACGACGCGACGCGCGAGGCCTGCGAACGCGCTTATCGCGGCGAAGGTCCCACGCTGATCGAGGCCAAGATGATGCGCATGAAGGGCCATGCCATTCACGACGCCGCGCAATATGTTCCTGCGCCGCTGTTCGAATACTGGCGCGCCCGCGATCCCATCCATCGCTTCGAGAACTACCTCATCCAGCAGAAAAAGTGGCTGACCGAGGATGCCAACCGCAAGCTGATCGAGGACGTGGAGCGCGAGCTGGAAGCCGATCGCGACGCTGCAGTGGCCTCGCCCATGCCCGATCCTGAGACCGACAAGACGCACCAGGGCGTGTACTGCGATCCTACGTGTCATCAAGTGAAGCCGAAGTACGGCCCGGTTGTCGCCAAGCCGCGCCAGGCCGGCGCGTCCGTCCGCAAAAGCGAAGCCGCCATGCACCTTAAGTAACGTGCGGCAAGACATTGCCCACAACTCATCTAGTCGCTCGTTCCAGAGCGCTACAGCGATCAGGAGCGATACACGTCTTTGCGATGGCCTATTCGCAGAATGAGGACCACAATGGCGTCGTCCAGCACGTCGTACACGACACGATGGTCCCCGATGCGGATACGATACGCGTGTTCCTCACCCTTTATTTTTCTTGATCCCGGAGGGCGGGGATTTACAGCGAGAGCTGCAATTCTCGCCGCAACCCTGGCCTGCAGCCGAACCGGCAGATCCTTTAATGACCGGACAGCGGATTCCGTGTAACGGATGCCGTAGGGTTTGGGCATCGCTGGCTATAGCCCGAGTTGCTTCTTGACTTGCTCCCAGGGAATGGTTTTTTCTTTGCGGGCTTTCTTGATGAGCTGTCGGTCCAGCTCGTCTTCGTAGCGCTCAATGAGTTCCAAGTCCTCGATAGGAACCAGCGCCGCCACCGGCTTTTTTCTGCGGTGGACAATGGTGCGCTCGCCGGCGTATTCCGCGCGATTCACCAGCTCCGCGAAACGAGCTCTTGCTGCGCTCGCAGTCAGTGATTTGGACATGTACGAATTGTACAACTGGTACAAATCTTTATCAAACCGAGCGGCACTTGCGTCAGCCCACCATCTCTTCAAACTTCATCGGATCAGGAGGCACCGGTACCGGACGCGGCTCCACCAGCCGCAGTTGCTGGTAGGTGTAGGTAATGCGGTGAATCACGGTGATGGTGCTGAGCACGGCGATCACCCACAGCACCGGCCCCATACGGTTGAACAACGCGCCGATAATCACCAGCACGATGCGCTCCGGCCGCTCCATGAAGCCCACCTTGCAGCTCGGAATCAGCGACTCGGCACGGGCGCGGGCGTAGCTCACCATCACCGAGCTCACCATCACGATGGCCACCATCACCACGTAGAAGAAGCGGTTGGCGCGCGCGTAATACACCAGCAGCCCGAAGAACAGCGCCACATCGCTATAGCGGTCAATGATGGAGTCGAAGAAGCCGCCGAACTGCGTGACCTGGTTGGTGGCGCGGGCCACCCGGCCGTCCACCATGTCGAAGATGCCGGCGCCGATGATGACCAGCCCGGCGTAGAGGAACATGCGCCGCTGATTGTCGCCGTGCGCGTAGCCGAACAGGATGCCGGCCACCACGTTGATGAGCAGGCCGATGAAGGTAAGCGCATTGGGCGAGATCTTGGTCAGCGCCAGGCCGTGCACAATTTTGTACAACAGCCACTTGCACGAACGTCCCACTGCGCTGGTCCAGGTCATGCTCTACTGCTGCGCCTCATCATGGATGGTAGTCAATTTCAATACTTCCAGCTCGCGCTTGCCGGTGGGCGTCACCACCTCGCTGACGTCGCCGGGCTTCTTGCCCATCAGCGCGCGCCCGATGGGAGAACTGGTGGAGATGAGTCCGTTGCTGACGTCGGACTCTTCGCTGGTTACAAGCTTGTAAATAATCTCTTCCTCTTTGGTGGAGTCGTACACCACCACGGTTGAGCCAAGCGCGGCACGGTCCTTGGGAATGTTGGCCATGTTCACCAGCGAGAGGTCGCCCATGCGCTTCTTCAATTGTCCCAGGCGCGCGCGCACGAACTCCTGCCGCTGCTTGGCCATGTGATACTCAGCGTTCTCGCTGAGATCGCCCATCGCCACCGCCTTCTTCAGTTCTTTGGGGAGCTCATGATTGAGCTCGTGTTCCAGCGTGGCAATTTCCTCAGCGAGCTTCTTTTTGATGTGTTCAGGCATACTTCGGAGCTATCTTCCGGGGCGCCGGACCAGCGCCCGAGGGATTTTTTCGATTATACGCGCACCACGCGAGGGCGAAACTCCGCCAGGGTGCCGCGCCAAAGAACGCCATCGCAGCCACCGCCATAGCGAAATCGTGCGTTCGCCGCAACCCCGCGTCCATTGACCAATTCCAGCGATCGGGCGTAAAATAAAGACATACGGTGCAGTTCCCTCATATCCCAGATGCCGCTGGGAATTTTAAGTCCGGCCCGCATGAATACTCTAAGCTTCGCTATCGGTGATAAGGTCGTCTATCCCAATCACGGGGTAGGCATAATCGAGCAGATAAGCAGCCGGACGATCGGCACCCAGATCGAAAAATTCTACATGCTGAAGATCAAGGCCAGCAGTCTGAAGGTCATGGTCCCATTCCACAACGTCCTCAGCGTGGGATTAAGGCGGGTAGTACGGAACGGAGAGGTGCAGAAGATTCTGGACTTCCTGATGGACGGCAAGTGCGAGAGCCATGCCGACTGGAAATACCGGTTCAAGGAAAATTCCGACAAGATGCGAACCGGTTCCCTGCTCGACGTTGCCGAAGTTCTGAAAGGCCTCCTCCTCCTGGCCCAAGCCAAGCCGCTGAGTTTCCGCGAAAAGAAAATGCTGGAACGCGCCCGCTACCTGCTGGTGAGCGAATTGGCCATGTCGAGAAACGTGGAGGAGACGGAGATTGAGGACCTGCTCAACCGCGCCCTCTCCAAGTGCAAGCTGCGCTTTCCCGAAGCTTCCAGCATGGAAGCCTGATGGCTCGGATTACGATATAGCGAGGTTCGGCGGGCCGTGTCCCGCCGTTTTCTTTTGCTCACCAGCCGGCCGCTTGCGCCGCTCGCGAGTGCAGTCATACAATGCAACGGCTTCATCGCGCGCTATCTTTTGCCCGAGGATACAGAACGCATGCCAGGAACACTGCACATCTTCCGTCTCAAGCCCAGTCCCGTCCAATACCAGGCCAATTACAACCTCGGCGCCAACTCCTGGGTGCAGGTGTTTGACGAGCGCGGGCTCGACGAATTTCTGCGTCACGCCACCGCCCTGCCGCCGGCAGAAGTGGACGCCATGTTGGCGGAGCTGCGCAACAGCGGCCATACCACCGAGGCCAACGTGGACCTGTCCGAATCGCACCTCGGCGAAATGGGCTTCGCCGAATCCCCCAGCGACGAATAGGACATATACCGTCGCTACGGGACTCGCCTCCCGAATGACGGTCTTTACCCGGCTGAAGCCGGCTCCGGATCACAAATATAAGCGACTCGGACGCGAGCCTGAAGGCTCGCTCTGCCTGAAGCAAAAGCGGCCTGCCCGAAGGCAAGCCGCTCTCAACTTCCCACACGAAATTTCCTCACACCAAAACTACCGCACGAACTACCACGCGAACTTCCGACTACTTCCGCACTGGCTGGCAGCTTCCGCCCTGCACCGAGGTCAGCACACCCGCCGCGGCCTTGACGGTCTGGTTCCAGCAAGCGCCGTTGGAGTTCGAGTACTTGTAGGTCTCGCTGTTCGCCTGACCGGCCTCGGTGGCATTGCCGGAGGCGTCCACCTTCAGCAGATCGGTGGGCGCCACCGCATCCGAGAAGCTGCTGGAGTACGTCACCGTCCCATTCAGCTTCACCATCTCCGTCTTGTTGAAGGCCTGGTGCGCCTGCGTGTACTGCTGGTAGGAGCCGTCGGCGAAACCGGTGAAGGCGTAGGTCAAAGCCAGCGGCCAGGTGTACTGCTTGGTGTTGACCTGCACGCTGCCGCCGCTGGTGGTGGTAGTGGACGACGAAATGTTCGTGCCCTGACCGATGTACTGGTCGTAGAGGCTGTCGGTGACGAGATACTTCTGAGCATTGGAGAAATCAACGCTCTGCGCGACCTTGGTGTCCACCTGGCCGTGCGAAGTATTGACATAGCCCTCCACCACGAAGCCGCGATTCGAAATAACCGAAAGCGTGCCAAAGACCGCGGGGCCGTTGTTGACGATATTCTCCGTGATCTCCGGATTAGGCTGGCCGACGGTGTTAGTGGTGACCGCGCCAGTCACCTGCGACGAGCCGGGGTCGAGATAGAGCAGCAGCGTCGCGGTCGCCGAGAAGTAGCCGTCGGCGTTGTACACATTCACCGCGACGGTGTGCTGCTGGCCATCGCTCAGCACGCCGGCGAACGGCGTCAGGTCCACGCGATAGGGCTCGAAGATGAGCGTGTGTACGCCGGGTATCGGACGCCACAGGAAAGGATCGATGCCGCCGGTGAAGATCCAGGGATAAATCGGCGCAACTCCTGCGGGCATGCCGTCAATGGAGACTTCGGCTTCGCGGAAGCCGGTCGAACCGCAATTGGCCAACTCGCCGGCAACGTCGTCAGGAGCGCAGGTGTACCAGAACTCGTCGCCACTCTGGCCTTGCGCGAAGACGTCCAGATACGCCGCCTGCACATTTTTGGGCAGGGCAAAGCTGCCGGTCAGTTGATCGCTGGGCGTATTCAGCGTGACCGTGCCGCCATCGGGGCCGGCCGACATCGGCAGCACCACGTCGGCGGTGGTTGGCGGCTGCTGACCCTGCGCCAGCGGATAGAACTGTATGGCCGCGCTGCCGTGAATGTGGCTGGTGTACTGGTCATTCACCAGGTTGAACAGGTCCACTTCGCCGTTCTGCGCGGTAGTGAACAGCGGACTGTAGTCGATGAGATTGCTCTCGGTGTGCCAGGTGCGCTGCACATTGTGCGAAGGCTCCGGCGTGGTACCGAAGAAGACGTTGGTGCCGCCAATCCAGATGTTGCCGGTGCGGTCATACTGCACGCCGGCGTCCACCGACCAGTCGGCCTCCAGAATCACCGCCGCCCAGGGGCCGGGACAATTCGCCGGCGGAGCGTAGGTGAAGGGCCGCGGACTGAAGTCGTCGAAATCGAAGTTGGTGAACAGTTGCACCGTACACGGCGTGGTGGCAGGCCGCGGCACCGGCGGATTGGCGGTCACGGTGTTGCCGGAGCCGATCTGCGGGGTGCTGGGCGCGACGTAATTCTGCGCGGCGGCGCCGGCGGTGAGAATGAGGACGAGGGCGGCAATGCTGAAAAGCTGGGCGAGCGAAAAGCGGGGCATGTTCGCACTCCTGGGCCGGGCACTAGGAAAAGTCGGCGCGGCGGCTATCGCAACAGCATAGTGCTTTTTGGCGGTCGGCGACAAATCGGCCCTAAACTTCCGGTTGTCCGCTTCCGGCTGACCTGCGGCCTGCGACGTGATACCTTAAGAGCCCTAAATCCCATTCTTCCTGGTGCCGCCATGATGCTGGAGACAGAAGTCTTTCGCTTCGAACCCGACATCACCGGACTTTCCTGCGCCGGCCGCTTCACCCTGGGCACGCGCCTAAGCGAGACCGAAGCCCTGGTCACTGCCATGATTAACGACGGCGTGCGCAAACTGGTGCTCGATCTGACGCACGTGGACATCGTGGACAGCGCCGGGCTGGGCATCCTGATGCGGATATTTGGCGAGATGGAACAGAAGGGCGGGCAGTTTCGCATCGCCGGGCCCAATCCGCACGTGCTGCGACTGCTGGAGATTACCCACACCAACGGCATCCTGCACGTGGACGACGACCTGGTAAGCAGCGTGCAGAAGTTGCAAGGCAACCCGGCACCCAAGCCGGCGTAACCCAGCGAATTGTCATCCCGACCGAGGACGTCTTTTTCCGAATTGTCATCCCGACCGAGGACGCCTTTTTCCGAATTGTCATCCCGACCGAGGGCGCCCTTTATCGAATTGTCATCCCGACCGAGGGCGTAAGCCCGAGCGGAGGGACCTGCTTTCCGTCGCTAAACGCAGCTCTCTGTCCCAGCGCAGAAACAGCGGATCCCTCGACTCCGCTCGGGATGACAATCGGGGCGTGAATCGCGTCAGCCGAGCTGTAACCCGCCGGTGAGGCTGCTGATCTTCTCGATGCGGTGCTCGACGCACCATTTTTCCAGCGAATCCACCAGGGTCTCGCAGGCGCAGGGGTCCCAGAAGTTCACTGTGCCGACTTCGATGGCGGAAGCGCCGGCCAGCATGAACTCGATGACGTCGGCCGCGGTGCTGATGCCGCCGATGCCGATGATGGGAATCTTCACCGTCTTGGCCGCTTCCCACACCATGCGCACCGCGATGGGCTTGATGGCCGGGCCGGACAGTCCGGCGGTCACGTTGGAGATGCGCGGCTTGCGCGTCTCCGGATCAATCGCCATGCCGACGAAGGTATTCACCAGTGAGAGCGCGTCGGCGCCGGCTTGTTCCGCCGCCTTCGCCACCTCGGGGATGCTGGTGACGTTGGGCGAAAGCTTCACGATCAGCGGCCGGGTCGCGATTTTCTTCACTGACCTGACCAGCTCGAAAAGAATCTTGGGATCGCTGCCGAAGCTCATGCCGCCGCACTTGGTGTTGGGACACGACACATTCAGCTCATACGCGGCAATACCTTCGCCCTCGTTCAGCACGCGCACCACGTCTTCGTATTCTTCCTGCGAGTGGCCGAAGACGTTGCAGATAAAAACGATGTTCTTGATGTTGCGCAGCAGCGGCAGCTTTTCGTCGAGGAAGGCGCGCGCGCCGATGTTCTGCAAGCCGATGGCATTGAGCATGCCGGCGGCGGTCTCGAACAGCCGCGGCGGCGGATTGCCCGCCATAGGCTCGCGCGACAGGCCCTTCACCACGAAGCCGCCCAGGCGATCGAGCGTGACCACGTCTTCGAACTCCACGCCGTACCCGAAGCTGCCGCTGGCGGCGAGGATGGGATTCTTCAGCTCGATGCCGGCAACTTTCACGCTCAGGTCAAGCAGTGGCTTGGCCGCAGGACTCATTGCGCTCCCTTCTCATTGCGCTTCCCTCTCGCGGCGCACGGTGATGGGCTGCTTCACCGTAGCCGTTCGTTCCAGCTTATCCCACGCGAAGCCGGCGCCCTCCATGGCGCGCTTCAGCGTCTTGATCAGCACCACCGAAAAAAGTTGCCGATACGCGAAGCGTTGCAGCCATACGTGGCCCAGCAGCAGGAAGTCGCGCTTGCGTCCGGGCTGCTGCCGCTCCAGCGCGAAAGCGATGGTTGACGCGATGAAGTCAATCACCAGGAACAGCGCGAAGTACAGGATCAGCCGATGGAAGCTGGCCGGATCGGCGGACTCGGGATGAAAATATTTGTTGATGAAATAGTTCGCCAGACCGACCACAAACATGATGTCAATGAACGGCGAGAACAGCGGCAGCAGAATCTGGAAGATGAGCACATTAGGCAGCGCCACCCATCCCAGCGCGCCCTTCTGCTTCATGGCCGCGCGATGCTTCCACACTGCCTGCATAATGCCGAACGACCAGCGAAAGCGCTGGCGCATCAGCGCATTCGCCTTGGTCGGGGCCTCAGTGTATGCCAGCGCGCGATCTTCGTAATTCACCCAGTAGCCGGCCTGCAGCAGCGCCATGGTCAGATCGGCATCCTCGGCGACGGTGTCGTGCTGGTAGCCGCCCACCTCGCGCACCGCCGCGGTGCGCCATGCGCCAATCGCGCCCGGCACCACGCTCACCGCATTCAAGGTGTTCAGGAAGCGCCGCTCGAAGTTCTGGCTGGTGATGTATTCGAGCGCCTGCCAGCGCGTCCACAAGTTCACCCGGTTGCCTACTTTGGCGTTGCCGGCCATGGCGCCAACCTTGGGCTGGCTGAAGTGCGGCACCAGCTTGGAAATCGCATCCGGCGCAATGATGGTGTCAGCGTCAATGCCAACGAACAGCTCCTCGGTCACATACTCCAGGCCAAAGTTCAACGCATCCGCCTTGCCGGAATTCGCCTTGGTCAGCACGGTCACCTGTCCGGCGGCAATCTCGTCTTTGAAGGCGGAGCGCGCAATCTCCAGCGTGGCGTCGCTCGAGCCGTCGTCAATCACGATCACCCGCAGCTTGGGATAGTCGCTGTCGAGCACCGCACGCACGGTGGACTCGATCACCTTCTCTTCGTTGTACGCCGGAACCAACACCGCCACCGGCGGCTGGTAGCTGGGATCGAAGCTGACCTTGCGGCGATGGAAGCGGTCGAAGATGGCAAATGTGCCCACCAGCACCAGACGTCCGCTCATCAGCACGTCGCCCACGAAGAAGGTGAAGATGATGAACGCCGACACGAAGTTAAACATCGAGAAGCTGAGGCTGTCCACCCAGGCGGTCCAGCGCTCGTTGGTGGAGATGGGCGGCATGATCTCCGCCCGCGTCTTGCCCAGCAGATCGCCGACGGTCACCACCTGGTAGCCGCGCTGGTGCAGGCCGTCGAGGATCAGGCCCAGCGCCTTGACGGTCTGGCTGCGATCGCCGCCGCCATCGTGCAGCAGGATGATGTTGCCACAGCGCAGGTTGGTAGGCGCGCACGGCGGCAGGTTGGCGAGCACATCGTCGGCCAGTTCCTTGCCGCTGCGCCGCGGATTATCGCGCCAGTCGTTGGGATCAATCTTCTCGCCCACGCTGATGAAGCCCATGTCCTGCGAGAGTTCCAGCGGGCGGACTTCGTCGGCTGTGTCGGGCGCTTCGTCAATGGCGTACGGCGGCCGCATCAGCACCGGCTTCACGCCCAGTTTGCCCTCGAACAACCGCTCGGTGACGTTCAGCTCCAGCTCGAAGTAGCGCTTGCTGATGTTGCTGATGTCGGGATGGGTGAAGGTGTGGTTGCCGATCTCGTGGCCCTCGGCGTAAATGCGCTTGGCGATGGCGGGATACTTCTGCACCTCCATGCCGATGAGGAAGAACGTCGCCTTGGCGCCCTTCTCCTTCAGCACGTCGAGGATCTTCGGCGTCCAGGTCGGATCGGGGCCGTCGTCGAAGGTGATGGCGACCTTCTTCTGCGACGTGCCGCCGTACATGTCCACCTCGTAGGGCGACGGCATGTTCTTGAAGGTCTCGTCGGTGATGAGGTGGGTCTGGGGATCGACGGTGATCTTGCGCTCGCCGGCCGCAGGCCGCTCCACGATGCGCAGCACTTCGCCTGTGCCCTCGACGTCCACATCCTGGCCGGGAGGCACGGTGTCGAGCTTGGTGGTGGCCGCGGCTTCATAAGGGCGGTCCCACACCGCCCACAGCGAGCGGTCTTCCGAGCCCAGTCGCCACAGCGCGAAAGTATCAATGCCCAGCGCGTGCGCGGCGCGCATCTGGTTCAGCGCGGTCACGCCGTCCAGGAACCACACATCGTGGCGCACGTCATTATCCAGATAGGCGAAGTGCGGATTCATGGCGTCGCTGTCGAAGTCCACGTCGCTCTCGGCGTCTTCGGCCTCCAGCCACGCCTCCTGCGCGGAGACGTTATGAATGTCCTCCGGCGGCGTCCCTTTCTTCTGGCCCTTCTTCATCGCCCAGTCGTAACCGTAATTCGCCACCGCGCAAATAATCTTGTCGCGCGGGATCACCTTCACCGCTTCCTGCAAATTCTTGACGAACCAGTCCTGCCCCGCGACCGCTCCCGGTTGCCCGCCGGGATAGTGCTGGTCATAGTCCATCAGGATCACGCCGTCGGCGAGCTGCGCAATAGTCTTGTAGTCGAAGTCGCGATCGTTCACCGGCACCGCGATGTAGAGCTTCAAATTGCGGGTGTGCAATTGGGTAGAGAGTTCTTCAACCAATTGGCGATAGTCGTCGCGCGAATCGTCGGGGAAGGCCTCCAGATCGAGCGTGACGCCCTTGTACTGATCGCTGGCCAGGAACTTCAGCAGCTCTTCCGTGAAGCGCGCCCGCGCGTCGGGATCACCCAGGAATTTCGCCGTCACCTCCGGCTGCCAGTCGTTGGTCACCGGATCCACGTTGTTCACCAGCGGAAAGACTTCGGTCAGCGCCTTCTCGCTCTTCAGGAAGGCCATCACCTTGTCGTCAATGGGACGAACCTTGCCCTTGTCGTCCAGCACGTCGAAGAGCTTGTTCTCTTCGGTGGTGGCCTGCAGGCGGCCGTCGGCGGTCAGCACGTGCATCCACTCGGGGAACAGCAGATCAATCTGCGGGTAGTACTCCTTCAACGAGGCGAAGCTGGCGGCGTCCCACTGCACGTAGAACGCGCCGCGAATACCTTCGTCGGAGTTCAGCGCCACCTGCGAGGCCGGGCGCTTGGTCTTGCGGTGCGTGTTCAGCCGGCGCGGCGGCTTGCGCTTATTGCTGTCTTTGACGGCGCGATACGGCCGCTTGACCTCGGGCAGCGCCATCCCCGGGACCGACGTGCTGCGCATCATGGTCACCACGAAGATCACCACCAGCAGCGTGATGATAATCACGGTGGCGTCCAGCACCCGGCGCAACCGGCGCCAGCGCTTGCGATCGGGATCGAAGAAGACCTGTTTCGACGGTGCCATCGGCCGCTATCGAACTTAATGGTAATCGTTGGACTTGCAAGCTGTCAGCCGAATGCGTGGGCAGGGCACACGGCGAGCACTGGCATGTCACTGGAATGCCGAACCGGGAAGGCGTATCAGATGGACGCGCCTCGGGCCGCTCCGGTAGCCGAATTCGGCGCTGCGGCCTGCTATATTCGCCACTGTGGCAGCCGCGGAGCGCAACTCGCCGCAAGACCCGCCGCTGTTCTGGCGCCTGCTGCGGCAGTCCTGGCGCTTCTTCTTGCTGTTTACCCTGGCTGCGCTGGCGCTGCGGCTGTTCTTCTTCTTCCGCTTCGCGCACGTTACCGGCGACTCCCTGATTTACGGCGACATCGCCCGCAACTGGCTCGACCACGGCGTTTTCGGCATGACCCACGCCGACGGTCCGCAGCCCACCTGGATCCGGCTGCCCGGCTATCCGGCGTTCGTCGCCGCCTGCTTCGTGCTCTTCGGACGCGAGCACTATAACGCCATCCTGCTGGCGCAGATCGCCATAGACGTTGCCGGGTGCTTCTTCGTCGCCGACCTTGCGCGCCGCACTCTCTCCGCGCGCGCCGCACGCTGGGCCTTCGCCGTCGCGGCGCTCTGCCCGTTCACCGCCAATTACACCGTAGCGCCGCTGGCCGAGACGCTCAGCATCTTCTTCACCGTGGTTGCGCTGGATTTGCCGTTGCCGGATTCGATGCGCTCGACGCACGCCGCGGAGGACTGGCCAGCCTGGTGCTGGTGCGGCGTTGCGCTCGCCTGCGGAATTCTCCTGCGTCCCGACGGCGGCCTGCTGCTGGTGGCCGTCGGATTATTTCTGCTATGGCGGATGTGGAAGCGGCCGGCACAGCGCGCGCAGCTTTTCTGGGCGGGCGTTCTGCTGCTGGCCATCACGCTGGCGCCGCTGATTCCGTGGACGCTCCGCAACTGGCGCGATTTCCATCACTTTCAGCCGCTGGCTCCGCGCTACGCCAGCGATCCCGACGAGCCTTCCTATCTCGGCTTCCAGCGCTGGATGCGCACCTGGATTCTGGATTACGTCTCCACCGAGGAGGTGTACTGGCAGATTCCCGGCGACGATGTGGACGTCGCCAATCTGCCGTCGCGCGCCTTCGATACCCCCGCACAGCGCGAAGCCACGCTGTGCGCTCTTCCGCGACTATGCCAGCACCAAGACCATCGACCTGCCCATGGACGCCCGCTTTGCCGAACTGGCCGCCGAGCGCGTGCGCGCGCATCCGCTGCGCTATTACCTGTGGCTTCCGCTGGCGCGCTGCGCCGACATGTGGATTCGTCCGCGTACCGAGATGCTGCCGCTCAACAGCCGCTGGTGGGAATACGCCGACGATCTGCGCGACTGCTTGATGGCCACCGCCTGGGGTGTGCTGAACCTGGCTGTTCCTGCTGCGCGGCCGTGATGGGCATCGTCCGCGGCCCGCGTCCGCGCTACCTGGCGCTGATGCTGCTCTTCCTGGTGCTGCGCTCGTCCTTCCTCGGCTCGCTGGAAAACCCCGAGCCGCGCTACACCCTAGAGTGCTATCCCGTGGTGTTCGTGCTGGCCGCCGGCTGGCTCAGCGCACTGCGGCGCGAATACGAGCGCCGGAGGCGAGGCCGAGTCTAGCCCAGCGTGCAGCGCCCGCTTTTGGCGCGGAACGCTGGGTACGCTTCGCCCCGCAATCGCGACCCGTAGCGTAGGGGCGCCGCGCTGGGAAGGGCGGTTGGACGGGGTAGAAGATGGTTTGTCCGCGGCCGCAAGGCTGACGGGGGAGAGGGGATCGAGCGGCGTACGTGCTTGCACCTGAACGTAGGCACAAAACTCCTGTGCAAGCACGCGGCACGCGGGAAGAATGAACGCGTGATGCGCTAAAGCCAGTCTAGTTTTGGGCCAAGCCGCGTGTCGAGGATTTCGGTCGAGATGTTGTGACCGCCTTCCCAAAACGGGCCGCCGTTACGCTTACTGCTGATATGGCGATGTTACGCCCAATTGACCACTTGCCACCACGTTGTGTTCCGCTAGAATCGACGCCGATGTCTGTCAGAGGATGGAGAAAGGTGAATACGTGGCCCATCAAAGGGCCTCTTTTGGTTGCCGCCTTCCTGCTTGGAGTTTTCGACCATACTCTTCACTGGGGCGGCGTCCTATTTGCTGCGGCAATTGCAATGTTGCTGGCTATCATCGGGTTTCGTGAGTTCTGGAATCGCTGGAGGTTTTGGGGGACGGTTGCGCTATTAATCGCACTGCAGATTCCTTTGGTGATTGCTCTGCGGCCTCAAATGGAAAAGGCAGGACTTCCATGGCTCTACGCATTCACAATCCTCGACTGCTTCTTGGCAGTGGGTGCGGTCGATTTCGTTTGCTCTGGCAACGACGATGAAGAACGTCGCGGCTCGCGAGAATCTTAGCCGGGTGCCCCGGGTCTCGCGGTAAATGCACGATGCATAAAATCGTCGCTTCCGGGACTCTTAGATGCTGTGAGCTCGCGCCGCCACTGGAAATCCCTGCCAACCAGGATCGATGACGCTTGCTCCCAGGTCTCGAACCCCGCGCGACCCTTCGACAAGCTTAGGGCAGGCTCTGGGGCACCCGGCAAGGCGCTACGGCCCCGTCAACAGGGTTACTTGTGCAACGGCGATGTCTCACCAGTCACCTATGGCGGCATCGCATCTTGTTACGAACTAGTGGGACAATCAATCCATGACTACGCGGCAGGTCCTGATCGTCGGTGGCATTGTTGGGTTGCTTTTGTCGAGTACGGTGCTTGCGCTGCTCTGGTTCGGCGTGGCGGGCGTTCTCGTCGTCGGCAAGACCGACCTAATGTATGTATTCTGGCCGTCCTCTGTGATGCTCCTTACGAGTTGGCGCAGCACGATTCCGGGAATCATGCTCACAGCGTCCTCGGTTGCGATCAACTGCTTGCTGTACATGGCCCTCGGATATGCCCTGCTACGAGTTGTGCGGCTCGTTCGTAGTTCGCTGACGTAATCAGACCTTATCGTGACCGACCCGGCAAATTCGCACTTGACACTGACACAAAATCCACTACCATACGGTTGTGGATAGATTGAGCACAACCTTTGCGGCTTTGTCCGATCCCACCCGCAGGGCGATGATCGAGCGACTCTCCCGTGGGCCTGCCTCTGTGCATGGATTGACGGAACCGTTTGCACTGTCGCAGCAGATGATCTCAAAACATATCGCCTACCTGGTGCGGGCGCGGATTGTGATCAAGACCAAGCGCGGACGAGAGAGTGTGTGCACGCTTAGGCCCGAGGCGATCAAGACAGTCAGCGACTGGGCGATTAGTTATCGCCGATTCTGGGAAGAGAGTTTCGACAAGCTGGATGAGGTTGTGAAGCAAATGAAAAAAGAGGAGGTCAGAGATGACAAAAAACACGGGCAGCGAAGTTGAGCGGATGGTGCTTACAAGAATTTTTGATGCCCCACGCGAGTTGGTTTGGAAGGCGTGGACAGACCCGAAGTACATCATGCAGTGGTGGGGACCGAAGGGCTTTACAGCGCCGGTTTGCAAGATGGATTTCCGGGTGGGAGGAAAACTTCTCTGCTGCATGAGAGCGCCGGATGGGCAGCTCTGCGGCTGGAATGCGGTGGAATACTACGAGATTGTTCCGCCCGAGAAGATCGTTTCCCTGATGTACTTTTCCGACGCGGAGGGAAACAAGATTGACCCTGCGCAATTGGGAATGGAACCGGCCATCGAGGGTGCTTACGACGTGACCCTCTTTGAGGATCTCGGAAACGGCCGGACGAAACTCACCTTCATTGGAAATGAACCCATGGAGAGCGCAAAGAACAGCGGTCAACTCGAGGGTTGGGTCGAGATACTCGATAAAGTTGCTGCGGTTGTTGCGGAGCTGGCGCAGGCGAAATAGGAAGCTGAAGCTTTGATTCGCGAAACTCAATGGTGGAGAAAGAAATGAAAAGAATACCGTTTCTCGCTGTCGTCCTGCTGGCATTCGCATTTCCCGCCCATGCCCAGAAGGCGATGAAGAAAGATGCAGCCGTCAAACCTGCCGATCCGGAATTGAAAGTCGTGCTCGATTCCTGGAATGAGATTGGCGGCAAGCTGACGGCGATGGCCGAAGATTTTCCCGAGGACAAATATGACTTCAAGCCGACACCCGCGCAGCGCACTTTCGCCGAGCAATTGCTGCATGCTGCGGGTTCAATGTACTACTTCACTGATCCTGTGATGGGGCGGAAGCCTCCCGCGGCAGAAGATCCGAAGCGCGACCAGTACAAAACCAAGGCCGACATCGTCGCGTTCGTAAAGAAAGCCGTTGCCGACGGCGCCGCCGCCATCCAGTCGAAAGGCGAAAAAGGCCTGATGACGGAGGTTGATTATCTCCCTCAGCAGAAAGCGCGCGTTCTCGACATAGCCTACGGCCTCATCGAACATAGCGGTGAACACTACGGCCAGCTCGTTGTGTACTACCGCCTCGCAGGTCTTGTGCCGCCGGAGTCGCGGCCCAAGAAGTAAAGCTCAAGAGACCAGGTACCCCGTCCTTATGCGCGCGCCGTTTGCGCGAAGGGGCGGGGATTCTGGGCGGCGGCGGGCTAGGGGATGGAGAACAGCTCCCAGCGGCCGTGCTGGTGATTGAAGATGAAATCAATCAGGCCGGGGCCGGCGCAATCCTGGTTCTTCACCTCGGCCACCAGGATGGCCTGGCGCACGCCGTTGCGCGTGGTCTCGGTGGAGGCGGTGCGCACGCTCTGCGACTTCGTCAGCAGCTCGCGGTAGGAGCAGGTGCGCGCGCCGGCGTCGAGCCGGATGGGCGCCTGGATGCACGCGGAGTCGAAGAGCTTGCAGTAGAGTTCGCGATGGTGGAGGAACTGGTCCTCCACCTGGTCGCGGGTGAGGTGCTGCGCCTCGGAGCCGCTCTGGATGCCGGCTTCGGGAACGTAGGCGAGCACCTTGCGCCAGTCACCTTCGCGGATGGCGGCGAAGAACTCGCGCTCCAGCGCCGTGGGTTTCGCCGGCTTCGAGGCGGGCGCGTCTTTGGCCGACTGTGCGAAGGCCGTCGCGGCGCTTAGCAGGGTCAGGGCGATAGCGACGACCACGAGCTGGAATGGCCGCCGACGATTCATCGCCGCTTTCTCGCCGTGGATTTCTTCTTCGCGGCCTTGCGCGGCGGGCTAGCCGCCTTGCGCCCGGAAGATTGTTTCTTCGCCTTGCGGGGCGCAACGCTGGTTTCGCGGGGCGCGGAAACTTTTCTCTTCGCGGCCTTGCGCGGCGCGGGCGATCGTTTCCCCGTCTTGCGCGGCGAGGTTTTGCCGGCCTTCTTTGCGGCGACGCGCTTAGGTTGCTTGCCGCTCTCCAGTTCCGCGCGCAGCTTCTTCGGCAGCTTCTCCCACACCAGCCGATACGATTCAGCCAGGCAATCGCGCAACTCGTGCTCCGGCAGCGTATCCAGCCGCCGCAGCGCTACCCACTGTGCGCGCGCCATGTAGGGCGCGGGAATCACGCCTTCGCGCTCGCACAACTCGGCGAAATTTTCCGGCGTGCACTTGAACGAGAGCGCCACCGGCCCAACTTCGAGCCGCGTGACGGCGAACAGCTTGCCCGCCACTTTGAAGCAAAGGGCGTACTCCCACTGCACGTTTTCCGTGGTGTGCGGAAAGCTAAGGCAAAATTCGCGCAGGCGATCAATGTCCATCGCGCACCTCGTCCTTGGCGGCAAGTTCGGGCCACTCGCGCATCATCACGACCTTAGTGTAAGCCACGCGAAAGCCGCGCCGCTCCATGTTGCGCTGCGAAATGCTGCCGGGCAACGTGCTGACCACGGCATACTCGCAGCCGGCCAGCGCGGCCTCATGCAGGCGGCGCGCGATCAACGCGCTCTGTATGCCGCGACGTCGAAAGGCCGGCAGCGTCGCGGTGCCGAACAGCGAGGCGATACGCGCTTCCGAGATGATGCGGCCGCCGCAGCCGCCGACGACTTCGCCGTCGAGGCGCGCCAGGAAGGCCAGCGTGCCGGGCAGCACGGCGAAGCCGCCAAACACCTCTTCGGCGACCGGCCCGTACTCGGAGAAGCCTGCGGCGATGGCGCGCATCCAGGCTCGCGACGTCTCCGGCGTGACGCGCTCGATGCTGACGCCCGCCGGCGGCGCGAATGGCTCCTCCGGGCGGATGCGGCGAATCAGCACGGAATTAAATTCAGCGATGCGATAGCCGCGCGCTCCCATCAGGTTCAGCAGCGACATATCGGCCAGCGGCGACACCACCACGGCCGCCGGCACACCACGGCTGCGGAAGAACGCTTCCATGCGATCCACGTCTTCGGCGCTGACCTCGCCGTACAGTCCCATGCCGACGATCTGGTTGGCGGGATAATTCAGCCCGCCGAAGAAGGCGAGGCCGCCAGCGATGCTCTCGTCGGCGATGGGATCGGCGGGCGCATACTGGCGCAGCGCCGCCACGCACTCCGGCAGAATGGTTTCCGCCATCTCCAGGCGGCGCGCCAGGTCGAGATCAACAAAGTCGGCAAGCTGCGCAGCAGTCGCAGCAGCAACAGAAATTTCAGACATTTCGAGCTCCCGTAAATTCATCAGGACAGAGTGGTGGATTGACACCGCAGGCGGCGCAGTCAGGAGCGGGATGGTTAGCGGACAGGCAGAGGCAGCTCGCATGGCAGTGTATCGCAGCGGCGCACGGCGGGGAAGCGCGATGTGCTAATTTCGTAGCCGATATGACATCGAAACTGACTCTCTCGCTCGACAATCGCGTGGCGCTGGTGACCGGCGGCTCGCGCGGCATCGGCGCAGCCACGGTGCGCTTGCTGGTGCAGGCCGGGGCGCGCGTGGCCTTCAATTACGTGCGCGCCAAGGCGGAAGCCGAAAAGCTGGTCGAGTCCTGCGGCGCGGATCGCTGCCTCGCGGTGCAATGCGACCTGACCGGAACCGCCACGGCGGCGGCGCTGGTGAAGGCGACGGTGGAGCGCTTCGGCGCACTCGACGTGCTGGTGGTGAATCACGGCATCTGGCCGGACGCGGACTTGCCGGTTGACGAGATGAGCGATGAACACTGGCGCACCACCATGGCTGTGAATCTCGACAGCGCATTCGCCGTGGTGAAACATGCCGTCGCACAGATGAAGAAGCAGGGCAAGGGCGGCCATCTGGTGCTGGTGAGCTCGACTGCGGGCCAGCGCGGCGAAGCGCTGCATTGCGATTACGCCGCCACCAAGGGCGCAGTCATCAGCATGGTCAAGGGACTCTCGACGGAACTGGCGCGGTTCGGGATTTACGTGAATTGCGTCGCTCCGGGATGGGTGGACACCGACATGACCTCCGACACGCTGGCCGATGCCGTAAAGCGCGAGTGGGTGTTCGCCACCATTCCGTTGCGGCGGGTGGCGACGCCGGAAGAAATTGCCGCGCCGATTGTGTTCCTGTGTACGGCGCACGCCGGGTTTATCACCGGCGAGGTGTTCAACGTGAACGGCGGCGCGGTGTTGGTGGGGTGAGGTTTCGTTGCGGACATATGACGTCCCTCCGGGACTCGCCGCGGGGGCGAGCGTACCCAGCGTTCCGCGCCAAAAGGAGTGGCCGCTGGGCTAGAGTAAGGCGCGCCTCCGGCGCTCTTATTCGGGCGCCCTCGGCATCGGCGCAGGTGCATGCATTACGTCGCGGCTCCGGCGCCTGCGTCCGGGCAGACCGGGCATGGCTGCAGGTGCGCTATTTTCCCGGGGCACGCAGAACCCGTAATGGGGACATGGCTTCAGCCATCGGCGACCCGCGCCATATTTGATTTGTCATCAGGGCTTCAGCCCGCGAGTGATCTGCTGTCCTCGCCCGCGACCCAACAGCGGGGTTGACATTGTCGCTTCCCACCAAGATTCGAACCAATCCCCTAAGAACTCCGTGCCCTCCGTGCCTCCGTGGTGAAACGGTTTTTCTTCCCCGAGTCCCCAGTCCCTCTTTCCTAGCCCCTAGCTCCCAGCCCCTAGCCCTTGCCTTTCCCCCTGGGTTTAGAATTGTCTGTTTCGCAGCATCGCCCCGCCTTGCAGGGCATCTATTCGGTATCACCCTATTTGATTCAGCGGCGAGCACCTCGCCCACACCTGAGAGGACGCAATCATGGCTACCACCACCACTCCCGCGCGGGAAGGCACCCGCGTTGCCGCCACCCGCATGGATTCCAGCATCCCCACCAAGTTCACCAACGAACCTGCGGTTGACTTCACCAATCCCGAGAACGCGCGCCTGATGCGCGCCGCCATCGCGAAGGTGCGCAACGAACTGGGCCGCGAGTACGACCTGGTCATCGGCGGACGCCGCTTCAAGACCGCGGAGAAGACCAACTCGCTGAACCCGGCCAAGCCCGCCGAGATCGTCGGCATCCATCAGACTGCCGGCGCCGCCGAGGTCGAGCCCGCCATGCAGGCCGCGCTCAAGGCCTTCGAGACCTGGAAATATTCCAGCGTCGAAGAGCGCACCACCCTGCTGTTCCGCGTCAGCAACCTCATGAAAGAGCGCAAGTACGAGCTGATGGCGTGGATGGTCTTCGAGGTGGGCAAGAACTGGGCCGAGGCCGATG
The DNA here is from genome assembly GCA_963763975.1 of uncultured Acidobacteriaceae bacterium. GTDB lineage: Bacteria > Acidobacteriota > Terriglobia > Terriglobales > Acidobacteriaceae > Bog-257. Next base: position 51,293 of record CAVXQR010000019.1, read on the forward strand.
GCGACGTCGGCGAGCTGATTGACTTCTGCAACTTTTACGCGCTGGAAGCGCTGCGGCTCGCCAAGGCCGAGACCCCGGTACAGCTGCCCGGCGAACGCGACACCCTGCGCTACATTCCTCTCGGCGTAGGCGCGGTGATTCCGCCGTGGAACTTCCCCGCCGCCATCATGGGGGGCATGACGCTGGCCTCCATCGTGACCGGCAACACTGTCATCCTCAAGCCTTCGGGCGATTCGCCCACCATCGCCGCCAAGTTTTTCGAGATTCTGGAAGAAGCCGGCCTGCCCGACGGCGTGGTCAACTTCTGCCCCGGTCACGGCAACGAGTTCGGCAATGCCATCGTCGAGCATGCCAAAACGCGCTACATCGCCTTCACTGGCTCCAAGGAAGTCGGCCTGCTCATCAACCAGCGCGCCGCCACCCAGAAGCCGGGACAGCTCTGGATCAAGCGCACCATCCTGGAGATGGGCGGCAAGGACTCGATCATCGTGGACGCCGATGCCGATCTGGATGCGGCAGTCGAGGGCGTAGCCTCTGCGGCCTTCGGCTTCAGCGGCCAGAAATGTTCGGCCTGCTCGCGCGCCATCGTGGATGAGCGCATCTACGACCGCTTCCTGCAGCGCCTGCGCGAGCGCGTGGAGAAAATCACCGTCGGCGATCCCACGCTCAACCCCAACATGGGCCCGGTGGTCAACGAGAAGTCCATGAAGACCATCCTGGGCTACATTGACAAGGGCATCGCCGAAGGCGGACGCCTGCTGACCGGCGGCGGACCGGCGCCGGATGCGAACAACGGCTACTTCATTCAGCCTACGGTGATCGCCGATGTGGACCCCATGGGCACCATCTCGCAGCAGGAAATTTTCGGACCGGTGCTGGCGGTGCTGAAGTCGCGCAACTTTGAGCACGCGCTGGAAATTGCCAACAACACCGAGTTCGGCCTGACCGGCGCGGTCTATACCAACTCCGACGACAAGATTCAGGCTGCCAAAGAGCGCTTCTTCGTCGGCAACCTCTACATCAACCGCAAGTGCACCGGAGCCATGGTGGGCGCGCATCCCTTCGGCGGCTTCAATATGTCAGGCACCGACTCCAAGGCCGGCGGCCCGGATTATCTGCTGCTCTTCACCCAGGCCAAGTCGATTGGAGAGAAGATTACGAAATAGTGGATAGTGGATAGTGGGTAGTGGATAGTGGATAGCAAAGAGCGACTAGCAATTAGCAATTAGTGGGAATCGAGCGGCGGCCGCAACGTGAGTTGCGGCCGCTATTTTTTCGTCATCGCAGCGCGAAACATCGACGAACAACCATTCACGATTCACGATTCACGATTCACGATTCACGATTCACCATTCACCATTCACCATTCACGATGTACGATTCTCTATCCACTATCCACTACCCACTATCCACTGCTGAAACAGGAGGAATTCATGCGCGAGGTGATCGCCACCAACGACGGCCCCAAGGCCATCGGCCCGTATTCCCAAGCCATCAAGGCTAACGGCTTCATCTTTCTCTCCGGACAAGTTTGTCTCGACCCCGCCACCCAGCAACTCGTCTCCGGCGACGTGGCCGCGCAGACCGGGCGCGTGCTGCTGAACCTGGCCGGCATCCTCAAGGCCGCCGGCAGCTCGCTCGGACAGGTGGTGAAGACCACCGTGTTCCTGAAAAACATGTCCGATTTCGCCGCCATGAATGAGGTGTATGGCCGCCACTTCGCCGAGGCGCCGCCGGCCCGCTCCACCGTCGAGGTGGCCCGCCTGCCCAAGGATGTGCTGGTGGAGATCGACGTCATCGCGCTGGGGTAAGGTCGGTAGCGTCAGGCACATCGATTTGTGCAGCACCTGTTTCCGGGCACTCCGGGTGCCCCATTCAAGGCCGTCTTTTGGCCTTGAGTGGGGGGTTTTGAAGACATATGCCGTCCCTGACGGGACTCGGATTCGAGCGCATCCGTACGCGCCGTTAAAACGACGAGCTAAGATATGCCGTCCGCTTTGACGCCGTTTCATCCGCCCGGTCACGGCCCGTTACATGCATGCCAAGGAAATTGCCGCCTATGAAAAAGAAGAAGGTTCCCAAGCTGAAAACCGATAAAGCTGCGGAGAAATTCCTGGCGCAGGATTTGTCGGAGCTCGATTTTTCGCAGTTCAAAGCGGCGCGGTTCGAATTTGAGAGAAAAGACGAGCAGATCAATATGCGCGTCCCAGGGCCCTTGCTGGCGGCCGCTCAAAGCCCGCGCCAAGACACGGGGTATTCCCTATACCCGCTTCATTCGCGAAACGCTGGAGCGGGCCATGGCGTCGCCGAAGTTCTAGCCGTCACCCCGCTTTTTTGGCGCAAACGAAGACCCTCCCGCAGGAGGGCCTTGAGCTTCTGAGCCGGTGGCGAGGCCGTTAGGCTTTGACGATTTTGCCGCTGCGCAGGCACGAAGTGCAGACCCGCATCCGCTTGTTGCCCTGCTTGGTCTTGGCGTGTACCGGCCGCAGATTGACGTTCCAGCGCCGCTTGCTGACGTTGTGGGCGTGGCTGACTTTGTTTCCCGAACGCGGACCTTTGCCGCAGACTTCACAAACTTGTGCCATTGCTGACTCCAGGGATTGCCTTGCTGGCAGGCTGAAAGAGCTATTTTACCGGATGGCAGGCAGTTACGGCAAACCCTTAACCTCGCCTCCCCTCACCGACAACGGCGTTCTCCCGGTGCTAAACTTGCGCCAATGGCGAAGCCTGTGCAGCCCGTTCCTCCGTCCTCCGGCGATCCCGGCACGCTCTACCTGGTAGGCACGCCCATCGGCAACCTGGAAGACATTACCCTCCGCGCCATCCGCACCCTCAAGGAAGTGGACCTGATCGCCTGCGAAGACACGCGGCAGACGGCCAAGCTGCTGAACCACTACGGCATCGAGAAGCCGACGGTCAGCTACCACGAGCATAACGAGTTGACGCGCGCGGCCGAGCTGATCGTCCGGCTGGAACGGGGCGAGAATATCGCCGTAGTCAGCGACGCCGGCATGCCCGGGGTCAGCGATCCCGGCTACCGGCTGGTGACGCTGGCGGTGCGGCATCACATTCCCATCGTGCCGATTCCCGGGGCATCGGCGTTCCTGTCGGCGCTGGTGGCCAGCGGCCTGCCGACGGACTCGTTCCGCTTCGGCGGCTTCCTGCCGGCCAAAGATGGCGCCCGGCGCTCCCTGCTGGAGGAGCTGCGCGAGGCCCAACGGACGCAGATCTTCTACGAAGCGCCGCACCGCATCGTCGAGACGCTGGACGATATCGTCGAGCTGCTGGGCGCGGACCGCCACGTGGTAGTCGCGCGCGAGGTGACCAAGCTGCACGAGGAGTTCCTCCGCGGACACGCCGAGACGGTGCGCGACGAGCTGAAGCGCCGCGGCGAGGTCAAGGGCGAGATCACGCTGCTGATCGGCAAGGCGGAAGAGAGCGCGGCCGCGCCGGCGGATGCCCGCAGCGTCAGCCGGCGAATCCGCGAACTGATGTCCGACGAAGCGCTGGACGAGAAAGGCGCGCTCAAGCAGGCCGCTAAGGAATTCGGCATATCCAAAAGCGAAGCCTACCGCGAACTACAGCGCACCAAGAACTAGCCCTGCCGTATTTGACTTTCACCCCGCACTGCTCAACAATAGCGGCATCTAACTGGCGGTAAGCTTCTCTGTTCGATCCCGCTTGCGCTCAGCTCAGTCCCGGTACCCTATGGCGAAGATCCTGTGCGTCGATGACGAGCCCCACATCGTTAAGTTAAAGTGCGCCATCCTGGAGGCCGCCGGCCACCAGGTAACGCCAGCTACGTCGGCCCAGGAAGCGCTGGAGAAACTGGAGCACAATACCTACGACGCAGTGGTCACCGACTGGCGGCTGGGCGACGCCAGCGGGCGCGACATCGTACAGGCGGCCAAGACGCACTCCACCATGCCGGTGGTGGTAGTTTCCGGCTACGTGTCGGAGGCGTTTCAGGCGGCGGAGCCGCTGGCCGATTTATATCTGGAGAAGCCGGTCAATCCGGAGGAGCTGGTTACGATTGTGAACGAGCTGCTGAAGACCGGCGAAGCCACGCAGTAATCCCAGCCTCACTTACTTCCACGCAGAGCGGAGCCTCGTTCGAGCACGCATGTGCCCGAAGCTGACCTCAATGCACGGTAGGACGTTGTGCCCGGTTCTCGCCGTTCGATTTTGAGGTGGCGCCGGGAGTAAGCGAGCGTTGAGACGCTGCCGCCGCCGAAGCCGTGGCTTGCGCCAGGATGCGATGGTGCACCACGAACAACGCCAGTTCCAGACGGTCAGAGACGCCGATTTTGTCGAACACATTGCGCAGCGCGTTCTTGATCATCTGCTCGCTGGTGGTCAACTGTTCGGCAATCTCGCGGTTCTTGTAGCCCTGCACCACCGCGGCCACGATGCGCAATTCGCGGTCGGAAAGCCGGTCGCGTACCCGCGTGCCCACCAGGTCTTCGCTGACCTCCCCTTCGGCAGAACTGCTGCTTTGCAGGAAAGTTTGTCCGCGAGCCAACCGGCGCACCGCATCCACCACCACGCTGCCGCTGGCAGAGCGGTAAATCACGCCCTGGACACCCAGGCGCATCAACTCGGTGGAGTTCTCGGTATTGTCCGCCAGCGCCAACAACGCGGTCTGTTGCCGCGAGGCGATCTCCTGAATCTGCGATAGCGATTCCAGGAAGCTGGTGGAGAGCACCAGAACGTGCCAGCGCAGTTTGTCCAGCGCATTCAGCAATTGTTCCGGGGATTGTGGTTGACCAACGATGCGGATGTCTTCTTCCACCGCGAGGACTTTAGCGACACCGGCTCGGAAGATAGCCTGGTGGTCTGCAATGATGACATTAATCATGCGGGGTTGCTCTCACCTCGTCCGTCAAGGCTTAGGAACCGGGGAATACAAAGTAACCTCCCGCTTGTTCCCTACACAGTTACTTGGCCTGAGTTGACGGTCTTATAACATGAGCGCGCTCTTAGAGAATAGCGCAATTGACGAAGTGGAGGTAACCAATTAATGACACTAACGAGGGATTCTCTTTAGCACTTTGAGGGTGTTTCGTAATCCCTTCGGTACAAATTAGTTTACACAGATGAAAGCGGATGTCGAGACGTTGTTTAATGAATTTTTTTATTTAACCCGTTTGGTATAACACGAAGAGATTAAGGTGCGAGATTACGAAATTGCGACTGAATTGGCCGAATATGGCGTCGCGCTGGCACCATTGATGCTGGTTTCTGTTGCCAATCGCCTGCCCGGGCTTGATCCAGCGTGAGCGCTCCACAGATACATGGCGGCATACGCCCGCCACGGTCGCCAGGCTGCGGCCCGATGCTCCAATTCGACCGGATTGGTCAGATTCAAAGCCCGCAATAATCCCAGGTCCGAGCAAGGAAATGCATCCGGCTCGCGCAGCGCGCGCATGGCAACGTACTGGGCCGTCCACTCGCCGATGCCGGGAATTTCCCGCAGGCTGGCCAGGAACGCCTCGGTGTCCGTGATGCCATCGAAGCGCACGCGTCCATCGCAGACCGCGCGTGCCAACTCAGTGATGGTGCGCGCGCGCTTCACCGTCAGCCCGATGCCCGCCAAGTCAGCGACTGCAAGCGTCTGCGGCGTGGGAAACAGCCGGCTCAGTCCGCCTGCAGCAGCGCAGGGTCGTCCGAAAGCCGCAGCCAGCCTGCCCGCCAGCGTGGTCGCGCCGCGCACCGTTACCTGCTGACCCAGAATGGCGCGCACCGTCAGCTCGAAACCATCCCAGCAACCGGGCACGCGCAGCCCCGGCTCCTGCCGCATTCGCCGGGCCAGCACCGGGTCGCCCTGCAGGCAGCGCACGATGTCGCTCCAGTCGGCGTTCAGATCGAACATCGACCGCACTTGCTCGACCACGAAGAACAGCGACTGCGGATTGCCCAGCTTTACCTTGAGCAGCAGGGCGAGCTTCCCTTCGTCGAGCGACACCTCGAAAAAGCCGCTGTCTCGTTTGAGCCTGATCGTCCGCCGATAAACTTCGCCGTCCACCTCTTCGACGCCGGGCGTAGCCCGCGGCGCCAGGAAAGCCAGCATGCCCTTCCAGCTAAACGGCGGGCGGAAGCGCAGCCGGAAGCTGTACTGGTCCTCGATCTCCGCCGGCGCATGACGCGAGAGTTTGCGAATTTGTGTCGGCGTGCGGCGATACACCTTGCGGACACCGGCGTTGAAGCGGCGAACGCAGCCGAAGCCCGAGGCCAGCGCGATCTGGTTCATCGGCAGCGTGGTTTCGTCGATCAGCTTCTTGGCGAAGTTCATGCGCCGGGTCTGGGCGACGGCGCTAGGGGTCGCGCCCAGATGCCGCAGGAAGAGCCGCCGCAAATGACGTGCGCCCACGCCCAGCCGCTCGGCCAGCGATTCCACACCGCCGTCTTCCAGACCGCTCTCGTCAATCAGGCGCAACGCGCGGGTGACGGTGCTGGGCGTGCCCAGCCATGCAGGCGTACCCGGAGAGCACTCCGGGCGGCAGCGCAGGCAAGGACGATAGCCGGCCTCGGCGGCGGCCGCGGCGGTGGGATAGTAGCGGACGTTGCGCTCCTGGGCAGTGCGCGCCGGACAGATGGAGCGGCAATAGACGCCGCTGGTCAGCACCGCGATGAAGAACTTGCCGTCGAAACGGGCGTCGCGCGACAGCCGCGCCCGGGAACAGATTTGCCGGTCCAGCGTCATAACTCCAGCCATGATAGCCGCAACCGTGCGGCGCGGTGGACGTTTTCGGACACGGCACGCCGCCACGCCACAAGGAGCCAAGCTGGCACTTTATTCCGCGAAACCGTTGCTGCCGATCCAGCAGCCAGCTACGTCCCTGAGATTCTTCTTGTAATTGCGCGAGGCGATATATTCACGCCCGCCGCGTACCCGCAGCACGTAATCGCCGGTCAGGCAGGGCTGGATTTCCTCGACGTGCGAGGCGTTAATCAGCAGCGAGCGGTGAACCCGGACGAAGCCGTAGGGCTTCAGCTTTTCCGCCGCCACCGAGATGGACTCGCGCAGCATCTCCGAGCCCGACGGCCGGCGCAGCATCACGTAGTTGCCCTCGGCTTCGACGGCAAAGACCTCCGAGGGATCCACCAGCAGAATTCTGCCCTTGGTCTTGATGGCGATCTTGGAAGCGCGCGTGGCCGAAGCCTCGTTGCGCTCCGCCAGTCCGCGTAAAACCCGCGCGGCACGTTCATTGGCGCTCTTCTGGAAGGCGGTATCGATGGCCTGCTGCAGGCGGTCTTCGCCAAAGGGGCGCAGAATGCAGTCGGCAAAACCCAGCTCGAAAGCGGCCAGCGCGTGCTCCACCACCGAGGTCATCAGCACGAAGGCAGGCTGTCCCAGGGGCCGTATGCGGGCCAGCTCTGTCTCCGGCAGTTCCTGCCCGGCAACATCGACCACTGCGACGTCGTAGGCGGCCCGCGCCAAACGGTCGGCAGCCTCGTCCAGGCTCTCGACCGCATCGAGAGCTTCAACATCCTGGCGAGTGGCAACGATGTTGGCGATGGCGGCGCGGCAGAGGGAATCCGCGCTGACTACCAGGATCTGCATTCCGTGGCCGGGATGGACGGTGCGGCGCGGATCAGGGCCCGCCTCCGGGCGTGACGGTTCAATGGAAACGCAACTGCGCATGAAAACCCCACCTTCCCTCCGCTGACTCCCAACATAGCCGGGGCGGCAGCGACAGGCTGGACGTTTACGGACCTGGATTTTCAGACGGCTCCGGGGTCGCTCCGTAAGCGGGGAACCTGTAAACATTCTGTGGCGTCTAATAATGTGGTAGCTGATCGGTAACCGCCGGCGGCTGCCGCGCTGCATTATCATTAGGACGCATTGACCGCGACGTTTGCATCTTCACGCATTGAGACCCGACCCAACTGGGCCGAGATTTCGCTGTCCGCTCTGCGCCACAATTTCCACGTTCTGCAGCAGCATGTCGGCGCGGGTGTCACTATCTGCGCGGTGGTGAAGTGCAACGCTTACGGCCACGGTGTGGAAGAATGCGCGCCGGCGCTGGAAGAAGCCGGCGCCACCTGGTTCGGCGTCACCTCGACCGACGAGGCCGTAGTGCTGCGCGAGGCCGGCATCCAGGGACGCATCCTGGTGATGTGCGGACTGTATCCCGGCGAAGAAACCGATGCGCTGCATCATCAGCTCACGCCGGCGGTATTTCGCCTGGAAGAAGCGCAATCGCTGGCGCGAGCGGCGGCGCGGCTGCACTTAGAGCGGCCGGTCGCCATCCATCTGAAGATTGATACCGGCATGGCGCGGCTGGGCATTCCGCTCGCCGATCTGGAAAGTTTTGCCGAAGGCGTGAAGGCGCTGCCGGAACTGGAACTGGAAGGCGTGTTCAGCCACCTCGCGTCGTCCGAGGTATTGGACGACGAGAACACGCAGCGGCAGATCGAACGCTTCGAAGGCGCGTTGCAGACGCTGCGCGCACACGGCCTGCATCCGCGCTATCGGCATCTCTCCAACAGCGGCGGTGTACTGGCGCGTCCGGATGCGTGGCACAACTTCGTGCGTCCCGGGTTGGCGCTGTATGGCTACGAGCTGCCCACGGTTCGCCATGACGGCTCCATCGTCACCGAGATTCCGCAATTGCCGCTGAAGCCGGTGCTCTCCTGGAAGACGCATGTGCTGGGATTGCGCGACGTTCCTGCCGGGGCGCCTCTGGGCTACGGCGGCGCTTACGTCACCAAGTCGCCGGCGCGAATTGCGGTGGTGTCGGTCGGCTACGGCGACGGGCTTTCGCGCAAGGTTTCGACCAACGGCCCGACCTCGGCGGCGCTGTGCGCCATCAACCCCGATCTGGGGCATGGTGAGGTGCTGCTGCGCGGGCATCGCGCGCCCATGGTCGGTCGTATCTCGATGGACCTGACGCTGGTGGATGTGACGGCGGTGCCGGGCGCGGCCATCGGCGATCAAGTGGTGCTGATCGGCCGCAGCGGCGAGCAGGCCATCACCGCCATTGACCACGCGCGCTGGTCGGACAGCGTGGTGTACGAGACGCTGTGCAATCTCTCCAAGCGCGTGCCGCGCCGGCACGCCGAATAATCTCAAGCCGATTCCCGGCGATAAAAACTGAGCGCAGCATCGCCTTGCTCCAGCCGGCGATAGCGCTTGAGCGGCGCGAATCCTTCCGGCGGATCGAATTTCTTCTCGTGCTCGGCGATGACGACGGCGCCCGACGGCAGCAGCGGCGAATCCGACAGACTGCTTCAACATGCGCTCGTAGAGACCGCGCATGCGATACGGTGGATCGAGAAAGCAGAAGTCGCAGCTCACGCTGCGCTCTTCCAGCATTCGCACCGCCGGCCGGCATCCTGCTCCAGCAACTCGTAGCCAGCGGTAATTCCCAGCGCGGCAAGATTGTCGCGCAACAGCCGCGCGTGCTTGCGCTCGGCTTCCACGAAGTACACCTGGCTGCGCGCCGCGGCTGAGCGCTTCGATGCCAACGGCGCCGGTGCCGGCGAACAGATCAAGCCAGGTTGAGCCTTCGAGCGCATGCGCTGCGTTCAGCACGTTGAACAGAGTTTCGCGCAGGCGATCGCTGGTGGGACGCAGATCGAGGCCGGGCAGCGATTGCAACGGACGGCTGCGATATTGCCCGGCGATGATGCGCATGTCCTAAAGTGTATAGAATTGATGGCGGAGGCACGCCACAAGCCTGATGAGAAGCTGGTCGTTTCCCGCGGGACGGATTCTGGGAGTGGATCTTCGCATCCATCTCACCTTCGTCGCTCTGCTGGTGTTTGTGTGGGTCACGCAGTCGGCCACCATGGGCGAGGCCGGTGCCATTCGCGGCCTGGCGCTGGTCGCCATAATTTTCGGCAGCGTCATGCTGCACGAACTGGGACACGCCGTAGTCGCCAAACATAACGGCATCGTGGTGCGCTCCATCTTGCTGCTGCCCATCGGCGGCGTCACCCTGATGGAAGACATGGGGCAGCGGCGACTCCGATCCCGCGCGCGACATTCGCATCGCAATCGCCGGGCCGCTGGTGAACCTGGCCATTGCCGCCGTCTCGGGCATCGTCATCCTGACGTTTTTGCCGCAGGCCAGGCTGTGGTCGCAGCCTTACGTTCATGCCGCCGACCTGCCGCGCAGCCTTTTCTGGGGCAATGTTTTTCTGGGCGCATTCAATCTGCTGCCCGCCTATCCCATGGACGGCGGTCGCATTCTGCGCGCGCTGCTGGCCGAGCGCATGGACTACGTTCGCGCCACTCGCCGCGCCGTCACCATTGGCCAGGCCTTCGCCATGCTGCTCATCTTCCTGGGCATCTGGAATACCTGGTTGATGCTGATCGGCCTGTTCCTGTTCGTGGGCGCGCAGCTGGAAGATCGCTCCGCCGTCTTTCAGTCGGTGCTGGAGAGCGTGCACATGGAAGACGTGATGCTCACCGGCTTCTCCACGCTGTCGCCCGCCGACACGCTGGAGGACGCGCTGCCAAAGCGGTGCACACTTTGCAGGACGACTTCCCGGTGGTGCGCGGCAGCGACATGGTGGGCATCATCAGCAAGCAGCGCATTGTGGAAGCGCTGCGCTCCGGCGGCAACGGTTACGTGCAGTCGGCCATGGTGCGGATCTTCGAAGTGGCGCAGCGCACCGATTCGCTGGCTTCCATCTTCCGCAAACTCGGCAACCCTGGCTCGGGCATGATTCCGGTGGTGGACGAGCAGCGCCTGGTGGGGATTGTGACCATGCAGAACCTGATGCACAGCATGGCGCTGCTGGCGGAAAGCCGCCGCCTGCGCCGCCAGCAGGAACTGGAAAGCTGAGCGCGGCTATTTCCGCACTGTGAGATTTGTGTCAGGGCACGAGTTTACTCGTGCCGAAAGCCCCCTTATTCTTCTGTCATCCCGACCGGAGGCGCCCCGCTTTTGCGCGCCGGAGTGCAGGGATCTGCGGTTCCCCTGCGGCCCACGTACGCGTAGGCACAATCATTTCCGCCGCACCGCGCGCGCGCGCCCAGCGCTGGCGGCCCGCGCCGGACCAGTCCCGGTCGGCGGCTTGCGATGTCCCTCCAGCAACTGCTGCAGCACGGTGGCGTTGTTGTGCTCGAGATTCTTGGACGCGAAGAGCAGCGTCAACTGGCTGCGCTTGTTCTTGATGGCATAGAGCTGTTGCAGTTGGGTGTGGCCGGGCTCGGCCGCCAGCTCTTCCAGATATTTCTGGCGGAACTTGCTCCACTGCTGGGATGCGCGTGATACCACTTGCGCAGTTCGTTGGAGGGAGCGATGTCGCTGCAGCCATTCGTCGAGGGCGGCATCCTCTTTGCGCAGCCCGCGCGGCCACAGGCGGTCCACCAGAACCCGCGCGCCGTCCTTGCGGCTGGGCTTTTCGTAAACCCGCTTGAGATGCACCGCCATGCGAGGTGTATTCTAACTCTGCCGGCGTGACAGCGCGCGGCGCCCCAAAAAACCTCTTGATCTCGCGAACCAACTTGAAGCCGCAACGACTGGCCTTCCTCGCCGCAATCCTGGTCATCTTGCTCACCATTTTCGCCTGCGACGCCGAGCCGCGCCGCACCGACGCCGAGCTCGGCCTGAATCCGCAGCAGGCCGCGGGACGGCATGTTTATGACGCGCGCTGCGCCGACTGCCACTTCGCCTACAGCAAGCACAATCTCAAGGGCCCCAGCCTGAACGGCCTGTTCAAGAAGCCCTTCATGAAGAACGGCATGCCCGCCAACGACGATCGCGTGACCGATATCATTCTGCTGGGCCGGGCCAAGATGCCCGCCTTCCAGCAGAAACTGACCCAGGAACAGCTCGATGAGCTGATGGCGTATCTGCATACGTTGTGAAAAAGCTCTCAGCTCTTAGCTTTTAGCTCTTAGCTCTTAGCTCCCGGAAGCTGCGTCAGCCATCAGTCATTGATCGCGAGGCGCCTTTCATCGGAACAGCACAAAATCCGGCCAAAAGCTGAATGCCGAAGGCTAAAAGCTAAGAGCTAAAAGCCAAGAGCTGACAGCCAGCTGACAGCTTCCAGCTTGTTACAATAGACATGTCGCATGGCATCCGCCGCTGAACTGATCCAGATCGAGATTGGCCCGCGCCAGCCCGCCCGCAAGCCGGACTGGCTGAAGGCGCGCGCGCCCATGGGCGAGAACTACCACAACCTGAAGGAGCTGGCGCGCAGCCTCGAGCTGCACACGGTCTGCGAGTCGGCGCACTGCCCCAACATCGGCGAGTGCTGGAACCATCGCACCGCGACCTTCATGCTGCTGGGCAACCTGTGCACCCGGCGCTGCGGCTTCTGCGCCGTGCCCAAGGGCCGTCCGCAGCCCATCGATTTCGACGAGCCGCGCCGCGTGGCCGAGGCGGTGGAGAAGCTGGGGCTGAAGTTTGCCGTGGTCACCAGCGTCAATCGCGACGACGACAACGTGGGCGGCGCGCGGGTCTTCGCCGAAACCATCACGCGAAATCCGCAGCCGCGTTCCCGAGTGCCGCGTCGAAGTGCTGATCCCCGACTTTCAGGGACTGGAAGAGCCGCTGCGCATTGTCATGGACGCCCGGCCGGACATCCTGAACCACAACACCGAGACGGTGCCGCGCCTGTATCGCGTGGCGCGCTCCGGCGCGCGCTACGAGCGCACGCTGCGGCTGCTCGAACGCGCCAAGGAGATGGATCCGGCCATCGTCACCAAGACCGGCGTGATGGTCGGCCTGGGCGAGAGCATGGATGAGCTGCTGGAGGTGTTCCGCGACCTGGCGGCGCGCAAGGTGGACATCCTCACCATCGGCCAGTATCTGCGGCCCTCGCGCGATCATCTGCCGGTGGAGCGGCTTTACACGCCGGAGGAATTCCGCTTGCTCAAGCAGGAATCGCTGAAGATGGGCTTCCGCCACGTGGAGTCGGGCCCGCTGGTGCGCTCCAGCTACCACGCCCACGAGCAGGCCGACGCCGGCACCGCAGTCGTCTAGAGCAACGAATCGATCACAGAAAATTTTTGAATTGCTCGATGGTAAGACCGGCATCGCGAATGATGCCGCCCATGGTTATGGCGTTGACTGGATTGTGGCGCGGAATCGTCAAGATCCGTCGCCCGTCGGTCATGACGATGTGCTTCCCCTGGCGAAGGATGCGAAAACCAGCCTTCTCAAGCGCACGTACGGCGTGCAGGTGAGAAATGCCTGGGAGCTTTCCCATTTTATTGGGTGGCGACTTCGACTTCGCGCACGTCCTGGCCTTGGGTGAGCTCAGACACGGCGTCGAGATATTCACGAATTGCGAAGCGAACGTTCTCCAGGGCTTCTTCCTCGCTTGCGCCCTGCGACCAGCAGCCGGGGAGCCCTGGACACGACACCGCAAAGCCCTCTTCCGATGGCATCAGCACTACTTGGTACGTCATGATGGCAATGTTACTCCTGGTCTCCCGCTGAGAGAAAGTCAGCTCACTTAGCTCGAACCTCAAACTTCTGCACCCGCCGCAGCAGCGATTCCGGCGCTTCCACATCCAGGTTCACATAGCCGCCGCGATAGGTGCGGGTGTGAATGCGCGCCTTCGCTTCCAGTTCCGACAGCACCTTGCCTTCCGATTGCGGCACCTTCAAGCGTACCCGCCGGACAGCATCCTCGGTGATGTGCTGGTCAATCAGCGCCAGCAGGTTCTCCAGTCCAATCCGTTTCGCCGCCGACACGTGCACCACGCTGTCGCTATCGCGCAGGCTCTCGCGCTTCTTCTCCGGCAGCAGGTCAATCTTGTTCATCACCCGGATTTCGGGCTTGTCGCGCACTTCCAGTTCGCCCAGCACCTCTTCCACCTGCGCCTGCTGTTCCTCCGCGGTGGGGCTGGTGACGTCGGAAACATGCAGCAGCAGCGAGGCCCGTTGCACTTCCTCCAAGGTTGCGCGAAAGGCCGAGACCAGCGTGTGCGGCAGGTTGCGGATGAATCCCACCGTGTCCGACAGCAAGACCTGCCGCTTCGAAGGCAGTGTGATGGGGCGCAACGTGGGGTCGAGCGTGGCAAACATGCGCGCGCTCTCCAACACCTCGGCGCCAGTGAGCGCATTGAACAGCGTGGACTTGCCGGCGTTGGTATAACCCACCAGCGCCACCGTCGCCACCGGCACAGACTCGCGGCGCTGCCGCTGTTGGCCGCGAATGCGGCGCACTTTGTCGAGCTGCTCCTCGACGTGGCGAACGCGGCGATAGATTTTGCGGCGATCGGTTTCAAGCTGAGTTTCGCCCGGACCGCGGGTGCCGATGCCGCCGCCGAGCTGCGACATCTGCGCGCCGCGACCGGCCAGGCGCGGCAGCAGATACTTCAGTTGCGCCAGCTCCACCTGCAACTGACCTTCGCGAGTGCGCGCGTGGCGGGCAAAGATGTCGAGGATGAGCTGCGTCCGGTCGAGTACCCGGACGTCGAGCTCGCGCTCCAGGTTGCGCTGCTGCGACGGCGTGAGTTCGTGATCGAAGATGACCACATCCGGCGCGCTGGAAGCGACTGCGCCCTTCAGCTCTTCAACTTTGCCATGACCGATCAGCGTGGCCGCATCCGGCTTTGGACGGCGCTGCACAAATTCGCCAATGACGACGCCACCCGCGCCCGTCGCCAGCTCGCGAATCTCCGCCAGCGACTCTTCGGCCGACGAGGACGCGATTTCATGCTCAGCAAGATCGGGATGGGCGGCGGTGACGGCGGCATTGCGTGCAGCCGTGGCGATGGGAAGTTTAGGAGGCGCACCTGCGCTCCGGCGCTTGAGCTCAGACTCCGCGCTGGAGGCGGTCTTGGTCTGCTTGCGGTCAGAGGTGGAACGGGCGCTGAATTCCACCTCGACCAGAAAAACTTTCTCGGGCTCGCCTCGTCCGGTCAGATGCGACCGGTTGCGCTTGCCCGAACTGCCATCCGCCTCGCGAAAGATAACTTATCCCTCGCTGGCGGTTACGGGCGTGGCGGCCGGCGCAGCCGTCTCGCCAGTTGGACGTGGCTCGAAGTGGCGCTCCAGGTGCGAAAGGCTGCGCGACATCACCACCGTCGAAATGGCATGTTTGAAGATGAGCTGCTCCTGGTTGTTGGTCTCCAACACCACCGAGTACTTGTCGAACGATCTGATCCTTCCCGTAAGCTTAACCCCGCTGAGCAAATAGATGGTAATGACCACCTTGTCTTTACGGGCAGTGTTGAGAAAGGAATCCTGAATATTCTGTGCTGGTTTGTTTTCCATGGTTCCTCCCGCCAAACCGACCAGCGTCAGAGAAATCGGGCCCCTGCGATGTTTCTTCCGACGAAGTGTCGCGCGCAAAACGAAGCTCCGGCACATAGCGCCGGCGCGACCTGCGATTCAGCAAGTTTACGATACGGCTGAGACAAAGCAAATTCAACCACATCGCGCACAATGCCTGAGTGATGTGATTAGCGACCGGTCGGGTAAGGTTGTCGGCTGGTGCGGAGGTGACTGGTAGCGACACTTTGGTGGCTTCGCTGCTACTAGACACGCTTTGCTAGCGACGACTTATCTACGGACCTGCAGGGCTTTCCGGCTGATAAGATTGAGGCTTGAGCCTGAGTTCGCAATCCCAGCCAGTTGCCACCTCCGACGCCGGCCAGAAGTCTGCGCCGGTCCCGATGCTGGACCTGACGCGTCAATATGCGTCGATTCAGGAGGAGGTCCGCGCCGCAGTTGACCGGGTGATGGCCAGCCAGCATTTCATTGGCGGGCCGGAACTCGACGCATTCGAGCAGGAATCGGCGGCCTATCTGGGCGTGGGCGCCAGCGTGGGCTGCGCTTCCGGCACCGACGCGCTGTGGCTGGCGCTACAAGCGGTAGGTGCCGGACCCGACACCTACGTCATCACCACACCGTTCAGCTTCTTCGCCTCGGTCAGCGCCATCGTGCGTTGCGG
This sequence comes from uncultured Acidobacteriaceae bacterium, assembly GCA_963763975.1. GTDB lineage: Bacteria > Acidobacteriota > Terriglobia > Terriglobales > Acidobacteriaceae > Bog-257. Next base: position 67,160 of record CAVXQR010000019.1, read on the forward strand.
CGCTACGCCGGTGCTGGCGGACGTTGATCCGGCTACGCTGAATCTCTCGCCGGCAGCCGCCCAACAGGCCGTTCGGCGCGTGCGTTCGCACCAGTTGCGGGCGATTCTGCCCATGCATCTCTACGGCCAATGCGCCGACATGAGCGCCTTCGAGAAGCTGGCCAGCGAGTGCAATGTTCCCGTCGTCGAAGACGCGGCGCAGGCCTTCGGCGCGAGGTGGCACGGAACCAAGGCCGGAGCGCTGGGGAAGATTGCCGCCTTCAGCTTCTATCCCACCAAGAATCTCAGCGCTTACGGCGATGGCGGATGCGTCACCACCAACGACGCGGAATTAGCCGACCATGTGCGCCGTCTGCGCAACCACGGCAGCCGCCGGCGTTACTACCACGAGGAAATTGGCTGGAACAGCCGCCTCGACGCGATGCAGGCCGCCATACTGCGCGTCAAGCTCAAGCACCTGGACGAATGGAACCAGCAGCGCCGCATGCTGGCCTGCCGCTACCACGGCTTGCTGGGCAAAGCTGGCCTGGTGCAGGCGGACGCGACCACCGTCTCGCAGCAGACGCCGATTGCCTTCCTGGCCTCGCTGCCGGACGCTCACCATATTTATCACCAGTACGTGGTGCGGGCGTGGCGGCGCGACGAACTGCGGACGTTCCTCAACGAGCGTGGCATCGGCAGCGAGATTTACTATCCCGTGCCGCTGCACTTGCAAGAGTGTTTTGCCTATCTTGGCTATCGCGCCGGCGACCTGCCGGAGTCGGAGCGCGCGGCGAAGGAAGTTCTGGCGCTGCCGATGTTCCCTGAGCTGCGCGAAGACGAGCAGCAGCGCGTGGTGGCCGCCATCGCCGAGTTCTACAGCCGCTAAGTCCGCGAAGCGGACGGCATATCTTAGCCCGGCGTTTCAACGCCGGGAATGCTCCCATTGCCAACACGAGTCCCTTCAGGGACGGCATATGTCGTCCCTGAAGGGACTCATAAATTGGGGGCAGCGTACCCAGCATTCCGCGCCAAAAGAAGGCGCTGCATGCTGGGCTAAACTAAGTCGCGCCTCCGGCGCTCTCATCGGCGCGACCTCCACAGCGGCGCGACCTCGGGGCCGGCGCGGTCTCGGCATCGCAAGCTCGGCGCTAATTCAGAGTTTTGTTTAGTGATGCTTGCGCGGATGCGCCTTGGCGGGCTTCTTGGCCGCTCTTGACGGCGCATGCCGCACTGGCGCGGCTTCGTGTTTCGCCTTCTCCGCGGCTTCTTCCTCCGGCGTCAGCACGCGGCGCACGATCGGCCCGTTGAGCTTGTAGGTGGTCTCCACCATCTGCCCGGAATCGTTCATGGTGCGGATGGTGAAGGTGGGCAGGTCGCCTTCCTTGTCGAACTGCTGATGGCCGGTGCGCACCGGCAGGTAGCCCTGGAGATTGCGGTCGCGATAGGCGGTCTCGTAGCGATGACGCGCGCGGTTCCAGGTGAAGATGCGAATCTGGTTGAAGTCCCACGCCAGGCCGTCCCTGGGCTCGTTCAGCATCACCAAGTACTGCGGCACCTGCTTGCCTTCGTCCTCCACCGTGTTCAGCACAAAGTAGCCGACGATGCGCTGGCCTTCGGCGTACTGTGCCACGTCCAGCGGGATGTCGAGGTCCACCATGCGCAGCAGCACCCAGCCCACGCGGCCGGCGGAATTCCGCACCAGGTACCAGTCTTCCATGATGGGCTCGCCCGGCAGCGGCTTGTAGCGGCCTTCCTTGTGGCCCTTCTCGCCCGCCTTGGACTTGGCCTTTGGCTCGGGCTTGGGAGGAGGAGGCGGCGCGACCTTCTGCGGAGGCGGGGTCGTCGTCTGCGGCGCGGTTTTCTGCGCCGGGTTCGCGGTGCCCGGAGCGGTGCTCGGGGTTCCCGGCTTTGCGGGCGTTCCTGGCTTCGCGGCCGGCGGCGGCTTCGGAGGATTCTTCTCCGCCGTCGCGCGCTTCAGGATTTCGACCTTCTCTGAATCCTTGAGTTGGTATAGGTGCTCGGCATCGCGCGCCGGCGTCACGTGCATGTTCAGTTCGGCGCGAGTGGTGCCGTGGGCCTGGACGGGCGTGTTGCGGTTGTCGTCCGCCAGCTTCTGGAAGCCGTCGAAAATGTCCTGCGGAACCAGGCTGCGCTCTTCCAGCCAACCCTCTTTGCCGTCGTCGGTGCGCACCCGCAGGAAGCGGCGCTGCTTCTCCAGCACGTCCACGCGGTCGCCGTTATGCAGCGTCCCGATCTTGTTGTACATGGTGGCGACGCGGTCGCGCAGGCTGGTCTCCGGCGCCGAAACATACATGTAGTCGTGCTTGATGAGTTGGTGACGCTTGCAGCCAGGAATCAGGAAGGCCAGGAAAATGGCAACCGCAAACAGCGGAATTCGGAAGGATTGATACAGATGAGATCTCACCGGCGTCCTGCTATCACTATAGCGCAGTGTTTCGAGCGCGCGGCGCGCAGCGCATAGTTGCAAAGGAGATTCGGGATGCGCCAGAGGTAGGAATATAAGAATCCGGTGCCCCAGAGCCTGCCCTGAGCCGCCGAAGGGTTCGCCCATCTTTTGGGCTAACCTGGGATCAAGAATGTTCGGTACCGCTGCCCTGCCGTCGCTACGCGTGCCGCCCCTGAAGGGGCTCAGCGTCCGTAATGATGTCCACCGCGGGCTGACGCCCACGGCTAACACAAATACCGCCCTCCGGGCTCCCCAGGTTAGCGTCCAAAAGCGGGACGCGAACCTGGGGCACCGAAGATCGTCGCCAGCCCAAGAAAAACGGCACGAGCTACTTCGCCCGTGCCGTTCCTAAACAATCACAATGCAGGGTTCCCAAACACAATGCAGGGTTCCCAAACTCCTTACCAGACGCGGCAGGCAGGCTTGCGGACCATGGGCGCATCGGCCTTGCAGCCGAACGCCTTCTGGAATTCCGGCATGTTGCCCACCACGCCGTTGACGCGGAACTTGCCCGGCGAGTGCTCGTTGATGCCGGCCATCATGCGCGCGAATTCCGGACGCTCGCTCTCGCACCAGATCTGGCCCCAGCCCACGAAGAAGCGCTGGTCCGGAGTGAAGCCGTCAGTCGGCTTTTCCGGAGCATTGGCCAGCACATCCAGCAACGCCATGTGGGCGATATGGAGGCCGCCATTGTCGGCGGTATTTTCGCCCAGGGTCAGCTTGCCGCGAACGTGCACGTCGTCCACCGCCACAAAGCCGTCGTACTCATTCACCAGGCAGCCTTCCAGCTTGTCGAACTGCTCGCGGTCTTTGGCCGTCCACCAGTTGTGCAGATTGCCCTGGGCGTCAAACTGGCTGCCGGAATCGTCGAAGCCGTGGGTCAGTTCGTGGCCGATGACCGCGCCGATAGCGCCGAAGTTCACCGCTGCATCCACCTTGGGATCGTAGAACGGAGGCTGCAGAATGCCCGCCGGGAAGTTGATGTTGTTCTCCAGCGGATTGTAGTAGGCGTTGACCGTCGGCGGCGTCATGCCCCACTCGCTGCGGTCCACCGGCTTGTTAATTTTGTTCAAGTCGCGCTTGACCTCGAACTCGCTGCCGCGCACGGCATTGCCCAGGGCATCGCCGCGCACCACCGTCAGAGTGCTGTAGTCGCGCCACTTGTCGGGATAGCCGATCTTGTTGGCGATGTGCGAAAGCTTATCCAGCGCCTGCTTTTTAGTGGCGTCGGTCATCCAGGAAAGCTGGGTGATGTCGGTCTTGAGCGCGGCTTCCAGCTCCTGCACCATCTTCAGGGTCTGGGCCTTGCTCTCCGGCGGAAATTCTTCGGCCACGTAAGCCTCGCCCAGGGCTTCGCCCAAGTCGCCGTTCATCATCTGCACGCAGCGTTTCCAGCGTGGACGGATTTCCTTGGCGCCGGTCAGCGTCTTGCCGTAGAAGGCGAAGTTCTCGTCCACAAACGCCTTGGGCAGCAGCGGCGCGGCGCGATGTACCACCTGCCAGCGCAGGTAGGTCTTGATGTCGTCCAGATTGGTGGAGGCGATCACCTGGTTCATGCCCTTCACGAAGTCGGGCACGGAGACATCCAGGCTGTCGAACGAAGGCGCGCCAGTGGCAGTGATGTACGCTTTCCAGTCGAACGCCGGGCTGAGCTGCTGCAACTCGGCGGTGGTCATCTTGTGATAGACCTTGTTGGGATCGCGGCGCTCGACGCGGTCCATCGACGCCTTGGCCAGTTCGGTTTCGATGGCCATCACGGTTTTGGCGTCGGCGGCGGCCTTCTCCGGCGACTCGCCCACCAGCTTGAACATGTTGGTCACATGCTCGACGTAGGCCTTGCGCAGCTCCACCGACTTCGCGTCGGTCTTGAGGTAGTAATCGCGATCAGGCAGGCCGAGGCCGCCCTGGTCGGTGCCGGCGATTTCCATTACCGAGTTCTTAGCGTCGGGTTCGGAGCCGAATTCGAAGAAGGCGCGCATGCCGTGGCGATGCGCCAAAGCCAGGAACGTCGGAAGCTCCGCCTTGTCCTTCATTGCGGCGATGTGGTCAAAGGGGCCCTGGAGCGGAGTGATGCCCTTGGCCTCGATGCCGGCGTCGTCCATGCAGGAGTAGTAATAGTCGCCAATCTTCTGGTCATTGGAGCTGCGGCCGGGAGTGTCGGCGGTGCGCTTCTCCAGGATTTCTTTCAGGATGAGCTGATTGCGCTCGTGCAGTTCGTTGAAGCGCCCCCAGGACGCCTGGTCCGGAGGAATGGGGTTGTTCTTGATCCAGTTGCCGCAGGCGTACTGGAAGAAGTCAACGCAGGGATCGGCGGTTTTGTCCATCGCCGACATGTCGAAGCTGGGAACGCGCTTAACCTGCTCGCTGTTGGAAGAAGAGCTGCCGGCGGACTGCGCCTGCGCCAAAGCGGCGCAGAGCAGAACCGTCGCGGCCAAAACGAATGTACGTCGCATCGAAGACCTCGCTTTGAGATAAGAACGAATTTCTATACTCGGAACCTTGACCTCACCACACCCGGCAGGCATTCTGGCTCACCATGGGCTGGCCGGGCTTGCAGTTGAATGCCTTCTCGAACCCCGCGGAGTTCTGCACTGCGCCGTTGGCGCGCCAGCGTCCCGGCGAATGCGGATCAATGATGGCCAGCTTGCGCGCCTGTTGCTCGGTCACGTTCTGGCACCAGATTTGCCCATAGGACAGGAAGAAGCGCTGCTCCGGCGTATAGCCGTCAATCGGCTCCATCGGCTGGCCGCCGATGATTTTCTCCAACGCCATGTAGGCCAGCTTCAGCCCGCCGTTGTCGGCAGTGTTCTCGCCCAGCGTCAGACGACCATTCAGTTTGATGTCGCCACCCTTTTCGTCTTTCACCGTGACGAAGCCGGAATACTCGTCGGCGGTGCAACTGGCGCGCTCCTCAAACGCCTTGGCATCTTCCTTCGTCCACCAGTCGGTCAGGTTGCCATAGGCGTCGAACTTGCGCCCCTGATCGTCGAAGGCGTGGGTCAATTCGTGGCCGATGACCACGCCGATGCCGCCGAAGTTTACCGCATCGTCCGCGCTCTGGCTGTAGAACGGCGGCTGCAAGATGCCGGCGGGAAAGTTGATGTCGTTCATGTTGCCGCGGTAGTAGGCGTTCACCGTCGGCGGCGACATGCCCCAATCTTTGCGGTCGGTGGGCTTGGAAATTTTGTTGCGCTGCCGCTGCACCTCGAAGCCGGTAGCGCGGCGAACGTTGCCGGCAAAATCGTCGCTCTGCACCACCACGGTGCTGTAATCGCGCCAGGTGTCGGGATAGCCGATGTTATTGACCACCGTGCTCAGCTTCTCGTACGCCTTCTGCTTGGTGGTGTCGGACATCCAGGTCAGCTCGCCGATGTCCTGATGCATGGCGTCTTCGATGGCGTGCACCAGCTTCAGCGTGCGCTCCTTGCCTTCGGCGCCGAAGGTCTGGTCCACATAAAGCTGGCCCAGGGCCATGCCCAGGTTGCGGTCGGTGTATTGCACGCAGCGCTTCCAGCGGGGCTCAATCTCTTTCTGCCCGGACATGTAAGCGCCGTTGAACTCAAAATCTTCGTCCACGAAGACCTTGCTCAGCAGCGGCGCGTTTACGTCAATCACCCGCCAGCGCAGATAGGTCTTCCAGTCGTTGACCGGGAGCGTCGCCAGTTGCTCGTTTACCGCCTTGAAGAAATCGGGATTGCCGACATTGAGGCTGGTAAAGCTGGGAGCGCCGCTTTCGGCGAAGTACTTGGTCAGCTCGAAATTGGGCGCCAACTTGTCCGCGTCTGAGGCTGGCATCATGTGATCGCGGTTCTTGGGATCGCGGCGGGCGGTGCGGTCCATCGCCGCCTTGGCCAGCCCGGTTTCGACCGCCAGCACCGTCTTGGCTTCCTGCTGCGCCACCTCGGGCTTGTCGCCGGCCAGCTCGAACATCTTCGGCACGTGCTCCACGTACTTCTGTCGCGTCTCGGTGGACTTGGCATCGTCCTTCAGGTAGTAGTCGCGGTCGGGCAGGCTCAGTCCGCCCTGGTCAATATTGGCGATGGTCTGCCGCGAGTCGTGCATGTCGGGCATCTGCCCGAAGCTGAACAGCGCCGAAATGCCGCTGCGATGCAGCGCGCCGATTTCCTGGATCAATTGCTGCCGGGTCTTGATGGCGGCGATGCGCTGCAACTCCGGCTCGATCGGCGCCACGCCCTGCTTCTCGACCGGCGTCTCGTCCATGCAGGCGGAGTAGAAGTCGCCGACTTTCCTGGCTACCGGACTTTGCTGCCCGGGGGTCTCCGACTTCTGCAGAATGTCGCGCAGGATGTAAAGATTGTGCTCGGCCAGCTCGTCGAAGCGTCCCCAGCGCGCCTTGTCGGCGGGAATAGGATTGGCCTGCATCCAGTTGCCGCAGGCGTACTGATAGAAGTCCACGCAGGGATCGGCGGTCTTATCGATGGCGGTGACATCGAAGGCCGGAATCTGTTTGGGGAATTCGGAAGACTTGTCGGAGGATGCCGTTTGTGCCGAAGCGGCGAGGGCCGCCAGCAGCAGCAGCACGACCGAACCAATTCGAATCATAATTGCCTCGATAATGAAATGACCGGGCTCATGCACGAAAGCGCGCGATAGCAGAAGGCGGGCCGTATCTGTCTGGAAGAGACGAGGGTCGGGTCTCGGGCAGACCCACTACTATAAACAATCGGCTGGCTGGGGAAAAGAGCGGGACGGGCCGGGGTGTACCTCAGCTTTAGATTGAAGCTCCATCTGCAGGCCCGCCGCGATAATCTTTTTGGCGTAAAAAATAACCCCGCTCGAGGCCGTTCGGCAGTCGGGCGGGGAGCAAATAACAAATTGATGCTAACAATCCATTAGACGCTCGACAAACTACGCTAGAACAGCTTCAGGTGGATGGTCAGGTATTTCTTGGGATCCTGGCGCACCGCCTTGATCAGGTTGCGGGTCTCGACCAGCAACTGATTGGTGTTGTCGTAGACCGCGGGGTCCTTGAGGAACTTGCCGGCCGAGCCTTCGCCGCTGTTGAGTTTGCCGGCGATGTCGTTCAGGCGGGTGATGGTGCTGTCAATCCGCTTGGCCAAATCCTCGTCCCTGGCCAGCTTGCCCAGGGTGCCTTTGCCGGCGTTGATGTTGGCCACCAACTCATTGCCGTTGGCCACCATCTTGTTGGCATTGTCGTAGAGCGAGGGATCCTTGAGGAACTTGCCCACGGTTCCCTGCCCGCTGTTGGCTTCGTCAATGATCTTGTTCAGATTATCGATGGCGGCGTTGGCCTTGTTATAGAGCTCGTCGCTGTTGAGCAGCTTGCCGATGCTGCCCTTAGGCTCGTTCAATTGCGCAACAATATGCTGCATCTGGGTCAAGGTGTCGTTGGCGCGATTGAACAGCGATTTGTCGTAGATCAACTCGCCGATGGAGCCTTGGCCGCTCTGGATGTAGGAAACGATGTCGTCCACGCGCTTCAGCAGGACGTTCATGTTCTGCAGGGTGCTCTGGCTGGCGCGCACCACGTCCTGGAGCTGCGGCGTATCTTTCGTGGGCAGCTCGTCGCCGTTCTGAATCGGACCGCCCTTTGCCGAGCGGCAGTCCAGGTCCACGAATACCTCACCCAGCACGCCGGCGGTGGCCAGCGAAACTTCGCAACCACTGCGCATGGTGTCGGCGTACTTGGTGGTGATCTTCATCATGATCTCGACCGGCGCCAGGCGGCGCATCGGATCGGCGACCACGCGAATGTTAGTCACGTTGCCGATGTCCACGCCCTCAAGCCGTACCGGCGCGCCCACGCGCAGACCGCCGGCGTTGTAT
>CAVXQR010000020.1:0-388977 GCA_963763975.1 uncultured Acidobacteriaceae bacterium
TAGGTATCCGGGGGCGTAACCGGAGCAGCGTGCGTCCTGCGCGACATGACTGAACGGAATCGAATGGCCCAGGCCAATCTCGATTGGCAGAAGCGAATCGAGTTGGCCCAGGAGGCGGGCCTGGGCCTGGGGTTGTGGGATTGGGACCTGGGAACAAACACCGTGGTCTGGTCCGAGGAGACCTGCCGCCAGTGGGGATTCACGCGAGGCATATTTTCAGGCCGTGTGGAAGAGGCAACGGTCAGGATTCACCCGGACGACTTGCCAAGAGTCGAGCATGCGATACAGGACGTGTTGGCTGGCAGAAAGGGCCGATATGCAGCCCAATATCGAGTCGTGCGCCCGGACGGCAGCACTTGTTGGATCGACGCGCGCGGGGTCGTTATGCCTGATCGCTCTGTTACAAGCATTTTTGGATCTGTCGGAAATGCACTGTAGATAAAACTGCAGATACAGCGATCCTCAGAGTTCAATAAGCTGAATTTCCGCAAGGTGTTATTGTCAGGAAACGCACACCAGTTATTTCAACAGATGCGGCCATTTGAAAGTGATTGAAAATCGCGCGTAGACGTTTTTCTAGCGGTCATTTCCTATCTGATCTTCCGATTCGGCGTTTCTCCGGCGTGCGCGCTTCCGTTTTCCCAAGGAGCCGCGTCGAGAGATCCGCAGCAACGCGCTAAATGTAAAACTTGAACTCGGGGCTTCGGTAAGGGATGGTGGGGTTTGAAACGAGAATTTCACCGACGGCGCCGGAAAAACCAATCGTGACTGGTTCGGAATCCCCGATCTTGTATTCACTGTAATTCAGCTTTGTGAGGGCCAGGACATCGCTAGCGACCTGAGTGATATCGGCGGTTGCGTGTTGCACGTCAATGCGAAGGGGGACTGGCAATTCTGTTCCCGGATAAATTCCTAATCTTGGTACAACACCCGAAGCAAAGTGCTCACTCTTTCGCGCCTCGGGAGCGGAAGATCAGAGCATTGAATCCATCCTCGCCCAGTACGCGCTTAATTTCCCTGAAGGCAAACAGGGGGATGAACATGCAAAAAATGATCAGAGCACGGGCAAGCAACTCGTCGATACGTATCTCGCGAGGTGCTCTCGCAATGGCATCTCCATGGATGAGCCGTTTGACAAATTCCTCAACAAAATGGAAAGCAAGCACGAGCAACGCAAACAAGAGAGCCTTGTAAATAGCTGACACAAACAAAGGCTTGTGCTCAGCTCTTCTACCAAGGTGGGCATAATCGCCGATGAGAATGACTTTTGCGACCACCAAGGCGTTGATCAGCGCGAAGGCAAAGTTCAAATATCTGACATGATATTCGCTCAGCAAAAGCATACTGTAAGCCGAAAGAGCACAAAAAAAGAAAGCTAGATACAAAAACAGGATGGTAAGCTCCTTGAGTTCGTGAGCGGCTTTCTGTTTCAGGCCCGGTTCTGCTGGATTCCTGCTATGCATGAATACCCCTTCCGCCAGGCCGCCGTCAGATGTATCGCCGGTTTAGCATCACGTGTGAGACACCTTCGCGCCTTGCATCACTGCAGTGATGCGCCCTGCTCAACTATGAGTTTGTATGCGACGTAGTACTTGTAGATGTTGCTGACGTACTGTACGGTGATTGGCCCCACCTCTTGACGAATTCATCCACCAATTCCCTTAGATGAGGACCGTCCTTTTTGGCGCTGGATCATCCCGTCCAGGTCGCCGGTATGACGTTCGAAGCTGAGTGGCAGTGACGCCCCAGAAGGGGGTTGCGATGATCGAGCGGCTGGAATCTCCTGAACAAGCAACGGCTGAAGCAGAGGAGCCTCTGCCGTCGGTCTCCCGTTAGACAGCACTGCAGTTGCGCTTTGACTGCCGGCTGGCAGGGTCAGGAGAATCACCATAAGCATGACAGATCGAAATGATCCCGTTGCTAGTGACATTGTTGGCCCTCCTAACTCGGCTCAACTTAGTCAGGGTCGTTACTTGTTCCCGAAGGTCCAACCCAGCCCCGAACTCGTCCCATAATCACTGCCCGAAAAGTTTGCCGGCGGCCGGTTGTCCCAGTTGCCATAGAACGAAATATTCCATGTCAGATTGCTGAATAATTTTATGTAGTAGGACGCATTGGTGTTGAAGTGCACCCGGCCCGGTTGGTTGAGAGCCGGCATAACAGCGGCACTGACATCGAGAGTGGTTTTATTGAAACGAAAGAACCTCATGTCCCCTGCCACCAGAGCGGTTGCGAGATTTTGATTGCCCAGAGACTGAGTGGTCGTCTGGTATGCGGTATCCTGCCAGCCCAAACCGCCGAGGACCGAAATCTTGGCATTATTGGTGTTCTTCAAATAGCGTCCGATTCCGCCCCCCACCGTGGTTTGCAGGTTGATATTCTGCTCCGAGCTCTGCAGAAGGACTCCCAGGCCCTGATAGAACCAATTGTCCCATCGCAACAGACGCTGGATTTGGAACTCCCCCTGGTTTCGGGTGGCGGCCGTAGTGCCGGTACTGGCTGCCAAGGTCGAACTGTAGCTCGCCTGAGCGCTCCAGCGCTCTCGTGGATATTGAACCAAAGAGCTTAGGTTGAACTGGGTGGATTGGTTTCCTTTGGAATAGATAACTCCTAAATTTATGTCGCCATTAAAACGCTGCAAGAAGTTTTCCGAGGTTTGCTCAATGCCGACGACCTGCTTGCGGTCAATGGCAACGGTGGTTTCCGGACTCACGACCACCTCGATTTTCACCGGGCGGTCATCGGCGAGGCGAGAGCTCGAGAGAGCTCCGGTATAAACCGTGCCGGCTTCGGTCTTCACGATAAACAGATGGCTGCTCTCCAGATGATCCACCTTCGACCACTGCACCGAGCTCGTTCCCAGGATGTAATCCAGGCTCACATACAGCACCCCGGCCTCCAACCCCTTGATCTCGCAGGTCAGGTGATCGCCATTCTTCATGACCAGCACGTCATTTTTCTCCCGCGCAAGGAGTGGCATGGCGAGAAGGAGCACCGAGCTTAGCACTGCGGCGCGTATTTTCATTGAGATGTTCCTCTGGTGGCATGACTATGTTTTTCTGCCGGGCATGCGCAACCGGTTTGGCAAGTTTCACGGACGGCCAAATCCAAGCAGCACCTCTCCAGTTTCGGCGGCCGGCAGAGGACGGCCCAGGCCTGGTTTCCGAATTCCTGCAGAAACCGACGATAGCGCTGTCTGTGGCCGGCCTGCAAACCGTGAGGATAGAGTCTGCTAACCGGCCACGTAACTGTCACTTGCGACAGGGACTTGCCTGCCTTGGGAGCAACATATACGGCGGCGGCAGCGCCCGCCCAAGTTTTATGCCATGGCACGGGCAAGCACCATCTCCCCGCCTTCAACGGAGGGTCGCCGTTGAGCCGGCTGCTAAGATGGCCGCATGTCACATGGCCGCGACGTCTCCTCTAGGCCTAGTCCGCCTCGAAGTCGATTCCGATGGCTGCGGAAGGTTGGACTCGCGGTCACCTGGGTGATTCTTGCCTTGCTTTCGCTGTGGGCGGTGGTGGCCATTTACGTGGATTTCCGCGTGGCGACCCTGCGCCTTCCCCTCGCGGTGATCTATGTTCTTGCGATCATCGTGATTCTGATCAAGGTCAAACCACGGCTTTGGGCCGGCGCTTTGTGTCTTGCCGGCTTCGGTTTGGTGCTGCTGTGGTGGCTCAACCTGAAGCCATCCAACGACGGCGATTGGCAGGCGGACGCCAGCCGGACGGCCTGGGCGGAGCTCGACGGAGATCGGGTCACGATCCACAACCTTCGCAACTGCGACTATCGCACTGAGACGGACTACTCGAATTGTTGGGCTGACCGGACGGTAGATCTGTCACAACTGCGCTACGCCGACCTTTTCTTCACCACTTGGGGGCCCAAGTATATCGGCCACCCGATTGTCAGCTTTCAATTCGGCGATAACGATCACATCGCGTTCTCCATCGAGGCACGCTACAAGGCCGGCCAGTCGTATTCGGCACTTCTGGGATTTTTTCGGCAATACGAATTGATCTTCATCGCCGCCGATGAACGTGATGTCATTCGTTTGCGAACGAACTATCGGAAGGATGAGCAGGTTTTTCTATATCGCACCACGGTGTCGCCGGAAAGAGCGCGAGCCATCTTTCTTACTTACACCGATTATCTGAACAAATTGCGGGACCATCCGGAATGGTATAACGCGCTGACCCGCAACTGTACCACCACGCTCGACACCAAGATCGCCGCCGACCTGGAGAATCCCCAACCCTGGAACTATCGGCTCCTGTTGAATGGAACGCTGGATGAACTGCTGTACGGCCGCGGACGCCTGGTCACGAACGGCCTTCCATTCCCGGACTTAAAGCAGCGCGAACACATCAACGCCGCTGCTCAGGCCGCGGACCAGTCTCCCGATTTCTCTTCGCTGATTCGCATGGGGCGAGTGGGCTTTTGAGAGTGGCCACTTTCCCATGACAAACTGACGGACCGCGCCGTCGCTTCTAGAACAGCCGTCCCACCCGGAAGAAGACCTTCCGGTGTCCGGAATCTCCATAGGCATAAGCAGCTTCCACCGGCCCAAAAATTGTGTTGACCACCAAGCCTGCCGCTGCGTCGGTGGGGAATCCGGAAGCCTTGTTCACCATGGTGTGAGGAGGCCCATAAACCTGCGCCGCCTCATAGATACCGAGGAAGTAGATGCCGCTGCCCAACAACGGGGGCAGTTTGGCCATCTGCCGGATGTATCCCGCCTGGAACAAGAGGTACTTGTTCATCAGCAGTTCGTTGGTGCCGTATGCGACCAGTCGCTGCGAGCCGCCTAGAGAGAATTGCGGTAGCCCAGTTTCGTAGTCAAAGGTTGTCCCTCCGTATCCACTCAGAAAAATCGAGGAAGGCTGGCTCAGCCGGAAAAAGCTCTGTGAAGCGATTTCGAGCGCGGGAAATGCCCCCGGTGCCTCAGGGCTGGCGCTGGCCCACGTGAAATTGGCCTGCAGGCTTTGTCCGGAACGAGGAATGACCGGATCGTCGAGCCGATCCAATTTGTATCGGATTCTGGCATTGGCGTAGCCGCCGGAGAAACTCGCCAGCTCGTTGGGGTTTCCGATTTGCCGCTCGAAGTTTTGCCACCCACCCTCATAGCCGACCCGCAATTCGCCGGTGGTGCCGAACTGATAGCCCACGTCCACGCCTCCACCCAGTGTGCTCTGGCGATAGATGGATAAGAGCTTGTTGTCGTTGTAGAGATAAAACGGATTATTGTCGGCGACCGCTCGCGGTGCGATGAACCAATGGGTCAGCGGAGTAAAGGGATGGTAATACTCGGACTTCAGACCGTACTCGGAGAACAGAACGATGTCATTGCGCCACTCCGAGCGAAAGCCGCCAACGTCGAGGAATGTCACTCGCGCGCCGAGATTGAAGGTAACATTACTTAAGCTGGATCCATCGATCAGAATGAGCGGCCGGACAATCGGCGGCCCATAAGAATTTTCCTCGGTCTTGATCAGCAGCCCCTGCTGACCATTGCGCTCCTCGAACTGATAGCTGAGGGTTGAGAATCGTCCCATCCCCTTCAGGCGCATGATCTGCTGGTCAAGTTCGTCGTAGTCGACGGGTTTGCCCACCACACCGGCCAATTCATCCTGGACCCGCTGCGAAAGATGTCCATTGACCCCGTCCACCGCGATAAATGTCGGAACCGGATTAGTGCGGCGGCGGGATTCGCGATCGGCAAGGTATTGCTTCCAGGTTGCGTCATCCACCGCAAGCGTCAGGAGAATCTTGGACTTCGCGGCGGCTGCGTCATACCCGATCTTGATGATTTGGTTTGCTTTGTCAAAATCAAGAGCGCCGTATTTCTGCAACGGGACCGAAACCAGGATGTCGGCACTTTCCATGCTCCGGAGTTCGTTGGCCGAGATCATGACCGAGATGGATTGCCCAAGAACCGAGAAGGAGGAGAGGCTTGCATTCGGAGTCAGGGGAGCTTCTGCCAGATGAACCGCAAGCGTTATATCCGCACCCATCTCTTTTGCTACTTCGACAGGAATGTTCTGTAGCAGTCCGCCATCGGCATAAATGGCATCCTTGGTCCGCACCGGGGTGAAGATTCCAGGCAAAGACATGGTGGAGCGCAGGGCCAGCGATAATGAGCCGCTGCGGAACACCTTGGGCTTGCCGCTAACCAGGTCAGTGGCCACGCATGCAAACGGAATCGGGAGGTCGTTGAAGCTCTTGACCTCAGAATAAGGGAGTGCGACCTGGTCGAGAATCAGCGAGACCTGCTGGCCGGAGTTGAAGCCCTCGGGAAACTGAATGCCCTTACGTATGCCAAACTCCAGGTTGTTGGGATAATCGCGGGCGTCCTCTTTCCGCCGAAACGAGAGATCGTCAAAAGGGGTCTGCCCTGCCATCACCTGGTCCCAATCGATACCGTTTACCACTTGGCGAAGCTCAGCGGCGTTGCGGCCAGTGGCGTACACGCCTCCCACCAGGCCACCCATGCTGGTGCCGGCGATGTAGTCCACAGGAATGTGATGTTCCTCAAGCCAGGTGATGACGCCGACGTGGGCCAACCCGAGCGCACCACCGCCTTGCAGCACCAGGCCTATGGTTTGACGTTTGGACTTGGAGGGTTGCCCTTGCGCAACCAGAGAGACGGCGGAAAAGATCACTATGATGCAGACTACGAGATACCTAAGACGCTGGTTCATATTGCTTCTCCAACGAACTCGAAAGACCTTTGCGGCGCCCTCAAGTGCAAAGAGCAGAAAACTTCCCTGGAATGTGTCTGCGAAAGGAAGAGACTTGCCTTCCGCGAATTCATTTCACCACGTTCAGGCGTATTGGGGAACTGTCATTTGCGACAGGTGTTAGCAGGGGACTGTGAGGGCTGAACATGCGGTGGGCCTAATTGGGTTTTCCAAACCAATAGTACTGCCAGGCAGCCGAGACGTTCTGATAGTTGCCGCCAAACCGGATATAAGTGCCATCGCTGTAGCTGAACTTCAGCGACTGATGTTTGCTGATCGGGAGCGAGACTGTGCCGCCGATTCGAGAGTTAGTCTCGTGCGTAAGCGGGTTTGGTACTCCGTTGATGCTGGTGCTTCCGCCAAACCAGAAGTTGCTGTCGAGCGAAGCCCACATTCGTTGTTTGAAGTCAAAGCTCAGATGCCCTTCCATGGCGCCTATCGGGTTTTGCGATTGCGACCGCGTGCCCGCGTAATAGACATTGCGCGACCAGAAGTCCTGGTTGGTGGTGAAGAACCATGCTCCGATGTATCCGTCGAGCACCCACTTGCCCCAGCGCTGCGAATAACCGAATTCCGGCTTGAAGGACCAGCGGTTGGTTCCCCAGTTAATCAGCTTGGTGGGATCGTATTGCCCCGTTGGGGCCAACACCTTGAGACTGGCGCCCAGCAGCACCTTTTGCTTCCACTTGCCGAATTTCACCGGCGGCATGGCGGGACCGCCCTTCAAATTTACGGAGAGGCGAAGGAGGGAATCCAGCAGACCGGAACGGTAAAGATGCTGCTCCGCGCCAAACCCGGTTCCCTGGAAATTGCCCGCACCGTATGGCACAGAAGCGACCACGTTGGCCGAGCGGCTGAAGAAGCTGAACGAGTGGTAGTAGCTCAGGACCGGTACGCTGTAGGTCCCGGTGGCTCCGCTGACCGGCAGTGCCCCATTGTAGTCGATGCTCCCGTCGTAGAAGGAGTACGTCAGGGTAATGGAGTTAAAGTGCAGCGGTGTGATGACGTAGGCACGTGGCGCAAGGTCCTGGGCACTGAGCATTTGCCAACAGCACAGCATCGCCATTGCCAACAGCCCGGGCTTGAAGTACGATCTCGTCCTCATCCGAGGTTCCTATGATCTTCGTTCCCCGGAGAGCACTCAGTTGACTTCAAGCAGTCCCTAGGAACCTTCGCTGTTGCAGCGACTCCAGTCGAGCGCCGCTTACCGGTGCGGTCGAAAGAGACCCCGGAACGACAGCTGCCTGAGAGGTCCCACACTCAGCGTTTCCGCGTGGTCAGCCTGGAGTAACGCGCCAGGATGTCATCCAACCGGACCTGTCACCGTTCCAGCATCACTTCCAGCTTGCCCGCTTGCGCCGCTTTCCTGAGGAATTCATAGTCCCGCTCATTTTGGTCGGCATAGGCAATCGAAAATGCGGCGATTGCCTTGTCGAAAGCGTCGCTCTTTCCCAGGTAGCCGCCAATCATCGCCGGTTCTCCGCTGCGAGCGTGAGCGCGCGCCAGTGTCCAGCCGCAGACTTCGCCGAACTGGATCATGAAGCTCGAGTTAAACACCTCCACTTTGGGCTTCAGCTTTACGTCGCGCAACTGGCGGATGTAGAAGTGTCGTCCCAGCTTTCCAGCGCCTTTGAGCCAGCCGAGGAAGACGTCACTGGCCGATTGCATCATGCGGTGTCCATTTACGCATCGTTCCCCATGGTTGGCGAAGACACTCTTTCCGGCGTAAGCCTCCAGCACCGAGGCGCGCGCCTCCTTTACCTGAAGAAACAGCGGGTCTTTGTCGTCGGCCATCAGGAGGAGGACGGCGCAGAGGGTGCCCACGCTGCCGACGCCGACTACTTTGAGAGCCCAGTCCTTGAACTCGAAGTGGTCGAGAAGTGAGCGCACGGACGGCCGCAGGCTCTCCCGATACTTGGCAAAGCTTGCTCGGATTACGGCATCGCTGGCGTATTCTTCTTCTTTTCGCGAGTGATAGATGGTCGGCCGGTTGTCCTTAATCATCGGCTTTCCACCTACCTGGTGCGCAAGCTCGGGGAAATCATGCTCGAGAGCGCTCCGTTCTTTCTCCTTTTGCAAACGCTTCGACGCCCGCCGGCGGCTTTCTTCGTTCTGCACCGTCGTCAGAAGCTTCTCGACGTCGAGGCTGTCGTACCACACGTCCAGCACTCGCATCTTGCCGTACTCGACCATGTGCTCGCGATAGGACTGCGCGCAGGCACGTGCTGCATCCGCCCCAACCACATCCCCAAGGCCATTGTCCCGGCACGCGATGACAAAGCTCGCCGCCAGCCGCTTCAGGTCCCACTCCCACGGTGCTGGGAGGGTTTCGTCGAGATCGTGGATGTCGAATTGAATCCGCCGTTCCGGAGTGGCGAAGCCGCGGAAGTTCACCAGGTGAGCATCGCCGCAACACTGCACGCGGATATTGGTAGTGGGCATGGATGCCAGGTCCACGGCCATGTTCAAAGCTGCCCCGCGATAGAAGGTGAACGGCGATTGCAGCATTCGCCCGTGCCGGAGCGGCATCAACTCCGGGATGCGTCCCCGGTCGGACAGCTCGATCAACTGCACCGGATCGGGCCGATTGTGCGGCGCCTTCCATTCGGCATGCGCGACTCGCGGACACTTGTCTCGCATAGCTTTGCCCATCGCCGCCAGCTCAGCTCGGGAGTTGTGGGGCTGGAAGGACGGGATCTTGAGACCGCCCGATTGCTGCGATTTTGCCCTGGTTACCTTGGCTGCCGATTTCATGATTTCCTCTCGCACGGGCTATATGCGGAAAGCCTAGCGGCGTCGACCACCGCCTCCAGCGCTGCGAGTGCGGCCTCCGTTGCCCCCGGGAGGGCGCTGGTTATTTCTGGTCTCCGCTGATCCTCTTTGCCGGTTCTGCATTTCCGAGTTGAGGCTCTGCGTAGACGTGGTACCCGGCGATCGCTCCGGACTCGTACCCTGCGGACGCTGTTGTCCAGGTGCCGCAGAAGGCTGCGATCCTGAAGGTCCGGCCTGCTGAGTGCCCGGCCTCTGTGGCTGGGCCTGTTGTCCGGCGCCTTGGGCATTTGGGTTCTGGGGCTTGTTCACGCTGTTCCAGGAGCCTGAACTGTTGTCATACTTTTGCCAGCCGTTACCCGTATTCTTGTAGACGTTCCCGTCTTTCCCGGCGTACATGTCTCCATTTGATGTTTTGCCAACAGCAGCATTGCCGTTAGCGGTCGACACCCCAGCCGCCTTGCCGCCTTGCGAACCTTGCACCGAGCCAACAGTTCCCTGCGCGGTCGAGTAATGCTGCGCATACGCGGATTTATTCCCATTCGAAATGTAGGATTGACCCCATTGCGCCGTGGGACTGGATCCCTGGTGGGTTGCGGCGTAGGTTCCGGTATATGGGTTGTAAGCCTGCCCAACTGTTTGCCTGCCGTATGGAGTGGCGACGGAAGCGCCCTGTTTGTAGGTTCCGGTGTAGGGGTTATATGAAGCCGCTCTGGTTGCCGAGCCATACGCACCATAGGTTGTATGGTAAACGCCGTATGATCCATTGGTGTTGTAATAATATCCGTAACCATATCCATAGGGCCTGGGATATGGGTAATAAACGGGATATCCATAGCGCGGATAATACATGTAGGGGGGATAGTAGTAGCCCGTGGTATAGACAACGCTAAGCCCGACGACATAAGTTCCGACATATCCTGCCGTGTAGCTGCATTCTACGGCCCCACTGGGCGTGGTTGTCTGGGTCACGTAAGTAATGTTGTATACCGGCGAACTTGGCGGGATGGTATAGATCTGTTGCGGAACGGAGCTGGCGGTTGTCCAGGGGCCCTGAGCGTTCGGAGACATAAACCACACACCCTGCAGGCACAAGTAATAAACGCTTCCAACCTTAACCACTTTGTCGGCAGTATTGGTTGCGTAGTAGAGTGATGTTCCTTCGATCGGCGCAAACTGCGGGTCGCCGCTGTAGCTTACCTTGGCTTGTGCTGCCGCGGACTTAGGATCGATCTCCATAACAGTGGGAATCTGTGCGATCAAAATCGCATCTTTGGCTTCTTCAGTGCCTGGGACGGAGGACAACACGGCGCTGGCAGGGCTGGAGAGCGGAATCTTGGCGAAGTCCCCGGGCAAATCCGTAGAAGCAAAACTCCATGTGCCCTGAATATCTTTGGACCGGAACCAACGTCCCGAGGTCAGATAGTAATACTCGTTAGTCACCGTGTAGAGAAAGAAGGGGCTGTCGGTGTTGGTTGCATAGAGAAGCTGGGTGTTCGGGATCTTTGCGTAAACCGGCTTTCCGTTGAACAGAATGACTTCGGCCGGGACGGTGCTATAGAAAACCCTCGGAATGGGAGCGCTCGATTGCGCAGCGAGTGGAATCACTTTTTTCAACTCGGCCCATTGCGGATCCTTGGTAAGCTTTTCCATGTCCTTCGGCAGCTTGGTCGCCGCCGACCATGGACCGTGCAAATCGCCGGCCGTTAGCCAACGCGGGCCCGCTAGCATGTAATACTGCGATTTGCTGGTATCCAAAAACACCGCCCACTGGGTGTTGACGATGAATTTCAGTTTCGTGTCTTTGATTGGCGCGAACACTGGTTCGCCATCCACGGCCAGGAGAACTGCCGGGCTGTAATTCACGAAAATAAAAGGCGGATCGTTCTTGACGTCCACGGTATGGACGGAGTCGGGTTTAGGTATATAGGCAACCAACCGCTCGAGCGATATGTTAACGGTCTCCGGGACGAAACTCTTGAAGAGTTGCTCCATCTTTGCAGAGGCGGCCTCATCCAGCGATGGAAAGTACGTTTTCGGGACCTTGATCCCGTAGATGACGACCATGTGCTTGTCTTTGTCGACGCTTGTGCTTCCCGTCAGGGTGGCGGCCCCAATTACCTGCTTGCCCTTGGTGGGGGTCAGTTGAAACGCGACGCGCATGGTGATGGTGGCGTAATCCTTCCACTCGTCAACCTGGGGTTGGTAGATGATTGCCGTGCCGCCCGGCTTTTCGAGTTTTCTTGGCCATCCTGGATCCTGTGCAAAAACCGATGCACCGACCGAGAGTAACAACACAAGACAGCCGCCAAGAAATCGGTTCATGACTTTTCCTTTCCATTACAATTTCGTGCCCGCCACTCTCCCTATCGTTGAGTGCGACGGCTGCTTTAGGAATCGCCCCTGCGCTCTGCGTCAGTTACTGTGCCTATAACGGTCGGTAGTCGGAATTCGTTGTGGTCACCACCAGCTTCTTTGCCGTCGCATTGAGGACGCTCTGCTGTACATAGTTGGTTCCGTCCGGCAGGCTGGCAAAATGGACCGTCAATGTGACCGCGTCCTTCGGATCATCCATGTACGTGTTCACCTTCACCGAGGTTACTTTCTTGGTCGCAGTGTCGAAAGAGATTGTCATCTGGTCGCCGGACTGGGCATAGTCCTTGAACGCAATTTTCGTCACGCCGGAGCTTGGATTGGGAATCAGGGACACTTTCCCGGACTGGAGGGCCTGTTGCATGCGGTCAGGATCCGGGGGCACGTACATGCCGAGCAGGCTCTTCACCTGTCCCATGTAGTCCTTCATCTCTTCCTTCTTCTTCGCGATTACCCTCTGCTTCACTCTTCCTCCGCTGGGAGGCGGGGGCGGCGCACCGATCGCTGTTTTCTGTACCTTGCCGTCGGGACCGTACTGGCAAAGTGCCTGAGTGGGAGGCTTATCATCCCCCTTCAAGGCAAGTTGGGTTGTCTCCCTCCATTGATACCGGTGCAGCTTCTTCTGGTTATCCGCAATCGATTGCTTTACCGCTGCCACTTTTTGTTGCAGCTTTGCGCCTGCTCCGCCACCCGTCTGTGCGATCGCAGGGACAATAGCCGCCAGCATGGCAGTGGCGACGAACAGCGTGCGTTTATTGCTGGTGACAACTCGCTCAAAATTCATAAATGCTCCTTCGTTCGCTCCTGCAGAGGGAGGTGTGTCAACTTCACTACAAGTTGGGTCGATCCGGAACTGTCACTTGCGACAGGTGCCGAAGAATTGAAAGCCGGCATGGAGCATCCGCTGCTACTTCTTGCAGCCTTGATTGTTAGGGCCCTTGACGCAGGTAGTGCCACCCGGGCCCTGGGCTACGCCCATCCCGTTCTTGGTCTTGGCTCTGCCACCCCTGCTGGTTTGAGTGGTGGTCACGCCGTTGGAATTCGTATGGGCGACGGCAGCATTGCCGGTATTCGGATTGACGACAGCAACTCCATTGGGACCTTGCGCTACTGCCACTCCGTTACTCGACTTGACGGTACCACCGCTGCTGGTGTGAGTCGTCGTCACCCCCTTCGGATTCTTGTGCACAACAGCAGTTTTGCCTGTATTCGGGTTGTGTACCACAGCCGTCTGACCGCTACTGGCCAAAGCGACCAACAAACACGGTACCACTAACAAGACTTTCATTGCGTCTCCCAATTCCTTTACAGGACTCTTCAAGCCGATTGAGGCTTTGCTCGCAAGGAGGACAGCATGAGTACGGTCAGCAAAGCATGAATGCCGCACGCCAACAGCAGAACGTAACCGACGAACCCTCCACCAAACCTGAGATAAGCAAGATACAGGCTGGCGAGCAGGTTGTAGGTCAACAGGGCGCGAGTCGCCTGGGGGCTGGCGTCGTCGCGGCCAGGCCAGCATGCTATCGCCAACGAGAGCAGCCCAAAGCCGCCTACCCGGCCCGCGGCAATGCCGACTGTGCCAAGGTCAGCCGCTAACAGGAGCCGGACGGTAACACTCGGGCTCAGGATCAAGGCGAAACCCGTTACCCCCTCAATCGTCGCCGACACCAGCACTAAGATTCTTCTGTTCATCGTTCATTCAATGCCGCGCTGTTAGCAAGGCGCGATCGCCCACACTTCGCGTGTTTAATGCTGGCGAGGTAACGGGCGGCTGTTGTTACCCCAACGTTGCCCGGCTCCGCGAATCAGTTCATCACGCTTGCGGCGGCCCAACAACTGTCACCTGCGACAGGTGTGCTTCAACCCCTACCGCACTGACAAATGTAGATCGAGCACCAGCCCCACTTGGTTCAGTTGTTGATTTGGGCTCGTGCCAGTCGAGTTCTGGTGCTCATAGTACGGGGCAAACTGGAAGCGCTTGCCGATGGGAAAGAGGCAGCCCACATAAATTGCGGTGTCGCTCCACTTGCCGAACCTATTCTCGTAAAAGAACTCAGCACTTGCATAAGGTGAGAGGTGGTAGGACCGCCATGCTAGCGTTCTCTCGATTTCAAAGCGATTGCGATAACGCCAGGAGAAGTTTTCGCTCTTCCAATCAAGGTCGGCGCGATTCCGGTCAGAGAGCAAAAATCCACCCTTCAGGGGGAAGTTGAAGGTTACCAGGGGCTCCATGCGGTTTGTCGCTGGCGAATTGTTAGCGTACGGCAAGTAACGATAGCCGACGGAAAACACCAGCGGCCTGGATTTCGAGTCGTCCAGATCGAACGCCGTGACATCTTTCAGGCGAAGCAGCGGTTTTAGATAGAAATCAAGGCTGGGCCCAATCTCGGCCTGAACGGGATCGGCGGACTCTCGTGTCTGCTTGGCTTGAAAACTGACACGAAGATACTGACGTCAGCTTGAGGTAGGTATCAATTTCTGGCAGCAGTTGGGCGCTTTGGGCATACACATCGAGGCATCCGAGGACCAGCAGCGACGCCCACACCAGCGGCCTTAGTGCGATGGCAGCCATGATTTGCTTCGATTTGCGCTTGTGAAACACCTAGAGGAAAGGCGGCCCTTGCGAGCCGCCTGCCGTGAAAGGTAGTTTCTGTTAGTCGCTGGGGCCTTTTGATGCTGCCGCGGCCTCGGCCATCCGTTTTGACATCTCCGCCTTGATTGCATCGAGGTTGAAGCTCGCGCCCCGCTGCATTGGTGGGTAGTCGAGGAAGGTTTGGATTTCCTTGCCCATCATCTGCTGGACAAACACGAAGCGCCAGAATTGATATTTGAACCAATCGAAGTATTGTTGCGAGCCCTCTTTAGTCCCGTCCATGGGCCAGCCCGTGCGCTCGAACGGATCGAGGCGAAGGTTGGTGATGTAGGGCACGTCGGGATGGGTCTTTTCACCCAGCCAGCCTTGAGGTTGGTCGATGAAGCGGAACTTGTAATCGTCGATGCGAATCGCGCCGACCGTGCTTTCGCCAAGATAGAAAATCTCGTGCCGCGCGGACGGGCCCTTACCGGTGATGGCGGCCATCTGGTTGTAGCCATCCAGATGGTTCTTGTAGGTCCGGTCACCGATGGTTTTGCCCTTTAGCAATTCTTCAGTGATGTTCGGATTACCGGCTGCGGCTACAAATGTGGGCAACCAGTCCATACCGGAGAAGATGCCGTTCTGGACCGAGTCCGCCGGGACATGGCCCGGCCAGCGAAGGATCGCGGGCACGCGGAAGCCACCTTCGAGGACCGTTCCCTTGGACTGCGCGAACGGGGTCTGACCGCCATCGGGCCAGGTGAAGACTTCCGTGCCATTGTCCGTGGTGAACACCACGATGGTGTTGTCGTCCACGCCCATGTCCTTAAGCTTCTGCATTACGGAGCCCACGATGTCGTCGACTTCCGCCATGCCAGCTTCTTCTTCCGACCAGCCATTCTGGGCGTTGCGCAGCGCCTCGTATTTCGGAGAGAGGTGGGTGACGATGTGCATGCGGGTGGGATTGAGCCAGACAAAGAAAGGCTTGTTGTCGGCCTTCGACTTGTCCATGAATTTGAGTGTCAGGTCAAGGATTTCGTCGTCCACTGTTTCCATGCGCTTGGGATACAGTGGGCCGGCGTCTTCAATCTTCTGTTTGCCGATTGGGCCCCAACGGGGCATCTCCGTCGTATCGTTCTTGTCGGTCGCCCAACAGTGAACCATGTTGCGAGGACCAACGACATTCAAGAGGTCCTGAGGATAGTTAGGATGCGCCGGATCCTCCATCGCGTCCAAGTGATACAAGTAGCCGAAGAATTCATCGAAGCCGTGAACGCAGGGCAGGAACTCATTGAGATCTCCGAGATGATTCTTGCCGAACTGGCCGGTGGTGTAGCCCATCGACTTCAGTACCGTCGCAATGGTCACCGCTTCGGCCGGAATCCCGATCTTGGCGCCGGCCTGGCCTACGGTGGTCATGCCGGTACGAATCGGGAGTTCACCGGTAATGAAGTTCGCACGACCCGCCGTGCAACTGGCCTCGGCGTAGTAGTCGGTGAACAACATGCCTTCTTTGGCGAGTTTGTCGAGGTTCGGCGTGGTACCGGCCATCATGCCACGGTGGTAGGCGCCAATGTTCCACATGCCGATGTCATCACCCATGATGACGACAATGTTGGGCTGCTTTCCGGTTTGTGCGACGGAAGGCGTGGCGCCGCATAGCATCATCAAACTCGATGCGGCGAGGCCTCCCAGCGTTAGTTTTCGAACACTTGCCCCGAAATCCATGTTTCCTCCTCGCAAGTAATTCCTGTTGACCCTCCGGTAGGGAGGCTTGCCCTGGTCGCTCCCGTGAGCGGGTGGCTAAGACGGCGAATGGCCGAGACTTCGAGGTCGCCCCAACACTATGAGTACCTGCCTGCGCGGCCATGTAGTCCGGATTCGCGCGCTGGCTACTTTTGACCGGGCAGTGTCCCGATTTTCAGACACCGCCAAGTCTAAGTAGGTTGGTTGCTCTGGCAGTTGACTACCGATTGAGGCGGTTGGTAACTGTCACTTGCGACAGGTGCGGCTCAGCCGGGTTCTCTCACATCCGAAAGCGCCCAGGCTGGGTCGAGGCCCCGGAGCGCGCAACCCGCAGCCGTATGTCTTTCATGTCGCGGTCAATGTGCTGCCAGAATTGCATCAGGCCGCTACAGAGATAGTTCAGTCCCGGTTCTCCCTCGCGAGTGCGAATCAACCGGTTCTTGGGACACTCGCCGTTGCAGGCGAACAGGTATTTGCAGTCGCGGCACTGCTGTGGAAGGTCGTTGAACTTGGCAAAACCAAATGTCTTTTGGCCCTCCGAGAACACCATGCGCGAAATATGTTGTTCGGCGATGTTGCCGAGCCTGTATTCGGGATAGACGTAGTGGTCGCAGGAATAGACGCTGCCATCGTGCTCCAGCGCCACCCCCTTGCCGCAGAACTCGTTGTAGATGCAGAGCTGCGATTCCATCCCCATCCACTGCGCTACCGCGGTCTCGAACAAGTTGACATACACCTTGCCGTAGTCACGCCGGTACCAGTCGTCCCACACCTTGCAGAGAAAGTATCCCCAGCCGTCGGGATCAATCGACCAGTCGGTGACCAGGGAATCGGGGTTGCCGGGATGTGCGGCGGACGATCCCTGGATAGGTAACGTGGCTGCATCCCATTTCTGGGGAGCAGTCCTCTCGAAAACCTTGGGCTCCACGCAGGGAATGAATTGCAGCTCTCGGGGGCGAAGCTCGCGGCTCAGAAAGCGATAGACATCGAGTGGCTTCCTGGCATTGATGCGATTGACCACAGTCAGCGTGTTGAACGGAACCTTGTATTTGTGCAAGAGCTGCCCGGCGGCGAAAACCTTGGCAAAGGTGGGCTGGCCGCCTTTGTCCACGCGGAAGCGGTCATGGAGTTCCTGCGGACCGTCGATACTCAGCCCGACCAGAAACCGATTGTCCCGCAGAAAAGCGCCCCACTCGTCATTCAGCAGCGTGCCGTTGGTCTGGAGATCGTTCTCGATGCGCTGACCCGGACGCGCGTACTTCTTCTCCAGGGCGACCACCTTCTCAAAGAAGCTCACTCCCAACAGCGTAGGCTCGCCGCCCTGCCAGGAGAAGACGACCTCGTCGCCGCGCTGGCCTTCGATGTACTGGCGAATGTGCGCCTCAAGAATTTCGTCGCTGATGCGGAACTTGCTGTCGCTGCCCAGTAGTTCCTCTTTGTGCAGGTAGTAGCAGTAAGCGCAGTCGAGATTGCAGATCGCTCCCACGGGCTTCACCATGGCGTGGAAGCGCGGCTTCGCACCCGGATAGATCGGCTGGGGTGAGAGAGGATCGTTGCTATCGCTCATGCGGCAGTCACAAACTCATGGTTCCCATGTAGCGCTACCTGACTGCAAAACTGGACACAAAGCTGTGTCCCCGGATCGCCTCCAGGATAGCCGGCACCAAATCGGTGGCGAGACGAGCCTTGACAACATAGCCGATACCGCCCGCTGCAAAGGCTGCGGCCACATAGTCTTGATCTTCATGGATGGTCAGAAATACGATCCTGGTTCGGCAGCGGGCCTTCTGGAGCTGTCTCGCCGCCTGAAGTCCATCCAGAGTCGGCATCGAGATGTCGATGACAAGGACGTCGGGATCAAGCGCAAGCACCGCGGCGACGGCTTGCTTGCCATCCTCCACCGCGGCAACAACTTCGCATTCTTCGGCGATTACCCGCCGCACGTTGGCGGCGACCGCCTGACGATCGTCAGCGAGAACCACGCGAATCTTGGTCACGATAACCTTTGCCGGTCGTCCACCAACAGATCGCAGACGTGTTTACGAAGCTATTGTTCGCTGTGGGTCAGGAGTTGACTACTGTCACTTGCGACAGGAATGAGTCTTTTGGCAGGCAGGTTTGCAACGCCACTCTAATGCGAGATGATGCCATGGTTGAGGGCGTACTTCACCAACTCCGAATTGGTGGTGATTTCCAGTTCGCTCATGATACTGGCCTTGTGGAAGCGTACGGTCCGGTGGGTGATCCGTAAAACATAAGCGATTTCCTTCATGGACATGCCCTCCGCGACCATTTGCAAGACCTCGCGCTGGCGATCGGTAAGACGTTTGGGGCGGCGCAACTTTTTGGGGTCCTGGATGAAGCTTTTCTCCATGGCCCGGCCGATTTGCGGAGTCACATAGGAGATTCCTCTCACCACATCATGGACCGCCTGCAGCAATTCTTCGACCTTGGAGGTTTTTAGCAGATACGCGGAGGCGCCGTTGCGGAAGGCTTCGGCAGCAATATCGGCATCGGGATTCATGGTCAGGAAAATGATTTTGATGTGCGGCATCTTTTTCCGCACTTCGCGCGCCGCATCCAGGCCGTTCAGCAACGGCATTGCCACATCAACCACCACAACGTCGGGTTTAAGCGCCGTCGCCGACTTCAGCAGGGCATGACCGTCCGCGACGGCGCCCACCACTTCATAGTGAGGTTCCAGCACCTTCTGTAGCCCGGCGGCGACCATAGTATGGTCGTCGGCGAGGAGAATACGGATTCGCCCCATATTGACCTCCGGAAATTTTTACCTCAGGCTCTCGGCAGCCAGCATCGCTGTCTTCGCTTCCGGCGCCAGAGGAACGCGAACGAAGACCGTAGTCCCGGCGCCCAAGCTGGAGTTGATGTGAAAGGCGCCTTTCACCAAATGCACTCGCTCCTGCATGCTGATGAGTCCCGAGCCTCCACGTTCTTTTGCTTCTTCTACGTTGAACCCTACGCCGGAATCACGGATTCTGAGTTCAATCCCATCTCCCGCGGATCGTAACTCCACCACAAACCGGCGCACAGAGCTATATTTCACGGCGTTCTGCAGCGCCTCCTGTGCAACCCGAAACAGGCACAGCGAGAGGTCCGCCGGCAAATGGGTGGGAACATCCTCAAGGATGAATTCGACCTCTACCTCCTGGTTGTGAGCGACTTCCTTGCAGAAGCTTCGCAACGCAGCAGCTAGACCCAGGTAGTCGAGTTTCGAGGAATGCAATTGATGCGATAACGCCTGTACGTCGCGGGCGATGGCCGAGGAGTGCTGCCGAATCTCATCCAGCCTGCCGTTGAAAGGACCTGCTCCATCCGAACCTCGGCTCGCCTGCTCCAGTTCCAGCGATAGCAAAGCCAGTCTCTGACAGATATCATCGTGCAGCTCTCGGGCGATCCGGCTGCGTTCCTGTTCTTGGGCCGCTATCAATCTGCCACCCATCTTTTCCAGTGCTTCCTGTGCTTGTTTCTGGTCCGTAATATCGCTGGCGGCTCCGATAAACCCTTCAAACGAACCAGCGCGGCCCACACGAGGCGCCGCAATATCCAACACCCAGCGGTAAACTCCATCCCGCCGGCGAAGCCGGTATTCTTTGGAAAACCTCTTCCTCTCCCTTAGCGCAGTCGCATTCGCAGCTACCACGTCGTCCACGTCGGCGGGGTGAACAAATGAGCTCCAGTTTTCTGCCGATCCAGCGTTTGGGCTCCCGACAAAATCCGCCCACCGATCATTTGTGAATTCCAGCTTCCCATCCTGGCCGCATGTCCAGACCATGGACGGCGTTGTGTCCAACATGGTTTGCAGGCGTCTTTCGCTCTTGCGCTTCCTGGTCCGCTGCCGCAACAACCCGCCGATCAACAGCGCTTGAATCACGATCAGCGCAACTCCAGCCAGAATATAGAACTGGTAACGCTGCCAGACGGTAGGCTCGCGATACAGCACTATGCTGTTGGGCGGGAGCGCTGATTCCGGAATACCCCAGCGACGAAGCTGTCTCCAGTCCACTACCACTCGTGGCGGGGAACCCTGCTCGACGGGCATGCTGTCGGGCTTCTCACCCAGCAAGACCCGTCCAGCCATTGCGCCGCCCTTCTCCGCCTGTTCCATAAGATCGGGATACGACCCGCCGATGGATCCGTGATTGATGCAGTAGTCGAGAGCGCAGTAGGTTGGGAGCTGTTTAGCGATAGCCTCAAGAAGGCTGTAAGTCCCAACTTCGGGTTGTAGCTCTTCCTGCGGCATGAGCTGAAAAAAGAAAATCGAATGCGGAGGAAGCTGCGCTACCCGGTTCAGCAGTTGGTTAGTCGGAATCTCCGACAGATCAAGCAGTTTCAAATGGGACTCGTATTGACGAAACTCGGCCTTGAAGGCGTTCAGCCAGTAGGTCTCGAAAACTGAGTGCCCTGCGATCACCGCCACATTTCTGGTATCTGGTTGAAGGCCCAGGGCAAGCTTCAGCGAACCGCCAGGGTCCACGAGCGCCGTAATTCCGGTCACACTGGGACCCAGCGACTGGTTCTTGAGCCTGCCCGGCGCAACCGACATGAACACGATGGGAACTCCGGGAAATATGCGGTCCCGGTAATCGACGGCGTACCGCAACGCCGGATAAGAGACAGCGATAACCAGGTCCAAGGGCTTTGCCGCATATGCGCTGCGAAAGTTCTCGCTGAGTGTTTCCCGGTAGCCCTCGATGGTGAACCGTCCCGATTCCAAATACTCGACATAGAAATTTACAGAAGACGAGACATGCGACCGCAGGCTCGCCTTCAGGGGCCCTAACTGCTCGAAGCTCTCACGAGGCGTAAAGCTATATAGGATCAGAACATTCTTGGCTGGCGGCTGATCAGCCGCAAAGAGTGGCCGAGTATACAGGATGCTCGCGAGGGCACAGATTGCCCAGAGATATCGCGCGCTTCCACGTAATTTGCCGCAAAACCAGGATCTCCCACCAAGGCCTGCGACAGGTCGTTCTCGCATAAGCCCTCGATACACAATTTTCCCGAGTCTTCGACGAAGGGACTCACAAAGGACCTGGGAAAGTTGCTGCCATTATCGTTCCCGGCACAAACCCAGACAACCACCCGGAACGGGAATCGACCGGCTAAGTCATTGATTCGGCGTGAGAACTACACCCAAAGTTGTAGGTTCTCCGTGCTCCCGCCGCACGCAACACTGTCGCAAGTGACAGTTACGCCGAAGGGCGATGCCACGTATGGTGTGTCACGGAAAGCCAGACGTGTGCCGACCGCAAGCGGCGGACTCAAGCACAGGAGTTTGAAGGCTATCCCACTGTAGGAGATGATGATGACTCGGTTTCGGAAATGTTTGTTGCTCTTCTGTAGTGTGACGGCGCTCGGCCTTTTCATCACAACTGCTCATGTTGCCATGGCGCAAAACAGTCCGCAGTCTGGCGGGACCTCTTCGACCACTGCAACCCCGGCAGCGGATGACGGCTGGCATTTCGGCGTTACGCCCTATATCTGGTTCGCCGGCATTCACGGGACGGTGGGGGCACTGGGCCAAAGCACCAGCGTACACGCGTCATTCGGCGACATTTTCAACTATCTCAACATCGGCCTCATGGGGGCCACGGAGATCCGCAAGCGCCGCTTCCTGCTGAATACGGACCTGATGTGGATGAAGCTTTCCGACGACAAGGCGCTCCCCATCAATGAATTGGGCGTGCAGTCGATCAAATCCAAGACAAATCAATTCATGCTGACTCCCAAGGTTGGTTATAGACTGGTCGACCAGCAGAAAGTCAAGCTGGACGCTCTCGTCGGTTTGCGGTACTGGCACCTGGGCCAAAGCCTGAATTTCCAACCTGAGGAATTCGGCGGCGTGTCAGGATCGGCCAATTGGGTTGACGTTGTTGCCGGCGCGAAGATCGAACTCCCGCTCTCCGCCAAAGCGTCTGTCACCCTGCTGGGCGATGCCGGCGGCGGTGGCGCTAACTCCGACTATCAAGTAGCCGGCTTGCTCGGCTACAAGGTCGGGCAGAAATGGGTCCTCCAGGGAGGCTACCGTTATCTCGATGTGGATTATCGTGGTGGGCATGCTTCCATTTACGATATGGCGACAACGGGCGTCCTGCTTGGCGCTACCTACAATTTCAAGTAATGCTCGATCGCACCAACGTGTGAGTGATCGATGAAGCCGGCTGACGAAGCATCGCCGCGCAAAGGAGCAAAATACATGAGCCGAACCAGACTGGTAGCAATCGTTGCGACGATGTCGCTGGCGACTCTTTTGTTTCTCAGCATTGTCGCCACCGCTCAGGTCAAGACCGAAGGGCTGATAACCGGCCGAAGCGGCGACACCCTGACCCTGCAAACCTCGGATTCGTCGAAGATAGTGGTAGTGCTCACCGACGATACTCAGGTGTCACAGGTGCAGGGCGTGCTCAAGGCGCGCCGCAAGCAGATGTCGATGGCAGCTCTCATACCCGGCCTGCCGGTGCAGGTAGAGGGAAGCTACAACGCGCAGAACCAACTGGTCGCAACGTCGATCAAGTTCAAGGGCAACGACCTGGAACACGCACAGAGTGCTCAGGCCGGCCTGCAACCAACCAAGCAAGCGCTACAGCAGAGCCAGGAGGAACTGGCGCAGCAAAAAGCGGCGCTTGACGCACAACAGCAAGCTCTGGCGCAGCAACAGGCGCATATGGCTGAAGCCCAGGCAAAGATCGCCGCCAACATGGCAGCTATAAAAGCCGCAAACGAGCGCTTCGGTCAATTAGGTGAATACAATATTCTCGATGAGGTGACGGTTTACTTCGCCAATGGCAAGGTTGCCCTGGATCCCAAGTACAAACCCCAGCTCATGGCGTTGGTCGAGAAAGCCAAGGGTATTACCGCCTACATTATTCAGGTGGAGGGTTATGCTTCCTCCGTCGGCAGTGTTGCACTGAATCAGAAGCTGAGCGAAGACCGGGCCAACAATGTCACCATGTTCTTGCAACAGCAGGGTCACGTTCCCCTTACGCACATGCTGGCGCCCGGGGCCATGGGTGAGAGTCGGCAAGTAGGGAGTGACAAGACAGCCGAAGGCCAGGCGCAGAACCGTCGAGTAGTGGTGAGAGTTCTTCAAAGCAAGGGCATCGCCGGCACCTAGAGGGCAATCAGAAGTCCAGACAGGGAAGGGAATCACATGTTGAGAACGCGGCTGTTATTTCTTGCGATACTGGCTTGTGCCGCATTGGCCAATCCGATCAACTCCGTCGCGCAGGACAATCAGGCCAAAGCAGACGTTCCCGTGCAGTATTCCGCCACCGCGTTTTTCACCAGCGGCGGTCTCAACGGCAAAAGCTTTAGTCTGAGAATCTACATCAACAGCTTCAGTTCGCCCGCTGAGGTCCAGCAAGTAGCCTCCACTCTCCAGAAAGACGGGCCTGATGCTGCCTTGAAGATCCTTGAAAAGATGGACAACGGTGGAGTTGCACCCGCCAACTCGGTTCGAACCAAGTTCGCGGTGATCTATACCAAGCCCACCGCGACAGGCACTCGTATCGTCATGCTGACTGATCGCAAGATTGCTTTTCCTGAGGCCCGCTACAGCACCCGCTCGAAAGATTACAAGTTCGGCATCGTGGTGCTCGATCTCGACCGGAACGGTAAGGGGACGGGATCTATGGCGCCGGCTTGCAAGATCAAATTCAACAAGCAAAATGAATTGCAAATCGAACATTACGGCCAGAACCCGCTACGCCTGGCCAATGTGGAGAAGGTGAAGTAGGCCGCGCGCCGTCGTCCCTGCCGGCGAAATTCGGGGGCCGATGACAGTCTGACAGTTGTGCCGACACCTAGTCTCGACTTCGATTCACAATCCGATCAAACATTCCGCTTCAAAAAGGACGGCTAGTCAATGAAAATGAGAATCATGTTCGCCGCGATTCTGCTTAGCGTGGCTATTTTCCCAACTTTTTCCCTCGCCCAAAACAATGGACCGACTCTCGACTCCTCCATTGCGTCGCTCCGCGCAGACTTCAAGGCGGACAAAGTGGACCTCATCAATCAGGTAATGCAGTTCAACGATCACGACAGCAAAATATTCTGGCCGGTATACCGGAAATATGATGCAGAGCTCACCACCATCAACGACCAGCGCATAGCTTTGATCAAGTCATATGCTGACAAATTCGACACCCTGACCGATGCCGACGCCAAGAAGCTGATTCAGCAAAGCTTCGACTTTGAAACCCGCCGCTTGGACCTTAAGAAGAAGTATGCCAAGGAATTTGAGAAGGCCGGACTGTCAACCTTGACGGTCGCCAAGTTCATGCAACTGGAGCATCGCCTGGACCTGGTCGTGGATATGCAGATTGCTTATCTGCTTCCATTTGTTCCCGCCAAGCCGGCGCCTGCTTCGACGAACTAGAAGTGCTCTGCAAGAGCGCCGGAGCGCATCTGTAACGAATTGTGCCCCGCCAGTGAGAGTCGGTGTTACTAGGTGTACAGCAACCCGGGGTGCCGGCAGATTGAAACGAGTGACCGCCGTTGCTTATAACAACCTAGATGATATGAGCTCACCAACCATCCCGTTAGACCATACC
Organism: uncultured Acidobacteriaceae bacterium; assembly: GCA_963763975.1. Classification (GTDB taxonomy): domain Bacteria; phylum Acidobacteriota; class Terriglobia; order Terriglobales; family Acidobacteriaceae; genus Bog-257. Next base: position 24,778 of record CAVXQR010000020.1, read on the forward strand.
GGTCTAACGGGAGTTTCAATTTTCGGCGACGATCCTCTTTACCTTGCATGAAGCAGGGCCGGCGAATACGGCCTGCAAGGGGAGGTAAGTTTTCTCCATGTACTCTTTTTTGCTGTGCGCGACGCCGGAAATCGGCGTGCTCCCGATGGCCGTCCACACTACGTCATCGGCCACCGCCGCGAAGAAGCCGGAAGAATCGCCCGCCTCCCATTTCGCAAACAGACTGGTTACAACTTCCTTTGCATTCATACGGCCTCCTGGGTGTGCAGCTTCGACGACAACGCTGTATCGAGAATCCGAAATCGTGCGGCAACTGAGTGGTGAAGTCTGGCAACTGCTCTCCGGTGAGATTCAGTCGCCAGACGGTGAATCGAAGTGCCTGAGCTTAGTCAACCGGCGACCAGGAGTGGCTGGGATCGTAGACTTGAATCGCGCCGGCGAGTTCGCTGGTGTCCGGTCCCAGGTCACGCTCGTATGCGGTGCCGTCGAGACCGAGCATGAAGCTCATGACCCCCGTCTCTCCGTATTTCACGGGTGAAGCCAGCACGGCGAAGCCGCCGGTCAACTTGCCATTGCTCAGGTAGCTGCGGAATCCGCCCGGCGCGTTGATGCCCTGCGCCGTCAGGATGCGGAAGCTGTAGCCATCCACCACAAATGGCTGGCCGGCAGCCGCCGAGGCGAGCGAAGACTTGGGCAGCGCATCCAGGTCCGCCAGCGGACTGGAAACCTGCTCCGCTGCAACCGGCCAGTACAATCCGTCGCGGTTGCCGCTGCTGCTGACGATGAGCTGGGTGTAAGCCGGAGCGGCGCTGTTCATGGCGAAGTACTTCCCTTCCGCATCGGCCAGGGCGTAGCAGGCGGCGATGGCCAGCAACTCGTTGCGCCCGACATCGCGCGCCCGAATCTCCTGCGTGCCGGCGACACCGTCGAAGTGCCACCGGCCCGAGGAGTCCTGTGTGAGAGGAAAGGGGAAAGCAAAGTTATCGGCTCCGATATAAAGCACCCGGGTACCGTCGCTCATTGCGACCCAGCGGTTCATCTTCTCGTACTTCCGGGCGAAGTCTGCCAGGGCCACCGTGTCTTCTTCCTGGTTGCCGGTAAACAACAGCGCTTTGGTATCTGCGCCCAGCATCTGCGAGAGGGCGGCTTCATCGCCAGTCTTCGCCGCCGTGACCAGCGCATTGCCGGCATCGGCTGGGGAGGCGAAGCTGCTCTGGGTTACTTCGGCAGCCAGCGATTCGGTGGTAAATTCCAAGGCTGCCATTGCGAAGCCGAGCACGACCAGGGCACTGACGATGGCGAAGCGCTTCCATATTTGAGTTCGATTAGCGGTTCTCACGGTAAATCTCCTCTTCGTATTCCTGGGTAACGTTCCGTAATGAATAACTCAGCCGGTTAGCGACGACGGCCGCCACCGCCGGAGGGACGGTGCTCGGCGGGAGCATGCACCGGGTGCGAAACATGCTGCGGCTGGCGGTGCGCCATGCTGCTGCGTCCGCGATTGCTTTCGGCGCGATTGGCAGCGCCGTTTCCGCTGAAGCGCGAGCGGCTCTGCTCACCGGCCAAGCGATTGGTCGGCTGGTGATTGTCGGGCTGGCGATTGTCCGCGACTACCGGATGCTGCACGCCACCGTTGCCGCCGATGAGCCCATGATTGCCGTTGTTGCCGCCATTCGGCTGATCAGCAGGGTTGGTGCCGGGCTTGTCGGGATGCAGACCGCCACCGGGTCCGTAATATTGATTGGGGTGATAGGCGCCGTTGGGGCCATAGTGCGTGTCGGTGCCCGGATGATATCCAGCAGTGGGATGGAAGGCGCCGTTGTTGCCGTAGTAGGCAGTGTTCTCCGACCCGGTCGCTCCGCCTGCATGGTTAACGGGACCAGTCGGGTGCCAGCCGCCATTGGGTCCGTAGTATCCGTTGGGATGGTAGGCGCCGTTGGGACCGTAGTGGGTGTCGGTGCCCGGGCGATAGTTGGGATCGGAGTGCGGTCCCCAGGGGTGATAGCCGTTGTAGTTGGTGTTGTTCCAGGTGCGGTTGTTGATATAGGTGTTGTGGTTGTAGATGACGGTGGAACCGCCGCCGCCCCAACCTCCCCAGTTCACATTCCAGGCGTGCCAGCCCCAGCCGAAGCCGGCGCCCCAACCGCCGCCTCCGAAGCTCGCTCCCACGGTAATGCCGCTACCGAAGAACACACCCACCGATGCGACCGGCACCGGCGGCGCAACGTACAGCGGAACCGCAACCGGCGCGCCGTAAACCACGGCCGGGTTGTACTGCGGAACGTAAACTACCTGCGGATTGGCCGGCTGAATCACGATAGTGCTGGCCGCCGGCTGAGTCACCGTGATCTGAGAATTAGATTGCAGCGTGCCTGCCGCCTGGGCTTTGGCGCGCATGGCCTGCACCGCGGCCATTACGTCGGACTGCTGGTTGGCGAAGGCCTGACCGAGACTCGACGTCCACGAGAGGTTATTCGCCAGGTTGTCCAGCACGGAAGGAAACTGCATGAGCGCCTTGACGCTGGGATCCCAGGATTGCTGATCCACCGCCTGGGCCAGCGCCGTGCCCGTCAGGTTGCTGTTTTGCGAAAGCCATTCCGCCGCGGATGAAATCTGGTCAGGATTGGTGGAAGCCGCCAGCACCTGCGCCACCAGCGCATCCGGATACAGCGCGATGGGAGCTACCAGCGCGTTGAGCTGGTCGGCCGTCAACTGTACCGGCGCGGGCGCAGCATTGCTCCCGCTCGGGATGGAAGCGTTCGGTTGGCCTTGCGGCTGCGTGGTGATCACCGGCGCCGGCTGAGGCGGCGGCTGAGGGGCAGCCACGGGAGCCGGCTGTTCGGTCTCTATGACGGGCTGCGAGGAATAGACCGTCCCGGTCGGCGGAGAAAAGGAAGAAGTGGCGGAGTCCCGCACCGCCTGCCACTGGGCATGCTTGCCGTGAAGCCCGTAATCGCCCGACATGGTGTCGCCATAGACCTGTCCGCGAAACGTCAGCACGTTCCGGGTTACCGTGCTGAACACGATGTGGCGTTGGTTGACCTCGCCGTGGATCGGTCCTGACTGATTGGGCCCGTCAAAATGGCCGGATATTTGGTTGCCGGCTTGGACGAGCTGCACGTGTTTCACCACCATCTCGCCGTTCTCGATGTTGGTGGCGTAGATGGTCCAGGCGCCCTGAACATTGGCGGTCGGCACCTGGGCTGGCATCCTGGCGCCGAGCCCGGCCAACAGCAGGACCAGGACAGCCAGACGCAGGGTTGATTGCATTGCTTTCATGACATCCTCCGTATGAGTTCCGCGAGCACGCGGTTCAGGCCCGACGATCCCGGTTTGAAGGTTCCGTTCCCGGCCATCCATCCGCTGCAGGCTCATCGTTTCCATGGCGCTACTATGCGGCTTAGCCGGCCGCGGCCACATCACGGGATAAGTGGTTTTTTGGCTAACGCTGCGGGGAGGTAAGGAGATACCTCCATAGGGTTAGTGCAGAGCAACCCTTGCGGCCATTCGGAAGCCAGGGGAAAAGTGGGACGGAAGGGCCGGCGCAGGTTGGGCAAATTCCGGGTGCCCGATTCCAGCCCTCCGCCTATACTTATGGCCTAAATACCAAGGTCTGTCCGAGCGGCAAGCGCTTCCGTGTCAGCCTGCAAGATCCGGGCTGAGGAAGGAGCTCGGACGGTCACGTTCAGCGGGATCATCCTTACGGGTTCGCGGACCTCCATGCTTGACTCGGGCCGACACTACGGTTTCCCCCATCGCAAGAAAAAGCATGGTCAGGGTCGAACTTGGCTTAGCGCGGCCGCCATTTGCATTCTTCTTCTGATCTTCCTCTGCACCGGTGCCCGGATATGGGCCCAGTACCGCTCCGATGTCTGGACGGCGGAGAACGGACTGCCTCAGAACATCGTTCGCGGTGTGTATCAGAGTCCCGACGGATTTCTCTGGATCGCGACCTTTGATGGGCTGGCGCGTTTCGACGGCGTCCGTTTTACCGTGTTCAACAAGAGCAACACGCCCGGTATGGATTCCAACCGCATCGTCTCGATCTACCGATCGCCCTCCGGCGACTTCTGGCTCAATTCCGAGAGCGGCGGCCTCACCCGATACCACAACGGCGCCTTTCAGACTCTCGGAGCCCAACAGGGCGTGGCGGCCAATGCGGTCAACGGAATCACCGGAGATGACGCCGGCCACGTTTGGATTCTCAACGGAGATGCCATCGAGCAGTGGGACGAAGCGCGGCAACAGTTCCACGACGTCACCCCCGCGGACTTCCGGCTCAAATATGGGACGCTGAGCTGGGCCAATCAGGGCTTCTGGGCGAAGGACGAACGCGGCATACACTGCTTCATTCAAGGGCGCTTCTTCCACTATCCCTTTCCGCACGGGGTCGCCGCCGACTCAGTGCTGGCGGTCACTCACGAACGCGATGGAACCATCTGGATGGAGACGACGGACCGGAGATACTTCCGAAGTACTCCGGGCAAAGCTGGCGTACAAATCACCGACCCCAGGATCACCTATGTTGATCGCAGCGGACATTCGTGGAGCTTTCGGCTGAGCCACGAGCTATACCGGTCGGTGGATTACGCCGGTGATGGCCGGCTATCAACCATAACCTTCAAGTCCATGTTCGAAGACCGCGAAGGGAACCTGTGGTTTGGCACCGAGGGGCATGGCCTCTATCGCTTGCAGCGGCAGTCCATCGAGGTTTACGCGAAACAGCCGGGCATGCCGGATGACAACATCTATCCCGTTCTCCAGGACCACACCGGCGCCGTATGGATCGGAGCGTGGCGCTCGGGCCTGAGCCGCTTTCAGGATGGAAGGTTCACCAATTTCACCGTCGCCGATGGCCTTACCGGCATGCTGGTGACCTCGCTCTATGAAGATCGCGACGATCGTCTGTGGGTGGCCACGCACGGCGGCATCACCACTTATGAGAAAGGGCATTTCCGCAAAGCTGCCAACCTCACTCTTCCCGAGCGCTCGGTGACGCAGGCGATCTTCCAGGACCGCGCCGGCACGTTATGGTTCGGCACTTCACGGGGACTGGTTTCCTTCGACGGCAACCAGAGCCGGCTGTTCACCACACAGGATGGACTTGCCACGGACGACGTTCGGATCATTCTTCAAAGTCGCACGGGTGACATGTGGATTGGCGGCTACGGTGGACTGAGCCGCATGAGCGACGGCCGCTTCACCCGCTTCACCGAGCATGATGGTCTGCCCAGCAACAACATCCGCTGCCTTTATGAAGACGCCGACGGCGTGATCTGGATCGGAACCTACGACGGCGGACTCGGCCGCTTGAAGAATGGCGGTTTCACCCGCTTCACCATGCGGGACGGCCTTTTCAACAACGGTGTCTTTCAGATTCTGGAAGACGCTCGCGGCAATCTGTGGATGAGTTGCAACCGCGGCATCTTCCGGGTGAGCAAGCAGGAGCTGAACGATTTCGCCGATGGAAAGCGAGGTCTGATTTCCTCGGTCGCTTACGGCAAAGTTGACGGCATGGTGAATGTGGAATGCAACGGCGGCATGTGGCCCGCCGGCGTGAAGACCCGCGACGGGAAACTGTGGTTCCCTACTCAGCAAGGCGTCGCCGTGCTTGATCCTGCCACCATCTCTTACAATCCTCCGCCGCCGCCGGTGGCGATTGAGTCGCTGGTGGAAGATCGCACGACGGTATCGCTGGCGGAGGCCCGGCTTTCGCCCCGCGCCGAGAACGTTGAGATTCGATACACCGCGCCCAGCTTCATCAAGCCTGAACAGATTTACTTCAAGTACCGGCTGGAAGGGCTTGACTCGGGCTGGATTGATGCCGGCACGCGACGTGTCGCCTACTACTCGCATCTCCCTCCCGGCGAATATTCCTTCCATGTAATCGCCAGCAACAGTGACGGCATCTGGAACAACGCCACCGGCGCGACTACGACCTTCCAGGTCTTGCCGGCCTATTATCAAACCGCGTGGTTCCGGCTGTTCTGTCTAGCGGTTTTCGCGCTGCTGCTGTGGTTGCTGTACCGGATACGGCTCCGGCAGGTGGCGGCGCGCATGCAATCCCGACTGGAAGAGCGACTGGCCGAGCGCGAGCGCATTGCCCGCGACCTGCACGATACTTTGCTGCAAGGCGTCGCCAGCGCCTACATGCAGCTCGATGTAGCCAGCGATCGTCTGCCGCCGGATTCGCCGGCGAAGCCGCTGGTGCAACGCGTGCTTGTCTTGATGAAGCAGGTGAGCGAAGAAGGGCGGGCCGCGATACGCAGCTTGCGCTCGACCGATACGAACCATGATCTCGAGGGGCTGCTGGCTCGCGTCCAGGAAGAATTCTCCTCGCAGCAGACCGGCGAATTCCGGATTGTAGTGGCCGGCGCGCCAATCTCGCTGCATCCGGTCATTCGCGATGAGATCTACCGCATCGCCCGCGAAGCCCTCATCAACGCCTTCCGCCACGCAAAGGCGAATGACGTCGAGGTCGAAATCGAGTACGCCACTCGCAGACTGCAGATTACGGTGCGCGACAATGGCTGCGGCATTGACGCCAAGATGCTGCAAACCGGGCGCGAGGGACACTGGGGCCTGGCCAATATGCGAGAGCGCGCCGAGAAAATCGGCGCTACTCTGAGTGTTCTCAGCCGGCCGGGCGCAGGTACCGAGGTGCAGCTCGCGGTGCCGGGAAAAGTAGCCTTCGACACCGCAACGTCCGATGGCTGGCGCCGCCGCGTGGCCGGGTGGCTTGGCTTTCAACCCAGGCGCGAAGGTACCGCGCACAAGAGTGAGGGAGACCAGTGAACGAGCAAGCACGAATTCGCGTCCTGACCGTGGATGATCATCCCCTGTTGCGAGAGGGAATCTGCACCCTCATCAACAGCCAGCCTGACATGTGCATCGTGGGTCAGGCGGCCAGCGCGGCCGAGGCCACGGAGCAATTCCGCGAACATCGGCCCGACGTGACCCTGATGGATGTCCGCCTTCCGGACAAGAATGGCATCGACGCTCTGCTGGCAATCCGCAGCGAGTTTCCCGAGGCGCGCGTCATCATGCTGACCACTTCGGAAGGAGACGTGGAGATCCAGCGGGCGCTGGCGGCCGGTGCGCAGGGTTACTTTCTGAAGAGCATGCCGCCCAAGGAACTGGTGGAAGCGGTTCGCGTGGTGCATGCCGGCAAGAAGAAGATTCCGCCGGCCATAGCGGCGCATCTGGCCGAGCACTACGCCGACGAAGATCTCACCGCGCGCGAGATCGAGGTGCTGCAGCAGGTCGCTGGCGGCAATCGCAATCGCGATATCGCCGACCGCTTGTTCATCTCCGAAGAAACCGTGAAAGTTCACATCAAGCACATCATGGAGAAGCTGGGGGCGAATGATCGCACCCAAGCTGTATCCATCGCGATCAAGCGCGGCATCATTCACTTATGACGGAATTTCTACACCCCACTACCTAGAAAGAGTTATAGGAAGATTCCGAGGCTTGGGGATTTCTTTTGCTTTTGAACCGGTTAGCCTCCTTACTGGCGGTCAGCGCCATAGTTTGAGGAGGCGGTGTGCGAAGGCTGTATTCGGGATTTCCCAGTGGAGCTCCGGGAGTCGGATTGTTGCTGTTGCGAGTTGTCGTCGGAGCAACGCTGGTAGTCCAGTTGGTTCCGTCTCTCTCCATGGCGAACCAGTCGAAGCTGGCCGGGTTCGCTCTTGGCTGGCTCACGCTGGCCATGGGCGTGTGCCTGGTCGTAGGCATCCTAACCAGATTTGCCGCGGCATTCGCAGCCGCGCTGGCGGCGTGTATCAGCTTTGTACCAGTCGTCGCCACCGCTTCAATCCGCAATCATTCTCTGGGCCTTAATGTAGTCGCGCTCGCGATTGCCGTCGTCCTGCTTGGTCCCGGAGCGCTCTCCCTTGACGGTGTACTGTTTGGACGACGCAGAATTATCATTCCCCGCCCCTCGCTATCTTCTAAGCCTTAGCTGAGTACATCGTGTTTGCCGTCCGGGCTCCTGGATTCGTTTTCTATTCGCCGGTTCGTCTGTAGTCGAGTTTGTAGGCGTCGCGCCTTCAAATTTCACCATATTCAATGGAAACCAATAAGGCGATGCGAGCCGGGGAGGCCGATTGTCCTGCGAAACAACACACGAAAAAAAGCTGTGCGCGTGTTGCAAACAATAAGGTTAGCGCACGACCACTTGTAACTGCTGATTCTACGGTGTTTAACAGTCAAAATACAGATTCCAAAAGGCTTACGAGGCCATAAAAGGACGATTTGTGGCTTTCGCAATTGCGAAAATGCGCCATATGCGCAATTGCGCAAAGCTAACATGTATTCATTGGAGGGCCTATCTTCCACGCCAACTTCGGTACTCTTCGGGCGTCAACTTGCATGTCCCTCCATTCCCGTGAGTGCTGCCGACCAACCCGCCCAAATCCCTGAATGAAGACGAGACCGTTGGAAGTCCCATCCGACCTTCTTCCAGTCGGAACCTTTGACTTTCATCGGTTGGGGCGAACGTTACCGAGCTGGCTCGACGGTCCCGGCGGGCACAGGAAAATCCCCACCCAAGCAAACCCGGCTTGGGTGGGGCACCCAAATTCTTAAGATGGTAGGCTGGGAACCCGGCCACTCGAACTTTGGAGGATGGTAGGCTGGGCCACCCGCCTGGGCCACCCGCGCATTCGAGTCTCCCGGGTCTCGAAAATCGCGAGACCCGGGGCCCCGCGCCCATCTCAACCGGGCATATCCTGTGCTAACAGCAGTAGGCCACCCGCCCTTGCTTCGCCGCAGGGACGATGCTAACATCCTGCGCTAATCCAAGCTCCCCGCGAATATACCGTCTTATTACCTTCCTTGCGAAGGCACTAGAAATCTGCGTCTCACTCGCAATCTCGATGGGGAGAAACTCATGCGTCGCTGTCTCAATGTTCTGTTAGCGGGCCTGGGTGTATTTTGCCTACTCGGCGCAGCGCCGGCTGCAAGCCAGCAACCAGCGGCGCCGGCGGGCGCGACAACCCTGCCCGCTCACCACCCCGGCGGCGCCAAGACTCCCAACATCCTGTTCGTCATCATGGACGATGTCGGCATCGATCAAATGCGCAGTTTCGGTTATGGCGGGCCAGTGGCTCCCAGGATGCCGAACATCGACACCATCGCCTATCGCGGAATCCGCTTCCGTAACGCCTGGTCCATGCCCGAGTGCTCGCCGGCGCGGGCCGCTTTCTTCACCGGGCGGTTGCCGCTGCGCACCAACATCTTTCAGGCCATCGGAGCGCACGACCTGAACAACTCGCACGTCGCGAACTGGGAGATGACGCCGCCCCGGCTGCTGCTCAACGCGAATTACGACAGCACCCTGATTGGCAAGTTCCATCTCGGTGGGCCGGAGAACAACCAGGCGGAGTACGGCGCACCGGCTTCCGTCGGCTTCGAAGATTTCTATGGCTGGCTCGGCGGCTTGCCTGCCTCCATCGACCGCAATGCAGGGCTGGTTCGGGCGAGTGGCCGCTCGACGCAAAGCACCGCGCTGCCGCTGACCAAGTATCCCTGCGGCTTCGTCCCCGACTCTGCACACGGCGGCGTCGATTCCGGCGCCTGCTACACCGCCATGCCGCAAGGCTGCACCGCCCTGTCGGGAACGAACTCCGATGGAGATTCCGTTGGCTTACAGTGTCTGACCAGTGGCGGCATACTCGTCCCCAGCCAGGCCTGCCAGAGCTCCGTGCCGCCCAATCTCAACTTCGAGATGCAGAACGCCCACTATGTCTCGCCGCTGGTAATTAACAACAATGGGCAAGTGGACCAGGTGGACCTGAAAGATCCGCGCGGCCGCGGTTTCCGCGCCACCATCGAAGTGAACCAGGCCATTGACTGGATCAACAGCCACCTTGGCGGTCCCAATCCCTGGATGACGACCGTCTCCTTCAGCATCGACCACACTCCGCTTCAGCCGCCGCCGGGCGCGCTGCTGTCGTCGGAGACGCAACATTTATTGCAAGGCATCGGTGCGGGCAACGACTGCACCAGCCTGCCGGCCATTCACGAGCTTTCCAACGCGATGATTGAGGCCATGGATACCGAGTTCGGACGGTTGCTGGTGCAGACCGGTCTGGCCACCCGCGACGGCCACGGCAACCTGGTTTACGATCCGGGCGCCAGCAACACCGTCATCATTATTGTGGGCGACAACGGTTCGCTGGCGCAGACGGTGAAGCCGCCGTTCGATCCCGGTCGCGCCAAGGCCACCGCCTATCAAACCGGAGTGTGGGTTCCTCTCATCGTCGCCGGTCCGATGGTGGTGCAGCCGGGTCGCGAGGTCGATGAGATGGTCAACGAGGTGGACATCTTCCAGCTATTCGGCGAAATTGCCGGCATCGACGTCCACCAGACCGTTCCCCGGCCGCTCGATTCCTATCCCTTGATGCCGTATCTCACCAATCCTCATCAGACGGCGCTCCGGACCTATAACTACACCCATGGCGGCCTCAACCTTCAGGCGTTCGGGGCCCACAATCCGCCATGCGTGTTCGTGGGCAATGGCTCGCCCTCACAGTGCTCACAAACGCCGCTGTCCAAGAGCGTCTGCGAAGACAACGGTGGCGTGTGGTGGGGTCCCGGCGCCACCGATCCTTCCACCTTCGGCGGCGGGGCTCGCCGAGTGCTGGCAGGTGAACCAGTCCATCTGGAAACACGAGCCGGAGGACTATTCGATAAACAAGGTCATGCAGAACCCGCAGAAGGCGGTGGCCGTGCGCAACCAGCATTACAAGCTGATCCAGAATCAGTGGACCGACTACGACATCAAAACCGACGGCCCCATGCCGGTCACAAGTTTGGAATTCTATGGGGTGAATGAGCACGAGCCTGTACCGCTGATCGACAGAGAGGAACTCGATCTGCTGCCCAGCCGCCTGAACAACGCGCGCGGGCTCAACCCGGTGCAGAAACGGAATTTCGATGACCTGCTAAGCCAGATGCATACTTACCTGGCCTCGGCCCCGCCGTGTCCGGGCGACGGCAATGGCGATGGCGTGGTGAACGATGACGACATCACCGACTTCAACCTGATCAGCCAGAGCTGGTTCAAGTCGAGCCACTACGACTTCAACCTCGACGGCGCCACCGACATTCACGACCTGATCACCATTTACAACCATTTCGGCAACTGCCCGCTGCCGCCGCACTAGCCTCTGCCGCGGGGTACGGCTAAGCTGAGCAGGTTTGCGGATGTAGTTCGCCTGCTTGGCGGGCAGCCCAGGAAAACACGTGGATGAATTAAGGAGCGCAGGGTGCCCCATCCAACCTTCTTTTGGTTGGGTGGGGCATCCTCAGGATGGTAGGCTGGGCCACTCGCCCGTCGGCTGCCAGCTATCCGCCGCCAGCCAGCGCCATCCTCAGAATTTTGTCTCGGTTACCGCCGCTCGGTATGCGGGATGCCAAGCCTCTTCCGCTCGAAGTCGTCAGGCCTCGCGCTCATCCGTCACAAAATAACCAGAAAGTTGTAGGCGGCTTCCAAGAATTCCTCTTTACACCTTTATTAGGGAGATAGTAACAAGTTACCTGCTTCACAGTACGCACTTCGTAGTAACTCAGGGCCGTGACCGTGGTCAGGGCCTGCCATTGCAAGACCGGATTCGCTCCTGAACCCGGAGATTCCGCCCGGAGACCAATCATGAATCGTCGCCTACCTCGTCGCAGTGATGTTGTTTTTCTTTGTGTCCTGGCCACCATCCTGGCTCTAACACCGATTGCCGGTGCGCAGAGGATGGACGGCCCCACCGCAGAAAAACCGACGCTGATCGCCGACAAGATCAGCTACATGCCGGGCGAAACCATGCTCTTCAGCGGCAGCAGTTGGAAGCCGGGAGAGGGCGTCACCATCGTGGTCAAGGCCCCCTCCGCCGGCATCATCGCCACCATTCACGGCGCAGCCGACGAGCATGGCATTCTGAATATCTCCGCGGTGATGCCGAAAGTGGCGTCGTTGAACACAACCGGGAAGAACACGACGATTCTCACCGCCACCGCGATTGGCTCCTCGGGGACGATTTCCACCCAGTTCACGCCCGGTCACGCTCCCACCGACGCCGAGCGTCTGATCGATGAAGAAGAATTCTGGTTTCACCGCCTGACGTATCCGACCGGCAAGTACTCTCCGGCTTGGACGCGTAGAGCCGCCGAACAAGATCGTGCCATCAAGAGCGGCGTGCCGGCGGGAGTCAAGCTTTCCGGCGAAATGCTGATGCGACCGGGCAATTCACTCGGGCTCAGCCCCAACTCCTTCACAGCCCTTGGCCCGATGCCCGAGCACATGACGGGTTGTTCCGGCTGCTATGACTACGGAACCACCGAGGGACGCGTCAATGCCATCGTGACCGATCCGACGACGACCACCAACGGCAGTATCGTCGCCTATATGGGCAGCGTCGGCGGCGGCGTTTGGAAAACCACCAACTGCTGTACTGCCGGCACCACCTGGACTGTCATGACCGATAGCCCGCTGCTGGCGACCACCAGCATTGACACGCTGGCGCTCGATCCCAACGATCACAACACCATCTATGCCGGAACCGGCGACCTGAATTACGGCTCGTTCTCCATGGGCAGCCAGGGCATCTTCAAGTCCAGCGACGGTGGTAACACCTGGACGGTCCTGGGCGCCGACGTTTTCGGCCCTGAGTACACCCAGCCGGCAGGAAACTATCCGCAGTACGACTCGGTGGGCAAAGTTCGGGTCGATCCCAACAACAGCAATAACATCGTAGCCGGCAGCAAGAAGGGCATCTGGTTCTCGTATGACCAGGGCGTGACCTGGACCAACTGCCCCATGAACTCGTTCACCAGCCAGCGCCAGGACGTCACCGGCCTGGAACTCACGGACATGGGCGGGGGCGTAACCCGCGTCCTGGCGGCCATCGGCGTGCGCGGCTTCCCAACCTACGTGCAGTACGATCTTGGACTCAATGGCGCGAACGGCATCTACAGCGCCACCATGCCAGCCGGCGGCTGCCCCGCGTTCACATCCATCGCCAGCAACGCCAACGGTTTTGTTTTTGGCACCCAGGTAAGCGGCAGCCCGTACTTAACCGGCGCACTGATGAATGCCGGCAGCGGCGTGGCGTGCAATTATCCTTACCAAACCGCCGCCAACGCGACCTATTGCGGTAACGGCGCCACCGGCGGCTCGACGACCAATGGTGGCACGGTCAACAACCTGGGCCGCATCGACATCGCCGTAGCTCCCAGCAATCCGAATGTGATTTACGCGCAAGTTGGATCCATCGACTGGAACAGCGCCAGCGGTTGCGGCACCACAGCCGGCTGCCAACTGGGCGCCTGGGCCAGCGCCGACGGCGGCACGACTTGGAGCTTTATGACCGGTTCGGCCGGCGGCTCACTGGCGGCGTGCGCCAGCTCTGGCGGCGCCTCCGGCTCACTCGGCAGCGGCGACTATCCCCAGAACTGGTACGACCAGGGTATCGTGGTCGATCCCAATAACCCGGATCGCGCCTTCTTCGATACCTTCGAGATCTGGCTGGTCAGTCGTACCGGCACCTCGTGGTATGACACTACCTGCGGCTACAACGGCACCAGCGTGAGCAACCACGCGGTGCATGTGGACCAGCATGCGCTGGCTTTCGTTCACGGCTCCTCAGACTTACTGCTGGTGGGCAATGACGGCGGCGTTCACGCCACCACCAACGCCAGCGCCGCGGTCCTGAACACGACGCGGCCCACGTGGATGAACCAGGATGGCGGCATCAATGCCATCGAGTTCTACTCCGGCGACATCAGCGGCAACTTCGCCACGTCGGCGAATCCCTCTGCGGTGGCAGGAGCTCAGGACAACGGACCCAGCTCGGCGACGTTCTCCGGCTCGCCCACAGGCGGGGTGCAGTGGCAGATGGGCCTGGGTGGCGATGGCTTCTCCGGCTTGATTGATCCAATGGGCACGGGTTCCACCCAGGCTCAGGGAACGATCACATTGACAACCGGTGGTGCGACTGCCGGTCAGCAATTCCAGATCGGTCCCCAGGTCTTCACCTTCGTCGCCTCGGGTACTAACACCGGCGGCAATGTGGTGTTGAGCTCCAGCACCACGACGGAAGGCAACAACATCGTCAGCGCGATCGCCGCCACCATCCCGACCGTGGTCAGCTCTGCTCGCAGCGGCGCCACCGTGGTGGTCACCGCCGTAACCGGCGGCAGCAGCGGCAACTCGATTGTCTTTAACAACATTAACTCCAGCAACTTCTCCATGAACGGAAGCGGTTTCCTCGGCGGCACCACGCTGGGCGACGACACCGGCAGTCTCCGCTACTGGGAAGGCAATAACAGCGGCGGCTTCAGCCGTTGTATCCACAACTGCACCCAGCCAAGCGCGACCTGGACCAGTTGGTCAGGCAGTTGGACCAGCGACACCCAATCGTTTGTTCTCCCGGTTAGCCTCTTCCATGGCGGCATAGCTGGAGGCGACGACTGCGCGCCTGCCGGCAGCACCTCCGGCTGCGGACACCTGCTCGCCGGTACCACCCGGGTTTGGGAAACGACGACCGGTACGGCGGCGACCAAATCCTGGTATGTCACCAATAACCCGATCACGGCAAATCTGAGCAAAGGCACTCTGGGCAACCGCTCCTACATCAATCAGGTGAAGTACTCGCCCAAGTACCAGAGCGTGGCCATCGCCGGAACCAACGACGGCAACGTGCAGATCGGCTTCAACCTGGGCTCTGGCGTGCAAGCGCAAGCCAACTGGGTGAACGTTACCGGCGGCAACGCCGTGCTGCCCAACCGGCCGATCATGGGTATCGCATTGGATCCCAGCGCGGCGGCCCCAGGCACTCCTATCGGATACGCGGCTGTCGGCGGCTTCAACGACAACACCCCTGGGTTCCCCGGCCACGTGTTCCGCGTGGTCTGCACCCAGACCCTGACCCCATGCGACGGGTTCACCTGGGCAAACGAGACCGGCAACCTGCCCGACATACCGGTCGATTCCATCATCGTCAACCCGAACTATCCCAGCCAGGTCTTTGCCGGCTCGGACTTCGGGCTGTACTACACCGATGACATCACCGCCAATCCTCCAGTGTGGTACCGCTTCAACAACGGCCTGCCCAACGTCATGATTTGGGACATGTCGGTAGATCGTGGCGCCACCACCCTGGCACTGTGGACCCGCAGCCGCGGCGCTTATGCCTGGCCGCTGCCCACCGGGCCGGAAAACGGGCCGGCTGGTCCGGCGACAATGTCCACTCCGGCGGCGGGTGCGACCTTGACCGGGAACTCGGTGGCCTTTACCTGGTACCCGAGCGCCTCAGCCCAGGCCTACTGGATTGACATAGGCAGCACGGCGGGCGGCAACAACTATTACCAATCCGGCAGCCTGCCGACCACCACGGTGTCGCAGACCGTCGACAGCCTGCCCACCGATGGCAGCACTGTTTACGTCACGCTGTACACGCTGATCAGCGGCCAGTGGCAGAACAACCAGTACACCTACACTGCCTTCAGCAGCGGCAGCTCGAAGGGCGTAATCACCACCCCGGCTCCGGGCTCGACCTTGACCGGCAGCAGTGTGCCGTTCACCTGGACTGCCGGTACCAGTGCGAGCGCCTACTGGCTCGATGCCGGTAGCACTCCGGGCGGCAACCAGTACTTCCAGTCGGGCAACCTGGGCAACGTCACCACCGTCACCGTCAACGGTTTGCCGACCGACGGCAGCCAGGTGTACGTGACGCTCTACTCCTTCGTCAGCGGGCAGTGGCTCTCCAACAGCTACACCTACACCGCTTACACCTTGGGCGGCCAGCAAGGCGTGCTGACTACCCCGGCTCCAGGCTCGCAGTTCACCGGCACGACGGTTACGTTCCAGTGGACGGCAGGCGCGGGCGCTTCGGCGTACTGGCTTGATCTGGGCAGCACGGTCGGCGGCAACCAGTACTACCAGTCGGGCAATCTGGGCAACGTCCTGACCACCACGGCCAGCGGCCTGCCCAGCGACGGGAGCACGGTCTATGCCAGGCTGTACTCGTTCGTCGGCGGACAGTGGATGTCGAACGACTACACCTACACCGCCTACAACCAGGCCGGCGCGCTGGGTGTCATCCAGACGCCGACTCCGGGCTCGACCCTGAGCGGCAACTCGGCGACCTTCACCTGGAGCGCGGGCAACGGCGCCAGCAACTACTGGCTCGACGTGGGTTCGACGATGGGCGGCAACAACTACTACCAGTCCGGCCCGCTGGGCAACGTGCTGACCACCTCGGTCAACTCGCTCCCGGCTGACGGCAGCCAGATCTACGTCACCCTGTGGACGTTCGTCGGCGGCCAGTGGCTGAATAACCAGTACACCTACACCTCGGGGCCGTAAAGCAATACTCCGAGGCTGAGCAAGAAAGAAGAGGCAGGGATGAAAATCCCTGCCTTTTCGTATATAGGGCTGAAACTGCGGGTGCCCCACTCATCCGCGGTTTTCGGATGAGTGGGAAGGACTAGAGTGGCACACCAGCGAAGTGAGTGACTGGCAGAAAACCCGAAAGAATCTGGCTGACAGCAGGCGTTCGGGCGTGACAAAGTTATGAGCTCAGAGGTGAGGCACCAGGCAACCTAGCAAGGAGAGTTGAATGCGATTCGTGGCCGTAGTGCTGATCGCCGCGTGCGCCGCTCTATCCGGCGCCGGCCAGAGGAAGGCTTCGAGCCCGGCGCAATCCGGCCCCGCTGCTCCGGCCAAAGCGGTTCCCAACGGCGTATGGGGCGGCGAGCACATTCGCATGGAAGTAAGCGATGGCGGCGCAGACATTGAATTCGATTGCGCCCGGGGAAGTATTTCGCAACCCTTGCAGCTTGACGAAAAGGGACGCTTCAAGGTCCAAGGTATCTATATGGCGGAGACGCCGGCGCCGGCCGCGGTTGCCGGCGGCTTACCTGCTTCAGGGGTCAAGGCGACCTATACCGGGACCCTCAGCGGGTCGAGCTTGCGGCTCGAGGTTTATATCGAAGGGCAGGACAGGCCGCGCACCTTTGATCTGGTTCAGGGCGATCAGGGTCAGCTGGCGAAGTGCGCCTGATCAGGAAGGTGCCGTCAGCTATCAGCCGTCAGGAGAACCTGCGACCCCCAGGGCTTGACCGTTAGGCAAGCAAAATCGAGCGGGCGAAAAGGGCATCGGCAAGGGCCCAGCCACGGCGCGTGAGTCCCGCCAGAAAGGACGGAAAAGGGGCTGGCGATGCGAGCCGGGAGGGCCGATTGTCCAGCGAAATGACGCCTGAAAAAAAAGATGCGCGCGCATTGCAAACAATGCGCTTAGCGCACGACTGGTTGTAACTCGCTGATTCTTAAGTTTTTAAAGGTAGAATCAAGATTCCAAAGAACTTACGAGGCTCATTCGCCTTCCAGATTTGCGCATTTGCGCAAAGATAACATGTATGCATTGGCTATTCTCGGTGCCAACTTCGGTACTCCCCAGAGCCTCAACTTGCATGCCCATGTTCGCGCAGCCCCTGGTTGTACAGGACATCAAAGGGATGCCCGGTCAAAATTGCACCCAGCGCGGTGAATGGCACCAGGGCCCACAATATCCGGGCCGAGCCCAGGCGACTCCGTACACGAATACAACGATTCTCTTCAGCATTTCTCTCTCCTCGTCGAGCAGCACGGTTGCCCTCGCGATGTGGAGCGAGATTACGGTCGAATGGGGTTGAGAGTCATTGAACGGAACTTGAATTTTTCTGAAAGAAAGCTGAAAGGCCATGGCAACGAAAGGCGCGACCCGATGCCGTGGTCGCGAAGTCCATAATGGATGGAGCCCAGGGCCGCATGATTGGATCGAGACAATAGTCGTTTGGCACCGAGCAGCCCGGCATTAACGATTGGAATCTGTTTCGGAACCATGGGGTCGGATATTCAAGTCCTCTCTCCCCAATCAATTCTCCAATTACTTACAGCAGCGACCGGAGCCACAAAACCGACTTACCTGGTTTTGCACCAGGTTTTGCCTCTACGCACTGCGTGAATGTGCTCCATGCTCGTCCGCAAAATCGACCACAGCATGGTACTGGAAAGCCAAGTGCCCTGGCCTGATTGCAAGCTGTTCAATCAAAGGGCGCGCCAATCCAGCCTTTGAAGACTCTCCAGACGACGCTCGAGCGTCCAGACTGCCCCGTCCCGAAAACCCAGTTTGTCACTGCAACCAGTGGCACAGGTCACTGAAATCACGGCGTTTGACACGAGACTCTATAATGTTTTTGGGTGCCCATCCTGGCTGGGTTTAAGAACTGCCCCAGAAAGTTTTTGGCTCGGCCTTCCGTCTTCTCTCTTCAGGCTCTCTTCGCCGAAGGAGGCTGGAAGTGAAACACCGCGTTGCAATCGTGGTTTTGATTTTCCTGCCCATCGTGGTGGGTTGCGGTTTTGCTCTCGCTAAGTGGCCGATGAACGCTCCCGTGATTGCGATTTTGGGGGCGGTCATGATCTGGCTTGGTTACACAAGCTACGCGCGCCGCATCGACGAAACCGTAATTCAACCTGACGCGAAAAGGGCCACTCCCGCGCGCATGTACATGGACGGGGTGGACTTCATGCCCACCAGCCGCAATGTGCTTTACGGCTACCACTTCAAGTCGATTGCTGCGGCCGGTCCCATCGTGGGTCCGATCGCTGCGATTGCGCTCTGGGGATGGCTGCCCTCGCTGCTTTGGTTGACGCTGGGGGTTACCTTCCTTGGCTGGGCGAGCGACTACTCCGCCATCGTGGTGGCGGTGCGTAACGACGGCAATTCTTTGTCGGCCATTGCACACCGGCTGATTGCGCCGCGCGCCCGGGTAATTCTGTTTGTGTTCATCTTCTTCTATCTGCTGTTGCTGGCCGGAGCTTTTGTGGGAATCATGGCCGGCATCTTTGACCCGCGGGCCGACGTCCCGTTCGGAATCTTCATTCTGGCGGTGATGGGTCTGCTGATGGGGCAGATGCTCTATCGCTGGAAGATGGACCTGATCGTCGTCACCGTGCTCGCGGTCGGCTTGACCATGGGCGCGATGGCCTGGGGCGCAAAGGGCATGTCGGTGGTGAAGGGGACTACCCCCGCGGGTAAGCCGGGCGCAGCCGTGGTCTTCGCTGGTCCCATCAATTCCGCGGTGGAGAAGCTGAATGGGGCCATTAACCAGATCACTGGCGGGAAGGCCCTGTACACCGTGGTCGATCCTACCCACTCTGATCCGCGGCTGGTGGCCATGACCGTCAATCCCCAAGGTCAGATTGTGCCGCGGTACCTGGCCGGCGGTGGCGCCATCAAGATGCTGCCCTCGTTCATCTTCTGGTGCGTGTTCATCTTCGCCTTCTCCTATCTGGGGACGGTTTTGCCGATCTGGCGCTTCGCGCAGCCCACAAACTATATCGGGTTTTGGATCACTTTCCTCACCATCGGCTTATCTGCCTTGGGTGCAGTCGTCGCCGGACTCCGCGGCCTGTTCGGGAATGCGGCGATGACGCAGGCGGTGACCTTTCAGACCAAGGTGTTTGGCGCCTGGGTCCCCATGACCCAAGCCAAGGATGCCGCCGGACATGTTCTGCAGCACCTGCCGGCCATCCAGCCGATTTGGCCGATGCTGTTCGTGACCATCGCCTGTGGCGCCATCTCCGGCTGGCACTCGCTGGTGGGTTCCATCGGCACCGCGCGGCAACTGGAATATGAGACCGACGCCCTCCCGGTCGGCGGTGGCGGCATGTTCACAGAAAATGCGCTTGCCCTGCTCGCCTTGGTAGCGGTTTCTATCGCCGGCGGAGCTGGGGCAGGCGCCTTCGCCAGCGGCGTCGGCAAGCTGCTGGGACTGGTCACCTTCGGCGGGATCGAGCAGGCCTACGGGACCGCGCTCGGTTTTGGTGTGTTTGTGGTGATCGTCTTGACCATGGTGCAACTGGTCTTTCGTGTCATGCGTGTCACCCTGGGCGAATGGCTGGGCGATGTGTGGCTGGGTTTTAAGAACCCACACATTTCCGCCATCATTTCCATGGGGCTGACCATGCTCCTGGTGCTTAGTGGAACCTGGATCTACCTGTGGCAACTGTTTGGAGCTTCCAACCAGTTGATGGCGGCGCTGAGCCTGCTGATCGTCAGCCTGTGGCTGAAGTCGGTGGGGCGCAGTCCGCGCTTCGCCTTCTGGCCGATGCTGTTCATGTACATCACCACCATGGCGGCTATCGTGGTGACCGCCTATAACCTGTATGCCAGCATATTGTCGAACTCGACGATCGCCTCGCAGACCGTAAACCTGCTGGGAGCAGTCGGGATGATCGTGGTTGCCATCTTATTGTTCGTGGCGGCGTTGATTATCGCTTACGACGCCTGGCACGCCTGGGGCCGGATAAAAGGGCCGACGCAGGCGCAGCCGATGGCGGCGGATTGAGCTTCAAAGTTGACGGGCCACGCGCTGGAGAGTTTCGAAAACGGCGCGTGCCCCAGATGCGGGCTGCGAAGGTAGTCGCCACTGCATCTCAAAGCTGTTCTTGGTTCGACGCACTCCGATGCGGACCGGCGCCAGACCTGGGCGTCCGGCCTCAGCTACCAGTTCGGCGACGTTTGCAACCGGAGGGAGCGCGTAAACCAGGAACCCGGGATTTTCGAAGGGAACGAGTTGCCACTGTTGCTGCCGAACTTCCTGGTCGACCGCCCGTGTGGACCAAGCCTGGCGAGCGAGGATTTCGACCTGCAGCTTGGGAACGGAACGCAACTCGGTACGAACAATCAGCAGATCGCGTCTGCCGCGGAGGCGCGACAGCAGCCACAAGGGCGGAACATCCCGGGGTTCCATAACCACCAGGACTTCGACGCGGCGGAAAGGCTCGCGGGCATTTTCGATCTTGAGGTGGACGACCGAAGAACCCAACCAGCGCAGGCTGGTCTTCTCTCCGACTACCGGCAAGCCGCTTTGCAGCCATTCCAGGAAGCGATGGCCCTTGCGTACGTTCAGGTGGGTACCAAGCGCGAACCAGCCGACGATGGCGATGACAACTACCACGAAGATGGCTAGCTGTGGTGACATTCGTTTTTGCGGCTGGGCCAGGAATCGACGACCATTATGGCATACGACCTCGCCTTGGATGGCGCTGATATGCGCGTAATCACCATGCCGAAAACACGTAGTTGGCTTGACAAGGTGCGCGAGTTTTTTTACGGCATGATCGGATTCGAGTTTGTGCAGCAGGCCCAGGAACAGCGCGGAGAACTGGAGTCCGCCTTCATGCTCCTGACCATGGGTGACATGCTCGGCGTCCCGGTGATGCCCCCGTTGTACGCACTTCGCATCTTACCTCATGCAGTACCCATGATTAGTACCTGGAAACGGAGGACCATGCGCGAGCGTGACCTCTCCGACAAAGAAGAGTTTCATCTGCACGGGGTGTGATGCCGCGAGGCTAGCACCGGCAGGAATGGAGTTATGACTATGCCAGACGATCCAAACAAAAAGCAGGAAGAACCGGAAGAGAAACAGGGACTGTTCAGCAAGCTCAAGGAAATTGCCTACGGCATGAGCGCGCACGACATGTCCCGCTACGCCTTGCGCACTCGCGCCAGCATGGAACACCTGTTCATCCTGATTACCATGGGGGACCTTATCGGCGTCCCCATTCTTCCGCCCTACTACTCGCTGCGGCTACTACCTTACGTCGTGCCCAATATTTCGACCTGGAAACGGCGCATGTTGCGGGAAAAGGACGTATCGGACGCGATGTTCTGAGGCATTCGAGCCAGCTGAATTCAGCACGGAGGCACAGAGATCACGGAGTCGATTTCATTTACTCCCTCCGTGTCCCCCGTGCCTCGGTGGTGAAAAAATAATAGCGAGGACTAATTCATGTCATTGCGAGAAGCATTCGAAACCCACAAGGACCGTCGCTACATCATGTTCGGCGGCAAGGGTGGCCTCGGCAAGACCACCTTCTCCGCCGCCACGGCGTACTGGCTGGCGAAGCAGGGCCACAAGGTGTTGGTCTTCTCCGTCGATCCCCAGGCCTCGCTGAGCGACATCTTTCAGCGCGACATTTTCGGCAAGGGCGCGGTCGAGGTCATGCCCAATCTCTACGCCCAGGAGGTCGATGCCGACCGTCACATCCACGATTATCAGGAGCAGATCCGCAAGAAGATCCGCGACATGTATGGCTTGGACGCCGTGCCCGACGAAATCGAGCAGTACATTCAGGCGGCCTCGGCGGAGCCGGCCATGGAAGAGTCAGCCATCTTCGACGCGGTGGTCGATATCGTGGTCAGTGGCGAGTACGACTATTACATCTACGATCTGGTTCCCCTGGGACACGCGCTCTACTACCTTTCCATGGCCAAGGTGTATGACGAGTGGATCAATCGCATCACCCGTCTGCGCCAGGAGATGCGCGAGCAGGAAGAGATGGTAGCGCGCATCAAACGCCAGAAGACCACCGAAGAAGATCACATCCTGACTGAATTGCAATACATCAAGGACCGCATCAACCAGTCCTCGCAAATTTTGACGGACAAGCAGAGGACGGCGTTTTTCTTCGTGGTGGTGCCGGAAGAGATGATCATTCTCGACACCGAAAAGGCGGCGCAACTGTTCGCGAAATTCGACGTTCCCATTGTCGGGTATGTGGTGAACCGTGTGCTTCCGGCGGACCTGGCCGGACAGGTAATGCCACCCTACCTGCAGAAGCGCCTCGCCATGCAGGGCGACTACTTGCAGAAGATCGACAAAGTTTTTGGCAGGCAAGTGGTGGGGCGCGTTCCCGAACTGGAGCGCGACGTTACCGGGTTGGCGATGATCGAAAAACTGGCCAACATCATGTATGGCAACGGAAAAGTGTGAGCGGAATATGTCTGAGATAAAACAGAGCTTTACCGAATTTGTGACCGCCCATCCCAAAATGAAGTTCATGTTCTTTGGCGGCAAGGGCGGCGTCGGCAAGACAACCATGGCGGGCGTCACCGCTCTGCACCTGGCGCGCGAAGGCAAGCGGACCATGCTGGCCTCCACCAACCCGGTGCACAGCTTGAGCGGGCTGCTGGACCAGAACGTGTACGGAGCGCCGACCCAGGTCACCGGCGTCCCTAACCTGTGGGCCTACGAGATCGACACCAAGGAGACCATCGAGCGCTCCAAGCAGGACATCAAGACCAAGATCCGCTGGTTCCTCAAGTTCGCCGAAATCTCCACCCAGGCCGACGCCTTTGTTGAGAGCGCCACCATGAATCCGGCGTTCGAAGAATCGGCGATGTTCGAGAACATGGTTGACCTGATGCTGAAGAACGAATATGACGCCTACGTTTTCGACACCGCGCCCACGGCCAATGCGCGCCGTCTGCTGGGAATGAGCAAGGTGTATTCCCTGTGGGTCAACAAGATGGTGAAATCGCGGCAAGAAGCTCAGTCGCTGCGTGAACTTCTGTCCTTCACCAAGAAGAAGCAAACCGACCCGCTGATGGAGTACCTGGTCGGCTTTCGCGAACGCATCTTGAAGGCGCGAGAATTGCTCACCGATGTCGAGCAGACCGCCTTCTTCTTTGTCACCCTGCCGGAGGCGTTGCCCATCGCCGTGATCAAGCGCTTCATCAACTGGTTCCACGATTTCGGTATCCCGGTTGGCGGGGTGATTGTGAACATGCTGATCCAGAAAGACCAGGTCCTCGCCGACTCTCCCGAGTTCGTCCGCAACCGTGTGGCCATGCAGGATGGTTACATGCAGGAAATCTGGCGTGACTTCGACAATGTGCGGGCGGTGGTGCCTCTGCTCGATAACGAAGTGCGCGGCACCGAGTCGCTACAGGCAGTTGCGCAATACGTGTTTCCCGTCAAACAGGAGACTGCTTCTCCAGTCGAGTCGGTACGCTAGCCGTGCTGATATACGGCTACAACTCCGAAGCGGCAAAGGGAGGGGCCATGCCGAAATTGCTGTATGAACTCAAGGGCGTCCCATCCGATCTTCGCTTGGTCGCGCGGGGCTTTTGACTCTTGTCGGTTCAGGCGGCGAGCGTCGTAGAGCTAGTTCGACGACCGCGGCGTAGCAAGGAAAATCCCCATCCAAGCAAGACCGGCTTGGGTGGGGCACCCTTTATGATTCTGGTCGGGTGTTCGCGGATCAGCATGGCACCCTCCCCGAACCTAAGATGTCGCAGCGAATCTTCACGGCCTCCCATGACATGGCAGCACAGATGGAATAGTTGCGCACCCCGCACCCTGGACTTAGAACTCGCGCAATTACGCCTGTTGATAAGCCCGCACTGAGAGTTCAAGCATTGAGGCGAGACTCTCTCCGATCTCGACCAGATCGACGATGAGCGTGCTCAGATCCACGCCTAAAAGATTGGCTTGCACAGTCGCCGTGATGGTGCGCTGAAGTATTCGAGTCTCCAACACGATCTGGGGAACAGAATAACCTTGCCGCTTACGAGCTTTGCCGTGTTCCACGGCTGCCGAGACTGCCGCCTGACTCGTGTCCTCCGAGGGCGCCTCAACTCGCCGGATTAACTCGTCAACCACGGCTGGCACGTGGTCCATCCTGTCAGCCACGGATATGGGGATCGCCGCCAGCTCTGGATTTGCGCAGACTTCCTGCAGCCACCGGTCGCAGATCAGGCGAGCATTCTCCCGCAAGATATCGGAAACTCGCTTGACCGGCAGCCTGTGCGTCCTCGGGTTTACGCCATTGAGGCGCCTGGTGATTACGTCAACCAGAGTGTTCACCTCAGCCGGTTTGGTCAAGTAGTCATCCACTTGATTGCGGATGGCGCGAAGAGCGGATTCGAAATCAGGGTATCCCGTCAGTATGAAGGTGGCGGCCTCAGGCTGTACCCGCCTCATGGCGCTTACTACGGTGAACCCGTCTCCCGGTTCTCCAATGTTGAGGTCGGAAATCAGGACCTCAAACTTGTGCGCATTCAGCAGGCCCAGCGCCTCTGGAACTGACGCGGCCGTCACCACGTCAAAACCTTTTTGCTTGAGGATCGCAGGAAGGGTTATCCGGATTGCCGGCTCATCGTCAACAAACAAGAGGCGAACTTGGGGCATATGTTTAGATTAAACCCGCGGCTTTAGCCCAATTAGATGCGAGTCCCCACGCTGGAGCGAAGTTCAAACGGCTCCAAATCGCTTGACGCCGGCTGCTTGCATTGAACACCTCGCTACCACATATGGGCATTTGACATCCACCACATCTGTGCCTTTGAGATCCAGAATTGAAGTTCCGAAAACGAGTCGTCGCCACTACTGGAGTCATCGCCGCGGCGAACGGTGATATCTCTAAGTTAGCAATTGCCGCGGACGCACTAAATATTTGGCCGCTGCTGGGAGAATGCCGTTGGCTGATCAGGACTGGCAGTTCGGCCACCTGCCGTCCTTCTCGTTGGAGGCAACTTTCCGCCGTGCGAAGACATCTAGCTAGTCCGTCGAGGCACTATGCCTTAGTTCCCCGACGCGGTCCCTGTACGAAACGTCCTCTTGAAATCGACAGCTCCGATTCACATCTTCCGTCACTGAGGTGAGCTTGCCCGCGAAAAACGTATCCCTTAGCTGAGTGATTAACATCAGTTGAGGGAGATGAAGATGACGAATGGGAAGCGGGCACGATACACGCTGGCGTTCAAGCAGGAGGCGGTGCGTTTGGTGGAGTCGGTCCTTGCCGGTTCATACACCTGTGTGAACGATCCTACACTGCTGGAAACCTATGGCTTCTGTGGGACGCACACACAATACGGTATGGTCGCGCTACGACTGACCCCAGTTGAGCGTTTGAAAGTGCAACTCGGCTACAACATCGTGGACAACCAGGGCAGCACGACCATGTTCAACCCACTGCTTGCCTTGGGACCGTTGACCTCCAGTTTCCAGTCGCCACTTGCCACTGTTGATGTCGACGTTCACAAGAATATTACCTTCAAAGCAGGGTGGAACTATTACCAGTACGCAGAAGGGGCGTTCATCGGCCCAACGGCAGCACGCTACTTCCACGCCAACAACACTACCCTGGGATTGGAGTATGCGTTCTAAGGCGCTCGTAGTAGAGCGCTGATCCGCCACCAGACGAGGCTCGCTCGTGTTACCGCGTTCTGGTCGTGGCGGCGCCAAGTTTCCTTCGCGCCTTTCCCCCTGCCTTCATCATTGCTGACAACTCCTTTCGCATGGCTGGACTGATCGGTTTGGGTTTCGCGGGCACCTTGCGGGGCGCAGCCTTGGCCTTCTGCTTTGCCCGCCAAGCCCGCCGCACCGATTCTGGAGCGCGCTGCTGCGCTCATGCGGCGACGTTTTTGCCGGCTCGCGGTTCCGTCTGTCCGGCCTTGGGCGGATGACCGCGCTGTGCAGGGTGAGAGCCCAGGCCTGTCAGCGCTGCAATTGCTCGTGCAATGCCAGTAGAAGCAAGTGTAACCACCCGGTCTCGATCCGAACTGTGTGCTGCGAGGCGATATTGGAAGGCGTTTGGGGGGGAAGCGCGGGTTGCCACGACTACCAGTTAAAGAGACTATTAGGATGATGAGGTGAGTTCCTTGGACCCAGCGGCTCTCCGCCAATCGCCTGCCAATCCTGTGGAGGAAGGCGATGCGGCGCTGGCAACCGCCGTCTTGCGCAAGGACCGCAAGGCGACGGCAGAATTTGTCGCCCGCTGTGCCGATGGGGTATACGGCTACGTGCGCTGCCGTCTTGCTCCGCGTTATGACCAGGTAGAGGACCTGGTGCAGGAGGATCTTTCTGGCGGCATGGAAGAGCCTGCCGCAATATCGCGGAGTTGGTTCTCTGGAGGCCTGGGTCATGGGCATCGCACGTCACAAGGTAGAAGACTATTATCGCCAGTGTTTGCGCGCTCCCGAATCGCTCGAGGAAAGCGATCCCGACGCGCCCGCTCTGGGGCGAGCGGTGGATTTCCATCAGCTTCTGGAGCGTGATCAGTTGCGAACCAACGCCCTGCGGGTGATGGAAGAGCTACCGGAACATTATCGTCTGGCGCTGATATGGCGGTACTGGGAGCAGGCCTCGGCCCGGGACATGGCAATGAAAACCGGCAAGACAGAAAAAGCCATTGAGCGACTGCTGGCGCGCGCCCGAGCCGAATTTCGAGAGAGGTGGAACCGTGGCGACTTCGCCTGACGAAGAACGGATACAGCGGATCGCCGATGCCGTCGATTTGGCCGCGCCGAATCGGGCGCCCTCGCGCCTGAAGGCAAAGCTGTACTCGGCGCTGATGCAGCAGGAGGCGGAGACCGGCCCACTGTTTAGCCTGAGCGCTACCCATGCCCGCGGAGAGCGGCTGTGCGTCTTTGAGCAGTTGGTCCGTATCGCACCGGTAGGTGAGACGGCGAAGTCCCTGAACATCTGCCGCGTCTGTCACGCACGCATCCTGGCGGAACATTTCGAGGCCCCGCCCATCTACTGGCCGGGCTGTCCCTACGTCACCCTGAAGAACTCCTAATGCGCCTGACGTCGGGTTTCAAAATTGCTTGATGATTCCAAACAGGTTCTGAAAATTCTGCAGACGGTGGCGTCCCGGCGGGGAAAGCTTCGCGCTGATGGGATTGCTGCTGAGCGTTTCGCTGAAGCTGTAGCGAAAGGCCCAGCCTTTGGTCAGCTTTACGTCCAGGCCGACGGGAACGTGCAGCGCCGCCATGTTGGAGCTGAAATGCTGCGGCGGCAGAACCGGCGCGCCGATCAGTTGATTGATCTGCTGCTGAGAACTGGACAGATGGACAATACCGGTTCCCACCGACAGGAACGGCCGCAACCGGCTGTCACGCTTGCGAAAATAGATGAGCAGGTCGCCGATCACGCTTTGCTGGGAGCTGCTTCTGGTTTCCTGATAGGCCTGTTGTCCGCTGCCGCTCATCACGTCAGAAGTGAAATTCAGAGTGTTGCTGTTCCAGATATATTCGCCCTGTACCGTAAAGTAATTCGACAAGTGTCGGCCCAGCAGGACCTCAACCGCCGGCCCGTTCTTGGGATCGTAGGAGGAAAAACTGGAAGTCGAACCAATCATCGAGCGCGAATCGCCGGAAAGAGTTGCCACCCCTCCCATCACTCCGGCGTAGAACTGAGCCTCCAGGGCTACGGCACAGGTACAGAGGAAAAAGAGACCTAGTGCAATCTTCAGTTTATTGGCTTGCATATTCGTTACCTGACGGACGGGAGAGCATAACCCTCGCGGCCATGAGGTGCAAGCGGATTTGGCATCCCTACGCGACCCGACTTATCGCGAGGGAAGGGGGATTCTCTGCCGACACACGACATAGAGAATGCGAGCGACTGCGTCAGACGCAATATCTCGGTCAAATACTTTGCTTTTCGACAATCCGCGACCAATACCCTGGCGAGGCCTGTGTTCGATCAAGCGGGCAATCTCTACGGCACGACCGAGGCAGGTTGGTTTATGCCGGAGCAGGGAGCCGTGTTTGAGATCACACCCTAGCTAGAATTGCGGAATTTAATTTCCGACAGTCACCAGCAACCGGCAGCGTGAGCTGCCCTTTTCTTTTTCCATTAATCAATCTTTGCGGGGGATTCTGTATCTATCCACGACATATCCATCGAGAACAAACACGATGGTATTAGCAGTCGTTAGGCGTTCACCGCTAACTACCTCGATTGTTGAAACTGTACCTAACCACATGGTGAAAGGATTGACATAATGAAGTTGAAATCGAGCTTTGCCGCCCTGTTTTTCCTCGCCTCCGTGTTTAGTAGTGTCTCAGCCTATGCGGGAGCGGGCGCCGTCTATACCGAAACCAACTCCAGTAGCCAAAACGCAATCCTGGTCTTCAATCGTACCCAGGACGGCCGGCTTCTTCCCACTACCGTGCGGCCGGTCCCGACCGGCGGCGTTGGTACGGGAGCTGGATTGGGTAGTCAGGGAGCTTTGGCCATCGACCCAAGCAACACCTTTCTATTTGCTGTCAATGCGGGTAGCAACAACATATCGACTTTCAGGGTCATGGACCAGGGCCTCAGCCTGGTTGGGGTGACGTCTTCCGGTGGAAGCAACCCCATTAGTCTTACCGTCAGCCACAACGTTCTTTATGTCCTAAACGACGGGGGAGCGGTCGGCGGTGCCGATACCATTGCAGGATTTAGTGTGGACGGATCTGGGCATCTCACCCTCATTGTTAGCGGCCTGCAACTGAGTGGGGTTTCCGTGGGGCCGGCGGAGATCAGCTTCAATCCCGACGGAAATCTCCTGGTCGTGACCGAGAAGGGCACTAACAATATTGATGTGTTTACGGTAGGTCAAAATGGCGTGGCCAGCGGACCGACGGTTGTAGCGTCAGCCGCACAAACGCCGTATGGCTTCGCTTTTGGCAAACGGAATCAGTTGATCGTTTCCGACGCCGTAGGAGGAGGCAGCGGTGCTGGAGCCGTCTCGTCCTATGCCGCTTCCAGCGATGGCAGGTTGCAGACCATCACGGCTTCGTCCGCCGACAATCAGACCGCGCCCTGCTGGATCGTATTAACCAGCGATGGCCGATACGCCTATACCACCAATACCGGGAGTGGCAGCGTCTCGTCCTATGGGGTAGCTTTTGACGGCACGCTGGCCCTGTTGAATTCGCAGGCCGCAAACAATGGATCAGGAAGCTCTCCCATAGACGAGGCTATCAGTAATGACTCGCGATACCTGTATGTGCTTGCCCCGGGCAGCAAAGCTATACAGGGTTTTACTATCGCTCTAGATGGTTCTCTGACGCCGTTATCGCAGACCCCGATTTTTGTGTCCTCCGCCGGCGGTCTGGTTGCGAGATAGGAACCAGTGTGACTGAAAATACCCGGGACTACTGGTGCAACCGATTTTCCACGAAGCTAGAATCAGGAGCGGCTATCGGACGAAGCTGAAACTAACCTACAAGCAAACTGTGCCGCCGGCCTTCGCCGATGTTTGCAGCAACCTCGCTAGTTACAACCAGTCTCGGCAGCGCGTGCTTGGGCACGAGCCCGCGCTCCGTGCCTGGGATTCAGTGGCGGCGCAGGCGCCGGACGCGCCCACCATTTCGCCGCGATTGCTGATCCGGAACGTGCCTCCTTCAGAATCCCGCCGCATGCACAACAAGAGGCCTGCGCTGGGCCGTTCGTCCACACCACAGGCCTGACGTCGCAAGGCTCGTAAGCAGGCGGTACTTGATCCCGCTCACAGCGAGTGGTGACCCGGGTCACAGCGCGGCTGGCTGAAATTTGGCATAAAACGTTGCATCATGAGGGTGAGCGCACAAAGCCTGATCCTGAAAGCGTCGCATGATTTGAAGGCACGCCTTGTCGAGGCAGGGAAGCAAGAACATTTCCCCGCGACAAGCACCTTGTTTCGCCAGGAAGACGACAATGCCGGCGTCTTTCTAGTGACCAAGGGCAAAGTGTGCTTGAGCATGTCGAGTATGCCGGCGCTGAATCGGCTCTTTGGCAGCGGGTCGGTGCTGGGCCTGCCTTCCAGCTTTACCGGACGGCCTTACAGCCTGACCGCGACCGCCATTAGCGAAGCTGAGGTAGTGCACTTGAGACAAGAGGGCTTTCTCCGTCTGATGCTCGAGCGACCGGAACTGTGCCGCGAAGCTATGGAGATGCTCGGCCGGGAAATGAGCTTCATCCAGTCGGCGCTGGCGGAGCGTCGAAAACAGGGCATCTCCGCGAGAAGCTATGCCGGTAATGTGGCCCCGCTGTAAGAAGAGCCGCCTGCAGACAACTCCCGCCAGGTTCGGACGAACTGATAGCCCGGATTCGTCTGGGAATTCCATCGTGCACATCCAAAGTAGCCCTGCCTCTACTAGCCATACTTGGTCCTCGCTGACTCCAGGGCAATGCCAACTGCGACGGCCGCCACGCCCTGACTCACTTGCCCTTGTGATTTAGGTCACAGAGTTGTGGGTTGCCTGCGAGCTACGCTGCAACTCACCCAATCCTGCAACCAGGCGAGATCAGGGTGAAGGATTACCGCTTGTCGTCCACGCTCGGCGGATACGGCTATCGGCTCGTCGCTCCTGCTCAACGGCTGGAGCGATACGAGTTTTCCCCGCTCCAGCCGCGGGCCGGCGAGGTGGTGGTTGAGGTTGCCGGCTGCGGCGTCTGCCATACCGATGTCGGCTTCGCCTTCGATGGTGTTCCCACGCGCGCCCCCTTACCGCTCACCCTGGGACATGAAATTTCGGGTCGAGTGGTGGCAGCGGGTCCCGGCGCAACGGCCTGGGAAGGACGCAAGGTAATCGTTCCCGCTGTGATCCCTTGCGGCGATTGCGCTCCCTGCCGCAGCGGGCCATCCCACGATTTGCCGGCAGCAGTTTATGCCCGGCAATGACGGCGATGGAGGCTTTGCGACCCACGTCCGCGTTCCTGCCCGGGGCCTTTGTCCCGTTCCCGAAACTCTGCCGTCAGGCATCACGCCTCGATCTGCTGTCGGTGGTAGCCGATGCGGTGACCACTCCTTTCGAAGCGATTCGCCGCTCCGGCTTGGCAGCGGATGACGTAGCTGTGTTTGTCGGCGTTGGAGGAGTGGGCGGATTCGGCGTACAGATTGCTGCTGCCCTGGGCGCTGCAGTCATAGCCATTGATGTCGATCCAGCCAGGCTTGAACTGGCCGCCCAGCACGGCGCTTCGCTGACTCTGGTTGCCGGTCCCGACGAAGGAGAAAGAATTGAAGTCCGCGGTGCGCTCTTTCGTCAAGCAGTCCGGGCGCAGGGGCATAGGGCTGAAAATCTTCGAGACCAGTGGCACGCCGGCGGGCCAAACCACCGCCTTCGGACTGCTGGACTACGGGGGTTATCTGGCTGTAGTCGGTTTCACACGCCAAGAAAGTGGAGCTGCGGCTCTCCAACCTGATGGCGTTCGATGCCACCGCGCGTGGCAACTGGGGATGCCCGCCGGAACAGTATCCCGCCGCACTGGCGCTGGTGCTGGACGGCAAAGTGGTTCTTGAACCTTATGTGGAGCGGCATCGCTGGACGAGGCTCCCGCTATGCTGGAGGCGGTGGCGCGTCATGAAATTCGAAAGCGCGTGATTCTGGTTCCGGATCAGCAGGGCCTCGCGGTAAAGGAGAGATGATCGTGCATGACCACAACCTAGTGGAGTCGTTTCCCAAACGTTTCATCCTGGTAGAGCAACGGCCGGTGAAGGACCGCTCCGGCGCAGCGGCCGAAGGACTGCACAACGTCTGGATCACGCTGAATAATCCGTCCGAGCTCAACAGCTACACCACCGACATGGTGAAGGAGGTCATTCTGGCGTTGCGCGCCGCCAGCAACGACCGGGCGGCGGTGGCGGTGGTGCTTACCGGCGCCGGCTCGCGCGCTTTCTGTGCCGGGGGCAACACCCGCGAGTACGCCGAAGTTTACGCCGGCAATCCCGGGGAATACCGCCAGTACATGCGGCTGTTCAACGACATGGTGACGGCCGTCCTGCAATGCGACAAGCCGGTGATTTGCCGGGTGAACGGGATGCGCGTCGGCGGAGGTCAGGAAGTCGGCATGGCGTGCGATTTCTCCGTGGCCAGCGATCTGGCGGTTTTCAGCCAGGCCGGCCCGCGTCACGGGTCAGCGCCGGATGGCGGCTCCACCGATTTTCTGCCCTATTTGTCGGCATGGAGCGCGCGATGGTCAGCGGCACGCTTTGTCAGCCGTGGAGCGCGCACCGCTTCTACTGGCTGGGCGGCCTGACCCAGATCGTTCCTGCGCTTAAGGTGGACGGGCAGTGGATGGCGAATCCGCTGGTGGTTACCGATCGTGTGCTTGATGAATACGGCCGCATGGTGATCGGCGAAGCGAAACAGGAGCCGAACGCGAACAAGGCCAAGGCGATCTTGGCCAAAGGCTCCGTCGATCTGGCGCTTGCTGGATGAAGCCGTGGATCGCTGTCCACGAACCTGCTCTACACCATGCCGGACTGCCTGATCAAGACCATCGAAAGCCTGCGCAAGCACAAGCTGGAGCACTGGGACCGCAACCGCGAAACCAATCGCGCCTGGCTGTCGCTCAACATGATGACGGAGGCCCGCGCCGGTTTCCGCGCCTTCCACTACGGAAGCAAGGACCAGCGCGAAGTGGATTTCATCCTGCTGCGCCGGCGTTTGGCGGAGGGCGTGTCGTGGAGTGAAGAGTTGATTCAGGAGATCGCTCCCTGGACGGCGCAGGCAGCAGCCGCTGCGCAACACTGAGCGCCGATGAAAATCCGGTTGGAGTTCGAGCACGACGGCCAGATCGCCCGCGTCGTTCTCGGCGCGCCCAAGGGCAATATCGTCGATCAGGCGATGATGGCCGAATTGAAGCAGATCTTTGGCGAGGTGGCGCACCGGCAGGACGTGAAAGCGGTGGTCCTCAGCGGTGAAGGCGCGGCCATTTCAGCTTCGGCGCGAGTGTGCAGGAACACCTGCCTGATCAAATCCGTCGAAACGCTCGGTGCGTTGCATGGACTCATGCGTCAAATCGCCGACACGCCGGCCCCGACCATAGCTGCGGTATGTGGCCGCTGCCTGGGCGGAGGGCTGGAACTGGCGTTGGCGTGCGACCTCATCGTTGCCGAAGAGACTGCCCTGCTCGGCTGCCCGGAGATCCAGCTTGGCGTGTTTCGCGCCTGCAGCGTCCGCGTTGTTGCCGCTTCGCATTGGACTGGAGGCTGCACGCGCTCGTGCTATTGAGCGGCAGCAGCAGTCGACTGGCAAAGCAGCAATGTCGATTGGGCTGGTGAATCGTACTGCGCATGCCCGGTCAGCTGAAAGCCGACTCTGACCGAGTTGTTGATGTCCGAATTTCTGCCGCGTTCGGCAGCGGCACTGCGCTGCGCGGCCCGGGCCGTACGTCGGCCGCTGATGCGCGCGTTGGAGCAAGATCTTACCGGCGCATTGAGCAGTATGTACTTGCGAGGAACTGATGAGCGAGCCGGATGCCATCGAGGGAATCCGCGCCTTTCTGGAGAAGCGCCCGCCGCGCTGGCGACGACTCGGGAGCGACAGCATGAGTCCGGAACTCGCCAACCTCATCGCACACGCGCAGGCAGTTGAACGACGACTTCGATCTGACGCGGTGCGGAGCTGGAAGGAAGCTGCGCCCGGACGCAAAGCCATCGGGCACATGCCCATCTATGTTCCCCGCGAGTTGATTCATGCCGCCGGGATGTTGCCGGTTGGCATTGTGGGCGCCGGGCGAGCGATTGGAGATCATCCGCGGCGACGCCTATTTCCAGAGCTACATCTGCCATATTCCGCGCAGCACCGTCGAACTCGCTCTCAGCGGACGGCTCGATGTGCTGGACGGCATGTTGTTTCCCTCCATCTGCGATGTCATCCGCAACCTTGTCAGGCATGTGGACCATGCTGTTTCCCGAACGCTACGTCCGCTACATGGATTTGCCGCAGAATTTTGATGCCCAGACACCGGGGGCGTTTACTGGCGCCGCGAACTGGAGACACTGCGCGAGGACTTCGGCCGCCTGGGCGGCCGTCCGATCGAAGATGCGGCCTTGCGGCACAGCATCGCCGTGTACAACGAGAACCGCTCCGCGATTCGCGAACTCTATCGCGCCCGCAGCCACCGGCCGTGGCTCTATCCCGACCTCCGAAGTTTATGTGCTGTTGCGCAGCCGGCAAGTCTTCCGCCGGAAGATCACACCGCGCTGCTGCGGGAGTATCTGCGACTGGCGCCCGTTGGAAGCCGACCGTCGCGATCGCGACCAGAGCCGAGTGGTGTTGGTGGGTACGTTCTGCGAACAGCCGCCGCTGGGTCTGCTGCTAACCCTGGAGCGCGCGGGATGCTGGGTCGTGGATGACGACCTGCTCCTGGGGCTGCGATGGATCATGGGCGAGATCGCGTGCGATGGCGATCCTCTGCAAGCGCTGGTCGAGGCCTTTCTGACCCAGAGCGTCGAGACTGCGGCACGCTACCTGCCCGATGGGCAACACGGAGGTGCGCTGGTGGAATCGGTCCGGCGCAATCGCGCGGAAGGCGTCATCTTTTGCGCGCCCAGCTTCTGCGATCCCGCGCTGCTGGAGCAGCCCATGCTGGTCAGCCGGCTCGACCGCGAAGGCATTCCCCACACGCAGTTCAAATACTCGGAAGACACCGGCCAGTTCGCGGTCATCCGCGAGCAGGCGGGCACATTCTCCGATTCCATCCGCTTGTGGAGCCAAGCATGACTGCCGCATCCCCCAGCCCGCGCGTTCCCGCTGAAGGCGACAAGGAACGCAGCATGCTTCTGCAAAAGCAGATGATCGCCGGCCATTACACCGCGCTGTCGCGTGCTCCGCAAGAGGGCCGCAAGGTCGTTTATACCTTTGTTCCCGGCAATCTTACGGAACTGTTGCGCTCCTTCGATCTGCTTCCCGTCCTTCCGGAAATCAACGCCCTGCAGTCCGGCATGCGGAAATTATCCGGCGACTACATCGCGGAAGCGGAGAAACACGGGCACAGCGAAGACGTCTGCACCTATGTGAAGTGCGACATCGGGATGCTGAAGAAGGGCAACATCGGTCCCACCGGCGAGAGGCTGCCCACCCCAGACTTGCTTCTGCTCTCCTACACCGGCTGTTTCACCTTCATGAAGTGGTTTGAACTGCTGCGCCAGGAATACGACTGCCCGGTCGCCATGCTGCATGTTCCCTACCAGTCGGAAGGCCGCATTCTGCCGCATCATGTCGAGTACATCGTCAAGCAGTTGCGCACCGAGGTCATCCCCAAACTGGAACAAGTAAGCGGACAGCGCTATGACGAGGACCGTCTGCGAGAAATGCTGCGGCTTTCGGCGCAGGCAGAGGATGATTTGGTCTGGGTGTTGGAGTCGGCCAAACACGTACCCTCGCCCATCGATGCTTATTTCGGCGGTGTGTACTACATCGGGCCGATGTTTACCGCCTTTCGTGGGACCGCTGAAGGCGTGTCGTACTACCGCGTCCTGCGCGAAGAGGTGGAGGAACGCCTGCGCGCAGGGCTTGGGCCCGCTGACGCCGGAGGGATCGCAGGAGAAGGAACGCTATCGT
Source organism: uncultured Acidobacteriaceae bacterium (assembly GCA_963763975.1). Lineage (GTDB taxonomy): Bacteria > Acidobacteriota > Terriglobia > Terriglobales > Acidobacteriaceae > Bog-257. The sequence goes on from CAVXQR010000020.1 coordinate 60,708, forward strand.
CTGGTCATCGAGGGTCCGCCGAATTGGACCAGCTTCCGCGAGTTCTGGAAGATGTTCTACGACGAAGGCGCGGTCATCGTGGCCAGCAGCTATACCAAAGTTGGCGGCCTGTACGACGGCGGCTTCCGTCATGATCCCAAGCGTCCGTTGGAGACGCTGGCGGAATATTGCCTGGGCTGCTACACCAATCTCGGTCTGCCTACTCGGCTGGCATTGCTGGAGCGCTACATTCGCGAGTATCGCGCCGACGGCTTCATGATCAACAGCATCAAGAGCTGCAATTCCTTCAGCGTGGGCCAGCTCCTGATGTTGCGCCAACTGGAGCAGAGGACCGGCGTTCCCGGCGGCTTCATCGAAAGCGATCTGGTGGATCCACGTTACTTCTCGGCCGCAAACATCAAGAACCGCATTGAGAGCTATTTGCAGATGCTGGAACAGAAACGTGCAGGCGTGAGCTGCATGAGCACGCTGCGGACCTACGTTGGCATTGACCTCGGCTCGACGACGACCAAGGCAGTCGTGTTGAACGACGCCGGCGAAGTGATCGGCCGCGGCATTACCAACAGCCGCAGCAATTACGATGTCGCCTGCCAGGTGGTGCGGGAGGAAGCGCTGGTCCGCACCCGCTTCACGCTCACCCGCCAGGCGATCGGCGGCGATCCCGCCTGGCTCAGGTCGAGAAGGCGTTCCTTTCGTCGTCTGGAGCGAAACTTCCGATTTCGGCAGCATCTCGATCAACTCGCGCGGCTGCGGGAAGCCCTGCTCCGCGCCGCCGCCGATCCACGCCACAGCGCTCATCGCACCGCAGTTAAGCAGCGTCGTCGAAAGCATTGTGGACGGGATGGTAGAGCGAGCCGGCGCGCCACTTCAGCGAACTGGCGGTGCGCAAGAGCGACTTCTTCCGCGACCTCGCCACCGCCGATTACATGCAAATGGCGGAACAGCACAGCGATCCCCGCGGAATCACCTTCGACATGCTGTGCGGCTTGTTCGACGCCGCGATCCTGGTGGTGGAGAACGCGAACTCCAGCGGCAGCTTCGCAACCCAATTGCGAGGCGCGCTGGGGCCCACGCTGGCGTCGGCCGACTCCAGCCGTGCAACAGCAAGCCTCGCGCCTGCGCGCGGTGGTGGAGGCTTCCTGCGATACGGAGATCGTGGAGGCTGGGACGGTGGGCACCGGCTATGGCCGGCAGCGATTGCCTTTTCCCAAGGAGCAGATTCGCAGCGAGATTCTCTGTCACGGCCTGGGCGCGCATGCCATGTTTCCCGCCACCCGTACGGTGCTGGACATTGGGGGGCAGGACACCAAGGCCATCCAGGTGGACGGCGACGGAATCGTCGTCAGCTTCCAGATGAACGACCGTTGCGCCGCCGGATGTGGACGCTATCTGGGCTACATCGCAGACGAAATGAACCTGGGCTTGCATGAACTGGGGCCGCTGGCGGAGCAGAGCCAAAGCCGGGTCAGGATCAACAGCACTTGCACGGTCTTTGCCAGTGCGGAGTTGCGCGAGCGGCTTTCCCTGGGCCAAAGGCGCGAAGACATCCTGGGAGGGCTGCATCGGGCCATCATCCTGCGCGCCATGTCGCTGCTGGCCCGCTCCGGAGGAGTAGCCGACGAGTTCACCTTCACCGGCGGGGTGGCCCGCAATACCGCGGCGGTGGACGCTCTGCGCGAATTGGTGCGGGAGAATTATGGCGAGCGGACGCTGAACATTTCCGCCGATTCGATTTATACCGGAGCTCTGGGCGCAGCTTTGTTTGCCCGGCGCACCGCCCAGGCTGACGCATGATAAGCAACGCCAACCCGTCCAGGACCAGACCGGCGGAGGAGCAGATTACCGCCGGCGTCGATGTGGGCTCCAGCGCAGTCAAGATTGCCGTCTTGCGCACCGCCAGCAGCGGCGAGACCGAGGTGCTTACGCTGCTCACCGAGCGCATACGCCGCCGCGAGTTGCGCAAGGTTGTTAACGAGGGATATGAGGCGGCCCTCGGCGCTGCCGGCGTGGCGGCGGAAGAGGTTTGCTATGTGGCCAGCACCGGCGAAGGCGAGCTGGTGGATTTCCGTCGCGGGCATTTTTACGGCATGACCACCCATGCCCGGGGTGCGATCTTCCTTATGCCGGAAGTTCGCGCCGTGCTTGACGTCGGGGCGCTGCATGCGCGCGCCATGCGCATTGATGAGCGCAGCCGCGTGCTCAGCTACCGCATGACCGGGCAGTGCGCTTCCGGCTCCGGCCAGTTCCTGGAAAATGTTGCCCGCTACCTGGGCATTGCCCTGGACGACATAGGCCCGCTCTCCTGCCGCGCCGTCAATCCGCAGGTGGTCAGCAGCATTTGCGCGGTGCTGGCGGAGACGGATGTGATCAACATGGTCAGCCGGGGCATCACCACGCCCGACATTCTGAAGGGGATTCATCTCTCCATGGCCGGCCGCTTCACCAAACTGCTGCGGGCCATTGACGTTCGCGGGCCGGTGGCGATTACCGGCGGACTCTCTGCCGACACCGGACTGGCCCAGGCCTTGCAGGAAAAATCGCGGGAGGATGGTCTGGAGGTGGAAATCCGCACCCATCCCAACTCCATCCATGCCGGGGCGCTGGGAGCGGCGTTGTGGGGAGCTTATCGCCATCGCATGCTCGCCCAACATGCGGAGGTATCGGCATGACCAGCAGCAACGAACTGGCAGGCAAGTGCGCCGTCGTCACCGGCGGCTCGGGAGCAATCGGCAGCGCTATCGTTCGCACTTTGCAGGAAGCCGGGGCGGTAGCCACATCTCTCGACCTCTCGCCACCGCCCGGCAATGACATCCCCTGGATCGAGTGCGATGTACGCAGCGACAATTCCGTGGGCGCCGCGGTGCAGCAGTTCTTCCAGCAGAACGGACGGATTGATCTGGTGATCCACGCCGCCGGAATTTCCCGCGAAGCCGTCGTCTGGAAGCTGGCCGTCGAAGATTGGGACCTGATCCACACGGTGAATCTGCGCGGCGCGTTTCTGTTGCTGCGGCATAGCATTCCGCTGATGCGCCAGGGGCAGGATGGTGGGCGCGTGGTGCTGGTGGGATCTATCAACGGATCGCGCGGCAAGTTTGGCACCTCGGCGTATTCGGCAAGTAAGGCGGGATTGCTTGGCCTGGCCAGGAGCGTGGCCCGCGAAACCGGCCGCTTTGGAATTCTGGTGAATGTGATCGAGCCGGGATGGGTGCGCACGCCGCTCACCGAAGCGCTGCCGGCAGCGGTCCGCCAGGCCGCGCAAGCGGAAAGCGCGCTGGGGAGTTTAACGGATGTGGCTGACATTGCCGCCGCGGCGCGGTTTTTGTGCGGTCCGGGCGCAAACCGTATAACCGGGCAAATTCTGCGCGTGGATGCCGGCCAATTCCTGGGCGGCGCCTAGAGCAAGTCGAAAGGAAAACCATGACCATGAACAGCGGCATGGAAGAAATCGGAGTGCTGGAAATTGATGCCGTACTGGTGCGCTCCATGCGCCAGGACGATTTGAACGCCGTGGTAGCGATTGACGCTGCGGCCAGCGGGCGTCGCCGTCCCCGTTATTTCGAGTTGATGTTGCAGCGCTCCATCACCCAGGCAGGCCTGCAGATCTCGCTGGTGGCGGAGGTGGAACACCGCGTCGTGGGCTTCGTTATTGGGTCCCTTTATTACGGCGAATACGGGGTGGCGGAGCCCTCTGCCTCCATTGACGCCATCTCGGTGGATCCCGGCACTCGCGGCAAAAGCGTAGGCAAGGCGCTGATGCGACAGTTACGCCTGAATCTTGGGGCCCTGCGGATAGAAACCTTGCGGACCGAAGTTTCCTGGGACCACTTCGGCCTCATGGGATTCTTTCGAAGCCAGGGCTTCCGGCCTTCCAGCCGGCTGTGCCTGGAATGTGCCCTGGATCCGACCCAGCCGGAAGATTCCGATGACGACTAACGTATCGAGGTCGTCACCGCCTGCTTGCTCGCAAAACTTGCAACGCTCTCGCTCCTGCGTACAGTACGCCCCAGGCGGGGAACCAGGATCAAAGCCACCGCGTAGGCAAACAGCGAGATTGCGATAGACCCTGAGTGCCCAAAACGTAAATCTTCGAACAGCAATTTAGCACTGACGAAGGCCAGCCCGAGATAAGCGCTCCAGATCAGTTCGACCCGCTGCCAGCGGACTCCGCTGTAAGCCAGCGCGAGCGCGCAACCACAGATAATCAGTGTCAGCATTCGATGGCCGCAACCCGATCTTCGAGCTGCTCCAGGCGTCTGCAAACCCGGGCTAATGTTTCAGAAAGATCGTCCATAACCTCCACTCTTTGAGGCCGGAACGAATGCGCTTGAACTACTGCGCCGATGCCGCTTTGGCCAGCGAAGCTTTCTCCGGCCACGGCGGCAGCAGCTTGACCAGGACCCAAAGAAATAGGAAGGGAAGAATGGTCAGTACGATTGCCGTAAGCAAGCCTTCCCGAGTGGCGAAGCCCATCTTGTAGGTGGTGTATCCGAGAAAGCTCTTGGAAAAGAGCTGGCCACCGATGACCACGTTCCAGCGCATGGCGAAGATTCCGATCATGGTCAGGCAGCCGGCCAGCACGTAGATTCGCTTGCGCGCGAGATCGCTCAGCTTCGCGACCTGGGTTAATCCCAGTAGAACAATCGGGGTCACCGTGCCCAGCAGAATCTGCACCACGATGTGGGAAAAATAAAGTTTGGTATGCACCATGAAATCCAGGCTGCGGAAGGACTCATCGGCTTCGTAGATGCGGTGAATCAGGTCCAGCATCTCCAGGCTGAAATCAATGATGAAGGTGTAGAACAGATACTTCGCCACGGTATCCACGCAGCGCATGTCAATGGGCTCGCCCCGCATCCGGTTCAGCAGCATGTACAGCAGCATGACCACCGCGATGCCCGAGACCATGGCGGAGAACAGGAACACCACCGGCATCAGCGGCGACGACCACCACGGGTTGGCTTTCACCGAGCCGAAGATGAACCCCACGTACCCGTGCAGCAGGAACGCCGAAGGAATGCCGATCACGGTAATCAGCCATCCGGCGCGTTCGTCGATGTGCAGAGCGTGCGGGCTGACATTGGTCGAGCCCAGCGTCAGCACGCGATAAAGCAAGCGTCGCCAGCCGGTAGTGGTCTGCGACAGCAGCACGATGTCGTGCCGGTAATCCAACCAGATTTCCAGCACCAGCACCGCCAGCAGATACCACAAATACACGAAGCCGAACATGGCCATGGCGGACGAGACATGCGGCGTGAGATACATTTCGAAGGAGCGCTCAGGATGGCCAAGATGCAATTGCAGCGGCATGGGCGCAACCAGCAGAAATGCCAACGCTGTCAGCAGCGCCAGTCGATAGGTCGGCTTCACCGCCTGCACCTGAAAGACCCGCTCCAGCGACGCCAGGATGAAGGCTCCGGCTACCAACCCGGTGATAAATGGATAGAGCACGATCAGCACGCTCCATTGCAGTTCCACTTCATTCGGGTACATGAATCCTTCTACAGGAATCTGCACAAGCGTCTCCTTATCGCACCGAGCCATCCAGGCCGTTATAAAAGCACTTCGAATGGGTTGCCATCTGCGGCTTCAAAACCTGCACGCTATGGGTGCGCAGAAATTCGTGGATCGGGTCCTTGGGGTCTTTCAGATTGGCGAGTTGTCGCGCCCCGGTCGGACAATTCTCACAACATGCCGTGGTTAAGCCCTTGGTGATGCGGTGATAGCACAGCGTGCACTTGTTTGCCGTATTGGTCTGGGGATTGATGAAGCGGCAGCCGTAGGGGCAAGCCTGGACGCAGTAGCGGCAACCGAGGCAGTATGTTTGGTCGACCAGGACGACGCCATCCGGAGAAATAAAGGTCGCACCCACGGGACAGACCTGGGTGCAGGGCGAATCGGCACAGTGATTGCACATCTTGGGAACGAAGAAGTTCTTGCCGCCGGCTTCCTTGGCCGGAGGGAATCCGTTCTTGCCGCCGTCCGGCGAATCGACTTTGGGATATTCCATCTCCCAATCGGTGACGTGGTAGCGCTCCACCCAGGTGCGGAAGTAGCCGTCGGGGACCTGGTTCTCCAGTTGGCAGGCGCGCACGCAACTGCCGCAGCCGATGCACTTGGTGATGTCAACCAGCATCGCCCACCAGTGCTCCGACATGGCGTAGTTCGGCGACGCTTCCGGCGTTCCCGCCAGAATCGATTTCCAGGCAATCGCCGCCGCAGGCAACAAGATGAGGATTTGGCGCCGGGTGATGGTCATTGCGCAGCTCCAATATTCATCGCCGGACTGTGCGGCTGGTGACAGGTGTTGCAGGCTGCCCCGCCGGAGTGCTCAGCCGCATCCACCTGAGGAAAGGTCTTCGGTTTGGCCAGGTTTTCCTGATGGCATCGAGCGCACAGGACTTTCGTGTCCAGTTTGGCAGGCGTCACTGTCGCTGGATCGTCGGCGTGCGCTGCCAGCGGGCCGTGGCAGGACTCGCAGGCTACGCCCTTGTGTACGCCCTTGCTCTTCACGTCCAGTACGTCGGTATGGCAGCCCTCGCAAACCGGGTGCCCGGCATAGTGAACCGGCAGGGCCGCGATCTCAGTTATGGCATCGGCGCGGTAATGTCCGTAGCGTCCAAAGCTGTGCGGTACCAGCACACTGCGCAGTACGAGGAAGGCGGCGAGGCCGACCAGAAACACCGCCGCCACGCGAAAAAGATGGCCTGTATCCTGGAAGATCTTCATGCCTGGGTACCATCAGAACCTGCTTGGACGGACGCTAGCCCGGCTTCGCAGCCTTGGGCTTTCGAATCCTGCACAACATGTTCCATTTTGGGATTGATATAAGAGGAGGTCGCACGCCGCCGTGTTGTACGTCACGCCTTCACGTGATATCCGTCACGTACCCAAAGGTCCATGGGCCGGCGAGGGTTCCGCGCACGGTTCGCTGTCGTACCTTCAAGCCGGTGATTGGTCGAATAGGAATTTTTACTGAGTAGGGCTGCGGTCGCCACCAGGCGGCAGGCTGGGCGACTCCATGCAGGCAGGTCACGCAATTCTGTGACCGGCATCATTGCGGACCTGATCTGCGAGTAAGAACATAAGAGCAGATTTTGGCCTGAATTACGAATTCGTTTCCGCCGCTCTGTAGCCTGCGTTTCTACGCGGGAGGATTGCGATGACGTTGCTGGCCTCCCTACCCGAGATCCACCTCCGGAATATTCTCTTTGCGACTGACTTCTCCGCTTCTGCACAGGCAGCGCTGCCCTATGGTCTGGGCATGTCGCGCCGCTATGGCGCCACTCTGTTCACGGTGAGTGTAGTCCCGGAAGAGATTAGCGACGACGTTCAGCCACCCGATCCCTTCTACTTCTGGCATTCCGCCGAGAAGAGGATCGCGAACCTTGCGGCGTCGGAGCAGTTTGAAGGGATCAGACATGAGGAACTGGTCAGTGAGGGCTCTGTCCCCGAAGTACTCTCGGACTTGGTCGGCAAGCTTGACATTGACCTGGTCGTGCTGGGCACCCATGGCCGCGGTGGAATCAAGAAGCTTGTCCTGGGCTCGGTGGCAGAAGAAGTTGTTAGCCGTGTGCGCTGCGGGGTGCTTATCGTTGGGCCACACGCCAGCCAGGGAGCCGGCTTGAAACTTCCGCTACACAGAATCTTGTACGCGGCCGACTTGCTTCCGGGCTCGGCACGAGCACTAAGGTATGCGCTTTGGTTGGCGGGGCATGAACACGCCCACCTGACTTTGCTGCATGCCCTCAAGATGCCCGCGGATGTTCCATTGGGGTGGCCTGACAGGGAACGAGAGACTGCAAAGAAGTCACTGGCGCAGTTACTTCCTCCTGAAATGGTCCCCTCGCTGGAAACAGAATTTATTGTGGAGATCGGGGCACCGGCGGCCCACATCCTCAGGGTCGCGGACGCGCAAGGTACAGACTTGATCGTGATGGGACCACACCACAGTTCCCATGCTCAGGTGTCCGCGCATCTGCCGTGGGTCACACTTCACCAGATACTCTGTCATGCCCGCTGCCCGGTGTTGACGGCTCGGGAGTGATGTGTCGCGGGCCGGTTTGGTGTTGGCCATTGCAGATGAAATCCGTCCCCATAATCGAAACCGCCGAGCCAACAGAAGAGACTTGGTGGAGGGTCTTTCTCCAGCAGCATGAGCAACAGATATTTCTCATTCTGACGCTGGCGATCGGGGCACTAACCGGTCTTGCGGTGGTGGCGTTCATCCTGCTGACGGAACGGCTGGGGATGAGGCTCTACCCCTTGGGCAGTGCAGCGTGGCGACGGGTGCTGATTCCGGTCGGGGGCTCGCTAGGCATCGGATACCTGCTCTTCCGCTATTTTCCAGACGCCCGGGGCAGCGGCGTACCGCAGACCAAAGCCGCGCTCTTCGCCCGTGATGGCGTGATTACCCTGAGCACCGTGCTGGGGAAATTCCTCTGTACCTCGGTCACTCTGGCCAGCGGAATCCCGCTGGGGCGCGAGGGGCCAGCCGCGCAAGTTGGCGGCGGCATTGCCTCGGTGCTGGGACGCCGATTGGGGTTGCCACCCGAGAAAGTGAAGGCCCTGGTGCCGGCTGGCGTCGCGGCCGCGATTGCGGCCGCTTTTAATACCCCGCTGGCGGGAGTCCTGTTCGCGCTCGAGGAACTCATGGGCGATCTCCACGCCCCTGTGCTGGGTTCGGTGGTGTTGGCCTCGGCAACTTCCTGGGTTGTTCTACGACTGTTTCTCGGCAATAACCCCCTCTTCCAGGTTCCGCAATACCGCATGGTCCATCCGTTGGAATTGGTTATCTATGCAGTTCTTGGCGTCATTGGCGGTCTGGTGTCAGTGGCATTCACCAAGCTCCTGCTGGGCCTGCGGCAGCGGTTCCTGCGGTTTCCGAAGAAGACGCAGTGGTTCCAACCCGTGGTGGGCGGATTACTGGTCGGCCTGATGGGCTGGTTTGTTCCACAGGTTTTGGGCGTCGGCTATGGATATGTCGGGGATGCCCTAAACGGCAGGATGGCGCTGCAACTGATGGCCCTGCTGGTGGTGCTGAAGCTATTGGGCGCTGCCACCAGCTACGCTTCGGGCAATGCCGGCGGGATATTCGGTCCAAGTCTATTCCTCGGCGCTATGCTGGGCGGTACGGTGGGGAGTGTAGCCCATCACTGGTTGCCCACTTATACTGCGACTCCCGGCGCCTATGCTCTCGTCGGTATGGGTGCGGTCTTTGCCGGTATCGTGCGAGCTCCCATGACCTCGGTAGTAATGATCTTTGAGACTACCCGGGACTATACAGTTATTGTCCCTCTGATGATCTCGAACCTTTTGAGCTTTTTCATTTCCTCTCGTCTGCAGCGGCAGCCTATCTACACTGCCCTGGCATTTCAGGATGGTATTCATCTGCCCACAATGGAGACGCGGCAGCGGCATGTTCACCATCAGGTCATGCAGGCGATGCGGGCTGCAACCGAGGTACTGGCCGCAGACATGACGGTCGGTGAGGCTCTTAAACACGTCAGCCAAAGCACGTTTCGGGCCTGGCCGGTGACCGACCACCGAGGTGTTATAGGTGTGGTCAGCATGGCCATGCTCGAGCAAGAGTGCTCCGTGGGCGCTGCTGCGAAGCCTTTAGCTGAGCTTGTGGACGCGCACGGATTTCCCCACGTCCACCGCGACCAGGCGCTTGATCTGGCGCTTGAGCGCATGGGCACGACTGGCCTTGAACTTCTACCCGTAGTTAGCCGTGCTGAAATGAACAAGTTGGAAGGGATCGTGACATTAAATGATCTTCTGGAATCATTTGGAGTCGGACCCGGCTCTCGACCCAGGGATCTGATCAGGCAAGGCGCAGTCCCGTAGCACCGTTTCGTCGCGGCCTGCGAGGGATGGCGGTGTTTCGGATCTATCTGCGAATGCGCAACCGCCGCGGTGTACTGCTTGAGTGCGTTGCTGGCCGAGCCTTGCCCGGCAAGTTGCGGCACCAGCAGCAGGCAACAGAAGGTAAGTATCCACGCTGCCCGAAGGCGAGACGCTTCGCGTAAGTGAGAGCAGGCCGCTCCGAAATTGCGGTACCCCGATAAATAAAGACTAGGCAAGCTGAACCTCTGCCGGCCAGAGCAAATATCGAAATACCATTGAATGGAATCCCGTACTCAATGGGATGGCCAGCGGCCGAGTTCGGGTGGCCGCCGAGGAGGCCTCCGTAGGCCCGTAGAACTAAGCTCCAGGCGCACTTGATGGCATTGGTTTTCAGGTCGAGCCGGTTGCCAACCGTCCAAAGTTGCGACAACATGGTTGCTATGCCAGCGCAGAAAGATTCGTTAGCCGATCGGTTGGCCCGCTATCGCGAAATCAAAATCACCGTGACTGGACGGAAGTCAGGACGCAAGATAGCCAACCCGGTGTGGTTTGTATTCGAGGATAGCACGCTGTACCTAGTGCCGGTGCAGGGCTCAGACACGCAGTGGTACAAGAACGTTCTCAGCAATCCGAAGATGCGGATCGAGGCTCGCGGCGAAAATGCCGACGTGAAAGCAGCGACGATCACAGACCATACGGATGTCGCCCGGATCGTGGAGAAGTTCCGCGAGAAATACGGCGCCGGCGACGTGAAGAAGTACTACTCCAAGTTCGACGCCGCCGTAAGGGTCGAGATTCGCTGAGTCGCGTGAGGAAGTCCGGATAGCGGCGCGGGCATTTTTGAGCCCAGGTTAGCTCCGAACCCGGGACGTGAACCCGGGCACTGGGCGCTGTCTTCGGGCGCTACTTGTTCTGCTGCCAATGCAGCAACTCCGGATATTTCGCCGCGACCTTGTCCGGGTATTGCTCGATCATCCCCTCCACACGATTCTGGAAGGCCATTTCGTTTGGATTCTTGGGCACCTTCGCCGCAGGCCGCAACCGCAGGCCGCCCAGAGGTTGCGCGGGAGCTTGCGGCGGCACGCTTCGCGGCGCACCCAGCGAGTCGAACATGTTGGAGATGGCGCCTTTTCCGGGAGAAAGAGCGAAGCCGGGCTGCGCCAGCCGGGTGGCCACCGCCGGCGAGTAAGGCGTGCCCGGCGTGAGCCATTCCGCAAGAAATTCCAGGATGAAAGTGTGGTCGAGATTTTTGTGATACACGCTGCCGGCGGCCACGAAGGGCGAGATCACGAATGCAGGCACCCGCGGTCCAGTGGAGGTGAACGGTGTATTGCTTGCGCCGCAGGGCGTGTTCACCGGCTGTAGCGGCGAGACGTGATCGAAGAAGCCGCCGTGTTCGTCGTAAGTCATCAGCATGACCATGCTGTTCCAGACGGAGAGATTGTCCGGCGGCGTCAGCGCCTGGTAAACCTGGCGCAAAAAATCCTCGCCGAATCCGACTTGCAGCGGCGGATGATCGTCATTGGGATCGTGGTCGGGATGAATCGGCGAATCCGCGTAAGAAGGTTCGACGAAAAGTACCTTGGGAAAGGGATTGGCCGGGCCGGCGTCCAGCACGTCCTTGGTCAAGGTCGAGAACTTGCGGAAGCGGTCGCCCAGCACGTCCAGCCAGAGGTGCGGGAATAGGGCGAAGAACGACAGATCGTCGGAATAGACGCGCCAGTCAATATTGTTCTGTTTCAGCCAGTCCAGGATGAGCGGCTTCTGGTCGGGCGGAAGGCCGCTGGTTTTGTCGGTCTGGGTTTCGCCACTGTACAGCATCAGTCGGTTGGGCTGGGTGTCCGTGGGAATGGGCGAGAACCAGCGGTCGCAGGTCATGAACTGGCGCGCGAAAAAATCGGAGATGGGAGCTTCTTGCGGTGTGAGGAATCCCATCGTATCCGGCAGGTCCATGCGCGTGGGCGTGGTGTTGTAATAGGCATCCACGAAGCCGCTCATCGGATACTGGCCGGCGGCGCTCAACTTCCCAAGCTGGGTTCCGACATCGATGCGATCGTGCGGCAGGTCGGTAGTGAGCGCATTGTCGGCCATATGAAACGGGTAGTGCAGCACTCCGTCCACCTGCGAGACGTTGAGATACTGCCCGTTCTGAACTTGCGCGTTGACCTTGGTGTAGTCCACGGCGGATCCCGGCGGCGCAACCAGGCCGTCCACCGGAAGCTCGGGAGCGATCAGGCTGAGATGCCCGACCATGTGGTCGAACGAGCGGTTCTCCAGCATCAGGATGACGACGGTACCGAGCTGGTCAAAAATTGCCATGCCGATATTCCTTCTTCCTTATTGCCCGCAGGAAACCTTGATGGTGATGGTCAGTGCCGGAGGCGGCGAAGCGCAACCGGACAGCTTCAGGCTCCAATCGCCGGTGATGCGGGAGCCGCGAAATGCGTCCGACGATAATGAACCCGCCTGGAAGACAGCCTGCTTGCCATCGTGGGTGACGGTGAGGGTGCGGCCCGGCGTGGCTGCGAGCGCCGCCGATTCCGCTGAGCCTTCCGCGGTGACGCTCTGCACCCGATAAACATTGTCCCAGTTGGTGGAAGCGATGCTGCTGAGTACGGTGAAGGCGTCACCTGCGCACTCGACAGTGCGACCACCGGCGGGAACGTCCAGTCCATTGCTGACGACAATTTCGCGATCGGCGTTGGGGCAGCCATGTCCGGGACACGGTCCCATAAAGTGAAAGAAATCGTGGGCCGCGGTCAGGCGAAACAGGGAGTCGCCGGAGCAGTTGCCGATGCTGCCGCCGCCACTGACGCCAAGGGTGCGGCTTCCTTGCTGGGGAACACCTTCCTCGGGCATGCACGCGGGCGGTTGATAGCGAGGTCCCGCGGTCGCTGACAGCGAGGTCTTGCCGGCGGCATCCCAGGACAATTGCACCGACGATCCGGGACACACATGCACCGTGCCTTGAGTTTGGTCTGCTCCTTGCGGCGCGGGAGGCGTCCCCGGAATTGCGACTTGGAAGTTGTGAATCTGCGGCGTGCAGCCTGCGGCCAAAAGCAGAGGCGCGAGCGCCGCAATCAGGCGGAGATGGGAGCTGCGAATAGTAGCAAGCATTCTCGTCTTCCTATCGGTAAGCCGGCTGTCACACTTGGGCTGGCATGTCCACGCTAGACGACGCACTGGCTGTTCATGCGGAGCAGCAGTTCAGATGCAGCGGTGACCGGTCCGGAAAGGATGCGCGGGAGTCTGCCGCAAGGCGGGAGGAGAGTCAAGGCACATAAGTGGCAAAGCGAACCATCGTCCAAAAGCCTTGCGCAGTGCGGCTTTTGGCGGACGAGTAGCGCAACTTGCCGGCCCGCCTTACGCTGGAGAACCGCCGAGGCGAGGGCTTATCCCATTTTCGCGATGTGGGCGCGGCGCTTTTGCCATTCCTCGGTGGCGAAGATGCGCGGCCCGGCTTCGATCAGTCGCGGCAGCATCTGGAAGACGGTGATGGGCGTCCAGCGGCCGCCCTGGCGAGTGCGATAGCCGCAGCGGTTCAACTCTTCGGCGATGGCGGAGTAGGGGCCATCCTGCACCGTGAGCTCCATCATCAGGAAGAGGATTTCGCGCTCCATAGGATTTTCTTCCAGCCGCGGCGGCGCGTCGTCAGCCACCTGCAAGCCGAAGGGCACGTCGCCGGGAATGGCCGGATCCAGAGCTTCTTCCGGGAGTTCCCGCTCCCATTCCACCGCTACCAGCTTCCAGCCCTGCTGCTTCTGCCGCGCGATATCGTCGGCGCTAAATTGCGATTCGATTTCCTGACGAACGCGTTCTGTCTTGGCCATTTTTCTTCACCCCACGTGAAGCGCTTGTTTCAACTCCCACAATGTGACATATCACAATGTGGGAGTTCCAGTTTCGAGTTTCAAGTTTCAAAACCGAGTTGCCAGTCCCCAGTCCCGGGTCCCCCCCACTATCCACTATCCACTATCCACTAACCACTGCCTCTCACTGCTCTCTCAACGTTCGCATCGGATCCAGTCTCGCGGCGCGCAGCGCAGGCGCGGTGCTGGCTACCAGCGACACCACCAGCAGCACTGCGCTGACGGCGACAAACGTGAGCGGATCGAAAGGCTTGACCCCGTACAGCATGTTCTCCATAAAGCGCGTCAGCAGCAGCGAGGCCACGATGCCGATTCCCAAGCCGATGCCCGCCAGCACCAGACCGCGGCGCAGAATCAGCGCCAACACGCTGTCGCGCTGGGCGCCCAAGGCCAGCCGCAGTCCGATCTCCAGCGTGCGCTGCGCCACCATGTACGACAGGACCGCATACAAGCCGATGGCCGAGAGCAGCAGCGCCATCACCGCAAATACCGTGAGCAGCATGGTCTGGAAGCGCGGCTGCGATGCCGAGAGCGAGAGGTAATCTTCGAGCGTACTGACGTGATAGAGCGGAACGTTGCCGTCAAGATGCTCGACCGCGGCACGCAGCGGGCCGAGCTGAGCCAGCGGGTCTCCATCGCTGCGAATGACCACGGTGGGATCGAGGATCAGCGCCTGCTTGAACGGCAGGTAGAATTGCGCCGGCATCTCGGTGGTCAGTCGCTTGCGCTTCACATCGCCCACGATGCCCACGATCTCGCGTACCGGACTGTCGGTAATGCCGTCACCCAGACCCGGCTTGATGCGCTTGCCCATCGCGTTCTCGCCAGGGAAATATTTTCGCGCGAAGGCCTGATTCACGATGACCACCGCTGGCGCTTTCGAGTCGTCGGTCGGCAGAAAGTCGCGGCCGGACATGAGCGGCATGCCCAGGGTGTGAAAGAAATTAGGGGTGATGATGGTGACCGCCGCCGCCGGCAGGTCGCCCTGCGCCATCGGCCGTCCTTCAATGCTGAAGCCGATGCCGATGTTGCCGCGGGCCAGCGGTAAGGGATAGCCGGCGGCCACGGACTTCACGCCCGGCATCGCTGCCAGTTGCGGCAACAGTTCATCGTAAAACTGCGCCTTCTTCAGGTCCGGATATTGCGTGTCCGGCAAGCCCAGGTCGCCGGTCAGCAATTGGTGCGCATTGAAGCCGGGATCAACGCTGATCACGTGCATGAAGCTGCGAATCAGCAGGCCGGCGCCGACCAGCAGCACCAGTCCGATCGCCGTCTCAGCAATCACCAGCACGCTGTGCAGGCGATGCTGTCCCTTGCCGCTGGTAACGGAGCGCGTCCCTTCGCGCAGCGCCAGCGCCGGATCCAGTCGCGACATGCGCCACGCCGGCAGCACGCCGAAGAGAATGCCGGTAAAGATGGAAGCCAGCGCGGCGAAAGCCAGCACTCTGCCGTCAACCGAAACTGTGTCCATCCGCGGCAGATTTTGCGGCACAAAGCCGAGCAGGGTCTTCAGCAGAATCACCGACAGGGCGACGCCCACAGCCCCGCCGCAAAGCGCCAGGCTAACCGACTCCACCAGCACCTGCCGCATGATCTCCCAGCGGGTGGCGCCCATGGCGGAGCGCACGGCAATCTCCGAACGCCGCTTGGAGGCGCGCGCCAGCATCAGGCCGGCAACGTTGGCGCAGGCAATCAGCAGCAGCAGCACCACCGCGCCGAACAGCACGCGCAGCGCCGGGCGAGTGTTGCCCACCAGGTCTTCGAGTTGGGGAACTACAATTGCGCCGGCAAACTTTTTGTTGGTGTCGGGAAATTGCGCCGCCAGATTGCGCGCGATCAGGTCAAGATCGGCTTGCGCCTGGGCGACGCTCACCCCCGGCTTCAGGCGTCCGACCAGCGTCACCGTGTGGGCTCCGCGCTGGGCGGTGAGCGGGTCCTTGTCGGCGGCGTCGTCGGCCAGCGTCGTCCAAAGCGCGGGAGCCGGAGTCTGAAGAGGGAAGGTAAACCCCTGGGGCATGACGCCAACGATGGTGTAGCGGTTATGGTCGAGCGTGATGTTGCGGCCGACGATGTTGCGATCGGCGCCGAAGACGGATTGCCAGGTCTCATGGCTCAGCACCACGACGTGAGTTCCGGGCTTCTCCTCGTCGCGAAGAAAGCCCCGCCCCATCATGGGGTTGACCCCCAGCACGCGGAAGAAATCGGAGCTGACGGTTTGCGACTCCAGTTGCCGGGGAGTTCCTTCGCCGGTCAGGGTGTGGTCGTCGTTGTGATTCGAGGCGAGCGACTCGAAGGAATGATTGCGCGAGCGCCAGTCAAAGAAATCCGGATAGCTGAGGCTGTGAGTGACGTCGGCCTTGCCCGCCGAAGTGTCCAGCATCAGCGCCGACATCAGGCGGTCCGGCTCGGGAAACGGCAGCGGGCGCAGCAGTACGGCGTTGATCAGGCTGAAGATGGCGGTGGTGGCGCCGATGCCCAGGGCCAGGGTCAGAATGGTGGTCAGCGCGAAGGCGGGACTCTTGCGCAGTTGCCGTACGGCAAAGCGAAAATCTTGCAACAGCTTGCCCATTAAGCGTTGTCTCCGGATAGGACTAAGGGAAGGAAGTATCACGTGCGTGGCCAGAACCTCAGCTTCTCAAGTGATTGAGCCAGTTGGAGAAATGCTGGCGCCTGCGAACTCCTTGGCTCGCTTGGCGTTCAAAATCAGAATGTCTTGTCCGGTAGCGGACGGCGGGAGACCAGCCATTAGCCTCGGTCAGCTAGCGCCGGAAAGGAGAGCGTCGCACCTCCTTCGGTTCCATCTGGGCCGGCGAAGTTCACTGGCGGGGGTGACGCAGATCACCGTTTTTTTCGCCGAGAATTGTTGTGCGCGGTTGCAAACAAAGGCTTTACCTTGCGATTGGCGGCAAAATATTGCGGACAAACGGGTTGAAGACAAGCTCGTCATAACAAACGCGTTTCGGCGAACCGGGAGACTGCGCCAGGCTCGTACCGGGAGGTGACGCAGGTCACCGTGTTTTTCGGCGAAAATAACGGAGCGATGCTGAAAACAATGGAGTTGGGCCACAATCCCGCGCAAAATATTGCAAGCACGCGAGTTAGAGGCAAACTCTTCATTTCGTAATCCCTACGGACGAGTCATGCCATTCAGCGACGGCGTTACGCTTCCCACCAGGTCCCGGCGCTTCGGTGGCGAGCAGCGGCGAAGCTCCTATCAGCAGTTGCGGCGCTCCGCTCCACGGCGGCGGACAGTCCAGTTCCGTGGCGAGCCGCACCAGCCTGCGCTGCGGGAGCTTACCTCGCACCTGCATCAGCAGGTTAACGACGAGAGTGCGATGGCGTTGGGTGCGCAGCCGCCGCGAGCGGAAGCAGCAGCCGTCATAGCCCTTGACCGCGGGCGAATTGCAGCGAGTGCCGTCCCGCTTGTCGTAGGGACACGTGGCCATGGTGCCCTCCCAACTTCAGCCTAAGCATGCGGCACACGCCAAGTCATGCAAAAACACATCCGAGCCGGTAACGAAGGTACATGACCTTTGGACAGGTTTTGTACACCTCGGGGTGGACCCGTTTTGAACCGTGGGGTCGTGAATCATGAATCGTGAATGGTGAATCGTGAATCGTGAATCGTGAATCGTGAAAACCGAAGCTTTCTTCCCCAGCGTTTCTCCGTGCGCTCCGTGGTGAACGGTGTCTCGACGATTCGCGATGAAGGCCCCGCCCTGGCCAAACGACGGCCAGAACGGGGCACCCAGGTTTTCTGTGGCCCGACCAAATTCTGGGGCCGCGATTTTCGGATGAGTGCGAAGCGGCGGCTCTCGACCGTACGAAAAAACGGGCACGAAGAAGCCTTGAACGGAGCGCGCGGCATATGCCGCCCCTAAAGGGGCTCCGGAAAATTCTTGGGGATGGCGTACCCAGCATTCCGCGCCAAAAGCGGGCGCTCCATGCTGGGCTAAACTATGGCGCGCCTCCGGCGCTCGCATCCGCGCGGACCGCACCTGGCAGCAGTTGCATGCGGTGTGTCGCCTCCGGCGCTCGCATTCGCGCGGACCGCACCTGGCAGCAGTTGCATGCGGTGTGTCGCCTCCGGCGCTCGCATTCGCGCGGATCGCAAAACGGAGCAGGTGCATCGGTTAACACGCCTTGGCGAAGCCGACGGCAGTGTGGGTATGCGTTAAGTCGCAGTGGCGCGAAGGCGACGGTGGCGCGGGATCGGCAGTTTCCTGACGGCTGACGGCTGACAGCTGATGGCTGATGGCTGAGCAGCTGTCAGCTAAAAGCTAAGAGCTAATAGCTAACGGCTGCTTCTGATAAACTCGAATGTTTCCTTACAGCCTGTTCTGTCCTCTATATCTACATGCCGAACCCAATGGATATCGCAATCGTCAACGGTGCCCGCACGCCTATGGGGCGCTACTGTGGAAAACTTCGCGACTTCACCGCCATGGACCTGGGCGCCATCGCCGCCACCGAGGCCATGAAGCGCTCCGGGGTCGAGCCGGCCGAGATTGATCACGTCGTCATCGGCAACGCCCAGCAGACCTCCGGCGACTCCATCTACGGCGCGCGTCATGTGGCGCTGAAGGCGGGCGTGCCGATCGAAACACCGGCGCTCACCGTCAATCGACTCTGCGGCTCGGGTATGCAGTCGGTGGTCTCGGCGGCGCAGATGATCCAGCTTGGCGAATCGAAGATTGCGCTGGCCGGCGGCATGGAATCCATGTCGCAGGCGCCGCACGTGATTCGCGGCATGCGCTGGGGCGTCGGCCTGGGCGAAGGCAAGCTGGAAGACTCGCTGATGGTGGCGCTGCTCGACAGCTATTGCGGCCTGTACATGGCGAATACCGCCGAGCTTTACGCCGAGCAGCAGGGCATCACTCGCCAGATGATGGACGAGTTTGCGCTGCGCTCGCAGAAGCTGGCCGACGAAGCTTACAAGTCTGGACGCATGCAGCAGGAGCAGACGCCGGTGCCGCTGCGCAATCGCCGCGGCGAGCCGACCGGCGAGATGTTCAGCGAAGACGATCATCGCCGTCCTGAGACCACGATGGAAAGCCTGGGCAAGCTGAAGCCGGCCTTCGGCAAAAATGGCTCGGTGACCGCCGGCAACGCCAGCGGCATTGTGGATGGCGGCGCGGCGGTGGTGGTGATGCCGCTGGACGAAGCCCAGAAGCGCAATCTGAAGCCGCTGGGCCGCATCGTGAGCTGGGGCATTGCCGGCGTCGATCCCAAGATCATGGGCTCGGGCCCGGTGCCGGCCACGCGCATCGCGCTGAAGAAGGCCGGGCTGAAGCTCGACGACATCGACCTGATCGAGGTGAACGAGGCTTTCGCCGCGCAGTATCTTGGCGGTGGAGAAGGAGCTCGGGCTCAATCGCGACAAGGTCAACGTCAACGGCGGCGCCATCGCGCTGGGACATCCGCTGGGCGCGACCGGCACGCGGCTGCTGATTACGCTGCTGTACGAACTCGGACGGCGCAAGGCGAAGTACGGGCTGTCCACGGCGTGCATCGGCGGCGGGCAGGGCATTGCCGTGATCGTGGAAAATCTGCAGCGGTAGCGGGAGCGAAGGATGCTGCGCGTCATTAGCGGCGTGATTATCGGATACCTGGTGTTTGCGCTGTCGGCGATGGCGCTGTTTCGCGTCACCCACCACAATCCGCACGCGCCGGCCAGCATCAGCTTCGAGGCTTCCACCGTTATCTACGGCATTGTCTTCGCGCTGCTGGCCGGCTACATCGCGCGCTTCATCGCCGGCAAACAGAATGCGATGGCGGTGAACCTGGTGGCGCTGGTGATGGCGGTGGTGGCGATCGTCGACGCTGGTGATGTCGGGCATTGAGTGGACGGCAGTGGCGGCGCTCATCTTTATGGTGCCGGCGGTGCTGATCGGCGGACGCATCCGCATGCGCAGGGATAATAATTGAAGTCTTGTATCAAGGCAGCACTTGGGTCACGCCTTGAGAGCTTTGGATTCGACTGGTTCGTATCAGGGCATGGCTTTAGCCATGCCGCCACAGCGTAAAATAAATTGGGCTTTAGCCCCTGCTCATGTCGGTTCCGGTTCGCAATTCCAGCTCGAGAGCAAATCGTTCGACCTTCGCGCACATTTTTGTCACCACCAAAACCAGCATGGGCGAGCTCTTCTGCAATCGGAACGCAATGCAATGCTCTTGATTGACGTGATGCGTTCCTACGCCGCTGCAGGAAAATTCAGGGTGCACGATTTCGTTGTGATGCCCGATCATGTGCACGTCTTGCTCACGGTTGAGACGGTACGTCGATCGAAAAGGCCGTGCAATTCATCAAAGGCGGATTTTCGTACCGGTTGAAAAAGGAGTATGGATATAACGGCGAAGTTTGGCAGCGCGGATTTTCCGAGGTGCGCGTCAACGATCGCGAGAGTTTCCTGCAGCATCGGGAGTATATCGCGCAGAATCCCGTGAAGAGAGGTTTGGCCGAGTCGGCTGGAGCAGTTTCCCTATTGCTTTACATATTATGGCGGCGCGAAAAGCCGCAGGGGCTAAAGCCCATGCTCGATTAATACGAGTTGATCGGCACGGCTGAAGCCGTGCCCTGATACGAATCAACGTTGTATGGCTCGGCTAAGGTCGTGCCCGGATACAAAACGTTCTAACATTTTATAAAGAGGGAACACACACATGAATATTAAGAAAGTTGGAGTACTGGGTTGTGGGCTGATGGGCTCGGGCATTGCGCAGGTCGCGGCCACCGCCGGTTGCGACGTCGTGGTGCTCGAGCAGGAGCAGAAATTCCTCGACAAAGGTTTTGCCGGCATCGAGAAATCGCTGGCCCGCATGGTGGAGCGCGGCCCGGCCAAGGGCGGCATCACCGCCGAGCAGAAGACCGAAGCGCAGTCGCGGCTGAAGGGCACGACCAACATGCAGGACCTGGCCGACTGCGACATCGTGATCGAGGCCATCATCGAGAACGTCGAGAGAAGCGCAAGACCTACGCGCGAGCTCGACGCCATCGTCAAGAAGGACGCCATCTTCGCCACCAACACCTCGTCCATCTCGGTTACCGAGCTGATGACCGCGACCAAGCGTCCCGAGCGCTTCATCGGCCTGCACTTCTTCAATCCCGTGCCCATGATGAAGCTGGTGGAAGTGGTGAAGACCATCGCCACCGCGCCCGAGGTTTACGACGCGGCGGTCGAGTTCGGCAACAAGCTGGGCAAGGTGCCGGTGCGCACCAGCGACAAGACCGGCTTCATCGTGAACCGCCTGCTGGTGCCGTATCTGCTGGACGCCATCCGCGCGTATGAAGAAGGCGTCGGCTCGATCACCGACATCGACGAAGCCATGAAGCTGGGCTGCGGCTATCCCATGGGGCCGTTCACGCTGCTGGATTTTGTCGGCCTCGACACCACCTACTACATCACCCACGTGATGTACGACGAGTTCAAGGAGCGCCGCTTCGCCTCGCCGCCGCTGCTGAAGCGGCTGGTGCTGGCCGGCTGGTACGGCCGCAAGTCGGGCAAAGGCTTCTACGATTACGCCGACCCGAAGAATCCGGTGCCGGGGAAGTTTGTGTAGGGACAGTTTCGAGTTTCAAGTTTCGAGTTTCAAATGCAGGCGCGAGTTTCGAGTTGCGCGCAGTCAGACGTCTCCGCGGGCTGACGCCCACGGCTAAAACAAATGGCGCCCTGCGGGCTCGGGAGAATACGCAGTCGCGAAGGACAATGCCTAAAGCTGACGGCTGAGAGCTGACAGCTGATGGCTAAAAGCTAAGAGCTAAAAGCCAAGAGCTCGAAAAATCATGACCTACCAGAACATCAAGTACGAAACGAAGAACCACATCGCCTACATCACCATCGACCGGCCCAAGGTGCTCAACGCGCTGAACATGGCCACCATGCAGGAGCTGAAGCAGGCCTTCGCTGCGGCCAAGGACGATGCCGACATGCGCGTGGTCATCCTGACCGGCGGCGGCGAGAAGGCGTTCGTCGCCGGCGCCGACATCGGCGAGCTGTCGCAGCACACGCCGGTTTCGGCCAAGGCCTACACCCATCAGGGGCAGGCCATCCTCGACGCCATCGAGAACCTGGGCAAGCCGGTCATCGCCTGCATCAACGGATTCGCGCTGGGCGGCGGCTGCGAGATCGCCATGGCCTGCACCATGCGTCTGGCCAGCGAAAACGCCAAACTCGGCCAGCCCGAGGTGAAGCTCGGACTCATTCCCGGCTACGGCGGCACGCAACGGTTGCCACGGCTGGTGGGCAAGGGCGTCGCCATGCAACTGGTGCTGACCGGCGAGATGATCTCGGCGCAGGAAGCGCACCGCATCGGCCTGGTGAATGAAGTGGTCGCCGCCGCCGATCTGATTCCGCGCGCCGAGGCCATCGCTGCCAAGATCGTGGCCAACGCGCCGCTGGCGATTCAGTACGCCATGGAAGCGGTGAACCACGGCATGGACATGACGCTGGCGGAAGGACTGTTCCTCGAAGCCACGCTGTTCGGCGTCTGCTGCGCCACTGAAGACAAGAACGAAGGCACCAAGGCGTTCCTGGAGAAGCGGCCCGCGGAGTTTAAGGGGCAGTAGTCAGTAGCCAGTTGTCCGTTGTCCGTTGTCGGTTGTCCGTAATCACCGGTGCCCCAGGTTCGCGTCCCGCAGTTGGACGCTAACCTGGGTTCCGGATCTGTGCTTCGTGACTATCTCACCTGGTAGCCTAAACTTTCTGCACTGACCCGGGTCTCGAAAACCGCGAGACCCGGGGCACCCGGCGTCGATCCTGGCTAGCCACTAGCCACTGGTCCGATCTACGGCTGCAATCCCGCACTGCGCATCAGTTCGACATAGCGCGGATCCTGGCGCAGGAAATCGAAGAGCGGGTTCCGGCTCTCATAGGTGAACTCGGTGCCGTGGTTGGCCGCGGCTTTTTGCATGTAGGCAAGCGACTGCTCCCGATCGCCTTCGATGGCGAACGATATTGCCCACAGGATGTCTCCCACCTGGCCTCGTTCCTTCATGGCCATCAAATGGTCTTTGGTCAACTGCGAGAAGCCTTTCGCGGTCAGCGGAGTGGACGGCAGGTCCTTGTAGCCCTCGAGCCTGGTAAACGTCCGGTACTCGCGATCGGCTTCGTCCCACTTGCCCATGGCCGCCAGCAGGTAGGCGAACTTCCGGTGTGCGACCGAGAAGTTGGGATCCATGCTGATGGTTTTCTGGAACTGCTGGACCGCTTCGTCGTAGCGGTGTGCGGCGAACAGGGTGAAGCCGTAATTGACGTTGATGATGCCGGACAGCGGATCGAGCTGGAGCGCATTGCGGAATTCGCTCAAGGCCGCATCGTACTTCGCCATGGGCAGCAGGTAGAGGAACGCGTAGGTGTAGTGCAACTGAGCGTTGCTGGGCGCCAGCTCCAGCGCACGTTGGAATTCCTTTTCGGCCTCCGCCCACTGATAATCGTCGGCCAGCGCATCCGCCAACGCCCCGTGTGCTTCCGCCAGGTCCGGATCCAGTTCCAGAGCTTTGCGCGCCGCTGCCAGTGAGCGTGCGTTGCTTTCCCGGCCGTCAATCAAAATCCAGGAAGGCGCGATGTTGTACGCCTCCGCCAGTCCCGCATACGCCAATGCATAATTGGGATCGGCGTCAACCGCCTGCTGAAACAGCTCCAAGCTTTGCTTGATGTTGGCATTGCCCCGCTTATTCAACAGGAAACGTCCCTTGACGTAGAGCTGGTAGGCAGCGCCGCTCTGGGTGTTGCCGCGCTCCATCTGCTTTTGCTGCTCGCCGGTAAGCTGCGCCCGCAGCTTGGCGGCAACGTCGCTGGTGATCTCTTGCTGCAGGCCGGAGACGCTGGCCATGTTACGGGAATATTGGCCGCCCCAGATTTCACTGCCATCGGCGACATTGACCAGGTCGGTCGTGACCTTGACGTCGTCACCGCGGCGCGTGATCCTGCCCGTCAGCACCGCATCCACCTTCAACGTCTGACCGATCCTGGCCGGGTCCTCGTCCTTGCCCTTAAAGCGGAAAACCGTGCTCCGGGCCATCACCTTCATGTTGGGCAACTGCGAAAGCGTGCCGATCAGGTCCTCGGTGAGCCCGTCGCTGAGGAACTCGTTATTGGCGTCGGAGGTGTCATTCACGAAGGGCAGCACCGCGATGGATCCAATTTTCTTCGAGCCCGATCCGCGCCAGAGCAGGCCGGCAACGATGGCGGCGCAAAGTACGATTGCCGCTATAGCCGCGATCCAATATTTCTTGCGATGGACACTGCCAGCGACCGCCGTCAGGCCCGTATTCGACGCGACGGCGCTCACCGGCACGGCCTGCGCCGAGGTCATGGCTGCGCTGCGTCCCGAATCAGTGTCGCGCTTCAAGCGTTGCAAATCGGCCCGCATGTCCGACGCGCTCTGATAGCGCAGTCGCGAGTCCTTCTCCAGCGCCCGATGGATCAGGTCCTCGAGCTTGGGCGGAATGTCGGGATTCATTCGCAGGGGCGGCGCCGGCGTGCGGTTCAATATCCCGTCGAAGATTGCCGCGCTGGTATCTCCACGGAAAGGAAGGCTGCCGGTTGCCATCTCATACAGCACTGCGCCAAAGGAAAACAGGTCGCTGCGCGCATCCAGTTCTTTGCCCAGCGCCTGCTCCGGCGACATGTAGGCAGCCGTGCCCATCGCCGTTCCCGGACTGGTCAGGTGTTCCTCCGCCACGGTCACCCCGACGGCAGCGGCCGCGCCCACCAGGTCTGCTTGCCGCTGCGGCGCGGTAACTTTGGCGAGTCCAAAATCCAGGACCTTGGCGTGTCCGCGCCGGGTGACGAAGATGTTAGCCGGTTTGATGTCGCGGTGAATGATGCCCTTGGCGTGCGCCGCGTCCAGCGCATCGGCGATCTGGATGCCCAGATCCAGCAGTTGATCGAGGGGAATCGGCCGGTTGTTGATCAGGTGCTTGAGGGTGACACCCTCGAGATACTCCATGGCGATGAACAGGCGGCCATCCGCCTCATCGATTTCATAGATGGTGCAGATGTTGGGATGGTTGAGCGCCGATGCCGCGAATGCCTCGCGGCGGAAGCGCTCCAGCGCAGCCGGGTCCTTGTCCATCTCGTCCGGCAAGAACTTTAGGGCTACATGGCGCGGCAGTTTCAGGTCTTCCGCGTCGTAAACTACGCCCATCCCGCCGCCGCCAAGTTTGGCGACGATGCGGTAATGTGAAATTGTGGTGTCGAGCATCAGGTCCGTGGCGCTGAAAGGGATGCCTGATAATAGGGCGATTGCATTGGGCAGTCAATCCGTTCCGAAGGCGCCGGCTGCTGTGGGCTGATGTTTCCCGTTACAATCGAATTCTATGATTCGTTCGATAGTGTTTCCGCGGGTGCTGGGGCGCTCGCTGGACGACCTCCAGCCGGCGCTGCAATTGTTGCGCGCGCTGGGGTTCGCCTCCGGTAACGAGTGGCATGAGGGCGGCAATCACGGCATTGAGATGCTGGCGCCCTCCGGCGGAGTGGAGCTGATTGCCGCTGCCGATGCACCTGCCGTGGACGCGATGATCGAAGTCTCCGACGCCGATGCGGCGTATGAGATTGTGAAGAAGTTGATGGAAAACCCCCACCCAAGCAAGCCCGGCTTGGGTGGGGCACCCGAAACCCGGAACGAAACGACGGTGGGGCACCCGCACGCGCACCCGCGGACGGAACACTATCCACTATCCACCATCCACTATCCACTTCTTCCATCACCAAAGAGATTGCCGACACGCCTTACGGCGCTCGGCTGTTCGAAGTCGAAGTCAGCGGGATGCGGCTGGGGTTTCTCACCTACGCCAAAAAGGCGGACGAAGCGCGCGGCATGGAAGGTTCGCTGAACGCGGCGAAGAAGCGCTTCGCTATCGTGGTGGCGCGGTTCAACTCCTTCATCACCGAGCGGCTGCTGGACGGCGCGTTGCAGGCGCTGCGGCAATGCGGCGCGGCGGCCGATGCTGTGCAAATAGCCTACGTTCCCGGTTCGTTCGAAATTCCGGCGGCGGCGCGGCAGCTTGCCCAGTCCAAAAAGTTCGACGCCGTCATCTGCATTGGCTGCCTGCTGCGCGGCGGCACTTTGCACTACGAGGTCATCGCTAACGAGGTAGCGCGCGGGGTGGGGCAATCGGCGCAGGAGACGGGCGTGCCGCACTCCTTCGGCGTGCTGACCTGCGACACCCTGGAGCAGGCCATTGACCGCTCTGGGCTGAAGGCCGGCAACAAGGGATTTGAAGCGGCCATGGCGGCGGTGGAGATGGCGACCCTGCGCGGGAAGATCGCCAAGCCGCGGCGGCGCCGTACGAAGAAAACTTTGAGCCAGGGTGAAACAGTGATGGCCGGTGAAGGAACCGCAGGTCCCTCGACTCCGCTTCGCTCCGCTCGGGATGACAGATCGGTGGGGGATGTCTCCGCTCGGGATGACAATTCGGTGGGGAGCGGCTCCGCTCGGGATGACAGATCGGGGGAGGGTGGCTCCGGTCGGGGTGAGGAAACAGCAGGTCCCTCCACTCGGGCTGAAGCCCTCGGTCGGGATGACAAATCGGTGGGGGCTGGCTCCGCTCGGGATGAAGAAACAGCAGGTCCCTCCACTCCGCTTCGCTCCGGTCGGGATGACAGTTCGTCAGGCGGACGCTCCGCTCAGGATGACAAATCGGGGACGGCTGGCGCTGCTCAGGATGACAAGGCAACAGAGATCGCAGGAGCGGCGAAGGACGGCGGACGATGAAGACCGGGACCCGCCGCAAGTCGCGCGAACTGGCGCTGCAGATGCTGTTTCAGCACGACATGGCCAAGCAGGAGCCCGACCAGGTGCGCAAGACGTTCTGGAGCGAGCGCAAGGACCTGGACGAAAAAGTCCGCGGCTTCGCCGACGACCTGTTCCGCATCGCGCTCGAGCGCGGTACGGAAATTGACGAGATCATCGAGCGCAACGCCGAGCACTGGCGCATGGACCGCATGGCGGCGGTAGACCGCAACCTGCTGCGCGCCTCGGTGGCGGAGTTTCTCGGCTTTCCCAAAACGCCGCGGCCGGTAGTGATCAACGAGGCGCTGGAGATTGCGCGCCGCTTCTCCACGCCGGAGTCGGTGCAGTTCATCAACGGCGTGCTCGACAGCGTGGCCAAGGAACTGGGGAACGCGAAGAAATAATCCTCGCCCAAATGGGAAGGCCCTCCGCGTCGGAAGGCTCAGGCCGCCGAAAAAGCCGGAACAGCAGATCCCTCACCGACTAAAGTCGGTTCGTGATGACAAAAGGAATGGGCTTCTCGGCCCGGCTGAAGCCGGGCCCTGACACAAGGCACGCGAAACCTGAGTCTTTCAATGGTCCTAAAAAGCGAAAGCCCTCCAGCGCGGAGGGCTTTTCCATTTGCGTCGCTTGCCTACGGAACCATATACAGCAGATTAGGCGCGACTGCGTTGCCGTTGGAATCCTTCAGCCCCACGGCGATCTGCTGTACGTCGGTGCCTTGCAGCACGTCCACGCGATGTACGGTGCCATCGGAGGCGCCAAGGTAAACCTGCAATCCATCCGGGGTGATGCCGCCTCGCAGCGGGATAGCCCCGTTGACCAGCGGGATGGCGGAGGGACGCAGGGTCTTCAGGTGGAAGGAGTACAGGTTCGGCTGGTCGCTGAGGATCCAGGCTTGCGAGCTGTCCGGGCTGACGAAAAGCTGAGTGGCGTTGAAGTCGCCAGTCTCCATGCTGTAGCTGGCCACTGAACTCTGTCCCGGAACCGGGCAGCCGTAGCGATAGGGCGCGGTGGTCACAACATCCACGTTGGGCGAATCGGTGGCGATGGCGCCAGTGCCGTCGGGAATGCGGGCGATGAGGGTGGGCGCGTTGACCGTGAGCGGCTGGATTTCGCTGTAGCTGCAAGTGGAGTACACGTCAATCTCACGCGCCGCGCTGCTGGTGATGTAGGTCAGGCCGCCTTGCGCGTTGACGTCGGTGGCGTTGGCCACGTAGGGAAGCGTGGTCAGGATTGGGGATTTCGTCGGCACCCCGCTCAGCATGGTTTGCCCGCTGACCGCCACCGACCACCACGAGTCCGGAGTGTAGGTGGCGGAGTTGGTGGTGAAGCCCTCCTGCTTATAGCCCAGCGCCGGTCCTGCCAGGATGTAGTAGTAGATAGCGTCATTGGCCGGAGCGGAGAGCAACATGAAGGTGCCGTCCGGCGAGATGGCGGTGACCACACCATTGACGTTGTAGGTGGTCACCGCGCCGGTGCTCACCGTGACGACCATCAACGCGGTAGGCGAGCCCAGGTAGAGGGTGGTGCCGGCAGAATCGCTCATCATGGAGCTGGGCACGTAGGGCAAAGTAATCGCGGTGCCGAGCGAGGCGTACTTGGTGTTGATCGGCACCAGGGTTTTCGAATTGGTGCTGCCTGCGTAAACCGTGGTTGCGGAAGTGCCGGTAACATTGGCGGTCACCACGGTGGAAGTATATTGCCGGGCCAGGTTCTTGTTGCAATACGGATAGGCGCAGGAAGCGGTGATGGTGGCGGTGCCGGGAGCAACCGCAGTCATGGTTTGCTGGTTATTGCTGGTGGTGGTCCCCGGAATGCTGACCACGGCAGGCAGCGACGAACTCCAGGTGAGCGGTGGATTGATGTAAGTGCCGGAAGTGTCGTACACGTCGGCCTGCAAAAGCTGCGTGCCCAGAGCCGCCATGGTGAACGAGGTATCGCCGGTACCGGAGCCGTGCAGCCTGATCGAATCGACCCGACAGGTCACGTAGTCCGCGCTGGGACTGTTGACCAGGGACGCCGTGGCGTAAACCGTGGTCTCGCCGGGAGTGCCGGCGATCATATCGCCGTCGCTGTTAGGGCCGACGATGGTGGTGTCGTTGGAACCGTAGCTGATGGGGCCGATGGTGGAGGTGATGTCGCAAGGGGCCGATTGCGAGCAACCGGGAGCGCTGGTGCTGTAGCCTTTGGCGGTCAGCGTCACCGTCTTGCCGTCGCTGACGCATCCGGTGGGAACGTTCACCTGCATGCGATCAAGATGCTCGTGGACGTAGACCGTAGCGGTGGCGGTCACCGAGCCGGAGGTGGCGGTGATGGTCACCTGACCGACGCCGGAAGTGCCGTTGTGGGCGTTGCAGACAATAATGTTGGCGTCCCAGGCGCCGCCGCAGATCAGGCCGCCGGTGGAGACGGTGGCGATGTTGGCGTTGCTGCTGGTGAAGGAGATATCGGCGGCCACGGCGTTGCCGTTTACGTCTTCGGTGGTGGCGGACAACGTGACCACGTCGCCTTCATTCATGGAAATGGAGGTGGGGGAAAGAATGATCTGGCTGACGGGGGCGCTGCTGTTGTTGCCACCGCCGCAGGCGGCCAGGAAGGAAACCACGATGAGAGCGAAAAAGACACCTGTACTACGCAAAGCCAAGGACCGCCGCATGTAACCTCCCCGCCGGGCAGCAACACTCGGCGGTACGCGCCAGAATGAAAACGTTTTCTGCCGGGAAACCCTCAGTGTAGAGGCTGGTGCGCGATTTCGGCAAGCCGCTTGCGAAGTGGCTGCAATCCGCCGAGGCGCCTGATTTCCGCATTGCTGCAAACCCCGGCGTGGTTCGCGAGTTGTGGGCGCTGCCGGCCTTCAGGCCAACGCCGGATTCGTGGATCGTGAATCGGTGAATCGTGAATGACGGAATCGCCGGAGTACTATTTCCGCAGAGGCCAGTGCAACGACACAAGGATGGCAAGCCGACCAGGGACGCCTCACCTGCCGCTGGGATGCGCAGCGTCTCCAGCAGAATCCTGCCTGGATGCAGGAGATTTCGGACATTCAGGGCAGTTATCTGGAGCCGGTTCCGGATTTCGCCAGCCATAGCCCCTTCGGCGGGCCGTCGGTTCGAACTTCACACTCCCGGCCGCTCGCTGTAAATGTCGCACCCGATGCAATCCGTTGACGACGCGCCGTCTGCCTTGCTATATTTATAAGGTTCTGCGAGTCATCTTTAGGCCTGCCTGTCGTGTGGCTGTGCTGCAATAGACCCAATCCTGTAGAATGTCTGCAGGATTTCCTCGCTGAAACGTGTCCGCGCTTCCACTGGAGCTTTCCGGTGGGTATGCGGGCCGAGACAACGAAACGGAGTGCCCTCGTTCTGGTTGTACGCACCGGTTAAAAGCCGGGCGGAAGAGCGGTCACGGCGCCACCGTCGTTTGCCTAACCTGAACGGAAACCAACACTCCCCGTGTGTTTGCTGGGGAAGCATGGGCGGAAGTATTCACGCCCAGTCCCGAATGGGATGACTGGACCGCAGCGCGGTTTTGGCAACGCGCGCGGCAGAGACTGCGCCGCGAGCGCGGCCCGCAGCCAAGACATGGGTTTGGCCAGCGCAGGCTGGCAGCAAGACCAAGGAGCTGCGAAGAGTGCCTACGTTTAATCAATTGGTACGCAAGGGCCGCACGGCGCCGCACTACAAGACGGCCAGCCCGGCGCTGCAGTCCTGCCCGCAGAAGCGCGGCGTCTGCACGCGCGTGTACACCCAGACGCCGAAGAAGCCGAATTCGGCTCTGCGCAAGGTGGCGCGTGTGCGTCTGACCAACGGGATCGAGGTCACGACTTACATTCCCGGCGTCGGCCACAACCTGCAGGAGCACTCGATTGTGCTGATCCGCGGCGGCCGCGTGAAGGATCTGCCGGGAGTTCGCTATCACGTGATTCGCGGCACGCTGGACTCGGTGGGCGTGGCCAATCGCAAGCAGGGCCGCTCGAAGTACGGGGCCAAGCGGCCCAAGGCGTAAGGCATTTGGAAAGCAGGTCCCTCCACGCGGGCTGAAGCCCTTGGTCGGGATGACAAAAGCAGGTCCCTCCACGCGGGCTGAAGCCTGGCGGGATGACAAAGATTGAAGGTTTGGAATATGCCGAGAAAAGGACATATCGCGAAGCGTGAGCCGATGCCCGATCCGGTTTACAGTCCACGCTGGTCAACAAGTTCGTGAACTCCATGATGTGGGACGGCAAGAAGACCACCGCCCAGAGCATTTTCTACAGCGCTATGAAGAAGCTGGAAGAAAAGGGCGGCGACGAGGCCCTCAAGCTGTTCAAGAAGGCGGTGGAGAACGCCAAGCCGGTGCTGGAAGTGAAGACCCGCCGCGTGGGCGGCGCCAACTATCAGGTCCCGGTGGAAGTCAATGCCGACCGGCGCGTTTCGCTGGCCATCCGCTGGCTCCTGACCTACAGCCGCGGGCGCGGCGAGAAGGGCATGATCGACAAGCTGGCCAACGAGCTGCTCGATGCCGCCAACGGCAAGGGCGCGGCGATCAAGAAGAAGGAAGACGTGCACCGCATGGCCGAGGCCAACAAGGCCTTCGCGCACTATCGCTGGTAGCAGCAGGTCCCTCCACGCGGGCTGAAGCCCCTGGTCGGGATGACAGAGATTTGAGAGAAGAGAAAAGATTGTGCCCAGACAGGTTCCATTAGATCGTTGCAGGAACATCGGCATCATGGCCCACATCGATGCCGGTAAGACCACCACCACGGAGCGCATCCTGTTCTATACCGGCCGCACGCACCGCATTGGCGAAGTGCATGAAGGCACGGCGACGATGGATTGGATGGCGCAGGAGCAGGAGCGCGGCATCACCATCACTTCGGCTGCGACCACCTGCGTCTGGAAAGACATCCGCATCAATATCATCGACACCCCGGGCCACGTGGACTTCACCGCCGAAGTCGAGCGCTCGCTGCGCGTGCTCGACGGCGCCTGCGCGGTGTTCGACGCCGTGCACGGCGTCGAGCCGCAGTCGGAGACGGTATGGCGCCAGGCCGACAAGTACGGCGTGCCGCGCATTTGCTTCATCAACAAGATGGACAAGATGGGCGCCGACTTCGAGCACGCCATCGACACCATCCGCAAGCGCCTGAACGCCCGCCCGGTCGCTATCCAGTTGCCTATCGGCCAGGAAGACAAGTTCAAAGGCGTCATCGACCTGTTGGCCATGAAGGCGATCATCTGGCATGACGAGACCATGGGCGCCGAGTACGAGATTGAGGAAATCCCGGAGAATCTGAAGAAGAAGGCGCAGGCCTACCACCAGATCATGGTGGAAACCATCGTGGAAAACGACGATCAGGACGAGCTGATGCACAAGTACATCGAAGGCGAAGCCATTGGCGAAGCCGAGCTGAAGGCTGCGCTGCGCCGGGCCACGCTGAAGATGAAGATCTTCCCGGTGATCTGCGGCACGGCCTTCAAGAACAAAGGCGTGCAGCCGCTGCTGGATGCGGTGGTCGATTATCTGCCTTCGCCGCTGGATGTTCCTCCGGTACACGGGCATCAATCCCGATACCGGCGCAGGAAGAAGAGCGTCCCGCCGACGACAAAGCGCCGTTCTGCGGCGCTGGCCTTCAAGATCATGACCGACCCGTTCGTCGGCCAGCTGACCTTTATTCGCGTGTACTCGGGCGGGCTGAAGCAGGGCGACAGCGTTCACATCAGCGGACGCTCGCGCTCGGAGCGCATCGGCCGCCTGTTGCAGATGCACGCCAACAAGCGCGAAGAAATTACCGAGATTTATGCCGGCGACATCTGCGCTTGCGTGGGACTGAAGCACATCACCACCGGCGACACCATCTGCAACGAGAGATCACCCGATCATGCTGGAGTCGATCGAGTTCCCGGCGCCGGTGATCTCGGTTGCGGTCGAGCCCAAGACCAAGACCGATCAGGAAAAGATGGGCGTCGCGCTGAGCAAGCTGGCGCAGGAAGATCCCACCTTCCGGGTCCACACCGATCCGGACAGCGGGCAGACCATCATCAGCGGCATGGGCGAGCTTCACCTGGAGATCATCGTTGACCGCATGATGCGCGAGTTCAACGTGCAGGCCAATGTCGGCAAGCCGCAGGTGGCGTATCGCGAGACCATCCGCAAGGAGTCGAAGGCGGAAGGCAAGTACATTCGCCAGACCGGCGGCAGCGGCCAGTACGGCCACGTGCAAGATTCGCCTGGAGCCGAACGAGCCGGGCAAGGGCTTCGAGTTCGTCAATGAAGTTGTGGGCGGCTCGGTTCCCAAGGAGTACATCAAGCCGGTCGAGCAGGGCATTAAGGAAGCCATGGAAGGCGGCGTTCTGGCCGGCTACGAAATGGTGGACGTGAAGGCCACGCTCTACGACGGCAGCTATCACGAAGTGGACTCCAACGAAATGGCCTTCAAGATCGCCGGTTCGATGGCCTTCAAGGAAGCGGCGCGCAAGGCCAGCCGGTGCTGCTGGAGCCGGTGATGTCGGTCGAAGTGGTTGTGCCGGAAGAGTACATGGGCACCATCATCGGCGACCTGAGCAGCCGCCGCGGCCGCATCGAGGGCATCGAGCATCGCGCCGGATCGCAGGTGATCAAGGCGATGGTGCCGCTGGCTGAGATGTTCGGTTACGCGACCAACATGCGCTCGAATACCCAGGGCCGCGCGACCTTCACCATGCACTTCTCGCGCTACGAAGAGGCGCCGCGCGCGGTGGCGGAAGAGATTGTGGCCAAGGTGCAGGGCAAGAGCCCGGCCGGAACGAAGTAGGTTTGAAGGGGCACGGCTTCAGCCGTGCCGAAAGGTTTGTATCAGGGCACGGCTTCAGCCGTGCCGGACGTCGGCACAACTTGAATGTGTGGTCGGCATTGAAGTTGGTCGGGCGAGAGTCAAGCGCCGCAGGCGCGGCATAACTTAGCCCAGGACGTAGCGAAGCGGAGTCTGGGTAGCGCGAATTTATTTTTAGAGTCCCTTCAGGGACGGCAGAGGTATTAGGAGCTGCAATGGCGAAAGAGAAATTTGACCGCAGCAAGCCGCACGTAAACGTTGGCACGATCGGTCACATCGATCATGGCAAGACGACGTTGACGGCGGCGATCACCAAGGTATTGGGCAAGCACAATCCGAACATCAAGTTCCGCTCGTTCGACTCGATCGACAACGCGCCGGAAGAGCGCGAGCGCGGCATCACCATCGCCACGGCGCACGTGGAGTACGAGACGGCGAACCGTCACTACGCCCACGTGGATTGCCCGGGCCACGCCGACTACATCAAGAACATGATTACCGGCGCGGCGCAGATGGACGGCGCGATTCTGGTGGTGGCGGCCACCGACGGTCCGATGCCGCAGACCAAGGAGCACGTGCTGCTGGCGCGCCAGGTCGGCGTGCCCTACATCGTGGTGTTCCTGAACAAGTGCGATGCGGTGGAAGATCCCGAGCTGATCGACCTGGTGGAGATGGAAGTGCGCGAGCTGCTGAATCGAAGTACAACTTCCCGGGCGACGATCTGCCGGTGGTTCGCGGCTCGGCCTTGGGCGCGCTGAACGGCGAAGCCCAGTGGGAAGCCAAGATTGACGAGCTGATGGAGGCGGTGGACAAGAACGTGCCGCTGCCGGCGCGCGACATCGACAAGCCGTTCCTGATGCCGATCGAAGACATCTTCTCGATTCAGGGACGCGGCACGGTGGTGACGGGCCGTATCGAGCGCGGCAAGGTGAAGGTGGGCGAGGAAGTCGAGATCGTGGGCTTCCGCGAGACCCGCAAGACGGTGGTGACCGGCGTGGAAATGTTCAAGAAGCAGTTGGACGAAGGTCTGGCGGGCGACAATGCCGGGCTGCTGCTGCGCGGCACCGCGAAGGAAGACGTGGAGCGCGGCATGGTGCTGGCGAAGCCGGGCTCGATTACGCCGCACACCAAGTTCAAGGGCGAAGTGTACGTGCTGTCGAAGGATGAAGGCGGCCGTCACACGCCGTTCTTCAAGGGCTATCGGCCGCAGTTCTACTTCCGCACGACGGACGTGACGGGCGTGGCGACGTTGCCGGCGGGCACGGAGATGGTGATGCCGGGCGACAACGTGGCCCTGGAGATCGAGCTGATCACGCCGGTGGCCATGGAAAAGGGCTTGCGCTTCGCCATCCGCGAAGGCGGACGCACGGTGGGCGCGGGCACGATTTCCGAGATCATCGCCTAGGATTCGAGTTTTTAGGATGGGCTATTAGCTCTTAGCTTTTAGCCCTTAGCCAGAAAAACCATAAGGCCCGGTTGCTAAAAGCTAATAGCTAAGAGCTAGAAGCTGGGCCTCAACAAAAAGATCTTTGAGAGAAACTACCGTGATTGGCAAAGAACGAATCCGCATCCGGCTGAAAGCATACGATTACCGCGTTCTCGACCAGTCCACCGGCGAAATTGTGGACACGGCCAAGCGCACGGGCGCACAAATTGCGGGACCGATTCCGCTGCCGACGGTGAAGAACAAGTACTGCGTACTGCGTTCGCCGCACGTGGACAAGAAATCGCGCGAGCAGTTTGAGATTCGCACTCATAAGCGTCTGCTCGACATTCTGGAACCGACGCAGCAGACGGTGGATGCGCTGATGAAGCTGGAACTTCCGGCCGGCGTGGACGTGGAAATCAAGGCTTTCGGCAAGGAACATAAATAGCCGTTAGCTGTGAGCTCTTAGCGCTTAGCAATCAAGTCAGACGAAGCCGCTTGCTAAAAGCTAAAGGCTAATAGCTAAAAGCTTCGACAAAACAAAGCTTCCGCGGCGTAAGCGCCCCCGGTCGTGAAACGAACGGCGGGAAGCGGAGTTGAGGATACGAATATGGCAGTAGCAGGGATTCTCGGTAAGAAAGTCGGCATGACGCAGTTGTTCGATGACAAGGGTGACGTTCATCCGGTCACCGTGCTGAAGGCCGGTCCGTGCTTTGTGACCCAGCTCAAGACCGTGGCCAAGGACGGCTATGATGCCGCCCAGATCGGCCTGGTCGAGTTCGTGAAAGAGTCGCGGCTGACCAAGGCGATGAAGGGACATTTCGGCAAGAACAATCTGCCGCCCATGCGCTTCCTGCGCGAAGTGCCGATCGTGATTGACGGCGACGATAAAGATGGCGCCAAGGTCGGCGACAAGGTGCTGGTGGAATCGTTCGACGGCGAGAAGTTTGTGGACGTAGTGGCGACCAGCAAGGGACGCGGCTTTGCCGGCGTGGTGAAGCGCCATAAGTTCGCCGGCGGCGCGGCTTCGCACGGCTCCATGTTCCAGATCAGGGCTCCATCGGTTCTTCGTCCTTCCCCTCGCGCGTGTTCAAAGGCATGCGCATGTCGGGACACATGGGCGTGGACCGGGTGACGGTGCGCAACCTGCGGGTGCTGGGCGTGGACAAGGACGAGAACCTGCTGGTGGTCGAAGGCGCGGTTCCGGGACATCGGGACGGCTACGTCGTGATCACCCGGGCCAAGAAGCCGCCGAGAGAGCGTCGTGGATTCAGCGGCTCCGGCACGGTCGATCCGTTGAAGGCTTCCAAGCGCGCCGTGGCGAAGAAGAAGTAGTCAGTAGCCGGTTGCCAGTTGCTGTGGCAATCGATCTGGCGAAGCAAGGTTTTTAACTGGCCACTGGCTACTGGCCGCTGGCAACTGAGAAAAGATTATGGCAACGATTGACGTTATAAATCTGGCCGGCGGCAAAGTAGGCACGTTGGAGCTGGCCGATGAAGTTTTCGGCGCGGTCAACGAAGACCTGCTCTGGGAAGCGGTAAAGCAATACCGCGCCGGGCTGCGCGCCGGAACGCACGCCACCAAGAACAAGAAGCTGGTCAGCGGCGCGGGCAAGAAGCTGTGGAAGCAGAAGGGTACCGGACGCGCGCGCGTCGGCTCCATCCGCTCTCCGCTGTGGCGGCACGGCGGCACGGTTCACGGACCGCAGCCCCACTCCTATGACTATTCCTTCCCGCGCAAGAAGCTGCTGGGCGCGCTGCGCTCGGCGC
Organism: uncultured Acidobacteriaceae bacterium; assembly: GCA_963763975.1. Lineage (GTDB taxonomy): Bacteria > Acidobacteriota > Terriglobia > Terriglobales > Acidobacteriaceae > Bog-257. The sequence continues at coordinate 97,146 of CAVXQR010000020.1, forward strand.
TGGCCGCCAAGCTGGCCGATGGCAAGCTGCTGGTGGTGGACAGCTTCGAGTTGAAGGAAGCCAAGAGCAAGGGCTTCCGCCAGACCTTGAACAAGCTGAATGCCAAGGGCACTGCGCTGCTGGTGGAAAGGCCGGGGCGGACGAACAAGAACCTCCATCTCAGCTCGCGCAACCTGGCCGGCGTGGAACTGATGGCCGGCAACCAGGTCCATCCGTATCACCTGCTGCGCTACGAGAGCACGATCTTCAGCCGCGCGGCGCTGGAGAAGTTGCAGGACTCGCTGAAGGCGACGGCGCCCAAGCGCAAGCACGCGGAGGTGGCGTAATGAAGTCGGCATACCAGATTATTCGCCGCCCCGTGATCACCGAAAAGGGTCTGGGCGTGAAAGAGACCGAGGCCACGCTGGTGTTCGAAGTTGCGGTGAAGGCCACCAAGACGGAGATCAAGCAGGCGGTGCAGAGCATTTTCAAGGTCAAGGTGGCATCGGTGCGCACCGCGACTTTTGACGGCAAGGAACGCCGCCGCGGCAAGCTTCGTCGGCTATCGGCCGGACTGGAAGAAAGCGTACGTTCGCCTGCGCGCGGGCGAGAAGATGCCCGAGTACGCCGAGAACCTGTAGTCAGTCGTCAGTAGCCAGTTGCCAGTAATGAAGAGCGGCTTCTGGCGAAAAGCGAATAACGAGTAGCGAAGAGCGAATATGGCAATTAAGACATACAGACCGGTAACTCCGACGCGGCGCTTTCAGACGCAGGTGGTCAATGACGATCTGACCACCAACCGTCCCTACAAGCCGCTGACCGAGCCGAAGCAGCGCACCAGCGGACGCCGCAACACCGGCGACCTGACCATCTGGCATCGCGGCGGCGGGCACAAGCGCAAGCTGCGCATCATCGATTTCAAGCGCGACAAGGTCGGCATTCCCGCGACGGTCGCCTCCATCGAGTACGATCCCAACCGCTCGGCGCGCATCGCGCTGCTGAACTATGCCGACGGCGAGAAGCGCTACATCGTGGCCCCGGTGGGCTTGAAGCAGGGCGCCAAGGTGGTCAGCGGTCCTGAGGCCGACATCCTGGTGGGCAACGCTCTGCCGCTGCGCAACATTCCTCCCGGCACGATGGTGCACAACGTGGAGCTGAAGCCCGGCAAGGGCGCGCAGATGGCGCGTTCGGCCGGAGCCCAGGCGCAACTGGTGGCCAAGGAAGGCGACTACGCGCTGCTCAAGCTGCCTTCCGGCGAGACCCGCAAGGTGCTGGTGGACTGCATGGCGACGGTGGGGCAGGTCGGCAATCTCGACCACGAAAACGTTTCGATCGGCAAGGCCGGCCGCACCCGCTGGATGGGCATCCGCCCCACCAACCGTGGCGTGGTCATGAACCCGGTCGATCATCCGCACGGCGGCGGCGAAGGCAAGACCAGCGGCGGACGCCATCCCGTGACCCCGTGGGGCCAGCCCACGCGCGGCTACAAGACTCGTAACAACAAGCGGACCGATAAGTTCATCGTGAACCGCAGACAGAAGTAGGACTGAGACGATATGGCACGTTCAACCAAGAAGGGCCCGTTCATCGATTCCCACCTGCTAAAGAAGGTGGAGGACATGAACAACGCGCAATGAGAAGAAGGTGGTGCGCACCTGGTCGCGCCGTTCGACAGTGATTCCGGAGATGGTGGGACACACGCTGGCCGTGCACAACGGCAAGAAGTTCATCCCGGTGTATGTCACCGAGAACATGGTGGGCCACAAGCTGGGCGAGTTCAGTCCCACCCGCAGTTTCAAGGGCCACTCGGTGAGGGCAGCCACGGAAACCGCAGCCAAGCCGGCAGGGCCGCCGAGATAAAGGAGACGACATGGAATTCACCGCCAAACTGAATTACGTGCGCGTCTCGCCGCAGAAAGCGCGCCTGGTGCTGGACCTGATCAAGGGCCGCCGGGTGGAAGAAGCGCTGGACACGCTGCTCTTCACCAAGAAGGGCATTGCCCCGCGGTTCTACAAGCTGCTGCGTTCGGCGGTCGAGAACGCCAACTACGTCGGCGCCGAGAAGGGCCTGGACGTGGACGTGGACCGGCTGTACGTGAAGCGCGCCGTGGCCAATGACGGCCCGCGCATGAAGCGCATCCGTCCGGCGCCCATGGGCCGCGCCTATCGCTTCCAGCGCCGCATGTCGCATCTGGAGATTGCGCTGGCGGAGAAGACGCCGCCGAACGGCAAGGGCGAGCTGGTGGAAACGGTGGGAGGCGCTCCCGCCAAGCCGGCCAAGAAGGCTGCCAGGAAACCGGCGCCGAAGAAAGCCGCCAAGAAGGCTGCTCCGGCCAAGAAGAAGACTGCCGCCAAGAAGAAGGCGGGCAAGAAATAAGCAGCAAGCGTCGCCCTTGACGGCGGCGTTAAGCGGCGATGGCCGAGAGCGGTCGCCGCGGAGAAGAAACGAGATTATGGGACAGAAAGTCCATCCTTACGGATTCCGTCTTGGCATCACCAAGCCGTGGCGGTCACGCTGGTTCGTGGAGCGCGACTACGACAAACTGTTGCTGGAAGACGTCAAGCTGAAGGCTGAGCTGAAAGACAAGCTCAAGTCGGCGGGCGTCAGCTCGATCGAGATCGAGCGGCCGGGCAACAAGCTGCGCATCATCATCCGCACCGCGCGTCCGGGCATCATCATCGGCCGCAAGGGCGCGGAGATCGACAAGCTGAAGCAGGAGATCCAGAAGCGCACCAACCGCGATGTCTATGTGGACATCCAGGAAGTGCACAAGCCGGAGCTCGATGCCCAGTTGGTGTCGGAGAACATTGCGCTGCAACTGGAAAAGCGCGTCGGCTTCCGCCGCGCCATGCGTAAGGCAGTGGATTCGGCGCTGCGCTTCGGCTGCAAGGGCATCAAGGTGCGCGTCAGCGGCCGCCTGAACGGCAACGAAATCGCGCGCTCGGAGTGGTACCTGCAGGGACGTTGCCGCTGCACACGCTGCGCGCCGACATCGATTATGGCTTCACCGAAGCTCACACCACCTACGGCGTCATCGGGGTGAAGTGCTGGGTGTACAAGGGCGAGATCTTCAAAGAGAAGCGCCGCGAGCCGCAAGGCGTCTCGTCGGGAGCGTTTTAAAGGCAGTGGATAGTGGTTGGTGGATAGTGGATAGAAAACCCAACGACTATCGAGCTTGGAAACTATAGGGAGATGCTGGCGGTAGCAGGCGAAGTGGACTGAAACTATCCACTAGCCACTAACCACTAGCCACTGAATTCTTATGTTGATGCCAAAGAAAGTGAAGTATCGCAAGCAGCAGCGCGGGCGCATGTGCGGCAAGGCGTGGCGCGGCGGCCGAGCTGTCCTTCGGCGATTTCGGCTTGAAGGTGCTGGAGCCGGGATGGATCACCGACCGGCAGATCGAAGCCAGCCGTGTCGCCATGACGCGCTTCATCAAGCGCGGCGGCAAAATCTGGATTCGCCTGTTCCCGGACAAGCCGGTGACCAAGAAGCCGGCTGAAACCCGTATGGGCAAAGGCAAGGGCGCGCCCGACCACTGGGTCGCGGTAGTTCGTCCGGGCAAGATCCTGTTCGAGATGGAAGGGGTGCCGGCCGCCGATGCCGCCGAGGCCATGCGCCTGGCGTCGCACAAGCTGCCGCTGCGGACCAAATTTGTGCAAGCGCGAGGGCATGCACTAAAAGCAGTTGCCGGTTGTCCGTTGTCAGTAAGAACGTGACACGGCCAGCAGGCGATTGACGAAAATTTATAGAGTTGGCCAACCGTCGAAATCAGGAAACTGATAACCGACAACGGACAACGGACAACTGGATTCCAGATGAATGTGGACAAGATTCGCAACCTGACCGATATCGAGCTCACCCACCAGCAGCGCGAGCTGGCGGACCAGCTGTTCAAGATGAAGTTTCAGCTGAAGATGGGCCAGACCGAGAGTCTGAAGAAAATTCGCGAAATGAAGAAGGACATCGCGCGCGTCCAGACAGTGAAGCGCGAGAAGGAACTGGCCGGCGGCGACGGCGCGCCCGCAGCCAAGGCTGCCGCTCCTAAGGCGGAAGCTGAGGCGGCTCACGCGCACCAGGCCGCGAAGGCGAAGAAAGCGAAGCCGGCGAAGAAAGCGGCCAAGCGAACGGCCAAGCGCAAGAGCCCGGCGACGAAGAAGACGACGAAGAAGGCGGCCACCAAGAAGGCTGCGACGGAGAAAAAGTAAGCCATGGCTGAAGCAACCCCAACCACGAATGCAGCACGCGACCGGCCGCCGCAAGACGCTGATCGGCCGAGTGGTTTCCACCAAGATGGCCAAGACCATCGTGGTCGAAGTCCGGCGGCAGAAGGCGCACCCGTTCTACAAGCGCGTGGTGACCCGCAGCAAGAAGTTTTACGCTCACGACGAGCAGGGCACGGCGCACCTCGGCGATTTCGTGAAAATCGAAGAGACTCGCCCCCTGTCCAAGCTGAAGCGCTGGCAGTTGAAAGAAGTGATTCAGCGCTCGGCACTGGCAACGCCGGTGGAAGACGCAGAAGGTCAGCTAAGCCGGGAGCGGCAAGGAGATACCACCATGGCAGTGATGATGAGAACCATGCTCGATGTCGCCGACAACTCCGGCGCCCGCAAGCTGCAGATGATTCTGCCGCTGGGCGGCTCGACCGGGCTGGTGGCCGGACTGGGCGATGTGATTACCGCCGCGGTGAAGGAAGCTTCTCCCGACGGCACCGTCAAGAAGGGCACCGTGGTCAAGGCGGTCATCGTGCGCACGCGCAAGGAACATCGCCGCCGCGACGGCACCTACATCCGCTTCGACCAGAATGCGGCGGTGCTGATCAACGACACGCGCGAGCCGGTGGGAACGCGCGTCTTCGGTCCGGTGGCCCGCGAGTTGCGCGAGAAGAAGTTTTTGAAGATCGTCTCGCTGGCGCCGGAAGTGTTGTGAGGCAGTGGCCAGTCGTGGCTAGTGGCCAGTGGCTAGAGATGAGTGCCGGGCGAGAAGTTGATGGCTGACGGCGGAAAGCTGACAGCCGCTTGCTAAGAGCTAAAGGCTAATGGCTAAGAGCTGTTAGCTAACAAGGATTGAGCAAATGCAGAAGAGTGTAGATATTCGGCGCAACGATCAGGTGAAGGTGATCACCGGGCGCGACAAAGGCAAGCAGGGACGCGTGCTGCGGGTGATGCCCGACAAGGGCAAGGTGCTGGTCGAGCACGTGATGATGGTGAAGAAGAACGTGCGGCCCAATCCGCAGAAGAACATCAAGGGCGGCATCGCCGAGCAGGAGAGCGCGATCGCCATCAGCAACGTGATGCTGATGTGCAACTCGTGTAACCGGCCGGTGCGGGTCGGGCACGAGCATCGCGGCGACCGCAACGTGCGGGTCTGCAAGAGCTGCGGCACCACGCTGGAGAAATAGCCTTTAGCTCCTGGCTGTTAGCTCTTAGCTATGGCAGCTGATGCTAAGGACTAAGCTAGGTTGCTAAGAGCTAAAGGCTAAGAGCTAGTAGCCAAATTGATTCCCTCACGAACCGGCGAACGCCGAAACCGTGAGAAAGGTAGAAGCAGAGAACATGGCAGACGAGAAAAAACAGAAAGCGCACAGGGGGCCAGGGCAAGCAGGGGGCCGGCCAAGCCGCAGGGCAAGAAAGCCAAGGCGGAAGAAGCCGCGCTGCGGCCGAACCGGGTTCGAAGCCGTCGCGTCCGAGGCCGAATAACGCGACACCGCGCGCCTGCGCGACCGCTATTACAAAGAAGTGCGGCCGGCGTTGATGAAGGAGCTCAACCTGGACAATCCCATGGCGGCGCCCAAGCTGGAGAAGATCATCGTCAACATGGGCGTGGGCGAAGCCACCCAGAACGCCAAGCTGATGGATCCGGCGGCCAACGAGCTGCCGCAGATCACCGGACAGAAGCCGGTGATCACCAAGGCGCGCAAGTCCATCGCCGCCTTCAAGGTGCGCGAGGGCATGCCTATCGGGGTGATGGTGACCCTGCGCGGCGACCGCATGTACGAGTTTTTCGATCGGCTGGTGAACGTGGCGCTGCCGCGTGTGCGTGACTTCCGCGGCGTGCCTACCAAGTCGTTTGACGGGCGCGGCAATTTCACCCTGGGCGTGCGCGATCAGTTGATCTTCCCGGAGATTGATTACTCCAAGGTCGAGAAGATGAAGGGCATGAACATCACCATCGTGACCACGGCGGAAGCGACGATCAGGCGCGGGCGCTGCTGAAGCAGATGGGCATGCCGTTCCGGCAGCAGTAACCAAGACAGTTTCAAGTTTCGAGTTTCAAGCTAGGAGCTAAAGGCTAATAGCTAAGAGCAAAAAGGAAACAATGGCGAGAACATCACATAGCCAAGACCAAGAAGAAGCTCAAGTTTTCGACGCGGCAGCACAACCGCTGCAACATGTGCGGACGGGCGCGCGGTTACCTGCGCAAGTTCGGCCTTTGCCGTCTGTGCTTCCGCGATCTGGCGCTGCGGGGCGAGATTCCCGGGGTCGCCAAGTCGAGCTGGTAGAGACAGTAACACGGCAACTAGTAGTGCGAACTACGCTAATTAGCAGCTTAGCTGTTGCCGATCCTGAGCAGGCTTGAGCCCCGCAGAAGTCTGGCAGAGCGGTTCGAGTGCTGAATCGTCCAGCCGAGACAAGGCTAGTTACGTAATTAGCTAGTTATTTCTAGTTGCTGGTTCTCGATAGTGTCACCGTCGCAAGCGGGTTCGACGGGACTGCGCAGAGGTCAGTACGGTAAGCGAACGGGCGACGATTCAGGAGAAGCAAAGCATGAGTTTTACCGATCCGGTCTCAGATTTCCTGACCCGAGTTCGCAACGCCATCAAGGCGCGGCACCAGAAGGTGGACGTGCCCCCCTCCAAGCTGAAGGTGGAGATGGCCCGCATTTTGAAGGAAGAGGGCTACATCTCCAACTTCAAGGCGACCGAAGAAGAGGGCCGCAAGGTACTGCGGGTGTACCTGAAGTACAGCCCCGACAACTCTTCGCCGATTTCGGACCTGAAGCGCGTCTCGCGTCCGGGCTGCCGGGTGTATGTCGGCCACACCGAGATTCCGCGCGTGCTCGGCGGTCTGGGCATCAACATCCTGACCACGCCCAAGGGCGTGATGACGGGACGCCAGGCGCGCAAAGAAGGCGTGGGCGGCGAAGTGCTGTGCGAGATCTACTAGGAAGCTTTTAGCTATTAGCTCTTGGCTTTTAGCAAGAAGCGGATACCTGGTGAAGTGATTATGTTCGGGGCGCGAGAGTGCTTTGAGCATCGGAAACGCCGAATTTGACGGCTAAGAGCCAAGAGCTAATGGCTAATAGCTAATTGCTAAAGGCTGGTCTTTTATGTCTCGAATTGGAAAGAAACCGATTCCGCTGCCCAAGGGCGTGACCTACGCCGTTGAGGGCAACACGGTGCGCGTGAAGGGCCCCAAGGGCGAAGTTGTCACACACATGCCCGGCGGGGTGACGCTGGAACAGCAGGACGGAAACCTGATGGTGGTGCGCGAGGACGATTCCAAGGCCGCCGTGCACGGCCTGGTGCGCGCCCTGGTGAACAACTCCGTCGAAGGCGTGACCAAAGGCTGGACCCGCGAGCTGGATATCGTGGGCATCGGCTATCGCGCCGAGATGAAGGGCAAGGGCACGGTGGTATTTACCCTGGGCTATTCCCACCCCATCGAGTATCCGCTGCCTAGCGGCATCGACGTCGCCGTTGATCCCAAGCTGACGCACCTGACCGTCAGCGGCATCGACCGGCAGAAGGTGGGCTTCGTGGCCGCCGAGATGCGCTCGCTGCGTCCGCCCGATCCGTACAAGAACAAGGGCGTACGCTATACCGGCGAGCGGCTGAAGAAGAAGGTCGGCAAGACGGGCGCGAAGTAGGCAGTAGCCAGTAGTCAGTAGCCAGTAGTCGGTTGTGAAACGATTGGCGTCTGGCGTAAGAGCTAATGGCGAAGAGCTAATAGCTGATCACGACGGACTGGCGCTCCGGCGCACCGTTACCCGGTTCGGAAACCCGGGATGAGGAAATCGAGATGATTGGAAAACTTTCGAAGGACAAAACGCGGCAGAAGATTCATGCCCGCATCCGCAAAAAGATGGCGGGCACGGCCGAGCGTCCGCGGCTGAACGTCTATCGTTCGGTGAACCACATTTACGCCCAGGTGATCGACGATACCCAGGGCAAGACCCTGGTGCAGGCCAGCTCGCTGGAGAAGGGCAAAGGCGGGAAGGGCGACAAGCGCCGACCGGCGGCAACGTCGGCTCGGCCAAGCAAGTAGGCAAGCTGATTGCCGAGCGCGCCAAGGAAAAGGGCATCAAGAAGGTGGTCTTCGATCGCGGCGGATATCTGTATCACGGGCGGGTGAAGGCGGTGGCCGATGCCGCTCGCGCAGCCGGGCTGGAGTTCTAAAAGCAGTTGGCGTAGTCGGTCAGTTGGGCGACGGCCGACTCGCTGAGCAAGGCAGCGGTAAGCAAAGTTTTGGCGGAGAGCTGACGGCTGATGGCTGACAGCTCACAAGGAAATACGAAGGGCAAAAAAGATAATGCAATCGTTAAGAAAAAGCTTGATGCCGGGCAATTCAACCTCAAGGACCAGGTGGTCTCCATCAACCGCGTGACCAAGGTGGTCAAGGGCGGCAAGAACATGTCGTTTGCGGCGCTGGTGGTGGTGGGCGATCCGTCCGCGGCGGTGGTGGGCTACGGTTCCGGCAAGGCGAAGGAAGTGCCGCAGGCGATCCGCAAGGGCATTGAAGCGGCCAAGAAGAATTTGATGCGGGTGAACCTGACGCAGACCACGATTCCGCACATGTGCTGGGCCGTTACGGCTCCGGCATGGTGCTGCTGAAGCCGGCTCCGGAAGGCACCGGCGTCATTGCCGGCGGCGCGGTGCGCGCGGTGATGACTTCGGCGGGGATGCAGAACGTGCTGACCAAGTCCATCGGCACTACCAACCCGCACAATGTCATCAAGGCGACGTTTAACGCACTGGGCAAACTGCGCGACCGCAAGGAAGTGGCGGCGGCTCGCGGCAAGTCGGTGGAGGAGCTGTAATCATGCCGCGCATACGCAAGAAGAACGAGACGCCCGCAGGCCAGGCCCGGCACCCGCATGAAGCTGAAGTGGGTGCGCTCGGCGATATGCTCGCCGGTCAAGCAGCGGCTGGTGGTCAAGGGCCTGGGCTTTACCCGGCTGAACCAGGTCATCGAGCGCGAAGACACGCCCTCGATCCGCGGCATGGTGGCCAAGGTGCCGCACTTGGTCGAGATTGTGAAGTAGCAGTTGCCAGTAGTCAGTAGCCAGTATCCAGTGGCCAGTTTGGATGGTGGCCTGCGACTGATTCGGTAACTTAGAAATTCAAGCCTGCGCTGATGGCCGAAACTGGCTACTGGCTACTGGCAACTGAGGTTTTCGATGAACTTAAGCACACTGAAAGCGCCGCGTAAGGCGAACGAGAAGAAGAAGCGCGTGGGCCGGGGCATGGGCTCGGGCATGGGCAAGACCTCGACCCGCGGCCACAAGGGCCAGCGCTCGCGTAGCGGTTCGCGCACCATGCGTGGATTTGAAGGCGGCCAGATGCCGCTGCATCGCCGTCTGCCCAAGCGCGGCTTCATCAACATCTTCAGCAACGAGTACGAGGTGGTGAACCTGGCGCGGCTGGCCGAGCTGGGCGAGACGGAAATCACCCCCGAAGTGCTGCGCAAGGCGGGCGTGGTCAGCTCCAAGAAGACGCTGGTCAAGGTGCTGGGGGCGGGCGAGCTGACGAAGGCCCTGACGGTGCACGCCCACAAGTTCTCCAAGTCGGCCCAGGAGAAGATCGCGAAGGCCGGCGGCAAGATTGCAGTAGTCAGTAGTCAGTAGCCAGTTGTCAGTTTTGGCAATTGTGGTTCTGATGCTGCTGTAGAGGTTTAATTGTTGCTGATTGTCGGTCAGTCCGTCTTAGCCGCGCGAAGTTAACTGGCTACTGGCTACTGGCAACTGACGACTGAGGTCAAGATGCTTGAGAAGCTAGCGAACGTATTCCGCGTTCCGGACCTGCGCAGGCGAGTTCTGTTCACGCTGGGGCTGCTGGCGGTGTACCGCCTGGGCGGTCACATTCCCACGCCGGGCATCAACGCCGACAAGTTGTCGCAGTTCTTCGACCAGAACCGCGGTAGCATGCTGGGCTTCATTGATCTGTTCAGCGGCGGCAAGTTGCGGCGTCTGACCATCTTCGCTCTCGGCATCATGCCCTACATCACCGCGTCCATCATCTTGCAGTTGATGACGGTGGTGTATGAGCCGCTGGCCAGGTTGCAGAAGGAAGGCGAGCTGGGCCGCAAGAAGATTACCCAGTGGACGCGCTACCTGACCCTGCTGCTGAGCGCGGTGCAGTCGCTGGGCATCGCTTATACCTTGCAGAAGCAGCCCGGATACGTGAACACCCCCGGCGTAGGCTTTGTGCTGATGACCATGCTGACCCTGACCACGGGCAGCGTGTTCATCATGTGGCTGGGCGAGCAGATTACCGAGCGCGGCATGGGCAACGGCATGTCGCTGCTGATCTTCGCCGGCATCGTGGTCGGCCTGCCCCGCGGCATTGCCGACCTGGTGGACAAGGCCAAGAACCAGGCCTGGGGCGCCTTCACCTTCCCGGCGATGCTGCTGCTGGTGGTGGTGATGATCGCGATTGTCGCCTTCATCGTCTTCGTGGAGCGAAGCGAGCGGCGAATACCGGTGCAGTACGCCAAGCGGGTGGTGGGCCGCAGGGTCATGGGCGGCCAGTCCACCCACCTGCCGCTGCGCGTCAACTCCGGCGGCGTGATGCCGGTCATCTTTGCGTCCTCGGTGCTGACCTTGCCGCAGACCGCGGGTACCTTCTTCAAGGACAACCGCTACCTGGGACCGGCGCTGCGTTCGCTGTCCTGGGGCGAGCCGCTGTACACCCTGCTGTATGCCATCGGAATCATCTTCTTCGCCTACTTCTACGTCTCCATCGTCTTCAACCCCAACGAGGTTGCCGACAACATGCGTAAGTACGGCGGATTCATTCCGGGTATCCGGCCGGGCGCGCGCACCGCGAACTATATCAACGACATTCTGACCCGCATCACCCTGGTGGGAGCGTTGTACCTGATCATGATCTCCTTCATTCCTGAATGGATGATCACCGGTATTCACCTCAACCACCTTCCCTGGGTGGGAAGCTTCTTTGAGCGATTACCGTTGTGGGTGACCAACGGTCTGGGTGTGAATTTCTACTTTGGCGGCACCTCGCTGCTGATCGTGGTGGGTGTTGCGATGGACACCATCAACCAGGTCGAATCGCAGTTGGTGATGCGTCACTATGAAGGATTCACCCAGCGCAGCGGCAGGATCCGCGGGCGCAGGGCAACATGGTGAGAAGGGCAGCTATTGGCTATTAGCTATTAGCTTTTAGCTCTTAGCCAAAACGGGAGTTCGGGCGCCGATTGTAGTGCGAACCGTACCGATTGCTGTTGCTAAATCGCTGGTTGCTAAGAGCTAATGGCTAATAGCTAAGAGCTGTTTCGGAGCTACCGGGAGGCTCCGGCCTCGATGGAGGCAGAAAAAAGGGTTGCAGTCCAGGCCCTGAAGCGGGGGCGAAGCATGGCAGTACAGGCTTCCTCGGCAGTGGACATGAAGAAAGAGACGCGCATCATTGGGCCCATCATCCTGCTGGGTCCGCCGGGCGCGGGTAAGGGAACGCAGTCGAAGCTGATCTCTGAGACCTTCGGCATTCCCCAGATCTCCACGGGAGACATCCTGCGGAGCAACGTGGCGCGTAAGACGCCGCTGGGGATGAAGGCCAAGGACATCATGGATCGCGGCGACCTGGTTCCGGACGAGTTGGTATGCGACATGGTGGCGGCGCGGCTGCAAGAGGCCGATTGCTGCCGCGGGTTCATCCTGGACGGGTTTCCGCGGACCGTCCGCCAGGCCGAATGGCTGGATGCGCAGTTGCGAAAGATGCGGGAAGGCAAGGACTTAGACGGGCGGCAGGCATGCGCGGCCCCGGTTGTGATCCGTTTAGTAGTTGAGTATAATGAACTATGGAAACGGCTTACCGGGCGTCGTTCCTGTCCCACCTGCGGGCTGATTTACAACGTCTATTTCCAGCCTCCCAAAGTTGAAGGCATCTGCGATGTCGATGGCACACCTTTGGTGGTTCGCCGCGACGACACGGAAGAAGTGATTGCAGAACGCCTGAAAGCGTATGACCAGTTGACTCTGCCGCTGGTGGATTATTACCGCGCGCAGGGGCGGCTGATTGAAGTGAACGGCGACCAGCCCGTGGAAGCGGTTATGGCGCAAGCATTTAGTGCTATCGAGAATGTCAATCGTTTGTAAGTCGGCCTCCGAAATCGAAAAAATGCGCCGCAGCGGACACATTGTCCGCGAGGTGCTGGAGGCGACAAAAGCGGTTGTGGCTCCGGGAGTTTCCACTATGGACCTGGAGCGGGTAGCCGAGCGCAAGATTCGCGACCTGGGCGCTAAGCCGGCGTTTAAGGGCTATTACGACTACCCCTGCGTGCTCTGCACCTCGGTGAATGACGAGATTGTTCACGGCATTCCCTCAGAGCGGCGGGTTTTGAAGGCAGGAGATATTGTTTCCATCGATTGTGGCGTGGTGCTGGACGGCTACTACGGCGATTCGGCCATTACTGTCCCGGTGGGCGACGGAATTACGCCGGAACTACAGAAGCTACTCGAAGTAACGCGCGACTCGTTATTTCGGGGCATTGAGGCGGCGCGGGCCGGCAATACCGTCGGCGATGTAGGCGCGGCGGTGCAGCAGGTAGTCGAGGCCAACGGCTTCAGCGTGGTGCGGGAGTTCGTGGGCCATGGCATCGGCACCCGGTTGCACGAGGACCCCCAGGTTCCCAACTACGGAACTCCGGGACATGGTCCGAAGTTGCGCGACGGCATGGTGCTGGCGATTGAGCCCATGGTCAATGCCGGCAAGCCGGGAACGCGGCTGCTGAAAGACAAGTGGACGGCGGTAACCGAAGACGGCAGCTACAGCGCCCACTTCGAGCACTGCATCGCGGTAACGCGAAATGGGCCGGTAATTTTGACGGAATAAGTGGCTAGTGGCCAGTGGCCAGTGGCTAGAGAAAAACTCTGAATTCAGGAATCGAAACTAGCCACGAACCACTGGCCACTGACCACTGGTTTCCTGGCAACTGGATATGAATGAGTAAGGAAGACGCGATTGAAGTAATGGCAGTAGTGGTTGAGCCGCTGCCCAATGCCATGTTCAAGGTGGAGCTGGAGAACAAGCACCAGGTGCTGGCGCATGTTTCCGGCAAGATGCGCAAGAACTTCATTCGCATCCTTCCCGGCGACCGGGTCGCGGTGGAGCTTTCCCCCTACGACCTGACTCGCGGACGAATTGTGTATCGCTACAAATAGTAGCCAGTAGCCAGTAGTCAGTTGCCAGTAACTGACGGCTGATGGCTGAGAGCTGACAACTGAGGGTTTATGAAGGTAAGAGCATCGGTCAAGAAGATTTGCGATAAGTGCAAGGTGATCCGCCGGCACGGGGTGGTGCGCGTGATCTGTGAGAACTCCAAGCACAAGCAGAGGCAGGGTTAACTATGGCACGTATTGCAGGCGTGGACCTTCCACGCAACAAGCACATCAGCATCGCGCTGACCTACATTTTCGGCATTGGCAACTCGCGCTCCAAGAGCATCCTGAACTCGGCCAACGTGGAAGCCAACCGCAAGGTAAGCGACCTGAACGAAGACGAGGTCAACCGCATCCGCCAGGTCATCGAGCAGGAAGGCGGCGTCGAAGGCGATCTGCGCAAAGACGTTACCATGCACATCAAGCGCCTGATCGAAATCGGCTCCTATCGCGGCTATCGTCATCGCCGCAGCCTGCCGGTCCGCGGACAGCGCACCCATACCAATGCCCGCACCCGCAAGGGCCCGCGCAAGGGTACGGTAGCCAATAAGAAGAAAGCAGCGGGGAAGACTTAAAACATGGCGAAACCAGCTGGATCCGCCGCAGCGGACAAAAAAGGCAAGAGCGGCAAGAAGTTCAAGAAGAAAGAGCGCAAGCACATCCCTCACGGGCTGGTGTACGTGCAGGCCTCCTTCAACAACACCATTGTCACCATCACCGATCCCACCGGGAACACGGTGTCGTGGAAGAGCTCCGGTTCGCTGGGCTTCCGCGGATCGCGCAAGGGCACGCCGTTTGCCGCGCAGCAGGCGGCCGCCAACGCCGCCAACCAGGCGCGTGACCACGGCATGCGCAGCGTGGACGTGCGGGTGAGCGGTCCCGGCTCCGGCCGCGAATCGGCGGTGCGCGCCCTGGCGGCTTCCGGTCTGGACGTCCGCACCATTCGCGACGTCACCCCGGTGCCGCACAATGGCTGCCGTCCGCCGAAGCGAAGAAGGGTCTAAAGGCAGTGGATAGTGGTCAGTGGATAGTGGATAGCGCGTTGATTCGAAACCGGATTTGCGGCATCTAAACAGTATCCCTGACAGTGTTCCACGTGCTAAATGCGGATTTTGGCTAGCCACTAGCCACTATCCACTGATTTTCGATCGGGAAGAAGGGACGCCATTCCTGTAAACCGATCCTAACCGAGTGCATAGTCCAGGTGGACTGTGGGCTTTTACTAGCCACTGACCACCAGCCACTAGCCACTGACTGGAGAGTAATTTGGCACGCTACAAAGACGCAGTTTGCCGCCTTTGCCGCCGCGAGGGCATGAAGCTGTTCCTCAAAGGCCAGAAGTGCTTCACTGACAAATGTCCGATCGAGAAGCGCAATTTCCCTCCCGGACAACATGGCAAGGACCGCAAGGCCAAGATCGTCGGCTACGGTCTGCAGCTTCGCGAGAAACAGAAAGCGAAGCGCATGTACTTCGCCCAGGAAGGCCAGTTCCGCAACTACTTTGAGCGCGCGGCGCGCTCCAAGGGCGTAACCGGCGAGTTGCTGCTGCAACAACTGGAGCGGCGTCTCGACAACGTGGTATATCGCCTGGGATTCGCCGTTGCCCGCCGTCAGGCGCGCCAACTGGTGCGTCACGGCCATGTGGTGGTCAATGGCAAGAAGGTCAACGTTCCTTCTTTCCAGGTAAATGCCGGCGATGAGATCGCGGTGCGCGAGAGCAGCAACAAGCTCGCGATACTGGAGATGGCCAAGGACTTCGCCAGCCACCAGACGGCCCCGGTGTGGCTGGAGGTGGATCGCGATGGGTATAAGGGCAGAGTATTGGCCCTGCCCAAGCGCGAAGACATCAACCTGCCCATCAATGAGCAGTTGATCGTCGAACTGTACAGCAAGTAATCCGAATGTCCCGGAGCGCGGCGCGGCGTGCGCGTTCCGGGATCCCGTACTTCTCGCCGAAGTGGGGCGGCTGCATCCGCCTTGCGCTTTCTAGCTTTCGCCCAGATCAGCCAGGCTCAATTCGACGCCTGTGCAGCATGGACGAACTGAGAAGAGGAGCTGCAAATGCTTTGGAAAGGCTTTCAGAAACCGAAACGACTGGCGACCGACGCCGAGACCCTGACCGACAAATACGGTCACTTCTGGGCACAGCCGTTCGAGCGCGGATTCGGTACCACCATCGGCAATGCGCTGCGCCGCGTATTGCTGTCCTCCATCGAGGGCGCCGCGGTGACCGCGGTCAAAATTGAAGGCGTGCTGCACGAGTTCCAGTCCATCCCCGGCGTGGTTGAGGATGCGACCGACATCATCCTGAACCTGAAGCAGATTCCGTTCCGCCTCAATGGCGATGCGCCCAAGGCCATCTATCTGCGCGCCGATCAGCCGGGCGTTATCACCTCCGGCATGATCGAGGCCGACGCCGACGTCGAAGTGCTGGACAAGGATGTGTACGTCGCCACCATCAGCGAGGGCGGCAAGCTGGACATGGAGATGCGGCTGAAGAAGGGCCGCGGCTACGTTTCCGCCGACAAGAACTTCGACGAGGACCTGGGTCTGGGCTTCATTCCCATTGATTCGGTGCACTCGCCGGTGCGCAAGTGCAACTACTCGGTGGAAGCCGCCCGACTGGGACAGATCACCGATTACGACAAGCTGGCCATCGAAATCTGGACCAACGGTTCGGTGACTCCGGCGGATGCTCTGGGCCTGGCAGCCAAGCTGCTCAAGGACCACATGAACATCTTCATCAACTTCGAGGAGGAGCTGGAGGCGCAGGCCGCCGGCGCCGCCGACAAGCCGGAACGGATCAACGAAAATCTGAACCGTTCGGTGGAGGAGCTGGAGCTTTCGGTCCGCAGCTACAACTGCCTGAAGAACGCCAACATTCAGACCATTGGCGAGTTGGTGCAGAAGTCCGAAGCCGAGATGCTGAAGACCAAGAATTTCGGGCGCAAGTCGCTGAACGAGATCAAGGAAATCCTGGCCTCGATGGGCTTGAGCCTGGGCATGAAGATTGACGAGCATGGCAACGCCGTGCCCGCCAGTCCGTCGCCGATGTCGGGCCTGGGCATGGGTTCCGGCATTTACGGAAACGAACCGACTTACTAATAAGAAGTTGTCAGTTGTCGGTTGTCCGTTGTCAGACAACCAACACTGGCAACTGGCAACTGGCCACTGACAACTGATTTTCGAAGGACACGAACATGCGTCATCGTAGAGCTGGATGGAAGCTGGGACGGAACACGGAGCACCGCCGCGCATTGCTGCGCAACCTGGTGACTTCACTGATCGTGGAAGAGCGCATTGAGACCACGGTGACCAAGGCCAAGGCCATGCGCCCGCACGTGGAAAAGATGATCACGCTGGGCAAGCGCGGAGACGTGGCGGCCCGCCGCCAGGCAGCCGCGTACCTGATGACGCGTGACGCCGTGGACAAGCTGTTCGACAGCATCTCGCCGCGTTTTGGCGACCGCGAGGGCGGCTACCTGCGCATCATTCGCAGCGACTTCCGTCGCGGCGATGGTGGCGAGCAGGCCTTTGTGGAACTGCTGGGCAGCGAGAAGACGCTGGACGAGAAGCGCCAGAAACGCGCCGAGGTTCGCGCCAAGCGCGCCGAGGAAACCCGCAAGGCCATGGAATCGCAGGAAGCCGAGAACAAGGAAATGGCTGCAGAAGCGGCGGAAGACAAGGGCAAGAAGGAAGAGTAGTCCGCGAAAGTTTGAAGTAGTGACACATCCCACGCCGGCTCCGTCCGGTGTGGGATTTTTTATTTGCGGGCGCAAGGCGAAATTCCGTGAATAAAGGGCTTGCCGGCACGACTGGAAGTCGTGCCCTTACTCATCGACTCGGCGAAACGGAGTTTCTGCGCACATAGCCGCGTCTGGTCCAGACATAAAACCCCGCCAGCAGCACTACCGCGCCGCAGGTGTCGAGCACCACGTCCTGCCAACGGCCGGTACGCGAGGGCATGGTGGATTGGTGCATCTCGTCGAACGCGGCCGTCACGATGGTCAGCAGCACGCCCAGCACTGCCCAGTTCCAGCGCCATAGATCGCTGAAACGCCCGCCCCACGGCCTTTTCAGCAACCCGGCGAGCCGGTCACGATTGGTATTGCGCAGCGCCAGCACCACCAGCACCGCGAGAATCCCATAGCCGACAAAGTGACCGCTCTTGCGCAGCACTTCATTCAGCAGGTCCAGAAATTCCTGACTGGGATTGCGGATGACCAGCGCCAGCAGCGAGCGCAGCAGGCCGCCGGTGTTGCTGGCGGACGCCATGTCGGTGGATTCCAGGCGAATGATGAGCAGCCACAGCGCGACCGGCCACCAGCGACGCGCCAGAGTGCGGAAGGACGGCGTCAGCAAGGCCCGCTCATCATGCCCGAGGACTTACTCGGCGCGATAATTGGGGGCCTCGCGGGTGATCATGACGTCGTGCACGTGGCTCTCGCGCAGGCCCGCGCCGCTGATGCGCACGAAGCGCGCCTTCTGCTGCAGCTCGGCAATGGTGCCGCAGCCCAGGTAACCCATGCCGCTCTTCACTCCGCCGACCAACTGATAGACGATCATGCCGACCGTGCCGCGATAGGGAACACGGCCTTCGATGCCTTCGGGAACCAGCTTCGCCAGGCGATTGCCTTCGCTGCCGTCTTCCGACAGCACCGGGACCGACGAGTCGGCATCGGTAGTCTGAAAGTAACGTTCGCTGGAACCCTGCGCCATGGCGGCCAGCGAGCCCATGCCGCGATACGTCTTGAACGAGCGGCCCTGGTAAAGGATGGTTTCGCCGGGACTTTCTTCGGTGCCCGCCAGCAGCGAGCCGATCATCACGCAGCCGGCGCCAGCGGCAATCGCTTTGGTGATGTCGCCGGAATACTTGATGCCGCCGTCGGCGATGATGCAGACGTCGCTGTCGCGAGTGGCGCGCGCGGCTTCGGCAATAGCGGTAATCTGCGGCACCCCCGCGCCGGTAACCACGCGCGTGGTGCAGATGGAGCCTGGCCCGATGCCGACCTTGATGCCGTCGGCCCCCGCCCGCGCCAGTTCGCAGGCGCCATCAAAGGTCGCAACGTTGCCGGCGATCAGGTCCACTTCCGGCAGCGTCGCTTTGATCTTCTTCACTGCCTCAATGACCCGCGTGGAATGTCCGTGCGCGCTGTCAATGGCCACCAGGTCCACCTTGAGGCGGACCATCTCCTGCGCCCGCTCCAGATAATCGCCGGTAGCGCCGATGGCTGCGCCCACCCGCAGCCGTCCCTGCGCATCCTTGGCCGCAGTCGGATATTTCAGCCGCTTCTGGATGTCCTTCACCGTGATCAGGCCCTTGAGGTTGTAGTGATCATCCACCACCAGCAGCTTCTCCACGCGATGCTGATGCAGGATTTTCTCGGCCTCGGCCAGCGTGGTTCCCACCGGCACGGTGATCAGGTTTTCCTTGGTCATCACCTCGCGGATGGGAACATCGGTGCGGGTCTCGAAGCGCAGGTCGCGGTTGGTCAGGATGCCCACCAGCTTCTTGTTCTTGGTGATGGGCACGCCGGAGATGCGGTAGCGGCGCATCACCTCCAGCGCGTCGGAAATCTTCTCGTCCGGCGACATGGTGATGGGATCCACGATCATGCCGCTCTCCGAGCGCTTCACCTTGTCCACCTCGCTGGCCTGCTGCTCGATGGTCAGGTTGCGGTGGATGATGCCCATGCCGCCCTGCTGCGCCATGGCGATGGCCATGCGCGACTCGGTCACCGTGTCCATGGCCGCGCTGATCAGCGGGACGCGCAGCTCGATATTGCGGGTGAGTTTGGTGCTGGTGTCGGCCAGCGCCGGAACCACGTCCGACTTGGCAGGCAGCAGCAACACGTCATCAAAGGTAAGCGCTTCCGGTACAGGAAAATGAATCATGATGGCAAAACCCTGGAAGGGGAAACATTCATTGTAGAGTTGCCGGGCGCGCCAAGGCAAACCGCGGCGAGACCAAAATGAATTAGGCCCCGATGGCCCAGCCAGACTCTGGGCGATCTGGGACCGGAGATTCGCTACCGTCCTCTTTTAGCCAGCTCCGCTTGGTAAGCCGCCTGGATCTTCCGCGTTGCAGAAATGCGCGCAGATGTCGTCGAGCTCCGCGGATTTTTCCTGGCACCGGCCTTGGGAAGATGGGTTTCGCGAAGTTCAGCCATGAATTCCGCCTTCAGCTTCGGTCCCCCTTCTTCCAGGACCCGAGCCAGGCCCTTCAGCCTGGAGGCCGGCAAATATTTGTGACCCCACACATTCATCTCCATCAGAAGAGGAAACAATTCGATGCCTTTTTCGGTAAGGCTGTAAATGACTTTCTGCTTATGGGTGGCGTCATGCGACCTGACGATGATCCCCTGCCGGACAAGCCTTTGCAGGCGATCGGCCAGAATATTTGAGGCAATCCCCTCCAGGGACTTGGTCAGCAGCTCGCGAAAATGCCTTCGGTTCATGAAAATGATGTCGCGGATGATCAGCAGACTCCACTGATCGCCGAACATCTCGACCATCATGTTCATGGCGCAGGCTGACCTGTGATCCTGGCCCGCCTTGTCTCGATTCCGGTTTGGCATTCCTGGCCCTGAAATCATTGTACGACCGTTGCATTTCCCTGCGTACTCTGCCCTCGTTCCGAGTTTAGGCGTTGCCTCCCGAATGCTCCTAGTTTGCAACTGATTGCATAGTACAACTAGTTGTATTATGCCATCAGCATCCCTTTAACCATAGAATTGGCGCCGCTGAAGTCCGGTTTCTTGTAGATGTGCGCCGGCCTTCCGCTCGTCAAATCCCCGAACCAGCAGGGCGGCGAATAATGCTTTCTTGCACATTGCCCTACCCCGCAACTCGTCCATACCCGATTTCAATCCGGCTGTAACGGAAGCTGAGGTTCAGGCGGGCTGCAGCGGACGCTAATGGCAGCTCAAGTGCTTTCGTGCACGCCATGCACGGAACGCCACTGTGTCCAAGGGGTTCCACCCTGACCAACTCACTTCAACTCGACTCGGGAGGAGTTATGAATCGAATGCAGCTTTGGAAGGTAGTAGGTGTCGTATTTCTTGCCTGTGGTTTAGCCGGCGCTCAAACCAGCGCCCCATCTGCACACATCACCATGTTTGACGCTCCGGGCGCGGGCACCGGCGCCGGCCAGGGCACCGGGGGCTTTGGCATCAACCCGCAGGGGACGGTCGTGGGATCGTTCCTTGACAATAACAACGTGTTTCACGGCTACCAGTGCGTTTCAGGTTGTGGCTCGCCCAGCACCTTCAGCGAATTTAATGCTCCGGGCGCGGGCACAGCCTCGGGCCAGGGCACGATTACGTTCAGCATCAACCTGTTCGGAGTGATTACCGGGTTCTACCTTGACGCAAATAATGTGTCTCACGGCTTCGTGACTGCCGCTCCGTTCACGAACTTCATTGCTTTGAACGTGCCCAACGCGGGGCAAGCCGCCGGCCAGGGTACCGTCGCGGGCAACATCAACCTGGGAGGAGAAATCTCCGGAAACTACATTGACGCCAGCGGTGTATCTCACGGGTTTGTCACCTATCCGCCTTACCGCACCTTCACCTCATTCGATCCCGTGGGTTCGGTAAACACGCTTGCCCCAGTGGCCAGCGCCCTCAACCTGGAGGGAACGTTCACCGGAGTTTACCTTGACGCGAACGGCGCCCTTCACGGCTACGTGCGGGCTGCCAACGGCAACATTACGGAATACAACGTTAGCGGCGCAGGCACGGGCGCCAACCAGGGTACCGAAGGCTCCAGCATCAGCGACCTGGGGACAACCGCAGGAAACTACATCGACGCCAGCGGGGTGAGTCACGGCTTCGTGCGCGGTGTGAACGGCGCCATCACAACCTTTAACGTTTCGGCAGCGGGCAACGGCTCCGGCCAAGGCACCGTACCTGAGGGCATCGACCTGTGGGGTGGCGTTACTGGACAATACGTTGACGCCAACAACGTGAATCACGGCTTCGTGCGGAGCCCGTCCGGCGGCATCACCACCTTCGACTGTCCGGGGGCAGGAACGGCCGCCGGCCAGGGCACGCTTCCGAACACCCCCAACGTGTTTGGGGCGATCACCGGACAGGACATTGACGCCAACAACCTGCATCACGGCTTCCTGCGGACCCCGTAAGCCTGCTCAGGAGGGGCGCCCAGGTCTCGGGGGTTCGAGACCTGGGAATTTACGAGGTGATGGGTGACCGACTCCCGGGTCTCGAACGGCGCGAGACCCGGGACTAGTCGTAGTACTAGGGCGCGGATGTGTTCCCGAACGTCTTAGTCTGCCACGATTTTCTGCCTGCTGGCGAAAACGCAGGCAGCGGATTATTGCAAGAATACAACTAGTTGTAATGTACAACTAGTTGCACAAGAATAGATGCAAATCGAAAGCAGCGATTCCTTGTTTCCATAGAACCGTGGTTGCTGAAGTCTCGTTTCTTGTAGATGTACATCCGCCCCTGTAGCCGGTTCTGCGACGAATGCAGTTTCAAAAAAGTCATTCCGTGTGACTCGCGTCACGCTCCGTCCCGGCGTTTGCTCCTGCCGTAACCAAGCCGAAGCCCGCCGGCGATAGCGAGAAGTTGATGGCAGCTCAAATGCTTTTGTACAGGCCAGCACGCAACACCACCCTGCTTGTGCTCTGAGTTGAACATCAACCATTCGATCGCACCGGGTCGGCGCGCGGCGCAAACCGCCGCTGCTCACGGCGCGGAGACTTTCCTCAAGACGAAAAGGAGAAGGTATGAGCGCAGCAAGACGGTCGCAGAATTACTGGGTACTGTGGGTCACAACGATGGTTCTGGCTTGCCTGGGCAATGCAGTCGCTCAATCGCACTACCAAGTTGTCGATTTGGGCACTCCGAAAAATGACGCATATTCCATGGTCATGGCCGTCAACAATGAAGGCTGGACCGAGATCATGGCTGGAAACATAGGGGGAGCGGGGGGAATAGCCTATTCGGGACACTGGAAAACGGACGCGCCGTGCTGGGCGCGTACGGATTCCTGTTCGACCTGGGCACGCTCGGAGGACCGAACAGTTGGATGAACTGGGGCCAGATCAACGACGTTGGACAGATCGTCGGTTATTCCGAAACCAATGTCCCAGACCCGAACGGCGAGGACATTTGCGGCTTCGGCACCCACCTCACCTGTCGCCCTTTTCTTTGGCAATTCTTCCATATGAGCGCTCTGCCCACGCTGGGCGGAAATAACGGGGAGGCGAGCGCGATCAATGAAAGTGGAGAAATCGTAGGAATGGCGGAAAACGGTAACGTGGACTCCACCTGCGCGCCGGGCACGACGAATAACCACATTCAACTGCCGGTGTTGTGGCGAAACGGCAGGGCGCACGCTCTGCCTACGCTGAGTGGCAATCCCGACGGATTCGCATTTTGGAACAATGATCGCGGCCAGGTCGTAGGCTACTCAGGAACCTGCGGCGGTGCGACGATTCACGCCGTATCGTGGACCAACGGCGTTGCCTCCGAGCTTCCGGAGCTCGGAACCGGCGCTATCGCCGAGGGCGTTAACAACCATGGCCAAATTGTTGGGACCATCGGCAGTGCAGACGGCACCACCCAATCCGGCTCGGTTTGGCAGAACGGCGTACTCACCAACCTCGGCCTGCTGCCGGGAGATTTTGGCGGCTCAGCCTTCGGCAACAACAACCGAGGCCAGGTGGTGGGAGGAAACTGGGACTCTAACTTCTCCTGGTCGCATGCCTTCCTCTGGGAGAACGGGGTACTGATCGACCTCAACACGCTATTTCCCGCCGGTTCCAACCTCTACGCGACCTTCGCTGCCAAGATCAACGAGCGCGGACAAATCGGGGGGCAGGCAGTTGTCATCAGCGGGCCGGAAGCGGGCAGCGTCCACGCCTTTCTGGCAACGCCTGTATTCGGACCACTCGTAGGCCTGTCGGTGGCTGACGTCATGCGTACGCCACCGGGATCCAGCTCGACGGCGAATATTAGCCAAATGCCTATGCACAGACACGGACTCATGTTGCACTGCGGACACTAGCGCGATGCGTTCGGGCGGTGGGCCGCCGTCGCATCCTCAGGGTGCCCCATCCAAGCCGGGTTGGTTTGGATGGGGCTTTGCTATACGATGCCGGAGTCGTCGAACCAGCTCTGGCCGCTGGCGACTGCCCTACGGCGCGAAGTAGCTGGAGATGTCGAGCACCAGTTGCGTGGTGCCGGAGGCAAAGGCGTCGGTCTTGCCGTTTACGTTGGGCACAATCGCCAGGTTCGAGGTGATGGCGCCGTCGGTGGCGTTCAGGGTTGAGACTACCGGCTTGTCTTCCGTATCCGGCCACAGCGTCAGGTAGCCGAGCTCACCGTTCGGCACCACCGTCGCGTTGAACACATAGGCTTGCGCGTTGCTGGGCGGAGCGCACTGACTCCCGACTACGTTTACCGTCAACTCGCCCGTGAACTGGCCGCTGGTCTTGCGCGTGTCGATCACCCGGCACGGCGCCGTGGGATACAGCGACAAGCCGCCGGTTCCGGCAGCCGCAAAGTATCCGTCGATGTCGGCCACCAACTGCGTGTTGCCGGAAGGATAGGTCGCGATCCCGCCATCGGTACCTGCGGGCACGATGGCCCCATTGGCCACGATGGTCGCGGTTAGGTTGTTCAGCGTCGAGACCACCGGCTGCGAGCCGCCCTGCGGCCACACCGTCAGATAACCCAGCGGCTGGTCCTCGTACGGCACCACGGTGAAGTTCATCGAGTAAGCCGCGGCGGTGCTGGGGATGTTGCAGTCGCTCGACAGTACCGGGAAGTCCCGCTCCTGGCCGGTCTTGAGGTACGGACCGCCCAGCGAGCCGTCGGCGTTGCGCGTGTCCAATACCCGGCAGGGCGTCAGCGGATAGAACTGCAGATCCGAGCCGCCACCGCTTGGCGAGAAGTACCCGTCGATGTCCAGTACCAGATCTGTGGTGTTGCTGGCATAAACGCTGACCGTGTTGTCCGAACCTGCGGGCACGATAGCCGCGTTCGCCTTGATGCGGCCGTCGAGCGAGTTCATGGTGGAAATCGTGGGCTGGGCTTCGCCCGTCGGCCAGATGGTGATGTAACCCAGCGTCCCGTGCGGCACCACGGTCACGTTCAGCGAGTACGCCGCCGCGGTGGTGGGAATGTTGC
Organism: uncultured Acidobacteriaceae bacterium; assembly: GCA_963763975.1. Taxonomy (GTDB): domain Bacteria; phylum Acidobacteriota; class Terriglobia; order Terriglobales; family Acidobacteriaceae; genus Bog-257. The sequence goes on from CAVXQR010000020.1 coordinate 121,680, forward strand.
AGCCGCCGAGTTGCGGCACGGTGTAGTTCTGCGAGGTGCCGCCCGGCAATGGGATTGCCGGTCTTTCGCGTATCGACGAGCCGACAGGGCGTGGCGGCGCTGAAGGTCAGTCCATGGCCGGGCTCGATGAACACGGCAGTGACCGAGAGGTTGGCAGTCATGGTGAGGTTACATGCGCCGACGCCGCTGCAGGCGCCGGTCCAGCCGGCAAAGATCCAGTCGGATGCGGCCGCCGCATTCAGAGTTACCGGGCTATAGCTGAGATAGGAATAGCTGCAGGTGCCGGGACAATTGATGTGGCCATCGCTGCTGCTCACCGTGCCATTGCCGGCGGTCGAAACTGTCAGCACGTAACTGAGCTGCGTGAAGGTGGCTCCGACCGAGAAGTTCCGTGTCATGGTCAGGTTGCAGGAACCGGCGCCGCTGCACGCTCCGGTCCAATTGGAGAAGGCCCAGCCAGCGGCGGCAGTCGCGTTGAGCGTTACCGGCGTGTTGGCCGGGTAACCATTGCTACAGGTTCCCGGACAGCTAATGAAACCGTCGGTGCTGGTTACTGTTCCGCTGCCGTTGGTGGATACGGTCAAGCCTTCCAAAACCACGAAATTCACGTTACTGGTTACCGTGCCGCCGGGAGTGGTTACCTTGACCGGGCCGGTGGTTGCGCCGGCGGGCACGGTGGTCGTGATTTCGGTAGAGGAAACTATATCGAATGTTGCCACGGTGCCGTTGAAGGTGACGCTGGTCGCGCCCGCCACATTCGTGCCAAGAATGATGACCGGCGTTCCCACTGCGCCGGAGGTTGGCTCGGTCTCGATGAACGGCGCCAGTCCAGTGTCCAACTGGAAGACGGTGCCGTAATACCGGTTGAATCCGCCGCTGCTGGTAGTGCCGTAGAAATTTCCGTCGGTGCCTTGCACCAAGGCGGCCACCGGTGTACTGCCGTCGTTGCCGGCGAGGTTGTATACCACGGTGAGCGTGCCAGTGGACGTGATCTTGTAAATCTCCCCGTAGCTTCCGGTGGTGCCCGTCTTGGTGGTGCCGTAGAAATTTCCGTCGGTGGCTTGCACCAGCCCGACCGGATACTCGCCGTCGCTGGCAAAGCCAAAGCTGTGCAGCGTGGTCACGATGCCCGCGGGCGTCGCCCGGTAAACCGTGCCATAGCCATCGCCACCGCTCAGAGTAGTTCCGTAGAAATTCCCGTCGACGCCTTGCACCAGGCTTGCGGTCGCATAATTCCCTGAGCCCGGGTGTCCCAGGGTGGTGAGATTCCCCGCGGCAGTGATCTTGAAGATGGTGCCCTTGCCGGAGCCGCCGCCGGCCGCGGTGGTGCCGTAGAAGTTGCCGTCGGTTGCCTGCACCAGACCGCCGATCGGCCAGTAGCCATCGGTGCAGTTGGATCCCGAGCAGAAGTCGTGCAACACGGTCAGCGTGCCGTCGGGCGTGATCTTAAACACGGTGCCGCAACCGAAACGGCCGTCCATGAGGCAGGTGTTGGCAGACCCCTGATTGGCGCCTTGCCAGGTGGTTCCGTAGAAATTTCCGTCAGTACCTTGCACCAGCGTTCCGGTAGGCCACGCGCCGTCGGCGCAGTTCGCCAGCGAGCAAAAGCTGTGAAGCGTGGTCAGCACGCCGCTCGGGGTGATCCGGAAGACCGTGCCGCACCCTACCAGCGGACTTTGATTGCACTCCGCCAGGTCGTTGGCGCCGCCATTCTCGGTAGTCCCGTAAAAGTTTCCGTCAGCACCCTGTACCAGCGCGCCGACGGGATTGGAGCCGTCCGTCCCGACGAAGTTGTGCAGCGTGGTCAGGGTGCCGCTGGGCGTGATCTCGAAGACCGTTCCACAGTTGTAGAAGCAGTTGCTGCCGCTGCCGCCGCCATAGGTGGTGCCGTAGAAATTTCCATCCACGCCCTGGATGACGGAGGAGTAAGGGCTGGCGCCGTCGGTGTAGTCAAAACTCACCAGCCCAGTGAAAGTTTGTGCGGGCAAGGGAATCGCCGATGCGGCGCAAAACATAAGGACGATGCAGAGCGTTGTTGCGACGCCGAATCTGGTCACAGCGCCTCCTTTGCCGCCCGCTACCTGCGGATAAGGCCTCGAGAAAGCAGGGAAAGCTTCTCACCGTCGAGCGCGACTTGTCAGTGACCCACGTACGCAGCCGATGTAAGCATAGCGAACCGCATGCAAACTCGCAAAAAAGGGGCGACCGAAGTCGCCCTGAGTGAAAGACCGAAAGCAGCGCTCCTACGGCGCGAAGTAGCTGGAGATGTCCAGGACGAGGTTGGTCAGTCCCGCGGCATAGGCGTCGGTAAAGCCGTTGTCGTTGGGAACAATCGCCATGTTGGAGGTGATGTAGCCGTCCAGCGCGTTCAGCGTGGAAACCACCGGCTGGTCCTCGCCGTCCGGCCACAGCGTCAGGTAACTCAATGGGCCAGACGGTATGACGGTGGCATTGAAGACGTAAGCCTCTGCCGCGCTGGGGATGTTACAGGGACTGTCCACTACATCCACCGCGATGGTTCCACTGAAAGCGCCGCCGGCCTTGCGGGTGTCAATCACGCGGCAAGGAACGCCGGTGTACAGCTCCAGACCTCCCGACCCCGGATTTGCGAAGTATCCATTGATGTCACCCACCAGGTCGGTGTTCTGGTCGGCATAGGCGGAAATGGCTCCGTCGGCGCCGGCAGGAACGATAGCGGCATTGGCGACGTAGGTGTTGGTCAGGTTGTTCAGAATGGAAGCCACGGGCCGGCCCTGTCCGGTCGGCCAGACGGTCAGGAATCCCATGGGCTGTCCGCCATTCGGCGTCACCGTGAAGTTCATGGAATACGCTACCGGCGTGACATTCGACGGAATGCAACTGCTTTCCAGCAGCGGGAAGCTGCGGGGAACGCCACCGGTCAATTCGGGTCCACCCAGGTCGCCGTCGGCATGGCGGGTGTCGAAAACGCGGCAGGGCGTCAGCCGATAGAACTGAAGGCTCTGGTTGTTGGCGGTAGTGAAGTAGCCGTCAATGTCAATGACTGCGTCGGTGGTATTGCTGGCATAGACGCTGACCGCGCCCTGATAGCCGCCAGGTATGATGGCAGCATTCGCCTTGATGCGGCCGTCCAGCGAGTTCATGGTGGAAACCACCGGCTGGTCTTCACCCGTGGGCCAGATGGTGAGATATCCCACCGGACCGTGGTTGATGGGCACCATAGTCATGTTCACCGAGTAGGCAAGGGCGGTGTCGGGAATGCCGCAAGCACCCTGCGGGATGGGGAAGTTACGCGAGGACTGCCCCGGGATGGAGGGGCCGTTGAAAGTGCCGTACGGGGTGCGGCGCGTATCCACAACGCGGCACGGCGCGATGGGCACAAATTCGAGTGCCGTCGGACTGTTGTAGCCGGCAATCACCGAGACGGTGTCGTCGTAGAAATTGGGCACATAAACATTGGCGGTGACGGTATTTAGTGCGAGCGTGTAGGGCCCATAGCCGACGTCCACGAAGTAGGTATCGAAGGTATAGCCGTCGATGTTGGTGACGGTTCCCGGGCTTTACAGGTGAGATCGTGGCCGCACTCGTTGGGTACGTAGATCTGGTTGCGTGCGGCGTCTACCGCAACATAACTGGGAGCGACATCGGTATCGATATACCCGGAGTTGTCGTTGGTGCCGTCAATAACGGTCACGGTGCCGGCGCTGCTGCAAGTCAGGTCATTGCCGCAAGTGTCGGCTACATAGATGTCGTTGGTGACGGAATCGATGGCGAGCGCCGTAGGAAAAGGCGCCGGATATCGATATCCACGGCGTTGAAGGGTATTGCCGTCAATGTGGGTCGCGGTGCTGTAGCTGTCGGTGCAGTTAATATCCACTCCGCAATCGTTGACCACGTAAACCTGATTGGTGACCGGATTAATGGCCGCGTAGAAGGGAGCGTAGTCAAGGTAAACCGTTGCGGTGGCGTAGGTGGCGCCGTTGACCACCGTAATAGATCCCTGACCATCACAGTAGCCGTTGTAGTAATCGATCCGCAATGCTGTTGACCACCCAGATTTCGTTGGTAACGGAATTGACCTCGACGTCCCAGGGGTAATTAGCCGACAGACAGAGTGCCGGTTGACTTGCTGGTGCCGTAAATGATTGTCAGCGTTCCCAGGAGGTTGCAGTTGGGATCATTGCCGCAATTGTTGGAGACGTAGGTAACATTTCTGGCCGGGTCAACGGCCAGCGCGTAAGGATACGCACCCACATTGATGGTCTTGGTCGCGTTGGTCGCGCCGTCAATCACCGTTACCGTTACCGATTTGCGCAGTAGGGTCGTTGCCGCAGTTATTGGCGACGTAAATTTTGTTGGTGACCGGGTTCACCGCCACCGCAATGGGCGCATAGCCGACATTTACCGTTGTGGTGCGATTGGTTGCGCCATCAATCACCGTGACCGTTCCAGTGCCACACGGCAAAGTTGAATCGCAATTGACATTGGCCACGTAGGTCTTGTTGGTGGCGGTGTTGACGGCGATGCCTTGCGGTCCGGGACCAACGGGAACGGTGGCGGTCACAATCTGGGCCGCCGCCGGCAGCGCCAGCAGAGCGCCGAGCAGCAGGAAACTCAGGAGCTGTAAGGACAGATGAGAATTGCGGGCACTCCGCATCGGTATCCTCCCGGATTGGCTACGTGGGATTCGGTCCAAGCCGCTCAGTTCTTTCTGATGGAGCGCGCATTCTTCGGCGATTGACCCTGACGACGCGCCGCAAATTCGCAGAGAACAGAGACACTGGGCAGTGGATGTGGCGGGGATGGTACCACCGGTCGGGTTCGGAATGGAAGCCATTTTCCGATGACGTTTGTTTTGAGCCATATACGGTGAACGAGCGTTGCGCCCGGCTATGTGTCGAAGGTCACTGACCCCCCCCTCCCCACTGCTAGCGTGAGTGATGTCGCACCTGCGCGCAGAGGCTGATAGACCTCTGGCGCTACATGACCGTGCTGGCGCGGGGAATGGCATCGCCAGACAGGAGGACATATGCGGTTCCTCGGACTCATGTTTACATTTGCGGCGCTGGTGGCCGTCATCGCGGCGCCGCCCGCCGCTGCACAGATTCTCTATACCCGGATTAACGTATCCATCCCGCTTGGCGGCAGCTACGACATCGACCTCAACCGCGACGGGGTCGTCGATTTCACCCTGCGGTCGAAGCTGCTGCAAAGCTACTGTCAGTCAGGCGATGAGTACATTTGGAGCGCTACCGTCTCCCCCGCACAAGCAGATGGGGTCGTCGTGTCGCCCGGCAACGTATGGTCGGATGAAGCTGCGCCGCTGCCGGCAGGCGCAGCCGTCGGTTCGGCCCAGCGCTTCGATTTCAACTATTCCGTGCTGGCCGGGCTGTATTGGGGCATGTGCGACGCAGGCGTGGATGGGCAATGGCTCAATCTGCCCGCGCGTTACCTGGGTTTGCGCTTCCAGGGGCCCGACCACGAGATCCACTACGGATGGCTGAAGGTCAGCACCGCCGCCTACGTGGATACGACCGGCATCTTCACACCAGCGTCATTGTCTCCGGCTTTGCTTACCAAGCCACGGCGGGAGAGCCGATCCTGGCCGGGCAGATGACAGAGGAGCGGTGATTGCCTTCGGGACAAATGAATCCGTCGACTCCCGGGTCTCGAAAATCGCGAGACCCGGGGCACCCAGCCCTTTACGAATCCATCCAATCCCAGATTACGGCGCGAAGTAGCCGGAGATATCCAGGATGAGCTGGGTATAGCCGGAGGCATACGCATCGGTCTTGCCATCGCCGTTGGGCACAATCGCCATGTTCGAGGTGATCGCCCCATCCAGCGCGTTCAGCGTGGACGCCGTCGGCCGTTGCAGCGGATCGGGCCACAGCGTCAGATAGCCGAGCGATCCCTGCGGCACCACCGTCGCATTGAACACGTAGCCCTCGGCCGTCGCCGGCGGTCCACACGGACTGGTCTCGACCGGCACCGTCACCTCTCCGGTGAAGGGCTGTCCATTGTTGTGGCGAGTGTCAATCACGCGACACGGCGTCAGCGGATAGAAGGACAGTCCGCCAGTGCCCGGCGCCGCGAAGTAGCCGTTGGCGTCGATGATCAGGTCGGTGTCGTTGGTGGCATAGGCAGCGATCTGGCCGTCCGTGCCCGCCGGCACCAACCCTGCGTTGGCCACGATGGTATTGGTGAGGTCATTCAACGTGGAGACCACCGGTTGCAATTGTCCGTACGGCCACACCGTCAGGTAGCCGACGCCGGCGGAGGTTTTGGGCACGACGGTGAAGTTGAAGGAGTAGGCCACCGCGGCGGATGGCAGCCCGCAACTGCTGTCCAGCACCGGGAAGTCGCGCTCCACGCCGGCGGCGAGCGACGGGCCGCCCAGCGGCCCGTTGGGCTGGCGGGTGTCGGCCACGCGACACGGAGCCAGCGGATAGAACGCCAGGGTCGAGCCGTTGGCGGCCCTGAAGTAGCCGTTGATGTCGAGCACGACATTGGTCGTGTTGGTGACATAGACGCTGACCGAGCCGTTGGGCGTGCCCGCGGGAACGATGGCGGCATTGGCCTTGATGCGGCCGTCGAGCGAGTTCAAGGTCGAGACTGCCGGCTGGCCTTCGCCGGTGGGCCAGATGGTGAGATAGCCGAGTGTGCCTTGCGGCACCACCGTGACGTTGACCGAGTAAGCGATGGCGCTGGCAGGAATGCCGCAGGGATTGTCGCCTTCGGTGAGCGGGAAGGTGCGACTGGTGCCGCCGGAGATCGCTGGGCCGCCGAAGGTGCCGTTAGCATGGCGGGTATCCACGATGCGACACGGCGAGACGGCCACAAATTCCAAGGCCATAGGCACAGGATTGACGATCTGCACCACCGAGCCCTGGCTGGGGCCATAGTTGCTATCGCCGGAATAGGTGGCGAGGACGACATCGGTGCCGGTGAGCAGCCCTGTCGTCACACACACTGCTGTCCGATTCGACAGCGTGAGATTGGTGCAGCCGGAGATGGTCGAATTATTCGAGGTGAAGCTGACCGTTCCGGTAGGCTGCGGAGGTCCGGCCGGTCCAATCGTGGCGGTGATGGTCACCTGCTGTCCGACGGTCGAGGGATTCGGCGTGCTGGTGACAGTCGTCGTGCTGGCGGGAAGCGTAACCACCTGCTGCACGGTATTCGAAGTACTTCCGGCAAAGCCGTTGCCACCTTGATAGACCGCGACCAGACTGTGCGTGCCCAGCGAGAGACTGGAGTAGTTCAGCACCGCCACGCCGTTGCTCAAAACCGCCTCGCCGATCTGTATGCCATCGCTGCTGAACACGACATTGCCGGCGGGAACTCCACTCTGCGCCGTCACAGTCGCTGTCATGGCCACGACTTGTTCCTCATGCGATGGGTTGGGCGCGCTCGTCAGCGATGTTGAGGTCGAGATCACTGGCGGGCCGGTGATTTTGAAGACGGTACCGTCGTTGTCGGTTCCTCCGATGTAGGTGGTTCCATACAAATAGCCGTCGTTGGCCACCAGCAGATCGGTATAAGGATTAGCGCCTTCGCCGTTGCACTGGCAAAAGTCGTGAAGCGAAGTCGCGTGGCCGCTGGGCGTGAGCCGGTACACGGTGCCTTTTCCATACTGGCCGCCGCCGGCGGCGCTTCCGTAGAAGTTGCCATCCGGACCTTCGGTCACTCCGGTTTCCGGGGTGGCGCCAGCCGCGCAACCGTGGTCCGAGCAAAATGCCCACGTTGTGGTGAAATTGCTGCCGTCAGGCTTGATTTTGAAGACGGTGCCGTGGCTTCCGGCTCCGCCGGTATAGGTTGTGCCGTAGAGATAGCCATCGCTCGCCAGGATGAGTTTGCCCCGTGGACGGCTGCCGTCATCAGTATCATCAAAACTGTGCAGCACGGTTAAAGTGCCGCCGGGCGTGAGCCGGTAGATGGTGCCGACGTTGTTTGCTCCGCCCAGATTCGTGGTGCCATAAAGGTTGTGGTCGGGGCCCTCGGCCAGGCCGCCAAACGGGGTTTTGCCGTCCGTGCAGTTGCTCAGTTGGCAGAATGTGTACACCACCCTGGGATTGCTGCCATTGGTGCCGACCGCGAATACGCTGCCGATACCACCATTGCCGTTGGAGGCCACGGCATAGAGGTTCCCGTCGCTGGCCAGCAGGACCGGCGCGTAGATCACACCGCCGCCAAGAGCGCCCGTCAGGACACTAAACGTCCCCTGCGCCGTGATTTTATATACCACTCCCGGGGAAGGACCTGGGCCGCCCCCGCGGGTTGTCCCATAAAGATTGCCGGACCCGTCCTGCACCAGGCCGGCTGGCGGGTACTCGCCATCGGTACCGACGAACTCGTGAAGGGTTGTGACCGCGCCTTCGGGAGTCATCTTGAACACCAGCCCGTAATCGTCCGCGCCCGCATTTTCCGTTGTGCCGTAGAAGTTGCCATCGATACCCTGGACCAGCCCCTCGCGGTAGGGGAACATGCCGTCACTCCCGTTGAAGCTGTGCAGGGTGGTGAGGGTTTGCGCCGGCGACATTATTGCCATGGCAGCACAAAAGACCAGGATGACAAAAAAGTGAATGACGCTGCTGGGACGGTAGGGCTGGCCTGAGGCGTGCATCCTTCCTCCGAAGTCGCTGGGGACTGACTGGCTTGAGCGGAGTGCAGGGAGCCTGGAGCGGAACAACACTCCCCAGTTTTGTACCGGCCAACGCTCCCTCACCCCAATTCGCAACTGTCGAATAGCCTGTCTCAGCGCGGGCCCGGTTGTCCTAACGGAATTCTCAAGAACTCTGAAGAAGCCGGCTGACCGGCTGATTTTGCTTGGGTACAGGCTTTTTCGTCCGCGTCCGGGGCTGAGGAACAAACGATTGCCTCGCCGGGGCGCTTATGGGAGAATGGCACCCAAAATACAGCTCTGGGCAAGCGCCACTCCCGCGTGCTTCACCCCATTGAACAGCGACAACCGGTAACCAGGGCATTCCTTATGGCGTCCAGACCGCCTCATCCGACTCCTCCGCCTGCTGACGGACGCGTGTGGCAGTTCGGCGAGTGCGAATTCCACGAGCTTCGCTACGAACTGCGCGTGCGCAATCAGGTGGTGGAGATCGAAGGCAAACCCTTGGAGGTCCTGCACCAGCTCCTGTTGCGGGCCGGAGAAGTGGTGCGCAAAGAGGACTTGCTGGATGCGGTATGGCCGGGGATTCTGGTGGTGGACGCGTCGCTGGCTACCGCCGTTTCCAAGCTGCGGAAGACGCTTGGCGACGACGCCATCATCAAGACCGTGCCGAAGGTCGGCTACCGTCTCTCGGTTCCGGTGCGTTGCTATGGGGCGGAAGAGATCGCGGTATCGCCGGGGGAACCGCATCCGTTGTCCGCGGCCGTGCAAGCATCGCCGATCGCGCAGGCAATGCAGTGGTCGCGCGCATCGCTGGGGCGAAAGATCCTGGTCGTGGCCGTGGCCACGTTTCTGCTGGCCGCACTCACCATTGGCGTCACTTCCTTTCGAGCTCTGAACCGGCCCAATCCTATCCCGCGTGCGGTAGCCATTCTTCCGTTCCAGAATGCCGGCGCGAGCCAGAACTTCGAATACCTCCGCTCGGCGCTGCCTGACCAGGTGGCGAACAGCTTGAGCGTCGCGCGGTCGCTGACAATACGGCCGGTAGCAGCGACCGGACGATATGCCGATCCAGCGCTCGATTTGCTGAAGGCAGCCCGGGAACTGGATGTTGACCGCATCGTAACCGGCCATTACGTGGTCGCGGGAGATGAACTCCAGATCACGATGGAAGCAGTGGATACCGACGAAAATCGGGTGCTGTGGCGGGAAACCCTCAATGTTCCCGCCAATGATCTGCTGCAACTACAGGCGCAGGTAGCGGCAACCTCTCGCGGCGGTCTGGCGCGGGCCCTCGGAATTACGCAGTTCGTCAACGAAGCGATGCCGCCGTCGAGCAACGAGGCTGCCTATGAGCTTTATCTGCGCAGCGTGGCCTTGGATTGGGATCCGGCGCCCACTCGCGAAGCCATCGAATTGCTTCGCAAATCGGTATTGCTGGACCCGGTTTACGCTCCCGCCTGGGGGCAACTGTCACTCCGTTATTACAGTGCGTCGCGTTTTGGCGGCGGTGGACCTGAGATGCTTCAACTCTCCGACGCAGCCGCCGAGCGGCAGATGGCGCTCGAACCCGATTCTCCCAACCCGGTGGCGGAGTTGGCCATCCACCGCACCGAACGCGGCGACCTGGTGAAGGCGCACCAGCAGGCGCTGGAACTGGTTCGGCGTCGTCCGGATAATCCTAACAATCATCACGTTCTCAGTTATGTCCTGCGCTATGGTGGGTCGCTGGAGGAATCAGGCCGCGAATGCGACCTGACGATGCTGCTGGCCTCCAAGTTCGTGTGGGGAGCCTGCTCCACGACGTTTATGGAATTGGGCAACTACCAGCGCGCCAGGGAATTGCTGCGCAAGGACCTCAGCTCGGAGTGGTCGAAGGCGCACGCCATCGAGACCTACCTGCGTGCGGGAAAGACGCAGGAGGCGATTCAGATTCCCGCCCCGAAGATTCCACACTGGGGCAGCTACCAGATGCTGTTAGCTTGCGCCCAACATCAGGCGCCGGCTGAGATAGAAAAGCTTGCCGCCGGTGTCGAGGCGGACGACGATCCGGAGGTCAATTATTTCTTCGCTGGGCATCTGGCATATTGTGGCCAGACGCAGGCGGCGTTGCGGATGCTGACGCTCGCGATCGAAGGAAACTACTGCTCGTATCCCGCCATGGACCTGGATCCGTTCTTCAACCAGCTTCGCACCAATCCTGAGTATGCGCGCGTCCGACAGGCTGGGATGGCATGCCATGAGGCGTTTGTGGCGAATCGCCTGCCCCCGCCGAAAAGCGACGTCGCAAATTTCGGCGTGCAAAACTGAGTGCCGCTGCTACATCAATGGGTCGAAAACCCCGCCGCCGCCGTTCGATTTAACCAGAGCTTGGGCTATCATTAAGTCGATGTTGGATGTGCGAAAGTGGCGGAATTGGCAGACGCACCAGACTTAGGATCTGGCGGGTAAAACCGTGGGGGTTCGAGTCCCCCCTTTCGCACCAAATATTTACGCGGCATCGCTCTTCCTTGATTTCGCGACCGTGCCCAATTTTGTGCCCACCCCAAGTTTCTTGGGCTCCGGTGGCCGTCGATTGGCCCACGCTGCGAAGGCCCGCTCCACGGCGTCAGCCTGGTCGGATAACCCAGTGGTTGGCGACCTCGCCTTTCGGCGGCCGCTAAGAGAAAGGCAATCCTCGAAAGTCCCGCAGGGCACCTGATTTCAGTTTCAGTGGCGGACGGCGTTGCTCATCATCAGGGCCAGCAGCAGTGGCAGATAGGCGATAGAGCAGCGGAAAAGCTGTTTCGCCCGCAGCCGTGAACCGGTATCGCTGACCGGCCGGTCGAGGGTCATCATGCGAAGGCTGTAGTAGAAGAATGCCGCGCCCAACAAAACGGCTCCGACCAGGTAGACACGTCCGGACATTCCCAGGAATGCAGGGACCACGCTGACCGGGGTTAGCAGCAGGCTGTAAAGCAGAATGCGGCGCGCGGTTGAGCGCCCATCCGGTTCCACCACTGGCAGCATGCGGATGCCGCCACGCGCGTAATCTTCGCGATAGATCCAGGCGATGGCGAAGAAGTGCGGGAACTGCCAGAGAAACAGGATGGCAAAGAGCGCCAGCGTGCCCCAGTCGAGCCGGCCTCGAGCTGCAGCCCATCCCAGCACTCCGGGCATGGCGCCAGGGAATGCGCCGACAAAAGTACAAATGGGCGAAACCCGCTTCAGCGGGGTATAGGCCAGCAGGTACACGGCCGAGGTCAGGAAGGTCAAGCCGCCGGTGAGCCAGTTGCAGGTTGCCACCAGGTATACCGAGCCACCGATGGTCAGGAACAGGCCGATGACGGATGCCTGCACAGGGGTCATGCGCCCGGCGGGAATGGGACGTTGCGCGGTGCGGCGCATGCGGCCGTCAACCTCATGCTCCATCACTTCATTCAGCGCCGCTGTGCCGCTCGACACCAGGGCGATTCCCAGCAGAGCGTGTAGCAGGTTCCAGCCTAGCACCGGCGCTCCTGCCTGGCGTGCGCCAAAGAAATAGCCGCACCAGGCGGTGACCACGATCAGCGTAGTGACGCGCATCTTGGTCAACTCGGCGTAGTCGTGGAAGCGCAGCGCCATGGCAGGTGGCTGGGCCGGCAATGGGGAAGCGGTAGTCGTCATGGGCGGCAGCTCCGGACTCTTATTGCACGGCTCACTACCTTTGGGCCTGGAAAGCGTCGGCTGGATCGCGCCAGCAGCGCTTCCAAAACGAATCGTCAGAAAGATGGCCGGCGCGCCATTGCTGCAGGTTCGCCAGCGTGGTCGCTGCCATGCCGCCGTCCTGCGAGTCGAAGATTACAACCACACCGGCGATGGAATTGGTATCCGCTGGGTTGCCGGCGTCGGCGCTGCGAAAAACCGTCTTGGCCACGCCCCACTTGGGTTGCGGCCCAAACTGGTCGCTCTCACGCGGCTGTACCCAAATAATCTTTACCTGCTTACCGTCCAGCGGCTCCCACTTGCCGGGGAAGGCGCCAATCTCGGCTTTGGTCTGCCGGACCAGTTCACTGTCATGCTGATCGGTAGCGCCCAGAGTAGCAACACTGACGGTTGCAGCGCCTGGCACGTCCACGTACTCACGCTTGATCCATGCGCGCGAGAGTCCGGAAATTTTGATATGCACCCACCCGTCCGCGCTGTCGAGGATTTCGAACTCGTCTTCGGCGTCTGCCTGGAACAACACTTCGGAACCGTCCACCGGCTGCTGCACCACCGGCGTGTTGGAGTGCTTCACCACCGCCAGATTGTCGGGACGTGTCTGGTTGTGCAGGATCTGCTCCAGGTTTTCTTCCGTCTGGGTCAGCTGTTGAATACGTTTGACTGAGCCGGGCTCCGCCATTTTCGACGCAACCGGTTGCGTGCTCGACGGTGCAGTATTCAGGCGCGGAAAATTGAAATAGGACGTGCCGCCCGGGGCCGGCGTGTCGGGAAGAGGCTTGGCCGGCGCGCCGGAGGCGGCATTCGCCGATGCGCCTTTTGCGGAAGCGCTGGGATTCAACTTCTCGCCCAGCTCGTCAAGCAGGTCGGACTCGAGGCGGCCATTCGATTTCAGAAGGCGGTAGCCGGAGTTTGCCGGAGTGCCGGCGGAATACCACGCGGTGATCTTCGCCGTGACTTGCACCACGGTGTTGCCGGACGCATCCTGCTTGAACTGGAGTTCGTACTGGTAGTGGCCGCGCTGATAGCTGTCGAGCGAGCGATTCCCGGCGTCAGCAAATCCGTTCAAGTCGGGAAGCTTGCCGCCGGGAAAAGACGGAAGATCGTGCAGGGCTTTCTCTACATCCGCTTTCGAGGCATGAAAGCTGCGCTGCGCGGGAAGGTTTTGCGCGGCGATGGTACCGCAGCAAACGCAAACCAACAGCCAGACCCAGAGCCTGCCGCGATGTCCCAGGGCGTTCAATGGAGGGGCTCCAGTTGACTGTGGTGGATCCAGCCGTGATGTCCATCTTCCGTTTCAACCCCATACCAGTAGGGGCTGATGATGACGACCACGACGTCGGTTTGCGCGGGGACCGGCTCCAGCGTCGCCGCGCTTCGGAAAGGGGCCGATTTTAATTGCGCTCCATCGTCCTTCACGCGCAGTTCGACCTGGTGGCGCAGCGCATTGATCCGTTTTTCCAGGTCGGGGATGGACGAGGGCTCAGGCGAAGCCGTGCTCTCCGAGGAAGGCAGAATCCAGTTTCCGCTGGTGCGCACTTCGTCGGGCGGAGGAGTTCGACTGCTGCTGGATGCCGCCGATGCCTCGGCATTCTCCTGTACCTGCTGGCGGTGGGCCTTGATGTTCTGAAGATGTTCCTGGATGGCGGCGTATTCGCTCGACTCTACGACACCTTCGGAAGGATGACGAACATTGCGAGCATCCACAAAAACTGAATCGATTCGTAACGTGGTTCCGGTGCCGCCGTCCTGGTTAATCACGTAGCGAATGCTGATGGTGCCGATATCGCCAGTGTCCTTGAAGTTGCGAGGGGCCAGGACTTTATCGGCGACTTTGTAGAGCACTTTGCCGCCGCCTTTCCAGGGCCCGAAAGCCGAGGCTTCCATGGCGCTGTGAGCGCCGTAAAGGATGTGTTCCTTCTCGTAGGAGTACGTGCCGTGAATGATCTGGTCCTGGGTCACTTCCTGCACCGCTTGCAGGACGTCGGCGCCCGGCGCCTCAACCCGAATCATGAACTGCGGCGGCGCCTCCGCTTTGGAGCCCTTGGGAGGAGAGGCGGGGCAAGGCGCGGCTACGCACAGACAGAGGGCAACGGTGGCGAAAACCGTTGCAACTTGGGGACGCCATCGTGCGAGCGTAATGGCAGTGTTGTGCATGAGGTGGCAGAGTGGCGACGCCGGTATGTGGAGTGCATAGATATCTGAACGCCAAGGGCTTGTCAAGCGAGGAATCGTGTCAGTTTTGTCATGAAATTGTTACCGAAATGTAAAATTTTTGCGAATTTTGTTGTTGCATTTCTTTTGCAGCAAGTTGTAGTATCCGGCCCCGTTCGGGTGTGGGGCTCCAAAAAATCGCTAAGACGTGCTCCCTCGGTGAAGTCGGCCGGCGTCAGCCATCTTGTGAATTGCGAGGATTCGCTATGCACATTGGCGTTACGACTGTTCCAGCACAGAAGACAGGGCGTGGTCGCTCCTTGCTTGCAAGCCTGTCGAGTGTGCTGGCCCTTGTGGTTTTTCCACTAATTTTCTTCTACAGTCCAACTCCCGGGCGTGCCATCCCGGCCTTTGCCCGCAAATACGGACTGCCTTGCTCCGCCTGTCATGAAGCCTGGCCTATGCTGAATACCTTCGGCCAGACCTTCAAGGACAACGGCTACCAGTTGATGAACGACCGCGATTCGCCGATCTGGCAGAATCCGTCCTACTGGCCGGCAACCTTCCGCATCACGCCGAACTGGCACCTGGAGAAAACCAACAAGGTGGCCATCGATCAGCCCGACGGCAGTCAAGTCGAAGAAGGCCTGACCGAGAACGGCTTCGATCTGAGTGGCCTGGACATCCTGACCGGCGGCACTTTGTACAAGAACATTTCGTTCTTCCTGACGCCCTCCTCAGATAACACCGGAGCGTTTCACTTCGAGACTGCGTATGCCCGGTTGGACAACATCGGACATAGCCCATGGTTCAACGTGAAGATGGGCAAGTTCGAGTTGGACAACATCATCTCGGAGAAGCGCATTCTGACGTTATCCACCTACGGCGGTTCCTACGTGCTGTATCACTTCACGCCGCTGGGCGACGACAACTTCAACGCTCAGATCGGCGATAACCAGTTCGGCCTGGAGTTGCTGGGGCACTCGCTGAACGACCGCACGCGCTATTCGGTGGCACTGCTCAGTTCCAACGACGGCAACGTAAACTTGCCCTCCAAGGATGCCTATAGCACGTTCGTCACCGCCAGCCAGGCCTTCAACGCCGGCTACCAGGGCGGTGTGGACCGTGTGGGTGCGTACGCCTTCCTGGGCGTCGCCCCCACCTACAACTTGACCTCCGGAGGCGAGCCCATCACTGGCGTCGGCAACAAGGGCTTCAGCCGTGAAGGCGTCTTCGCCCTGCTGTACGCCAAGAAACTCGATTTCTCGCTGTATTATCAGCACGGCTCTGACAGTCCATACTTCGGAACCAGTACAGCGTCCAACATGCCACTTCCGGTGGGAGCGCGCAGTCCCTCCTGGAACGGCGGCTTTATCGAGGCCCGCTACGTCGTCAACCCCCAAATGGTCTTTATCCAGCGCGACGAATTCGTCCGCATGTCGCAACAGGCATTGCCGACCATCCCTGGGGATTTCGGCAATACCAACGCCTATGTCTTCGGGTTCCGCTACTACCCGTTCATGTTCAGCCGCGCGGGTTTCGCCTATCACGCTGAGTATTCGTTTATCCAGCAGAAGGGCGCATCCCCGCTGACCTTCACGCAATTGGATGGCGGCAGTGTTTTCCTGGGCTTTGACTTCGACTTCTAAGGAGGGACCGATGCGCACGCAGACTTTGAGGTGTCGCTGGATGCTAAGCGCGGTGGCGGTCCTGCTTCTCGGACTCGCCGCCCATGCCCAGCAAACCGAGTATGACGAGAACCAGCGAATGAACATGGAGAGCCACGTCGGCAACATGACTGGCCATGCCA
Source organism: uncultured Acidobacteriaceae bacterium (assembly GCA_963763975.1). Lineage (GTDB taxonomy): Bacteria > Acidobacteriota > Terriglobia > Terriglobales > Acidobacteriaceae > Bog-257. Next base: position 137,924 of record CAVXQR010000020.1, read on the forward strand.
AAGATGGGGCGCCGATTTACAAGCGCTTCTGCATTGGCTGTCACGGAGTGCTGGGCGATGGCGAGGGTGAGAATGCCCAGTGGATCGATCCTAAGCCGCGCAACTTTACCCTGGCCATCTTCCGTTGCCGTTCCACCCCGACGGGCACGTTGCCGCTCGACAGCGACCTTTACAACACCGTTGGCCGCGGCATGCTGAACTCCAACATGCCGCCGTGGCGGCCGCTTACCGATTCCGACCGGGTCAACCTGGTAGCTTACGTCAAGCACTTTTCGCCACGTTGGCAGACCGAGAAACCAGGCACCCCGATTGTTATTCCGGCGGAGCCGCAGCCCACCGCCGACCGCATCAAGCAGGGCCGCGTGCTCTTCCAGAAGCTGGAATGCTGGAAGTGTCACGGCGTAACCGGGCGCGCCAACGGACCCTCGGCCGACACTTTGACCGATGACCAGAACCGCCCCATCAAGGCGTTTAACTTCCACGACTCGCAGCGCTTCAAGTGCGGCTCCAGCGACGCCGACATGTACAAGGACTTCATGACCGGGCTGGACGGCTCGCCGATGCCGTCATTCTCGGACAACGTCAAGCCCGATGAAGCCTGGGACCTGGTCTTCTACCTGCGAACGCTGCAGCCGGATGATACGGTCGAGAAACAGATTGCCCGGCAGCTCGGCCTGACGCCGATTAATCCGCTGGCGCCCGTGCCGGACGATTCCAGCCAGCCTGCAGCGCCCAGCAATGCTCCCGCGAATCCACCTAACCAGAATTCTCAACCTGCCAATCCGCCAAATGCTTCGCCGCAGGGAACCCCATGACGGTATGTAACAAGGAGATCATTCGATGAAGTTGCAGATCAAACTCGGTGCAGTGCTGGTTGCGTTATTGCTGGTGGCCGGCGTGAGCCTGGTGCACAACCCCAAGGTGAGCGCGGCCGGTAACGGCAAGATTACCGGCATGGTGAAACTGGACGGCACTCCGCCGCACATGAAAGGGATCGACATGTCCAAAGATCCCTATTGTGCCAAGTTTCACGCCAACAGTCCGGCGCAACTGGAACTGGTGGTGGTGGGCAAGAACGGCGGCTTGAAGAACGTGGTTCTATACCTCTCGCAGGGACTTTCGGCCCAGGCTGCCAGCCAGAAGCCTTCCACGGAGCCGGTCTTCGACCAGAAGGGTTGCATGTACACGCCGCACGTCATCGCCATGGACGTCGGACAGGAATACAAAGTCGTCACCAGCGACCAGACGGCCCACAACATCCATCCCGAGCCGAATCCCATGACCGGCAACATTCCCTGGAACCGCTCGCAGCCACCCGGCGCGCCGCCTATCGTGCAGAGCTGGAAGGCGGAAGAAATCGCCATTCCGGTGAAGTGCAACATCCATCCCTGGATGCATGGGTACCACGTGGTGGTGAAAGGTCCCTACGCGGTGACCGACGACAACGGCTCGTTCACCATCGAAAACGTGCCTCCCGGCAACTACACGGTTACCGCCTGGCAGGAAACCTACGGCACGCAAAACCAGAAGGTGACGGTGGCTGCCGGACAGTCGGCTTCCGCAAACTTTACCTACAAAGCGAAATAGGGTTCGTTCGGACCATGGGTCGTGTGCCGGTCACGCGACCCCGGTCCGGCGATCAGCCTGGCTAAACGAGAACACGCTTATGGCGAAATTGTTTGCGGTCACCATCATTGTCATTGCCATCGCCTCTGCAATTCCCATTGTGCGTCACACCTGGGAGCCGCCCCAGGACATCTCGGTCCATGGTCCGCTGATTGATGAACAGATGTCGGAGACCATGGTGGAAGCCGGCGTCTGTTTCCTAGTCTCGCAAATCATCCTGGGATTCTTCATCTGGAGTTTTTCCAATCGGCCGGCATCGGAGAAGATCAAGAGCTTTCCCGGTGGCGCTCGTGGACTGGTAGCCGCGGCGGTGATTATCGTCGGTCTGGAGGTGATGGCCCTGGGCGCCTTCGGCACCCGTGCCTGGGCCAGCATCTATTTCACGCCGCCCTCGCGCGACGCCCTGCCCATCCAGGTGCAGGCAGGACAGTTCGCTTTTTATTTCCGCTATCCCGGTCCGGACGGCAAATTCGGTCCGCTTCATCCCGAACAGATCAGCGAAGCCACAGAGAATTTTTTCGGCTTGGACACCACCCACGACCAAGCCTCCAAGGACGACATTGTCACCGCGGAAATGGCAGTACCGGTGAATCGCGAAATTCATCTGCTGATGCACTCCAAGGACGTGGGACATTCGTTCTTCGTTCGAGAATTGCGCATTCAGCAGGACTTCGTGCCCGGACTGGACTTGTCGGTCCACTTCACGCCCACCAAGATCGGAAGCTACGAAATCGTCTGCACCCAACTCTGCGGATTGGGCCACTACAACATGAAGGCGTATCTGGAAGTGATGTCGCAGGAAGATTTTGACGACTGGCTGAAGAAGCAGGCGGCATTGCAGTAGCTGGGCGAGCGGGTTAACGGCCATAGGGGAAGTCGAGGACCATTCCATGCACGATATGTCGGCGCACGCGGTACACCATCACGCTCCGCCAACCGGGTTCATCCGAAAGTACGTCTTCAGCCTCGACCACAAGGTGATCGGCGAACAGTACTATGCTCTGGCGCTGGTCGCGGTCTATATCGGACTGGTGCTTTCCTGGATCATGCGCATCCACCTGGCATGGCCGAACTACGCCATTCCCGGCGTGTCTCTGCTGTCGAAGACCGGCGCTCCCGGCGGCTTGATGACGCCGGAATACTACCTGCAATTGATGACCATGCACGGCACCATCATGGTGTTCTTCGTGCTGACCACGGCGCCGTTCGCCGGCTTCGGCAATTACTTCCTGCCCATCCAGGTGGGCGCGGAGGACATGCCGTTTCCCCACATCAACATGATGTCGTTCTGGGTGACCTTCGTGGCCTTTGTGGTGGCGGTGTCGGCTTTCTTCGTGCCGCAAGGTCCGCCGCTATCGGGCTGGACCGCTTATGCGCCGTTAAGCGCAGTGGGCGCGGTTGCCGGGCCGGGGCAGGGCACGGGCCAGATTTTGTGGGCGGTTTCGATTGCCATCTTCTGCGTCGGCCAGTTGCTGGGCTCGCTGAACTTCATCTCCACCACCCTCGACATGCGCTGCAAGGGCATGAGCCTGATGCGCCTGCCGCTGTCGGCGTGGGCATGGTTCGTCACCTCCTGCATCGGACTGACGGCGTTTGCCGTGCTGATGCCCGCCTGCATTCTGCTGATCCTCGATCACGTGGCGGGAACCAGCTTCTTCGTGCCGTCGAACCTGGTGGTCAACGACCAGTTGCAGCCGCATGCCGGCGGATCAACGCTTCTCTGGCAGCACCTGTTCTGGTTCTTCGGACACCCTGAGGTCTACATCGCGATCGTGCCGGCCATCGGCGTGGTTTCGCACGTCCTGATCACCAACATGCGGCGGCCGCTGCTGAGTCATCGCGTGGTCATCTATTCCATGGTGTCGATCGCCTTCCTCAGCTACATGGTGTACGGACACCACATGTTCGTAAGCGGAATGAATCCGTTCTCCTCGATTGCGTTTTCCTTCCCCACGCTGGCCATCACCATCCCCGCGACCATCATCGTGCTGATCTGGATCGGCAGCCTTTATGGCTCGAAGCTGCGCATCAATTCGGCGTCGCTGTTCGCGCTGGGCTTCATCTCCATGTTCATCAGCGGCGGCATTAGCGGCTTCTTCCTGGCCCAGCCCTCGATGGACATCATGCTGCACGCCACCTACTTCGTGGTCGGCCACTTCCATCTGGTGATGGCGGTGGCGGCACTCTTCGGCATCTTTGCCGGAACCTATTTCTGGTTCCCCAAAGTTACCGGCCGCATGATGAACGAGACCCTGGGCAAAATTCACTTCTGGTTCACCTTCGTCGGCGCATATTGCATCTTCATGCCCTTCCACTATCTGGGCATGGCGGGCAATGTCCGGCGCTACCAGGCGTTTGTCGATGACTTCATGGCGCCGCTGATGCCGGTGCACAAATTCATTACCATCGCGGCCCTCATCACCGGTGCGGCGCAATTGGTATTTCTCTACAACCTGATCTACAGCCGCTTCTGCGGCAAGCCGGCGCCGTCAAATCCCTGGGAGGGAACGTCGCTGGAGTGGTCCATTCCTTCGCCGCCGCCCTTCGACAACTTCGGGGGAAAGATTCCGGTGGTTTACCACGATCCGTACCAGTACGGCATTGAGAGCTCCACCGGAGACTACGTGATGCAGGATTCGCCGGAGCAGATTAATTCCGTGCGCGATGAGAAATAGGGACTCGTAATAATGGCAACTACCATACCCGAAGTACCAGGAATCAAGTCGCCGGAGTCATCCGGCCTGCGAACGTCTCACGATGGCGGACGCCGTGACCAAGTTCCGGCGCAGGGACATTTGCATTCGGTGGACGACAGCTCACCGGCATCGCGTACCGGGGTATGGGTTGGGCTGGCTGCCATCACCATGACTTTTGCTGCCTTCACCAGCGCCATGATCGTGCGTGAAGGGGCGTCCACCGACTGGCGGCACTTTCCCTTGCCGCCAATCCTGTTCCTGAACACGGCAATCCTGTTGCTCAGCAGCGCCACTCTGGAGTTTGCCCGCCGCAACGTCGCGGCATACGTGCACGGTAACGAAAGCCGGAGGTCCGCTGGGGCCCGCTGGCTGTGGATCACGCTGGGGCTGGGACTGCTGTTTGTGGGCGGCCAGTGGATTGCCTGGTCGCAACTGCGCGCTGAAGGCGTTTACCTCGCCAGCAATCCCAGCAGTTCGTTCTTCTACCTGTTTACGGTGGTGCACGTGGTGCACGTGGTCGGCGGGCTATTCGGGCTGACCCTGGTCATCCGGCGATTTGCCGGGCAGGTGCCGACGCTGCGGATCAGCACTCTAAGCACCGTCGCCTACTACTGGCACTTCATGGGCGTGCTGTGGATCTATCTCCTGCTGTTGCTGTGGTCGCGGATCTAGTCGGGGGGAGGAAACTTATGTCGGACTTGACGATGGGTGACCATCCGCCGGTGATGGAGCGGTCGTCGCCATTCGCCATTCCTACCAAGAAGCTGGCGATGTGGCTGTTCATCATCGCCGACGCGGCCACCTTTGCCGCCTGTCTGCTGGCCTACGGCTTCCTGCGCAACGGCTCGCTCAACTGGCCTACTCCCTTCAAGTTCTATCCCACTGTGGTCAATGCCATGGTGATGACCTTCATCCTGGTGACCAGCAGCCTGACCATGTTTCTGGGGGTCCGCAGCGCCAAGCACGGCGACCGTGCCGCGGCTTTCCGCTGGACCATCGTCACCGCCCTTGGCGGCATCATTTTTGCCGGCCTGCACCTGCGAGAGTGGTTTGGACTGATTGATGAAGGGGTACGGCTGTTCAAGAATCCCTGGGGCAATGACCTGTTCGGCGCCTCGTTCTTCACTATCACCGGTCTGCACCTGACGCACGTGACCGTCGGCATCGTGGTTCTGCTGGTGGTTGCCTTGCGCTACAAGCGCGGACGCTCCGACGCCGACGATCTGGAGATCACCGGCCTGTACTGGCACTTTGTAGATCTGGTTTGGATGTTCGTGGTTCCGCTGATTTACCTGTTGAACGTAGCCAAATAGCAGTGGACCCGGAGAAGACGATGGAACTGACTAAGCATCAGGGCGGCGGCGCCGCCTCCTATGCCGATAGCCTGGGCAAATATCTGGTAGTGTACGTCGCTATTCTCTGCCTCGCCGGACTGCAATTCTTCCTCGCTTATCAGCACGTTGATGTCGGCGCCATGATCTTCCGCTTCTTCGCCGTTGCCATCCTGGAAGCGGGGCTGGCCGTGGTCTTCTTTATGCACCTGGGCTCGGAAAATCGTCGTTTCGTGACTTGGGTCGCTGTGGTCACGCTGTTTGTGTTTACGGCGTTGCAGTATAGTTGGACCGACAGCTATCGCATGGAGCGCGACGCGCCGCCGAGCTACCAAACTCCCGCGCCGCCCACAGGTTCGCAATGACCGCTTTTCCTTCGCGCACGATACGCTATGGTTTGATGGCGCTGGTCTGCCTGCTGCTGATGCTGGCTCCGCTGGCAGTGTTCGGCCAGAGTTGCGCGCTCTGCTACACCCAGGCCGCTGCCTCAACTCATCGCTTCATTCAAGCGCTGCGCAGCGGCATTCTCATCCTGATGGTGCCGCCGATGCTCATGTGCGTGGGCTTCACCTGGATGGCCTACAGCCGCAGAAACACCTTCCACTCTTCCCACGAGCAATAACATCCACAAATTTATGAACGCATCGTCATAAGGAAGCCAGCTAGCTTTCATATAGCACACGTACCGTCATACATACGGCCAACCTACCGTAAGTAAACCTTTGATTTTGCCAGCCCGGGAGCTAACTGTTGAATGCCGGAAGTCCAAGCCACAGGTCGCCAACTTTACCAGGAGCACGTAAATCCGCAGTGGGCCCGGCTGCTGGAACTGCTGGGCATGGACGTCCGCTATCGCCGCTGCCAGGGCGTCGAACTGACCACGGAAGATGGCGTTCGCATCCTCGACTTTCTCTCCGGGTATTGCGTTTACAACGCCGGACACAACCACCCTAAGATTATTGAGTCGCTGCGCGAGGAGCTCAGTTGCCTGGGCCCGGCCATGTTGCAGAGCCATATTCCGGAACTGGCGGGCGAGTTGGCGGGTCGGCTGTGCGCCTCCGCCGGCGGCAAGCTGGAGCGCGTCTTCTTTACCAGCAGCGGCAGCGAAGGAGTGGAGACGGCCATCAAGTTCTCACGCGCTTACACCGGCCGCAATGCCTTGCTGTATGCCGAGGGCGGATTTCACGGCCTCACCTGCGGCGCATTGTCACTGATGTCCAACCGCTACTGGAAGGAAGGCTTTGGCTCGTTTCTCGAAGAGTCCCGTGGTGTTCCCTTTGGCGATCTGGCTAGCCTGGAGCGCGAGCTTTCCACCCGCTCGTATGCCATGTTCATCACCGAGCCGATTCAGGGCGAGGCCGGAATTCGCGTGCCGCCCGCGGATTATCTTCAGAGCGCCGAACGACTGTGCCGCAAGTTCGGAACCGCCTTCGTGGTGGACGAGGTGCAGACCGGCCTGTATCGCACTGGAACTTTTCTCGCCGGTCAGCAATATGGAATTCACCCTGACATGGTGATTCTGGCCAAGGCCATGAGCGGCGGATTAGTGCCCTGTGGCGCGGTGCTGATGACGCGCGAGGTCAACGATGCCGTGTACACCTCGGTGAAGAAAGCCATCGTGCACACATCCACCTTCAGCGAAAATGCGCTGGCCATGCGCGCCGCGATGGCCACGTTGGATGTTCTGGAAGAAGAACATCTGGGCGAGCACGCTGCCGCTATGGGCGCTTACCTGCGCGAGCGCTTGACCGAAACTCTGGCGCGCTACAAGATGTTCCACGAAGTGCGCGGCCTCGGGCTGTTCTGCGGTATCGCCTTCCAGCCGCCGCACCAGGCTTCGCTGCGCATTCCCTTTCAGGCTTTTCGCGCCATCCATCCCGGAATGTTCGGACAGATGGTGGTGATGCGCATGTTCCGCCACGAACACATCCTCACCCAGGTGTGCGGCAACGACTTCATGGTGCTGAAGTGCGCTCCGCCGCTGCTGGTCACCGCCGAGCAGGCCGACGAATTCGTCACTGCGCTGGACCGCACCATGGCGTACATTCATACCTCTGGCGCGTTCTGGAAGGACGCATTGGCCCTGGCGGGGCGCGCCATTAGAATCTGAACTACGCAGTCTGTCCTCAATTTCAGAAAGTGGGAGGCGGCGCTTTGCGTTTGCTGCTGGTGGAAGACGATGCAGCCATCCGTGAGTTTCTGGATCGCGGCCTGAACGAAGCGGGATATCAAGTGGACCTTGCGCCGGATGCGCGCAGCGGCGAGAGCCTCGCCCTCGAAGGCATTCACGACGCCATGATCATCGATCTGGGCCTGCCTGATCTGGACGGTCTGGACCTGATTGCGCGCTGCCGCGCCCAGGGAAACACCGCGCCGGTGCTGATCCTCTCCGCGCGCCGTTCCGTGGACGAGCGCGTCAAGGGCCTGGAACAGGGCGGCGACGACTATCTGACCAAGCCGTTTGCGCTGGCGGAACTGCTGGCCCGGTTGCGCAATCTGCTCAAGCGCAGCGCGTCATCGGCTTCGTCGCCTACCAAGCTGGCGGTCGGCGATCTTCAGCTTGACCTGATCCGCCGCGAGGCGCATCGTGGCGAGCGCGAACTGCAACTCACTCCGCAGGAGTTTTCGCTGCTGGAGTATCTTTGCCGCAATGCCGGCCGCGTGGTCACCCGCACCATGATTCTCGATCATGTGTGGAAGATGCGCTTCGATCCGGCGACCAACGTGGTGGATGTCCACATTTACCGGTTGCGCAGTAAAGTGGACCAGAGCGGCCAGAAGCCCCTGATTCAAACCATCCGTGGAGTCGGCTATGTCCTCAAGGATTCTCAGTAACATCCGCAGCACCGCCGCCTGGCGCATCTCGGTGTGGACCACGGTGGCCTTCGCGCTCGGCACCGCCGTGGCCTTCAGCCTGATGTACTGGATGGTGGCGCGCGGCATCGAGGAGCGCAGCGACGCCTGGCTCACCGGCGAAGCACAAGTGCTGGCCGACGTCGCTTCCAACACTCCGCAGGACCGGCTCTACGACCGGCTGGTGGGCGAGGTTGCCGAGCTGGCGACGCGCGAAGTTTACGACCCGCAAATCTCGGCCTCCGATATGCGCGACTCGGTATTCTTCGAGCAGGAGCGGCCGGGACACGATCCCATCTGGGTGGGACCCGATCCGCGCGCGCCGTTTTTGCGAGCCATCGCGGATTCGCAAATCTCGTCTGACCAGCCCACTACCGTGCAGGTGGAAGGCCGCAAACATCCCTTTCGCGTGGTGCTGCAGGTGCGCGGCGACAGCCACATCTATCTTGGCTACTCCGACCTTGCCGGGCTGGCGCTGATGAACCGGCTGACCCAGCGCTTTGCCCTCATCTTCGCGGGCATGGTGCTGCTGGGCTTCTTCATCGCCTTCGCCGGCGCTTTCCGCACGCTGCAGCGCGTCGAGCGCATCACCGAAACCGTGGCCAGCATCCGCACCGAGGACCTGAGCAGCCGGCTGCCGGAATCTTCCAGCCGCGACGAAATTGCGCGCCTGTCGGCCACCTTCAATCGCATGCTGGATCGCATTCAGGCATCGGTGAAACAAATGCGCGTGCTCACCGATTCGCTGGCCCACGATCTGAAAAGCCCGGTCACCTCGATTCGCGGCTGCCTGGAGGTGGCGCTTTCCACCGACGGCACCTGGCGCGATGTGGTCGCCGATGCCATCGACAAGTTGGATGGCCTGTCGCAGATGCTGAACACCTCTCTCGATGTGGCCGAGGCCAACGCCGGAGCGCTGCCGCTGCGGCGCGAATCGCTGGACTTCTCCGCCATGGTGGCCCACATGGCCGATCTGTATGCGCCGGCGTTTGCCGAGCGGCATCATGCGCTGCGCCTGGAAGTGGAACCGAACGTCACCATCAATGCCGATGCCGGACTGGTCGGCCGCGCCGTCTCCAACATGCTGGACAACGAAGTCGCTCATCTTCCCGAGGGAGGGGAGGTGCGGATACGACTGGCGCGCAACGATGGCATGGCCGCGCTGACCGTCGAGGATGATGGACCCGGCCTGGCGCCCGAACTATTGGACCGCGCCTTTCAGCAGTTCGCCAAAGGCACGGCTTCGAAGGGCCATGGGCTGGGATTGGCCTTTGTGCAGGCGGTAGCCCGCGCTCACGGAGGATCGGTCTCGCTGCTCAACATGAAGCCCACTGGGCTGTGCGTGACCTTCAGCTTGCCGACAACGGAGCACTCCGTCGCCGAGCGCGACTCGCTTATTGCTGCGACAGGCGTGCCACGCCCGTAATTTTGATTTGTACTGTGTTCTCCACGCGCAAAAACAAGGTGCTCGGGTTCTTCATGCCCCACTGCTGATACGGCACGGCAAACTCGGTGGTCAGATTGGCAGTCTGGTTCTGCACGCTCAAGTGCACGTGCAGTGTCAGTTCGTGGTCGGCGCCATGAATGCGAAAGATGCCCTTCACGTCTATCGTCCCGCTTCCCTGCTCCGGAACTTTTCCCACCACCTGCTGCGCGGTGAAAACGATGTCGGGATACTTGCTGACCTCCAGGATTTCCTTCTTCATTTTGTTGTCGCGCGTGCCGTTGCCGCTGTCGCCGCTGGCGGCATCCACAATCAACTGGCCGCTGGCCTGGCCGGTCGCGGGATTGTAGGTCAGATTTCCGCTGCGCAATTTGAAGCTACCGTGGACGGTGTGCAGAACATCACCCAGGGTGAATTCGACGGTAGTATGCGCGGTGTCGAAGACCACCGCCGTCTCTGCCGCCGTGGCGGCCACGGGCGCGACCGACATTGCCAAGGCGGCGCACAAGACAGCGCGACGAATCCATCGCGAAATCCTCACGCCTCCTCCGTGGCCGTCAGCAGACCCCATCCCAGCGCCAGTCCTCCGCGCAGGCCCAGGCTTTGCGGCGGGGCCGCGCCCACGTGGATGTCCAGCAATTTGCCGAAGAGTGCCGGATTGCGCGACAGCGCTTTCAGCGCCCGGCGGCGCAGTCCGGGATTGCGGTCCATCATCAGCAGCACTTCCGACATGATCAGCGGCAGTCGTTGGATGCGCCGATGCGCTCGCTCGTAGGTCAAAAAATTGTCACTTCGCAAGGCCTCCGCCAGCGCCACCGCCTGCTGGAAGCACAGCGACAAACCTTCGCCGGTGACCGCATCCACCGACCCCGAGGCTTCGCCGATGAGAGCAAAGTTGCCGCGATGAAGCCGCGACAGTCGCCGGGTGGCAGTAACCGCTCCGCGCAATCGGGCAAGCGATTCTGCGCCCGACAACCTATTCCTCAGCGCCGGAAAATGTTGCAGCGCCGCCGGCAGGCGAGCGTCCTGCCGTCGCGTTATCAGCGCCACGCAGATTTCGTCCGGGGCAATCGGCGTCACATACACCTGGCCAACTTCCGACCAGTACACTTCCACGTGCAACGTCCACGGCTTAACGCGATAGTGCTCGCGAAAGCCGAATCGGCTGCGACCACTGTCGCGGTTCAAAATCCCGGCTGCTGCAGCTACCCGCGAACGCGGTCCGTCGGCGCCGACCACCCAGCGGCTGCGAATTCGCTGCCCGCCGGCTTCCATCCCGCTGGAGTTGACGGCCGTCACCGGCGCGCCCCAGAACAGCTTCACCCCAACATCTTCCGCGCGGACGGTCAGCAGTTCATGCAGCGCGGTGCGCCGGATGCCTTTGCCCTCGCCTTCGGGAAACTCAGCACTCGCTTGCGATTCGGAATCCAGAAAGCGGATGCCGCGAAAAGGAGCACCTTGGGCTGCAGGAATTTCAACTCCCAGCCTGGCCAGAGCGCGCAGACCGTCAGGCATGATGCCTTCGCCGCAGGCTTTGTCCACCGGGGGACGTTGCGCTTCGGCGACTGCTACCGTCAGTCCCGCCATGCGCGCTGCAATCGCGGCTGCCAACCCCGCCGGTCCGCCTCCCACAATGGCTACATCAACCAGGGTATCCCTGCGCAACATCACCATTGCAACAGCACCAGTTCGGCGCAGAAGCCGGGGCCCATGGCGGCCAGCAACCATAACTACCGGGCGCGGGCCGGCGTTTCAGGAACGACTCCAGCACCAGCAATACCGACGCCGACGACAGATTCCCCACCCGATCCAGGCAGTCCCACGAAGCCGTCAGAGCATCGGGCGGAAGTTCGAGCGCGGCCGCAGTCGCTTCCAAAACCTTTGGACCGCCGGTATGCATCACCCAATGCTGAATGTCGCTGCGCTGCAATCCATTCGCGGCCAGGAAGCCGTCCACGTCTCTGCCGAGATTTTCAAACACCACGCTGGGCACGTCGGGAGAGAGCACGATGCGGAAGCCTTCTTCGGAAATGTCCCAGCCCATCACGTCCTGGGTGTCAGGATAAAAACTCGAGCGCGTGTCCAGCACTCGCGGTCCCACACCGGCCTGTGAAAGCGGATGCTCCGCGCCGCAAACCAGCACGGCAGCGGAACCGTCGCCGAAGAGTCCCGAAGAAATGAGATTAGCCACGGAAAGATCGGCCCGCTGCCACGTCAGCGAACACAACTCGACAGAGATCAGCGCCGCCACTTGCCTGGGATAGGCGCGCACATAGTCGGCGGCGCGCGCAATTCCTGCGGCCCCGGCCACGCAGCCCAGACCAAAAATCGGCACACGCTTGATGTCCGTACGGAGTCCCATGCGGTTCACCAGGCGCGCGTCAATCGAAGGGCTGGCGATGCCCGTGACCGACACAAAAAAAATGGCGTCGATGTCCTGCACGCTCAGGCCGGCTCGCGTTAGTGCCCGGCACAGTGCCTGTTGTCCCAGCTCTTCAGCGGTCTTGATCCAGGCATTGTTGGATTTTCCCCAGGTATCCAAGCCGTCGTACTGATCAATAGGCAACGACAAGTGGCGTCCGGAAACGCCCACTCGTGACAATAACCGGCTCAGCGCCTCCACCGACGGCAGCTTGTCGGTCCAGTGACGTTTCAGGGCTTCGGCGATTTGTTGCTGGCGATAGTAAAAAGGCGGGAATGCGCTTCCCACCGCAGTGATTTGCATAGTCTGGTAGCTCGGTTGTTAACTTCGACTTTATGGGTTGGCGATAAAGCGGCCTTGTCCCGGCAATGACGATTTGTTCATGGCTTTTTGGTAGAGGATGCGGACACTGGAGATCTCAAGTCTGTTACAGAAGTAAACCCGGAATTCGCCAGGGAGTCGCCAGGGTGGGCTGCAATGCCACCGGCAATTTCTACGGTACGACCTGGGGCGGCGGCCTTCGACTTTGGCCTGATCGGCGGGCGTAACTTCTACAACCCTGTCCGCTCTGCTTCGTCACGAGCGCCCTTTTCAATCCGACTCTACTTTCCCACCGGCTTCAGCACCACCATGTTGCGCTCGTCATCGGCGATGATGCGATAGAACTTCTTCAACTCCGCCGCATGGCTCACCGGCACGCTCACTTCCTTCATCTCGAAGGTGCGGGTGTAGCGGATGACGTTGCCGTCCACCTTGGAGCTGGCGTGATAGCTGGCAAAGTCGTAGTCCACGTCCACCGGTTGCGTCAGTTCATCCACGGTGTAGCCGGGCGGGATGGTGATCTCGAAGTTGTCGGTATCGCGGAAGGTGCCGGCAAATTCGATGGGGAAATGGCGGGTCTCCTTGGTCTCCAGCACGGGGTTGGTTTTGATGCCCAGCACCCGCGGCCGCACCAACAGCAGGTCGCCGGCGGACTTGGCATAGTTGGTGGCCTGGAAGGAATAGTCGAAGCCGAAGGGCTGGTCGTTTTTGTGCAGGTTGGCGATGGACGCCGCGGTAATGTGATAGTTGGTCAGCGAACTGGAGAGCAGGCTTTCAATGGGCTTCACCTGGTCAGACGTTTTGCTGCTGGCCAGCAGACGACCGCGCTCCACACGGGCGCGATCGCCGGTCCGCACCTCGACCACGCTACCGTACAGGGTCCCAAAGGAGTCCAGGGTGAGCTTGGCAGTGCGCTGGATGCTGTTGAGCGTCGCCGGCTCAGTCGGCAATTGCAGCAGTTCGCCACCGGTCGGGGTGACCAGCAATCCGTAGTTACCCTGCAGGTAGCCGCCGATCTCACCGAACGGCGTCAGGTGATTGGTGGGATCGAAGAACAGCAACTGGCCATACTTGGGATGATGCAGGATGGCCACCAGCGATGGATCGGCCATGTCATCGGAAAGCTTGACCGCGACGATGACGTGGTTAAAGGCGTAGGCGTTCGCCGGCGTATCCGGTCCCACGGCTCCGCGCTCGGCGTTGATGGGCACATAGTAGGCATCCACACCGATTTCATGCAGCATGGAAATCATCAGCGTGGCCTTGTCTTTGCAGTCGCCATAACGGTGGCTGAAGATGGAGGTGGCCGGATGCGGCTGATAACCGCCGATGCCCAACTCGATGGCCACGTAGCGCACCTGCTCCTGCACAAACTGCGCCAGCAGTTTCATCTTCGCCAGTTGCGTCGGCGCAGACGCAGTCAGGGCCGTCACCTGCTGCTTGATCTCCGGTGAGCTGTCGTGGCGGCCGTTGGTCAGGTTCAAATACCAGCCCGCCATTTGCTCCCAGTTGGTAAAGGCGCGCGCGTTGTTTTCGCCGGGAGGGAAGTAGGAGACCACCAGCATTCCCTCCACTCCGTCGAGGGGAGGCATCTGCTCTTCTTCGCGCAGGGCCGGAATGTTGCTCATGGACCATTGCAGCGAGGAGCTGGAGGCCGGCTGCACTCCGGAAGAATTGAGCCACGCCTCTTTGTGGGCCCAACCCGCGGGAAGCTGTATTGAGAAATGGCTTTCGCGCACCGGGATGGAGTGCTGGTAGGTCCAGAAACTTTGCAGGATGTAAGGCTGGTCTTCGACCTCGTATTCGTATCCCACGATGTTGCCGGGATCGGCGGCGGGGATGCGCAGGGTTTTGTCGCGGACGTCGTTGATCAGTTCGCTGCCTTCGATCATGGGCAGCGAGATCTCCATGGCGTCCTTTTCGCGCACCGCGTAATCCTTGCCCTGGGCAGGGATGCACCAGCCGCGCAGCATGGTGACTTTGCGGCTGGGCGTGACCGTCACCCTGACCGTGCCATAGTCGCGCCCGTCGGGCCGCAGAATTTTGTACGCCACGCGGACCGAGGTCTTCACCTTGTCGGCGGAGACCACGTTGACGTTGATCTCGGAGTACAGCACCACGGCATCGGTCTTTTCATCATGCTCGGGAAGAGGAGTATTCACCAGTGCATGCATCCAGGCCGGGGCCTCGTCGCCGGCCATGGCAGGCTGGGCGAGCATCACGGTGAACAGCGCCACCAGGGCCAGGCCCCAGCCGGCAATTCGCCTACTTGCTGGCGGTCGTGGTTCCGGGCTGCAGTACAACTTGTTCCTCATCGCCTGTCCTCACTGCCTGATAAAAGTCTCGAAGGCCGGGATAATATTGCCGGGGGATCATCAGAATATCGATGTGCAGGCTGCGGGTGAGCCGCAGCTTGCCGTTGTCATTGCTGCCCTGGAGCGCATAACCCACCGCCGGCTGCTGCATACTTTTGGTTGCCGGCAGGCTGCTGATCTTCCATCCGCTGGGTATTTCAATGGTCACATCGTCCAGCTTCTGATACGGATAAGCGAAATAGACCGGCTGCACGCGGTCGGTGTGCTCGAATAGGTTGCGCTCCGCGCCGGTGAACACTCCCATCGGCACCAGCGACCGGCGGCCGGCGCTGGACGCCCATCCCGGAATCTTGACCTTGAACTCGGCGGTCATGGTTGGAGCGGAACTGATCCAGTCGGGATGGCTGATCAGCTCTACTTCGGTTGCGGCGGGCACGGAATTCTTGATCTCGTCTTCGAGATATTTCTTGCGGTCGGTGTCGTCTTCCAGCCGTTCTTCCAGCCGACGGGTCATCGCTTCGTATCCGGTGAAGGTCACGGTCAGCGTGCCTTCCAGGTCGCCGGTGTCAGACAGCTTGAGTAGCGCCTTGCGTTCGACGCGGGATGCGCCGCTCGAGGGCAGCGGCGTCTTGATCCAGTTGCCGCCGTCCCTGGTGAGTTGCATGCCGTCCACGCCGCTCTCAGACCACGGCAGCACACCATAGGGAGTGAGGACCGCTCCCGGATCGAAGTACAGGTCCTTGCCGCCGCTCTTCACCAGCACAGCATTGGTGTTCAGGCGGTTGCTGTCCATCAGCCGCTTATCAAAGAAATACCAGCGCCGGTCGGAGATCTCCAGGCCATAGGCATCGAAGCCCGCGGCCCGCACCAGTCCCAGGAACAGCCAGGTCAGTTCATAGCCGTTGCCGTAACCGCGCTTCCATACATCCTCAACGTTGTTGATGTTCTTCTGCTTGTCGCGCTTCTCTTCCTGTGCGGTACGCCGTTGTTCGTAGGAGAGATTGCGCAGCGACTGCACCTTGGCGTAAATCTTCTGCAGTTGGACCTCGGGGTCGTCGCTGGGGGAGACGATCTGGTGCACCGCATCCACCATGGCGCCGTGCTTGTCAATGAAGGCTTCCTCGCCGTCATACATACGCTTGCCGACAATCTTCCAGAACTTGTCCAGGTCTTTCTCCGGCGGGTCCATGCTGTAGATAAAGTCCACGCGCGTTTCCAACTCGCGCGCCGGCGGCATGTAGTCTTCGGTTTGAAACGCCGGGACATCGTGCACTTCCATGCGAATCGTCTTGTCGTGTCCCATTTGCGGCGGCTGCATGCCGGACGGCAGGAACTTCCATGACCAGCGCATGGTGTAGCGGCTGTCGTACGGCCGCCACGGCTTCAGCGAGAAATGCGCGCTCTTGGTAAACAGCTCATCGCTCAGCACCCATGACGAGTCATAGACGTAGCGGTCATTGAAATCGAGAGTGTAGTAGTACTCGACGATGCTGCCCACCTGCACATCCGGCAGCGCCAGCGTCTTGGCCAGGTACTTGACGCCTTTTGCCTTGACCACAGTCTGCTCCGCAACCTTGCCTTCAAAGTTCACGATGCTGCCATCGGGCCGTATGGTGCGCGCCTTCAGGCCGTTGACGGTCTCGATTTCCTTGATGAAGCGAATTTCCAGGTTGGCGTACTTGCGGCCTTCTTCCGTCAGGATCTTGACGCGAACGTAGTTGTCTTCATGCTTCCGATCGCTGAAGTCGTCCCGGTCCACCTGGCGGTAGAGAATGATGGCGGGCGCGCCGGGAGCGTTGGGCTCGCTGGTCATCTTGAGTTCTTCGGCCGAGACCGGCTGGAAGCCGACACCGGCCCACAGGCGGGGCGTGGCGACGACGGTAAGAAGCAGAAAAAGAGCGAGGGAGAGCGTTGGCGCGGCCAACCGGCGACGAAGCAGCATGGCGCACATCCTTTGTGATTTCCCTGATAGCACGGGCGACTCTATAGCTTGCGACGTGCCAAGCCACCCTGATTTCGAGTTGCCGCGCAACTTGCTTTCCAAACTGGAAACCACATGGTACGGCCAAAGGCAGAAATTCGCTAGGACTTTGCAGGTTGTTCTACGGCAAAATCCCCGTAATTAGGCGGGTCGGAACCAGTATGGGAAAAAATACTTAGATAGGCAGGCTCTCCTCTGGGCTGGGAGCAAAGACTCAGGCTACTTCACGGTCAGCACCAGGAAGTAGTCCATTTTGTCGCCCTTCACCAGGTCGTCGTGTTCGGAGAGCAGCCGGTAGCCTGCTGCTCTTGCTTCCTGAAGCACAATATCTTTATTCACCCCATGATCTTCGCCGTTGCCGTCGCGATCAATGATGCCGACGCGCGCTCCCGGCCGGAGAGCGGGCCGCAGATTGCGCAGCAGAACAATGGGCTGGGCGAACTCGTGGTAGGACTTCAGCATCAGCACGGCGTCAACGCTGCCGGGCGCAAGCTGGGGATTGTTGGGCTGGCTGTGTATGGTTTTTACATCGGCCAGATGCTCCTTGCCGGCGCGCTGCTCAATGTAGCGAGTCGCTTCGGGATTGATATCCACGGCATACACCAATCCGGACGGCGCGACCTTCCTGGCGGCGCGCACCGTAAACCATCCTGAACCGGCGCCGATGTCGGCCACCTTCTTGCCCGGTGCGATGGCCAGCACTTCCATCACCCGGTTGATCTGCAACCGCTGATCGCGTCCGGGTGTATCGAAGATGGAGAGGTCGCCAGTGTAGGGTGTGCTGGTCTTGCGCTGTTCGGCCGGTGCCGACGGAGCTTGTGCCGCGGCGAAGCTCGCAGGCAGGGTCAAACTGATGCACAGCAAGAGCAGCCAAACATGTTTGCGAAGCGCAAGACGCATGTAGCCAATCCTCGATACCACTGTTCCATATGATGGCACTCCGCGAGGCTAAGGTGCGTGCAATCCGCCACGTTTTCCCGCTTTGCGCCACACTCTGCCACAAAACTCAACGCCCGGCGCTGGCACCGATAAAGCCATGTAGAATTGAGTGATGAGTTTTCGTGGACCAGCCGGCGACAGTTCAGCCTCCCGCAAAAGCAAGACCCCACCTCCCGACGATACCCACCAGGAAGCGGCATATCTCAAGGCGCTGGGCGAAAAGCAACGGCCGGTAAAGATCAAGCTGATTCACGGCGACGTGATCAAGGGCTGGATCGAATACTACGACCGTCGCATGATTCGCGTGACCCGCGAAGGCGCGCCCAATCTCTTCATCTTCAAGCACGAGATTGCCTACATCGCCGAGGAGCCCATCCGCAAATCGCGTAGTGACGGTGCGGCTGCCAAGAGCGACGGCGACGGCTCCGAATGAGCGCTTATCTGCCGGGCATCGAAGCCATCGCCCGCGAGGCCGGTGCGCTGCTGATGGGCTATTTCCAGCGACGTATCGGTTACGAGTACAAGGGCGATGTGGACTTGGTCACCGAGGCCGACCGCGCCTCGGAGAAAATGATTGTCGAGCGCCTGCGGCGAGCGCTGGCCCGCTTACGGCATCGTGGGCGAAGAAGGCACGCGCAGCGATGCTCGAACGCCGAATATCGCTGGTACGTTGACCCGCTCGATGGAACCACCAACTTCGCGCACGGTTATCCAGTGTTTTGCGTTTCCATCGCCCTGGTGCGCGGCGAGCAGGAGCTGATCGCCGGCGTTCTGTTCGATCCCACGCGCAATGAGATGTTCGCGGCGGAGCAGGGAAAAGGCGCAGCGCTGAACGGCGTTGCCATCCAGGTCTCGCGCACTGCGCGGCTTTCGGAATCCATGCTGGGGACGGGTTTCCCCAGCCACAAGCGGCACAAGAATCCCAACATTCATTTTTACCAGCAGTTGACGCTGCGTTCGCATGGGGTGCGACGCGCCGGTTCAGCCGCGCTCGACCTGGCCAACGTTGCCTGTGGACGCTACGACGGATTTTGGGAGTTCAACCTCAATCCCTGGGACACCGCGGCGGGAGCGCTTCTGGTGCAGGAGGCCGGAGGCAAGGTGACGCGCTTCGACGGCACGCCCTTTCGGCTCGACAGCCGCGAAGTGCTGGCCAGCAATGGCATTCTTCATCAGGAACTGATGCGGAATTTCGCCGAAATTTTCGCCGGCCGCGGCTTGGAAGAGCTGCCTTCGCCGGCGGAATACGCCAAGACGCGGGAGTAGCCAGCCGCCCGGTCACATCGAAGTTGGCGGATCGTCACACACCCCTGTGACTGCGGTAAAATTAGATAGTGAACCCGTCGCTGTTGAACCGCACCGTCGAGAAGCGCCCTGACCGCGTCCGCCTTCAGGGTCGAATCCTGTTCCTCACCGAAGATCCCGAGCTCATCAAGCGTCAGTTGGCCGGCGAAGATCTGCCCTGGGACACCGAGCATCCGGAGCGCAATCCCAAGCTGCGCGACGACATCTCCACCGACGAGATTACGCCGGCGCACATCTGCTTCTTCTTCGACGAGACGCTGGGCGAGTTTCCCTATACCGGCTTGAAGTGCGGCAACGAGACGCCCATCAAGCGCGGCGACGTGAAGAAGGGTGGATTCGTGTGCGCGGTCAGCGGCAAGCGCCGTGGCAAGGGTTCCAGCCGTGAGCAGTCGCCCTATGCCGAGATGTCCGCCGGAATCAAAGTGGTGGTGGCCGAGAACATCGAGCGCATCTATAAGCAGAATTGCCAGAACCTCGGGGTGCTGACCTCCACTGACTTCAGCATCATCGACAAGATCCGCGGCGGCGAAGAAATCCCGCTGGAGGAGTTCACCCGCGGCGAGGACGAGATCACTCGCCAGGTCATCGAGTACGGCGGGTTGTTCCCCTTCAACGTGGCCCGCATGCAGGGCAAGGTTTTCCTGCCACCCATCGAGACCAAGCCGCGGCCTATGACCATCGCGGAAAAGATTTTCGCGCGCCACATGCTGCATGGGACCAGCAAGGTCGGAGTTGAGGCCGTCAAGCCCGGCGACACCGGCTTTGCCCGCACCGACCTGCGTTTCAGCCACGAGTACGTCACGCCCATGGCGGCCATCTTCTACGAGCATTTCCTGGGCAAGACCGAGCCGGTCAATGACGCCAGCACCATCATGTTCTTTCGCGACCACCTCACCTTCCTCGACGAGGTGATGTCGGAAGAGAAGCGCAAGATGGGGCTGCTGGACCTGGCCACGCAGCTCAAGCTGAAGCAGGAAGATTTCGCCAAGTCGCGCGGTATCAAACTACACGGCGAGTTGAAGGACCGCAAAGGTTCGGAGGGCATCTGCCACTCCATCGTCACCGAAAGCTACGCGCTGCCCGGGCAACTCAACGTGGGCAGCGATTCGCACACCCCGCACGTGGGCGCCATGGGATGTGTGGCCTTCGGCATCGGCACCACCGACGTCTTCAATTCGTGGTTCACGCGCGATATTCGGGTGAAAGTGCCGGAGTCGGTGAAGGTCATCATCCGCGGACAGCGGCGCGAAAATGTCACCGCCAAGGACTTCATCCTCAAGCTGCTGTCGCTGGAATATATCCGCCACGGCAAGGCGCTGGCCAAGGTGATTGAATACTCCGGCGAAGCCATCGAGGCGCTGGGAGTGGACGAGCGCGCCACCATGACCAACATGGCAGCCGAGATTGGCGGCTTTACCGGCATCGTGGCGCCCGACCGCAAGGTGGTGGACTTTCTGATGGAACGCCGCGGCATGAGCGAGAACGAAGCGGCCACGCTGATCGAGGGCCTGTACAGCGATCCCGACGCGCACTACGCGCACGTGATTGAGCTGGATGCGGCCGACATTTATCCCATGGTGGCGACGCCCGGCGATCCCGGCAATGGCAAGTTCGTCCGCGAGCTGAACACGCCGGTCCCGGTGGAGATCGCCTACGGCGGCACTTGCACCGCCGGCAAGAACGAAGACATGGACATGTACGCTCGCGTGCTGGGTGACGCGCTGAAGGACGGCAAGCACGTTGCCGCGAGCTGCAAGTTTTACATCCAGTTCGGCTCGCAGGAGACGCGCGAATATTGCGTGCGCAAGGGCTATTTGGACATCTTCCAGAAGGCGGGAACGCAGGTCATCGAGCCCAGCTGCGGCGCCTGCATCAATGCCGGACCGGGCGTGTCTACCCGGTCCGACCAGGTGACTATCAGCGCGCAGAACCGCAATTTCCCCGGACGCAGCGGTCCCGGGCAGATGTACCTGGCGAGCCCACTAACGGTGGCGGCCAGCGCCGTCGCCGGCTACATCGTGGAATACGAGCCGGTCGAACAGCCGCAGACCGCGGGCGTGACTCGGTAGCGCCAAGTTCGGCCACGGGTGCCGGTAACGCCGCTTTTTGATAGTATCGAAAGCAATTATTCCGGCTGAAATCCTGTAAAGCTAGACGTCGAGGAGAGACAGAGAAACATGGCTTACGTAATTGCCGAACCCTGCATCAACACCAAGGACACTGCGTGCGTGGACGCCTGTCCCGTGGATTGCATCCACCCCAAGAAAGACAGCGACAAGTTTGCCGGCGAAGAGATGCTGTTCATCGACCCGGTGGAGTGCATTGATTGCGGGGCGTGCGTGCCGGTGTGTCCGGTGTCGGCCATCTTCGCGCTCGACGATCTGCCGGAAAAGTGGAAGGACTATACCGAGCGCAACGCCAAGTATTTCGGCCGCTAATCGGTTGCAAACGGCGAAAAGGGCACATCGTGGATGTGCCCTTTTTCTATTTTTGGGGACTTCAGACCAACCGTTCGATGCGTTCGATCAGGACGTCAGGCGGATCGCCCTTGGTGATGAAGTCGCTTGCCAACTCCAGTGCGTTGGGGGGCAGCGAGAAAAACGCGGAGAGAAAGATGATGGGTACATCCGGACGCCGGCGCCGCATCTCCGCGGCCACCTCTCCGCCATTCAGGTCTGGCATGTAGTAGTCGAGCACCACCACGTCCACCGGATGCTGCTCGAAAACTTCCAGCCCTTGTTTGCCGCTGCTGGCCGTAAGTACCAGATATCCCTGGCTTTCCAGCATAATCTTGCGGACGCGCAACCCGATGAGTTCGTCGTCCACACACAGTACCGTTTTGACCCCAGGCCGATGCATCCGTGTTGGTCTTCCTCGTTCTACCGGACCCGAATAACCAAAACCCGAGGCCGCCAGGGCCCCGTAACCAATATGCGATGTCTGAAGAACTTCCTCAGTAACAATGGAGCGATATGAAGTCCAGCCAAGCGACACTGGCATAGTTGTAACTGCAACGACCCGTATTTGACCATGCCGAAAACGTGGTACGCGATGGGTAACACAATACCTGTCAGCGGTTTGCGAAGGTTGCGCCATTTCCTGCCACGAGTCGGCAAGGCCATGCGTTGCAACTGGAACCGGAACAGATTAGACGGCGGAGCGGGCATTTCATTTAGCGCCGCTGGCGTGGTATTTTCAAAGGCTTAGCCATGATCCGCTCGTATAAAGGCATCACCCCGACCATCCCGGCGTCGTGCTATGTGGACGAATCGGCGCAAGTCATTGGCGATGTTGTACTTGGCGAGAATGCCAGCATCTGGATGAACGCCGTGGTCCGGGGCGACGTGCACTCCATTCGCATCGGCGCCAACAGCAATATCCAGGATTGCAGCGTCCTTCATGGGATGCTCAACAAGTGGCCGGTGGTTCTGGGCGATTGGGTGACCGTGGGCCACTCGGTCGTCTTGCACGGTTGCGTCATTGAGGACCGCTGCCTCATCGGGATGGGGGTTATCGTGTTGAATGGAGCCAAGATCGGCGCGGGGTCGATCCTGGCGGCAGGCACGCTGATTCCCGAGGGAATGGTGGTGGAGCCCGGCTCGCTCATAATGGGCGTCCCCGGCAAGCTGCGCAAAAAGCTCGGCGAGGAAGATCAGGAGACGATCCTGCGCTACGGACGGAATTATCTTGGGTATAAGGACCAGTATCTGGCGGAAAGATAGTTTCAAGTTTCGAGTTTCAAGTTTCAAAACCAATAGTTTCAAGTTGTGAGTTTCGAGTTTTCAAATTCGGTTGCCCAGGCTCGAAACCGCCTTTGAAACTAGAAACTTGAAACTAGAAACTCACAACGGACAACTGACAACCGATGCTGAAAGCCATCCGCGGAACTCGTGACCTGCTGCCGCCCGACACCGATCTCTGGAATCGGGTGGACGCCAGGGTGCGCGAGGTCTTCGCACGCTACAACTTCCAGGAAATTCGCACCCCCATCTTCGAGGACACCGAGCTGTTCTCCCGCAGCGTGGGCGAGGACACCGACATCGTCTCCAAAGAGATGTTCACCTGGGAAGACAAGGCGCGTGCGCAGAGCGAGAAGGCGCAATCGCTGACGCTGCGTCCGGAGAACACTGCCGGCGTGGTGCGCGCCTACATCGAGCACGGTCTCGACAAGAAGGGCGTGCTGCAAAAGCTCTACTACATCGGGCCGCAGTTCCGCCGCGAGCGTCCGCAGAAGGGGCGCTATCGCCAGTTCTTCCAGATCGGCGCCGAGATCATCGGCCCGCCCTGCGCCGGCAGCGAACTGCCCACCCGCGACGCCGAGGTGCTGGAGATGCTGGCCGCGCTGCTCGACGCGGTGGGCCTGCGCGACTGGACGTTGCACCTCAATTCCGTCGGCTGCGCCGACGATCGCGCCCGCTATAACCAGGCGCTGCGCGAGGCTTTGCAGCCGGTGGTAGACCAGATGTGCGCCGATTGCCAGCGCCGCGCGGAAACCAATCCGCTGCGCGTGCTCGACTGCAAGGTGCCGGAAGATCAGCCGATCATCGAGAAGCTGCCGAAGATCGGCGAGTATCTCGACGAGGCTTGCCGCGAGCATTTCGCCGCGGTGCGCCGATGCTGGAGAAGATGGGCATTCCCTACACGATCAACGAGCGCATGGTGCGGGGCCTCGACTATTACACGCGCACGACCTTCGAGTTCACCCACGGCGACCTGGGCGCGCAGAGCGCGGTGCTGGGCGGCGGCCGCTACGACGGACTGTCGGAGGTGCTGGGCGGTCCCAAGGCGCCGGGCATCGGCTTTGCCATCGGCGAAGACCGCCTGGTGCTGGCGTTGCAGGCGCAGGCAGACGCCGGAAGAAAAAATTGACGCCTACATTGCGCCGCTGGGCGAGGGCATGAACCGTCATGCGCTGCGAGCTGGCGCGCGAGCTGCGCCGCCAAGGACTGCGGCGGACCTGGGCGAGCAAGGCTTCCGCCTGAAGAAATCGTTCGAGGCGGCGGAGAAAGCGAATGCGCGCTTCATCGTGATCGTGGGCGAAAACGAAGTCGCGGCAGACCGCTTCGCGGTCAAGGACCTGGCAAGCGGCGAGCAGGTGCAATTGCCGCGACAGGATCTGCCGGCGTATCTGAGCAAAGGCTCGGAGCGCCCCCGAGGGGCTTCCTAGAGAAGCAACCGTTACCCAGCCCTCCGCCTTCGGCTACGTGCTGGGCTGTCATGGCACGCCCTCCGGGCTTTTAAAAAAAACGACCGCTACTTTCGGGAAGACGGCCGCCATCTGTTGAGAAAACGCCCGTCGCGCTGGTAAATACGACCGTTATTTGTTGAGGAAACGACCGTCGCTCCGGGAAAAACGGCCGTTGCTTTGTGTTCCCAGGTTGCTGGCAGCTCACAGCAAATTCCCGCGATACCTGAGAGAATAGGAAATCACACTTGGCATCTGCATTCAGGATCTGTCATCGGCGGATGCCGATGGCTGACAGCTGATTTTGCTAATTGCTAATTACTAGTTGCTAATTACTAAATATGCTCGACTTTCTAGGCGACTCAAACGAACTCATATGTGCGGCGCGCTACGCGCCTCCGACGCAGGCTCCAACGTCGTACTGATGGGCTGGGTCAACAGGCGGCGCGACCTCGGCAACCTCATCTTCCTCGATCTGCGCGACCGCTCCGGCATCACCCAGATCGTGTTCACCTGCCGACCCGGATTGGCGCACGAGAAGGCCACCGAAGCTGCGCATCGAGTACGTGCTGGCGGTGACGGGCAAGGTGGAGCTGCGCGACAGACAACACCATCAACACAAACATTGCCACCGGCGAAATCGAGGTGGTTGCCGACGAAGCTGAGCATGCTGAACGACTGCAAGCAGCCGCCGTTCTACCCCGCCGACTCGGTGCTGGCCAACGAAGAGGTGCGGCTGAAGTATCGCTACATCGACCTGCGGCGTCCGGAGATGCAACGCAACATCGAACTGCGCCATCGCGTCGCCATGGCCATCCGCGAATATCTCAGCCGGCAGGGCTTCTACGAGATCGAGACGCCGTTCATGACGCGCTCCACGCCCGAGGGCGCGCGCGACTACCTGGTTCCCAGCCGCGTGCATCCCGGCGAGTTCTATGCCTTGCCGCAGTCGCCGCAATGTTCAAGCAGATCCTGATGATCTGCGGCTTCGACAAGTATTTCCAGATCGTGCGCTGCTTCCGCGACGAAGACCTGCGCGCCGACCGCCAGCCGGAGTTCACCCAGATCGATCTGGAGATCAGCTTTCCGCAGCCGGAGATCGTATTCGCGACCGTGGAGGGCTTCCTCAAGGCGGCCTTCGCCGCCATCGGCGACGGAATTGGCGACGCCGTTCCCGCAGATGACCTACGACCAGGCCATCCGCCTGTACGGCATCGACAAGCCCGACCTGCGTCTGCCGGCGATGGCCGACGTGCGCGCGGCGTTTACCGCCGGCGCAACTGGAGACGCTGCATTGATCGCCGAGCTGCCGGTGGTCGCCATCTGCATTCCCAAGGTCGGCGAGCTTTCGCGCAAGCGAGCGCGACGAAATCAAGACGATGTTCGGCGACAACAAGCAGGCCAAGGTCTTCGAGGACATCAAGCGGCTGGAGAAGTCTTCCCGGAGGCGGTGGCGAAAATTCGCGAGCTCGCCAAGCCGAATCCGAAGACCTGCTGGTGCTGGTTGCCGGGCAGCTGAAGCGCACCGAAGCGGCCACTGCCATCGAAGGCGCGGCAGCAGGCGTATGCGGTGTTTGCGGCGGCGGGGCAATTGCGTCTGGCGCTCGGGCAGAAGTATGCCGAGACAGCACGGCGCGTACAAGCACGGCAATTTCCGCTTGCTGTGGGTCACCGACTTTCCCATGTTCGAGTGGGACGAGACCGAGCAGCGCTGGAATGCCGCGCATCATCCTTTTACCTCGCCGCATGAAGAACGACATGGACAAGCTGGAGATGCCGATCCCGGGCGCGGTGCGGCGCGCTGGCCTACGACGTGGTGCTGAATGGCACCGAGCTGGGCTCAGGCTCCATCCGTATTCATCGCCAGGATGTGCAGGCGCAAGATCTTCAAGGCCTGGGCATGTCGCCGGAGGAGCAGCAGGCGCGCTTCGGATTCTTCCTGGAGGCGCTGCAATACGGCACGCCGCCGCACGGCGGCATCGCCCTGGGACTGGACCGCATCGTGATGATCCTGGCCGGCGCGGACAGCCTGCGCGAGGTCATCCCGTTCCCCAAGACGGCCAAGGCGATCGACCTGATGGTGGACGCGCCGACTCCGGTCAGCGAGCGGCAGTTGAAGGAGCTGAGCATCCAGGTGAGGAAAAGCGGCAATTAGCAGTCAGCCGTCAGCCATCAGCCATCAGCCATCAGCAATTAACCTTTAGGGCTTGTCCTCGGCGATGGTTTTATAGCAGGGTGCGGCTTCACAGGCTGCGAAAACTCTATTGTGGCTGCTTTGTGTCAGGGCACAACTTTAGTTGTGCCGATCAGCCCTTTTTATTATTGTCAGCCCGCGAGGGATCTGCTTTTCCGCAGCCTGCTCAGTCCACCACGCGCAGACGCGCAGCCAGGCCGGTCAGCTTCAGCACCTTATAAATGGTGACGTCAACGCCACGGGCCGTGACTCTGGCCTTGTGACTGCGCGCGCGTTCGACGATGGTTTCCAGTTCGCGCAGGGCTTCCGGCGTGATGCGCTGCATGGCGGAGAAGTCGAGTTCGATTTCGTCGTCGGCCTTGGTGATTCCCTCGGCAGCCTCGCGCAACGACGCGGCGGTGTCTTCCTGCCGGACAACGTAGCATTGCGGAATCGTGATTTCGCTCATACGGTCACCTGCTCGGCAACATATTGTGTCTCTTCGACGGCAGTAGTTCCACGCCCGCGGTAAGCGCTCCAGAACAATTCGACCAGTTCGCTCACCAGCGGCATGCGCGGATTCGTAGCGCCACGATGGATCGTCGAACGCGATCTTGGCCAGGTCGGGCACGGCGCGCTCGAATTCTTCCTGGCGAGATTCCCAGGTCTGCGATCGAGCGCGGAACTGCCAGCCGGTCCAGCAACTGTTCGATCGCCGCCACCAGGTTCTGCACCTTCTCCTCCACCGTGTCGCCGCCCAGACCCAGCAGGTCGGCCATCGAAGCGTATTTCTTGTGCGCCACATACGCCCGCTGGTTCGGCGACGGCATGAACTTGGTCGGCACCGAGGCGTTGTAGGCGATCACGTGCGGCAGCATCAGCGCGTTGGCCCGTCCGTGCGGAACGCCGAAGCGCGCGCCGAACGCGTGCGCCAGCGCATGATTCACGCCCACGGAAGCATTGGAGAAGGCCATGCGCCGCGATGCAGGCCGCATTGTGCATCATGGTGCGCGCTTCTTCGTCGTCGGGATGCTCGTAGGCGATCGGCAGGTACTTGAAGACCAGCCGGATCGCCTGCATGGCGTTGGAATCCGTGTAAGGCGAGGCATAAATCGAAACGCCCGCCTCCAGCGCGTGCGTCAGGCAGTCGATGCCGGTATCGGCGGTCAGGCCCCTTGGGCATGGACATCACAAACTGCGGATCCACGATGGCCACGTCGGGGGTCAGCGAGTAATCCGCCAGGGTGACCTTGCGCCCGCGCTCTTTGTCGATAAGCACCGCGAAGGGCGTCACTTCGCTGCCGGTGCCGCTGGTGGTCGAGATGGCGATCAGCCGCGAGTGGTTCGCCTTCTCCGTGGGGTATTGCACCACGCGCTTGCGGATGTCGAGGAACGGCGCCGCCAGTTCCTCCAGGTCTGCCTCCGGCGATTCGTACTTCAGCTTCATGATCTTGGCCGCGTCGATCACCGATCCGCCGCCCAGCGCGACGATCTGGTCAGCTTTGTAGAGGTTGAGCGCTTCCACGCCCTGCATCACGACCTTGATCTCCGGCTCGGCGTCCGGAATGACCGTGACCCGCACCAGGGTCTCCGGCGGCATGGCTCGCCGCACCACATCTACCTGGCCGATCTGCTCCAGCGCGGGATTGGTGACGATCATGGTGGAGCGCGACGGAAACTGGCGCAGGTTCTCCACCGCGTTCATGTTGAAATAAATCTGGTTGGGAACGCGGAACCACATATGCGCTTGGGTCCTCCGCGCCACGCGCTTGATATTCAGGTAGTGATAGACGTTGACGTTGTCAGTGGTGCTGTTGCCGCCGCCGGTGCCGCAGCCGAAGGAGAACGTGGGCACCATGTCGTTGTAAACGCCGCCCAGCGCGCCGATCGAGCCCGGCGAATTCACGATGATCCGGCCGGCGTTCATCACTTCGCCGAACTTCCGGATCACTTCGTCGTTGCTGCGAGAAAACCACCGCCGTGTGTCCCAGTCCGCCGGCATGGTTCACGTCCACGCACACGCTCAGCGCTTCGTCGACGGATTTCGCGCGGTAGACCGCCAGCACCGGGAACAGTTTTTCCACCGACAGCGGATGCTCGCGGCCGACGCCTCGAATGGGCGCGACCAGCAGCTTGGTCTTCGGCGTGACGGTGAGTCCGGCGAAGCGCGCGATAGTCGGCGGCTTTCTGGCCAACCGCCATCGGATGCATGAATCCGGTTTCCGGATCGATGACGGTGCGTCCGAGCAGCTCTCGGTCTCGGCTTCGTTGCAGATGTGCGCGCCCAGATCAGCGAATTTCTTCAGCACGCGATCGTAAATCTCGTCGTCGATCACCACCGTCTGCTCGGAGGCGCAGATCGTGCCGTTGTCGAACGTCTTGGAGGTGATGATGTCCACCACCGCCATGTCGAGGTCGGCCGATTTTTCCAGGTACACCGGCGTGTTGCCCGGCCCCACGCCCAGCGCCGGCTTGCCGGAGCTGTACGCCGCCTTCACCACGCCCGGTCCGCCGGTGGCATCGATCAGGCCCACGTCTTTGTGGTGCATCAGGTACGCGTTGTCCTCCAGCGTGTGCGATTCCAGGCAGGTGAAAACGCCTTCGGGCGCGCCATGCTTGACCGCCGTTTCATACATGATCCGCACGGCTTCGTAGCAGCAGCGCCAGGCCTTGGGATGCGGACTGAAGATCACCGCATTGCGCGTCTTGATGGCCATGATGCACTTGAACAGCACCGTGGAGGTCGGATTCGTGATGGGCGTCAGCGAGAAGATGACCCCGATGGGCTCGGCCACTTCCACCAGGCCGCGCTCGGGAAATTCGCGAATGGTGCCGACCGTGCGCTTGTCCTTGACGTAGTTGTAGACGAACTCCGTGGCCACCATGTTCTTGATGGCCTTGTCCTCGAGAACGCCGAGCCGGGTTTCCTCGATCGCCAGGCGGGCGAGGTATTGCGCCTGCTCCATGCCGGCCAGACCATCGGCTTCACGATGCGGTCCACATCCTCCTGGGTGAACTGGCGTGAAAACGGCGGCAGCGGTGCTTGACTTGCCGAAGCAGTCCCTCCAGGTAGGCGATTCTTGATTCGCTGAGACCGGAATTGTTATCTGCCATGACCTGCCTCCGGGAGTGCGTAGCGGTGAGCGGTAAATCGTGCGGGCAGCCGTGCTGAGAGCCGGCGGTTACGATTCTGCACTGCACACTTATATGCAGTATCGGCGCGTGCTGAACCTGGTGACAGTGAGCGCGGTCACTTCGGGTTGTGAGATTGCCCGCCCGGGAAGGATCGTGGGTGCTGTGCTCGAAAAGCTGGCCGGCGCGAAAGTCTCCGTCTCGTATGCAAAAGCCGTCAACTGGCATCTATCGCTGGAACCGAGAACTGCTTCCATCGGGAATTTCGGCAGTCTAATAGAATGCATCGCCGAGCAGTGGAGGAGGCTATGAACCGCAAGAACCGTCTGGCATTCGTACTGGTGTTGGCATTCCTGCCGCTTTGTGCTGTGGCGCAGATGTCGTCCGCTCCGAACTCCTCGGTCCCGCCGGACATGGCGAAGCGTAGGCCGGTACTGGTCGAGTTGTTCACCTCCGAAGGCTGCTCCAGTTGTCCACCGGCCGACGCGCTGCTGGCGAAACTGGCCGCTCAGTCCGGAAGCGTGGACATCATTCCGCTCGAGGAACATGTGACCTACTGGAACCATGAGGGCTGGACCGACCCGTATTCCGCTGACGAATGGACGCAGCGCCAGTTGGCGTATTCCACCCACTCCGACAAGAGCGACGTCTATACCCCTGAGATGGTGGTGGACGGAGGCACCGGCTTCAACGGCGGTAACCCCCAGTTGGTGCAGAGCGAAATTTCCAAAGCTGCGCAGGCGCCCAGGACCACCGTGAGCCTCACGCCGGAACAGGGAAGCGGAGGCGCGCAGAAGGTGACGGTCACCGTAGGCAAACTGGAAGGTGCGTCGAATGACGATGTTGCGGAAGTGTGGTTGGCGGTGGCGGAGGACGGCTTGAGTTCGTCAGTCACGCGCGGAGAAAATTCCGGTCACACTTTGCAGCACCTCGGAGTGTTGCGCTCGCTGCACAAAGTCGGCGTGGCCGAAAGCAAGCGTGGCGATACAACCTTTTCCGGACATGCGGAGATCAAGCTCAAGTCGAATTGGAATCGTGACAAGCTGCACGTTATCGCATTCGTGCAGGAGAAAAAGAGTCACAAAATTCTGGGCGCTACTTCGGTTGCGCTGTAACCAGCCTTCCTGGTCTCACCTATCAGAATCGGGCTTCAGCCGCTGAATATGCATGCTTGCGCATAGGCATCGAGTCTCGTTGGAACGTACTTTTTGTTGTGCATTCCCGCTTCATCGTCTTCTTTATCCAAGTCCGTGCCGCCAATTTTCGTGATCTCTGTCGTGCGTGTCGCGAAGTCACTCTCTCATCCATAAATCCATAGAACGCCGAAGCACGCTGCATATTTCCGTGCTTCGCTTGATATCGCACTTTAAGCGACAGAATTGCGCTCACAGCCGCAACGGTTCGCATGGCGACATTTCCCCCGCGCTTGTGAGAAGCCATAGATTGGCAATCGCAATTTACGCGATGTCCTTGAAAACCCGCGCCCGGCACGTGGTACAGCGCGTGCATAGCTCCAATGCACAACAGGAGTGTCTGATCGAGTCGCAACACTACGACAAGATCGAAACTGCAGGGAGACTGAGTGGCCGTGCCACTGAAAACAGGCTTCCGATACCTGCCGCATGGCGGACTGAATATTCGCTACTGCGGTTCACACCCATCGAGGGAAGAGGAACAGAGCAATATGAAGCGATTTGTCGTTAGCAAAATCCTGGTGCTGCTGGCGCTGTGCATCTGCGTCCCATTGGCATTCGGGCAAACGCTGGTGACCGGCGACATCGCGGGCACGGTGACGGATCCAAGTCATGCCGTCGTTCCCAGTGCTCCGGTAACGCTCACAAATACTGACACTGGCGCCACCCAAAACACCACTTCCAGTTCCACGGGCTTTTACCGCTTTACCCTGCTGAAGCCGGGCAACTACACGGTCACGGTAGCGCAAAGCGGATTTGCCAAGACGGAACTGCCAACCACGGTGCAGGTGGGAACCACCACCACCGCCAACATCATGCTGTCGGTTTCGCAGCAGTCCACCACGGTGGAAGTGTCCGGCGTTGCGCCGGTCATCACTCCCAGCCCCAGCATTAACACTTCCTACTCGCAGTTGGAAGTTTCGCAGCTGCCCAACCCCGGTGGCGATATCACCAACATCGCGCAAACCGCGCCTGGCGTGATCGTCAACAACACCATGGGGTATGGCAACTTCACCGTCAACGGCATGCCGGCCACGTCGAACCTGTTCACGGTCAACGGCGAGAACGACATGGATCCGTACTTCAACATCAACAACTCCGGCGCCACCAACCTGAATCTCGGCGCCAACGAAGTACAGGAAGCCACCATTACCGCCAATCCGTATTCGGGTGAGTTTGGACAGTTGTCCGGCGCGCAGGTTACCTACGTGACCAAGTCCGGCACCAACACCTACCACGGCAACGCGCAGTACTGGTGGAACGGCCGCTCCATGAACGCCAACGACTGGATGAACAACTACAACGGAAATCCGACGGCGTTCGCCAATGCCAACCAGTGGGCAGCTTCCATCGGCGGCCCCATCATCAAGAACAAGACCTTCTTCTTCTTCGACACCGAAGGCATGCGCTTCGTGCTGCCCAACGTCGATCAGGTGGTCGAACCCTCGCCGGCGTTTGCCAGCGCGGTGCTGGCCAACGTAACCGCCTTGCAGCCCAACGAGGCTTCGGCCTATTCCAAGCTGTTCAGTCTGTGGGCCAATGCTCCGGGCGCAGGAACCGCGACGCCATTCCCCAACAATTCCGCCTGCAGCGGGATCGTATTGCCGGGGTTCAATGGCAACACCCAGAGTTGCGCTCAAACCTTCACCGCCACCCCGACCGCTCTGGCCAAGGAATGGATCATTGCCACTCGCGTTGACCAGAAGATCGGCAACAATGACAACCTGTTCGGCCGCTTCAAGATTGACCACGGCGTTCAGCCGACCTATCTTGACCCCATCAGCTCCAACTTCGACGCTCTGTCCAACCAGCCCTCGTGGGACGTGCAGGCCCAGGAAACGCACGTGTTTGGTCCCCGTTCGACCAACGCGTTCACCGCTACCCTCAGCCACTACGTCGCCCAGTTCCAGCAGGACCAATCCCTGGTGAACAGTACCTTCCCCTACGGAATGTACTTTGCTTCGCCGGTGCTGTTCAGCAACTTCAACCCCATGGGCAGCTTTCCCCAGGGCCGCAACATCACCCAGTATCAGTTTATCGATGACTTCACGCTCAACCGCGGCAAGCACAACTGGAAGTTTGGCGTGAACTTCCGCCGTTACGACGTAAGTGACCACAACTTCTTCTTCCAGAATCCGGGCGCTTACTTTGGTTTCGGTGATCCCGCCGGCTTGCAGAACTTCGCCGACGGACTCGCCTATCAGTATCGCCAGGGCGCGTCGCCCTCGACCAACGTACCGGTCGCGCTGTGGGGCATCGGCTTCTACGGCATGGACGAATGGAACGTAACCAGCAACCTGAAGCTGACTCTGGCTCTGCGTATGGAGTACAACTCCAATCCGGTGTGCCAGACCAACTGCTTCTCCAACTTCAATAGTTCGATCCCCGGCCTGGCCAGCTTCGGCGCCTACTACAACGGCGGAGATCCGACCAACGTACCGTACACCCAGGACATCTCGTCTGGTCTGCACCAGGCGTATCCGGGAGTGGACGCCATCGATCTGTCGCCCCGCATCGGTTTCAGCTGGTCGCCGAACGGCAGCAGCAAGACCGTGGTCAGCGGCGGTTTCGGTATCTTCTACGACAATCCGCCCGCCGGCCTGGTGGACAATGAATTGGCCAACCCGCCAACCGATGTCCAGATTCGTGTCCGTCCTTCCGGTGGTACCCCCGCCTTTGATCCGACCGCGAGTGGCTCGGCAGCGACCTTTGCTGCTTCGGCTGCCGCCTTCAACTCGGGCTATGCTGCCGGCCAGACCTATACCCAGATCGCCAACGAACTGGCGAACCTGGGCGTAGCCTTTGCCGCTCCCGCCTTCACCGCCACCACCGGCACCATTCACGCTCCTCGCTGGCAGGAATGGAACTTCCAGATCCAGCAGGAGATCAACCCGGTCACCGCGTTTGTCATCAACTACGTTGGCAACCACGGTATCAACATTCCCTATGCCAACTCCTGGTGGAATGCTTCCGATCTGGGTCAGCTCTACGGCTTGCCCAACGGTCTGTACAGCGGCCAGGTTTATCAGAACCCCAACCTGCTCGCCGGCAATACCAATGGACCAGTGCCGAACTATGGCGAGGTCACGACCATCCAGAGTGGTGCGGTGTCCAGCTACAACGGTGTGACTCTGACCCTGAAACGTCAGTTCTCGCACTGGGTCTCGGCCCACTTCAACTACACCTGGAGTCACAACCTCGACGAGCTGTCCAATGGCGGCGTCTTCACCTATGGCGACTCGCTGCCGCTGCAGCAGCTCAATCCTTACAACTTGAAGGCCGGCAACTACGGCAACTCGGACTACGACATTCGGCACTCGTTTAACGCCGATTACGTCGTGCATCCGGACTTCCACTTCAGCAACGGCTTCCTGAAGCAGGCGCTGGGTGGATGGGAATGGTCGGGCAAGGTATTCTTCCGCACCGGATTGCCCTACTCGATCACCGATGACAACTGGAACGGCGCTATCTTCAATAGCGGCGCGACGGTGCTGGCACAGAGTGCGCTGCCTGGGAACGCTCCCGGACAGTTGAGCTGTGGCGAAGGCGCTGCCAACCCTAATGGACAGGCGCTTGGTTCCTGCTTGAATCCGGCTGCCTTCATCGACAGTGCGTCTCCAGCCTTCGCGGGATATAACGC
Source organism: uncultured Acidobacteriaceae bacterium (assembly GCA_963763975.1). GTDB lineage: Bacteria > Acidobacteriota > Terriglobia > Terriglobales > Acidobacteriaceae > Bog-257. The sequence goes on from CAVXQR010000020.1 coordinate 172,480, forward strand.
CATCGCCAATTCCGGGCGTAACCAGTACCGTGGTCCCAGCTTCATCGACTTTGATATGGGCTTGTACAAGACCTTCAAATTCGGGGAGCGGGTGAACTTCGGTGTTGGTGCACAGGCGTTCAACGTGTTCAACCATCCCAACTTCTACCTGCCCGACGCAGGGTATGGCGATCCGAACTTCGGACAGATCAACAGCATGACCAACGTTCCGACGAGTCCTTATGGAAACTTCCTGGGATTCGATTCGTCACCGCGAGTTGTGCAGCTGTCAGCGAAGATCGTGTTCTAACCTATAACCGTTGTCTGAGTACTTCGGCGGCTCCGCAAAAAGGGGCCGCCGTTTTTACTGCAGCTTCGCTGCTGCCGCTTTGGGCGAGTCTTGGGCGGCAGTCATGCCATAGAATTGCTATGTTTATGGCCGATGTGGTCCATCTCGAAACCGGCCGACCAGAGCTGATATCTACACGAATCGTACTGCGACTCCAGATCCTGACCATTGCGTGGATGCTGCTGGAGTGTGCGGTAGCTCTCGTTTCTTCCTGGCGATCGCGCAGCCCCCTGCTGCTGGCTTTCGGCTCGGACAGCCTGGTGGAGTTGCTGTCCGCCGGCGTGGTGCTCTTGCAGTACACGTCGTCATATCGCATCGAGATGCATCGCGCGGCCCGGTGGGCGGGAGTGCTGCTCTATCTTTTGGCCGGCGTCGTCACCTGCATTGCGATATGGACATTGTTTTCGGCGGGCAAGCCGGAGGCGAGTTGGCCGGGAATCGCCATCACCGTAGCTGCGCTGATCGTGATGCCGCTACTGAGCCGCGCCAAGCGCAAGGCCGCCGCCATCAGGAACGATCGCGCGCTCGCGGCTGACGCGGTGCAATCGGCGGTGTGTGCCTACCTGGCGGGAATCAGCCTGCTGGGACTGGCGGCCAACGCCCTGCTCCACCTGCGCTGGATTGACCCCGTCGCTGCCCTGGTCGCCGTTCCCGTGATTGTGGTGGAGGCCCGGCGAGCGCTGCGTGGCGACGCCTGCGGATGCTGCTAAGGCACTGCACACGGAATCCCGCGGCCTCCGCAACTTTGTTACACTTCGGAGTCTGGCGGTGCTTTCGCTTTGCCGCTCGGTTGCATCCAAGCAGGCAGACTCACTCGCCAGCTTTGAGGTCATAATGCAGAATCCAGTTCAGCCATCCATCCAGCTCAGCAATACTCCCGACTACCGTGAGAGCTACGCCAACAGTGTCCAGGTGCGAGTCAACGTCTGGGACTTTTTCCTGGTCTTCGGCACCTTGCAGCAGCAGGACGAGACCAAGGTGGATGTGCGCAATTTCCAGGGAATCTATCTCAGTCCGCAGCAAGCCAAGGCGCTGTACACCATCCTGCAGCAAAACCTGGTGAACTACGAAAACACGTTCGGCGAGATCAAGCTGGATCCGCGCGTTGCATCCGGCAGCGGTCCGATCCACTAGCCGCATGAGCGGCAAAGCGCCGGGCCACTCCAGGCGAAGGCCGCGGTACGCAAAAGATTCCGGCGCCGGCCAGACGGACACCCCAAAGCCGCCCTCCGCCACCGAGTGCCTGTTCGCCTTCGCAATTCTCTTCACTTTCCTGTTCGTCACCCACGCACCGCTGCTGCGTCTGCCTTACTTCTGGGACGAGGCCGGCTATTTCATCCCCGCGGCGCGCGACCTGCTGCTGACCGGCTCGCTGATTCCGCACACCACGCTGTCGAATGCGCATCCGCCGCTGCTGATGTTGTGGCTGGCGTTCTGGTGGAAGTTCAGCGCTTTCACACCGGCAGTCACTCGCACCGCCATGCTACTGATGACGGCCTTCGGGCTGACCGGACTGTGGCGACTGGCACGCGGCGTCGCTAACGCGCGTGTGGCCTTGGCGACAGTGTTGTGCACGGCGCTGTACCCCGTCTTCTTCGCGCAGAGCACCATGGCGCATCTGGATATGATGGCCGCGGCCTTCACCTTCTGGGGACTGGCGATGTACGTGGAGCGGCGAAGAACGGCCGCGCTGGTGTTCTTCTCGCTGGCGGCGCTGACCAAGGAGACGGCAATTCTGGCGCCGCTGGCATTGTTCGCATGGGAGGCGTTGTGTCCATGGATCGCTCGCCGCAGTCGCGTGCAACTTTGCTTTGCCCGCAAAGGCCTACGGGAAGCGGCATTCTGGCTGTTGGCCCTTGTTCCCCTCGGATTGTGGCTGGTGTATCACCATCAGCGCACCGGATATTTCTTCGGCAATCCGGAGTATCTCCGCTACAACCTGGAAGCCACGCTCAGCCCGCTGCGCATCCTGCTGGCCCTGCTGATGCGGCTGTGGCAGGTGCTCGGCAATTTGAACCTGTTTCTGCTGACGTTGGGCGCGCTGGAAGTGATGCGACGACGGCCGGTGCAGCAGGCTGACGGCGAGACCCGGCAACGCATCGCCATCCCGATACAGGTGGTGTTCGCCGCGATCATCCTGGCTTACGTCGTTGGGCTGGCGGTGCGGGCGGGGCGGTGCTGGCTCGCTACATGCTGCCGGTGGTGCCGCTGGTGATTCTGATCTGCGTGTCCACACTCCATCGCCGCATGCGCCAGTGGGCATGGCTGGTAGGCTTTGCGTGCGCGGCCTTCGTGGTGCAGTTGTTCGTGCCGCCGCCGTATCGCATCGCGCCGGAAGACACACTGCTTTATCGCGATTACATCCTGCTGCATAAGCTGGCGGCGGATGAGATCTGGCACAAAACATCCTCACGCCAAGGTGCTGACGGCGTGGCCGGCGTCGGACGAACTGACGCGGCCGTTCCTGGGCTATGTGAAGAAGCCGCTGGATGTCGATCCGCATCGAGAATTTTTCGCAGCCGGAGATGCAGCGCGCCGCCGAGGCCGCCGGCCAGTTCGATTATGTGCTGATGTTCTCGACCAAATGGGAGCCGCCGCATCCATTTTTCGCAGGGCCGCTGTTTGGACGAGCCACGCAGGAGCGCTTCTTCGACTACCACCAGGACATCGCGCCGCAAGCCGCAGCCGATATGCTCGGCGGTCGCATCGTGACACCAGAAAAATCGCAACAACGAATGGATCGCGCTCATCGAGATCGAAAAAATCGAGAATGCCAGCTCCGGCTGTCCAAAATCCGCGCCGCATCCGACCCCGACCACCTATTCCGCCAACTCGCGCGATCCTATACCAGAGTGCCCCTTCCATACCCTGACCACTAACTCTACTTAATACTCATGGAGGAAAATATGGCAGACACCAAGTTGAACGGACTGCGCGTAGCCATTCTTGCCACCGACCTTTTTGAAGAAGCCGAACTCATGGAACCACGCAAAGCCTTGCAGGACGCCGGGGCCGAGATGATCGTCGTTGCGCCCAAATCCGGGCGAAATTCAGGCCGTCAAGCACGACAACAAGACCCAGAAGGTGAAGGTGGACATGACGCTGGAGCAGGCCAAGCCGGAGCAATTCGACGCGGTAGTGCTGCCCGGCGGCGCCATGAACGCTGACGCCTTGCGCATGGAGAAAAAAGCGCAGGAGTTCGTCAAGCGCATGGACCACGACGGCAAGCCGATGGCCGTGATATGCCATGGTCCCTGGCTGCTGATCTCCGCCGGACTGGCGAAGGGCCGCAAGATGACCAGCTACTTCACCATTCAGGACGATCTGAAAAATGCCGGCGCCCACTGGACCGACGACGCGGTGGTGCGCGACCACAACTATGGTGAGCAGCCGCAAGCCCGACGACCTGCCGCAGTTCAACAAGAACATGATTGAGCTGTTCGTCGAGAAGCGTCAGAAGAACCGCCGGGCAGCCTAGTCCACCAGCATCCGCAGCCGATGCGCGCTTCCAGCGAGGCGCGCATTTTTCCTGTTCGACTTGCGCCGCGAACCAGCAGGCCGCAAACTTCTGGAGTGGCCTTCCACCTCCGTCCTTATCGCGCCGAGGATTTCGATCGCCTGTGGGAGATCGACCAGCTTTGCTTTCTGGAAGGTATCGCCTACACCCAGATGGAGCTGGACGGTTTTCTGCGCGCCGCAATGCGATTGCTCTGGTGGCGGAGGCGAATGCGGCCAGTACCGGCCCAATGCCGCCCTAATTCGACGGAAGATGCCGCGGTAGTTCTCCGCAGTCGCGAGTGGTCGGTTTTGTGGTGGCGCACCGCCAGCGCGACCAGGCCGGACGCATCGTTACGCTCGACATCCTGCCGGAAGCGCGGCGCCAGGGCCTGGCGTCGCAACTGATGCGAGAATGTGAAGAGCGCTTGCGGTCCGCCGGCTGTAATCGGGTGTACCTGGAAACGGCGGTGAATAATCGAGCCTGCGGTGCGGCTCTATTCCAGTCTCGGCTACAACATTCTGCAGACTCTGCCGGAATACTATTCCGCCTACGCCCTCGACGCCTACCAGATGGGCAAGCGTCTGTAGGCGAAAAAACTCTGTTTTGCCGAGGCATGAGTAAGGGCACGGCTTCAGCTCGTGCCGCACGTGCCATTTTTTGGTGTGTCATCACGAGCGGGCTTCAGCCCGCGAGGAATCTGCTGTTGGCATGCGCCTGCACGTACTCAGGGCGCCACGTGCTAAAATCGGCGCTTTCTCGCGCCCACGTTGCCTGCTGCTATGGCCGAATCCCGCAAATCCTCCAACCAGAAGCCGCTGCGCGTGGCCATTGATACCGGCGGCACCTTCACCGACGGCGTGTGGATGGAAGCCGGGCGTCTGCGAATGACCAAGGTGTTCTCTTCGCCCGACGATCCCTCGCGGGCGATTGCCGAAGCTCTGCAGAAGATTTCGTGGCCGGGACCGGTGATTCTGCTGCACGGCACCACCGTCGGCACCAACACCGTGCTGCAGCGCAAGGGCGCGCGGGTGGCGCTGGTCACCACCTCGGGCTTTGCCGACGTTATCGAGATTGGTCGGCAGGCGCGTCCCAAGCTTTATGACCTGAACTTTCAGCGCACATCGCCATTAGTCGAGCGCTCTCTGCGGTTTGAGATTGCGGAGCGGGTTGCCGCTGATGGCGAGGTGCTGCAAAGACCGTCTCGCGAAGAGTTGCAACGCGTGGCCCGCGATGTTCATGCCAGCGGAGCCGAGTCCATCGCCGTCTGCACGCTGTTCTCCTTCGCCAACCCGGTGAACGAACGCGCCATCGGGCGAGTGCTGGAAGAACTCGGCCTACCGCTCTCGCTGTCGTCGGTCATTCTGCCGGAATTTCGCGAGTACGAGCGCACCAGCACGGTGGCATTGAACGCCTACCTGCAACCGGTGATGCAAGGTTATTTGCAAAGCCTCAGCTCGCGGGTGCGGCATCTTGGTTCGGCAGGGAAGAGCTCACGGGTTTTCGTCATGCAGTCCAGCGGAGGAATTACCTCGCTGGAATCGGCCGCGTATCAGCCGGTGCGGACGTTGCTGTCGGGGCCTGCCGGAGGCGTTGTCGGCGCTGCGGCCAGCGCGCGCCTCAGCGGTTTTGATCGCATCCTCACCTTCGATATGGGCGGCACCTCCACCGACGTCAGCCTGGTTCTGGGCGAGCCGCAGCCGGCGCACGAGGGCGAGATTGACGGGTTGCCGGTGCGCGTTCCCATGCTCGATATCCACACGGTTGGCGCCGGAGGCGGGTCCATCGCGCGCTTCGATGCCGGCGGCGCACTCCGCGTGTCGGGCCGGAATCTGCGGGCGCCGATCCCGGCCCCATCTGCTACGGAAAAGGAACGCTGCCCACCGTGACCGACGCCAATCTGCTTCTGGGACGCTTGCAGGCCGACAGTTCCTTGGAGGAGAGTTTGTGCTCGATGTGGAGCGCACGCGCAAAATCACAGCGCAGTGGCTGAAGGCGCAGCAATCGCACCTGACGCTGGAGCAGTTCGCCGAAGGTGTGGTGCGCGTGGTGAACGCCAACATGGAGCGGGCGCTGCGCGTGGTCTCCATCGAGCGCGGCCACGATCCGCGCGACTTTACGCTGGTGGCGTTTGGCGGCGCCGGCGGATTGCATGCCTGCGAACTGGCGTCGGCCTTGGACATCCCTCGCGTGCTGCTGCCGGCCATGCCAGGAGCGGTTTCCGCCTATGGCATTCTGACCGGCGACGTGATCAAAGATTATTCTCGCACTGTGGTCTGGACGATGGCCGGAAAGCTGCCATCGGCGAGGCTTCGCAAGGAGTACGCAGCGCTGGAACAGCGCGCGCGCAGTGAATTCCGCGAGGAGGGCTGGAGCGGGAAACTAGTTCTCGAGCCCAGCGCCGACCTTTGTTATCGCGGGCAAGGCTTTGAGTTGAATGTTCGCTTCTCGCCGCGCCTCATCGAGGACTTCCACCAGCAGCATCAGTTCCGCTATGGATATCAGCACCCGGACCGCGAGGTCGAGCTGGTAACGCTGCGATTGCGCGCGCGACTCGCTGCAAGACAGCCTCGGGTTTCGTATCCCGCTTCCAAGACGGCAGCGCCCGATAGGCCGCAGAGCAAACCGGTATGGTTTGCGGGTCGCGCGCACAACACGAACATCTATCCTCGCGAGACGCTGGCCGTCGGCAAGACTCTGCCCGGCCCTGCCATTGTCACCGAATACAGCGCGACCACGGTCATCCCGCCGGCAGTGCGCTTCGGCGTACACCAGGCCGGCAATCTGCTGATCGAATTTGCGACGAACAAAAGGCGCTCCGGGTTAGGAGCGCCCTAGTTGGTTGAGGAGTTAATGGTCAACGTAAGTGACGTGAACTGCCTTACGCAGCCCCACGTTTACGGTCGTCTAGTTTGCGAGCTTCTTCCTGCCGCTTGCGCTCCTCGGCATCTGCGTCGTTGTCGTTACGCAGCGCGTCATCGTGAGCGTCGCGGGCGGCGTCCTTGGCCTTGCCCCAGGCATTCTGCACCTTGCCTTTGACCTGCTGGGCGGCGCCTTCCGCCTGGGTTTCGGTGTCGCCTGTCCATTCGCCAACCTGACGCTTCACGCGTCCAGCGACGTCATTGGCCTTGCCTTCCACCCGATCCTTATCCATCAGTCACCCTCCGTTCCGTCGAATCCGATGTGTTAGGGCGTTGTCTCGCTGCAACGCCTCGCTCGCCTGTCAACCGCGACCGTCCTGCTAAACCGCCGTTCGCCGGCCGGTGAATAACTGGATGATCAGCGCCACCAGCGCCAGCAACAAGAGAATATGAATGAACCCACCCAGGGTGTAGCTGGTCACAACTCCCAGGAGCCACAGCACTAACAGAACTACAAAGATTGTCCAAAGCATGTGTGTTCCTCACGCTCGAGTTTTGCTAACGCTCGCTGTCACGAGCTATCAGATTGGAGGCCGGCTGCCGCGATTTGGTTGTAAAACGGCAAGCGCTCAGAGCTGCGCCCTTACGATAGAAATCGTGCATTGCAGGCAACCCGTCGCGCCACCGGTCTGGTATCCTCGGCGCAACGTATGAAGGTCGCTATCCAGGGCGAGCTAGGGTCATTCAGTCACGAAGCGGCGGGAAAGATGTTGCCCCGCGCCACGGTGGTCACGTGCGCGCGCTCTGTCGAAGTCTTCGACAAGCTAGCGCAGGGAGCGGTTCAAGCTGCGGTGATTCCCATCGAGAATTCGCTGGCGGGTTCGGTGGCCGAGCATTTCGATCTGCTGCTGACCCGCGAGGTCTTCATCCACGGCGAATATCGCTTGCGCATCCGCCATAACCTGATCGTCCCGCCGGGAGTAAAGATCAAAGATGTGCGCCGCGTTTACTCGCATCCGGTGGCGCTGGAGCAGTGCCGCAACTTTTTTGCCGCGCATCCGGGAGTTCAGGCGATGCCGTTCTATGACACCGCCGGCAGCGTGCGCCACATCATCTCGGAGAAGCTTGACGACGCGGCTGCTATTGCTTCTTCGCGGGCGGCGGAGCAGTACGGCGGCCGCATCCTGCTGGTCGGCATTGAAGACGACCGGCAGAACTTCACCCGCTTCCTGCTGGTGCGGCGCTCGCGCTCGCGGGAGAAGGGCGCCAATAAAACGTCCATTGCCTTCGCGCTGAAGAACGTGCCCGGCGCGCTGTTTAAGGCGCTCAGCGTTTTTGCCCTGCGCGACCTCGACCTCAGCAAGATCGAATCGCGGCCCATGCGTGGCCGGCCATGGGAATATGTGTTCTTTGCCGACATTATGCGCGGCGACGACGAGGCCCTGAGGAATGCCTTGCGCCACCTGGAAGAAATCGCAGAACTGGTGAAAGTGCTGGGTATATACGCTCGCAGCGGCGGAGCAAGCACGGAATCCCGTTTTCGCAGAGCAATGAGTAAGGGCACGACCTCCGGTCGTGCCAATTAAGAATTAAGGGTCTTCTTGTATCGTAGGGGCTTCAGCCCCTCCGAGGCTCAGGGGCTTAAAGCCCTGTCAAAAAGGTTTGCATTCGGCACGACCGGAGGTCGTACCCTTACTCATTTTTCAGCAGCCTCTTTTCATCAGGCGTTTGCTATTGCACTCCTGATTTGGGACGAATCCCACTCCCTCGGGCTTTCCGCGGTTGTGGCTTGGCAGGGGGATGAGTAGAATCCAGAACTTCCGAGGGCCGGACGGCAAAATGCGGTCCTAATGGAGAGCTTGCCGGAAACGCCGATGAAACCGTAAGGGGCGAGTCGAAACGTACCGGCCTGGTGGCGAGTTTGGCCAGCAAACTGGGCCGAAACGGCTTGAATCCTTTGAACTTGCACCCACATCTAAACCCTGAGTGTGATTGACTCAAGGAACGATATGTCTAACGAAACGAATGAGTTAGAAAGAACTGATCCGGAACTGCGAGACGACTCCACCGACGCCCGCACTCTGCCGGTGCTGCCGGTTCGCGACACGGTGCTTTTTCCGCATGCGGTGCTGCCGCTGACCGTGGGCCGCGAGAGCTCGGTGCAGCTGATTAATTCGCTCGGCGAAGACAAGACCATCATTGTGGTGGCGCAGCGGGAAGCGCGCGTGGATTCGCCGCAGCCGACCGACCTCTACGCGGTGGGCAGCCTGGCGGTGGTGCACAAAGTCGTGCGCATGCCCAACCAGAGCCTGTTTGTCTTTGCCGAGGGCCTGGAGCGGGTGCGCGTGACCGAATACACGCAACTGACGCCGTTCATGCGCGCCAGCGTGGAATCCATCGCCGATGTCCCGGTCCCCAAGAATTCCGAAATTGAAGCGCTGCAACGCAACGTGCTGACGCTGTTCCAGCAGATCGTCGCCGGCTCGCCCACGCTATCGGATGAGCTCTCCACGGTGGCGGCCAACATCGATGAAGCCGGCCGCATGGTGGACTTCATCGCGTCGTCGCTGCCGTCGCTCTCGACCCGCGACAAACAGGACGTGCTGGAGACGCCTGACGTTCGCGTGCGCCTGGAGAAGATCAACCAGCACCTGGCGAAGGAGCTGGAAGTTCAGCAGCTGCGCAACAAGATCCAGAGCGAAGTCCAGGACCGGGTGCAGCAGACGCAGCGCGAGTATTACCTGCGCGAGCAGATGAAGGCCATCCAGAAGGAACTGGGCGAGCAGGACGAGACCACGCGCGACGCCGAAGAGCTGCGCCAGAAGATCGAGTCGGCCGGCATGCCCGACGACGTCAAGAAGGAAGCCCTGAAGGAACTGGGCCGCCTGGCGCGGATGTCGCCCATGGCCGCCGATTACGGCCTCACCCGCAACTACATCGAGTGGCTGGCGGTGCTGCCGTGGCAGAAGTCGTCCGGCGTGGAAGTGGACATTCCCAAGGCCAAGGAGATTCTCGACTCCGATCACTACGATCTGGAGAAGGTGAAGAACCGCATCCTGGATTACCTCTCGGTGCGGCGGCTGAAGCCGAGCATGAAGGGGCCGATCCTGTGCTTCGTCGGACCTCCGGGCGTGGGCAAGACCTCGCTGGGCAAATCCATCGCCCGCGCGCTGGGACGCAAGTTCGTGCGCCTGTCGCTGGGCGGCGTGCACGATGAGGCGGAAATCCGCGGCCATCGCCGCACCTATATCGGCGCGTTGCCGGGCCAGATCATGCAGGGCATCCGCCGGGCTGAGACCAACGATCCGGTCTTCATGCTCGACGAAATTGACAAGGTCGGACGCGATTTCCGCGGCGATCCGGGTTCGGCGCTGCTGGAAGCCCTCGATCCGGAGCAGAACTTCAGCTTCCGCGATAACTACCTGGACGTGCCCTTCGATCTGTCCAAAGTTCTGTTCATCACCACGGCGAACATGCTCGATCCCGTTGCCGAGCCGCTGCGCGACCGCATGGAAATCATCGAGCTGCAAGGGTACACCGAGGAAGAGAAGGTCCACATCGCCTTCCAGTATCTGATCCCGCGCCAGATCGAGGAGAACGGCATCAACGGCGATCAGATCGAATTTCCGGAGGAGACGATTGGCTTCCTGATTCGCCATTACACCCGCGAGGCCGGCGTGCGCAATCTGGAACGCACCATCGGCACCATCTGCCGCAAGCAGGCGCGCCGCATCGCCGAAGGCAAGACCGACAAGCTGGTGGTCACGCCCGAGCTGGTGCAGCATCACGACATGCTGGGCGGAATGAAGATCCGCACCGAAGGCGAAATTGCCGAGCGCACCAAGCGCTCCGGCGTGGCCGTGGGCCTGGCGTGGACGCCGACCGGCGGCGACGTGCTCTTCGTCGAGGCCAACAAGATGAAGGGCAAGGGCGGCTTCACCATGACCGGCCAGCTCGGCCAGGTGATGCAGGAGTCCATGCAGGCGGCATTGACCTGGGTGCGCTCCAACGCCGCGGACCTCGGGCATCAACGAAGGCTTCTTCGCCGATCACGACATCCACATCCACGTACCCGCGGGCGCGATTCCCAAGGATGGACCTTCGGCGGGCGTGACCATGGTGACGGCGCTGGTGTCGCTGCTGACCGACAAGCCGGTGCGGCCGCTGACGGCCATGACCGGCGAAATCACCCTCAGCGGCAACGTGCTGCCCATCGGCGGTATCAAGGAGAAGACGCTGGCGGCCAAGCGCGCCGGGGTGCAAGCACATCATCCTGCCGGAGGAGAACCGGCAGAACGTGCAGGAAGACCTGACCGCCGAGCAACTGGAAGGCATCGAGATGCACTACGTCAAGAGCATTCCGGAGTTGCTCAGCATCGCGCTGCCGGCGAGCACCGCCGAGGTGAAGCATGACGCCGAGATTCGCGAGCAGGTCCTGACCAGCGTGCCGGTGTAACTTTTCGCGCCGAGCTATACAAGGCCATCCGAAAGGGTGGCCTTTTTCTCTGCGCGCGAGGTGTCCTGCGCGCTCCATCTAGATTTGCGATCCCAGGTTAGCGTCCAAAAAGAAGGACGCGAACCTGGGGCACCGGAGTCGCAGAATCTGGGTGCCCCGTTCCGGCCCTCCTTTGGCCAGGGCGGGGCTATTGGTTGCGTGTTGGCGAAGACTCCGGAGTACTACGCCCTGCGTGGATGCACGGTAGAATGTCTCATTGCCAGCCGCCAGCATGACGTGCGCGATGAGACGTTTCCTGATCCTGATCTTCCTGTGGGCCGTGCCCTTTTTCGGGCAGAGCAACACCGGCGAACTGCGTCTGCGCGTCACCGATCCAGCGGGGCTGGGGGTCAAGAGCGCGGTCGAGCTGATCAGCGAATCCAATCAACTCAAGCACAACTTCGTCACCGACGACGTGGGCGTGCTGGAGGCCAAGCGCCTGCCCTTCGGCTTGTACCGGTTGCAAGTGCAGCGCGAGGGTTTTGCCACCTTCACCCAGCAAGTGGAGATCCGCTCGGCGGTGCCGGCTACGTTGAACATCAAGTTGGCGGTTGAGGGCCTGCAAACTTCCGTCGAGGTCAACGCGCAGAAGACGCTGATTGATCCCTATCAGTCCGGTTCGGTGAACCGTGTTGGCACCGACACCATCCAGGACCGGGTGGCGTCGCTGCCCGGGCGCTCGCTCCAGGACCTGGTGAACTCGCAGCCGGGCTGGCTCTACGAAGGAAATGCCGTGCTACACCCTCGCGGCTCGGAATACCAGACGCAGTTTGTGGTGGACGGCATTCCGCTGACTGACAATCGCTCGCCCAGCTTCGGCCCGGAGATCGAGGCTGACGACGTGGAGTCCATGAGCGTCTACACCGCGGGCATCCCGGCGGAATACGGTCGCAAGATGGGCGGCGTGGTTGAGGTCGAGACCGCCCGCGATACTCGCGCAGGCCTGCACGGGCAGGCGGTGCTGGGCGGCGGCAGCTACGACACCGCCGGCGCATACGGCATGCTGCAATATCTGTGGGGCAAGAACACCCTCAGCGGCAATGTTGACGGCAGCATGACCAGCCACTATCTGAATCCGCCGGTGCTGGAGAATTACACCAACAACGGTACTGCCGGCGACTTCGGACTGAGCTATGAACGCGACCTGACGCCCAATGATCGCCTGCGCTTCACCGTCCGCCACGAACTGGCGCGCTTTCTGGTGCCCAACGAGCAGTTGCAGCAGGCCGCCGGGCAACGCCAGGACCGCAGCATCTACGAGACCATGGGCATCGTCGCCTACCAGCACATCTTCAGTCCCAACGTGCTGGGCGACTTCCGCGGCATGGTCCGCAACGACCAGGAGAACCTCTCGTCCAACGATGCTTCGACGCCGATCATCGCCTTCCAGAACAACAGCTTCACCGAAGGCTATTTCAAGGGTTCAATATCGGTGCACACCGCCCGCCACGAATGGAAGATGGGCGTCGAGTCCGATTCCACCTGGCTGCACGAGAACTTTTCCGACATCATCACCGACCCCAGCCAGTTCGATCCCGGAACGCCAACGACCTTCGCCTTCACCGGCAGCCGTCCGGACCTGGAGCAGTCAGCCTACGTGCAGGACCTGATTCGTCTGGGTGCCTGGACCATCAGCGCCGGATTGCGCTGGGACCACTATCAGTTGCTGATGAACCGCAATGCCGTCAGCCCACGGCTGTCGGTGGCGCGATACTTCCAGTCGGCTGACCTGGTGGTGCATGCGTCGTATGATCGCGTCTTCCAGACTCCGGACTTCGAGAACATTCTGCTCTCCAGTTCGCCCATGATCGCCAGCCTGAATCCGCAAGTGCTGCGTCTGCCGGTCGAGCCTTCGCAGGGCAACTACTACGAAGTGGGCTTAAACAAAGGCTTTTTCGGCAAGGTGGGGGTGGAGCTGAACGGCTTCATTCGCGACGTGAATAACTATGCCGACGACGATCAGTTGCTGGATACCGCTGTCAGTTTTCCCATCGCCTTCCGCAAATCGCATATTTATGGGGCCGAGAGCAAGATCAATCTCCCACATTGGGGTAGATTATCTGGGTATGTGAGCTACTCTTACATTGTGGGATCAGCGTATTTTCCCGTGACCGGCGGCTTGTTCCTGGGCAGCGACGCCTCGCAGGCGCTCAGTCAACTTGGCGGGCGCTTCTGGGATTCGCAGGACCAGCGCCATTCCGTGCGCGCCCGCTATCGCTATGACATCACTTCGCGCTTCTGGGCAGCGGTAGGCGCGGAATATGGCAGCGGCCTGCCGGTGGAGTTCGACGGCAGCTACCAGGATGCGGTCGAGCAATACGGCCAGCAGGTAGTAGCTCGCGTCAACTTTGATCGAGGGCGGGTGAAGCCGTCGCTTTCCATTGATACCTCGCTGGGCGCGGTTCTCCGCAAAACCGACAAGACCGATCTTCGCCTCCAATTTGACGCGACCAACCTCAACGACCGCCTCAATGTGATTGATTTTGCCGGGCTCTTCTCCGGCAATGCTATCGCGCCGCAGCGCAGCTATGCCGTGCGCTTGAGCGCCAGGTTCTAGGCCTCTATGTTCTCGCGCTTGTTGCCCCCGGTTCGACAGGACAACGAGTAAGGACACGACTTCACAGGCTGCTGAAAAACTCTGTTTTGCCGAAACATGAGTAAGGGCACGACTTCAGTCGTGCCGATAAAGCTCTTATTTTTGTCATCACGAACGGGCTTCAGCCCGTGAGGGATATGCTTTTCAACTTTTTCGGCGGCCTGTTCAGTCGTGCCGATAAAGCTCGGCGCAACCCTCCAGGTTTGGGAGGAACGCGTCCGGCACGACCGGAGGTCGTGCCCTTACTCACTGTCTCGGCAAAACGGAGACGTTCCCCGACTTACTCTCCGGCCGTGCTGGACCTGGCGCTGGGCGCGGCCGGGCCGGGATTGACGGCGGGCGCGGGATACCACTTGGCCGGCGGGACCACTATGTTTTCAGCCGGCTGCGTCAGGTAGTGCGGTGACATGATCTGCACGCCGAACTCGTTGAACGCATCCTGGATGCGCGAGTGCAGCTCGGAGAGGGTTTCGATGCGCAGCTTCTCGTCTTTCAGCCGGGTGATGACGGTGTACTCGACATAGAAATCCGACAACTGGCGTTGCAGAACGTACGGCGCGGGCTGCTTGCGGATGTTGACCGTGCGCTCGGCCGCCAGCAGCAGCAGCGAGTGTACCTGCCGCCAGGGGGCATCGTAGCCGATGGTCACGGTGGAGCTGGCGACCATTCCGTCAGGATGGCCGAGCCGCGAGTAGTTCACCGTGGACGTCCCGACCAGCACGGAGTTGGGGATGGTGACCTCCTGGCCCTCGACGGTGCGAATCTTGGCGGCGAGCAATCCCACCTCCAGCACTTCGCCCTCGATGTCGTTCACCTTTACCCATTCGCCGGTCTTGAGCGCGCGCGAATAAACCACGAACAGACCGCTCATGATCTGGTTGATGATGCCGGTGGAGCCCAGCGAAATCACCAGTCCGAAGAAAACGCTGATCCCTTTAAAGGCGTCGGTACTCGATCCCGGAATGTACGGATAAGCAACGACGACGGCGAAAATCCAGGCGACCGCGGCAAAGATGCGTTGCGTGGCGCGCGCGATGTCGGGATCCATCCAGGGGATCCAGGTACCGCCGCTAGCCACTTGCCCGAAGAAGGCGCTGGCCAGACGCACCACCCAGCGGGTGATGAGGAAGATAACAATGACGGCGAAAATACCGGGCAAGGCGTGTACCGCCGCCGAGCCCAGTTGCTGGAAGAGCTGGAAAACATACTGCCCGAGCTGCCTTCCCCAAGGCTGGGTGTAAGGGAAGCGGCGTAGGGAGAGAGTGACCCAGATGTAAATGGCAACCAGCGCCAGCAGCCAGGCTATCGCGCGCGCCAGGCCGAACACCGCGGCCACCAGGTGGGCGCGAAAATCCACGCCGAACAGCCGCACTCGCAGCGGCAGTAAATGCTCTTTGCTGCGGAGAAAACTTTGGACGCGCGCGTGCACCCGGTAAATGATGGAGCCCACGAAAAGCAGCAGCACCAGACCTACCAGGGTAAATAGCAAGCCAGAGCGTATGACCGGCCAGGAGCGCTCGGCCAGGCGCGCCTGCAACGCCTCATCCAAAGTGGCCAGGGCGTTGCGTGTGCCCTGCTCCAGCGTCTCGCCCGATTCCTTGTCCAGGTCGTTTGCGCTCAGGAAAAACAGCACTCGCCCTTCGTGGGTGAAGGCCACACCATCCTGGTGGTCCACGGTAAGAGGCAGGCGGAGGATGTCGGCGGTGGTGGTGTTGAGCGGAAGTGCGTTCAGCCGCTCAACGGCATTCTTGGCCCGCGCCTGGGGTGGGGCGCCGGCCACTGGGCTGCGCAGGGTGACAATGTTGCGGTTCCAGAAAGTGACGGTCGCCGGCTCCGGCTGAGTGTCCGTCGCCGCCAACCAGGGAGCGACTGCCATAACGGCAAGAACCAGCAACAGAACGCGCGTCCATCGCCTGCGAATGGATACCCTGCTTTGCACGGTTGCTCCCTGCCAGATGGTTGGAAACCCGCTACCGGAGCTGGTTTCAGGCTACTTGCCCATCACCAGCTTGGCGATAGTCTGCAACTGCATGTTGGACGTGCCTTCGTATATCTTGCCGATCTTGGAATCGCGGAAGAATTTCTCCACCGGATAATCTTTGGTGAAGCCGTAGCCGCCGTAAATTTCCACGCACAGCGACGCCACTCGTTCCGCTACCTGCGAGGTATAGAGCTTGGTCATGGCGGCTTCCTTCACGAAGTTCATGCCGGCATCTTTCATGCGGGCGCAGTTGTAAAGAAGCATGCGCGACGCCTCGATTTCCGTGGCCATCTGCGCAATCTGGAACTGGATGCCCTGGAACTCGGCGATGCTGCGGCCGAACTGCTTGCGCTCCTGCGCGTATTTCACCGCCGCTTCCCAGGCGCCGCGCGCCAGGCCCACCATCTGCGCGCCAATGCCGATGCGGCCTTCGTTCAGGGTCTCGATGGCGATCTTGTAGCCCTTGCCGACCTCGCCCAGTACGTTGGCGGCAGGCACGCGGCAATCTTCCAGGATGAGTTCGCAGGTGCTGGAGGCGCGAATGCCGAGCTTGTCTTCCTTCTTGCCGACGCTGAAGCCGGGGAACGTCTTTTCCACGATGAAGGCGGTGATGCCCTTGTACCCGGCGGACAGATCCACGCTCGCCAGCAGAATGAAGATGCCGGCCTCCTTGGCGTTGGTGATCCACAGCTTGCGGCCGTTCAGGATGTATTCGTCGCCCTTCTTCTCGGCCTTGGTCTGCAAAGCGAAGGCGTCGGAGCCAGAGGCCGCTTCGCTGAGCGCGTAGGCACCCACGGTGTCGGCGCACATGCGCGGCAGGTAGCGCTTCTTCTGATCTTCGGTAGTCCAGTGCAGCAGCGCATTGTTCACCAGCGTGTTCTGGACATCCACAATCACGCCGGCCGAGGGATCGACGCGCGACAGTTCTTCGACCGCGAGGATGGCCTCGAAGAAGGTGCCACCGCCGCCGCCGTACTGTTCCGGCACCTCGATGCCCATCAGTCCGAGCTGGAAGAACTGATCGATCAGCGAGTGCTCGAAGACGCCTTCTTCGTCCATCTTCTTCACCAGCGGGCGAACGGAGTCGTCGGCGAACTGGCGGACGGTGTCGCGAAACAACACCTCATCTTCGGTGAGCGAAACCAGGGGAGCGGGAGCGGAGGCAGACGTTGCGGTGGTCTGAGACATGAGAGCGATCCTTAAGGTGAGCTTTAGGAAACCCTCGATTTTAGCACCGCCCGCAAACAAGACCACATTCCGCTGTCCATCTCTCCCATGCTTTCCGGCGAGGTATCGCCCCAAAGTCGCCAAGGTCAAAAGCTATAATGGAACGCACGAATTCCCAGGGGCGCGCCGCTTTTCCTGTTGTCTGCCGAAAATCGATGAGTGACGGACAATCCATCGACGAGATGATGCAGCGTATTCGCGCCGAGGTGCGGAAGGATGACGCCCCAGAAGATGGCAGCGCCGGCGATGGGCCGCGCATCGAGCCGCTTGCCGAGGTGCTGGAACGGCTGCGCCGGCAGAATCAACCGGAAGAGAACCAGCCGCTGGCGGCGGCCGGGGGACAGGTAATTACGCCGAATGCGCGCGCCACAGCCTCGCATGCGCGCTCTGCCGAAGCCTCGCATGCGCGCTCTGCTGAGGGTCCGAATGCCCGCGCCGTCACCCGCTTGCAATACGAAAATGCGGCCAACTTTACCCACTTGCAGTACGAAGTGGAAGTTGCGGTGGACAGCAAGGACCTGGTGGGCAAGCTGAACCCGCGCAACTCCGGGTTGGCCAACCACGCGGCCCAGTCGGGCAAGAAGGTCATGCAGCGCTCGCTTTCCTGGTACACCCGCTCGCTGCATCATTTTCACAAGGCGGTGTCGAAAGCGCTGGTGCATATCCAGAATCTGCTGCGGAGCCATGATGAAGCCCTGGCCTTGTGCCGCCGCGAGATGAGCGCCATGCGCGAGGAACTGGAGGCGCTGCGCGCGGAAGTGCGCGAACTTCGCGATCGCCAGCGCCACAGCACGGGCTCGTAGCCGCAGTACAATTTTCAACGCCATGAAGGTAGCCGTCGTCACCCCGGAAATCCAGGACACCGAACGGCTGTTCGGCGCCGAGCGCCATTTCGTCGGCATGGTGGAAGCCCTGTCGCAGAAGGCGGATACCGACTGGATCCAGGTCGGCATCAGCGAGCGCACCTGGAAGGACGTTCTCCGCGGCTATCTCGACTGCTACGACCTGGACCTCTCGCGCTACGACCTGGTCATCTCCACCAAGACGCCGACCTTCATGGTGCAGCACCGCAATCACGTGTGCTGGCTGCTGCACCAGATTCGCGTGTACTACGACCGCTTCGACGAAGAGCTGGCCCACATGCCGCAGCATGCGCAGGCGGAGCGGCGACGGCAGCGTGACCTGATTCGCCGGGTCGATACCCTCGCCTTCCAGCGGGTCCGTAGCGTCTTCACCAATGGTTATGAAACCGCCCGCCGGCTCAGGTATTACAACGGGGTTGAGGCCGAGGTGCTGCACCCGCCGGTGCTGAGTGGCGGACAGTATTGCGGCCGCGGCGATTATTTTTTCCTTCCGGGGCGTCTGCATCCCTGGAAGCGCGTGGATCTGGCCATCGAAGCCATGCAGCAGCTCGACGCCGACGTTCCCTTGCTCATCGCGGGCACCGGCGACGACGAGGCCCGGTTGCTGTCACTGGCGGGCAACGACCCGCGGATTCGCTTCCTGGGATTTGCCAGCGATCAGGAGATGCTCGAGCTCTACGCCAACGCGCTGGCGGTGCTCTTTGTGCCCAAGGAAGAGGACTTCGGCTACGTCACCGTGGAGGCCATGCTGAGCCACAAGCCGGTGATTACCTGCACTGATTCGGGCGAGCCTGCCCGGCTGGTCCAGAGCGGACGCTCCGGCTTCGTGGTACGTCCCAATGCGGCCGAACTGGCTCGCGCGATGAAGATTCTGGCCGACGACCGCGAGCTGGCGCGCGAGATGGGCGAGCATGCCTTTCAATCCGCGCCGTCGCAATCGTGGGGGGCGGCGGCCGATCGCTTGCTGCAAGCAGGCGCGCCGGCAGCGCAGCCCGAGCAAGTGCAGGTTCCCGCAATGCCGCCAGAGCATCACTCCGACATTCGCGTGCTGGTGACCGACAACCAGGTGCTGGACCCGGCGGTGGGCGGCGCGCGCGTGCGCGTCAAGGAGCTTTGCCAAGGCCTGGCGGCGTCGTTCACCACCGAATATGTCGGCGCCTTCGACTGGCGCGGGCCCTCCGCCGTGGACGCCGAGATGGAGCCGGGCTGGCGATGCCGCGTGTTTCCGCTGGCCAATCTGCACTATCGCATTTCCAATCGCCTGCAGCGCATGGTCACCGGCGGCTCGGTAATTGACGTTAGCTTCCCGCTGCTGACGCACTTGTCGCGGCGATTCCTGCGGGCGCTGCGCGAAGCTGCCAAGCAGTCCGACGTCGTGGTGTTCACCCATCCCTGGTGTTATCCGCTCGCCAAACACTGGCTGGGCGGCAAGTACGTGATCTATGACTCGCACAACTTTGAGTGGGGTCTGCGCGGCGATCTGCTTTCAGCCACGCCGGTTGGCCGCCTGCTGGCTCGCTACGTGCGCCACGTGGAAGGCGAGCTCTCGCGACGCAGCCACGAAATCTGGGTGTGCTCGAACGAGGATGCCGAGGCGATTGCATCGGCGTATGGTGTGCCGCGCGAGCGTTTTCGCTGGGTGCCGAATTGCGCTGACACCGCGACGTTGAAGCCCGCCAGCGACCAGGAGCGGCTCGCGGCCAAGCGCTCGCTGGAGTGGGCAGAGCGCCCGGTAGTGACCTTCGTCGGCAGCGGCTATCGTCCCAACACCGAGGCGGCGGCGTTCATGATCGAAGAACTGGCGCCGAAATTTCCCGAGGTCGTGTTCGCCATCGCCGGCAGCGTGAAGGAAGATTACTTCCGCACCGCCAACGTGCAGATGCTGGGCCAGCGCTTCGGACAGGGCATTCCTTGCTGCATCGCCGACGGCTGGCATGACCCGGAGCACTGGAGCAGCGGCGAAGTGGTCCGCTGGAGCGCGCCGGAGTTCGGCATCGAGATGTTCCGCGCCGGGCAACTGGTGCTCGAGGTGCAATCGCCGCAGCGCAACTCGCTCACCGTGCAACAGGAAGGCAAGTCGATCTACCACGGCGGCGTTGCCCCCGGCGACAGCATCATCACTCTGAACGTCGTGCAGCCGGGAGCGCTGCGCTTTCAATTGCAGCGTGCGCATCAGGCCGATCCCGATCCCAGGATTCTTGGCATAGCAGTGCGCTCGCTGTGCTTCCGCGATTCGTCCGGGGCAGAGACCGCCATTTCGCTGGAGCCCGCCGGCGCCGAAACTGTGCTGCCGCCCAATGTGAAGCTGATGGGCATCCTTCCCGAGGAGCAGCTTTACAGCTTGCTGCACGCGTCGGATGTCGCGCTGAATCCCGTGCTCATGGGCTCGGGCACCAACCTGAAGCAGTTGCAATATATGGCGGCGGGGCTGCCGGTGATTTCGACGCCGGCGGGCGTGCGCGGCATCGAGCAGGGAAGCGAGGTCTGCGTGGTCACCGAGCGCGAGTCGTTCGGCGAGGCGCTGGCGGCATTGTTGAATGACGCCGATCTGCGTCGTGGACTGGGCAAGCTGGCGCGCGCCGAGGCCGAGCGCGACTACGATTGGGGCGTGGTATCCGGCCGCGCGGCGCAGGGCGTCACGCATCGCCTGAAGTATCTGCGACGCATCGATCCGCCATTCTTCTCGGTGGTGGTGCCTACCTACAATCGCCCGCAGAATCTGGTGGCGCTGCTGGATGCGCTCGCGCAGCAGACATTCCCCGACTTCGAAGTGGTGGTGGTGGACCAGAGCGATCCGCCGGTGCAGGTCCCGCAGAAATTCCTCAGCAAGCTGAGCATCAACTTGATTCACTCGCAGGAGCGCGGCCCGGCGCTGGCGCGCAACAAGGGCATCCGCGCGGCCCGCGGAGAGATTGTCGCCTTCACCGATGACGATTGCGTGCCGCGTCCCGACTGGCTGGAGCGCGCGGCGCGCCACTTCGACGGCATGAGCATTGCCGGTCTGGAAGGCCGCGTCGAGAGCTGCAAGCTGGGCAATCCCCGGTATCGCACGGTGAGCAACACCGGCTTCGAGGGCATCGGCTTCATGACCGCCAACATGTTCTACCGCCGCGAGCTGCTGAATACAGTCGGCGGCTTCGACGAGCGCTTCAAGCTGGCCTTCCGCGAGGATTCCGACCTGGCTTGGCGAATCATGGAGTACGGCGAGATTCCCCATGCCTCCAATTCCGTGGTATTTCATCCGCCGCATCGGGTGAAGCTGGAGCGCGAATCGCCGGCGGAGCGCGCGCGCATGTTCTCCGCCGATCCGCTGCTGTTCGCCAAGCATCCGCAGCGCTACATTGAGCTGCTGTCGCGCGAGGGACACTATCGCAACATGCCGGGCTTCTGGTCGAACTTTGCGCGCGGCCTGGAGGAACAGCGACTGGAGCCGCCATTGGAGCGGCTGTTTCATCAGCTCAGCGTCGCCGATCCGGAGTGGTGGGCGGCGGTCCAGAACGGCAACGGAAGCGTGGGCCGCCTGAGTGCCGAAGACCTGATTGCCCTGAGAGGCTTGCTGCACGGCACTTTGCAGCGGGCCTAGTCACAGCGCCGGGCGCTGCGACTGTGTACAATCGCCAGCAAAGCGTGAAGACTGTCGCCATCGCTATCCCCTCGCTGCACCGTCCGGACCTCACCGCGCGCTGCATCGAGTCCATCCAGCAGCAGACCCTGCCTGCCGAGCAGTGGGAGATCATCGTCATCGAGAACGCGGCCGAGGCCGGCAAAATGCTGCCCGATCCGTTGCCGCGCAAGACTAGCCGCATCGAGCTACCCACCAACGAAGGCACCACCGCCTCCATCAATCGCGCGGTTCGCGAGAGCGATTCGGTCTATGTTCTGCTGCTGAATAACGACGTCGAACTGGCGCCCGATTACCTGGAGAAATTGGTGGCGGCCATGGACGACGACTTCATGCTGGGCTTCGCTACCGGCAAGTTGGTGCGCTCGACTGATCGCACCCGTCTCGACGGTGCCGGCGATGCCATGCTGGTGGCAGGCGCCGCCTATCGCCTGGGCCACCTCGCCGAAGATCGCGGGCAGTACAGCATCCCATTCAGCGTGGCCAGCGGATGCGGCGCTGCCGTTCTCTACCGGCGTGAGTCGTTCGTTTCCTGCGGCATGCTGGACGAGGACTTCTTCGCTTACCTCGACGATCTGGACCTGGCGCTGCGCACGCAGATTATCGGCTTCGACGGCGTGTGTGTGCCCGATGCCGTGGCCTACCACGTAGGCAGCGCGACCTATGGCGTGGCGCTCGATCCGCGAGTGGTGGAGTTGGTCACCCGCAACCAGATCTGGCTGCTGGTGAAGGACTATCCGCGGCCGCTGTTTCTCGGCCTGTTTCCGCGAGTCTTGATCTACCAGTTTTTGTGGATGCTGTTTGCCATTCGCCACGGCGGCATGGGCGCGTATTTCCGCGGCATGAGGGCGGCGATACGCGGCCTGGGCCTGATGCACCGGAAGTATGGAGAGCTGATGGCGAAGCGGAAGATTCCCGACAGCGCACTGCTGGCGAAGATGCGCATGTCGGAGCGGCAGGTGTACGAATGGCAGCAATCGCTGCCGAAAAAGCAGCGCTCCTCGCTGCTGAGTTTCTACTTCCGCCTTTTCGGAGCGCCGCCGGCGGCGCAGCCGCTGATCAGCGACACGCGATAAGCGCTACTCCACCGGCATCTTCGCCGTGTAGCCGTCGCGCGCGTACACCTCGTATTTCACGTCCTTGTTCTTCTCGTCCTTGATGACCAGCGGCTTGTCATCCGGGCCCACCAGCTCCACCTTCAGCTTGCGATAGGTGCCGTCCTGCTTGGTATTGGTGGGCTTATAGGTGATGGTGTACTGATTGCGGATGGACTGCGCCACCTCGCGGAAGATGTCCGGCAACTCGCCCATCAGGCGCGGAGCATAGTGCGCCCGCCGGTCATGCGGGCGAAGGCGGCCATCTGGTTCTTGGCCTGCACATAGTCCATCAGTGCCATGGAGCCGTCCGGATTCGAGCCGTCATGGCGTCCAGCCCGCTCCGAAGGCGACGCCGGTGCAAATGGTGTAGATGGTCACGTTGGGCGTGGCCTTGATCTTCTTCAGGATCTGGTCGAGCGTGATTTTGCTGAAGGTATCGCGACCGCTGGCGACGACCACCAACTCCTTATGGCCGGGCATGCGATCCAGCCGGTCGAGCGTGTCGTACATGGCGTCGAAGAGGTTGGTTTCGTTGAAGGTCCGGAATGCGCAGCGTGTTCAAGCGCGCCGAAGATGGTCTGCTTGTCCTGGGTAAAGTCCACCAGGATGTGCGTCTTCATATCGAACTCTTCCACCGCCACCCAGTCCTGCGGCTGCAGGTTGGAAGCGAACGTGTACGACGCAGTTCAGCGCGTCATACATGAAGGTGTAGTTGGTGGCCGCGAATTCCACCAGCAGCACCGCGGTGATCGGCGCCTTGCTCACGGTGACGCTCTGGATCTTCTGCGGCACGCCGTCTTCCCAAACCTTGAAGTGTTCGCTGGCCATCTCCACCGGCAAGTGCCAGCGGCAGCCCGTCTTTGGCAAGATGTGTGCGTCAATGGTCACCACGGGAACGTCGACGTGCAGCGAATAACTGCGGAATGTCCGTCGGTTTGGGCTTGGGCGGCGGTGGCGGCGGCTCGTCGTTGTCCGGTCTTCTTGGGCACGGCGATGGCACCGCTGTCGCCTGCCGGGACCGCCGGCTGCGGCCGGCATCTGGTCCTGCTGGCTTGTTGTGTCTGCGCTTGCGGCTGCTGCGTGGTCGCTCGACTGCGCGCTGTCCGGGCATGGCGCAGGACGGCTGCGATCGCCAGCAAGGCGAGTACCGCCACACGCCAGGGCACGGCCGATATACGGCAAAATGCTGAGTTGACTAAGGTGTTTCTCGGGGAAACATCGGGTACCTCTTCGGCCGGACTGTCTGCTAGTATAAATGCAATTTCAGCCTCTTTGATTCGCTGCGGCGCTGGCAGAAAATCTGCTCCTGGTTAGACGTCTGAGACGCTGCAGCAGCCAATTGCGCAGTCGTGCCAACGAACAGGTTGACGATCGCGGGAATTTGCCGATTCGCGCGTCGGAAAGCGTCGGGGCTGTAAGGAACTGACGAACATGTTGCGCCGCGCCGTTTCGCCACTCCTGTTCTGCCTCGTTGTCGCTGTCCGCCTTCGCGTCGAACAGTCCCAAAGTCGCAGATCATGCCGGAAGACCAGGTCAAGGCCGGCATGCACGGCGTCGCCTACACCGTGTTTGAAGGCGTTAAGCCGGAACCCATGGACGTCGAGATCCTCGGCGTTCTGCGCGACATGGCCGGGCCGAAGTCCGACGTCATCCTGGCTCGCCTGCACGGCAAGAAGGTGGAATACACCGGCGTGGTCGCCGGCATGAGCGGCAGCCCTGTCTACATTGACGGCAAACTGGTCGGCGCCATCGCCTATCGCATCGGCGAGTTCTCCAAGGAACCGATCGCCGGCATCACGCCCGCCGCGTCATGCTGGAGATCGACGGCATGGACAAGACCTGCGTCCGAAGAGTTCGCAGGGACTGGGCCGCGAGCGCACAGACAGCCAGCCGAACTTCCGGGCCTGGCTCTGCGCGAACGCCCGGCGCAGTCCGTACGCAGGCTTTGCCGACCTGCTCAAGCCCATCGCCACGCCGCTGGTCTTCAGCGGATTCAGCTCAAGAGACTCTGCAGCTGCTTCTCCAAAGATTTCGCCTCCGCCGGAGTCGTGCCGGTGATGGGCGCCGGTTCGGTCAGCAACGACAAGCAGCCTGAGCCGCTGGAGCCGGGCTCGGCGGTCAGCGCCATCCTGGTGCGCGGCGACATGAACATCGCCGGCACCTGCACCGTCACCTACATCGACGACATCGCACCTGCTGGCCTGCGGACATCCGCTGCTGCAATCGGGCAGCGTCGACATGCCGATGACCAAGGCGACTGTGCTGGCAACGCTGCCTTCGCCGGAGAACTCCTTCAAGATCGTCAATACCACCGAACCAGTCGGCGCGTTTGTGCAGGACCGTCGCGCCGGAATCATGGGACGCTTCGATCGCGAGCCGCACATGATTCCGGTGACGCTGACCTTCCGCGGCGTCTGCGCATCCCAAGCAGTTTCACTACGAAGTGCTGAACAACGCCAAGATCACGCCCGCGGCCATGATGGCGACGGTGTTCAACGCCATCCAGGGCATGAACGAGTACGGCGAAGACACGACCTATCGTTTGCAGGGTGACATTTCGGTGCTCGGCTATCCCAAGCTGAGCGTGACAGAACATGTATGCGCCGCTGGACGGCACCACGCCGACGGCTTACGGCATCGCGCTGTCTATCGGCGAGCGCTTCAGCCGCATCTTCGAGAATCCTTACCAGACGCCGCAAGATCGAAGGCGTCGAATTGAACTTCGAACTGGTGCCCGATCGCCGCTCGGCGCGGCTGGAGACGGCGCGCACCGACGTGACCGAAGCTCGTCCCGGCGACCAGATCACCATCGAAGCGCTGCTGCGGCCTTATCGCGGCGAAAGCATCATGCGCCAGATTCCGGTGAAGATTCCTACCTCGACGCCGAAGGGCACGCTGCGCATCCTGGTCAGCGACGGCGAAACGCTGGACAAGATGCATCGCGTCTCCGGGCCGATGAGCCGCCGGCTCGATCTGGGCTCGACGATCGCGCTGCTCAACAAGGAGCACACCAACTCCGAAGTCTACGTCTCGCTGCTGGAAGCCAATCCGCAGGCGATGGTGGAAGACAAGGTGATGCCCACGCTGCCGCTGTCGGTGATGAACGTGATGGACGGCTTGCGCGGCACGCAGGACATGGTGGTCGTGGGCGAGTCCGCGGTGGACGAAGCCTCGACTGCCGGTGGATTACGTGGTCTCCGGCTCGCAGATCATCACCGTGAACATCAAGTAGGGAAGCCGCGAAAACTCTGTTCCGTCGAGTCATGAGTAAGGGCACGACTTCAGTCGTGCCGTAGGCCGTGCGTTTCGCGTCGAACCCGTATCAGGGCGCGGCTTCAGCCGCGCCGTAAGGCGTCCCCTTTCAATTTGTCATCACGAACGGGCTTCAGCCCGCGAGGGATCTGCTGTTCTTCGAACCTGGACCAAGATGTGGTTCCCATCGGCACTTTGTTCGTGAAGAAGGAAGGCGGCGCCCCTACGGGGCGCGGGTCGGTGCGCCGGGCATACCCAGCGTTCCGCGCCAAAAGAAGGCGCTCCCACGCTGGGCTAAACTATGCCGCGCCTCCGGCGCTCTTATCTTCGCGAAAGCGTAAATGGAAGGCCTAATCTCGAACTACCCGCCATCCACAATCCCTAACAACTCGCTCATCTCCTCGTACAGGAAGCCCTCGCCCACGCGATAGGGTTGCACCCAGCGGCCGTCCACCACGAACTGCGGGATGGCGCGCTTGCCGGCGTGACGAATCACTTCCTCCGCCGCGCCCGGCGTGGCCTCGATGTTGATCTCCCGGTAGGGAATGTTGTTCTGCTCGAGGAAGCGCTTGGCGGTGCGGCAGTCCGGGCACCACGGCGCCGAGTACACGATGAGCTCCATGCTGGTTAGATTAGCAAACCGGAGATTCGGTAGTACGCAAACCGGGGAGCGTCGCCGCTCCCCGGTTGCAATTCGATTACAGCGGTGCCTGGTCGAGCGATGCGATGAACTGGATTCCCGGCACGGTTTTATCCTGCAGTCGGCGATCGTTGGTGATGAACAGATCGGTGCCGGCCGCCGCCGCACAGGCAAGTTGGATTGCATCCGGCGGACGAAGAGCGCGATCCCGGCGAAGCATCGCATAGGTCTTGGCTGCGGAAATGTCGAACGCCTGCACTAGGGCGGTGGCGAGAATTGCTTCCTCATATCGATTGCAGAGTTCGGTATTGCCATTTTCCAGCGGCTTCACCAGCACCTCCGCCAGAGTGAAGGTCGAGGTTATAAGCTGGTCGCCGCGCGCCAGCATTCTGGCCCGCAGTTGCGCGGCCTTGTCCGACCATTCTCCGGAGCCCTCCAACAGGTAGATGAAGATATTGGTGTCCCAGAAGATGCGGCTCACTGCCAACCCTCGCGCAGCCGTTGCACATATTGGTCGGCTGGCTCATCCTTCCATAAGCCTTGGCCACTGCCGCGCAATCGCAGCAGCGGATCGTGTTGCCGCGCGTCCTTTCCCGCTTGTTCTGACCATCGCCAATACCAGTCCAGCAATGACTCAAATTGCTGTGGCATCCCTTCGCGAGCGGGCGTAGTCTTTCCGCCTTCGCGTTCCGGGTTGTAACTGTCGCCTTGGCGAAACAGTCGGCGGCGTGAAGGTGCAGTCTCCACCAGCATGCGATAACGTCCGGGGTTGGGAGGACGGTTGGCGACACAATGCTGCGACACGTGAACGTAAAATCCCGGACGCAGAGCCTTGGTCAGCATCTCCTGCTGCGCACGCTGCATGATCTCCTCGATGGAAAAATCGCTGCGCCCGGGATGATCGCGGTGCAGCAGAGCGAGGATGATCCAGACTTCATCGGCAACTTTGAGATCAACCGCGGATTTTGTCATTGACATTGTCGGCCTCCATTGAAATAGGTTCGTAACCTAGTTTACCAATAAATGATGTAATTACATTATATAACTATTAATTTGTAATCTACTGACAGGAAGGCGTTTACCGGCAAGGAAAAACCGGGGAGCGTCGCCGCTCCCCGGTTGCTTGGGGCTGAAGCCCCGGTCATTTTTTTTGCGCCCCGACGCCAGCCTGAAGGCTGGCTCTACCGTACGAGGCGACCCAACGGGCCTACGCGCTGTACAGCAGCACGCCCTCGGTCTTCTCCTCGCCCACCGGACGATAGAAGAGCTGGTTGTTCTCGAGGTAAACCTCGATGAAGGTCGGCCGCTGCGCGAAGGTTCCCTGGATGAGCGCCTCCGACAGCGGATCCTCGATGTACTTCTGCAAAGCGCGCCGCAGCGGACGCGCGCCGTAAGTGCGGTCCACCAGCGTCTTGTCCAGAATCCACTTGCGCGCTTCCTCCGTCACCGTCACGGTGATGGAGCGCTGCGCCAGGTTGGTGTTCAACTGCTGCACCATCAGCTCCACGATCTGGATCAGGTCGTTCTCGGTCAGCGCGTTGAAGATAATGATTTCGTCCAGCCGGTTGAGGAACTCAGGATTGAAGAGGCGCTTCACTTCGCTCCGCACCATGTCTTCGACCTTGGTCTGAGGTCGCCTCGTCCAGCGCCGACTGGAAGCCCATGCCGGTGCGCTTCTGCAAGTGCCGCGCGCCGATGTTCGAGGTCATGATGATGATGGCGTTCTTGAAGTCCACCGTGTTGCCCAGGCCGTCGGTCAGCTGGCCATCCTCAAACACCTGCAACAGAATGTTGAAGACGTCAGGATGGGCCTTCTCGATTTCGTCCAGCAGGATCACCGAATAGGGCGCGCGCCTCACGCGCTCGGTCAACTGGCCGCCCTCTTCGTAGCCCACGTATCCCGGAGGCGAGCCGATCAGCTTGGACACCGAGTGCTTCTCCATGAATTCCGACATGTCAAAGCGCACCAGCGATTTCTCGCTGCCGAACATGAACTGCGCCAGGGAGCGCGCCATTTCCGTCTTGCCCACGCCGGTGGGGCCGAGGAAGAGGAACGAGCCGACGGGCCGGTTGGGGATCTTCAATCCGGCGCGCGAGCGGCGGATGGCCCGCGCCAGCGCCGAAATGGCGCGGTCCTGCGAGATCATCCGCTTGTGCAGTTCTTCTTCGATGCGCAGCAGCTTCGGCTCTCTTCTTCCTTGATGGAAGTGATGGGCACGCCGGTCCAGCGCGAGACCACATCTTCGATGTCTTCGCGCGCCGACGACGCCGGTGGCCGATCTCGTCGAGGTGATACTTCTCGCGCAGCGGCGCGCAGGTTCTCGCGCTCCTTGCGTTCCTCGTCGGAGTAGAAGCGCGCCTTCTCGAACTCGTGGTTCGCGATGGCGTTCTCCATGCGGTGCACGATGAACTTGATGCGCTTCTGCACGTCGATCATATCCTCGGGCAGGGAACTCTGGCGCAGTTTCACGCGCGCGCCGGCTTCGTCGATCAGATCAACGGCCTTGTCGGGCAGGAAGCGGTCGGGAATATAGCGGTTGGAATGCGTACACCGCGAAGTTGATGGCATCGTCGGTGTAGGTGACCGCATGGAACTTCTCGTAGCGGTCCTTGATGCCGAACAGGATCTTGATGGCATCCGCTTCGTTCGGCGGCGGAACTTTGACCGCCTGGAAGCGCCGCTCCAGCGAGCGGTCCTTCTCGATGGACTTGCGATACTCGCCCGGAGTGGTGGCGCCGATGCACTGAATTTCGCCGCGCGAAAGCGCCGGCTTCAGGATATTGGCGGCGTCGAGCGAGCCTTCGGCTGAGCCCGCGCCCACCAGGGTGTGCAGCTCGTCAATGAAGATGATGGCGTTCTGCGACTCCATCAGTTCTTTCATGATGGTCTTCAGTCGCTCTTCAAACTGGCCGCGATACTTGGTGCCGGCCACGATCAGCGAAAGGTCCAGGGCCAGAATGCGCTTGTCGGCCAGGAATGACGGCACTTCGCCGTCGGCGATGCGCTGCGCCAGGCCTTCGACGATGGCGGTCTTGCCCACGCCGGGCTCGCCGATCAGCACCGGATTGTTCTTGGTGCGGCGGCACAGAATCTGCACCACGCGCTCCAGTTCGCCGTCGCGGCCCACCAGCGGATCAAGCTGGTTGTCCATGGCGGCCTGGGTCAGGTCGCGGCTGAACTCCGACAGCAGCGAAGATTCCCGCGAACGCTGCGAGGGCTGCGCCTTCTCCTGCGAGCTGCGCGCCAGTTCTTCGCGGATGGTCGAAAGCCGCAGTCCGCGCTCGTGCAGAATTTCCGCGGCGAAGCACTTCTCCTCGCGCAGCAGGCCCAGCAGCAGGTGCTCGGTGCCGATGTGCTTGTGCGACAAGCCGCTCGGCTTCCTCGGCGGCATAGGCCAGCACCCGCTTGCATTCGTTGCTCAGCGGCAGGTCAACCGAGGTGGATACCTTCTCCCGGATGGTGGTGTGGCCCTCGATCTGTTTACGGATGGATTCAACGGAAGCGTGGGACCGCAGGAACCGGTTGGTAAGCGCCTTGTCCTCGCGCAGCAGTCCCAGCAGCAGGTGCTCGGTCTCGATGTAAGGAGAGCCAAACTGGCTGGCTTCATAACGCGCGAAGAAGATGACGCGCCGGGCTTTTTCTGTGTACCGTTCGAACATGGACCTCTCCCAGAACGTTGCCGGTGGTCCCAGTTTCGGGAGCGCCTCCGGCAAGTTCCCTTGCCTGCGTTGCCTGACCTGCCGGCCTCGATCCATCTGAAACCGGGTTTTGAGCCCTTTGAAAGGCCCTCTACTACTATCAACCCGCCAACATCGCGCCGGTTGCGATTATGCCGGCAACGACTGCGGAGACACTTCGACCATCCGCCCGCGCTCCAACCGGAGCACTCGGTCGCACTTACGCGCAAACCCAAGATTGTGAGTAACGATGAGCGAGGTCAGACGATAGTCGCGATGTAACCTGGCGATCAAATTAAAAACCGCTTCCGCTGTCCGGTTATCGAGGTCCCCTGTCGGCTCGTCAGCCATCAGGAGCTTCGGCTGGGTGACCAACGCTCTGGCCAGCGCCACCCGTTGCTGCTCTCCGCCAGACAACTCGCCGGACCGATGGCCAGCACGGTCCGTCAAACCTACCTCCTGCAACCAGTGCAGGGACTGCTTCTCGGCTTCGCCTGCCGCCATTCCTCGCATCAGCAAGGGCATGGCAACATTCTCCGCCGCCGTAAACTCAGGCAGCAGATAGTGGAACTGCCAGACGAACCCCAGTTGGCGACTGCGAAATTCAGCGGCCTCTTCCTCCGACAGCCGATTCAAGGCAAGTTTGGCGAAGTATACGTCACCTGCAGAAGCACTATCAAGAACTCCGAGTATATGGAGGAGGGTGCTTTTCCCGGCACCTGACTCGCCCACGATGGCGAGCATTTCGCCCTCCCGAACCTCGAAGGACAGATTTTCAAAGAGCACCAATTCGGAGTCGCCGGAACGGAAAGCCTTCTTGAGGTTTTCCACTCGCAACACCTCGTCTTGAACCATTGGATGCAGGCGCGCTCCTGTGCGTCACAAATTCCGGTGCAACTGCGGGAATCCCCGCAGGTACGGGGCGGCCTCGCCCCCTTTCGCCTATGAGAATTAGAACATGTTCGTGGCCCGAAGTCAGCGATTCTGCGACGTAAGAGGTAGCAGAAGTTGCACTCTGGGAAAACGGTTGCAAACCGTTGCAACCGGCTGCAACCGTCTGCGGGGTAGAGCGAGCCTTCAGGCTCGCGACCAGGCTGTCTGTTAGGGATCTTCAGAGCTGCCTTTTAGCCAGCGGCACGCCTTCCGCTGCCTCTGAAGAGACTCTGCTGCGCTCAGAACATGAGTAAGGGCACGACCTCCGCTTTCGAGTGCCTCAGAACATGAGTAATCCGGGCACGACCTCCGGTCGTGCCGATCAGTGCTTTCTTTGGCGATCCAGAGTCGGCTTCAGCCGACGGTATGTGGCCAGTTCGACTTTTTCCGCAGCCTCTTTTACCCGTAAACTCAAAACGAGAGCACCGCAAGAATGTAAAGTTTGCCAGGAATGCGAGCGCCGGAGGCGCGCCAGAGCCCAGGGTGAAGCGAAGCGGAACCCTGGGTAGGCCCGCCTCATGAATCCGCGCCCCGTAGGTGGCGCCGCCGTTCGTCGCGCCTCACGGCCTCCTCCTCCTAATGAACAATCACCGGTGCTGTCTTAGGCGGCGAGGGGAACCAGATCGTATCCCAGTTGTCGGGCTTGGCGGCGGAGGCGATTCTCCGTACGCACCCGGCAGCGCTGCTCTTCGACGGCGAAAACGCTTTCATCGTAGGCTTCTCCGGTACGCAGTAGATGGAAGACAATCCGCGCCAGCTTATGGGCGGTAGCGGTGATCGCCTTAGGGGCTCCCAGGCGGCTGCGCATCCGCCGATAGTAGTTGCCGAGATAGGTCTGACTACGGTGCAAAGCCTGCGCCGCCAAGCGCAAGGCGCGGTTGAGCCGGTTTTTGGTCTTGCGAGTTCGCGCCGACAGTACCCGGCCGCCGCTCTTTTCGGTCTGCGGACACAGTCCCAACCAGGAAACGAAGGCCGCCGGGTTGGCGAAGCGCGACAGGTCGCGTCCCACTTCGGCCAGCAGGGTATGCACGGTGATGGCGTTCAGTCCGGGCACGGCGGTCAGATCAACTCCCAGAATGCGGTACAGCTCACCCCGCATGTCGAAGTGAAACTCGTTCTTGCGCCGCCGATGCGGATTGTCCGGCGGCGGCAGCGGGTGCTGCTCGACATCCAGCTTGCTGTCCAGTTCGCGCAAGTAGGCCTCGATTTCCTGATCGCAGTCGGCCAGCAACTGCTGGTAATAGCCATAGGCCTGCAGGGATTGCTGCAAGCTGAACAGATGTTCCCGACGATAGTCGCCCACTAGCGCCCGCGCCACCGTCTCCGCCGGCGCCTTGACCCGCCCGTCGCACAGCGCCGCCAGCCGCTGCGGGTCGCGCTCGCCTTTTACCATGGCATCCACAATCGCCAGCCCGCTTTGCCCGGTCACATCGCTGAGCACATGATGCAGTTGCACATTCATCTGACTCAACGCCTTCTGCATGTGCTGCACATGCTGGGCGGCCATTTCCACCAACCCCTCGCGGTGCCGCAGCAAAGAACGGATGCGGCAAATCGCATCTTCCGGACGAAACGAGGCCCGCAACAGGCCCACCGAGTGCAAGTACTGCAGCCACTGGCAATCCAGCACGTCGCTCTTGCGCCCCGGCACGTGCTTGACGTGCCGCGAGTTGACCACACACACTTCCATCCCCTGGGCTTCCAGAATCTGAAACAGCGGGATCCAGTACACTCCCGTCGATTCCATGGCCACGGTGCGAATACGGCAGGCGAGCAACCATGCCGCCAGCGCCTGCAGGTCCTCGGTAAACGTCAGGAAACAACGCACCGGGTTCTCATCCCGCTCCCCCGGCACGGCTACGTAAATTTCCCGCGCTCCCACATCGATGCCGGCTGCATTCGGCTCGATACATTCCAGACTCGGAACCGCTCCACCTCTGCCTGCGCGCTTGGGTTTCATGCTCTTGGTCTCCTCTGCCGTCAGCGCGGGCCAAGTTGCGGAGCTTGCGTAATCTCCTAAACGGGATGCTTGCCCATGCAGCCGGACAACCTCACCAAGGTCTCGACCACCCAACTTGGAGCCATGCTCGTGGATCGGGCTCTGCAACGCACCAATGTGCTGACGGCCTACTTCCCGCACGACGGCCCACCAGCATAACTCTTTCCCCGCCCCTTGTTCATTGCGCTTTCAGCCCGCACCGCGGGTCCAGTGCTCGGGATGACAAATCAAAATGGGCGCGCGGTTCGGCACGGCTGGAAGCCGTGCCCTTACTCATGTCTCAACAAAACGCATTTTCTTGCGGGACCCTGATTTTCCCCCGTCACTGCGGCGTGAACTTGAAAATCATGCCGCAGCCGCTTTGAATGCATCCCATGATTCCGCCGCCGATGGTGCCGTAGAAGTTTCCTTGGGCATCCTGCACCAGTCCGGCATAAGGCACGCCACCGCTCAGCCCGCCCTGGAAGTTGTAAATATTGGTGAAAGTGCCGTTGGTGGTGATGGTGAAGATTGTGCCCTGGTCGTAAGTGCCACCGCCTGCGGTCGTTCCCCACAGCAGACCATTAGCGTCAAACATCATCTGGTTGGGCACCGCGCCATCGTTGCCGTGGAAGGTGTGCAGGATGGTCTCCTGCCCGCTGGGGCTGATTTTGTAGATGATGCCGCAACCAAACGCGGGACACGACCTGGCGTCGCCGCCCTCATCGGTGCCGCCGTAGATGTTCCCCTGCGCGTCCAGCACGACAGACCCAGGGAGATAGCCATCGGGCGCGCAGGTGAAGTTGTGCAGCACCGTGAAAGCGCCTCCCGTGTTGTGCATCTTCCACACCGTGCCGCAGCCGGTTCCCCCGCTGCCGGCCGTGCCGTAGAGGTTGCCGTTAGCATCGGCGGCAATATCACCCTGCGGGTCAGCACCGTCGCTACCCTGGAAGGCGTGCAGTATCAGGTCAGTGCCCACGCCGGCACGGCTCAGGGCGTACACGGTGCCATACCCGTTATATCCCCGCGGGCCACCGCCGAAGGTGGTGCCGTAGATGATGCCGGTCACAGGATCGCGATACAGCTTGAACTGCGGGCCCATGCCATCGTTCGAAGTGGAGGCGAAGCTGTGCAGCACGGTGTAGCTTCCCGAAGGCGTCAGACGGAAGACCACGCCGTTACCATACTGACCGCGAATGTCGGCTACGCCGTAAAGATTGCCGGAAGAATCCGGAACCAGAGCGCCCCAGGTGGCGTTGGGCCATCCATCCATGCCTCCGGTAAAGGTGTGCAGCACGGAAAACTGGCCGCCCGGGGTCAGCTTGAAAAGGGTTCCGCAGCCAAAATTATTGCAGTCGGAACGATTGCCGGCGGTCTCGGAGATGCCGTAAAGATTTCCGGAGGCATCCCGATAAAGGCCGGGGTTGGGGAAGCCGCCATCGGTTCCACCCTGAAAGGTATAGAGGATGGAGTAGGTCTGGGCCGACGCGGCCGGCGCGGTGAGGATCAAAACCAGTAAAGCTGCCAGGACGGCCAAAGCCGGGCGCTGGAACTGTGTTGTCGAACTTATCATTTGCTCTCGATCGATCATTCTGACCTCGTTGACTAGATTGGGTTGAAGAATGGGAGTGGGCCGAGGTTGCGGTGCGAATCCGCCCGCGAATGTATACCAGAGCGGAAGCCAGAACCAGTGGCAAACGGTTACGACACAAAACTTTTACAACATTAATGTTCAGTACGGGAAAAGGTTGTGACTTGACGCGACGTTGGGAGCCCCCGCATTTATGCGGGGGAGCAACGCTTCAGCGTTGCGGAAAGACAGCGTCCATAAACTCCAGGGGCTTTAGCCCCGGGTCCTGCCGGTCGAGATTTGCCGCTTCCCACCCATCCGAAACCCGCGGATGTGTGGGGCACGCAGCGCATGCCACAGCGGGGGAACAGCAGATCCCTCAAGGGCTGAAGCCCGTTCGTGATGACAAGAATAGAGGTAGTGAATCCGCCGGCTCTAGCCCGCGGCGCTGGCTCTTCCTCTTCGGCGTGCATCAGGCCAAATTTTTTCAGCTTGTAGCGCAGCGCATCGCGGCTGATGTCCAGCAGGCGGGCCGCCTGCGTCTGATTGCCGTTGGCTTGTTGCATGGCCATCTCCACCAATGCCGCGTTCCACCTCTTCCAGCGAGGTTCCGCCCTCGGGGATGGAGAGCTTGGGCAGAGTTCGCGCCGTCCGGCGAGCTGCTAGGCCGCTGCCCCGTTGATCGCGCTGGACTGGCATTCGAAGGCCGTCTACGCCTGACCGTGCTGGCCGACCGCGAACGGCAGGTAATCCGGGCGCAGCTGATCCTCTTCTTCCAGGATCATGGCGCGCTCGATGGCGTTTTTCAGTTCGCGCACATTGCCCGGCCAGTCGTACTTGAGCAGCAGCTTGCGCAGTCTCCTCGGTAATCCCTTGCACGGATTTCCGGAACTTGCGGTTGTAGCGCTCCGACGAAAAAGTCAACCAGCGGCAGAATGTCTTCCTTGCGCTCGCGCAGCGGCGGCAGGAAGAGCGAGATGATCGCCAGCCGGTAGTAGAGGTCCTGGCGGAATCTGCCCTCGCGCACCGCCCGCTCCAGGTCGCGGTTGGAGGCGGCGATCACGCGCACATCGACCTGCATGTCGCGTACGCCGCCGACGCGGCGGATCACCTGGTCTTCCAGCACGCGCAGCAGCTTGGCCTGCAGCAGGCCGAGAGCTCGCCGATTTCGTCCAGGAAAAGCGTGCCGCCATCGGCCAGTTCGAACAGGCCCTTCTTCATTGCCTTGGCGTCGGTGAATGCGCCCCTCTCGTGGCCGAACAGCTCGGCCTCCATCAGGGTCTCGGGAATGGCCGAGCAGTTGATGGCGATGAGAGGTTTGTCCTGGCGCCGGCTCTGATAGTGGATGGCGTTCGCGATCAGGTCCTTGCCGGTGCCGCTCTCGCCCTGGATGAGGATGGTGGTGGCTTCGCTGGCGGCGATCTTGTTGACGAAAGTTCATCAGCTCGGTCATGCGCTGCGAGACGCCGATCACATCGTGGTAGCCGGTGCGGCGGCGCACTTCGCCGCGCAGCGATTCGACTTCCGATGCGCAGCCGCGTGGCTTCCAGCGCATTCTTCACGGCCACCGCAAGCTCGTCGAAATCGAGCGGCTTGCCGATGAAGTCGTAGGCGCCCAGCTTGAGCGCCAGCTTGACGTCCTCCAGTTGCGGATCGGCGGTGATCATGATGACCGCGCGGGCATCGCCCGATTGCTTTCAACTGCTCCAGCAGCTCGATGCCGCTGATGTCGGGCAGGCGCACGTCGAGCAGCACGAGATCGGGAGACTCGTTGTGCGCCATCTTGCAGCGCGGCCGCGCCGTTCTCAGCCTCGAGACCTGGTATCCCCACTCCTCGCACTTTTGGCGCAAGAGACCATCGGACGAGCTTCTCGTCATCGACGATCAGGACTTTCTCGGAACGCATTTCGTGCCCCTAGATTACTACGGCGGCGGGGAGGACGGCGTCGGGAGGGCCTTCAACTTCCGTGGTAGTGCCGTTCCACCACGGAGACCACGGAGGAACCTTGGATCGGAATCTAGCTGTGGTGGCTCAATAGGTTGTTGCCATCGAGGCCGGAGCGGCTGATGGGAGGAGCTTGGTTGAGACTAGCATGGGGACGGTGCCAGTTGTAGTAATGCAACCAGGTGCTCTCGACTAAAGGCGGTGAGTCGGGCATTTCTGATGAATGTCCATTAGATTCGTCCGCGAATGAAGTGATTGCTCATCACAACCAGCTTCTCCGCAAAGCGTCGAATGGACAATTAACTAAACAACAACCTGTTGAAACTTCACAGCTAGCCCAGCGTGCAGCGCCCGCTTTTGGCGCGGAACGCTGGGTACGCTTCGCCCCGCGGTCCGCGCCCCGGCGCGGCGGGGCGCCGCCTTTCGCCCCTGGCCGACGCCATGCGCGAGCTCAAGGCCAACCGATCGCGGTGGCTGCGCGGTACGGCGCGTTCAGCGTGTCACAGAAACAGCGGGCGACGGAGTACATCGCCCAGCACGAAGAGCATCATCGCACGCGCACGTTTGAGGAGGAATTCATGGCGATGTTGAAGATGCCGGGCATTGCGTACGATCCGCGATTTGTTTTTGGATGACGGAAGGCGGCGCCCTACGCGGAGGGACGGCATATGTTTCCCGAACGGCGAACCCACGCAAGAGGTCGCGTCTCACCCGGGCAGCGTGAAATAACCGCCGTAGTGGTCATGGTTTTTGTAGAGCAGGCGCACCAGGCAGCGAAAATCCCCCGCCTCCGATTGCTGGAATTGCACCATCACCAACTCGCCCACGTAGAGTGGCGTCGCGGTCTGAAACGCCAATCCCGACTCGCTGAGATCGGTGCAGGTGGCGTTAACATGGACCTCGCCGGCCGCTCCTTTGTAGATCAAGCGCATCGGGATGCTGACAGCGATGCGTTCTTCTCTCCGCCGATCGTAGGGAGACGCGGCGGTACCGGTGGTGGTGTGCGGTGCAGTGGTGCCGTTCATGTGCAATCTATCGGCAGGCGCGGGCGGGGCTTTAACGCCAGTCCCAGGTTAGCCCAAAACGTGGGTGAACCAGAGGCGCCGGCCTCCCGTCCAAGTCCATCAGTTCACCGTAATGGGATAGACCATCTTCCGGTGCAGGAAGGAGTTTTCGTCGCCCAGCAGAATCCGGGTGATGGCGTTTGGGCCTTCGAGAATCACCACCGACGCAGCCCGCGTGGTAGTTGGCACCTCGAAGACCAGGCTGGTTTGGAAACTCTCGCCCGCGACAAGTCGCCTGGCAAGATCTTCCTGGGTTCCAGCCTGCTTCTCGAATTCGTGCTGCGCCAGCTGCGACGGAGAGATGCTTTCGCCGGAGCCGAGTTGCAAGCTGAGGCGCGGCTGGGATGGCCGAAATGCCGCCTGACGCGCGCGATTGCTGATGCGGAGTGTGACCGCCACCAGTTTGCTATCGCCGCCGCTGGGGTTAGGCAGCGAACGCGCCGCGATCACAGTGGCGCACCAGTCGTCAAAACACTTGTCCGTACCCAGAGCCAGCGGGCGAGTTTCGCTGCCGAGGGAGACTGCGACCACGGCAACCGCGTACACGCCCCAGCACACCAGGATAGTCATGGCCAGGCGGCGAACCGGGCGCCCGCGCAGCTTGCGGTAGGCCAGCATGGCGACGAGGACGACGGTGGTGAGGATCAAAACCAG
The DNA here is from genome assembly GCA_963763975.1 of uncultured Acidobacteriaceae bacterium. GTDB lineage: Bacteria > Acidobacteriota > Terriglobia > Terriglobales > Acidobacteriaceae > Bog-257. The sequence goes on from CAVXQR010000020.1 coordinate 210,760, forward strand.
GAACAGCAACTCGCCCAGGTCGTTGACGGCTTGAATCTGCATGGTAAAGTTCCCCCTCTTGCCGCGGTTGTGTCAGTGAAGAGTACTTTATATCACAAAGCAGAAGAAGGTGGGCGTGGAAACCGTGGCCTTCCGGGTGCCCCAGGTTCGCGCCCCCAGTTGGACGCTAACCTGGATCACTACCTTCGGGCTTTTTCCCTTGCTTCTCCGTGTCCTCCGTGTCTCCGTGGTGAAATCAAATCCCCGCCAGCATTTACAATAATGAGTTTCCCCGTGAGCAAAATTACCGCTGGTGAAGGAGCCGCGCCTTGATCCCTCGCTATACCCGCCCGGAGATGGGCCGCATCTGGAGCGACGAAAACAAGTTTCAGAACTGGCTGGACGTGGAAATCGCCGCCGCCGAAGCTGAGGCCGAAGCCGGCCTGATGCCGCAAGTCGGCGGCGCGCGCCATCCGCGAGAAAGGCGGCTTCGAGGTGGCGCGCATCCCGAGATCGAGGCCGAGGTGAAGCACGACGTGATCGCCTTCACCACCACCGTGGCCGAAAACGTTGGGCCGCGAAGCGCGCTGGCTGCACTACGGCCTGACCTCCAACGACGTGGTGGATACCGCGCAGGCGCTGCTGGTGACGCGAGGCCTCGGCCATCTACTGCGCGAGGGCCTGAACGCGGCTGGGCGAGGTGCTGAAGCAGCGGGCCTTCGAGTTCAAGCACACGCCCATGATCGGCCGCACGCACGGCATTCACGCCGAGCCCATCACCTTCGGCCTGAAGCTCGCCAACTGGTACGCGGAAATCGAGCGCAACATCGAGCGCTTGGACGATGCCGCCGAGCAGATGCGCGTGGGCAAGATTTCCGGCGCGGTGGGCAACTGCCGCCCACCTCGAGCCCGAGTATCGAAGAAGAAATCTGCGCGCGCCTGGGGCTCGAACGCTGCGCCGGTCTCGTCGCAGGTGATCCAGCGCGACCGCCACGCGTTTTATGTGGCCACGCTGGCGGTGATCGCCGCGTCGCTCGACAAGATCGCGCTCGAGGTTCGCGGCCTGCAGCGCACCGAGGTGCGCGAGGCGGAGGAGTACTTCAGCGCCGAAGCAGAAGGGCTCCTCGGCCATGCCGCACAAGCGCAATCCCGTCGACCTGCGAGCAGATCTGCGGGCTGGCGCGCGTGGTGCGCGTCGAACGCCCAGGCGGCGCTGGAAAACGTCGCGCTGTGGCACGAGCGCGACATCTCGCACTCTTCGGTCGAGCGCGTCATCCTGCCCGACTCCACCATCCTGCTGGATTATCTGCTGCACAAGACCGCCAACCTGGTCGAGACGCATGTTCGTTTATCCCGAGCGCATGCTGGAGAATCTGGAGATGCACCGGCGGGCTGGTCTTCTCCGGCCAGCTGCTGCTCGATCTGGTGGAGAAAGGCGTGTTGCGCGAGGATGCCTACCGCTTGGTGCAGCGCAACGCCATGCGCGCGTGGAAGGACGACCTGAACTTCCGCGAGCTGATCCTGAGCGATCCCGGAGATTACCGGCAAGGTGAAGCGCGAGACGCTGGAGCATGCGTTCGATCTGCAGCGCCCGCTAAGGAATGTGGACAAGATCTTTAAGCGGGTGTTTGGAAGCTAAAATTCCGACGGTTCGAACGCCGCCTTTAAATTGCGCAACAGATGCGGGACATTGCGAGAGCCGTGTACGACTGCCACGACGTCGATGCCATTCTTCTTCGGCCGATAGACTATGAGGTAGTCGCCCTCAGGCCAGAAGAGAATTGGGCTTGAGGTCAAATCGCTCCGCGTGTGCCCGATCTTGGGACTCTGAGCAAGCAGCTCGAAGGCGTCAGACAAGCCCTTCAGAACACGGTCGGCCGAGTCCATGCTGTCGGCCGCAATATACTCCCACAGTTCTTCAAGGCCCCGCTCAACCTCGCGGCTTAGAGTGTAGGACTTCACGCACTTCGTTGACGCCGCTCTTGCGATTTGCGTTGCAGGCGGGCCCTTACCGTACGCCCATCGACACCCTCTCCCCGATCCAACGAAGCCAGACGGCGTCCCAACTCCTCGTTAAACGCTGCCAGTTGCGCTATTCGTGATTTCTCGTGCTCTTCCAAGAGACGCAGCGCTTCACGAATTACTTCGCTGGCCGAGTTGTATCTGCCATTCTCGACCTTCGATTGCACAAACTCTTCAAGCTCAGGAGTGAGCGAGACATTCATAAGCTCTCCTTTCGAGAACTTATTCTGAATAACAATGCTTGTCAATGTCTGTTATTAGAATTATGCAACTCGATCGTTGTGCCGTCCCCGGGGGACTGCCGATGATTGAGGGGCCCGCCCAAGGCTCCGTTGCGATTCGGCTCGCGCCCGACGAATCCGATGGCGGCGACCGGTGCCAGCATGGGGAGGGCGGCGCCCCTCCGGGGCGCATCGCGTTATATGGCGGCTAACCCACCTTTCCGCCTTCGGCTCCAGGGTGGGCTAGACTATGGCGCGCCTCCGGCGCTCGTATTGTCGCAACTCCCCGTCAGTTGCGGGTCTCCTTACTCGAACCTCGAACCTCGAACTCGAACCTCGAAACTCGCAACTCGAACCTCGAAACTCGGAACTCGAATCTCGAAACTCGAAACTCGAAACTCGAAACTGACTACTGCCGATTAATAATGCACGCCACATATCCTGCGCCGAAACCGTTATCAATATTCACCACGGTGACGTTGGAGGCGCAGGAGTTCAGCATGCCCAGCAGCGCGGCGATGCCCTGATACGACGCGCCGTAGCCGACGCTGGTGGGTACGGCGATCACCGGCACGCCGACCAGTCCGCCGACCACGCTGGGCAGTGCGCCTTCCATGCCGGCGCACACCACAATCACGCGCGCTTCGGTCAGCGCCTCGCGCCGCGCCAGCAGGCGATGAATGCCCGGCGACGCCCACGTCATAGATGTGCTGCACCCGGTTGCCCATGGTTTCGGCGGTGACCACGGCCTCCTCGGCCACGGCAATGTCGCTGGTGCCGGCCGACACCACCGCGATGGTGCCCTTGCCGCGAATGGTCTCGTCCTGGATGAGGGTGATGGCGCGCGCCAGTTCGTGGTGCTGGGCCTTGCGGAATTTGCGGCGCACCGCGCGATATTGCTCCGGCGAGACGCGCGTGGCCAGCACGTTGTTGCCGCGCTCCGCCAGGCGGGCGAAGATCTCGCTCAACTGCTGCGGCGTCTTGCCCGGCCCGAAGATGATCTCCGGCATGCCCACGCGCAGCGCGCGATGATGGTCCACGTTGGCAAAGCCCAGGTCCTCGAAGGGCATGTGGCGCAGGCGATTCACGGCTTCGTCCGGCGACAGCTTGCCGCGCTTCACCTCGGCGAACAGCTTCTTGAGGGCGTCAGAGGTCATGAAAGACAGTTTCGAGTTGCAAGTTTCAAAATCAGTCCCGAGTATCGAGTCGCAAAATTCAGTTTCGAGTTGCGAGTTGCGAGTTGCAAAATCAGTTTAAAGTCGCGCGTATCGAGTCGCAAAATCAGTTGCGGGTTGCGAGTGTCGAGTCTCGGTACTCGCAGCTCGAAACTCGATTTCGAAACTTGAAACTCGAAACTGAATTTGAAACTTGAAACTTGAAACTGAACCTGAAACTCGAAACTGTTACGATGAGTCTCGGCTGACATCGCAGCACCAATCTTAGATGCACACTGAAGCTCAGTCCGAACGCACTATCACCGTCGCCATCACCGGCGCCAGCGGCTCCATCTTCGCCAAACACCTGCTGGACTCGCTCGACCGCGACCAGCGCGTCGCCGCCATCAACCTCATTCTCTCCGACAGCGGCTTGCGCGTGATGGCCCAGGAACTCGAACTCAGCGGCCGCAACCAGATTGTCAGCAAGTTGCTGGGCCGCGAGTCGGCGAAGATCCAGCAGCAGAGCAACACCGACATTGGCGCCAATGTCGCCAGCGGCTCCTATCTTACCGACGCCATGATCGTGCTGCCGTGCAGCATGGGCACGCTGGCGCGCATCGCCAATGGCATCGCCGCGCAACTCATCGAGCGCGCCGCCGACGTCTGCCTGAAGGAGCGCCGCCCGCTCATCCTGTGCGTGCGCGAGACGCCGTTCAACCGCATCCACCTGCGCAACATGACCCTGGCGGCCGAGGCTGGCGCGACAATTTTTCCCGTGGTACCCGCGTTTTACTTCCGCCCTGCGTCCACCGACGAGATTGCGCGCGAGTTCGTGAACCGCGTGCTGGCGCATGTTGGGCTGCCGCAAGCGGATGCGTATCGGTGGAAGGGGTAAAGGCCGCCTTTCGCCTTTCGCTCCTCGCCAGAGGCGCAGCAACTGTGGAATGAAAACGGGGTCGTGCCGCCGACTGCGGATGGGAAAATAAGCGGCTTATCGGCACGACTAAAGGTCGTGCCCTTACTCATGCCCCGGCAAAGCGGAGTTTTGTCAGCGGCCTGTGAAGTCGTGCCCTGACACAAAGCTCTCTGGCTAAAAGCTAAGAGCCAAAAGCCAAAAGCGAAAAGCGAATAGCGAAAAGCGTTCCGGCTTTTCCAATTGACCTGGTTCCACCAATGCCGCATAATCGGTGCAATTTTTCTCGCACCCCCGGATTTATCCCGTAGTTCCTCGGCCTCGTTCCTGGCGTTCTGCCGATGCGCACGCTTCTGCAATCCGCTCGCGGCTCCATGCTCGACGCCATCACCGGGCTGATGGTGGGCGCTACCGCGTCCGCGCTTACCATCCCGCTTCTGCATCCGCAGCAAAACTGCGCTTTGACGATCGCCATCCTGTTTGCGGTGGCGGAAGTTGTGGCCCTGCTGTTGGGCGCATGGAGCGGTGTGGCCGCGCTGCTGGCGGGCGCGCTGTGTCTGACGGTGTTTGTGTTTGAGCCCATCGGCTCGCTGCACATTGCTTCCCTGAACGAACGCCACATTCTCGCCAAGATGTTGATGGCCGGCATTCCGGTGTGCCTGGCGCTGTCCTGGTGCTCGGTGGTTTCGCTGCGCAAGCGTGGTTTCGGGCGCCCAATTCGGTAACCTGCCGCTGGAAATTTCAATTCCGTAAACAAAACAAAATCGTAACCCTGCCGCTGCCCGTGCGACCACGCATTCGATGGTAAGCTGACCATTCGGGAGGTTTCATGAACGCGGGCAACGGGATCAGCTTCAGCGCCAGAGCATCGGAACTGGAAGGGCAAGCCAATCAACTGGAAATCACCATCGCGAACCAGACCACGGAGGCGGCCAAGCAGGCGATCCGGGCCCAGGTAAAACAATTGCGCGAAGAATCGGCGACCTGGCGCGACAAGGCCGACGCCCTGCGTGCGCAGAAAATCGCCGAGGAAGACAACGCGCCCGCGCCGTAAAACAGGGGCTAGGGACTAGGCGTTAGGGAATCAGGACTCGGGACTCGTACCGCCGCCGACGACCAGGAACTATCCACTGTCCACCATCCACTAACCACTGCTTTTGTTACTATAGTGAGTGAGTGCCCATATCCGCGGACGCGGCAGAGGGACACGGAAAGCGAGCTATACACACCATGCGGTGGATGTTACGGTCCAAGATTCATAAAGCCACAGTTACCCAGGCCGATGTGAAGTACGTCGGCAGCATCACCATTGATGAGGAACTGATGGACATGGTCGGCCTGATCCCCGGCGAGCGGGTGATGGTCGTCAGCAACACCAGCGGCGCGCGGCTGGAGACTTACACCATTCCCGGACGGCGCGGCTCCGGCGACATCTGCATGAACGGCGCAGCCGCCCACCTGATCAAAGAGGGCGAAGAAATCATCATCATGGGCTTTGAGCTGGCTCCCGGGCCGGTGGAGTCCAGGCAGATTGTGCTGGGCGCGAACAACGAGTTCGTGCGCTGGCTGGCCTGCGAGACCCCGATGACCGAGCTGGTCGGCAGCGGCTTCAGCCTCTAGCCGGTAGATTCCTACACGGCAGATCGCGAGCAAGGGCACGCCTACGGCAGAATATGAGCAAGGGCACGACCCCTCGACTACGCTCGGGGCAGGCTCTCCGGTCGTGCCGAAAGCGACCCTTACAAACTTGTCATTCCGAGCGGAGCGAGTGTGTGACGAAGTCGCACACTCGCGCAGTCGAGGAACCTGCTGTTTGTGCTCAGCGACGAATCTCCGATTCGCGTTTACGATGAACGTGCCGCCGGCTAAAGCCGGCTCCGAATCAAAATAAGGCGGCTTATCGGCACGACCGGAGGTCGTGCCCTTGCTCATTTACGTTGCGCAACCGTGCTATCGTAGGCGCCTTCGGACATCCGTCCTGAGGCGCTGTCGTTTATGGCCACCGAAAAAGCCAGCTCGAACCCTCCCTCGCCGGAACAGCAGCTCGAATCCTTCATCGCGAAATTCGAGCCGGAGATTGCCACGCAGGCCCGCGCAATTCGCCAGAAGATGCTGGAGCGTCTGCCCGGCGCGTATGAGCTGGTGTACGACAACTATGGCGCGCTGGCCATCGGCTACGTGCCCACCGAGCGCCCCTCCGACGTGGTCTTCTCCATCGTTATCTATCCGCGCTGCATCAATATGTGCTTCTTCGAGGGCGACGCGCTGCCCGATCCGCACGGGCGGCTGCGCGGCGAAGGCAGCGTGGTGCGCACGGTCCGGCTGGAAACGCCGGAGACGCTGGACGAGCCGCCGGTGAGGGCGCTGATGCGCGAGGCGCAGAAGCTGGCCGACGAGAAGTTTGATCGCAAGCAGCCGCACCGGCTGGTCATTCGCGCGATCGCGAAGAAGCAGCGCCCGCGCCGCCCGGACGACTGGATTGATCAATCTTCCACAGCATCTGGCGCAGCATCCCCAGCAAGAGCTCGGCGTCGTCCGCGGTAAGCGCCAGCCGCAGCACCATGCGCCGCAGCTTCTCCCGCGTGGCCTCCGCCGACCGCGGATTCACGTAGCCACTCTTCTCCAGCGCCTCAAACAGTTGCGTGCTGATGCGCTCGACTTCGGCCGCCTTCGCCTGCTTGGTCTTTGCCGCGCGCGCAACCGGCTTCGCGTCGCGCGCGAGTTCGTACAGGCACACGGCTACCGCCTGGCCCAGGTTCATGGAGATGTGCTCGTCGCGGGTGACAATGCGCATCAGCCAGTGGCAATGGCTGAGGGCCTCGTTGGAGAGGCCGTATTTCTCCGAACCAAACAGCAGCGCGACCTTTGTGGACGCCAGTTCGCGGCGCATCAGCCGCGCGCCCTGCTCCAGCCGCCGCAGCGGATGCTGCACTTCGCGATGCCGCACCGCCGTGGTGCCGACCACCAGGTGGCAATCTGCGATCGCATCGGCCACGCTGGGAAATTCTTCGGCCTCACGCAGCAACTCCGCCGCCGGTCCCACCGCCGAGCGCGCTTCGCGAAAAGCGACGTGATACGGATTCACCACCCGCAGGTGCAGCACGCCAAAGTTGCTCATGGCGCGCGCGGCCGCGCCCAGGTTCAGCGGATTGCGCGCTTCCACCAGCACCACCCGCAGGTTGTCGAGATGAAGTTTTTGCGGCAAGGCCCACTATTTTACGACCACGGGCTGTTCGGAAGCCGCGGATGTCGAAACTTGAAACTGAAACTGACAACTGACAGCTGACAGCTGGCAGCTAACTGATTTGACGCCCGCCCGGATCGCTGTTAACTTACCGGTACACTGGAAAGGAGGGTGATCCAAAATATATGAAATCTGATGGTCATTGTTGTATCCCAAGTGAGGTGGCTGAGGCTTAGGGCTTTCTGCTCTAATTTCCTCGCACGACTCCAATGCTGTGGAGTTGGGAGGCTGCAGTCGCTGCACCATGCGCGCTGCATGCCTGCCGCTGGGGCCACATAGAGTGGACAGCCTCAGGCCAATCCCAAACAGCTAACCGGAAAAGACCCGCTGGCGATTCGCGCCGCGGGTCTTTTTCTTTGCGGGATGATGGAAGAGGCAGTGAATGCGCTTGGTTCACGAATGACATGAGTAAGGGCACGACTTCAGTCGTGCCGAAAGCTGCTTCTCTTTCTCTTAGAGCCCGCTTCAGCGGGCGGCAGGTTTTGTTTTTGACTTTTGGACAGCGTGCTTATCAGACGATAGCTTCCATCCTGTGAAGTGCCGCCGGCTGAAGCCGGCTCCGGACAAAATGAAGGAGCTTATCGGCACGACTGAAGTCGTGCCCTTACTCATGTTCGTCCCAAACCACTTTTTTCGAAGGTCCGAGGCTTGCGCTTTATCGCAACGGCTGCGGCGTCGCATCCAGCGTATTGGGCCGGGCGGCAGCGCGCTGATTGCCCGCGCTCACCAGGCTCGAGTCGAACACCGTCACCAGCACCGTCTGCTGCTCATCGGCGTCCAGCGGAGCTTCTTCCACCACGGCGGACAGATCACCTCCGATCCACCGGGCTTTCCTGCGCTGCACGACTGCCCCATACCCGTTCTGGTAGGTCTGGGAACTTTGCTCCGGCGAGGCGTTCAGCTTGCGGTCCATGTCCTCCACCACGTCGGGATAGGGCGACTCCAGCACCAGTTGCAGGTACACCAGTTTGCCGGCGTGGAAGCGCGTGCTCCCCGGGCCAAGCACGGCGGCGTAACGATTGCTGACCTCGACATCCATGCCCTGCACGGCAGCCATCACCTGCTGGCAGCCCTTGATCTCCGCCGGCAAAGATTGACCCAGGCGCTTTTTCATCGCCTTGGGATTGTTGAGCAGGTCGGCGCAGTAATCGAGCGTCGGGCGGCCAGAGTCCGACACGGTCGCGCTGGCGAAGAATTGCCGGACATTTTCGCCCAGCGCGTGGCCCTTGAAGGCAACGGGCTGGAGCGGCGAATCGGCAGCGTGCGGCTGCGGCGTTTTAGTGGCGACCGGCTGAGGGGCCGGCGCCGCCGGCGGATCAACCGGGGCGGTCATGGCTTCGATCACCCGATTACTCACGTGCGCCTTCTTCAGCGCGAGCAGTTGTTCCGCCGTGAGATCGAAGGGCTGCGTGCGCTTGCGGATCTGCGCCAGGATGACATCGTCGCTCAGGCCGGACTGCGACAGCCGTATCACCTGGTCGCAGGTGATGCCGCCCACCGGCGGCGGCAGGGCGTGCGATTGCGCCGCCAGCGACGGACAAAGCGCCAGAATGAGAAGCAAACCGAGACTTGCGGAAGCGCGCCGGGTCATGAGACGGACCCTCCCGTATGCATGATTGGCGCTCGCCAAGGGAATGTATTCTACATTCGCAGTCGAGACTTTTAGATTCTTGCGGTTGATTGTCAGGGAGACATATAGAGAACCCCCCACTCAAGGCCAAAAGACGGCCTTGAATGGGGCACCCAGGTTTTCTTCGACGTGGAGAGAACCCCCCACTCAAGGCCAAAAAGACGGCCTTGAATGGGGCACCCAGGTTTTCTTCGACGTGGAGAGAACCCCCCACTCAAGGCCAAAAGACGGCCTTGAATGGGGCACCCAGGTTTTCTTCGACGTGGAGAGAACCCCCCACTCAAGGCCAAAGACGGCCTTGAATGGGGCACCCAGGTTTTCTTCGACGTGGAGAGAACCCCCCACTCAAGGCCAAAGACGGCCTTGAATGGGTCACCCGACGGTTCCTCAGCCGCGCCGCGTCAGGGTTGTGTGATCATCCACACCGCTCCGTGACCGTTGTGGCCGCCGGTCCAAGAGGTGCCGTAGATGTTACCGGCGGCATCCACCACCAGGGTTGCAATCGGCAATCCGCCATCGTCGCCATTGCCGGTGAAGTCGTGCAGATCGCTGTACGTCCAGCTTCCGTCGTGGTTGTTGGTCAGCTTGAACACCGTTCCGTAGCCATACGGGCCATCCGCATAGGTTGCGCCGTAGAGGTTCCCCTGCGAATCCATCGTCAGGTTGTCCCACACGCCGTCATAGTTGCACGGACTGTCATCGAAGGCATTCAGCAGGTGAAACGTCCACGCTGGCACCAGTTCGAAGACGGTCCCGGCTTTGCAGCCGCCGTCGGAAACCTTGGTGGTAGCGCCATACAGATTGCCGTCCGCGTCGGTGATGACACCGGCATACACGAAGCCGCCGTCGGAGCCGCCGGTGAAGTTGTAAATGATGCTCTCCGCCCAGCCCGATCCCGAGGGCGTGAACTGATAGACCGCGCCGGCGTTATGCGTGCCGCTGTCGAAGAGTGTGCCGTAAAGATTCCCACCATTGAAGGTCAGCCCGCTCCACGGATGCGCCTCAGCCGCGGTGAAGCTATGGAGAAAACTTTCACTCCATGCTCCGCCCGAGCGGCTCAGTTCGTACATGGTGCCGGCACTGTTGTCGCCGCCCATAATCGTGGTGTCGTAGAGGTTTCCGGCGCTGTCAAAGATCACGTCGCCCAGGCCTGGTCGCTCGCCGTCCGCGCCGTTAAAGCGATAGAGCACGCTCTCCGACCAGTAGCACTGGATGCTCTTGCAAGGGCTCAACGGCGGCCGCAGCTCGAATACCGTGCCGCAGCCGCTGCCGGCGCAACCGTTGCTTCCGCCCTGGCGAGTGGTGCCGTACAGAATGTTGCTGGGCCCAAACACCACGCGCGATTGCGGCCCTTGACCGTCGCTTCCGCCGGTGAAGATGTACAGCGTGCTGAAGAGGTAGTTCGAGCCGCTGCGTCGCAATTCAAAGATGGTGCCGCCGGCGTAGATGCTTCCGCCATTCGAGGTGGTCCCGTACAGATTGCCGCTGCGATCCATGGTCAAGCCGGACTCCGGGTTCTCACCGTCGCCGCTGCCGTTGAAGGCGTGCAGCGTAGTAAAGGTTTGCGCCGCGCTCGCCGCCGACATGCCTATCGTGATAGCCAGCGTCACCGCCGCGATCCACATGCATCCCGTAAAACTGGTTTTTCCGAACAGGCCCGTGGTTCCCCTGAGTTTGCTCATTGCCATTCTCCTTCGCATTTGCAGTTTGCCTTGCAACTTGCTGACAATGGGTTCGGCCCTTGTAACCGATAGTGCGGATGGTACCAAGTTCGTTTCACCGCAGGGAAGCTTGCGGAGAAGTCATGTCGTCGGCCGGTTTGAGTAAGGGCATGACTTCACGAGCCGTCGAAAAACTTCGTTGTCGCGTGCCTTGTATCAGGGCCCGACTTCAGTCGGGCCGATAAGCGCTTTATTTTTTTGTCCCGAGCCGGCTTCAGCCGGCGGCACGCATTTGATTTCCCGGAGCAAACATGGCGATCGAAGTCCCTGTCATCGAAACCGAGCGCTTGCGCCTGCGCGGGCATCGCGCCGCCGACCTTGTCGAATGCACCGCCATGTGGGGCGAGCCCGAAGTCATCCGCCACACCACCGCGCGCGTGCTGACCGAGGAAGAAACCTGGACGCGCCTGCTGCGCTACACCGGCCTGTGGCAACTGCTGGGCTACGGCTATTGGGCGGTGGAGGAGAAAGCCACGGGCGCCTACATCGGCGACATGGGCTTTGCCGACTTTCATCGCGAGATCGCGCCGTCGGTGGCGGGCTTCCCGGAGATGGGCTGGATGCTGCGCACCTCGGCGCACGGCAAGGGCTACGCCACCGAAATGGTGCGCGGTGCGCTGGCCTGGGCCGACCGCACGCTCCCCGAGCGCCGCACTGTGTGCATCATTCACGTGGAGAATGCGGCCTCACTGCGCCTGGCCGCGAAGTGCGGCTTCCGCGAGTATTGCCGGACGACGTACAAGGAGAGCCCGGTCGCGCTATTTGAACGCACACGGTGACTCCGGGTGCCCCGTTCAAGCGAAGCTTGAGCGGGGGGTCCGATGCACACGAAACCCCACACTCAAGGCCAAAAGAGGGCCTTGAATGGGGCGCCCGGCGTACGGCTGTTGAAGTTTCGCGCTGTGCCCGCACGGAGCCCGAAGGGCGCCATTTGTGTGAGCCGCGGGCGTAAGCCCGCGGTAGAGTGCCGCCAAGAATCGAGCCGCGGAGCGGCGGTACCGTATATCGCTCGGGGTTGTCTTCGCCGTGTAACCCCCCACTCAAGGCCAAAAGATGGCCTTGAATGGGGCACCCTGGATGGAATGTTCTTCCACGAATAGTAACCCCCCCACTCAAGGCCAAAAGATGGCCTTGAATGGGGCACCCGACATCGTAGGTCGTCCTCGTCCTACGGCGTGATCTGGAAGATGACGCCCGCACCGTACGCGCCGCCGGCCACCGTGGTTCCGTACACATCTCCGTAGGCGTCAATCACCACGCTGTCTGCCGGAATATTGCCGTCGCTGCCGCCGCTGAAGGCGTAGAGCGTGCTGGTGTTCCAGGCGCCGTTCGACTGAGTGAGCTTGTACACTCCGCCGGCATTGGCGCCCGAGCCGAGGGTGGAGAACGCCGAGGTGACATAGACATTGCCCGCCGCGTCCACCGTGGGCGAAGCGAAGGGCCCGTCATATCCCGAGAAAGGTTGCAGCAACGCATAAGTCCATCCGCCGCCGGAGGGCGTCAACTGGAAAGCCGTGCCCTGTCCCGGCGAGCCGCCTTTCTCGGTGCCGCCGTAGAGATTGCCGTGCTGGTCCATGGCGACGCCGCCATACGGTACATTCCCGTCGTTGCCGCCGGTGAAGGCGTAGAGCGTCTTCTCCGTCCATCCCGAGCCCGAAGGCGTCAGCTCGTACACGGTGCCGTTGTTGCCGCTGCCGTTGGCGATGGTGGTGCCGTAAAGATTGCCCGCGCTGGTCAAAGATGACGGTGCTGAAGGGCCCGCCGCCGTCGTCTCCAGCGGTGAAGTTCCACAACACACTTTCCATCCAGCCGCCGCCGGAAGGCGTCAGCTTGAACACCGTACCCGCCAGGTATTCGCCCTCGCCGGCGGTGGTGCCGTAGAGGTTGCCCGCCTGGTCCAGGGTCAGGCTGGCGAACTCGGGCCAGCCTCCATCCGGATATCCCTGGAAGGCGTAGATGGTGGACTTGGTCCAGGGGCAGGACGCCGCCTTGCAGAAGCTGGCCGCCGGGCGCAGCCGGTAAACCGTGCCGCAGCCGCTGGAACCGCATCCCGAGCCTCCGTAGGTAGTCATGCCGTAGAGGCTGCCGTCAGCGCCCACCACCACTCCACCGGTGGGTTGGCCGCCATCGGCAGCCTGGAAGGCGTACAGCGTGCTCAAAACCCAGCCCGTGCCGGAGCGCTTCAGCCGGTACACCGTGCCGTAGCCGCCGGCGCCGCTGGTGGTGACGCCGTAGAAATTGCCCCCGCGATCCATGGTGAGCCCGGCAAAAGGCGAGCCGCCGTCACCCCCGTTGGTGAAGTTGTGGATGACGTTCATGGTCTGCGCCGGGGCCGCCGGAGCTGCCAGGAAGGTTGTGGCGAATACCAATGCGCCGATGACGGCCAGCATCGCCGCCGAAAAGTGGATGCCGCCAGCTGCTTTTTGCTTTGAACCCATAGTCACAGGTCCTCCTTACGTTCGCGAAGGAAAGCTCTTCCGCGGACGCGCTACTGTCGCCTACGCCAGGGGGAGGAGCAACTTAATTCCCCATTACGGTGTAACCGCAAGAGCGGTAAGCGGTTGCCGGTCTGCCTTACGCGGTTTCCGAGGGCCCTTGAAGGTGGTACCACTGTCAGCCGTGGCGCTGACACTTTGTGTCCGTGCCTTGGGCGGAGATCAAAGAGCATTTGATTTGAAGGGACACGAGTTCAGGCCGACTCTTGATTTCTATGGGGCTGTCCAGCCGGGGCTTGCGCCCCGGGCTCAGGGCGATGCCGCCGCGGGCGACCCGGGGCTTACGCCCCGGGCTCAGGGCGATGCCGCCGCGGGCGACCCGGGGCTTACGCCCCGGGCTCAGGGCACTGCCGCCGCGGGCGCGGCTGCAGCGTACGGCTGTTGAAGTTTTACGCCGTGCCCGCACGGAGCCCGAAGGGCGCCATTTGTGTAAGCCGCGGGCATAAGCCCGCGGTCCGGCGCCGGGTGCCCCGTTCAAGCGAAGTTTGAGCGGGGGGTTCCCGATGTACACGAGCGGTCTTCACGGACACCTCCAAAGCCCCCCACTCAAGGCCAAAAGACGGCCTTGAATGGGGCACCCGACGGAGTCTGTTCGCCTACGGGTTCGGGATGTACATGCGCCGGCCGGCGAACTGCATCACGTTGTTCACCAGTTCATTCTTGAGGCCCTTGTAGTGGGCGACGATCTCTTCCACGGGATGGCCCCGCTCCAGGTTGTAGAACAGATCGGCCAGCAGTACGCGGGTGCCGCGAAACACCCAGCGCTTGCCCTGCTTGGTGTCCACCCGTTCCGCCGCCGGACACTGTGACCAATCCAGTTGCAGGGCTTGAGCACTCCACGACGGAGCGCCGCCTTTGGCGGGTCGCGAGGGCGGCGCACCAGCTTTGGCCGGCCGCGCTTGAGGTTTTCCACCCCCCACGGCACGCTTTCCCTTTGCCGAGCTGCGAGATGGTGCGGCAGCGGCAAGGTCGGCGGTGCGGGCTCGGACGATCCACGCGTCAAGCGCCTGGGCCAGCGCCTGCTCGGCCGTCAAGCCGTGCTCAAGGGCGAGGATGCGGAAACGCCGGCGCTTTACTTCGGGTAGCCGCAGGGAGAGCTTTACCAAGGCCTCGTTCATGTATGCATTCTAACATTGCGCATTTGCGCAATGTTAGCGTCAAATTTACCTTTATAAGTTGTTTAGAATCAAGATTTAAGGTATAAGTCGTTTAGAATCTGGCGATTATGCACAGTCGCGCGCTAAGCCTAATCCCTGCAACGCCGAATTTCTTTTGGGGCCGCATCAGCGTTGCGACCCGGATTGGCTTGCCGGTGCCGGTTTCGGGCTTACGGTTTGGCCGGCCCGCCGTGCTTGCCGACCGCCGCTTCGCCCGGCTTCAGCTTGCGGCAGCAGCCGCCCACCATGTCGCCTTGCGGCATGTTGACCTCGGCAGTGTAAGGGAACTTCTGGTGCCGCACCGGGTCGGTGCAGGCGGCCTTGCGGATGAAGGCCGAGAGCGCGAAGCCGTTGTTGTTCGAGGGCAGCAGGTCGCTGCGATGCCAGGCCCAGACGCCGATGTTCGGCACCCAGGTGAAGCCGCCGGGCCAGCTCTGGTCGGGCTGGTTGATGCCCAGGTACACGGCCACGCCGGAGGTGAACTGGATGCTCCAGTTGGGATCGTTGCCGAAGCAGACCATGTCAGGCGGTTTGGACTGCGAGCTGTTTTGCGCCCCGAGCGCGGCTGTCCCCAGGATGATCGTCGCCATCAGCATGCCAAGCGTGCGTCCCATGCGGTCTCCTCCGGAACTGGAATACTCGCCGCAAAGCCGGGATGGAGTCAAGCCGTAGCGCGAACTCTGTCTTGCCGAGGCAATGAGTAAGGGCACGACTTCAGTCGTGCCGATGCGGGCATCATTTTTTTTATCCAGAGAGCCGGCTTCAGCCGGCGACACACCTGTCGCCCCTGAAGGGGCTTCAACATCTTGGGAGACGCAGCTCGTTCGGCACGACTGGAAGTCGTGCCCTTACTCATGGTTTTGCGCGAAGGCGTGACTCATGGTTCTGCGCGAAGGCGCGCATGAGCCTTGCTGGATAACCGGTCAGGTACTATGGGGACGATGAGCCGCGGCAAGGCTTCCGTCAAACCCCGCGCTGGCAGTGCGAAGCGGCCCGCAAAAGCTGCGCCCAAGGCGCCTCTCGCGGGCAGGGGCGTGAACATTGCCGTCTGCATTGTGCTGGCGGTCGCCACCATCGGCTTCTACAGCCCGGTGTTCGGCCACGGCTTCCTCACCCTCGACGATCGCGAGTACGTCACCACCAACGCTCACATTCGCAGCCTCGGGTGGGACACCATCAAGTGGGCCTTCACTTCACTGGACGCGGCCAACTGGCATCCGCTCACCTGGCTCTCGCATGCCGTGGACTACCGGCTCTTCGCGCTGAACCCGGCGGGCCATCATGCCGACAGCCTGTTGATCCACGTCGCGAATGCGATCCTGCTCTACCTCGGGCTGGTGTGGATCACCAAGCGCGTGGGCCCGAGCCTGATGGTGGCCGCGCTGTTCGCCTTGCATCCCATCAACGTTGAATCGGTGGCGTGGGTGGCGGAGCGCAAGAACGTGCTCAGCACGCTGTTCTTCCTGCTGGCTCTCGGAGCTTATGCCTGGTACGCGCGACGGCCGGGTTGGCGACGCTACCTGCTGATGGCCGCGCTGTTCGCCGCCAGCCTGATGGCCAAGCCGATGGCGGTCACCTTCCCGTTTGTGCTGCTGCTGATGGACTATTGGCCGCTGGAGCGAACGCCGTTGAACGAGGGCGCAAGCGGCGCGCCACCTGCGACTTGGTTCAGGCTGCTGCTGGAGAAGCTGCCGCTGCTGGCGCTGGCTGCCGCCAGCTCCTGGATGACGCTGAAGGCGCAGCACGCGGTGGTGCAAGGCCTCGAGGAGTTCTCCTTCGCCGGCCGCATCGAGAACGCGGTCGTGTCCTATGGGCTGTATCTGTGGAAGACTGTCTGGCCTGCCGACCTGGCGCTGTACCCGCATGCGCTGGGCGCGCTGCCGGCGTGGCAGTGGCTGCTGTCGGCCGCAGTGCTCATCGCGGTCAGCGCCTTCGTGTTTGTCTTCCGCGCAAAGCGATACCTGACAGTTGGCTGGCTTTGGTTTCTGGGGACGCTGGTTCCGGTGCTGGGACTGGTGCAGGTGGGCGAGTACGCCATGGCCGATCGCTACGCCTACATTCCCTTGATTGGCATTTTCGTCATGGTTGCCTGGGGGCTCGCAGATCTGGCGCAAGCCAGGCACGTGCGGCCGGCATGGTGCGTCGTTGCCGGCGTGTGCGTTGTGACCGCGCTAGGCTGCGCCACCGTCCATCAGCTTGGCTATTGGGAGAGCGACTACGGCGTCTTCTCGCACACTCTGGCTTTGCAGGAAAGCCCGTTTGCGCATAACGCGGTCGGCATGGCGCTGATGAGTCCGGCCACGGAGATGACGCAGCAGGACTTGGAGAGTTTCCCTTCCGAGCCGGCGAGAATTGACGAAGCCCGACGGCACTTCGAGCGTGCGCTGGAGCTGCGGCAGACAGCGGGCGGCCAGAACGGCTCCGACTGGGACAAAGCGCGGACGTTGAACAATCTGGCCAATCTGGATCGCATGCAGAACCACCTGGACGACGCCCGTCAGCGCGATGAGGCGGCGCTGGCGATTTACCGCCGGCTGGCGCAGCAGAATCCCGATGTGTATCTGCCGTATCTGGCGTCAACCCTGAACAATCTCGGCTCGGTGGACCGGCTTCAGAACCAGCTGGAAGAGGCGCGTGGCGAGTACCAGCAGTCGCTGCAGATCAACCGGCAATTGGCGCAGCAGAGTCCGGCGAAGTATCTGCCCAACGTCGCCATGGTGCTCAACCAATACGCGCTGGTGGAGGCCACCGAGAATTCGCCCGCCGCGGCGCTGCAGCACTATGAAGAGGCGCTGAAGATTGATCGCCAACTGGCGGCGGAGAGTCCCGATTCGTACCTGCCGCAACTGGCGATGACGCTCAGCAACTTTGCGCTCTTCCAGGCCTTTCAGCGTCAGCTTGAGGACGCACGCCTGAAGTATGAAGAGGCGCTGAGCATCGATCGGCGGCTGGCCGGGCAGAACTCCGCGGTGTATCTGCCGGATGTGGCCATGACCCTGAGCAGTCTGGGAAGAGTGGATCAACTGCTGAATCGAGTTGCGGAAGCCCGCGCGCATTACCAGGAGGCGTTGAGCATCCTGCGGACGCTGGGGCATGGCGATGATAGTTATGCCAAGGAAATGAGCCGCATTCAAGGCGCGCTGCAGGAGCTGCAAGGGGTCGCGCCATCGAATCCATCTCAAGCGCCTACGAATCCTTTGTCGCGATGAGGGTCGCCACCCTCCGTTTTGGCAAGACAACGAGTAAGGGCACTTCACAGGCCGCTGAAAACGAACTCTTAAACGAACGGGCTTCAGCCGAGCGCCGGAGTAAGGGCACCTGCCATTTCGACGTTGCCGCGCGTCTATCGTCAATCCGCTGTGGTCGCGCCATCAGCACGTATAAGCGCTTTAGTTTTAGCCCGAAGCCGACTTAGGCGGCGCGCACTACGGGCCGCGACGGCTTTTTCAGCGGCCTACTCCAGTCCGTTCCGCATGCGCTCCCGGTAGGAAACTAGGCGCGCCTCCGGCGCTCTTACGTCGCTATGAACGGTGCCGTCAGCTCAACCGACGTCCGTATGGGCCGAAGATCTGATCGGCACGGCCGAAGGTCGTGCCTTTACTCATGACGTGCGCAGCTCATGAAGCTTCGCCGGCGCTCGCTAGCCCTTTCAGGATGACCCCGCGGATCGAGTCGCGCAGGTCCATCTTCGCCAGCTCCTCGGCGTTCACCCATAGCACTTCACTCACATCGCTGGCGGCCACCGCCTCGCCGCCAAGCAAGCGACAGAGATAGTCAATCAGCACGTAGTGGTATTGCGTGCGGCCTTCGGCGTCGGGGAACAGGCTGTCGAAGACCTCAAGCACTTCGCCCGGTTCGACCTCGAGCCCTGTCTCCTCGCGGACCTCGCGGCGCACGCCGTCGCGCAGCTTCTCGCCCAGCTCCAGCGCGCCGCCGGGCACCGACCATTCGCCCTTCAGCGGCTCGGTGGCGCGCCGCACCAGCAGCACTCGTCCCTGGTGCACGATGACCGCGCCTACGCCGATGATGGGCTGTTCCGGATAAGCGCGCTTCATGGCTGGGTCATGCCGTGGCCGTCATTGCACGGCAAAGAAGTCAGCCGGCTTGAAGCTGACAATGCGCCAGCCTTTGGGGCCGCGTTTGAGTTGGAAGCGCATTTGCTGATTGCGGCGCTCGGGCGTCACCGCGGCCATGGGCGGCATGATCTCGATGTTGGCTTCGATCAGCGCGGAGGCGTGGTCGCCGTCGGCGGTCGCCTGCAGAAGCTGGTAGCGGAAGGCGATGCTGTCGTAGTGGCGGACGAAGGCGGTGAGCTGGTCGCGGACCTGGGCGTAATCGGGCATGGCGTCGCGATCCAGCAGCGCCAGCAGGTGGTCGCGATTGCGGTCGGTCAGGCTGGCCCGGAGCGGCATGAAGACGTCGCGAACCAGTTCGTCGCTTAAGTCGAGGGGCTGGGCAGCGGTCGGGTCCTGGGGGTCGGCGACCTGGGACGTAGCGGCGTCCTGGCCCATAAGTGCTGCCGGGACGAGGAGCAGCGCCGCCAGCAGCAGCGTCGCGAGTAAGGCCTTAGCGGACAGCGATTTTGGCATCCTACAAGTACCTTGGTGCCGAGGTGAGGCTCCTCGTGCATAATACTGGGTAAGACGGCTGCTGTGCAGCCGGAAGTGCAAATGGCTGACGAGCAGAGCGAGCCTAATCCGGAACCGGCCGAACCGTCGGAGCACACCGCCGAAACGGCATCTTCCGGACCGGGCGGGGGTTGGGTCTCATCGGCGCAACTTTCTGGCATCAGAAGGGTTAGTGCCGATGTGGGCAGCATAGCACTGGATCGAGCATTGCTGGGTGGGCGCCGCGGATACCGGAGCGCCGGCAGCCATACGGGGCGAATTGGCTGAACCTGTCGTTTTGGAAATGCTGAGCGACGCCGAGGTCATGCTGCGCGTGGCCGCCGGCGACGACGCTGCCTTCGATTATCTGGTGGAGAAGTATCGCCGCCAGATGATCAGCTTCATGTACCGCATGACCCACAATCAGGCGGTGGCCGAGGAGCTGGCGCAGGAAGTGTTTCTGCGCGTCTATCGCTCGCGGCAAAGCTACGCCGCCAGCGCCAAGTTCACCACCTGGCTGTATCGTATTGCGACCAACCTGGCGGTGAACCACGCGCGCGACACGCAAGTCACGAGCGGCCGGAGAACACGGTCAACATCGACGAGCCCGACGAAGAGACCGGCATGCACCGTGGATGTGGCCGACGCGGGGTTGAACGCCGAGCAGAACATTCTGCGGCGCGAGCGGCT
Organism: uncultured Acidobacteriaceae bacterium; assembly: GCA_963763975.1. Taxonomy (GTDB): domain Bacteria; phylum Acidobacteriota; class Terriglobia; order Terriglobales; family Acidobacteriaceae; genus Bog-257. The sequence goes on from CAVXQR010000020.1 coordinate 230,596, forward strand.
GGCGGCCATCCGCCAACAGGTGGAGGCGTTGCCCGAGCGGCAGCGCATGGCGGTGATGATGCACAAGTATCAGAACATGGACTACAAGCAGATTGCCGCGGTGTTGAAGTTAAGCGAGTCAGCGACCAAGTCGCTGTTGTTCGGGCTTACGAGACCCTGCGCGAAACGTTGAAACAGTTTTTGTAGTTGGCGGGAAGCTGGGTGTGGTTATGAAGTGCGACAAACTTCGCGAGGAATTGATGGAAGCGGTGCTGAGCGGGCCGGAAGCGGTTTCGCCGGAGATGCAGGAACATCTGCGGCAGATGCGCAGGCGTGTGCGCGCGAAATGGCATCGTCTGCGGCAGACCATGGCGCTGCTGGACGAATGGCAGGCGCCGGAGCCTTCGCCGTATTTCGGTTCCCGCTTGCGGGCGCAGATGCGCGAGGAAGCGGCGGCGGAGCGCGCGCGGCTGGCTGGCCTGGCTGCGCCGTCCCGATGGTGGCTGCGGCCGCGGTCATGCTGATCGCCATCGGCGCCGGATTGGTGGAGATGGGCCACTTCGAAGTCAGGACCGCGATTACTCTCATGGCCAAGACGGTTCGTCCTCGGCCCTTCATACCGTGAACACTCCCGGCGATGCGGTCAGCGATCTGCAGTATCTGGACAAGAACGCCGATCTGTTTTCCGAGTTCGACGCTCTTGACGGATCAGTCTTCAACGGAGTAAGCGAATCTTGGCACGCGCCGCAAATTACATTCTGGCTGGGCTGGTACTGCTGCTGATGTCGGCAACGATGTCAGCCCGGGTGCCGTCGCGTGTCTACGGCAACCGGCTGCATATCAACCGCGCCTATATCACGCGGGCCTATGTCGCCTGGCAACACCGCGGCGGTCCGCCTGGCGGAGCGCCGGTGCGCGCCCCCAGCACGCGGCCGTCCTCGACTCCTCCGGCACAAAACTCAAATCCTTACCAATTTCATCCCAGGGGGCCAGGGCCGCATCGCGGCGACTGGCTGCGCAAGTACGGATCGTTGCCGCCCAGCCGAGCAGGAGCAGCAGCTTGCAGCAGGATCCCGGATTTCCGCAGCCTTATCGCCCGAGAAGCAGAATCAGCTTGATGGACCGGCTGCGCAAGTTCAACAGTCAGTCGCCGGAAAAGAAGGCGCAGATTCTGAACCGGATGGAGACCTTCGAGCACATGACGCCGGCGCAGCAGCAGCAGGCGCACACCCTGTTCGACCGCTACCGCAGCCTGCCCGACGATCGCCGCGACAAGGTGTCGCAGGCCTATCGCCGCCTGCGCGGCATGCCGCCGCAGGCCCGCAGTCAGTTGCTGAATTCCGACGAGTTCCGCAACAACTTCAGCGACAGCAACGCGACCTGCTGCACGGCATGACCGACTTGAACGTTACTCCTGCTCAGCCGCCGCACTAAACGGCATCGCGCTTCAGCCAGCTGGCAGAGAGCGAAGCCCGCCAAAATCATTTAACATTGAGAGCGAGTGGACGTGCGATTGGTCCTATTCGGCGCGCTGCTCTGAGCGTCTCATACATTCTGATGATTAGCTTATTTCGCGACATTTATCGAGTACCGCGAGCTGATCTGGGCGCTGGCGCTGAAGGAGCTGAAGATCCGCTACAAGCGCTCGGTGCTGGGCTTCATGTGGGCGCTGCTGAATCCTGCGCTGCTGATGGTGGTGCTGACCCTGGTGTTCTCCACCATCATGCGCTTTCCCATTCCGCACTACGCCATCTTCCTGCTCAGCGTGCTGCTGCCGTGGACCTTCTTCTCGCAATCGCTTTCCTATGCGGTGGAATCCATCGTGACCAACGGCGACCTGATCAAGAAGGTCGCGGTGCCGAAGCTGGTGTTCCCCATGGCGGCGGTGGTTTCCAACATCATCAACCTGCTGCTGTCGCTGATCCCGCTGGCCATCCTGGTGCCGCTGCTGCATCACCCGTTCTACTGGACGTGGATCTACCTGCCGGTGCCGTTGCTGGCGCTGGCCATCTTCACCCTGGGGATGACGTTTTTCTTCGCCGCCGCCAATGTGTATTACCGCGACGTGTCGCACATCCTGCAGATGGTGCTGTCGGCCTGGTTCTACCTGACGCCCATCATCTATTCGCTGGACATGATTCCCGGCCAAGTATCAGCTGGATGTTCAAGCTGAATCCGCATCATCTACGTGATCAACGGATTCCGGCTGGCGGTCTATTACGGTCAGTTGCCTAAGGCGCCGTCGATCGATGGCGTCGTTTGTTTGCGCCTTTGTCAGCTTGTTTATCGGATTCTGCTTTATTCCGCAAGTACCAGGACAATTTCGTCTTTTACGTCTGAGCGCGAATGTCTGTCAGACCGATCCGCAATTCGCTTGCAGAATGTAACCCAGCGCTTCCGCGTGATCCACGAGCGCCCGGACACGGTGCGCGAGCTGTTCTCCAAGATGTTCCGCCACAACTGCCAGCTTCCACGATTTCGAAGCGGTCAAGAACGCCTCGCTTCGAGGTGCCCGCAGGGCCAGACGCTGGGCATCATCGGCCGCAACGGCTCGGGCAAGAGCACTCTGCTGAAGATCATCGCCGGCGTCTATCGGCCGACCACACGGCAAGGTGAAGGTGCACGGATACGCTGGCGCCGCTGATCGAATTGGGCGCGGGATTCCATCACGAACTGACCGGCCGCGAGAACATCCTGCTCAACGGCCTGCTGATGGGCTATTCCAAGCGCGAGATGCTGGAGCGCGAGCAGAGCATCATCGACTTCGCCGAGATCGGCGAATTCATCGACGCGCCGGTCAAGCAGTATTCCTCCGGCATGTACATGAGGCTGGCCTTTGCCGTGGCCACCGAGGTGGATCCCGCAGATCCTGGTGATGGACGAGATTCTCGGCGGTCGGCGACATCGGCTTTCAGGAGAAGTGCTTCGAGCGCATTCGGCGCTTCCGCGATGCCGGCAAGACCATTATGCTGGTGACGCCACGACATGGCGCAACGTCGAGGAGCACTGCGATCGCGCCATCCTGATCGACCACGGCCACATCCATGGCCGACGGGCGCCGGAGGAGAGTCGATCGCGGCATGTACAACGCGTCCTGATGTACGCGCCGGAGGTTGTCGGCTGCCGCACTTAGCCCGCGCCGCTACGACCGATGCACGTCGTCTTCGTGCTTCCTCGCTTCTTCCCCTATCGCGGCGGCTACGAAAATTCTCTGCTCGCGCTTTCCCGCTATCTGGTCGCAGCGCGGCCATCGCGTCACCGTCTTCACCACCGTCGCCAACGATCTGGAAGCGCTGTGGCTGCCCGGCTTCAAGACCTTTCCGCGGGAGAGCAGCATCGATTGATGGAGTCGTGGTCCGGCGATTTCCAATCTGACTACAACGTGATGCGCCGGCGGGCGACGCGCGCTGCTGGGCTCTGCTGCCGTCCTGGCGATGGAAGGCGCAGTACTGGCGGCCGTCGTTCCAAGTCCGGGGCTGGATCGAGGCGCTGCGGCGCGATGCCGACCTGTTTCACATCGGCCCGCTGCCCTACACCAATCTGATGTACGCCGGATTGCAGCCGGCCGAACGGCGCAGAGATGCCGGTAGTGGCGACGCCCTGCACCCATCTGGGCGAGGAGGGCAACGACGAAGTTGCGCGGCACTACGTGCGGCCCTCACCAGATCGAGATGCTGAACCGCTGCCGCCGAGTCTTGTGCATGACGCAGACGGAGAGGCGGCGACTGGAGCGAGCTTGGGTGTCACGGCGCAGAAGGCTGGTCACCGGTTTGGCATCGACATGGCGAGCGTGACCGGCGGCAATCCTGAGTATCTGCGCGCAGAGATACAGGGTGGACGGCCCGGTGGTGCTGCATCTTGGCATGAAGGCCTACGAGAAGGGATCCGAGTCACCCTGGTCGAAGCGATGAAGCAGCTCTGTGGGCGAACGGCTCGCACGGCGTGGCTGGTGATGGCCGGGCCCAGCCTTTCGGCCTTCGACGATTGGGTGGCGGCGAATGCCAAGGACTGCCCGCGGCTGCTGAATCTGCCGCCGTTCGCCGACCGCGAGAAGCGCGACTTCCTGGCATCGGCAACGCTGGTGGCGCAGCCTTCGCGGGTGGAATCGCTGGGACTGGTGCTGATCGAGGCGTGGGCGAATCGCAAGCCGATTATCGCCGCCGATATCGCCGTGTCGCGCGAACTGGTCAGCGGTTGCCAGGGAGGCGCACTGGTTCCGTTCGGCGATTCCGAAGGGCTGGCCAAACAGATTGACGGGATGCTGCGAGACGATACGCTGCGCGCCGCCATGGCCTCCGGCTGCGACCAGATGGCCCGGCAATACGACGGCGCGGCCATCTGGAAACGTCTGGCGGAGGAACTGGAAAAAGTTGCTGACGCTTCCGTCAAGGTCTAGCAGTTCGTGTAAATCTGCTGCTTTGAAGGGCCACGGCTTCCGCGTCCGAATCAGAACTGACCTTCCCCAAGCAGTGCCGCCGGGAGCTCGAGGATCAAAGCGCCGCAGGCGCGTGTCATGACAGCCCCGCATGAAGCGAAGCGGAATGCTGGGTAAGAACCAGCAAAGCGATGGAGTCCCCCGGGGACGACAGGGTTGTGAGCAGACGCTTCAGACCCCCAGGGCAGGGAAGTTCCAGGGCGAGCAGTTATACTCTCAGCGAACCCGGAGATTCGATGTCACTATCGGCCATCATCGCGGACGACGAACAACTGGCGCGCGAGGAGCTAGCCTACCTGCTGCGCGAGCTCGACGTGGAGGTCGTCGCCCAGGGAAAGAACGGCGTGGAAGCGGTGAACCTGGTGCGCGAGTTCTCGCCCGACCTGCTGTTTCTGGATGTGCAGATGCCCGGCCTCGACGGCTTTGGCGCCATCAAGAAGCTGGTGGAACGCAAGGTGCCGCTGCCGCAGGTGATCTTCGCCACCGCCTTCGATCAGTATGCGGTGAAGGCCTTCGAAGTGAACGCGGTGGATTACCTGCTGAAGCCCTTCGACAAGAAGCGCGTGGCCCAGGCCGTGGATCGTGCCCGCCAGAAGCTGGAAAGCAGCGGCTCGCCCAACGATCAGATCGGCACCATCGTCAAGATGCTGGAGCAGCAGCAGCGTCCGCCGGCGGCGAAGATCCTGCTGAAGTCGGCCGGACGACTGTTCCTGGTGGATCAAAGAGACATCTGCTACGCCTCCATTGAAGACGGCATCATCACCGTGGTGGCCACCGGCATGGAAGGCCAGTCCAACTGCCGCACGCTGGAAGAGCTGCTGGACTCGCTCGACCCTAATACCTTCTGGCGCGCCCACCGCTCCTACCTGGTGAACATCAATCGCATCAAGGAAGTGGTGCCCTGGTTCAAGAGCTCCTACCAGATTCGCATGGAAGACAAGAAGCAGACGGAGATTCCGGTGAGCCGGGCGCAGACCAAGCGATTGCGTGAGCTATTCAATCTGTGAGGACGCTAGCGAGTTAGTCCCGCTTTGGCGGCCTCTCGCAGTATCTGGAAGCTGTTCGGCACGGCAAACTCGAAATCCTCCGGGAAAATCTCTTCCACAAACTGAACGGTGTTCTTCGAAGGTCGAGTCGCCTGCTTCCAGAACCAGTCGGCAGTCTGATTGCAGTTGCGGATTTTCGGGTTAGTGTAGGTCCTCCGCTGATACTCATTTTCGCCTTCGCAACTGTCTTCCGCCGAAGCTGAGGTAGCAAGCGTAACCATGGCGCTTTCGGCTTCCTCCTTGTTGAGGTGGGTTCCCTGGACGTGAGTATAGGCGTCGAAACCGTTCGGAGCTCGCAGCGCTTTTTGCATCAGGAGGGTCGCCGTATTCTGGTCGGCTTTGTGCCAATGCCCAGCCGATAGAAGTTTGCCAGGTACATTAGCGCAAATCCGTCGTTGGCCTCGGCCGATTTTTTCACTTCGGCCAACCCTATGGTCGCATTGGTTGGGACGCCGAGTCCGAACATGTGCATCAGTCCCAAATAAAGGTTCGCTTTCAAATTACCCGCAGCGGCGCTGATCTGGAACCAGCAGGCCGCGGTGTCCAGGGCGCGCGCCTGGTACGCCACTCTTCCCGCGCTCAACGCCGCACCCGCGCTCAGGTGGGCCGGATTCGAGGCCTGGCACGGTCCCGCTGTTTCGGTTGCCCACTGCGGTACTGCAAGGAAATTCTTCGTATGCACGAACGCGGGATCGTTCAGTTCGGCACGGCTGCCCCAGTAGTAAGCACGCTGTTGGCTCTTGGGCAGGCCTTCTCCGCTCTCAAACATATGCTGCAGATCCAGGGCGGCGCCGTAGTTCCCCTGCATCGCGCTCTTCTGTACCCAGGGAACTGCCGCCGCCATGTTTTTGGCCGTGCCCGTCCCGAATATGAGTGCTGAGGCGTACCACATTTCCGCCGCCGGCTCGCCGGCTTCCGCACCCAGACGAAACCAGCAGGTTGCCGCACGATCATCCTTGTTGTGGGACGCGAGCCATCCTTTCGCCAGCGCCTCTATCCCTGACACATGGGCTGAACTGCCTGGGTTGCAAGTCGAACTTGCTGATGATGCTGCGGCGATGCGGTGCAGCAGGATTTTGTTGTGACCAATCACCAGATGGTTTGGCGCATCCAGCGCCATGGTTCCAACGTACCATTTGATCAGCCCACGATCCGAAAATCCCTGCAACTCTATTTTGGCGGAGGTGGCTGAGTCGGAGGTCCCTTTTATATACGGATATCCGGCGGGAAGAAAACCCTGTTTATCCACGTTGATGCCGACGAGATCGTTCCCCCTCTGTGCAATGAAGATACGTAAAGGAGGAGATTCAGGATTCTTGATGGTCGCGGCGTCCTGTAACCAGGTGCCGCTCAGGGCCGTAGACGCCGCATGACTGACAACCTGGGCCGTGGTGCCGGACTGGAAAAAACAGCAAGTAGACAATCCCAACAGCAAGCCAAACACGAAGCCGCGACGCATGTATCCCCCGGCGTGAATCGGGTTGTCATTATGCCACGGTTAGATAAGGAACCGCGAGAGCCGTGCTGTCTTGTGCGAAGAGCGAAGAGCGATTCTGGCGAAAAGCGAAGAGCGAATGGCGAATGGCGAATAGCGAAAAGCGAATAGCGAAAAGCGAAAAGCGAAAAGCGAAAAGCGAAAAGCGACTTTCCCCTACTCCCGCTTCTTCTCCTGCAACCTTCGTACCGCCTTCAGCACCGTGCCGCGAGGCGCTACGCGCAACCCTTCCATCACGGCGCGATTCTTCCAGCCCGGTATCACCAGCCGCTTGCCCGCCTTCATGCCTTCGTAACCGATGCGCGCCACTTCCTTCACATCCACCAGCAACGGACTGTCCACCATCTTCGTCCCTGCAAGGTAGGCGCGCGACTGGAACTTCGTCTTCACCGGCCCGGGACACAAGCAGGTGACAGTGACGCCGGTATCGCGCAACTCTTCTGAGAGCGCTTCGGTGAAGCTCAGCACGAACGCCTTGCTGGCGTAGTACATCGCCATAAACGGTCCCGGCTGGAAGGCCGCGGTGCTGGCCACGTTCATCAGCTTGCCTTCGCGGGCGCGGATTTGCGGCAGGAACAGCTTGGTCATCGCGGCCAGGGCGGTGATGTTCACCTGCACCATCTCGGCTTCGACGCTCCAGTCGGTTTCGGAGAACGCGCCGGCCACGCCGAAGCCGGCGTTGTTGACCAGCACATCGACCAAAATACCGGCCTCCTGCAAATCGCGGAACAGCTCGAACGGCGTCCCCGGATGCGCCAGGTCCTTGGTCTCGATGCGGACGGCGACGTTATAGCGCGACTGCAACTCACCGGCCAGTTGCTGCAGCGCCGCGCGGCTGCGCGCCAGCAGCACCAGCTTGTAGCCGTCGCGGGCGAACAGGTGCGCCAGTTCCAGCCCAATGCCACTGGAAGCGCCGGTGATCAGCGCCGTCTTGGGCGAGGTGAATGGATTTCCCGTGCTCACAATTCTGTTATAGCGGATTTTGTCGCTGCGATGCAGTGACCGTAAGAAGAGAAAGAGGCGGATTGCACTCCGCCTCCCGTGACTTTATTGCGACTTCTTGCTTCCGGGCGATTGCAGCAGGCTCACCAACTGCCAACGCTGGTCCTTCGAAAGGTTGGCCCACGAAGGCATGCCGCGCTCCAGCTTGCCGGTAGTGATGAACCAAAACAACTCTCCCGGCTTGGCGTTCTGAACATTGGCCGAATTCAGCGCCGGTGCCGGTCCCATGCCTTGCAGATGATTGCCGTGACACTGCGTGCATTTCTGCGCGTAAACTTTCTTCCCCTCCAGCGCCGCCTGGGCGTTGCCTTGATATGGGTTTTTCATCTGCGCCGCGGATGCCGGCGCGTTTCGAAAACTGACACTCTGAGCCCTGCCGATCGGCGTCGTGCATAGCACAGCCGCCATTACTGCCGTTGCCGCCAGCAGGGCGCTGGTAGCTGGTTTCAAGTCGTCCTCCTGCAAATATTTTACAGGGAAGATGTCGAACGTGGGCCTCCGCAGTATAGGTTTGACCGCACCCTAATCCGGTTGCTGAGAAAGGTGGCTTCGGAATGTCATGAGTAAGGGCACGACTTCATCGGTCGCTGAAAAACTCCGTTTTCGCGTGCCTTGTATCAGGGCACGACTTCAGTCGGGCCGCTGAAAAAGTCCCTTTCGGTCGCCTTGTGTCAGGGCACAACTTCAGTTGTGCCGATAAGTCTTTTACTTTTGTCATCACGAACCGACTGTAGTCGGTGAGGGATCTGCTTTTCCGACTTTTTCAGCGGCCTGTTCGGTCGTGCCGATAGCAGCTTTACTTCTTCATCCGGAGTCGGCTTCCGCCGACGGCACTTTCTCCGCGAGGTTGGCCTTCAGTACTGGCGTCACTAGTCTTCGGTCCAGCGGCAGACGGCATCGCGCTCGGCCTGGGTTGGCCGGGCCTCGCGATGAAATAGCGCGTACTTGCGGTCAGGCATGTCGCCGTTCATGATCTGCTCGCAGATTTCCTCCAGCTTGTCTTCCTGCTTTGCCGGCGTATAGCTCGCCCAGCGCGAGAAGTTCATGTTCTTGCGGGCGTCGTGAACGTCGTGCGCCACCATCCACGACACCGGCGCCACGTAGCTGTACCACGGCCAGCGCGTCTCCTCGGAGTGGCAATTGCTGCAGGAATGCTGCAAGACCGTTCGCACTTGCTGCGGCATCGGTTCTGCAGCATAAATGGTCTGCGCACCGGTGATCGGCGCGTTGTCGCGCTTCACCGGCAGCACTTGGATGGCCAGCAACAGCACCAGCGCGATCAGCGCACTTCGTTTTGTCAAACGCGCAATGGATTGTGGCTGCATGCTCGGCCTCAGTGCAGCGAGCGTACGTAGCTGATGACCTGCCATATCTGCGGATCGCCCAGCTTGGACCACGAAGGCATGCCGTGGCCCATGCTGCCATTCACCAGCAGCCAGTGCAGATCGCCTTCGGTGGCCTGCTGCTGCACCCGCGGCGTTTTCAGGCTGGGCCGCTTCTTGGTGCCTTCCGCGTCGTCGCCGTGGCACTTGGCGCAATGCTCTTCGAACACGCGCCGCCCCGCTGCCACCGCATCCGCCTGTCCCTGGTAAGGGTTGGTCTTGTCATGCTCGTGTGCCGGGACCTTGGCCAGCCAGGCGCCGTTGGAAGTCGAACCCAGCGCCATCAGTCCGAGCGAAAGCAGCATCGCCAGCACAAGAATCCGCGGGCTCGTCATTGTCCGCTCCGATGGAAGTGGCTGAAGAACTGTTCGATCTCGTAAGAGACACTGAAGCGGTACAGGCAGGGAATGCTGTAGCTGTTCAGTCCGAATTGCGGCGAGAAGCCGATGGTGGTGCCATTGGGCGCGGTCCAGTTGACGGTCGGGCCCAGGTAGTGCGAAGTGTCGTGCAGACCGAAACTGTAACGGTCGCCCAGCCCGCCATACATCTCCGCGCCCGCCTGGAAGCGATTGGCGCAGAAAGCACATTCGCGCGAAGTGGCCGCCAGCTTCAGCGGACGGCTGACGCCGATGGCGTAACCGAATTCCCACGGCTCCGCCGCCAGGTTCTTCTCCGCAATGATGTTCTCGCTGAGGTTCCAGCCTTTCACATTGCTGCCCAGAATGAGCTTCAGTTCGATCTCGCGTTCCTTGTCCTGGCGCGCCAGCCAGTTGGGGTCCAGGAAGTCGGGCACGCCGTCGTGGCCCACCACCTCGCGGATGGTCTTGTCGGCACTGGTGTCTTCAAACTCGGCATAGAAGACCGGATTGATCCAGTGCTCGCCCATCAGCGGACGGAAGCGGTTCTCCCAGCGAAAGCCGGTGAAGATGGTGCTGTCGTTCGCCGTGGCCTGTCCGTCGAGATAAAACTCGGTGGTCCACCAGGCGGTCATGCCGTATTCGAACTCCACGTCGGAGCCCATGAAGGTATTGCCGCCGGGAGGATTGCCGACCGCGTTGAAGTTTTCGATGTCGAGATTGCCGGGCTCTTCCATCTCGTGGGAGTAGGTGACGAAGTAAGGGCGTTCCTGAGCCTGGGCAGGGAAGCTGGTGGCCGCCAGCAGCAGGAATAGAACTATCGGCGATAGGAGACGAAAGGGGGATTTTCCGCGTTTGGCGGGCCTTGCTAGAGTTGAAAATGATTTTCATTATCAATATTCGGTGTTACAATCGGGTTAAGAGTAGTTGCAACTGTGTTGCAAATATCTGCCTTCTATTACGACGCACGGCGCAATCCGCGTCAAGGCCTCGTGCTAGAATCTGTTGCAACAGGGTTGCAAATCGCTGCAACTTAAGTCGGAGCGCTCTATGCCTGTGCCCGAAACCGCCGTCCCCAAAGCCTTGCAGACCGCCTTACTCAGCCGCGGCGTTCGCATGACCCGGCAACGCCGCGTCATCCTGGAAATCATCGAAACCGCCAACCAGCATCTCGACGCCGCGCAAATCCTGCGCCGCGCCTCCAAAATCGATCCCCGCATCAATCGCGTCACCGTCTATCGCACTCTGGGCCTGCTGAAGCGCCACGGCCTGGTAGATGAACTCGACCTGTTGCACGTCAAGGGCGAGGGCCATTTCTACGAGCGCCGTCCGCAGCGCGATCACATGCACATGACCTGCCTGCGTTGCGGCAAGGTGCAGGAGTTCGAGAGCGATTTGTTCGACCGGGTGAAGGGACAGGTGCAGCGCGATTGCCAGTTCCACATCGTGATCGCGCGCTTTGAGATTGGTGGCTACTGCGCCGGTTGCCGCAAGTAGCCGCGCAACAAAAAAGCGCGGACCGAAGTCCGCGCCTGCTGCATTCCTGCGTTGAAGATCTACCGCGTTGCTGCCGCCGCCTCCGGCACCTGATAGATGCTGTACCACGAGGTGGCCGCCTTGAGCGCGTTGTTCACGTTATCAATGTTCTTCACGCCTTCATCTTCCAACCATGCTTCGAAGGCCTTGCCGCCCTTCTGCGCGTAAACCGCGATGCCGTCTTTCCAGGTAGCGCGGCCGCAGAGCACGCCGTTGAACTTCACGCCGGCTTCGGCGGCAAACTCCAGGTCCTCGATGAATTCCGGATTGCTGACGCCTGCCGACAGGTAGATGAACGGCTTGTTGGTCGCGCTCGCCGCGGCGCGATAGTGATCGAGCGCTTCCTTCTTGCTATAGGCCTTCGTTCCTTTGAACGACTGCGAGCCTTCGACGAACTGCATGTTGATGGGAATCTCCACCTTCAGCACGTCCACGCCGTAGCGGTCCTTGGAGAACTCCTCCATGGACTTGGCCACCACTCCGGGCTTCAACTTGGCGAACTCAGGGCCCTTCTCGTCCATGCCTTCCTTGTAGCCGACCAGTTCGAGGAAGAAGGGAATATCGTTGGCCCTGCACTCGTCGCCGATGCGCTCCGTCCAGGCATGCTTCAGGCCATTGATTTTGGCGTCGTCATACGGCGTGTAGTAGAGCAGGATCTTGATGCAATCGGCGCCGGCTTCCTTCAGTCGGCGAACCGACCACTGGTCGAGCAGATCGGGCAGACGGCCGGGCAACTGCTTGTCATAGCCGGTCTTTTCGTAGGCCAGCAGCAGGCCGGAACCCTTGGCGCGCTTGGCGGCGGCCTTCAGGCCCCACTCGGGATCGAGCAGGATGGCGCTGGCGTGCTTGGTGAGCACCTCAGTGACGTACACCTTAAACTCTTCCAGTTGCGCATCGGTGGCGTTGGCGCCCAGCGCTTTTTTGAGCGAGCCGCGCTGGTCCATGGCGGCGGCGGCAATCACCCCGCGTTCGTTGGAAACAGCCTTCATGCCCGCAAGTTTTCCAGGAGTAAGTTTCATGGCGGAACCTCCAAAGGCGCGACGCGCCCGCTAGATATGAATTGCGAAATCGGTCCTGCAGGACGCCGGCTGGGTCCGAGAGCGGCAGAACAGACGATTCTAAATGATGGAAGCCATGGATGCGAATCGGGTTGACCGTCATCCTGCTTGGTGGCGAGCTGTTTCCAGCGTCCCACCGGAAGCCGGTTCTTGCCGTACACAAAATTTACAAGAATTGGTGTATGCTGAGTTTTGTCATGAGTCGGACCAACATCGAAATTGATGACGAGCTGGTCAGGAAGGCGCGCAAACTCACCCGCCTGAAGACCAAGCGCCAGATCGTGGACAAAGCCCTGCATTTGCTGGTCCGCTCCGAAAGCCGCAAAGGCATTCTGCAGTATTACGGCAGCGGCGTGTGGAAGGGCGACCTGAAGGCCTCGCGGAGAAACCGCGTGTGATTCTGGTGGACAGCTCGGTGTGGATTGACTTCTTCAGCCCGTCGCCCGGACGCGCGGGCGCTGAATTGCGGCGGATGATCGAGGAGAGCGAGCCCTTCGCCCTGACCGGAGTGGTGGTGGCCGAGGTGCTGCAAGGCCTGACGCGGGACGCCGCTCGCATCGAGCGCTTTCTGGCGCAATGGGACATGCTGGAGCCCCAGGGATTCGAAACCTATCGGGCGGCTGCGGCGCTGTATCGGGCGGCGCGGGGCAAGGGCATCGCACTCACCACCATGGATACGCTGATCGCAGCGATCGCGCAGGAGCATCGCGCCAGCGTGTTTACGCTGGACCAGGACTTTTCCCGAATCGCGCAGATTTCACGCCTGGCGCTGTATCGCTTCTAGAGTGGTTCCGGCCACCGCTCAATTGCAATTGTCCTGGACCTTCTTGATGGTCTGTACGGTAAGGCTGGGTGGCTGGTAGGAGAGCGCGTCGGCGCGGGATTTGTCCTTCTCCGCCGGGGTGAGGGTGCCGGTTACGCGGACGGTCTTCGACTTGTAGGGACGCAACAGGGCGTCGTCGGCCTTGAGCACGTAGAGATCGTCTCTATCGGTGCCGAGGGTGTAGCGGCCGTCCAGGCCGGTGAGGCAGCCAGTGACGGTCTTGGTCCCGTCCGCCGGCGCATTCTTCTTTTGCGCGGAGGCAATCGGCTGGGTCAAAGCGAGCAGGCAGAACATTGCCAGAGCAAAGGGTTACCAGCAGACTGCGCGACGGCTTCTGTCTCATGCGAAGGTCCTTTCCGGGGACTGCGGCCAGCATTCTAACCGGGCAGGGCCGCCCTGCAAAGGATTACTGCATCAGCGGCAGGCAGATGAGGAGGGCCTGCTTACGCGGGAGAAGCTCAGGGAGATGATTTCGCCGGGGAATCATGGTGCGGGTTGTAATAACAGTGGAATCGCAATGAAAGAAATGTGTTTTGTAACCAACAGGCAGCGGATCAAAAGACCAGCCATTATGACGCCGATGACGCATCATCCATTGCGGCGACGTGCCGCGTTTGCTACGACGCCTTCGACAGGGCGGCCTTCACGCTCATGGGCAGGTGGAGGGCGACAAAATAGTTTGCGGGGTAGAGATAGGCCTCGCCGGATTCATCAATAACACGCACCAGGTTGTGCCTTGCCGCAGAGGCGTCTGGGAGCATGGAATAAACCTTCCGGGGCTCCAATGATGCTGCGTAGCCCTCGTTGCGCAGGCATAGCACGAATCCTTTGCGGCTAGTCCTGGTGCGCGAGGAACCGTTTGATCTTGAATTCTTTTTTGCCAAAGCCATGAGCTTCATACCAATGTAACTCCGACATTACCAGCGCGCCATCGCTAAGTTTGACGGTTGCGACGCCTTTCAGCTTCCGCCATGAGGCTCGGCCGTAAACCTTCCATAACCGTTTGCGCTCGCGAACCCCGACGCCCCTGGCGATTGTCTCAACCTTTTCGATCTCGCCAATAATCTCGAAATACATTCCTGGCCATTGTAGTCGCGGCGGCATCGGACGAACTCGATACCCAAACGAACGCTGCCCTTATTGCATCAGCGGTAATCCGGCCAACACCGCCTGCTGGCGGACGATCAGCGCCTCGATGCCCTTGCGCGCCAGTGACATCATGGTCTCGAACTGCGCATCGTCAAACGGGCGATGCTCCGCCGTCGCCTGCACCTCGACGATCTTCTTGCTGCCGGTGAGCACCAGGTTCATGTCCACGTCGGCGCGCGCATCTTCCTCGTAGCAGAGGTCGAGCATGGGCTCGCCGTCCACGATGCCGACGCTGGTGGCGGCGACGTAATCGCGAATGGGCGCAACGGTGAGCGCGCCGGTCTCGACCATGGCCCGCATGGCCAGTCCCATGGCGACGAAAGCGCCGGTGATGGACGCGGTGCGGGTGCCGCCGTCGGCCTGAATGACGTCGCAGTCGAGAAAGATGGTGCGCTCGCCCAGCTTAGCCATATCGGTGACGGCGCGCAGCGAGCGGCCGATCAGACGCTGAATTTCGTGCGTGCGTCCGCCTTGCCGTCCCTTGTTGACCTCGCGCGGGGTGCGGGTCAGAGTGGAACGCGGCAGCATGCCGTATTCGCTGGTGACCCAGCCTTTGCCGCTGTTGCGCAGAAATTGCGGCACCGAGTCTTCGATGGTGGCGGTGCAGATGACGCGCGTGTTGCCGACTTCAATCAGGCACGAGCCTTCGGCGGTGGAGATGAAGCCGGGAATGATGTTCACCGGGCGCATCTGGTCAGGCGAGCGATTATCGGAGCGAAAGATCATAAGGCAGTGGATAGTGGTTAGTGGCTAGTGGATAGTTGCCGGAGAGCTTGCCACAGCTAGCCAGATGCAATCATATACGGCGGCGCGTCGTCATCGGAGGACTAGCCACCCAGTATCCACGTGCTCGACATTATCTACCTGGCGGCCCAGGAAGCGGGTGGCCAGGCGTTTGAACTTTTCCACCGAATCGGTCACGTAGAAGCGGAAGGTGCGGTGGTCAGAGAGCAGTTGTCGGTTGTCGGTTGTCCGTTGTCGGCGAAGAGGCGCTTGCCGCCAGAGCTATGCTGCTCCGCATCGCCGGCCTTCCTGCCCTCCCCCGCGAACGCAGGATCGCTTTCAATCAACTTCTTTACCACGCGCGCGGTGGATTCGGCGGAGTCCACAATCTGCATCGACGGCGGCGCCAGCCGCCGCAGCACCGGCGCCAGCAGCGGATAGTGAGTGCAGGCCAGCACCAGCACATCGGAGTGCGGCGGCGCGGCGGCCATCGCCTCGCCCAGATAAATGCGCGCCACCTGCTCGGTCACCGGATGCTCGATCCAGCCTTCCTCCACCAGCGGCACCAGCAGCGGGCACGCCTTCTCGAAGGCAGTCAGGCCGTGGCGCTGCAAGGCATCGCGATAAGCGTGGCTGCTGACGGTGGCTTCGGTGGCGATGACGATCGCTGCGCGTTCGCGGCTGACTTCCGCAGCCATGGCCGCGCCGGGTTCCACCACGCCCACCACCGGCACGTGCGCGGCCTGCTGAATTTGCGGGAACGCCAGCGCTGTGGCGGAGTTGCAGGCAATCACCAGCAGATCAATGTTCTGCGACTCCAGAAAGCGCGTGGCGGCGACGACATAGCGGGCCACGGTCTCGGCCGACTTGGTGCCGTAGGGCAGGCGCGCGGTGTCACCAAAGTAGATGTAATGCGCCGGCAGTTGCTCGGCCATCGCCTTCAGCACCGTCAGGCCTCCGACGCCGGAGTCGAAGACGCCAATGCGCGGCAGCGAACTCTTCATTGCATGTCCTTCATGACCTGGCCGATGTTGCTGACCTCGTAGAAGCGGTGCAGGTCGGCGTGTCCGGCCAGGGTCTCGCGCTCCTGTCCGTTCACCAGGAATTTCACCCGCTTGATGGCGGGATCGTTGGCGTTCAACGTGACCACCATCGAGCCGACCGTGAGCTCTTCCGCCAGCACGCCCGAAGGATGGCTGTCGGCGAAAGCGGAGTTGGTATCAACCACCGCGGTGTCGTCGCCCAGCAGATACACATCGCGGATGTCGGCTTCCTTGCCGATGGCGTGCGTGCGAGCCGTCCTGCGAATACTGGCTGAGCAGCGCGCGCAAGACCGCGCGGGCACGCTCGCTGCGCTCCGGCGGCAGCGGCACGTTCACCTGCGTTTTCCGTAGCGAGCCGTCGCTGTCGCTGGCGACATAGAGCGTGACCAGCGTACTGGGACCGCTGGTGGGCGGCGCCAGCGCCTGTTGCGCGGCCAGTTGCTCATCGCGCGCTACCTTGCGCTTCAGTTCGTAGGCGTAATAAGTCAAGCCCCAGCGCGATCACCAGCAGCGCCGCGAAGACGATGAGCACGCGGCGGGTCATCGGCGCACCGCCGGAAGTTTGGAGCGCACCGCGGCAATGCCGGCCGCGATGGACTGCGCTACTTGCTCCTGATAGGCGGGACTAGCGAGGTCGCTGACGTTGTCCGAAGGCGGCGCGATCTCCACGGCAAAGGCCGGCGCGGCGATGTTGTTCATCGGACGCAACGGCGCTACCAGCGTGGTGTTGGGAATCTTGCGCGACTCCAGTTCGGCTGCCACCGAGCCGGCAGCCACGCCGCTGAGATCAAGAAACGCAGCCTGCGCCGTGTCCCAGGGCAGAAAGCCATCGCGCGAATCGGTGGACGCCGGCAGCAGTGAGGTGAAGACATGCACGCCGCGTCCGGTGTTGGCGGCATGCAGCGCGACGTAGAGCGCCGGCCGAGCGGCATTGGCCTGCACCGCGCGTTGATCCAGCGGTGAGCGGCGTATCGGAGGTGCGCAGCAGGCCCACCAGGATGCCGCGGCTGTTAAGTTCGTGCTGCACTCGCCGCGCCAGCGCCAGCACCACATCTTTTTCCATCAGCGAAGAGGTGATGGTAGCGCCGGTATCGCTGCCGCCATGCGCGGGATCCAGCAGCACCAGGAAGCGCGGGCCCGATGGCGCCTGCGGCTGCGACGGCGTCTGCGTGGTCTCCGGCGTCTGCAGCGGAGATTCCGGTAGCGTGGCGACCGGCGGCGGCGCGGGCGCGGCGGTCACGATGATGGTCTTGCCGTTGTCGGCGTAGCTGGCCATCAGCGGCGCGGTGCCCATCACGTCGAGCTCGGCGTAGCCATCGTGCGCGGCGAATACCGAGCCGGTAATCAGCGAATCGTTGTAGGACGCCATATCGCTGCCCGAAGGCACGACGGCCTCGCGGCGGAAGGTGAAGCGAATGCGTCCGGGCTCATTGGCGATGGACGGATTTACCGGCGCGGGGAAGCTCAGCACCAGTTGCGAAGGATTGCCCTGGCGCAGTTCGGCGCCGAAACGCATCGCCACATTGCCGATGAACAGCCGGTGCGCGGAAGCATGCAGTTGCACCTCCTGCGACAGGATATGGCTGAGCACTTCGCTGACCGACGACAGCGAGACATAGCCGCGTCCATTCTGCAGGAAGAAGTCGGCGGGCAGATTGTAGTTCTGTTTGGCCAGCTTGGCCTTGCCGCGTGCGTCGGTGAACTCAGCCTCAACCGGAACGCGTCCGGGAGCGGTGAACTTCAGCTTGTACTTCTTGCCGTCGGGATGGGCCTCGACCGTACCCAGCGGCTCCAGCAGATCGACCAGCCCGACGTAAGGCTGGCTCTTGATCTCCACCAGCGAAACCGGAAACGTCGTCTGCGGAGAATAAACCGTGATCTGTTGCGGCCCGGGCTGGGCTTCGACCGCCGAATAATGCAGCACTGACGCCGCTGCCAGCAGCAGTGTGCTGAGGAGCAGAACGAAGACCAGGCGCGGTTGGGGTTGAGGGAACCTCAAGCTCATCGAATCGGTCCACTACGCTGTCAGTGGGTCCCCTTCAACCATACTGATGTTGCGCAGCAGACACAAATGACTTTGCGCGGTCAGCGCGCCGCTCCGGCTGCCTCGGCCGCGTCCTGCAGCGAGTAAATGGTCAGCCCGCTCAGCAGCTTGGGATAGAAGTCGGTGGATTTCTGCGGCAGCACCTGGCCGGCGAAGGCGATGTCGCGCACCTGCTCCATGCGCACCGGATTCATCAGGAAAGCCACGTTGGCGTTGCCGCGGCGAACTTCCTCCGCCGCCTCCTGCGCATCGCGGATGTACTTCAGGTGCGTCTGGTTGCGGATGTCCTCTTCCGACATGCCCAGCGTCTCTTCCAGGATGAGCCGATGCAGTCGCACGACGTCCAGTGCCTGCTGCCGCTCCGACAAGTCCGTCGAGCTTCTTCGACTTCACGCCGGGCCGCGAGCGCAGCAGCAGGATGCCCTCCGGCGTAACTGCCAGCAGGGAAGTGCGATCGGGTTCGGCCGCATTCAGTTTCTTCACCGCCGCGTCCAGATTGGCGTTAGCGCCCAGATCTTCCACCTCGAAATACGCTGCGAGTGCCTGCTTCATCGCCGCGACCGAGAAGTTCGGCAGCCCGAAGACCACGCGATGCGTCGGCAGAACCAGCAGCCCCGGTGCTTCCATGTTGACGAAGGTCATCATCACGCGATCGGAGGGCAGCGGCGCCAGCGCCCTTGGCTTCGGCGCGACGCTGGTTGCGGTAGTTCAGCGCCGTCTCATAGCGATGATGGCCGTCGGCGATCAGGATGGGCCGCGACGCCATCATCTCCTGCACCGTCCGCAGAACGCCAGGATCGCTCACCTTCCACAGGCGATGGATGACGCCATATTCGTCGGTGACTTCCACGGTCGGCGGCCCGGAAGGCTTGAGCGCGGTCTCGATTTCCAGCTTGGGGTCGCTATATAGCATGAAAATCTGACCGCAATGGGCCTGGGTGGCCTGCAACAGGTTGAAGCGGTCAGCTTTGGGCTTGCTCAATGTCTGCTCATGCCGGAAAACAATCTTCTGGTCATAATCTTCGATCTGGCCGAGAGCGATAAAGCCGCGCCGTTCCAGCATGGGACCGGTGGCGTCGCCGGGCGCGCGGAAGCTCTGGGTATAGACATAAATCGCCGGATCGGGGTCGCGGCGCAGAACACCCTGCTCGCGCCAGTGTTGTAGATTGGCAGCGGCGCGGCTATAGACGTTCTCGTTTTCATTGTCACCAGGCTGTGATTTGCCGAGGATGATCCGCACCAGGTTATAGGGGCTGGCGGCGTAATACTTGCCCTGCATGGCGGGAGTAATCTTGTCGTAGGGCTGGGTAACTACATCGGCCGGGTTCACTTTTTCGGGGTTATAACGCAGAGCCTGGAACGGGAACACCTTCGCCATGAGTTCGACCTTCCTGCCCGAAACGGGGCAGTGACTAAGTTTTTGCGAGCCTGATTCATATTAGAACGGAGAAAAGGAAACCAGAATGGCCCGCGTCACATCCATTGGTGAGACCAGACGGTATCGGGTTGTGACGTCGCCGTAACAGCCCGTTTCTTCAGGCTGTGATACGATTCGCGCACCGCAGAGGATTCTATGGGCCGCGCTTGCAGTATGGGGTTTGGGTCAGTCGGCTCCCGCCCAGGGTGCCAGCTCCCCAAAAACAGGGTGAGAGCTTTTGGTTATCCGTCCGTCCAATGCCCCGTGGGGGCTCGTCCAATTCGGGTTGCGCTGGTGGCCTTGCTCTGCCTGCTGGGATGGATGGCGCTTCCTGCCCTGGCGCAGGACGTGGACAGCCCGGACGTGCATATCGTTCCGCGCGAGGCCAAAAAGCCCGACAGCACTGCCAGCATCCCGCGAGCCAGCCTGCCGCCGGGCGTTGATCCCAGCTTAAGCACCCATACCAAGCCCCTGCGCAAAGACGTTGACCTGGTGCTGGTGCCGGTCACCGTCACCGATCCCATGAACCGCCTGGTCACCGGGCTGGAGAAGGAGAATTTCCTGCTCGCCGACAACGGCAAGCCGCAGGAGATCAAGCATTTCTCCAGTGAAGACGCGCCGATTTCGCTGGGCGTCATCTTTGACATCAGCGGTTCCATGGCCGACAAGATCGATAAGTCGCGCGACGCCGTGGTGGAGTTCTTCCGCACCGCCAATCCGGCCGACGAGTTCTTCCTGGTCACTTTCAATGACCGGCCTGAAGTGCTGGTGGACTTCACCTCCGCGGTCGAGGACATCCAGAGCAAGCTGGTTTACGCCGTGCCGCATGGCCGCACCGCGTTGCTGGACGCCGTGTATCTGGCCATGAACCGGATGTCCAAGGCGCACGAAACCCGTAAGGCGCTGCTCATCATTTCCGACGGCGGCGATAACCATAGCCGCTACACCGAGGGCGAGATCAAATCCATGGTGCGCGAGGCGGATGTGCAGATTTATGCCATCGGCCTGTATGATCGCGACTTCAAGTCGCCGGAGGAGCGGGAGGGGCCGGCGCTGCTCAGCGAACTCACGGAAGTTACTGGTGGGCGGACATTTGCCATCAGTTCACCGAACGAACTGGCGGACGTCGCCACCAAGATTGGCATCGAGCTGCGCAACCAATATGTGCTCGGATACCGTCCAACCAATCCAGCACGCGATGGCAAATGGCGGAAGATCAAAGTTAAGCTGAATCCTCCCAAGGGTCTGCCGCCGCTGCACGTTTATGCCAAGACCGGATACTATGCACCAACGGAATAAGGCACGATCGCTGTTCCTGGTCGGGCTGGTGTGGATGCTGAGCACGGTTCTGATCGCTCAAAATCCGCCTGCCCAGCAACCGCAAGCCGCTCCTACGCAAAATCAGCAGGTTACGCCGGTTCCCAGCCAGCCGCCGCCGCAGCAGCCGCAGGTTTCCACGCCACCGGCCCAGAACCAGCCGGCCGCCACGCAGAATCCTCCGGCCAACCAGCAGCCGACGCAGGCCGCTCCGCCCGCCGACGCCGCCCAGCCCGGCGAGGCTCCGCAGGAGCAGCAGGGCGACGTTTACATCTTCAAGAAGGAAGTGGACGAGGTCACGCTGCACGCCACCGTGGTGGATGAGCACAACCGCCTGGTCACCGATCTCACCAAGGGCGACTTCACCGTTCTGGAAGACGGCAAGCCGCAGAAGATCGTTTCCTTCCGCCGTGAAGACGTGCCCGTGGCCATGGGCATCGTGATTGACAATTCCGGCTCCATGCGCGACAAGCGGCCCAAGGTGAACGCCGCCGCCATCAACCTGGTGCAGGCCAGCAATCCCCAGGACCAGGTCTTCGTGGTCAACTTCAACGAGGAGTATTTCCTCGACCAGGATTACACCGGCAGCGTTCCCAAGCTGCGCGACGCGCTGGAACGCATCGAATCGCGCGGCGGTACCGCGCTTTACGACGCCACCGTGGCCTCCGCCGACCACTTGAAGAAGAGCGGCGCTCTCGAGAAGAAGGTGCTGCTGGTGGTCACCGACGGCGAAGACAACGCCAGCCGCGAATCGCTGGAAGAGGCGGTGCGCCGGCTGGAAGAGCAGAATGGGCCGACCATCTACACCATCGGGATTCTGGATGAGGAGCGCAGCAAGCGTGCCCGCCGTGCTCTGCGCCAGATGGCCGAAGATACCGGCGGCGAGGCCTTCTTCCCCAAGAGCCTGGACGAAGTGCAGGCCATTACCTCGCAGATTGCCCACGACATTCGCAACCAGTACACCATTACCTATCGCCCCACGCGGCCGCAGAGCGCCGGCGGTTATCGCCAGGTGAAGGTGGATGCCCAAGCCAAAGGCTACAAGCATCTACAGGTGCGAACTCGCAGCGGCTACTATGCCGGCGAGAACCGCAACCGGGCCGCGCTGGTAGGTCCCGGACCGGAGCACTGAGGCGCGACCTGAATTAGAATTGGAGAATCCCGCCATAAGGGCGGGATTTTTTCTGCAACCCAGATTCGCCACCTCACTCTTGAAAGTGTATAGTGTTCGTGTACACTATACACATTGCGAAGCGATAAAGCAGGGAACCCGTTATGAGATATGCAAGGTTTTTGCTGGCGCTGGCAGCCGTTTTATTCCTCAACGTCGCAGGTTTTGCCCAAACGGCGGCGTCCGCCACCGACCCCGAAACCATCGCCAGGACGCTGATCACGCAGCTTGGCGCCCGGCAATACGACAAGGCGGAGGCCCAGTTCGACCAGCGCATGTCCACCGCCGTTCCGTTGGATAAGCTGACGGGGGCGTGGGAATCCATCCTGGCCCAGGCCGGCGCCTTCCAGGCCATCAAGAGCATGCAAAGCGACCAGCAGAAGGGGATGCACGTCGTGATCGCGCTCTGCCAGTTTGCCCAGGCCTCGGTGAAGGTAAAGGTCGCGATTGACGCCCAAGGTAAAGTCGCGGGGCTATTTTTCGCTCCCGGCGAAAGTTCTGAGCAGGGCAACGTCGCCTGGACTCCTCCGGATTATGCCCGCCAATCGGCGTTCACGGAGAAGGCGGTCACCGTCGGCAGCAAGTACAAACTGAAAGGCGTGCTGACCCTGCCGAACGGCAAAGGCCCATTCCCGGCGGTGGTGCTGGTGCAAGGTTCCGGCCCGCACGACGAAGACGAAACCGTTGACAACAACAAGCCGTTCAAGGACCTGGCCTGGGGCCTGGCGAGTGAAGGTGTCGCAGTACTTCGCTACAACAAGCGCACCCAGCAATATCCCAAGGAATCCTTGGAGACACCGAATTTCTCCGTCCGCGACGAGACCACCGACGATGTGAACTCCGCCGTCGCCCAGTTGGCGACCACGCCTGAGATCGAGGCAAAGCATATTTTTGTACTCGGTCACAGCCTTGGCGGCATGATGGCGCCGCGCATCGCCGCCAACGACAAGCAGGTGGCGGGCATCGTCATTATGGCTGGAACCGCGCGCCCACTGCAGGACGTCATCCTGGACCAGGTGACCTACCTCGCCAACTTTGAGGGCAAGCCGACGCCGGAGGGTCAGCAGCAGATTGACGCGGCGCAAAAGGTCAAGACCGAAGTCGAAAGCCCAACCTTAAAGCCCGACACCGCTGTCAGCATTCTGGGCACTTCGGTCCCAGGCTCATACTTTCTTGACTTGCGCGGCTACAAGCCCGCCGAGGTCGCGGCCAAGCTGCAGATTCCGATCCTCATTCTGCAGGGCGGTCGCGATTACCAGGTGAACAGCAAAGACTACGACGTATGGAAGGCGGCGCTCGGCAAAGATCCGCACGTCACTTTCAAGTTCTATCCCGGGCTGTTTCACCTGTTCATGACCGGCACGGGTAAAGGCCCGGGCTCGCCCGAGGATTACACCGTCACCGGCCACGTGGACCAGCAGGTGGTTCAGGACGTCGAGACGAAAACCCAGTGGGATGAGAGACGATCAAACGCGAAGTGGGCGCGGCCAGCCGGCAGCAGCCCCGACGCGATGCCAGGCATTTGCCGCCCTGTTTCGTCCCCGAATCCGAACGAGGCACGATTTAATGCATGACCTGCGACGATGCCGGGTTCGCGCGAATGAGAGCGCCGGAGGCGCGACTTAGTCTAGCCCAGCGTGCAGCGAAGCGGAACGCTGGGGATCGGCCGCGCCATGGACCCGCGCCCCGTCGGGGCGCCGCCTTTCGCCCGCGCACAACGTGTCGCCTTCGGGAACGAATTGACGGCGATGTTGAAGATCCGCGCTTGACCCGCGATTTGTTTCTGGGTAAAGGAACGGCGGCGCCCCGACCGGGCGCGGGTCCGGGGGCTGAGCGAGCTGAAACCCGATATGACCCTCGAGCTTCCAGTCTCGGCCAAACCCACCTGGGGTGCCCGGTTCGGGCCCGGCTTTGGCCGGGGCGGGGCATTGCCGACTAAGGAGCGCATGTCAGGCCCGACCTCCGGCATGTTGTCGGGTTAGTAAACTTTTGCCATCCGCATTGCGCGTCGATGGCTACTAAATGCTAGCATGTCAACATTGCGCACTTGCGCAATGTCAGCAAGAAAAACGGACCTGCAAGTCGTTTGTTTTCTAGAAATAACGTGTAACTCCCTTGACTGCACCATGTGCATCAGGTTCGCGCCGTAACTCCCTTGTTTGCAACACTGATTTACTTTTGTGAGCGGCGGCGTTTTGGTGCGCATCTGACCTCGCCTGCTCGCATCTGGCCATTATCCAAATCGCAACTATTCGCTTCTTGAGGGCTGCCCGCCTAAGCCTTGATGGCCGAGCGCAGCTTGGGCATTCCCGCCACCGCCGTCTTCAGCATGGGATCGCCGGCGATCACCTCCATCAGCTTCCGCGTCATCTGGTCGTCCGTCTCGGACCGCGCTGGATCTCGACCGGGTAGCGCACCATAAACTCCAGCCCGTTGTCGGTGAACAGTAGCTGCGCCTTGGGCGAGGTGTCCACCTGGGCCGTCTCCAGCAGTCGCTCCACTGTCTGCTGCTGGCGCTCGATGGTGTGGCGATACTTTTCGTTTCCGTTAAAAGGGGGGACTAGTTGCCGCGGCTGGAGACAATCTTCAACTTGTCGGCTTCCAGGATGCGGGCAATTTGATTACGCGCGTGTACCGACCAGGGGCCGCTGTGGTCCAGCTTCACGTACATCTTCCAGTGGGGCAAGGCCTGCCGTGGACGCCCCAGCCGTTCCAGGGCCAGCGCCAGGTTGTAGTGCGCGTCGGCATAGGTGGGTGCCAGCTTGATCGCCGTAGCATACGACGCCACTGCTTCTTCATAGCGGCCGGTTTCATCCAGCACATTGCCCAGGTCGAAGTAGGCCAACGCGTAACGCGGATCGGCTTCCACCGCCAGCCGGTAGTGCTTTTCAGCGGAGACGAAGTCCTGCCGGTTGTAATAGAGCGTGCCCACGTTGATGTGCGCGGCGGCATGGTCCGGTTCTATCTCCAGCACCTTGAGATAAGTCTGGATAGCTTCCTCGTGAGTGCCGGGATCCTCCTCCAGCGAGATGCCGCGGGAGAACAGGTCCATGATGTTGTCGAGCCGAATGATGGGCTTGATCTTGCCCGGCGACACGGAACTGGTGGACACCACATTCTCGCTGACGCCAAATTCCAGTACGAACTGCCCGGCGATCGGCTCTTCGGTGTGGCCGTTATGGCGGAAGGCCACGCGAGAACCGACGCTGAAGCTGCTAGCTTCGAGCAGCGGATTTTCCATCCCGGCGGCGCGCTGCATCGCCAGCAGCGACTGGCGAATCACGGCAGGACGCACCCGTTTGGCGCGGAGTTCACGCACCTTGCGCAACTGGATGAGGTCGAAGAAGGTGAAGTCGTCGGAATTGGGGACGAGTCCTGCTCTTTGCCATCCAGCCAACTGCTGGGCGGTGATATGCAGGATGCGCAGTACGTCTGCTCGACCGAATCGGTTCATGGATGCTACGGAGCCGCGAGCTATGCTGATTATCGCCGTAATCGCGGCTGCCGTGCAAGTGGAAATGGGCGCAAAGTGGTGGAAAACCGGGGCTTATGTGCCTTTTTCGGTAACGGGTGCCGCTACGGCGTGTACTCCCAAACGGTGCCGAAGGTTCCTGTGCCGCCCGCATAGGTAGTGCCGAACAGATTGCCGTGGCTATCAATCACGATGTTGCCCTCAGGAATGGCCCCGTCGGTGCCGTCACCGAAGTCATGCAGGTCGGTATAGGCCCAGCCGCCGCTGCCGTCGGGCGTGAGCTTGAACAGAGTGCCACATCCCCAGGGGCAGTTGGAGTCGTTGATAGCGCCTTCGTACGACGTCGTGCCGTAAAGACTGCCCCGCGCGTCCATGGTCAGGGGACTAGTCCAACCCGCGCCTTCGTAGCCTTCAGGGAAGGAATACAGCAACGAATACAGGTAGCTGCCGCCGTTGGGCGCAAGCTGATATACCGTGCCCATGCTGTTGATGGAGCCGACCCAGGGAGTTGAGCCGTAGAGATTGCCGGCGCTATCCAGTGTTGGACCTGCTTCCGGCCAGCCGCCGTCGCTTTGACCCAGGAAGTCGTAGATGGTATTCAGCGTCGAGGACTGGCCGGTGGGAACCAATTGAAAGACCGTTCCGTTGCCGGTGGTGCCGCTCCAGCGGGTCACGCCATAGATATTTCCGGCGCTGTCCATGGTCAAGTCACCGATCGGCTGCCGGCCATCGGCGTTGCCGTGGAAGCTGTAGGCGAAGCTGTGGACCCAGGTGCCGCCCGAGGGCGTGAGCTTATAAACACAGCCTGCGTCGTATTGGCATCCGTAATAGGCGCTGCCGTAGAGGTTGCCGGAGTTGTCAAATATCACGTTGCTGTACGGTGAGGCACCGTCCCCGTCGGTGAAACTGTGCAGCACGGTTTCGTTCCAGTAACACTGGGTTGACTTGCAGATGGTCCTCGGCGGCTGAAGGTTATACACGGTTCCGCATCCCTGCTGGCAGTGGTTGCTGCCGCCACCGGTAACGGTCGCCCCGTACAGGCTGCCATTGGGGCCGATGGTTAGCGTGCTGGCCGGCTGGGCGCCATCGGTGCCGCCGCGGAAGTTGTAAAGCGTCGAGAACAGGAAGCCGCCGTTCGATGGAACCAGGCGGAAGACATTGCCATTGCCCTGGAACTCGTCCACGGTGATGCCGTACAGAGTGCCGTTGCGGGCGATGGTTAGGTCGGTCGGGGTCGCACCTGCCGCCCCACCATTGAAACTGTAGATGACGCGG
Organism: uncultured Acidobacteriaceae bacterium; assembly: GCA_963763975.1. Lineage (GTDB taxonomy): Bacteria > Acidobacteriota > Terriglobia > Terriglobales > Acidobacteriaceae > Bog-257. The sequence goes on from CAVXQR010000020.1 coordinate 257,319, forward strand.
TAGGTTTGCGCATGGCCCGCTGGAACGACGGCTACAAGTAGCGCCAGCACCGCGAGCGAGCAGCAAAAGGCGAAGCGATTACTTGCGAACGTGCGAGACTTCATTTCTGGGCGCGACATAAAGACCCCTTGTTGCTTCGGTGTGGTGGTTCGCAATTCGTGGATCGTTGCGCGCGGGTGTTTCATCGCCCAGCAACTAATCTAGTTTCCTGGTTTAACTAACATAAATACCACTCAACACTAACCACTAACCACTAACCACTAACCACTAACCACTAACCACTAACCACTAACCACTAGCCACTGACCACTGCTTTTACAGGAGTACGACTGCTGGCCTCACTCGAGGTCGTCGGAAGGCCGCGGTTACGGCATTCCTCGAACCAGCCAGCAGTCACACTCCATCTCGCGCGCGCAGCGGTTGGCAAAGTCGCGCGCGCCAAGGTCTGCATCCCGCCATACTCCTTCGCGGATCCAGAGCCTGCGTGACCATCTGTGGGAGGTCGCAGGCCCGGGACCGTGTCGCTGCTGCCGCCTGTGCGTTTGCCAAAACGGCTGCTGCGGCGACAGTGTTGTACGCCTTGGGGTAGGGGTCAACTTAATTCCACATTACGGTGCAGCTTGCAGCAGGGGCGGGAGTTAGGCCGCATTCTTACTCGCTCGCGAGGGCGCGAAAAAATGGACAAAGATGTACATGTACGCTGTCCACAGATTCGACCGCAACCGCCAGGAGCGATTCGACCTCGAACTCCGAAAGCTGATATAAAATTGAGGTGGCGCACGCGCCAGGGCGGCCGGCTGGATGGTTGCTGGCAGTGTACCTCGCCCACAGCAGTCCAGGCCGTTCTTCAGCCTGTCTCGCGCTCGCTTTCCAAGCCGACGTAGCTCAGTTGGTAGAGCAGTCGATTCGTAATCGACAGGTCATCGGTTCAAGTCCGATCGTCGGCTCCAGCATTCTTCCATTCTCCAGCGGCAATCGGTTCGGAATCTGGGGCCCAACACTTGCAGCCGCGTGAAAGGCGATTCTTGCGACCATCGAGAGTCCTGCACACCGGACCATTGCTCCGGATCGAGAAGTGTGGACTCGAGGCAGGAATCCTGTGCGGCATTCTCGCTCGTGTGCAGAACTATGGCCGAATGGATCGCCAACGTTTGATGAATGATGCGCTGCTATTGGCCACCGCCAGGAAGAACGGGCTTACCCTGCTGACAAGCAATGTTGGAGATTTTGACTTGCTGCAGCAACTGGAACCGTCAGCGAGTATCCTTTTTTATCATCAGCGGTTGTTATGATCCCCCGCAATCAGCGGTGCTCTGCGAGCGTGACTTGGCGGTTAGTCGCAGCTTGGTGGACGACGAGACCAAATCCCTTTGCGCTTGCATCGTGTTCCAAGCGGGCGAGGTGTTCTCGTCCCGCTTTAGCTTCATCGCTCCGCATTTCAATTTCGCCTTCCGCCAGACGGGCGTCGAGTGCCAGGCCGACATAGCCGCCCTTGGTGCATTGAGCAGTAATCTCACGCAAGCGACGGACAGAATGCGCCAGGACGAGGGATCTTCCGGTCGCAGGGCGGCGGCGATTTTCGCTTCCGTGATGGCCAGGTGATAGCTGTCGTAGCTTGTCTTCTCGCCGCCCAACAACTGGCGCGCATGAACTGCGGAGCGCTGCGCTTCAGCCGGCTGGTTCTCCGCAAGCTGCGCGGCGGCAATTTCGTCATAGTAATTGACGGCGAATCCGTGCTGATCTTGTTCCAGAACTCTGGCCATGGGAAGCAATCGGGCTTCCGCATCCTGGGGGCGAGCTTCGGCGATATCAATGTCGGCCAGGCTGATGGTGCTGCTGCCGAAGTCGCGAATTCCCGAACGCTTAAAGGATGATCCTGTACTTCGTTCAGGACGCGACGCGCCTCGGCCAGATGGCCTTCCTCGGTCAATACCGCGCCCAGGTTGGAGAGGGTAAAATCCATTCTCCATTTTTTGCCGCTCTTGCGATCAAGCTCCACCAGTTGGCGATAGGCCGCCTCGGCTTGCGGCAGATCGCCTTTGTTGTCGCTGAGCAGGGAAGCGAGGTTATTCAAACTTCCCCAAATGAGTTGATCTTCGCCGGTCTGGCGCGCCAGCGACAAGGCCTGACGATACTTCGCCTCGGCCGAAGTGGCGTCACCGGTAGCGGAGTCGATGTTGCCGTCGTTGAGAATCTGACTGGTGATGCAGCTGCGGTCGCCGATGGTGTCGCAGGTGACGCGGGCGGCGGCATTCAGGCGACGCGCTTCAGCGTACTCTCTGCGATCGAGAAAGAAGTTGCTCAAGACACTTTGTGTTTCCCCCACGCTTCGCTGATCGCCGACTTGCTCAAAGATCGCGAGTGCCCGTTCCAGGGCGGTCCGCGCCGACAGATTGATAATCTGAGAACGGCCGATGCGTAGCCATGCTTGTCCCACGCAATCCCGGTCGCCCAGGCGCTCACAGGTTTGGCGCGCTTCTTCCTGCTCCGCCACAAAGGCCGGCAACGTCGATACCGGCAGCACCAACTTGGCACGCGCCACCAGCAGGGCAGAGCCACGTTCCCGGCCCTTTTGCTCAGCCGATTCCGCAGCCCGCTTCGCGGCACTGACATCTCCGGAAGCTTCGCCGATCATGCTCTCTTCCAGATCAATGCGGGGGTCGGAAGAGAAGGGGGCGGGAAGTTTCTGCAAGCTCTGCAGCGTGGCTTGGGCATCGGGATACTGGGCCGCCAGGCGCTGTGCCCGGGCCAGGCGCAGGCCATACTCGACATTGTCAGGATAAGCGTGAAAGAGAGTGCGGTATGCGGAAACCGCTTCCTGCCAGTGATGGGCGGCTTCGTGGTAACGTCCCTCGATCAGCAGTTTCTGCTCCAGGCCCAGCTTCCCCGAAAGCCGAAATGCCGTCTTGGCTACGTCTTCGGCCTTCGCGTCGTAGCCCAGGGTCATCCACGCTTCTGCCAGCGCGGAGTAGGCCAGAGCGTAGTAGCTGTCGGCTTCGACGGCCTGCTGCAAGCGGTCGCGTCCGCCAGCGCGTCGAAGGCGCGCATCTCTCCATGCCCTCGGTGTATAACCGCAGCGCCTCTGGATTGGTGGACACGGATTGGCGCACCTGTTCCGCTTCCTCTGCCCCAATGACTTCAACGCCCAAGTCTTGACGCACTCGTGCGCCAACGCGCGCGACCAAGTCAAAGAGCGTGGACTGTCCTGCGGCTTCGCTTATGGTGTCGACCGTCTCCCGGTGGTGGCGTTCTGGACTCGCAGGTCGAGGCGAACCTGCGAGTCGGCGTTGACTTGGAAGCGTTCCCACCGGTCTCGGCGGAAGAACGGTATAGGCGCCACTCACAATCAGGTCAGCACTCAAGTTGTGGCGCAGCCGCCGCAAGGTTTCCAGGGAAAAGCCGTTGCGACTCTCCAGGTTGAGTCGGCCCGCGCCCTCGACACGCTTTCATCCGGAATGGTCAGCAGCTTGCCTCCGGCCCCAAGTTCGGAGCTCAACATCTCGGAGAGCGCGGGGGAAAGCGACGCCGGCGTCGGATTTCTGCGACAGATTGGCAAAGCCCAGGACGTGACCAAGCGAGCGGCGATGCCGATCCTCGTCCGAAGCACGAACCCTGGTCAGGTGGAGACCTACGGCGCCCAGGGCCATTAAAACTCCGCAGGCGAGCATGAAACCGAGCCGGCGCCGCGGATTTTTTTGCGGCGGAAGCGCTAAGGGAGGGGCGATCACGGGCCGGGATCCACGGGCCTCAAGCGGCGGAACCGCGATCGGCCGGTTCTCGGGCCCTTCGCAGAACCGGTAACCGCGCCGAGGAACGGTTTCGATGGTGAAGCGTCCCGAGGGGTCCTCTTTGAGCGCCTTGCGGAGGACGAAAATGTTGTGGGCGAGGTTGCTATCTTCGACGGTAATGTCGGCCCAGACCTGGCGAATCAGCTCTTCCCTGCCGACAACTTCTCCGGCATTGGACGCCAGCACGAACAGCGTTTGCACGACTTTGGGGCCCAGGGGAACGAGCTCTCCGTCTCGCCACAGGATCTTCTGCTCGGGATCGAGCCGGAAGCAACCGAACTCCAGTCCGGGCTCTTCTCCGAACTTGCGCGCTGCACCAGGCATAGACATTGGGCCATTTTCACAAATAATTCAGATTTATTCCATTGCTTTACAAACGGTTAGGCGCAAGGGTTCTCAATAGCGGGGCTGAAGCAACCCGCCGGCAGGAACTCATGATGGCTCACCGGTTTTGGCAGTAAATGATCCAGGAGGAAGAACACAGCATGAAGCTAACCAGGCTTGCTCGATACACCGTACTTGCGCTGACTCTGGGATGTGGGCTCGCGGCGTGGCCAGCCGACTCGCCCGCCCCGGCCCAGCCTCCCAGCACCTTAGGCTCATTCCAGATTTACGTGGGCTCTTTCAATGCCCAGCAAGTGAACACTTACAACCCGGCACACAACCAGCCGGGCAAGGTCCTGCTCGACGGTTTGTACAACATTACCGGCGGGATCGCGGTTGACAAGCTGCAGAACATCTATGTCACCACGGGTTCGGGTTGGGTGGTCGTCTATCCCCCACCGGTCTGGTGCCCAAGTTGCGCTACCAGTTTCAGGACCAGCACCAGCCGCCTTTGACGGCAGGCATCACCGTTGACCAGGCAGGAACACTCTATGCCACCCTATTCGGCGATAACGGAATTGTTGCCGAATATCCGGCCGGGGACACCACCCAGGCAGCTTTCACCCTCTCGCCGCCGCTGCCGTATTCAGCGATCGCGGTGGCCGTGGATCGTCAGAACAACCTCTATATGGAGTACACGCTCAACGCGCCATTTCCCGAAACTGCCTACATCGAAAAGTGCCTGCCGCAGTCCGATCAGTGCACGGACCTGGGCGTAGAGCTGGGGCTGGAGGCTGGAACCTGGCGGTGGATTCCCACGGAAACGTCGTGGCCTGTGACGAGCTCGCAGGTCAAATCGATGTGTTCCCGCCTAACGGCGGGGCGCCTCGGGTGATTTCGCAGGGCCTGACCGGCTGCGGCTATTTCGCTCTCGACAGCTCGGAGACCTACCTGGTGGTCGGAAACGAGGCCTACCACGGCGGCGCGACCGCAATCTCGATCTTCAACTACGCCACTGGCCAACCAGTGCAGACCATCACTGCCGGGGTTCCGCAGGACGACTTCATTAATGGGCTGGCTCTTGGCGTTAATCCGACAGTTCAACCGTAAGCCCAATGACGACAACCAACCAAAAAACGTATAGGAGGAAGCCAATGACGCGTTCGAAACTTGTCGGCATTGTCGGCTTAGCTCTCAGCCTCGTCGCCTTCACCGGGCTGTCCGTAGCCCAGCAGAACACGCTGGTTTATGTCAGCTTCATCACCGGCCTGAACAGCGGAGGGACTGACGCTTACCAGATCACTTCCGGCGGAGCGCAACTGCTGGGCACAACCGGCCAGGGTGGAGGCGGACCAGTCGCCGTGGACTCGCAGCAGAATATGTACACGGTGGAAGCCAATCTGGACAACAACCTCTACCAGATCAATTCCCCGGTTTATATATCGCCGGCGGGCAGCCTGCAAAGCTCGCTGCTTTTTACCGCCCCGGGGATCGGTGCGGAAGCCATGACGGTGGCCCCCGATGGAACTGTGTACATCGCCGGAATGAACTACCCGCAGACCACTACCTTCTCCGTGATGAAGTTCTCGCCGCCTGATTACGTCGGTCAAACCCTACCCGCGGACCCGCTGGCCCCAGCCTACCCGACAGGAATTTCGCTTGACGCCAGCGGCAATCTCTACGTTGGCTGGTTGCTCAGTAACGTGAACTACCCATTTGGCACATGTACGACCGGCTGCATCGAGGAACTGCCCGCCGGTGGGAATGCCTGGCAGACGAGGCTACCGGACCTCGCAGCCAACAGCATGGCCGCCGGACCGTTCGCCACTACCAATGGGTCGCTCATTTTCTGGACGGGGATGGCGGGAAGGTTCAATTACTTCGAAACCGTGCCGGCCAATCGGAACTACCCTTCGCAGGTCATTCAGGAATCGCCGAACCTGGTTCTCAACGGGGGAAATCCGGCACTGGCCTTCGAGGCCGGCGGCAGTGAACTATGGACTACCGGAACCGGCCTGGGGGGAACCCTGGGAACCAACGTAGTCGGAATTGCATACCCCAGCGGATCTACGCTCACGCAGTTTCCGGTAAACGATCCGGGAGACTTGATTTTCATCACCGGAATCGGCGTCAGCCCAAGCTACTATCCATGATCACCCGAGAGCATCGCTAGGCTGGGCATCGAGTCCCACTTCTCGTGGACGAACGCGCGGAGTGGGACATTCTTCCATCTGGAATTCTTAGGCGCGGTGACCACATTGGGTGTTCGCCGGTGAGCACGCTTTCGCCGCTAAGGTTGCTTTCCGCCCTTCCGCAGCGCTAGTGCACGCCAGTTGTGGCGACCGGCTTAGATCGGTCGGAAGCCGCTCGCGAGCGGGTGCGTGCCCAGGTTGCGATGTCGGCGATGGCAGCAATGGCCGCGTCCACTTCCTGCTCGGTGTTGAAAGCCCCAATCGAGAAACGCACACCGCCGTCGCGCTCGACAATGCCAAGCTGCTGATGGACCAGCGGAGCGCAATGCAATCCGGTGCGCGTGGCAATGTTGTGGTCCACATCGAGCATGACGCCGACGTCGCCGGGGTCAGCACCTTCCAGGTTCATCAGAAGTGTCGGCAGATGATTCTCCAGGCTGTCACAGCAGTAGAGCTGGACGCCTTCGATCTTGCGGAATCCATCCACCATCCTCTGCGCCAGCTTCATCTCCTGCTCATGCACGCGCTCCACGCCGTGCTCCTCCAGCCAGTCCTGTCCCGCCCACAGCGACGCAATGCCCACCAGGTTTGGCGTTCCATATTCCAGCCGCCACGGATACTCCTCAAGATGGTAGGGATAAGCGGAGCGTACACCGGTTCCGCCGGCGCGCACCTGCTTCACATCCACGTGCTTGCGAATGCACAGGCCGCCGATTCCCATGCTGCCCATCAGCGCTTTGTGGCCGGTGAAAGCCACTACGTCCACGTTCATCTCGCGCATGTTGATGGGGATGACGCCAGCGGTCTGCGCCGTATCCACGACGAAGGTCACGCCGCGCTCGTGGCACAGTCTGCCGATCTCCGCTATTGGTTGCACCGTGCCGATCACGTTGGAGCCATGATTGACAATGACCAGCCTGGTATTCGGACGCATGGCGCGGGCGATGTCGTCCGGATCGACGAAGCCGGCGCCGTCGAAGGGAATGTACGTCGCTGCCGCTCCGTGGTCGCGAACCATGTGGTTCACCGGACGAATGACCGCATTGTGCTCCAGGTTGGTAGTGACAACATGATCGCTGGGCGAGACCAGGCCGGGGATGATGAGGTTCAAGGCGTCGGTCACGTTGTAGCCAAAGACCAGCCGATCGCTGGCATCCTCATCGCCGCCAAAGAACCTGGTCAGGCGCTTGCGCAGACGATCGACAATCGAGCCAGTCTCAATCGCCAAGTCGTAACCGCTGCGGCCGGGATTGACGCCATGGGTGCGATAAAACTCGTCCATGAAGCGATACACCGGCTCCGGTTTCGGCCAAACGGTTGCGGCATTGTCGAAATAAATCAGTCGGTTGTCCATCGCAGCACCTCAGTAGCGGACTACACGCAGCCGGTCGGTTTGGGCAGTCCTGCGACCTTGCAGGCTCCCTTTGCCGGACCGGACGGGAACAGTTGGTAAATCTCCCGCAGAGAGTACCCTGTTTCCTTACAGAGTTGGCGGGTCATGGGGGCGGTTTTGAATTCCTGGTAGTACTGGCGGATGTAGCCAATGACCTTCCAGTGGTCGTCGGTCAACTGGCTTACGCCATCCGTCTGGGCCAGAGCTGCGGCCAGTTGTTCGTTCCACAATTCGGGCTGCTGGATGAAACCGTCTTCGTCCACTTCCACCTCGTGACCGTCCCAGGAAAAAGTCTGCTTGTCGGAAACGTCGGATGAGGAGATCATCGTGCCTCCGCCGGCCGCCGCGTCGGCGGCGGCGTCCTGTTCACCATCGTAGGAATTCGGGCGCGGCAATCCCATCGCGAACTTCTGGTATTTTGGGGGACTTTCGGAGAGTTGCAGGCGAAATGAGCGCTTGGACTTTAGGGTTGTAAGGCGAATCGGTGTGCAGCCCTAGGACCGGCCCATCTACAACGCAGTCGATTTCTCCGGATGGACGATGTTGCTCCACGCCAGCGTTGTGGACAGCACCATGGAGGTCGTGGTCGCGACGTAAGGCATCAGCGCATCCAGCAGCTTTTCCAGGTGAGTTACATCAGACACCGCCACCTTCAGCAGAAAAGATTCGGCGCCGGTGACGCGGTGGCACTCCAGAACTTCGGGATGGCTGGCCGCCAGGTCCATGAAGCGAGTGAGGTTTTCGCCGCCCACCTTCACGTTGACGAAGGCCAGCATGGGCAGGCCCACCTTGGCCGGATCGACGTGCGCGCGATAGCCAAGAATGATCCCGGTCTCTTCCAGTTTGTGCACACGCTCGGTCACCGCCGGAGTGGAGAGTCCGACGATGCGTCCGAGTTCGGCGAATGGGACCCGGGCATTGCGTTGCAGCTCGGCCAGAATCTTCCAGCCGATGTCGTCCAGCAGGTGCTCCAGATTTTGTTCCTTCATATAGGACGCTCGTCCCGACGCCTTCGATCGCTGCGGATTGGCAACCACAACATCATATCGCTGCCCTGGAGGCCCAGGCTGTGCCCTTCGTCACTTCCGGCGGATAAGCTGCGCACGAAGCGGTCACCACGAGTTGTGGCACCGGTCACTGAGTGCCGGGTCTAGGTTTGCCGATACTGTCAGGTAATGCTTCCGCCGGAGCCGGATAGGCCGGCTGGCGCAACGTTTCTTCCAGTCAGGGACACTCATGCAAACTAAGCGGCTCGGCACCAACAGCAAGTTAATCCACGCGGGATACGAACCCGATGCCACTGGCGCGGTCAGTGTCCCAATTTACCAGACCTCCACCTTTGCCTTCCGCAATGCCGAGCACGGCGCGGCGCTGTTCGCCGGATCGGGTGACGGCTACATCTATACCCGTCTCAGCAACCCCACCATTGGCGCTCTGGAAAATGCCGTTGCGGAGCTGGAGAATGGACACGGCGGCATCGCCACCAGCTCGGGAATGGCCGCAGTTTGCACCGTCTACCTGGCTTTGCTGGGTGCCGGGCAACACCTCATCAGCACCGCCTCTGTCTATGGCCCGAGCCGCGGGCTCATGGAGAAAGATTTTTCCCGCTTCGGGGTAGAGTCCACCTACGTAGATACCTGTGACCTTGCTCAAGTCAAGCAGGCTCTGCGCCCCAATACCCGGGTGCTCTACGTTGAGTCTCCGTCCAATCCAACCATGCAGGTCACCGATATCGCGGCGGTTGCGGAGCTGGCGCACCAGCACGGCTGTTTGCTGGTGGTGGACAACACCTTTGCCAGTCCTTACCTGCAGAGGCCGTTGGATATGGGCGCCGACGTGGTGCTGCATTCGGTGACCAAGTTCATCAATGGCCATGCGGACGTGGTTGGCGGAGTGCTGGTGGCCCGCGATCCGGCAATTTACCAGCGACTGCGCAAGACCATGATCAGCTCGGGATGCAACATGGACCCGCATCAGGCCTTCCTGGTGCTGCGGGGGTTGAAGACGCTGGGCATCCGCATCGAGCGCGCCCAGCAGAATGCCATGCAGATCGCGCGCTGGCTGGAGTTGCAGCCGGAGATCAGCCGGGTGCGCTACATCGGACTCGAGTCCCACCCGCAGCACCAACTGGCGGCGCGGCAAATGAGCGGCTTCGGCTCCATGATCAGTTTCGAACTGGCCGGAGGATTGAAGGCAGGGCGCATCCTGATGGACCATGTGCGTCTCGCCACCCTCGCCGTCTCACTCGGCGGAGTTGAGACCCTGATCGAACATCCTGCATCCATGACCCACGCCGGCATGTCGCCGGAGGAACGTCGCCAGGCCGGCTTCAGCGATGGATTGGTCCGCTACTCGGTCGGAATCGAGGACGTCGAGGACCTCATCGCGGACTTGCGCCAGGCCTTGGATGCGGTTTCACGCCAGGCGCCGGAGCCAGCGAAGGATCAAAAGGCGGATCGAGCCCCGGAACCCGCGTTGCCCTAGCCGATCGGCGGTCGTGGTCACGATCGGGGACGAGGGCGATCCGAAATTCTCAATCTGATATCGTATTCCGCCAGCCGGATATTCTGAGGACGGCGGAGGCGCTGGTGTCGGTCTGGACCCGATTGCTGCACGTGCTGGTGTTTGTCCTCGCCTATGGCGCATGGATGGCCGGGCCCACCCTCGTGTTCAAGAAATACACCAGCATTCGCCACGAGCCCACCTTCTGGGTGCGTGAGTTGGCTCTCACCAGCAGCACCTTGGGGTTTTTCCTGTTTGTCTTCGTGGTCTCTGGAGTGTGGAACTTTGCGCTGGTCATCTTCTTTCTCGCCGCCGCGCAGATGGGCTTCATCGCCAGCTATTTGCTGAACGCCTTCTTCGGCATTGACTCGCGCGAATATGCGCCGCAGATGTACTGCGTCACTCGCGAACAGCAGTTGCTGTATCCGCAACTGAACGCCATCGTCACTTTTTCCTCGGTCGGACTGCTGCTGCTGTATTTGGTGGTGGGAGGATTCACCGCCTACCGCTACGCCTGGTCGCAACAGGCGTTGTCGTTCCTGCGCTACGCGTTGCTATTTCTGGTGACGCTGTTCGCGCTGCAACTGATGCGTGCCATCCCCATGCTGCTTTCGGAGAACATGGACGAAGATACGCGCGAGCACATCTTCATCCAGCAACTCAGCACCCTGGTGCCGACCTCGCTGTATGTGGCGCTCACGGTGTGGGCCTTCGGCGTGGTCGGCGGTGGGCACTCGTTCCAGGTGCCGGGAGTGACCCAGGTGTTCTCGCTCAAGGTGACCTGGCTGGTCGCCGCGCTGTTCGCGGTGGTGCTCATCTTTCCTTATGCGCTGGGAACGCAACGCGCCAAGCGCTACAACCTGAAGCTGCTGGACGAAAAGCGCGATTACCTGCGCAAGCTGGTGGACGTACTGGATTCGCCCTTGGCGGCGCAGTACGTGCCCAGCCTGACCGCTCTGGATGGCCAACTGGCGGCGACGTGCGCTACGCTGCGCGATCAGAACCAGATGCTGCAGGTGGTGCTGAAGAAAGATACCGAGCCGGTGTTGCACGATGACTGGGAGCGCGAGTTTTTTCAGGACTTCCGGACCCGCGATTTCCGCTTCAAGGTGTTCACCGAACTGCTGGCCTATAAGTCGGAACTGGAGGAGATGATCCAGCACCTGACTCCCAGGACCGGGGCGGACCTGCTGGCCCAGGCCGGACTATGGCGCCGGCGCTACAAAGCGAAGAACGCGGAGATCATGCACGACATCGAGGGCATGCGCGGCGCCAAGCCCACGGCGATCTTCGTGCTCGGCACCACCGCGGCCGGCATTATCAGCCCGGTGGTTGGCGGCGTGGGCACTGCGGTGTGGAAGTGGATTGCCGGCAGTGTAGGGAAGTGAGACAAGCTCTTAGCTCTTAGCTTTTAGCTCTTAGCAATCGGATTCGCACCGGATTAGCTCTTCGCCAGAGTTAGAAAAGGCCCCGCCCTAGCCAAACGATGGCTAGAACGGGGCACCCAGGTTTAAACGCCGGTTCGCCATTCGCCATTCGCTGTTCGCCATTAGCCAGAGTAAGTCGGACGAACACACGCTACAGCTAAGAGCTAAGAGCTAAGAGCTAAGAGCTACCGCCGCTCCTCACTCCTCGGCCGCGATGTGATCTCCGGTCTCCATTGCGGCCGCCTGATTCCGCCGGCTGAAACGCCGACAGCGCTTCCAGCACGGTTGCGGTGGTGAACAGCCGATTCTGGTCGCCATACAAACGGTCGGCGTCCCCGGGCTTCCACGGCTCGAAACAATCGCGGCGCGTCACTCGCAGCATCGGCTCGCTCGGCCAGCTTCCATCTGGCGCCTGCGCTTCGAGCAACTGGTCGACCAAGCCGAGACTGCTGCGCTCCCCTCCGCAAGGGAAGAACAGCAGGCTGGAAAGCAGCAGCGCGCGCTCGAAGGAATTCTGCGGCTCCATCTGCATCAGCGTCTCGCGCATACCCGGCATGCCGATATTCAGTCCCACCCTCTTCAGTAGCGTCAGGCTGGCCTGGGTGCTATAGAGGCACGACGTCCACCAGAACGAATCCCATACACCGTGGGCGTTGCCGCTGTTGAGCAGGAAGCGCAGACCGCGCGTGATCGGCTCACCCTCGACGTTGTGGCGGGTGAGCAGCGCCATCAGTGCCGTTGGCGTGACATCCATGTGCGACACGCCCCACGAGCCGAGTTCGCCGCTGCCGCGATAGGTAGCAAAGCCCCCGTCGGCGCACTGAAAGCTCTCCAGGCACGCATAGCAGGCCACGGGAATGCTCTTGCCCGCCGCAACCAGCAACAGGATGGCCAGCGCGGTGGTATCGGCGTCGGAGGCCACCAGTTCGTTGTAGCCCCAGCCGGCGTCGGGAAAGATGCGCGCGCACAACCATTGAGCGGCGGCGGCGGTGGCCGCGGCGGACCGCTCCTGCAGCCTAGCATTCAGGCGATGCAGCTTGCAGCCCACGTACGCCGTGGTCCAGATAGACGACTGCGCCGGAGGCAGGTTCCAGTCCACCCAGGCTCCGCCGGGGCGCTGGCGCCCGAGGACGTAGTCCAGTCCGCGGCGCAGCGCGACTTCCAGCAGCCGGTTGCGGTCGTGATTCATCGCTCGTGCTTGCGCGAATGCAAGCTCGGCTTCAAGTACACGGTGGAGTACTCTTGCTGTGCTTTCCATCCCAACCCCACATACATATGAGTGTCCGTGTGCGCCATGCTGATGGGCGCAGCCAAAGCGGCCAGCAGGCCGGTGTACGGAGCGTTATCCAGCTTGCGCAATGCCAGCCAGTGGAGGCATCGCTCGCGCGCCTGCCAGTCGCTGGCGAAGACGCAGTGTGCACAGAACTCGATCCTCAGATCACGGTGCTCGCCGTCCAGGCCCACGGAGAACACCACGGACTGTGTTGGCTGCGCGCTTTCCCCGCCCAGCATCAGAGGCGCGTACTGCCGGAACGAAGCCACCTGCGCCTCGCCCCCGAAGTGCCGCAGCAGTTCCTCGTAGAACGACACCAGGTTTCCGTAGCCATGGAAGTACAGGCGCCCGGACGGCTTTTGCTGTCCCAGCAAAATCGCCATGCCCAGCGGTACCATGCGGCGCGCCAGCTTCGACCACAGCTCTTCTTCGATCTCGGCGGCGCCGAAGAACGCTGCGAACTCGCGCATGCGCGCCCATTGCAAGCCTTCGCTGCCGCCCCTGCCGTTCAGGTAAACCTTCAGACCGCAATCGCCTTGCGGCGTGACTCCGGCACCCATCCAGCAGACCGGCCCCTGCGGCTCGCCGAATTCGCGTGAACTCATCGCCGTGTTGCGTTGCAGCAGACCAGCCAACTCATCGGCGTCGCCATTGAGCGTCAATTCCTGCATCAGCGTGCGTAGCTTGCGCTCTGCCAGCAGGCTGACCTGGGCCGGCGCGCTGCCGGGTTCGCCCACTTCGCACAGAAATTGCAGCAGCCGCTGCTGTCGCGCTTGCACCACGGCAAACTGGATGGGAGCGCCGTCGGAGTATCCACCATCGGATGAGGTGTGCATGTCCGCCGGACGCAGGCCGAGCGATTCGCGGGCAATCAATTCAAAGCAGCGGGAAAAAGGCGCTGCCGCTGCACCGAGATCCAGTCTCGATGCCAGTGCGCGCAGATGTTCCGCCACTACGTCGTAGCATGAGCTTTCCAGATATTCGCGGATTTCCGGACGTGCGAGCGCAGCAGCCACAACTACCATCCTTCCGGCTTTCGCCTCGGTTGCCGGCCGTGCCGGCGGCTGGAGGTAGGACGGCAGCACCAACGCTACCGCCAAGGCGGTTGATACCACCTCAGAGAGATAGTGCGCGACGGATGAGGTTCGTTTCATTCCGCCGGAAAGAAGTTCAGGACGCGCAATGGCAAGAATTCTCTAGCTGCCGTTGCGACCCTGGTCCTGACGAAAATGGTGGGTTCGCAACAGAATCGCGGCATCACGCGGGTCCACCGCTTGCACCGGGGAAGTGGACGAGAAGGCGTAAGACCGTCCTGACGCCGGTCCGCGAACCACGATGCTGGCAGCGCCCTGATAGCGCAGCGCCGGCTCCCGTCCGGAAGTCGCACGCGGGACCGCCGGAGCGGGCATGGCCGCTCGCGCCGCGTTGCCGGCAGACGAGGCTGGACCAATATTGGCGCGCGAAGTGCTCAGATTTGCTCGTGCTTTACCACAGCATCCCATGACGAAGTGTCCTTTCCCGGATCAGGCATGCGCTCAATTACTACCGGCTCCGGATGCATGCGCTCCAGCAAGAAGGCTGCGCCCGAAAGCGCCAGCCAGCACACCAGCCATTCCGGCGACAGGCGAAACACAAAAAAACTCATCAGCGCCGCCACCCAGATGCTGACGCATCCAAAGCAATCCATCAGCCGTCCCAATACCGAATGACCCAGCCGCTGGCGCAGCCGCGCTAATAACTCCCAGGGACCGTCCTCACTGACCACCAGGTGCGAGACCCGCCAGGTGGCGAGCCCCGCCAGGACGAATCGGATCCAGAAACCGGAGGCCGTTCCGGCTTGCAGATCGTGGTATTCCAGGCCCATAAGAGTTCCTCGGCGCGGCTGCGTCAGCCGCAGAATCAAAAAGCCGGGGAAGCGGCCGTTTGTCCTGCTTCCCCGGAGATCCGCGCCCCAGTTGCGGGCGCTCCCCCTGAACCTACTTCACCGCGGTGCTGCTGGCGCACGGTATGGTCAGCGCGAAGGCGATGGACTGCGAGCTGTCATACGAGTTGATCCGGCTCCAACCGTCGGTGCAGCGCGAGTAAACATCCAGATTCACGCCGAAAGCCGCTTGCGAACAGTTGCCGATGAGCGTGGCCACGGTGTTGTTGAAGTCCACCGGCAATCCCGGCGAGCCGGCGCTGGTGTGACCATTGATGGCCGCCACCTGTCCCATCGTCCCGCGCACCACGCTCAGGTACCAGTCGAGGAAGTTGCCCCCCTGATACGCCACGTAGCGGATGTCCACGTTGTCGGACGTGTTGTTGTAGTGCAGGATGCCGCACGGGTCCGAATCGGTGGAATCCACCGGCGTGGAAACGCCCGGCAGTTGCTGCCTGCGTCGGACGGTTGTCCACGTACACCTGCAGGATGAAGCTGTTGCCGCTAACCAGGCCCAGGGTCGAGGCGTCCACGGTGTCAATGGTGCCGTCGGACTCAACCGTGGAGGGCACGTAGTACTTGATGCCCGCGGTAGTGATGTTCACCGGATTACCCGCCGAGTTGAACAGGTCCAGCTTCAGCTTGGCGATGCCGTAAGTTCCTCCCATCCGGCGTCACAGTTCGGCGGCGAATGCGGCAACGCGGTAGTCGGGAACTGCGCATTCGCCAGATCGTAGGCCGGGTAGGGATACGCCCAGTCGCCGACCGGAGGCAATGCCGGCGGGATGGCAAACATGTTGGCCTTGGTTCCCACCGTCACCGGACCCAGCGGGATAAACCTTGGTCACCAGTTGCGTGCCGACGAATTCGTTGTAGTGACGGCTGATGTCGCCTTCAGCACTACCCATTGCAAAAGAGAGTAGTCCCAATAGGAAATCTGGTAGTAGCTGGCCAGACCATCTTCCAGCAGCGAGCTGTCAAACTCCACCCGCGGCAGCAGCGTGCCGCCGAAGCAGGAATCTTCGCCCGCCACCACCGCTCCCGCGGCTTCGCCCGTGGGCGTTGCCGGCAACAGCGGGCTGGCGCCGTAGATCGAACTGAGCGAAATGCCGCCGATAGCGCGGAAGAGCACGTAGTTTTCACCCGCGTTCACCGGGGCGCATGGCGAGCAGCCGGGCGCAAAAATACTATTGGTGTACAGCGTGACATTGGTGCCGCACTGATAGTTCCAGTAGGTGTAGCAGGCCACCGGCGTAGGATCGTAAATCGGGAACGAGATGAAACCGAAGTTCAGGCTGGCCGTGAAGTACAGATTCGGGTTCGAGGCATAGCAGCTCCGGAAGATGCGCTCCTCGAAGTTGCCGCAGCGATCGGTAGTGGTGGTTGCAATCAGCGTCTTGGTGACGAACAGCGGAATCAGTTCGCACAGCCAGTAACGAATGATGGGAATGTACTGAATCAGCGAGCCTCGGAACTCTTCCGCGTTGCTGGTTTGCGCCAGGATTTGCAGGCTGGCGAATTCCGCCGAACCGGTGGGCGCCGCGCTGATGGTCGGCATCGGCTTGGCCATTTGCACCCGCGCATCCAGAGCCTGGAACGGCGCGGGATCCGGAGGATTCGGATTCACCGGATACGCCAGCACCGGATTCAGCACGATCTGCCGCAGCTTCTCGATGATCGAAATGGGCAGCTTGGGCAGGATGAATTCGATGGGCTCAACTTCCCAGATCTGCACCTCGGCGCCGCACACCGGCAGGTCCACCGGCAGTCCGCCGGTGACGATGCTTTTCAGTAGCGTGCCCTGCACCAGACAGAAACGGTGCCAGCAGTACCAGATCTCCGACGGCAGTTCGAACTGCACCGGAGACAACTTAGCTCCCGACTGAATGCGCACCAATTGCTGGCTGGCGCCACGCCGCGTCAGATCGCCGAGAGTGGGCTCTTCCTTGCCGCTGATCTCCGGTCCGGCTACGATGCGCACTTCCTGCGCCGCTTTGCCTCCCGGCACTTTCAGAGCGGCCGAGCCGTCTCTGCTCACCGCTGCCTTGCTCAGAAATCGCCCGTTGCTGGTGAAGGCATAGGCCACTGCCTGGGGAGCTTTCTCACCCGACGACGATGCCTGCAGGTTCACGTTGACCTGAATCGAGACCGTGCTGTTGGCGCTACCTTTTCGCTCTGCCATTGGAATAATTCCTCACACACTCCGCCACGTACCGCCGTGCGTGGCGGAGTTCTCTTAGGCCGGATGTTTGGATTTTCCGGTTCTACTCGGATAGTGACGCTGGCAGCGGCAACGTTTCAGCTTTCTCGAGGCAAGATTCCCGGGGTCTTTCGTTCCTATGCCGCGCAGCCCGCACCAGAATGGCACTCAGCGGTAACCCGAGCGGTGCAAGTTGCTGCATCTTCGGTGCCTACGGTGTAAGATGGCGTCCGATTCCCAACAGCAACTGAGGACTGCGTGCAGTTTCACGACTTCGACGACCTGTACCTGGAACGGCTGCGTGCGGGCGACTTCCGCACCCAGGAACATTTCGTGCGGTATTTCAGTGAGCTCATGCAGATCAAGCTACGCTCGCGGCTGCGCTCGGCCGAGGAAATCGAAGATGTGCGCCAGGAGACCTTCGCCCGCGTTTTTACCGCTCTGCGTTCCGGCGGCGGCATTCGCGAGCCCGAAAAGCTGGGCGCCTTCGTCAATTCGACGTGCAATTTCGTGGCCATGGAGTTATACCGCGACCGTTCGCGCCAGGCGCCGCTGGAGGACGAAGTGGCGGTCGAGCTTCCGGATGAATCTAAAGATGCTCTGGACGTGCTGATGCAGGAGCAGGCGGCCGGCAAGGTGCGGAAGGTAATCGACGAGCTGCCGGAACGCGATCGCCGGCTGTTGCGGGAGGTGTTCCTGGAGGAGCGTGACAAGGACCAGGTGTGCCGCGACTTCGGGGTGGACCGCAATTATCTGCGTGTCCTGCTGCATCGCGCCAAGCAGAATTTTCGCTCGCTATACCTCAAGCCGGGATTGCGGACCCGCGAGGCAGGTGGAAAATAACCGCTTTGTAACGGTTCTTTGCGTCAGCGCACTATAGAAAGGAGAAAAGAACCATGGAACATCGAGAAGCGCTGCAATTGATGGCGACCGAAAAATATCTGCTCGACGAACTCACTCCCGAAATGCGGGAACAGTTCGAGGAGCACATGTTCGGCTGCCGCGAGTGCGCGCTCGATGTCCGCATGACTTCAGCCTTTATTCAGCACAGCAAAAAGGCGCTATCTACTCCTGCCGAGGAACTCGTAGCTCCGCGGCCGCGGCCGGAAAAACCGCAGCGCCTGGGCTGGCTGCGGCCGGCCTTTGCGGTGCCCGTGTTCGCTATCCTGCTGGCCGTCATCGGATACCAGGCCTTGATCCAGCGTCCCGCCTTGCAGAACACGATTGCCGATTTGCAGAAGCCAGCCGTGCTGTCGTCGGCCTACCTGAGCAGCGGCATGGCGCGTGGCGAGAAGGAGCCGGTAGTCAACGCCATCGCCGGACAGCCCTTCGTTCTGTTCGTGGATGTTCCCGCCGATAGCCGCTTTGTCTCTTATCTGGCTGAGATGTTGACCCCGGCCGGAGCCGAGTTGTGGTCGCTCAACATTCCCGCGGAAGCCATCGCCTCCGCGCGGGACACTTTACCTCTTCGAGTCGCGCCGTCCGCTCCCGCCTCAGGCGAATATTTTCTCGTCGTACACGGGCTAAGCGCAGGCAGTGCCCAGGGTCCTGAAATAGCGCGTTACGCATTCAACCTGCAGTTGCACTAGACCGCATTCCCGTTCATCGAAAGGATTCTCATGGACAATCAAGCGCCGAGAACTCACTTCTATGACGCCGACGCCAACGCCATCGGCGGCCGCATCGAGCGCCCCTTCGACCAGATTGTGCCGGTGCAGGCGCCGCTGTCGTTGCCCGCCTCCGGCGGCTTCGCCAGCACCCGTTCCAACAACTTCAACTTCCAGGGCCTGATGTCGTTTCGCAGCGCCGAGTCGAAAGTCGCCGGCAGCCAGAGCCCGCGCAATGGCGCCTGGACCACAGTGGTCTCCACCGCCATCGAGGGGTTGAATATCCTGAACGTAGTCACCGCCGACCGGGTGGTAGCGCAGATTTCCACCGAGCATCCGGCCGAAGGCTATGTGCCCAAGGTCTCTTTTGTCGGCACGCAGTTCGTGAATCTCCGCATCTCCGGTAGGGTGATTGATCCGGTGCTGGACTTCGGATTCTGCGATCCTGGTGACGGTCGCGAATATCCCAGCCAGCCGTGTATCGAGAACAAGTCTTTCCTGAACAAGGTGGACGAGCAGCATCGCCTCATGCACGCTCAGCAAAACGAAAAGGACAACCGCTGGACACGCTATCGCGACTTGCTGCAACAGCGTTATCCTCCAAAGACAGATTCCAACCCTGAAGGGGCGGGAAATCAGAAAAGGGGAATGGTCCTATGCTCGCTGGTCCAGGAACTCCGTGGCGATTGTCCCGGAAAGACCTTTGGACACGTGCTGGTGATTCCCGACTTCGGCAGAATTACCCTGGGCGAGTTGCTGGTGGACCACAACTCCTTTCACCTGATCATGCTGCGGCTGGATCTGGGATGCCCGGTGAACGGCGGCGTGACCGGCGGCGATACTCGCACCAACGGCAGCTCCTATCCATAGAAAGCCTGGCACTTCTGCTGGCGCTGGTCGCGATGTGCGGATGCAGGTCGGGACCAGCGCACGATCCGCAGAAGGAATACCAGTCGGCGCGGTTGGCCATCGTACGCGGCGATCTGGACCAGGCGGAAGCGCAGGCCAAAGAAGCGCGCGAATATTACTCGCCTCGCAGCCAGGACTGGGGATGGAAGTTTCGCATCCTGCAGGCGGAGGTGCAGGCCTATCGCCGGCAAAACCAGCAGGCGCTGGATACGCTGAACGCTTCGCTGCCCGCCGAACTCGCCAACGGCGACGACGCCATCCGCAAGAACATGGTGGAAGCCCTCGCCCTGGCCCGTCTGGATCGCGATCCTGAAGCCGACGCGCATCTGGAGCGCGCCGACCAGCTTTGCCAGCTCAATCACTCCTCGCTTGACGGCCAACTGGCGCAAATCCACGGCGTGATCGAGTTGGTGCGAGGGAATTTTCCCAAGGCAGAAGACTTCTTTCGCCAGAGCCTGCAGGCCGCTCGCCGCCAGCCGGACCAGCTTCTGGAAGCCACCACCCTGCTCAATCTCGGGCTGACCGCGCTGAAGCAGGCACACTTTGACAACTCCATCGTGTGGTCTACCGACGGCTATCGCGCGGTGCACGCGCTGGGTGCGCAGTTCGCCGAGCAGAAGGTGCTGGGCAACCTGGGCTGGGCCTACTACCGCATGGGCGACGCCGATAAGTCCATCTTCTACTTTCAGCAGGCTGCCGACCTGGCGCGCAAGCTGGACGCCCGCAATGACCTGGTGAAGTGGCTGCTCGCGCTCGGCCTGGTGTCGCGCGACATGCAGCAGCCGGCTGCTGCGAAGGATTATTACCGGCAATCGCTGACGCTGGCGCAGCAATCGGAGGACAACCAGGACCGGGTGGACGCGCTCACCGCGCTGGCGGCCATCTCCGCCGAACAGTCGCAGTGGGAGCAGGCTAAGCAGTTCAGCCGTCAGGCCATCGAACAGTGCCGCGCTCACAAGGACCGTATCGGCGAGCTTGACGCCATGCTGGTGGAGGGCCAGATCGCCACGCACCAAGGCGACACCGCCCGCGCTACCCAGATCTTTCGCGCGATTGACACCGATTCGCAGAGCGAAACTCCCATGCGCTGGGAAGCCGAGGAAAACCTGGCGCGAGTAATGGAGATCCAGAACCGTCCCGCCGATGCCTCGCGCCAGTATCAGTTGGCGCTGGCCACTTTGGAGAAAGCGCGATCCTCGCTCGACCAGGAAGAACTGCGCTTGCCCTTCCTGGCCAACGCCGCTCACTTGCAGGACGATTACATTCACTTCCTCATCGCGCAGAAGCAGCCGGTCGAGGCCTTGCAGGTCGCCGACTACAGCCGCGCCCAGACGCTGGCCGAAGGCCTGGCCGCGGTGCACAAGAATACTGAAACGCGTCCCTGGACCATGGAAAATCCGCAGCGACTGGCGGAGCACGTCCACGCCACTATCCTCTTCTATTGGCTGGGTCCGAAGTACAGCTATCTTTGGGTGATCGCGCCGGCGCGGGTAGCACTTTATCCGCTGCCGCCAGCGCAGGATATCGACGCGCTGGCGCAGAACTATCGCAGCGACCTTCTGGGCCCGCGCGATGTGCTCGAAACCGGCAACCGGCGTGGGGTTGAGCTCTACAACATGCTGGTCGCGCCGGCCGCGAGCGAGATTGCCGAAAATCCGCGCACCGTTATCATCCCCGACGGCTCGCTCAATAACCTGAACTTCGAGACCCTGCTGGTACCGCAGCCCAAGCTGCATTACCTGATCGAAGACACCACCCTGACCAACGCCGGTGCGTTGCGGCTGCTGCATCCGGCGTCGCAGTCAGCCACCTCGCGGCAGAGATTGCTGCTGGTTGGCGATCCGCTCTCGCCCAGCCGCGAGTATGCCGAGCTGCCCAACGCCTCGGTCGAGATGCACAGCGTGGAAAGCCATTTTCCCGAGTCCAGCCGCACCGTGCTGGAACGCGCCCAGGCCACCAACCAGGCCTATCTCGACAGCAATCCGCAGCAGTTTGCCTACATTCACTTCGTCGCGCACGCCACCGCCAGTCGCCTCAGCCCGCTCGATTCGGCTGTCATCCTGTCGAAGGCCGCGCCCGAGGAAGATTCATTCAAGCTCTACGCGCGCGACATCATCCGCCATCCGCTGCAAGCCAACCTGGTCACGCTCTCCAGTTGTTATGGCGCCGGCGCGCGTGCCTACAGCGGCGAGGGATTGGTCGGATTGTCCTGGGCCTTTCTGCGCGCGGGAGCGCATAACGTCATCGCCGCGCTGTGGGAGGCCAGCGATTCAGCCACGCCGCAACTGGTGGACCACCTCTACGGCGGGCTGGCCGATCATGAGAGTCCCGACGTAGCCCTGCGCTCCGCCAAGCTGGCGCTGCTGCACTCGGACACGATTTACCGCAAGCCGCTCTATTGGGCGCCGTTTCAGCTCTACAGCTACGAAGTGGCGGCGGAGCCAAGGCGGATCGCCTCTACGACGTCGGGCAGGTGAAGAGAAGTGGATAGTTGGCGAGGACTTGGCCACGGGGAGCCCGCTTACGATCCACGATTCGCGAACCACGAACCACGAGCCACGAACCACGAACCACGAACCACTATTCCAGCAACTTATCAGTTGCATGTGTCGCTGCCCTGTTCTAATATGCAATCGAGAGGTTGCATAATGCCGGACCGCATTGAAAAACGTATTGAGCTGAAAGCTTCGCCGGCGCGCGTCTGGCGCGCCCTTACTGACCACCGCGAGTTCGGCGAGTGGTTCCGGGTGGCACTCGATGGCCCCTTCGTCGCCGGCCAGGTTTCGCGCGGGCACATCACCTGGCCCGGTTACGAGAACCTGAAGTGGGAAGCCGTGGTGCAGACCATGGAGCCGGAGAAGCGTTTCTCCTTTACCTGGCATCCCTACGCAGTGGATCCCAAAGTGGATTATTCGCAGGAGCCGTCAACCCTGGTGGAGTTCACGCTGGAGAAGACGCCGGCGGGCACGCTGCTGGTAGTCACCGAATCCGGCTTCGACAAGATTCCCGCGCACCGTCGCGACGAGGCCTTCCTGCGCAATGACGGCGGCTGGGCGCAGCAGATGAAGAACATCGAGAGCCATGTCGCGCAGAAGCTCTAAGCCGGGTGTAGTCACGCGGCACACTTGCGCGCCGGTGTTCGCCGCACTGGGCGACGAGACGCGCCTGGGGCTGGTGGTGGCGCTCTCCACCGGACGGCGGCGCTCCATCTCGCAGCTTACCACCGGTGCGCGCATGTCGCGGCAGGCCATCACCAAGCACCTGCGGGTGCTGGAGGATGCCGGCTTGGTGCGGGGCGTGCGCGCCGGCCGCGAGACGCTGTTTGAGTTTCGCCGCGAGCCCATGGACGACCTGCGGCTCTATCTCGACCGCGTCTCCGAGCAGTGGGACCAGGCGCTCGACCGCCTCAAGGCCTTCGTAGAGGAATAAGGGCCGCCGTCTAAGCCCGGTTCCGTTCCAAACCTGGGTGCCCCGTTCTGGCCTGGGTTTGGCCAGGGCGGGGCATTGCCGCTATTCGCCGGTCAGATACTTGTACTGCGCCGCCGTCAGCGGAACCACCGACAGCCGTCCCTGTCGCACTAGCGGCGAATCGGCAAACAAACGGTTGCTCTTGATCTCGGCCAGCGTCACCGCTTTCGGCAGCGGTTTGCCGGCCTTGATCTTCACCTGCGGGACGCGCGGGTCGGTGGCGTCCACCGAGACCACGGTCGCGGTACCGACCGCGCTCTTGTGGTCGCCGGTTTCGTAGATGATCAGTTGCGCTCCCGCTTCCATCTCGCGCAGATGGCGCACGGCCACCGGGTTCGACACGCCGTCCCAGATGGTCACCTTGTCGCGCTGCAAATCGGCAAACGAATACGTCGTGGGCTCCGTCTTCAACAGGTACGCAGACATTCGCGGTTCACCCCTTCACCAGGCTAGGGCACAGTCACCGTCACTTGCGCGTCGGTGCGGCCGTACTGGTTTGTAGCATACAGCGTGTAGGTGGTGGTAGTCCGGGGATAGACCACCACGCTGGTTCCGCGAATGGCTCCCACGGCCGGCGCTACCACGTAGTACTCGCCGTTGGTCACGTTCCAGCTCAGGGTCACCGGCTGGCCCGCCCCGCCCGACGACGTCGCGGTAAAGCTGTTGACCGTGGGACTCGGCCCGGTGGGCACATTCTGCGGCGTGTACAGCGGCGAGATCAGGATCACCTCGAAGTCCGACGCGGTGAGCTGCTTCAACCGGTTCAGATGATCGTTGTTCCAGTGCGGATCGGTAGTGCCGCCGATGTACATCGAGCTGCCGTTGTCGGCCATGATCATGCCGTACTGCTTCAGCGCGGTCAGGATCACCTGGTCGTCGGCGGGATAGCCGGAGATGTCGAAGCTGGCCTTCAGGCGCAGGCGCATGCCCATGGGCGCTGCCAACGGGTTGCTGGAGTTCGCCGCCCAGTGCGACGCCGGCGGGGTGAACGCCTGCTTGCTGTATTGCAAAGTGAAGCGGATGGCGTGGTGGATGGCGCCGGCCGCCACCTCATCATAGCGAATCAGGCCGGGAAAGATAGGCAGCCCGGCGGCGTCGGCTGAGGTCCAGGTGTAGGGCCGCTGCTCGTTTGTCTCCAGGTCCCACACCGCGCCGGAGGCGGCGTTCCACAGGCCGGGATTCTGCTCGTAGCTGGAATACAGCTCGTAGAGCCAGCAGTTGCCCTTGTCAATCACCAGCACGTGGCGATCGCCGTCACCCGGGTTGGGATAGCCTTCGATCGGCGCGTTCAGCGGAATCGGCATCGGCCCGGGATCGCTCTCATCGCCATAAGCGGTGTAGTGGATGTTCACCATCGGCTGGTTGCCGGCGACCACGACATACGGGATGCCGAAGGTGTGGCCCTGGTAGAGACCGGCGCCGAAGTCGGGATGCAACTGCGTGCTGCCGCCAATGAAATTGATGATGGCGTCGGAGTTGGGGTCCACCGGCGCACTGGCGATATTGCTGTTCCACAGGCTGCTAGCGAGGAAGGGAACAAAGCCGTTCAGGCTGCCTTCCTGGCCCAGAGTGAGGCCGTTGCAGTTACCTTGCGCCAGCGCGCTGCCGCTAAATGCCAGCACCACGGCCAAAAAGATCACACAGCTCATTCGATGAGAGCGCATTGCGATTCTCCTTTGAGGCTCGAAACGTTGCGAACGAGACATTCCCGCATTGGCATGACCCGATGTTCGAAGCTGTCGCAGTGGCGCGGGGCGCTGGAGGTGGCGCAGAAGTATTCTTCAAAGCCTAGTGCAAATCAGGATGGCCGGCACGCGGGAACTGCCGTATCGCGCAAACGAAAGTAACCAGCCACAGCCGGTCGGCTGATGGCTCATGCTGGTGAAGCAGCAAACCGGAAGGACGGTTTCTGCCGCGGCATTACCCTTGGCGGGGATCTGAGCCGCTGCACGGCCACGAAATCAGGGTACCGGCACCATCAGTTTGGCCAGCATACCCTCCAGCAATTCGCAGCGACGGCGCAGCCCGGCTTTGAATTCGTAATGGTCGGTCTTGGCGATGCCGCGCAGCAGCTGGGTCTGATGCTCTTGTAGAAGTTCGAGAAGAAGATCGGCTTCTTCTTCAGTCAATCGAAGTTCCATGGCGACCCTCCAACTGACGAATTAGCGTTAGCTCTATTGTAGAGCGTTTGCATCGGCGAAGGCGCTGCTTTTCGCGGGCCCCGGGCGCGCGGTTTTCGATACCGGGAGACTCGCCGATGCTCTAAGGCGGTGCCCGCGGGCATCCACTCATTCACCTGAGGCGCGCGCAATCCGCATTAGAATCGAGGCATGCGCCGCGGGCTCATCCTGTTTGCCGTCGTCGCCGCACTTGCGTTTGCGGCTGCCGCCGAACCCGCGCGCCATGCGGACTTGCAGGCATCGCTGTCGCGCATCATGGCCGGACAACGCGGCGCCGCGGTTGTGCTCAATGTCGCTACCGGCGAAGTGCTGGCCGCTTATCATCTCGACGTGGCTGCGCGACGGCTGGTTCATCCCGGCTCCAGCCTCAAGCCATTCACGCTGGCGGCGCTGCTGGAAAACGGAGAGCTCACACCGCACACTGCGCTGACGTGCAAGCGCACGCTCACCATCGCCGGACGCGGCTTCGATTGCACGCATCCCGCGACCACTGCGCCGCTCGATCCCGCCGCCGCGCTGGCTTACTCCTGCAACTCGTATTTCGCGCAGGTCGCCACCCGCCTCACGCCGGCACAGCTTCGCGATGCGCTCACCCACGACGGTTTCACCGCGCTCACCGGCCTCGCTTCGCCGGAGGTCGCCGGCAAGGTCCAACTGGCGCAATCGCCGGGGCAATTGCAGCTTCAGGCCATCGGCGAGTGGGGCGTGGACATTACGCCGCTGGAACTCGTCAGCGCCTATCGCAAACTCGCCGTGCGGCACGGCGATGCCAAACTTGCACCAGTGTTCGACGGGCTGGCGCAGTCGGTGCGCTACGGGATGGCGCACAGCGCGCAGACCTCGGCCATCGCCGTCGCCGGCAAGACCGGTACCGCTGTCGCCTCCGAAGGCGCGTGGACGCACGGATGGTTCGCCGGCTATGCTCCCGCCGCCAAGCCCGAAGTCGCGGTGGTGGTCTTCCTGGAGCGCGGCCACGGCGCAGACGCCGCCGCCCTCGCCGCGAAGATCTTCGCCGCTTACGCCGGCGCCACACCGAAGCCCGCAGCCAGGAGTGGCCGATGAAGCAGCTTGCCGCCGTCATCGTTCTGCTGCTGGCCACTACGTTCGGAGGAGCGGCCAGCGGACCGCCCGTCGATCCTGCGGCCGCGCGTCGCGGATTTCCGCAGACGGTGCGGGTGCGCTTGTGGTCGCTGCATCCGCCGCGGCAGCTAACGTTGCGCGCCAACGGCCATGCGCAGCTTCGCAAATGCGCAACCTGCAAGCCGGCTGACTTCTCCGCACTCGACCTGCGCGCCGCCGGGTCGCAAATCGAAATTGCAAGCGACAAGACTTCGTCCTCGGCGGTGGACATCAGCGGTGCCTACTTGATGAGCGCGTCCGGCGATCCGCCCATCCACGGCGACTTCCCGCTGGAAATCCGCGCCGGCGACGGCACCCTGCTGATCACCGCGCTGATGCCGATGGATGAGTACATCGCCGGCGTGCTGGCGGGCGAGGTCGGCAACTTCAAGTCCGACGAGGCGCTGAAGGCGATGGCCGTGGCCGCGCGCACTTTCGCAATGCACTTCGGCAGCCGGCATGCGCTCGAGGGCTTCGACTTCTGCGACACCACCCACTGCCAGGACCTGCGCGTCGCCGGCATCACGCCACGTCTGCGCAACATCGTCGAGTCCACCGCGGCGAGTTGCTGTGGTACGACGGCGAGCCCGCCGCGACCTACTACTTCGCCAACTGCGGCGGCACCACCGAAGACGGCCGCTACATTCTGGGCAACAACGAAGAGCGCGCGCCCTACCTGGTGCAGCACTCCGACCACTACTGCACCCGCAACGGCGGCAGCCAGTGGCGCAGCGAAGTCTCGCGGCGCGACCTGCAGCGCGCGCTGGCCGACGACGGCATCGCCATTCCCGGCACACTACGCAGCGTAAGCGTGGCCGAGCGGACCGCCAGCGGACGCGTCGAATTTCTGAGGGTCACCGGCAACGGCGCGGTGACGGTGCCGGCGCTGGCCTTCCGCTCCGCCGTCGGCCGCCACATCGGATGGGACCGCCTGAAGAGCAACTGGTACGACGTCAGCGCCGCCGGCGACCGCTTCCTCTTCCACGGGCGCGGCTCCGGGCACGGCGTCGGCCTGTGCCAGATCGGCGCCGAGGTGATGGGCGAAGAAGGCCGCAATTACCGGCAGATCCTGGCGTTCTACTATCCCGGGACGCGGCTGGGCGTCAGCGCGCAGGGCATCGCCTGGCAGCAATTCTCCAACGACGACGTCACCCTGCTGACCACGCGACCGGAGCGCGACAAGCCGCTGCTGGCGCTGGCCACGCGCCTGATGCACGAGAACGAAGAGAGCACCGGCCTGCTCTATCGCGCCACCCCGCGGCTGAAGGTGTACGCTACCGTGGCCGCGTTTCGCGATTCCACCGGCGAGCCCGGCTGGATGGCCGCCAGCACCCGCGGGCGCAACATCCGGCTGCAACCGCCGGAGGTGCTGGAGCAGTCGGGCGCGCTGGAGAGCACGCTGCGCCACGAGTTGCTGCACATGCTGATCGAGTCGTACGCCAAGGCGGGAACGCCGCTATGGTTCCGCGAAGGCCTGGTGCTCTACCTGAGCGATGCGCATGGCTCGCGCGCGCCGGAAGCTGTGACCGGCGATGCCGTGGCGCTGGAGAAGTCGCTGCGCTCGCCAGCGAGCGAGCAGGAGTTGCGACATGCGTATGCGCAAGCCCAGGCGCGCGTTGCCGAGATTGCCCGCCGCGACGGAAGGGCGGCGCTGTTCGACGCACTGCAAAATGGCGGAATCAGCAATTAGCAACCAGCAATTAATGATTAGCAATTAGTGATTAGTGACTAGCCTGGGTGCCCCAGGTTCGCCCTTCCTTTGGGCTAACCTGGGAGTCGCCGCACGCCACCTTGCAATCAAGGTCCCGGGTCTCGGACCCCGCGAGACCCGGTCCACCGGGCGGCTCGGGTCGCGGGGTCCGAGAGCCGGGAAGTCGCTCCTGCTGCCGCCTGGGCAGAGCCGGATCCATGCCCGGCGGGGCTGCTTCCTCGAGCCAATTGGGGGTGCGGATTGAGCAAAAAAATATATGTTTCGCGGTTGCAAACATTACTACTTAGCGCGCGACTAGCCACAACTCGATGATTCCAGGACGTTTATACGTTAAACCAAGAAAACAATGGGGTTATTGGCCGAAACTGGCATGCCACTTTGCCTCTCTGCCATTTTGCTAGCATGCATACATATCAACATGTGGAGATCAGCGGAGAGGCGGGACTCCGTTTTATCCAACCCTGGAAGAAGTCGAGGCCGCCCGGTGCCCCCAGGGCAGGCTCTGAGCCAGCGACGTTCCTTCGCAACGTCAGTGATGACAGAAACTAGACGAGTTACCTGTTTAGCCTCTGGAGAGCGCAGTCGAAGGGTTCGCCCCTCTTTTGGGATAACCTGGGAGTCGCCTCACTCGACCTAGCGCGCGAGCTCCCGGGTCTCGAACCCCGCGAGACCCTTCGACAAGCTCAGGGCAGGCTCTGGGACACCCGGCTTGGATGCACCTCGAGAATGTCCGGTTCGCGACCATAAGAGCGCCGGAGGCGCGCCATAATCTAGCCCACCGTGGAGCGTAGCGGAACGATGGGTAGGCTGGCGTTACGGATCTGCGCCCCGTAGGGTGCGCCGCCTCATCCCTCACATGAAAACCGACGCTTTTGTGACGTACTCACGCGCACACTCGACGAATACGATGTCGCTGACTGGCGACACGCCACCATGGGCGACCGGCGGCGCCCCGTCCGGGGCGCGGGCTCATGTGGCGAGCGTACCCAGCGTTCCGCCTTCGGCTGCACGCTGGGCTAAACTATGCCGCGCCTCCGGCGCTCGCAGTATCGCAACCCTGGCATTTCGGCCGGCGCACAAAAATCGTTAGGATTTCAGGGGAAGCTCCAACGCTGCTCGGCCTGCGGGTGCCCCGGGTCTCGCGGTTTTCGAGACCCGGGTAAATGCGCGATGCAAACATCGTCGCGTTCGGGACTCTTCGATGCTGTGAGCTCGCGCCGCCATTGGGAATCCCTGCCAACCAGGATCGATGACGCTTGCTCCAGGTCTCGAACCCCGCGAGACCCGGCGACAAGCTCAGAGCGGACTCTGGAGCACCCGATTTTGGCGACGGGATGGAAAATCCCCACCCAAGCAAACCCGGCTTGGGTGGGGCACCCGCTTGATGGTAGGCTGGGCTACCCGCCGACTAATAAAAGCCGAATCGGCAACATCGTGATGCAGCCTCTGTCGGGTGGTACTCCCATCGGTGTCACCGGCTTTCACGACAAGACTCTTTTCGACTTCGCATACGATTGGAAGCACGAAAAGCTGGTCGTGGCACGAGGTGCGGATGGCGGCAATATCGTTCTAATCACTCTCGGAGGTACCAGAGACCTTCCAAAATAAAACGAAAGCCCGAATGCTGGCATAGCTGTTTATTCATTCGGTGCACCTTGTTCCCCTATCGAGAGCAGAGGATCCATTCTTGTGAGCTGGCGATTACGGTCGCCATTGTCGAACCTCGCAGCCGCGCTGGAAGAATCCTTGATTAGCCCCAGCCCTAGCCCTGAAGGCTCAAGTGCGCCACTAGCCACTAGCCACTGACTTGTCCACTTTTTCGCCGACCATGCAGACCAGCGCGAGCGCGATGGTCAGCCCCACGACGTATGCCGCGAGGAAGCGCAGGCCCATGCTCCAGGCCTGCGACTTCAGGGTCGCGGCGTCGGGGACCCAGGTCACCAGCCGATACGGTACGTACACGCCGATGGCCACCAGCACGGCGAACCACATCCAGTACATGGCTTGCTTCAGCACGCGCAGCGAGCGCCACATGCCGCGGCTGAATCCCGAAGCCGCGACCGTCATGGCAATCGGCACCCATACGGCGGGAATGGCCACGAACAGCAGCAGCCGCAGGATCCAGATGGCCGAATGCATGATCTGGCGCGGGTTGCCGAAGCGCAGCGTCTCCGGCGACTTCTGCCAGAACCACACCCCGAATTGCGGCGCGAAGGGCAGCAACTCCAGCACCGCGAACAGCAGCGCCAAGATCACCAGCAGCCACAGGAATAGCGCGCCGATGTGCCGCGCGGAGTGGCGATAGGCCTGCCACACCGTGCCGTCGCGGCGATATTCGCCCACGCGGAAATACGCCAGCGTTCCCGCGCGCAGCCACAAGGTGAGTACGACGGCTGCCAGCGCGAGCAGCGCCGAGCCGCCCACCTGCCATCCGTGCGCATCGGGAATGAGCAGCCAGTAATAAACGACAGCCAGCAGCGCGGCATTGGCCACCAGATTCAGCAGCCAGATGCGCGCCCATCCTCCGCGGCTCAGGGTTGCGCTCATTTCACCGTCACCGTCATGGCGTTGCTGGTGGAAAGATAATCCGGCTGATACATCGGCTCCACGCTGGTGGGGCTGACGCGGAAGTTGCCGGGGTTCACCACCTTCAGCAGGTAGGTGTACTCATGCTGTCCCTGCGGGAAGTAGAAGTTGAAGAACGTAGTGCGATCGTCGCGCAGCTCGCGATTGCTGTACCAGCGCTGCCACCACGTCGGCGCCTGGTCGTCGAGCTGATAGAGATCGTCGCGCGCGATGGACTCGGTGCCGGAAGGAATCGGGTCCTCGATCATCAGGTACTTCCACTCGCTGCCGCCCACGGTAATGCGCACCGCCAGCGTGTCGCCCACCGCCACCGGGCCGTCCAGCTTGTCGAGGTGATAGATCAGCTTGCCGTCCTTCTGCACCGGCGAGAGCTTGTAGTACTGGCGCGCCACGCTCAGGCTGAAGCGGCCGACGTTGACCACCTTGGAATCGCTGGAGTAGTACTCGCCGCGCGCCGACCAGTACACGCGGCCGTCGCCGGTCTTGACCACGCGCACCTGGTTGGCCGCGGGCGCCAGTTGCGATTCGTTCAGCGTGATGCTGGTGGCCGGGGCCAGCGCATCGGCTGGCGTAAATTTCTTCGTGGCGACGGTCTTGCCGTTCACCTGCACTTCCACCGCTGTAGTTCGGCTTCAGCTCCTGGGTGCGCGCCAGGTAATCGGTCAGCCCGTAGATGACCATCGCGGTCTGCTCGGTGGTGTCCCAGTAGTAGCCCTGGCTGCGATGGTTGACCAGGTACACCGCGGCCTTGGGCAGCAGCGGACTGGCGCTGTCGGCGCGATCAATCAGCTTCAGCGCGTAGGCGGTGGATTCCGGCGTGGTGTCGCCCCAGTAGTCCATCAGGTAGTTCTGCTCGCTCGGCCACCAGGCCTGCGAATCGTCCTGCTTGGCTTCGCCTTCCAGCTGCTTCGTCAGCTCCTGCGCGCGGCCGTCGTTCATGTCGAGCATCGCCAGCCCCAGGATCGCCTGCCCGTACGGCGTGAGCGTCGAACGCTGCGCCCACACGGAATCCAGCACCGCGGTATCGTGTACGCCGCTCATCGACCAGCGCGTAGGCCATGTAGGCGCGCAGGTCGGTCTGCGGACCTTCTGCGTGCTTGATCGAATTCCTGCCGCAGCCAGCCGCGTCCTTTGTCGATTGCTTCCTGCTTGACCTCGAAGCCCGCGCCCTGCGCCTGGCTCAGGCCGGCCAGCACGTAGGCGGTCATGAAGGGATGGCTGTCGTCGGTCTGCCACCAACCCCAGCCGCCGTCGTCATGCTGATAGTTGTACAGGCGGTCGAGCCCGGCCTTCACCTGCTTGTTCAGCGTGGCCGGATCGATGTCGGACTTCACGCCCAGCTTCTTCATGGCGTCGGCCACCAGCACGTCAGGCAGGAAGCTCGACATGGTCTGCTCGGTGCATCCGTAAGGATACGAGGTGAGGAAGCGAGCGCCGAGAACACCGATCCGGCGATGGACGGCGTGATGTTGACCGTCAGCTTGCGGGTGCCGACTTCGACATGCTGCGGGAACTGCATCTGCTGCATGGTGTCGGTCATGCCCGCGCCGGCGAGCGAGCCCGACTTCGCGATGGCCAGCTTCACGCCGAAGGGAACGACCGGCAGCGTCAGCTCCATGGCGTCGCTCTCGACGTCGGTGAGCGCCTTGCCCAGCACTTTCGCCGAATCCACATTCAGCACGCGCACGCGGTAATCCACCTTCATCAGCCCGCCGCTGGGAACGGTGACGTGCCTGCTGCGCTGCCGTCCAGCACTTGCAGGCCGGTGAGCTCCATGGAGACGTGCGCGACTTTCGCGGTCGGCAGATAATTCTGCACGATGGTCGAGATGCGTGATCTCGTCGCCCGGCGGAAGAAGCGCGGCACCACCAGCCGCACCATGATGTTCTTGCGCACGATGGTGTTGTTGACGGCGCTGCCGACGCTTGCGTATCGGGGTGACGCCGCGCGCGGTGGCGCGCCACGAAGTGATGGCGTCGGGATAATCGAAGTGCACCGTCGCCTGGCCGTTGCGCCGGTGTTGAATGTCGGCGACCCAGTAGGCGGTGTCGGGGAAGGCCTTGCGGATCTTGGGCTGCACCAGGCGCTCCGGCTTCAGCTGGCCCAGCGCGCGCGAGCGGCGCACGTTCGCCAGTTGCATCCGGCGCTTGCCGGCCTGGCCGTTGAAGTAGTAGGTGAGCGAGGTGTCGGTCATCACCTGCGAATACACGCGGCCGTAAAAGGCATTCAGGATGCTCCGGCGTGGTGTCGGGCTTGATGGCGTAGATGGCTTCATCCACGATGCCCAGGCTGAACTCGGCCGCCACCGGCTTGCCGTTCTCGTCGCTGCTCTTGATGGTGTAGCTGGCGGCCTCGCCCGGCTGATACTGCGGCTTCGACGGCAGCAGTTGCACGTTGAGCTGATGCTGCCGTCGGCGGCACGCTCAGGCTCTTCGAGCCCTGGTAGAGCTTGTTGTTGCGGATGTACACCGCCGCGACGTAGAAGTTGGGCGCGAACTCCGCGCGGATAGGCACGTCCACGGTGACGCTGCCGCCGCTGCTGCGAATCACCTGTCCCGAGTACAGCCCGTTGCCTTCGGTCGTCACCAGCACCGAGGTCGGCTCCTTGTCGGTGACGATCAGCACGTGCGCGGTGTCGCCCGGCTGGTAGGTTTTCTTGTCGGGGACAATCTGCATGCGCTCCTGCTCCTGGCCGGCCCACCACGGACTTTCGCCCGGCGCCCACAAATAGGCAGTGCTCTCGACCGGCGCTTTTCGGGCGTGGTGGCGGTCACCAGCACGCGGAACTCGCCGGACTCGGAATGGTGAGCTTGACCTGCGCCTTTGCCGCTGGCGTCGGTCTGGCCCTGCGTCGAAGTGATGGTTCGCCGGCCTGCCGCCGTGCTGCCAGTTCCAGCGGGTCATCGGTAACCTGGAACGCCGTCTGCACCGGCTTCTTGTCGTAGTTCTGCGCGGTGACGTTGATGGTCGCGGTGCCGCCTTTGCTGTACACGTAGGAATTCGGCATCGCCGACAGGTAGAAGCTGGCGTAGGTGGCGAGGCGAAGCCGTGCCCGGAAATTTCGCGATTGCCGGCGTCGGTGACGCGCGCCTCGATGCGATAGACCAGGTCCTGCCTCTTGCAATCAACGCGCGTCGGAATTTCGATTTGCAGCTTGCCGTCGGCGTCGAGCGTGCCCGTCTTCTCGCTCTCCTGCTCGCCGGCGCCGTAGGCGTCTTCGCTACTGTTGTCGTCGCCGGACTGGTCGCCGCCGTCGGCCGCGCCGGCCTCGCCCTGATCTTCATCGTCCTCAAAGCGGCCCATCGGCCAGTAGGTTGAGGTGTGTACCACCCACGTGACCTTGGCGTTCACCACCGGCTCGCCAAAGTAATAGCGCGCATCAATGGTCGCCTTGATGGGCTGCCCCTGGATCACGCGCGGCGTCTGCGCCGTGACCTTTACCTGCGTATTCCGGCTTCTTATAGTCCTCCACCGAGAAGCTGGTGCCCTCGACGTAGCGCTCGCCGATCTGCATGGTGACGTAGTACGAGCCCAGGTGCGCGTCGGCGGGAATGGGGTAATCCCAGTGCGCGACGCCGATGTCTGACAGCGTCAGCGACTTCTGCCAGATGACGTCGTAGCTCTGCGGATCGCGCATCTCCAGGCGCAACTCGCGGTTCTGCGGAATGTGGTAGCCGGTGGGCGATTCCGTCCGCACGATGGCCTTGAAGTGCGCGGTGTCGCCGGGGCGATAGATCGGGCGGTCGGTGTAGGCGTATCCCTTGTAGATGGCGATCGGCAGCGTCGCCGAGGTTCCACGCGCCCGGCGTGTTGATGGCGAACTGATCGCCGCTCAGCGCCAGCACCGCCACGTTCTCCGGCTTGTCGGAGTTGATGTCCGCATCCACCAGCCCCTGCTGGTCGGCCTGCTTGGACGCAACTTCCTGCTGATCAATCCACACGTGCACGAAGCTGCCGGGCAGCGGATCGCCGGTGCGGCGGTCCACCACGAAACTGAGTCAGGCGTCCCGGCGCGGCCTTGGTGATGATGGCGATCTCGGTGATGACGACCACGGTGTAGGCGCGCAGCGTGCCGTTGGTGGCCTCGACCAGGTACACGCCCTTGTCGCTGACCGGCACGGTGATGTTCTGGCTCTCCCAGCGCTCGTGCGACGGCACGCTCCACGTCCAGGTCGAAACCAGTTGCTGCGGATTCAGGATGGGCACCTGCGCGTAGGTTTGCACTTTGCCGGCCGGTGTGGGCTTGGCCTCTTCCGTTTGCCACGCGCGAATCTCGTGCCGCGAATCTTCGGAGAACTGGCCGCGAATGAAATCGCGGATTCGCACCCACAGGCGGTGCTTCCAGGCATGGAATTTTTCCAGCCAGGTATGCGCCTGTCGCGGCAGCGCCGGCGCCTGTCCGCCGAAGTTGTGCAGCGACTGCATCTGGCTGAAGAACTTCACCGGATCGTTCACCCGGTAGAGGCGGAAATCCAGCGAGCTGACGTTGTGGCTGTAGACCGAAATCTGCGGCTTCTCGCCGGGAAGGTAGGTACGCTCGCTGGTCAGCGAGAACGACGCGTTCGCTTCGCTGTCCTGCGCCGTCAGCGGCATCACGAACAAAACGCACAGCAGCAAAACGGCGATGGCGCTCTGCCGTCGCGAGCGCGCGAAGCTCCTATCAACATGGGTGCCCCGTTCTGGCCCGGTTTTGGCCAGGGCGGGGCCTTTCACGAATCGCGAGCGCAAACGTGGCGCGGTCATTCCGCACCTCGCAGAATGTTCCAGCGATAGACGCCGAGGAACGCCGGGTTCGACGCCACCGGCCGCCAGCGCGCGTCGGGATAATTCAGAATCTCGCCCAGCGCCAGCCGCTTGATTTCGCCCGGCACTTTGCCGGTGGGGCCGGTGTGGTACAGGACGTATTCGCCGCTGCCGCTCTCAATCCGGCTGCGTCCCAGAAAAATCATGGCGTGGAACGGCATGTGGCCGCCGTCCTGGCGGAAGAACAGCAGATCGCCGGGCAGCGCGCGCTGCACATCGCGGCCCACGCGATGCGAGTTGTGCCGCCACAGAGTTTCGGCGTCGGCAAACTGCGCGAACGCGCCGTCGTTCAGGTCCGCGGCCTGGAAGCTGCCGTCGCGCACGCGGAACAGCGCCGCTCCCAGCGGCGTGTAGGGATATTGATACTGGCGAATGTCGCCGCCGGGCGCGGGCACCGGCAACGCCGCCTGGCTCGCCCATGCGCTGTCATGCTCCACCAGCGCCTCGCGATAGGCAAAGCGCAGCAGCGCGGCGCAGTCGTCGATCTCGGCGGGAAGCTTGTCGCCGCGGTAATACTGCGACTCCGCCAGCAAGGTGAACCAGCGGCGGAAGGCGGCGCGATCGCCGGCGTCGTGCAGTCGCAGGAAGTCGGGTGTGCCGTCGCCGCGCGAGTCGGCGTTGTCGGCGGTGGTTGCGAGTGAAATTTCTGCCGGCGCAAATCCCGGCGCAGTGACAATGAGGTTGCTCTCGCCCGCCAGCACTCCGGCGCGAATGGTGGCCACGGCGGTGTCCGCTTGCGTGATCAGCGAGTCCACGGCGGCGCGATGCGGATTGTCGGAGGTGACGGCGAGCCCGCGCAGCGAGCGGCCGTCGGATGAGCGCAGGGAAATCTCAGTGGTGCTGGCGCCGTCGGCGGGCAACGCGGTCTCGGCGACCCGCACCAGCAGCAGCGGCGGCGTCATGGCGCGACGTAGAGTGAAGGCGCACACCACCGCCGCAATCGCGACTACGGCCAACACTGCCAGCCAGCGAGGCACGCCGCGCATGGAATGAATCGCCTCCGGGGAACGCGCGGATTATAGCGCAACGGTGGCTGGCCGAAGCAGGGATTTGCGGCGCGCAGCGATTGTGCGCGCCGTGCGGTTCGAAAAGGGAACCTGTGCCGTCAATTTCCACTACCGAGCCCACGGAGCGTGCGGAGAAATACAAACCTGGGTGCCCCGTTCTAGCCCTCTTTTGGCTAGGGCGGGGCCTTTTCTTCGTCCCTCCCAAATTTTCACGGGCCGCGCAAGACCCGTATCAGGGCGTGGCCCTTCGGCCGCTCAGGGCAGGCTTTCAGCCACGCCGAACGTCATCCTCCCTCGAATGGTCATCCTGAGCGGAGCGAGCGCGCCGCAGGCGCGCTCGCGCAGTCGAAGGACCTGCTGTTGGTGCGGGAGCCCCGCCGGGGCGAACAGCAGGTCACTCCGGTCGGGATGACAAATCAAGGAGGAAGGCGCGTTACGGCGCGGCTGAAGCCACGCCCTGATACGGGTTCGGCGCGAAACCGAGCGGATCGTCATCTCCCACGCATCTGAAACCTCCGGATGTGGGGGCACCCGGGTTTCATCTCCCGTGCGCTCCGTGTCCTCCTGGTGAAATTGACCGCAAGGCCCCGCCCTGGCCAAACCCGGGCCAGAACGGGGCACCCAGATTTTGTTTCTCCGTGCGCTCCGTGGGCTCCGTGGTGAAATTGACTCTCTCCCGCCCAGTCAAATTTCGGCACTGTTTTTCCACAACCGGGCGCCGCCCTCAGCCACGCGCCCGCCCGCTTCCATCCCAAAGTGCTTCAATTTTTGCCGCAATCGCTGTACCCTGACGGCACGCTGCTGCATCCATTACTTGGGCTTGCCAACTCTGGGGAAAAGGTTGGCAGCCGCGATTCGGCTGTCATATATAATTTGGAGTTAAGCTGATTCCCCTGATGTTCACCATCACCGACACCCGCGGCGATTGCGTGGCAACGATGCTTCCGCGCCGTCGTCATGACCTCGGGCCAGGCAGCATAACGAGCACTACCACTCCCAACTTCGAGGAGCTCCACCATGGCGATTAAAGCCAGTGAATTCGTGTGGCACAACGGGCACCTGGTGCCCTGGGATGACGCCAAGATTCACGTGATGGCCCACGTGGTCAATTACGGGTCGTCGGTTTTCGAGGGAATCCGCTGCTACCAGACCGCCAACGGTCCGGCCATCTTCCGCCTGCAGGACCACATGCTGCGGCTGGTGCAGTCGGCCAAGATTTACCGCATCGAGCTGGATTACACGCCTGGAGGAACTCTGCAAGGCGGCGATTGACCTGGTGGCTGCCAACAAAGTGTCGCCCTGCTACATCCGTCCCATCGTGCTGCGCGGCTACGGCCAGGTCGGCGTCAATCCTTTCAATTCGCCCACCGAGCTCTATATCGCCAATTACGAGTGGGGCAAGTATCTGGGCAGCCCTGACAGCGACGACGGCGTGGACGTCTGCGTCTCGTCATGGTCGCGGCTGGCGCCCAACACCATGCCCACCATGGCCAAGTCGGGCGCGAATTACATGAATTCGCAGCTCATCAAGATGGAAGCCATCGTCAACGGCTACGCCGAAGGCATCGCCCTCGACGTCAACGGCTACGTCAGCGAAGGCTCGGGCGAGAACATCTTCGTCGTCCACAAGGACCGCATCTACACGCCGCCGCTGGGCAACTCGGTGCTGCCGGGCATTACCCGCAACTCGGTGCTGCACCTCGCGCACGAGCTGGGCATTCCGGTGATCGAGCAGATTATTCCGCGCGAGATGCTGTACATCGCCGAAGAGCTGTTCTTCAGCGGCACCGCCGCGGAGATCACGCCCATCCGCTCGGTGGACAAGATTACCGTGGGCAACGGACTCGCCGGGCCCATCACCAAGACGGTGCGCAAGGAGTTCTACGGCATCGTCAACGGCACCGCTCCCGACCGCTTCAACTGGCTGACGCAAGTGCCGGTGAAGCAGACGGCCAAGCAGCCAGTCACTGTGTAAACGGATTTTGCAGCATTGCCGAAGGGCGCACCTCGCGTGCGCCCTTTGCTTTTGCATGATTGTTCTGGAACCGCGCCATCGCGCGATACCCGTATCAGGGCGTGGCTTCAGCCACGCCGCTTCGCGCATTCTTCACAGAAAGCCGGCTTTAGCCGCGACCCCGGCCGGCTACGGCTTGGGCGCTTCCGCTACCCGCTTCTCAAACGTCCAGTGGCAAGGACGCCCAACGATGCCGAGCCCGGTGCTGCGCTCGCCTTGTGCCTTCCGTGTCCGTGAACTGGGACTTCACCTCGTAGCTGTACTCTTCGCCTTCGGTCTTGATGGGGGCGTGGATGTATGCCTTGGAAGCGGTAATGCCGCTGGCCGTGAGCTTGGCATTGCCGTTGTTGCCCAGCTTGCCATCAATCGCGAGATAAGCCGCTTGGCCGCTGGTGCCGCGCTCCCCGTGCAGCACGCCGCCGGAGACAGTGGAAACAAAGTGGAGCGTATAGCCGAGCGCGCCTCCCTTGGGATCGCAGGTCACGGTCGTGTTCCAGGTGCCGTCAAAGCGATTGGCGCTCTGGCTGAAGCCGACCACGGTGATGAGCAAGATTGCGGATAAGACGAGTTTGCGCACTAGCGGCTCCTTTCGCCACGGATTGTACTGCGCTGCGATGGCAGGTTCAGTGACGTGAAGCGGCGCGCAGTTTTCAACCACGGAGGCACGGAGAACACGGAGAATTCTTTTTCTCTTTCTTCTCCGTGCGCTCCGTGCCTCCGTGGTGAATAAGAGTTTCGCATGCGGTTCGCGTCGAGTCCCCAGTCCCGAATCCCGAGTCCCTGATTTACCGCTGCTGAATCGACGCCAGGTACTTGGTCAAATTCGCCACCCGCAACTGCACCGACGCGGCGTCGTGATGTCCCAGCGACAAAAACACCGGTCCCCAGACCGGCATGTCTTTGCTGCCGTGCGCGGCCGAAAGCGCCTCGCCGCGAATCACCGCCGCTACATGCGTGTCCGGAAATACGCCGTGGTTCTTCACCGCCAGGATGGTCAGGTTGGTAGGCGCCACCTTCAGCGCCGGCGCCGCCGGGCCGTTGCCCTGGCCATCGGCGCCATGACACGACGCGCAATAGGCGACATACATTTCCTTGCCGGAAGCAGGGTTGGTGTAGGTGGCAGGGGTGCGCTTGACGGTTGGCGCGGGGTTAGAGGATTGCGTCTGGGCGACGGCGGCCGGGAGGAAAAGCGAAGCCAGCATTACCACAAAACAAAATTTCTTTGAGCACATAGCGGCCCTCATTTGACGATCGGGTGTCGTCTCGATTTCCACTATGGTCTCATTGCGTGGGCAGGTCAGTTACGGACATCACAATCGGCCGGGTTGCCGCGGACAAATGGACCGATTCGGGAATCGAATCGTAGGAAATCGCTGGCGAACCGTTGACTTTGCGCTGTCAAGTCTAGCGCCACAGAGAGCGAGGAGTGCGGCCGGGCTCGCGCCCGCTAAAACTCCATCGTCTTCAGCTCGGGACTCACCAGCAGCGGCGCTTCGGTGGCGCGCTGCACATCTTCCACCGTCAGGTGCGGCGCAATTTCGCTCAGCACCAGTCCGCTGGGGCTGACGTGCATGTACGCCATTTCGGTGACGATGTTGTGCACCACGCGCAGCCCGGTGATGGGCAGGGTACAGCGGCGCAGAATTTTCGGCGAACCGTCGCGGGTGGTGTGCTCCATGGCCACGATCACGCGGCGCGCGCTGGCCACCAGGTCCATGGCGCCGCCCATGCCTTTCACCATTTTGCCGGGAATCATCCAGTTGGCCAGGTTGCCCTCTTCGTCCACTTCCATCGCGCCCAGCACGCTCAGATCAATGTGGCCGCCGCGAATCATGGCGAACGATTCGGCGCTGGAAAAATAGGCGGTGCCGGGAATCTCGGTCACCGTCTCTTTGCCGGCGTTGATCAGGTCACCATCCTCCTCGCCGGCCAGCGGATACGGCCCGACGCCGAGCATGCCATTCTCGCTTTGCAAAATCACTTCCATGCCCGGCGGCACGCAGTTGGCCACCAGCGTGGGCATGCCGATGCCGAGGTTGACGTAAAAGCCGTCGCGCAATTCGCGCGCCACGCGCCGCACAATGCGGTCGCGCTTTTCCGTGTCCTTCTGCTTGCCGATGTTGGGTGGTGTTGCCATAGGTCGCTCTTCGCTATTCGCCGTTCGCTTTTCGCCAGAGAACCGTCCGTCGCGTGCCGCTACGTCTTCCGCAGCGTCCTGCGCTCGATGCGCTTCTCGTACTCCGTGCCCTGGAAAATGCGGTGCACGTACACGCTGGGGGTGTGGATGAAATTGGGATCGAGCTCGCCGGGCTCGACCAGGTGCTCGACCTCGACGATGGTGATCTTCGCCGCCGTCGCCATCATGGGATTGAAGTTCTGCGCCGTCTTGCGATAGACCAGGTTGCCCCAGCGGTCGCCCTTCCACGCCTTGATCAGCGCGAAATCCGCGTTCAGCGCGCGTTCCAGCACATAGGGACGCCCGCCGAACTCGCGCGTCTCCTTGCCCTCGGCCACCTGCGTGCCGAATCCCGTGGGCGTAAAAAATGCGGGAATGCCGGCGCCGCCGGCGCGAATGCGCTCGGCGAACGTGCCCTGCGGAACCAGCTCCAGATCAATGCGGCCGGTCAGCACCATCTCTTCCAGCAAGCGGTTTTCGCCGACGTAGCTGCCCTTGTGCGAAGTGATCTGTCCGGCCGCCAGCATCAGCCCGAGGCCGAAATCGTCAACGCCGACGTTGTTGCTGATGGTGTGCAGGTTCTTGACGCCCTTCTTCACCAGCGCGCGGATCAGGTTCTCGGGAATGCCGCACAGGCCGAAGCCGCCGACCATCAGCGTCGCGCCGTCCTGAATGTCGCGGACGGCCTCGTCGGCATTCGCCACTACTTTGTTCATTGCCATAGGAGTTTTCTGAAGTGGGATTG
The DNA here is from genome assembly GCA_963763975.1 of uncultured Acidobacteriaceae bacterium. GTDB lineage: Bacteria > Acidobacteriota > Terriglobia > Terriglobales > Acidobacteriaceae > Bog-257. The sequence continues at coordinate 298,664 of CAVXQR010000020.1, forward strand.
TACCGAGGAGAGTCGCGCCTGCGCAAAGTGTTCAAGGCTGCTAGCGCATTGCGCCTAAGTCGAGGTGGACCGGCGAATCGTGCAGCCTGAAGTCCGTGCTCTCGATCCAGTCACCGGTGGAGCAATCCCAGCCGCGCCTCGTTTTAGGGTCAACCACCCAGATGCCCGGAATGCCCTTGCGGCGATAATCGGCAATGCGCTCGCGGTAGTCGCTGACGCTGTCCTCCGGAGACAGGACTTCGATGACCGCAGCCGGAACCGCGGTGACGAAACGAATGTCGGGATTACCCAACGGACGCAAGCAAATATCCGGAACGCGATAGTTCTCCGCACTCACCTGCACCCTCACCTCAGGAAGGGCCTCTAGCTGCCAGGAAGTTTCGTACTGCTCGAACCATCGCAGGATGGCTTTGACCATTCGGGAATGCTCCAGCTCTCCCACGTTCCTCTCCCTGAGCTCCCCGTCGATGTATTCGGCATCTGGACGATACGCCGTGCTGAGATACTCGTCGAGACTGGTTTTGGTGGTCGCCATCCGCCCTCCGGCCCTATCTTACTACCGCCGCGTTTACGAGCCGAATTTGTTCGCGCTGTCGAACATCTCGCGCAGTCCCGGCCCGCGCAGGTTTTCTCGCAGATGCGTCAGTTGCTGCTCGAAGCGCAGCAGCACGTCTTCTATGTTCTCGCTGTTGGTGAGGGCGATGTCGCGCCACATGGCATAGGGGCTGTGGGCGATGCGCGTCATCTCGCGCAGCGCGCGGCCGCCGATCTGGCGCACGGCTTCGTCGTCGCCCAGTTCTTCGCGTAGTGACACGGCCAGCGCGGTAGAAATCATCTGCGGCAGATGGCTGACCCAGGCGCAAAGCCGGTCGTGGCGCTCGGCGTCGAGCGTCATGGTGCGTGCGCCGATGCATTGCAGCAGTTCGATCCATTCCAACTGCTGCGGCGTGCGCGGCGCTTCGCCGATCGGCGTCAGCAGCCAGACGGCGTCGCGAAACAAATCGGCGTGGGCATGCTCGATGCCGCAGTGCTCCTTACCGGCCATGGGATGTCCGGGCAGCACGCGCTGCGCGGCCTCAGCGCCCAGCACCATGCGCGCGCGCTCCACCACCTGCTGCTTGGTGCTGCCAGTATCGGTGATCAGCACGTGCGGCGGCAGCACCGGCGCCAGGCTTTCGATCAGCGACAGGATGGCGCCGACCGGCGTGGCGAGAATGACGATGTCGCTGCCGGCCACCGCCTGGCGCGGATCGGAGTGGGCGCGGTCCACCGCTCCGCAGGCGAGCGCCGCCTCCAGCACGTCAGGCTTGTCGCAGCCGACAATGCGATGACGAAAGCCGCTCTGCCGCAGCGCCATGCCCAGCGAGCCGCCAATGAGTCCGGTACCGATGATGGTGATCTGCATAAGAAGCGGTAGTTAGTAACTAGCAATTAGTAATTAGGAAAGGCAATACTTGAAACTCGCAGCGACAAATCCTAAATGAACATTGCGAGGATGCCTGACAACTAATAATAGAGTGCGTAGGGTTCTCTGTTACTAATTACTAATTACTAGTTACTAATTGCTATATATCCACTATCCACTATCCACTATCTTCCATCATCTCTTCCCGCTGGATCTGGCGCATTACGTCCACCAGGCGCTCATAAACGATACGCAACTGGGCTTCGCTCAGCGGGCCGGTATTCATGGCGGCGATATTGTCGAAGATGATCTTCTCGCGGTCAGGCTCGTAGATCGGCATCTCGGAATTGCGCTTGAGCTTGCCAATCTCGCGGGCGATCTGGGCGCGCTCGTTCATCAGGCGCACCAACTGGCGATCAATGGCGTCAATGTGCACGCGCCACTCGGCGATGGTCGTGGGCTTCTCGTCGCTCATGGGCGCGCTCCGGCGGCTTGCGGCGCGACTCCGCAGCGACGACAGGAATTCTGAGACCGCGGCCGCTTCGCGTCCGGGATGCTGTTCGATGGTCTGCACGATGGCGCTGCCGATGACGGCGGCGTCGGCGAAGCTCCCAACCTCGGCAAACTGCTCGGGGGTGGAGACGCCGAAGCCGACGGCGATGGGCAGTTTCGTCATGTCGCGCAAGCGCTCGACCAGCGTGCGCGCGTCGCCGGCTACGTCCTGGCGCGTGCCAGTAATGCCGGTGCGCGAGACCGCATAGACGAATCCGCGCGAGCAGCGGGCCACGCCGCGCAGGCGCTCGTCAGTGCTGGTGGGCGCGGCCAGAAACACCGGCGCCAGTTTGTGCGCGCGCATCGCCTTCAGGTAGTCGCCGGCTTCTTCCACCGGCAAGTCGGTGACCAGCGCGCCGTCCACGCCGGCGGCCGCGGCCTCGGCGCAGAATTTGTCCAGACCGAACTGCAGCATCGGATTGAGGTAGGTAAAGACGATGAGCCCGGCCGACTTCGATTGCTCGCGAATCTGCCGCGCCAGATTCAGCACGCCGGCGAGATTCGTGCCGTGACGCAGGGCCCGTTCGCTGGCGCGCTGGATGACCGGCCCATCGGCCACGGGATCGCTGAAGGGCACACCCAGCTCGATGACATCGGCGCCGGCGGCGATAGCGGCGAGCGCCACCTCGCGCGAGGTGTCGAGGTTAGGATCGCCACAGGTGATGTAGGCGACCAGGCCGGGATGGTGTTTGAATCGGAGGGCCATAGTTTTCAGCATAATTAGCAATTAGTAGTTAGCAATTAGTGATTAGCAACTAGCAACTAGCAATGAACAACTAGTAATTGGCGAAACCTGCAGACCCCAACAGCAGATCCCTCGCCGACTGACGTCGGCTCGTGATGACAATCTCAAACAACCGACGCTACCGCTTTCACTAATTACTAATTACTTCAATTACCAATTACAATTACCAATTACCTCTTCTAGAACTCTACATTCTCCCGCAAAATCCCAATGTCCTTATCCCCGCGGCCGGAGATATTCACGATCACTACATCCGACTTCGCCATCTGTGGCGCGCGCTTGATGCATTCGGCCACCGCGTGCGACGACTCCAGCGCCGGAATGATGCCTTCCACGCGCGCCAGAGTGCGACAGGCATCGAGCGCTTCCTGATCGCTGGCGGCCACGTACTCGGCGCGTCTCTGGTCGTGCAGCCAGGCATGCTCGGGCCCGATGGCCGGATAGTCCAGCCCGGCGGAGATGGAATGCGTGGCGGCAATCTGTCCGGCGGCGTCCTGCAACACATACGAGAACGTGCCCTGCAACACGCCGGGACCGCCGCCATCGAAGCGCGCGGCGTGCTCGCCCAGCGAGTGCCCGCGTCCGCCGGCCTCGACGCCGATCAGCTTCACCTCTTTGTCCTTGATGAATTCGTAGAACGCGCCGATGGCGTTCGAGCCGCCGCCGACGCAGGCGATGACCGCCGACGGCAGGCGTCCTTCGGCCTTCAGGATCTGCTTGCGCGCTTCCTGGCCGATGACGCGATGGAAGTCGCGCACCATGGTCGGATACGGATGCGCGCCCAGCACCGAGCCCAGCAGGTAATGCGTGGTGCGAACGTTGGTGACCCAGTCGCGCATGGCCTCGTTGATGGCGTCCTTCAGCGTGCGCGAGCCCGACTCCACGCCGCGCACCTCGGCGCCCAGCAGCCGCATGCGGAAAACGTTGAGCTCCTGGCGGCGCATGTCCTCGGTGCCCATGTACACCACGCATTCCATGCCGAAGAGCGCGCACACGGTAGCGGTGGCCACGCCATGCTGGCCGGCGCCGGTTTCGGCGATGATGCGATGCTTGCCCATGCGGCGGGCCAGCAGCGCCTGCCCGATGCAGTTGTTGATCTTGTGCGCGCCGGTGTGCAGCAGGTCTTCGCGCTTCAGGTAAATGCGCGCGCCGCCCAATTGCTCGGTGAGGCGGTCGGCGCGAAACAGCGGCGTGGGGCGTCCGGCGAAGTCGGCGAGCAGGCGATGAAATTCCGCCTGGAAAGACTTGTCCTTGCGGGCGACGGCGTAGGCCGCGTCCAGTTCCTGCAAGGCGGCCATCAGGGTCTCGGGAACGTAGCGTCCGCCGTAAGCGCCGAAGCGTCCGGCGCGCTTGCGAGGTGCGGTGGTGGTGTCGGCTGGCGGCATGGGTGATGTCAATTGTCGCGGTTCGGGCGAGAATTCACAACACGGGCTAGGTTAGAAGATGCGGATTCACCACGGAGGCACCGAGGGGCACGGAGGAATATGGGCCGGAGGTCTTTGCATTGCCTCGGACTCGTAGCAGGGCGTGGCTTGATAGGCTACCCAAAAGGCTGTGCTATGGCAGGAGAATGAGTAAGGGCACGACCTTCGGTCGTGCCGAAAAGCACCTGCTAAGAAATCGGGAGGGGTGGGGCTTTGATCGGCACGACTGGAAGTCGTGCCCTTACTCATTCTCCTGCCAAATCGGTGAAGCTGTACCCGTCCAAAGCCCACGATCCACCATTCACGATCCACTGCTTCTTGCGGCGGCGATGAAGCGCGCGACCTTCTCAGGGTCCTTGCGTCCGGGCTCGCGCTCGACGCCGGAGACTACATCCACGCCGTAGGGGGCGAACTGGCGGACGGCGTCGGCGACGTTTTCCGGCGTGAGGCCGCCCGCGACGATCACCGGCAACTTCGCTCGCAGCGCCGCGACGATAGGCTGCGCCGCCGCCCAGTCGAAGGGCTGGCCGGTGCCGCCGCGTTCCGCCGCCGAGCCGGCATCGAGCAGCACGGCGTCCAGCGAACTCGCAGCAGCAAGAATTTCGTCGAGCTTGCCAGCCGCGCTGCGCAGGTCGGAAACCTGCAGCGTCTTGATGATCCTGGCGCCGGGAAGCGCGCGCCGGAAGAGCGCCAGCGCAGCGGCATCTTCGTCGCCGTGCAACTGCACGCCGGTGAGGCCGGCTTCGGCGGCGACGGCGGCAACCTGCTCCGGCGTTTCGTTCACGAAGACGCCGATCTTCTCCACCGCGGCGGCAGCGCGCGAATGATCTCGGCGGCGCGGCCGACCTCGATGCGGCGCTTGCTGGTGGCGAAGATGAAACCCAGAGCGTCAGCGCCGGCGGCGATGGCCAGCTTGGCGTCGTCGAGACTGGTGGTGCCGCAAATCTTGACCCAGAGCATGATGTCAGCGCCCGGCTGCCGCGTTGGCGCCGGCCAGCAGTTCGCGCAGAGCGTCGCCCGGCCTGGGCGCGCGCATCAGCGATTCGCCAATCAGCGCGGCGTTGAATCCCGGCGTCGCGCAGGCGGACGAGGTCGTCGGCGGTCTCGATGCCGCTCTCCGCAACCTTGGTGACGCCAGCGGGCATGCGCTCCGCCAGTTCCAGCGAAGTGTTGAGATCGACGCGGAAGCTGTGCAGGTTGCGATTGTTGACGCCGATGATGGCGCAGCCGGCGTCGAGCGCGCGCTGCAGTTCGGCGGCATCGTGCACCTCGCACAGCACGCCGAGTCCGAGTTGGCCGGCGGTGCGGTGCAGGTGTTCCAACTCCGGCTGGCTGAGCGCGGCGACGATCAGCAGCACGGCGCTGGCGCCGTAGGCCTGCGCTTCGAGCAGTTGGAAGTCGTCCACGATGAAGTCTTTGCGCAGGCACGGCAGGGAAGTGGCGCGCGAGGCGATGTCGAGATTTTCCAGCGAGCCCTGGAAGTAGAGCCTCGTCGGTGAGGACGGAGAGCGCGGCGGCGCCGGCGGCTTCCAGTTCGCGCGCCAGCTCGGCGACGGGGAAGTCGGCGCGAATCAGGCCCTTGGAGGGCGAAGCTTTCTTCAGCTCGGCGATGACGGCCAGCCGTGCCGTCGTTGTGTCGCAGTTTCAGGCCGAAGCGACGCGGCTCGCGGGCGGCGGCCTTGACCATGAGCGCATCGCGGGCTGCCGCAGTCTTGGCAGCGGCGACGCGCTGGCGGCTGGCAGCAACGATTTCGTCCAGGCGGCTGGGCATGGCGTGGAAAAAGTATAACCGCTGCGATGCAGGTGATGAGCCCATCGGGACGCAGTCAAAGGCCCCGCCCTAGCCAAAAGAAGGCTAGAACGGGGCACCCAAGGTTCAGGGATCGCGGCACGTCGGAGGATACTTCGCCACACAGATTTCACCCCGGGACACTTCCAAATCGATACACCACGGCCAGCGGGTTTCGCTTGACAGCGGCGCGGCGGAGTTCATACTGGCGTGATTCCACCTTAGCGAGGCTTGTTATGCGTCCAACCGGGGTTGTTCTGATCGCGATCTATCACTACTTGGGGGCGGCGTTCCTGGTGTTGCTGGCCATCGCCATGGTGGCGGGCGGGACGCTGCTGGGTTCGATCATCGGGCGCGGGGCCAATAACCCGATGGGCGCGGGGCTGGGATTTGCCATCGGCATCTTCGCGGCCATCTTTTGCCTGGTGTTCGCCGCCATCGCCGCTGCCGCCGGCTTTGGCCTGTGGTCGCTGAAGGAGTGGGGCCGCATCCTTTGTATCGTGCTGGCGGTCATTGCTCTGCTGTTTTCGCTGCCCAGCCTGTTTGCCATGACGCTGCATTTCGGCATCTTCCTGGGCGGCTTCCACCTCCTTCGGATTGCCATTGAAGTCCTTATTATCTGGTACCTTATGCAGCCGCAGGTGCGGGCGCTGTTCCAGGCGCCGGTGCCCGCGGGGCCCATGGCGTAGGTTGGCGGAGGCCTCGCGCGCTGAAAATAGGCGGCTTATCGGCACGACTGAACAGGCCGCGAAACGTCGGAAAAGCAGATCCCTCACCGACTAAAGTCGGTTCGTGATGACAAAAGTAAAGGGCTTATCGGCACAACTGGAAGTTGTGCCCTTACTCATTGTCTCGGCAAGGCCCAGTCTTTCCGCAGCCCTTAAACCTGCGGCCTCCGCGGCTGGGGTCACTCCCCTGATTCCATCCCGCATTCGGGCGGGCGTTTGCCCTTGCCCATACCTATAATCAAGGTGCTCTGAACGATATTCTCCGCCGGATCTCCCGTCGGCCTGTGCCGCTCGGGAACCCCGGTTGAGGTAGGAAAGACACGCATTCGCGGAGGTCTGCGCTGGCGCGCGGCCGCCGCCGGGGACGATTCGGAAGCAGGTTTTGATGCCGAACCTCTTCTCTGGACGAATCGGCGGAAGATTGTTCCCGCGACGCCTTTCCTCGCCTCAACGACCGCTTTTCCTCGTTACCCTCGTTCTCATCCCCATAGCCCTTTGGTGTGTTCCGCTTGCGGCCACCTCGCCGGTGCCGTACTCGCTGCGCAAGCAGGAGGCCCGCGCCCAGTTCGACAAAGCCGAGCAGCTTCGCGAGGAACTGAACGGACGTCCCGCCGCCGAGCGCACCCGCCAGGACTACAAGCACGTGATCGACGCCTACCGGAAGGTCTATTACGTGGCGCCGGCGTCCAGCAAGGCCGACGCCAGCGTGGTGGCCGTTGCCGAACTGGAAGCCGAGATGGGCCGCACCTTCGTTCCCGGCGAGAAGGAGCTGCGCGCGGCGATTACCGAATACCAGTTCCTGCGCAAGGAATATCCCGGCAGCAAGTACCGCTTCGAGGCGCTGTTCACCATCGGGCAGATTTACCGCCAGGACCTGAACGACGATGCCGCGGCGCGCTCGGCCTTCGAGGAATTCGTGCGTCGCTATCCGCACCACTCGCTGGTGGTGCAGGCGCGGCAGGAGCTGGCCGAGCTGGACCAGCCTAAGCAGCCGGCGGCGGCGACGGCCAAGAAGCAGCAGCCGGTGGACGAGGCGCACATTCAACCACCGCCGCCGCCCAACCCCGATCAGGCCACCGAGCCGCCCATTCCCGTCGCGCAGCACAAGCCCGGCACGGCGCTGCCGCGGGTCACCGGCATCCGCTACTGGTCCACGCCTGACTACACCCGCGTGGCCATTGATGTGGACGACGCGGTGCAGTACGAAGCCGGACGCGTGCCCAATCCCGACCGCATCTTCTTCGACCTGCCCAGCACCAAGCTGGCGTCAGTGCTGGTGGGCAAGAGCTTCGATGTGCAGGACGGATTCCTGAAGAAAATTCGCGTGGCGCAATATCAGCGCGATTCCACGCGCGTGGTGCTGGAGGTGGCCGACGTCTCGGATTATTCGGCCTTCCTGCTGCCTAATCCCTACCGGCTGATCATTGATATTCACGGACGCCAGCCGCGCACCGCCGCGCAGATGGCCGCTGCCGGCGACACCGTGGGCGCCGGAGAGCATGTGGATACCGGCGCTGCCAAAGTGAAGAGCACCGCGCCGCCGGTAACCGCCGAGCGCGAACCTGCGCCGCCGGAGAAGAAAGAAACCGCGAAGCTGGCCACGCCTCCGGGCGAGAACCTGAAGACCTTGCCGGTGCAGCCACGCAGCTTCGAGCGTGCGGCGGACGGTGGTGGATGAAAACGGCAACGTCACGCGGAGCGACGTGCCGGCGACGTCCCCGGCGGCCCCGAAGAAGAGCGCGAAGTCGCACAGCAAAGATCCGCTGTTCACCGATCCCGACGACGCCAAAGGGCCGGAACTGAAGGCGACCTCGCAGCCCACCACGGCGCCCACTGCTGTGGCCGTCGTGCCTCGCGGCAAGAACGCCAGGAAGAAGAACGCCAAGGCCACCGCCGACGATACGCCTCCGGTGCACGAAGCCGAGCCGACCTCGGACGGCGAGCGCAGCCTGACGCGCGCGCTGGGGCTGAAGATTGGCCGCATCGTGGTGGACGCCGGGCATGGCGGCCACGATACCGGCACCATCGGCCCCAACGGGCTGATGGAGAAAGACCTGGTGCTCGACGTGGCCCTGCGCCTGGGCCGCCTGCTGCAAACCCGCCTCGGCGCCGACGTTCTCTACACCCGCGACGACGACACCTTCATCCCGCTGGAGACGCGTACGGCCATCGCCAACGAGCATCAGGCCGACCTGTTCATCTCCATCCACGCCAACTCCAGCCCCGACCCGGCGGCGCGCGGCGTCGAGACCTATTACCTGAACTTCACCTCCAATCCCGATGCGCTGGAAGTGGCGGCGCGTGAGAACGCGGTGTCGGAGAAGTCGGTGTACGAACTCCAGGACCTGGTGAAGAAGATCACGCTGAAGGACAAGCTGGATGAATCGCGCGAGTTGGCCAGCGACGTGGAGCAGTCGCTCTACAGCGGGCTGGCGGGCCGCCGGGCCACCACCCTGCGCGACCGCGGCGTGAAGAAAGCACCGTTCGTGGTGCTGATCGGCGCCAACATGCCCAGCATCCTGACGGAAATTTCCTTCGTCTCCAACCCCACCGACGAGGCCAAGCTGGAAACCCCGGCCTACCGGCAGAAGATTGCCGAGTCGCTCTACAAGGGCATCGCCAAGTATGCCGAAGGCCTGAGCGGCGTGAAGGTCGCGTCGAAGTTCAGCAAAGACGCCGGGAAGTAAGATTTTCTAACCACAGAGACACAGAGACACAGAGGAGTAAGGAAAAGGTCCGCGCTGGCGATCCTGAACGCCCTGACATGGGCTGGTCGAGAAAGAATATGGGTGCCCCGTTCTGGCCCTCTTTTGGCCAGGGCGGGGCCTTTGCATACACCCGATACAACTCCACCTCGCTGGTCCGGTAGGTGATTTTCCAGGATTCGCCGGAATGCCGGAGCAGGAAGAAAGCCCCGCCCTGGCCAACTGCGGGCCAGAACGGGGCACCCAGGTTTTGCTAACTGCTAATTGCTAATCGCTAATTGCTGCCTCTGTAGAAACTTTGCTCCCGGCGCAGTAGTCTAATCCAGTAGGGGCTTTCCCTGCGTATTCGTAATGTGTTCTGCATGAAGCAACTCCTCACCGTCGTCGCCGTCTGCCTTCTGGCACTCACCACCGTTGCCGCCGCAGCCGACAAACCTGCGCCGCCACAAACCGTTCTCCCCAAAGCTTTCGCCGGATGGACGCAGACCGGCACACCGCGCCTCACCACCAACGCCGCCCAGGCTGATCCGGCGTATCCCGGCGTGCTCAGTGAGTACGGCTTTGCCGGCTCCGAGACCGCGACCTACACCCGCAACGACGGCCGCACCCTGACGCTGAAGGCGGCGCGCTTCAACGACGCTACCGGCGCTTACGGTGCGTTCACCTTCTATCGCCAGCCGGCGATGAAGACCGAGCAGATTGGCACCAAGGCGGCCTCGGCGAACCAGCGCATCCTGTTCTTCCGCAGCAACCTGCTGGTGGACGCCAACTTCGATCGCGTGACCGAGATGTCGGCGGCGGAGCTGCGCGAACTGGCGGCGTCATTGCCCACAGCGCGCGGCGCAGCCGACAATCTGCCGACGCTGCCGCAATATCTGCCCAAGCAGGATGTGGTGGAGAATTCCGCGAAGTACATTCTGGGCCCGCAGGCGCTGCTGGCGTCGCAATCGCCGCTCACCGCCGAGCTGGTGGATTTCAGCCACGATCCGGAAATCCTGATGCAGGACTACGCGCCCAAGAGCGGGCCGATGACGCTGACCATCCTGCAATATCCCACGCCGCAAATCGCGGTGGACCGGCTGAAGGCGCTGCAGGCGAATTCGGGATCGTTGCTGGCGCGGCGCAGCGGGCCGCTGGTGGACGTGGTGACCGGCAGCATCGGCAGCGGCGATGCGCAGGCGCTGTTGAATTCGGTGAACTACGAAGCGGAAGTAACCTGGAACCAGCCGACGTTTCTCTCCGGGCGCGATAACGTTGGTAACCTCATCGTCGGAATCTTCACGCTGATCGGAATTCTGCTGCTGGTGATGTTCATCCTGGGCGCATTCTTCGGCGGCTTCCGCATTCTGATGAAGCGGGTTTTCCCCAACCGCTTCGACCGGCCGGAGGATGTGGAGATCATCCAGTTGAACCTCAGGGAAAGCGGCACTCCCAACAAGTAGCTGAAAACAAGCCGGTTAGAGCGATGGCGGGCGATTTCGGCAGATTTTGGCAGTTTTCCTCCGATTCCGTTAATTCGTTGTAAATAATTGAAAACACAGCAATTTAAGTCCTAGAAATTGCTTGACACCCGCTTTCCCGTACCCCTAGTATTTGTGCAGAAAGTTTTGACGGTCTAGCCTCCGTTGGAACTATTCTCCCTTGAAGAAGAGGCCATCCTGTTGCCAGGGTGGCCTTTTCGTTTGCGCGCTTGTGGAAAGCGGCGACCGATTGTGCATAACGTGGACGAAATCGCGCGCGGAGAAAATCGCTTTCACCACGGAGGCACGGAGAGCACGGAGGAATCTCTTCACCACGGAAGACACGGAGCGCACGGAGATTTTGGGATTCACGGTTCACCATTCACGATCCACGCTCAACCGGCCATAGATCCGGAAGAATAAAATTCCTCCGTGACCTCCGTGCCTCCGTGGTGAATACGCCTTTCGCGGTTACTTCGTGCTCAGCCCGTACAGTTTCGCGGCGTTATCGTGCAGCACCATGTGGGCGAACTTGCCGGCTTCGGCGCGGGTGATCTCGCCATCCTGCATCATGCCGGTGAGGGCGACGGCCAGCGCCCATCGTCCGGCGGTCGCGGTCTGGTAGCCCGTCTCCTCCCAGTTCACTTGCGGCTCAAAGGGATACAGGTCCGTCCCGAACAGCACCTTGTCGGGATAGAACTCCAGCATGGCGCGAATCGAGGCGGCGATGTGCCGCGGCGAGGTCATCCACGTCTGCTCGGAGAAGTCGGCATACACGTTGGGCTTCATCAGCAGGTAAGGCACGAACTGCTCCATGCCGCCGGAGCCGCCATGCAGGATGACGAAGTTGGTCTTGCGCAGCGTCGGATCGTTGAACACCGAATCCATCAGCAGGGGATTGGCGCCCTCGAGATAAAAATAGCCGCCGCAGCCGCCGCCGGTGTGGAAGTGTACGGCCAGAGCCAGGCTGCCGGCCTCGCGCGCGATGGCGCGGAAGAGATAGTCCTGCAACGTCTTGTAGTCGGCGGCCGAGGGCACGCCACCTTTGATGTAGCGGGCGTAGATGGCGGCCGCGTCCTTCTCGCTGGCGGGCTGCGAAGTCGAGCGCGCGCAGGTATGCTGCCTCAAACTTGATGGCCACCGCGCCGTCTTTCTTCTGCTGCTCCAGCAGCGGTGTAACTACCTGCGCGGTGTAGGCCGACAGTGTCGGCGGCAGCGCCTTCAGGCCAAGCTGCTTGAGGTAGCGCTGCATCACCAGCTCTTCGCGGGCGAAGAAAATCTTGCGGTCGGGCGACTGCTCCTTCAGCGCGGCGTTATCGAGCGGGAACAGCAGGGTGTCGTCGAACGGTACCCAGCGAAAGCGCGGCGCCGCCAGCCCGCGTCCCATGGCCACGCGATTGGCCAGCTCGGTCTCGATGCCAAGCTGGTCGAGCACCCAGTTGGGATAGTTGTCGCCTTCGCGCTGCTGCACCGCCTGCTTGGCGGCCACCAACTCGCGCACATGCTCGGGCGCGAAGTCGTCGTACTTGTAGCCGAACATCTTCTTCCACGCCTGGAGGTACACGGGATTGTCCTCGCGGAACATCAGGCCGTTGGCGGTAGGCTCCAGCGGATCGCAGGGCAGGGCGTCGTAATCGGCGTCGGCCTTGCCGTCCACCGGCAGCGCCGGCGGGTGCGAGTGGTTGTCAATTGCCTGGATGTGGTTGATCTCGTCCATCAGGCCGGGATCGGGCTGGAGTTGGCCGCCTTGTTGTGCGAATACGGTGACGGGGGCGAAGAGCAGGAGAGCGAGCAGCAGTTTCATCGGCGTTGGTCTCGAGAGAACGTTGAAGCAGTTTACCGCGTCGAGGGGCAGTTGTCAGTTGTTGAAAGGCAGTTGTCCGTTGTCGGTTTTTTGTCCGTTGTCCGTGGCGTGCGAGCTGTGCGCTCCTGAGAACTTGGGTGCCCCGTTCTGGCCTGGGTTTGGCCAGGGCGGGGCCTTTGCCCGAATCTTTTCCCTTTGTCATCCCGACCGTAGTGGAGGGACCTGCTGTTCGCCCAGGCGGGGCTCCCGCACCAACAGCAGGTCCTTGACTGCGCGAGCGCGCTTCCGGCGCGCTCGCTCCGCTCAGGATGACAATTCGAGGGAGGATGACGGTACGGCGTGGCTGAAGCCAAGCCCTGCTATGGGTTGCGCCTATCCGTGGATCGTCGAACGCCGCGAAGCTACGCCCTGCTCATGATTTTTCTCAAACCATGCAGGGTTCACGATCTCCATGTTGCGGCAAAGCCCCGCCCTGGCCAAACCCAGGCCAGAACGGGGCACCCAGGTTTGGATCATGAACCAGGACACTGCACCCACGGACAACGGACAACGGACAACCGACAACGGACAACCGTCTTACCGCTACAATCAAACCAACAGATGCCATCCCTGGGAAAACAACATGACCTGACCCGCTCAGTTCTTCCGAACCCTGAGCGGGGTTCACGGAATCAAAAGAACTTTGCACTACATGATGGGTGGTCACCCGGCGGCGCCGGGAAAGAAAACCGAAATCTTCAAGGCCCTGCCGGAGATACTGCAACTGATCCGGCCGCGCCGCGCGCTGCTTTCGCTCGGCCTGGCGCTGATGGTCGTCAACCGCGTCTCCGGCCTGGTGCTGCCCGCCTCCACCAAGTACCTGGTGGACGACATCATCGGCAAGCACCATTCCAGAAGCTCCCTCTGCTCGTCGGCGTGGTGCTGATCGCCACGCTGATCCAGGGCATAACCTCCTACTCGCTGACGCAGACGCTGTCGAAGGCCGCGCAGAAGCTGATCGCCGAGCTGCGGCGGCGGGTGCAGGAGCACGTGGGCCGCCTGCCGGTGGCCTATTACGACTCCAACAAGACGGGCATGCTGGTGTCGCGCATCATGAGCGACGTTGAGGGCGTGCGCAACCTGATCGGCACCGGCCTGGTGGATTTCGTCGGCGGCCTGCTGACCGCGGTCATCGCCTTCGTGGTGCTCATGCGCATCAGCCCGCTGATGACCGGCATCGCCTTCGCCTTCCTGCTGGTCTTCGGCGTCGGCCTGCGCAAGGCGTTTCGCGTGATTCGTCCGATCTTCCGCGAGCGCGCCAAGATCAACGCCGAGGTCACCGGGCGGCTGACCGAATCGCTGGGCGGCGTGCGCGTGGTGAAGGGCTACCACGCCGAGGACGCGCGAGCATGAAGTCTTCAGCGCCGGCGTGGAGCGCCTGCTGCAGAACGTCTTCAAGACGCTGACCGCGACCAGCGTGATGAGCCTGTCGTCCTCCACGCTGATGGGCGTCATCGGCGCCATCGTGATGTTCATGGGCGCGCACCAGATCGCCGCCGGCAAGATGACGCTGGGCGGCTTCTTCACCTACACCATGTTCCTCGGCTACCTGGCGGCGCCGCTGTTCCAGGTGGTGGGCATCGGCACGCAAATCACCGAAGCCATCGCCGGACTGGAGCGCACGCGCGAAGTGCTGGACGAGATGCCGGAGGACGAAGACCCGCGGCCGCACGGTCACGCTGCCGCAGATTCGCGGCGACATCGCCTTCGACCACGTCACCTTCGCCTACGATCCCGGCAAGCCGGTGCTGCACGACGTGTCGTTCGAGTCGCAGCCGGGAACGGTGACCGCGCTGGTGGGCTCGTCGGGCTCGGGCAAATCCACGATCATCGGCCTGATCGCGGCGTTTCATAAGCCGGTGGAAGGCAAAGTCCTGGTGGATGGCGTCGATCTGGCGACGGTGCGCCTGGAGTCCTATCGCACGCAGCTTGGCGTGGTGCTGCAGGATTCGTTCCTGTTCGACGGCTCGATTCGCGAGAACGTGGCCTTCTCCAAGCCGAATGCCACGCGAAGAGGAAATTCTGCGCGCCTGCCGCATCGCGCGCGTGGATGAGTTCGCGGAGAAATTCGAGAAGGGCTACGACACCATCATCGGCGAGCGCGGCGTGAAGCTGAGCGGCGGCCAGCGCCAGCGCGTCTCCATCGCGCGCGCGATCCTGGCCAACCCGCGCATCCTGATTCTCGACGAAGCCACCTCCAGCCTGGACTCGGAGTCGGAGGCGCTGATCCAGGAAGGCCTCGCTACCTGATGCAAGGGCGCACCACGTTCGTCATCGCGCACCGGCTCTCGACCATCCGCCGCGCCGACCAGATCCTGGTGGTGGAAGAAGGACAGCATCGTGGAGCGCGGCACGCACCAGACGCTGTTCGATCTCGGCGGCCGCTACTACGAGCTCTACACCCGGCAGCACGGCATCGAGCAGAACCTGTTCCTCGCGCCCGGCGAGGGCGATGTGGTGGAAGAGAGCAAGGACGAGCCAGCGCGAGTGCCGGCCGATCCCGACCCGACGTCGTTGCTGCGGTAAGGAGAGTTGTTCACCACATAGCCCACGCACGGAGGAAAAATTGGATTGTCATCACGAGCGCAGCGAGGGATCTGCTGTTCTTCGGCATCGGCGAGGTGTTGGGCACCAGCAGATCCCTCACGGCTAAAGCCGTTCGTGATGACAAATTAAGAAAGCCAGTCTTCCTCTGTGTCTCTGTGGCGAATGGTTTTCCCGAAGGCGCTTGAATTCCGGCGTCGTCCCGCATAACCTTGTGCGCGCGATGCCGCTTTCGTCCATTCCGACCGGGAGACTCGCCCGTCCATGAGCTCCTCCGGTGCAGCCTCACGGCCGGTGCACGCCCCGCACGCCTCGCGCCACCGCTTCCTGCTGCTGCTGGTGGCGGAACTGGTCCTGATTCTCGGCTTCCCCTTCACCGCCGGCAGCGATATTCGCGATCACTTCTTTCGCGTGCTGGCCATCGTGGTCTTCACCGCCGCGCTGTATGCGGTAATGGGGCGCGGCAAAGTGACGATCATCGCGTTCTGGCTGGGCGTGCCGGCGATCACCATTTACCTGGCGAACCTATTCGGGCTGTCGGCCGGATTCCAGGTCGCGTCACAAATCCTGGGCGTGCTGTTCCTGGCCTTCGTCACCGGTTCATTCATCTACAAGCTGATTTCCGATCCCAGTGTCACCGCCGACACGCTGGCGGGCGCGGTTTCGGCGTACCTGCTGGTGGGCATCACCTACGGCCTGATCTACGCGCTGGTGGAGCGCGCCTGGCCGGGCTCGTTCCGGCAGACGGTCGAGCCAGGGCGTCCCATTCCGCCGGTGGACTACCTCTTCTTCAGCTTCGTCACCCTGACCACCGTCGGCTATGGTGACATCGTTCCCTGGAGCGGGCACGCCAAGTCCATCGCCATTCTGGAAGCCGCTACCGGCATCATGTATCCCGCGGTGCTGGTAGGCCGGTTGATCGGTTTGCATGCCAGCCGCTCGCGCGAATCGTGATTGCGGTTTCACCACAGAGAAGAAAGGGGATTGTCCTTCGGAGTTGTCATCACGAGCTTCGGACCCCGGTGGCGGGGCTGAAACTGGAATGACAAACTCGGAAACAAGGACTTAGCGGCTTAACATTTGGAATTGTCATCACGAGCGTAGCGAGGGATCTGCTTTTCCCGCCTTCGTCGCCATGCACGGGAACAGCAGATCCCTCACGGCTAAAGCCGTTCGTGATGACAATTCATAAAATAGCGCCACGGGAACAGCAGATCCCTCACGGCTAAAGCCGTTCGTGATGACAATTCATAAAATAGCGCCACGGGAACAGCAGATCCCTCACGGCTAAAGCCGTTCGTGATGACAATTCATAAGAGCCGTTCGGGATGACAATTCAAGAAATAGCGCTGGACGGCAAGGCTGAAGCCGTGCCCTTTCAAATCATCCCCGTCTCGTGTGTATTGAGGCGCCCATCGCCGAGTAGTATTCTTTAGCATTACGATCCGTTCATCAGGGAGGAACTCACTTTGCGCGGCGCACTTCGTCGAGCCTTGCCATTGGTGTTTTCGGTTGTTTTCCTGACTGCAATTCCGCAGCTTGTCTGGGCGCATGCCATCCTCATGGAATCCACGCCCAAGGCCCACAGTTCCGTCAAAGGGCCTGACGTTCCGCTGCATCTCCGCTTCAACGTGCGCGTGGACGGCTCGCGCTCGCGCCTGCATCTGCTCTCGGCGGATGGCATGACCATCGCGCTGAAGGCGACGCAGCCGCGTGCCGACGTGCTGGAGGCGAAGGCCACTGGCCTGAAGCCGGGCGCCTATAAGTTGGAGTGGCAAGTGCTGGCTTCCGATGGCCACATCAGCAGCGGCGAGGTGCCGTTCATCGTCGAGTAGGTATGCTGCTCAAGCTGGTCAACATCTTCGGCTACCTGTCGGTATTGCTGCGCGCCGGGACGCTGGTGTTCCAGTCGCTGCTGCTGGGCGGAGCGCTCTTCCTGCTGTGGATCGCCCGCGGGAAGGATGGATCGGACGCCGGCGCGTTGACTCGCGTTCGCGCCAGCGGTTCACGGTTGTTGCAGTTTTCGGCCATCGCGCTGGCGGTGGTGCAGGCGCTCTATCTCTACGTGAATTCGGGGGCGCTGGTCGCCACCGCGGAGATTGGCTGGCGCGACGTCATCGGCGCGAATTTCTTCATCGCAGGCTGCATCATCTTTGCAGCGTCCCTCGCCATCGCCATAGTTGCGCGCCGCAGCGGCCTGGCCTCGCAAATGCTCGTCGGCGTGCTGACGCTGCTGGTGCTGGCCTCCTCGATTGCCACCAACCATGCGGCATCTCGGCTGGAGGGCCGTCTGCCGCTGATGGTGCTGAGCACGCTGCACGAGCTGGCTACCGGCTTCTGGATTGGCGGCCTTCCGTTCCTGCTGCTCGGCCTGTATCGTGCCGGCGACAGCGGACGCAGTGGTACCTGACCCAGCGCTTCTCGCGGCTGGCGCTGGTGAGCGTCGGCATCCTGGTGGGGAGTGGAGTGGCCATGAGCTTTGCCTACGTGGGCTCGGTGGCAGCGCTGTACGGCACCTCCTACGGCGTGATGGTGCTGGCCAAGGCGACGATGCTGGGGGCGTTGCTGCTGCTGGGCGGTATCAACTACTTGCTGCTGCGGCGGAGCGCTCCCGGCGAAGTGATGCCTCGCCTTCGTCGCCTGGTGGAGGCCGAGGTTGGTATCGGCATTACCGTGGTACTGACGGCGGCGTCGCTGACCTCGCAACCGCCCGCAGTGGACGTCGGCGCCGATACGGTGGATCTGCCGCGCATCGTGCAGCGCATGACGCCGCATTGGCCGCGGCTGCAAAGTCCCGAGGTCGCGCAGCTTTCGACCACGCCGCTACACGGCCAGGTGATCTCGTCGCCGCCTGGTCCGCCTTTGCCCGCGGCCTATACGGTGGACGGCACGGCGCTCAGCTCCGGCGACCTCGCCGACATCCAGTGGTCGGAATACAACCATCACTGGATGGGCGTGCTGGTGTTGCTGATGGGCCTGATGGCGCTGCTGGCGCGTACCGGCAAGGCGCCCTGGGCGGAATATTGGCCGCTGCTGCTGATCGGCATCGCCGTGTTTATTTTCCTGCGCGGCGATCCCGAGTGCTGGCCGCTGGGCCCGCAGGGCTTCTGGGCGACCTGGGCCAAGCCGGAGGTGTTTCAGCATCGGCTGGCGGCGTTGCTGTGCGTGGGCTTTGCGGTGTTTGAGCTGCGCGTGCGGCGTCGTGGTGAGCAGTCGGGCCCGATGTCGCTGGTCTTCCCGCTGTTGTGCGCCGCCGGTGGCGCGCTGCTGCTGACCCATTCGCACTCGCTAATCAACGTGAAGGAAGAATTGCTGGCCGAACTGAGCCACGTGCCCATGGGAATTCTCGCGGTGCTGGCAGGATGGTCGCGCTGGCTGGAGATTCGCTTGCCCGCCCGTGACCGCAAGTACGCGGCGTGGATCTGGCCGGTGTGCTTCGTGCTGATCGGGGCCGGGCCTGTTGAACTATCGAGAAATGTAGGAGCAGTGGATAGTGGATAGTGGATAGTGGGTAGTGGATAGTTGCCGAAGGGCGGGGGCCAGTGGGTAGAGCGAGCCTTCAGGCTCGCGTTCGCGCCTCCCCATTTGAACTGTCATCCCGACCAGAACGAAATTTTGCCCTGTCATCCCGACCAGAACGAAATTTTGCCCTGTCATCCCGACCGCAGCGAAATTCTGAACTGTCATCCCGACCGCAGCGAAGCGGAGTGGAGGGATCTGCGTTTTGCCTGCCTCGGCTAAAGCCCATTCCAAACCCACGCCGTGATACAAATCCGAGGCAACGCAAAGCCCTCCGCTTCGCAGGACTGGTCCCGCTTTCTATATCGGTAAAACCTTGCCGCCTGCTTCGTAGTGTTCGTCAGTTCGCTTTCGCCTCTTGCTCGCGCCTGCGAATAGCGGCTCCTTGAGGATCGGTTAAAATATCGACCCACTGCGGGTGAGGCGTGGGCTCGGCGTCATAGTTATCGTGCCAGTTCCACCATTTATAAGGTGCGGTCTGAGGGTAACCTTCCGGCGAGTCCTCCCAAGTTTCCTGACGGCCGAGCGGCGTAATGTCGAGGTAGCTCCAGACTGTCCCCATGGCCTCGTCGCCGCGACTGTTGGTGAAGTAGGTGCGGTACACTTTGTCGCCGTCGCGGAAAAACACGTTGTGGCCGTGCCATTCATCAACCCCGAAATCCTTGTCGAAGCCGTCGATCATGGTGTACCAGGGCATCTCCCAGCCCATCCGCTCCTTCAGGCGGGCAATGTCCGGCTGCGGCGCGCGTGAGACCCAGGCAAGGGTCGTGTCGCGAGCGTTCAAGTGTGCCTGGTGGGACACCTGATCGGCGCCTAGCGAGCAGCCACGGCAGGCGTGCTCGGGCCAGCCGAATACCCCCGGCTCGAAGAACGCGCGATAAACGATCAACTGACGGCGACCCTCGAACAAATCGAGCAGGCCAACTTTACCCTTGGGTCCCTCGAACTCATAGTTCTTCTCCACCAGCGTCCACGGCATCCGTCGGCGCTCGGCGGCCAACGCATCCCGGGAGCGGGTGAAGGCCTTCTCTTTTGCCAGCATCTTCTGGTGCGCAGCTTTCCATTCCTCTTGCGACACCACCGGAGGTGTCTTCATGGACAGAGTTCCGTTGGGGTGCTTCTCGTCTTTTTCTTTGCCGGTTGCCATGTCTTTCTCCTATGTCATGTCGTCTACGTCTGTCTGTTCTCCGTCACGGTTAGACGAAGAAAATCAGGTTCTGTTTCACGGCGGAGCCGCCCTTCGCGAATCGCTATCGATGGCGTCAGAACTTCATCTTGGAGATTGTCTAGCTCATGATGCGAATTCTTCCGCTTGCTGTTGCCACGGGGCGCTTTCGTTTCAGTTCCCAAAAGACCTACAGGTCGAAGTTGACGCACTTATTGCCGTGAAGACGCTTCCGGAAGGTGCACTACTGCACTCATGGTTTAAATCACCCCTAAGTTCGCGGCCCATTTTGGGAACGCTCCCCCACATCCCGAAGAAAATTCGAGACGGGCGACTTCGCGCAAAACTAGACTGAATTCAGCGCAACACGCTTCATTCTTTCCGCGTGTGGCGTGCTTGCATGGGAGTTTTGTGCCGATGTCGAGGTGCAAGCACGTACGCCGCTACCTTCTTCCTCTCGCGTCAGCCCAGCGGTCGCGGCCACACCATCTTCGATTCCGCCCAACCGCCCTGCCATCGCGGCCAACCGCCGTCTGTCTTCAAACGCGGCCAATCTGGCTCCAAACGCGCCCAATCTGTCTTCAAACGCGGCAAATTCAGGCAAATTCGCTCCGCAGGCGGGCTCAACCGTCGTCGTGTGAGGTATGTCCCCAGACGAGGGATTTTTCGGGCAAAGTCGCGGCATTTTCGGGCCATTTGAGGCGCTCAAATCCAGCTATCCTGCTGCAAAGGCAGATGTTCAACTCCTGCAAAGTTAACCCTCGTGTTATGTATACTTTGCAGATTCTACCGCAACTCATTGTATTCAAACAGGTTAAGTTCCCTTCTAACTCCTTTCGCCGTAATTACTTGCGCGATTTCTACCCGCAACTCATTGCAAACAAAGATCAAGCTCTCCGGGGGCGCAATTTTCGCTGTGACTTTGATCACCGTCACTTGATATGTTGGCACTCCGCATTTATGAGTGCCAATCTTGACACCGGCCATGCCCGCTCCCTAGAATCAACATGCAGGATTGTCCCTCGCGGCAACGGTAAGTCGTTGCTGGCGAGAAACTTAGCATCTAAGCGTCACTTGTTATGGCAACGCCGCCACCTATCGGAAAACGGGAACGCGAGATTCTGACCGCCATCGTGGAGACCTACATCTCCAACGGTGAGCCAGTCGGCTCGCGCACGCTGTCGCGGGTAAACCCTGAGAGCCTGAGCGCGGCATCGATCCGTAATGTGATGGCCGATCTGGCCGAAGCCGGATACCTCGAGCAGCCGCATACCTCGGCGGGCCGCGTGCCGACCACCAAGGCCTACCAGTTCTACGTCAAGCAACTGACGGGCGAAGCGCGGCTGTCGCCGGCCGACGAGTCGATGATCCAGGAGAACCTGCAGGGCCTGCAGGACGTGCAGGAGTTCATGGAGCGCACCTCGCACGTGCTGTCGCTGGTGTCGCACGGCGTGGGCGTGACCATCAGCTCGGCCGGCGGCGGGCGCAATGCGCTGGAGCATGTGTACTTCCAGCGCATGGCCGACAAGAAAGTGCTGGCCGTAGTGGTGATGCGCAACGGGCTGGTGCGCGACCGCGTGCTGCGCATGAACCAGGACCTGCCGATGGCGGAGCTGGAAGCGGCGGCAGCCTACATCAACCAGAATTTTCGCGGCTGGCAGATGGAAGCCTTGCGCGGCGAGATTGCGCGGCGATTGCAGCAGGAGCGCAGCGAGTACGACCGCCTGCTGGCGTCGGTGGAGCAACTGTGCGAGCAGGGTGCGCTGGCCACCGAAGGCGGCGGCGAGAGCGTTTACGTGGAAGGCGCGGCCAACCTGGTCATCACCGAGCAGGACAAGGAGCGCCTGCGGCAACTGCTGGCCACGCTGGAAGAAAAGCAGCGGGTGGTGGACCTGCTCTCGGCCTACCTGGACACGCGGCAGGAGGCGGTGCGAGTGGTAGTGGGTCTGGAGGACGCCATGCCGCATCTAAATAATCTCGTGCTGATTGGAGCGCCCGCCCGGGTGGGCGACGAGGTGATGGGTTCGCTGGCGGTGATTGGTCCTACCAGGATGGATTACGAGCATACCATCACCGCGGTGTCGTACATCGCGCGGCTCTTCGATCGGCTGTGGAATGAATCAAGCTAGAAGCTATGGTAGCCAAGAAAAATAACGGAAGCGCTGACGACGCGGAGTTGGAACTGGATCACGAACTGCCTCCGGCGGAAGACGACGGCAGCGAGGCTGCAGAACAAAGCAGTGCGCCGGCCGCCGAGCCGCAGTCGGAGCTGGAGAAGTTGCGCCAGGAGAAGGCGGCGTACCTCGATCGCGCGGCGCGCATCCAGGCGGAGTTCGACAACTTCCGCAAACGCAACGCCCGCGATCAGCAGGAGTATCGCGATTACGCGCTGGCCGAAGCGCTGAAGACGCTGCTGCCCATCCTCGATAGCCTGGACCGCGCGCTGAAGACCGATTCCGCGTCGCTGGACGATTTTCGCGCCGGGATTGATCTCATTGACAAGCAGTTTCACGATGCGCTGGCCAAGCTGGGCGTGCAACCCATCGAGGCCGCCGGTCAGCCCTTCGATCCCAATCTGCACCAGGCCATCCAGATGGTGGATACCAACGAGGCCGAGGACAATCACGTGATTGACGAACTGCAGCGCGGCTATCGGCTGAAGGACCGCCTGCTGCGTCCGGCCATGGTGCGGGTGGCGAGAAATGCGAAATAGCTCTTGGCTATTAGCCTTTAGCTCTTAGCAATCGGGAGCCAAGAGCTAACAGCTAATAGCTAAGAGCTAAGAGCTTACGGAAGGGTTATAGACTCTGCCTACGAACGTAAAACGCGATTACTACGAGGTGCTGGGCGTAAGCCGCACCGCCAACGAAATTGAGATCAAGAGCGCTTATCGCAAGCTGGCGCTGCAGTTCCATCCTGACCGCAATCCCAATAATCCCGACGCGGAAGACCGCTTCAAGGAATGCAGCGAGGCCTACGCCATCCTGGCCGAC
The DNA here is from genome assembly GCA_963763975.1 of uncultured Acidobacteriaceae bacterium. Taxonomy (GTDB): domain Bacteria; phylum Acidobacteriota; class Terriglobia; order Terriglobales; family Acidobacteriaceae; genus Bog-257. The sequence continues at coordinate 321,536 of CAVXQR010000020.1, forward strand.
ACCGAGAAGCGCGCGCGCTACGACCGCTTCGGCCATGCCGGCGTCGGCGGCGGCGCAGGACCGGGCGGCTTCGATACCACGACTTTCACCGATTTCCAGGACATCTTCGGCGACCTGTTCGGCTTTGGCGATTTGTTCGGCGCGCAAGGCGGCCGCGGCCGGGGACGATCGCGCGCGCAACGCGGCGGCGACATGCGCGAGGACCTGACGCTGGAGTTCGAGGAAGCGGTGTTCGGCGTGACCAGGCAGGTGCAGATGCGCCGCCTGGAAGAATGCGACCAGTGCAACGGCAGCGGCGTGGCGCCGGGCAAAGCCGCGGTAACGTGTACCGTCTGCGGCGGACGCGGACAGATGCGCTATCAGCAGGGCTTCTTCACTGTGGCGCGGACCTGCGGAACCTGCCAGGGTTCGGGCAAGGTCATCTCCGACCCCTGCAACAAATGTCGCGGACAAGGTCGCATCAATCGCGAACGCACGGTGACGGTGAAGGTGCCGGCCGGCGTTGAGGAAGGCGCGCGCATTTTGTATTCCGGCGAAGGCGAAGCCGGCATGTACGGCGGACCTCCGGGCGACCTGTACGTAGTGCTGCATGCCAAGGACCATGCCTTCTTCGAGCGCGAAGGCAAGAACCTGTATTGCGCGGTGCCGGTTTCGATCGCGCAGGCGGCGCTGGGCACGGAGATCAAGGTGCCGACGCTGGAAGGCGAGCATGCGCTGAAGGTGCCGGAAGGCACGCAAGCGGGAACGGTCTTCAAGATTCGCAATAAGGGCGTGCCGGTGCTGAATGGACACGGCCGCGGCGATCTGTTCGTCGAGGTGAAGGTGCAGACGCCGTCGAAACTCACCAAGCGCCAGCGCGAATTGCTGCAGGAGTTGGAGACCACCATCACCGTGGAAAACAAGCCGGTGAGCCGCTCGTTGCTGAATAAGGTGAAGGAGATCTTTGGGTAGAAGAAAGCAGCAACTAGTGATTAGTAATTAGTAGCTAGCAATTGGCAACTAGCAAGGCGGGAACCATTGTTGCTCGAAGTTGTCATCACGAGCCGACGTGAGTCAGCGAGGGATCTGCTGTCGGGGCCCATCGAACATCCGGTAAACGCCAGTCGCGAACAGTTGCTGATTACTAATTACCAATTACTAGTTGCTAATTGCTTCCTTGGACAAATTCCTTCGCATCTACGCTTGGTTCCTGCTGGTGGTGACGGCGTTGCCGGCCGCGGCACGGTTGCTGCGTCCGCGCGAACTGGCGCGCATCACCCTGATGCGCTATCAGGACCCGCGGCGGCGCAAGCGCGCGGCCATCGGCGGCATCATCTATCTGTCGCTATCGCTGGTCGCCATTCCATTCCTGTGGCACGCCCAGATACGCCAGGAGCGCTGGCTGATCATGGCGGTGCTGGTGGGCATGGTGTCGGCTCTGGAATTTCTGCTCAACAGCCGGGTGCTCAGCGAGGAAGGTCTGACGCGCGAGAACCGCTTCTTCGGCGGTGTGTATGCTGCCATGGCGATTGCCATCGCGCTGCTGCTCTTGACCCGATGACCCGACGCCGCTGGATTGCCGATGAATTCTCCGCCGACCGCGCGGCGCTGACCGGAGCGCATTCCGCGCACCTGGCACGCACCTTGCGCGCGCGCGTGGGCCAGGAGTTCGAAGTGGCCTGTGGCGAGCAGGTCCGGCTGGCCGTGGTCACGTCGGTGGGCGACGAACGCGTGGAGTTTGCCCTCGGAGCCGAAATTGCCGCGGATGCCGCCGTGCCGGTGACGCTGCTGCTGGCGGTCTTCAAGTTCGATCGCATGGAGTGGGCGATCGAGAAGTGTACCGAGCTGAATGTGACGCGAGTCATTCCGGTGATCGCCCGGCGAACCGAGAAGCACCTGGCGCAGGCCGCGGCGAAGCGAGCCGAGCGTTGGCGGCGAATCGCGCGCGAGGCCAGCCAGCAATCGCGCCGGGCAGCACCGCCGGAGATCGCCGATCCCGCGAAGCTGCCGGATACGCTGACCTTCGATGCAGGATTGAAGATCGTGCTGTCCGAATCGGAAAGGGAAGAGTCGCTGCTGGAAGTTTTGCGGGCCAAGCCGGATGCCGCATCGCTGGCGCTGGCGATTGGCCCGGAGGGCGGATGGGCGGATGAGGAGCTCAAGAGCTTCGCTGCCGCAGGGTGGACGTCGCGCGAGCTTAGGCCGGACAATCTTGCGCGCCGAAACCGCCGCCATCACCGCTTTGGCAATAGCCCGGGCGGCCTTCGACGACGACGCCCTCGCAGGTAACGAGCGTGAGCCTTAAGTTTGGTTCCATCTCGATTTTCCACAGACTTCCGCTTGTTTCGCTCCGCAATCCGGTCCATAATATAGGGTCTTTCGCTTTTTCTTCGCATTGGCAGGAGCAGTTTTGACGACCCTCAAGCAGCAGGAATTCATACCCACCCTCGAACAGGCCCAGGCGATCGAACACGTTAACGGTCCCATGCTGGTAGTGGCCGGTGCGGGGACAGGGAAGACTGCGGTTCTATCGCGGCGCATCGCGCACCTGATCAACAGCGGCGCGGCGCGTCCCAACGAAATCCTGGCGGTCACCTACACCTGCAATGCGGCGTCGGAACTGATCGGGCGCGTGGCGGGAATTCTCTATCCCGAGTTGCCGGCGAAGGCCGCCACGAAGAAGCTGGAGCGCAGCGGCCTCCAGGCCAACACCTTTCACGCGTATTGTTACCAGCTGCTGAAGGAAGAGCAGGCAGCCTTCGAGTTGATCGACGAGACTGACTTGCAGGTCTACCTGCGTCAGCGCATCGGCGAGCTGGAGCTGAGGTATTTTGTCGAGACTGCGAACCTCACCAAGTTCCTAAAGGACCTGCTGAACTTCTTCGACCGCTGCCAGGACGAGCTACGTACGCCGGATGATTACGACCGCTACGTGGCGCGCGTGGTGAGCGGCGACGTGCCGCTGCCGCGAGTGATGAAGTCGAAGACCGAGCTCAGCCCCGACGAGGTGATCGGGCGTTGTCAGGAAATCGCGCGCGTTTACCGGCAGATCGAAAGCATGCTGCGGCGCGATGGGCTGGGCACCTTCGGACACATCATCACGCAGGCGGTGGCCATGCTGAGCCGCCGGCCGGAAGTTTTGCAGCGGGCAGGCAAGCGCGCGCGCTTCATTCTCATCGACGAGTTCCAGGATTCCAACGTGGCGCAGATTCGGCTGGCGCGCCTGCTGGGCGGCGACGAAGCCAACGTGTTCGCCGTCGGCGATCCCGACCAGGCTATCTATCGCTTCCGCGGCGCCAGCAGCGAGGCCTTCGACCAGTTCCTGCTGACCTTCGGACAGGAGCGGGTGAAGCGGGTCACCATGTCCGACAATCGCCGTTCCACGCCGCCGATTTTGAACTGCGCCCACGAGATCATTCGCTCCAACCCCGAGGTCGGCGGCAAGGATGGCGGCTGGCCGCGCGAGAAGCTGAATTGCGCGCGCCTGCAGGAAGAGCCGGAGCTGGCAAAAGCGCCTGGCGTGCAGGTGATCGTGGGCCGCGAAGACGAGCAGGAAGCGGAGTTCATTGCGGCGACCATCGACGAGCTTCGCCGGGGCGAGCCGCAGCGGAAGCTGAGCGACATCGCGGTGCTGTATGCGCAACATCATCACCGCAAGCTGGTGCTCGAGGAATTGCGGCGGCGCGATATTCCCACGCAGGTGAAGGGCGTGGACCTGTTCGAGACGCCGGAGATCCGCGATGCGCTGGCGGTGCTCGAAATCCTGGATGGCGATAATGCCCTGGCGCTGCTGCGGATGGCGGCGCTGCCGCAGTTCGACGTCGATCCGGTTTCCTTCCGCGCGGAGATTGCGCTGGCGGGCCGAGATGCGTCGTTCGAACCGGCGCTGGCCAAGGCCAAAGGCGGCGCGCGGGTGGTGAAGGGGTTGCGCGAAGCGCGCCAAGCCGTGCTGGATGCCGAGGGCAGCCTGGCAGCGGCGGTGAAAGTGGCGCAGCAAATGTTTCAGCTGCCGGAGTCGGTGGAATGGCACACTCTCGATGGCTTTGCTGAAGGCTGGCTGAAGAAGCCGGCGCCCCTGAGCGGCAAGGGGACGCTGCACAAATTTCTGGAGTACCTGGACATGTATCGTGATGCCGGCGGCGTGCTGGCGGAGAACAATGAGGGGCTGGACCCGATCGAGGCCCTGTCGCCGCGCGAGCCGGGCGTCGGTCCCCAGGATGCGGTGCAGTTGATGACTATCCACGCCGCCAAAGGGCTGGAGTTTCCGTACGTGTTCGTGATTCGAGTGAAGGGCGGCTGCCTGCCCAAGTATTACAAGGAGGCGATGGTCGAGTTCCCGCGCGAGCTGCGCAACTACCAGACGGTCAGCAGCGACGACATGAAGGCGCTGGACGCGCAGGAGCAACGCCGCCTCTTCTATGTAGCCATGACGCGTGCGGAGGACATGCTGTACGCCAGCGCGAAGATCGGCACCGGAAAGAAGCAGCCGGTCCCAACGCAATACCTGCGGGAACTGGTGGAGCGCAAAGGCCTGCTGAACGGCAGCCTGGACTACCGGCTGTTGCCGGAAGAGCGCAGGGATATTCACGCTGCCGCGGGCGCGGCGGCGCTGACCATCTCGCAATGGATGGAGCTGCCGCCGCGTGAGGATGCGAAGCTGAATGAACTGAGCGCCAGTGGCATCGATACCTATGACCGCTGTCCGCTGGCTTACAAGCTGAAGCGTGACTGGCGGCTGCCGGAAGAGGCGTCAGGGCCGCTGCAATATGGACAGGCGATGCATACCGCATTGAAGGCGTATTTCGACGGCGTGCGCGCCGGACGTCCACCGGCGGAGGACGTGGTGATTGCCTGCTTCCGCGATGAATTCAGCAAGGCGAAAATTGCCGAGCCGGAGCAGCGGCGCCGCTACGAAGCCGACGGTATCGAGCAGCTGACGCGATTCCTGAGCTCGGCGCTGGCACGCCCGCAAGGCGAGATCCTGGAGAACGAAAAGGCATTTGTGCTGAAGATCGACGACATCGTGGTGCGCGGGCGCATTGACCGCCTGGAGCGCGTGGACGGCAATGACGTGCGGGTGATTGATTACAAGACCGGACGCGCGAAGTCGGACGACGATGCGGCGGAGAGCCTGCAGCTTACGATTTACGCGCTGGCAGCGAAATCCGAGGGTAAGCACGCCGTGTCGCTGAACTTTGTGAACCTGAAAGACGCGACGCTGGTGGAGGCGGTGCGCTCGGAGAGCGACTTGCTGAAGGCGGAGGAGAAAGTGCGGCAGGTGGCAGGAGAGATTGCGGCAGGGAACTTTGACGCTCGCACCGGCTCGCATTGCCGATTCTGTTCCTATCGCAGCGTATGTCCGGCGCAGGAGAAGCAGACGGCGACCGAACCCTTCCGCCTGACCGCAATCATGAGTTAGCGCAAAAACGAAGGGGACGCTTGCGCGTCCCCCGGTTACGGTCGAAGACCAGTTATCTCTTCTTTTTCTTTGCGGCCTTCTTCTTTGCAGCCTTTTTCGTTGCCATGGTTCTATTCTCCCTTCCATTTGTCATGGAATCATTGCGACTACAACAACATCGCAATTTGTTAGTTGTATAGAGTCAATAAAAAAAATAGTCAAGCAAAAAACGCGCGCAAAATTCCGCGCGGGCCGTGATGCGATGCACTTTTTCTCCGGCAAGCGAGGTTGGAAAATTTATTCGCGAGTCCATCGCGAATTGCTCGGCGAGTTTCGACATGCGTGCAACCCGCATGAACACTGGCTATTTCAGTAATCGCAAAATTGCGCCGCTCAGTGCATCGTGCCATGCGTGGGCCATCATTCCGCTGCGAAGGCTCTTTCGCCACCACGCAAGTAATCCAAACATTAATCCAAAAATTCCGATCAGAAACATGCGCGCCGGCCCTTCGTAGCCGTGTGCGGCTCCAAAGATCACCGCCGAGAGCAACACGCCGGCGAGCGTCGAACGGCACAGGATGCCGAGCTGCCGCTGCAGATATCCACGGAAAATGATCTCCTCGCAGAAGCCGGCAGTGGCGCTCAGAAAAAACCAGACGAACAACTCCAGATGCGTGGCGGGCGTGAGAAATCCGAGTTGACGGCGCATGGCATCGACGTTGCCGGGACGGTCGAGGTGCATGAGCACGGCGCAGCGTTCCCAGCACCACCAGGGCGCAGAACCAGAAAACGGCGGCGTACACGAAGTCGAGAAAGAAATCTTCCATGCGCGCCCAGCGGCCGCCGATAATTTCGCGCAAGCTGATGCGCTTGCGGATGCCCAGCCAGGTGATGCCCAGCAGCGTCCACTCCGAGGCGATGCCGACGGCATATTGCGGCAGACGGCTGTGGCGCGAGAGCCGATGTTGGCTCTGGACTCCGCTGAACGACGCTGCCATAAGGATGGCAATCAGCAGCACGGTGTGCCACCATGGAGCGATCAGTCGTGGGCGCTGCGGCGCGGGCGCGACGGCAGGCGGCGGGAATTGTGCGTCCGTAGCCACAGGACTTCCATCTTATAATGTTCGGTTGCCATTCTTCGTGAGGACAAACATATGGCTTCTTTAGAAGATGTCGTGATTGTGTCGGCAGTACGTACGCCCATCGGCAAATTTCAGGGCGTCGCTGTCGGACCTGAGCGCTCCGCAGTTGGGCGCCATCGTGGTGCGCGAGGCAGTGAAGCGCGCCGGCATTGATTCCAAGATGGTGGACGAATGCATCATGGGCAACGTGGTGTCCGCTGGGCTGGGCCAGAATGCCGCTCGCCAGGCGGCGCTGAAAGGCGGTCTGCCCGACAGCGTGGCTGCCATGACCATCAACAAGGTATGCGGCTCGGGCCTGAAGTCGGTGGCGCTGGGACAGCAGGCCATCCAGACCGGCAACTCGCACATCGTGGTGGCCGGCGGCATGGAGAGCATGACCAACGCGCCCTACCTGCTGCAGAACGCGCGCAAGGGATTCCGCCTGGGCGATCAGAAGGTCGTGGACTCGATGGTGCACGACGGCCTGTGGGACGTTTACAACGACTATCACATGGGCAACACCGGCGAGAACGTCGCCGAGAAGTATGGCATCACGCGCGAAGAGCAGGACGAGTATGCGGTGAATTCGCATCGCAAAGCGCGTGGCCGCCATCAAGGAATGCCGCTTCAAAGACCAGATTGTGCCGGTGGAACTACCGGCGAAGAAGAAGGGCGCCGAGCCGCAACTGTTTACCAAGGACGAATCGCCGCGCGAGGACACCACCATCGAGGTGCTGCGCGCGCTGAAGCCGGCCTTCAAGAAGGACGGCACGGTGACCGCCGGCAACGCTCCGGGCGTGAATGACGGCGCCGCGGCGCTGGTGCTGATGTCGGCGGCCAAGGCGAAGGAGTTGGGTCTGAAGCCGATGGCGCGCATCGTGGCGCAGGCGACCAGCGGCCTGGCTCCGGAATGGGTGATGATGACGCCGGTCGAAACCGTTCGCCAGCTCTGGAAGAAGACCGGATGGTCGAAGGACGATGTGGACCTCTACGAGATCAACGAAGCGTTTTCCGTGGCTGCGATCGCGGTCACGCGCGAGCTGGGACTGGATCTGAACAAAGTCAACGTGAACGGCGGCGCGGTGGCGCTGGGACATCCCATCGGCGCCAGCGGCGCGCGCATCCTGACCACGCTGCTGTACGAAATGCAGCGGCGCGACGTGAAGCGTGGCATTGCCGCGCTGTGCCTGGGCGGCGGCAATGCAGTCGGCCTGGCCGTCGAGCGCTAAGCGGAACGGTTTACAAATCGTTACACGAAACAGGGGAGCGGAAGCGTTCCCCTGTTCGTATCTTGGAGTGTGAGACACGATCTTGCGCCGGTAACTACCGTGCCGGCATCGAATGTTATGGTGACCATCTCGGCTCAGAATTCCGCTACAACCCCGGTGATTCGCACGCAAAACGTTTGCCGCCACTATGCCATGGGCGGAGGAACCATCCGCGCTGTGGACGGCATTTCGCTGGACATCGCTCGTGGCGAGTTTATTGCTCTGCTGGGTCAATCGGGCTCGGGAAAATCCACGCTGTTGAATTTGCTGGCCGGACTGGACCGTCCCAGTTCGGGCTCGGTGCTGGTGAACGGCCGCGACTTGGCCGCTATGTCGTCCGAGGAACTGGCGCGCTATCGCCGCAACGACGTCGGCATGGTGTTCCAGTCCTTCCACCTCATCCCTTCGATGACCATCACGGAAAATGTTGAGCTGCCGATGCGCTTCGCTGAAGTGGAGCGCGATGAGCGCGCGCAGCGGGTGCGGGAATCGCTGGAGCGGGTGGGACTGGGGCAGCGGATGACGCATCGTCCGTCGGAGCTGTCCGGCGGCGAGCAGCAGAGGGTTTCACTGGCGCGGGCGCTGGCCAACCGGCCTTCGATTCTGCTGGCCGATGAGCCTACCGGCAACCTCGACAGCCGCACCGGCGAAGACATCCTGACCTTGATCCGCGACCTCAGCCGCTCGCTGGGGATGACGGTGGTGATGGTGACGCATGAGCGCGCGCTGGCCGAGCGCTTCGCCCAGCGGCTGATCTTCCTGGGCGACGGCAAGCTGCTGTCGCAGGAGGTGCCGGCATGAAGGGCTACGACCTGTTTGAGCTGGCGGTCCGCAATCTGCGGCAGTCGAAGCTGCGCAATGGGCTGACCACGGTGGGAATCTCCGTAGGCGTGGCATCGCTGGTGGCGATGCTTTCGCTGGGCGTTGGACTCCAGCAACTGGCGACGAAGCGGCTGGCGGGCTCCGGCATGTTTGACACGGTGTTCGTGACCTCGAAGCAGGATTTCCGCGGCTTTGATCGAGGCGACGATCAGAAGACCGAGCATCCGGAGAAGGCGCCGTTGCTGGACCAGCAGGCGCGCGCGAAGATGGCGGCGCTGCCCAACGTGACTGAAGTCGAGCCCGAGATTCGCGTTATGGGCGAGTTGGTCTATGGCGGCCAGACGCACTTCGGGTTCGTCACCGGGCTGCCCATGTCGGCGCGCGAGAACGAGGCCTTCGACAATCTCCAGGGCAAGTTCTTCTCGTCGCACGACGCGAGCGAAGTCATCCTGCTGAATGATTTCGCCAAGGAACTGGATCCTAAGAATCCGAAAGATCTGATCGGGCAGACGGTGACGCTGCGCTATGGCGAGCGTCAGGCGCTGCCGGCGGACGCGCAGGACCGTCCGCAGCTTTCCGGCGGGCAGGGGGAAGAGCAGGCCGGCGGCGACGATTTCGGATTTTCCGTCGTGCGCAAGACGCAGCAGCTCAAAGTAGTAGGCATCGTCGAGGAAGAGCCGTACGGCGGCATGCGTACGGTGTCGCGCGGACGGATTTTCCTGCCGGTGGACCTGACCGAGCGGCTGAACATGGCGCAGACCAGCGACGCCCGCAGCGCGCTCAGCGGCGGCGGCAAGACTTACATGACGCTGACGGTGCGGGTGAAGGACCCGGCGAAAGTTCAGGCGGTGCAGGATGCCATCAACGGCATTGGCTTCCGCACATTTTCTGTGCTCGACGCTACCAAGAGTCTGCGGCGCTTCTTTACCGTGCTGGATTTGTTCCTCGGCATCTTCGGCTCGCTGGCGCTGGCGGTGGCCACGCTGGCCATCATCAATACGCTGGTGATGGCGGTGCTGGAGCGGCGGCGCGAGATCGGGGTGATGAAGGCCATCGGCGCCAGCGACAGCGATGTGCGGCGGCTGTTCTTCGCCGAGGCTGCAGGGATGGGCTTCTTCGGAGGACTGCTGGGCGTGGCGCTGGGCTTCGCTATCGGGAAGGCGATCAATGTCGGCACCGGTATTTACATGCACCGGCATCAACTGCCTTCGGAGGCGGTGTGGGTGCTGCCGCCATGGCTGATTGGTGCGGCCATTGCGTTCTCTGTTGTGGTGAGCCTGGCGGCGGGCCTCTATCCCGCTAGCCGCGCAGCCAAGTTGGATCCGGTGCAGACGCTGAAGTACGAATGAGGATTACACCAGCACTACATTTTGCCGTAGAGCTTGTGGCATAATGTAGATACTCTATGTCAGTGCTTCATCAACAAATCGGAACATGGTTGGGAATTTCTCCCCCCAAAAACGACCAGCAAATTTTGGAGCTGGTAGAGAGTCAACTGGCGACTTCGGCGGTCAACCGCCTCCTCGCGCTGGGCTTCACGCGCGCGGAAATTGATGCGCTGGTGATTCCCCTGCGAACCTTGCAGCACCGTCGCTCGCGTCGGGAAAAGCTTTCAGTCGAGGAATCGGACCGCGTTCTGCGGCTGGCACGCGTTCTGTCGCAGGCCGAGGTGGTGTATGAGTCGCGGGAGCGCGCTCTGGCGTGGCTGCGACGTGGCAATCCGCGACTCCGCGGACGGAATCCGCTGGAAATGCTAAAGACCGACACCGGCAGCCGGCTGGTCGAAGAACTGCTCATCCAGATTGACGAGGGCATTTACGTTTGAGGATGCTCTGGCGCGTCAGCCGGCATCGCGACCTCACCGGCGCCGGCGGACTGCACGCTCCTGGTCGTTGGCACCACCGGGGCGCGCCAGTGGTTTACCTGGCGGAAACACCGTCCGGCGCGCTGCTTGAGTCCTGCGTTCACACCAGCGCCAATGACATTCCTCCCCACTACACGCTATTGGGTGTCTCGGTACCGGCCAGTGTGTCCCTTGAGGAAGTAAACGCCAAAGCTCTGGCCGAAGACTGGCGCGAGCAGTACGAAGTTACGCGCGAGATCGGAAGCCGATGGCTGCGCGAAAAGCGCTCCTGCCTGCTGCGGATTCCTAGCGCCCTGGTGCCGCATACCTTTAACGTTATGCTGAACCCGCAGCACGCCCACGCCTCGAAAGTGCGCATCGAATCAACAGTGCAATATCCCTTCGATCCGAGAATCAAGAAATGACGAAGTTTCGGCATTCTGTCTCGCTGTTATTTGTGCTTGCGACTCTGTTTCCTCCGCTGCTCAACGCCCAGGGACGCGCCGAGTGCTCCGTGGTGCAGTCGCAAATCCTGGCGCGTCCGGTGCGCTACTGCGCGTTTCTGCCCGCCAGCTTCGGTCAGGACAAGACGCGCCAGTATCCGGTGGTGTACTACCTGCACGGACTGGGCGACAACGAGCAGTCGCTGCTCAACATGGGCGGCTGGGACCTGATTGACCAACTGCGGCGCGACGGCAAGATTGGCGACTTCATCGTGCTCGCGCCTAGTGCCGGGCACACCTTCTACATCAACTCCGAAAATGGAAAAGTGCGTTACGAAGATTTCCTGCTGAAGGAATTTATGCCGCGCATGGAGAAGAAGTACCGGGTGGAGGGCTCGCGTGCGAAGCGAGGCATCACCGGGGTTTCCATGGGCGGCTACGGCGCGCTGCGGCTGGCGTTCAAGTATCCCGATAAGTTTGCGGTGGTGACGGCGCAGATGCCGGCGCTGATGCCAGACCTGCCGCCCAACCTGAGTTCCGGGGCGGGCTCGGCGGGAGCGGTGATGGGCGACGCATTTGGCTCGCCGTTTAACCGTGAGTATTTTGAGCGCAACAACGTGTTTTATTTCGCGCGGACCGATTCAGTCGGCAGCCTGAAGAAGATGCAAATCTACTTCGACGTGGGCAGCAACGACGATTACGGCTTCGAGCAGGGAGCGCAGCGGTTGCACGAGCTGCTCAAGTCGCGCGGCATCCCGCACGAGTTTCACGTCTACCCCGGACGCCACGATGCGCAGTTCGTCATGCGCCACTTCGGCGACGTGATGCAATTCCAGTGGAAGGCAATCGGCAAGTAGCTACGGTTGTGCCGCCCGGTACACCCACATGGAGCCGTCGAGAATTGCGTCGGGCTGGCGCCGCCACAGCCAGCGATAGGTGGAAGGATCCTCCAGCAGTTGGCCCGACAGGCAGGTCGCACCGACGATCAAGGTCTCCGTCGAAGGCTCGCTACCGTCGAGTGGCGATGCATGCACGCCATACAGCGAGGGATCCACCGAGCCGAAATAAGCCAGATGCACGCTCTCCTGCGGATGCTGATGTTCGTACTTTCTTACCGCCAGCAGGCCCTGTCCCCAATCCAGATTACTGTCGGTGAGCAGCAGCCAGCTCTTCGAATGCGGAACGAAGATGTTGAAGTAGGCCAGATAGTCGGGGGCGCAACGCAGCGCGTCGGCGGCATTCAGGCAGAGCGCCAATACCAGCGCCGCTACGCTCAGCTTATGTCCGTGGGCGCGCTCCCAGATTCCGCCGGCAATCAACAAGGCAAAGGGATAGAGCGGGAGAATGTGACGCTCGCCGATGTCGTATTTCGACTGCACGGCGAAGATGAGATACACGATAGCGAACAGCGACATCACCAGCAAATCGCCAGGCGAGCGTGCGGATTTGTGGACGCCGAAAATCAGGCTCAGCAGAAAGAGCAGCAAGACGGCGGTCGGCCACTTCAGAGCGATGGCGACTGGGTAATACGCCTTGATGCCGCCGGTCGGGTAGATGCTGCCGAGGAACCACGAAGGCCGTCCACGGCGATTGCTGAGCGCCACCTCGCGCAAGCCTTCCAGGAACTCGCCGGCGGGAACTACGGCGTTGAAGGTGACCTGCGACTTGGTGGCCCAGGTCTTCAGCGAGCGATTGGGAAATTCGGCGACGACTTGTCCGTTACCGATGTGCAGACGCGCGACATGAAAAAAGTATCCGGACCACAAAGTTAGACCAGCAACCACCAGCGCCAGCAGTGCCGGCTTCCAGTTCCATCGCGGGGGCGGCAGCAGCCCAGTCCCGTGATCGAGCACCAGCATCAATCCCAGCGCCAGCAGCACCAAGGGCGGCGCGTAGAACTTCGACAGCAGCAGCCCTCCCATCGCCAGGCCCAGTAACAGATTTTGCGCGGTGGTCGGAGAATGCCGCCAGCGCACCAACTGGAAGGCGACCAGGAAGATGAAGAGCGCTCCAATACCGTCGGTAGTGGCGACGGAAAAATTCGCGATCAGCGAAGGAGTAAAAGCGTAGAGAGCCAGAGCCACGTTCGCCGCACCGGTCGAGAACAATCTGCAAGCTGCAAACCACAGCGCAATTCCCAGAAGCACGCCGAGCACGGTATTCATCGGCCGCGTTCGCCACGCCAATTGCTGCGGGGCCGGTTGCATGGCGGTCACCCGGAAGCCGGTGTTCAACTGCTGCCACTGAAATTCAGTATGAGCACGCGCCATCGGCAGAGTGAGCCACAGTCGGCCCAGCGGCGGATGATCGTTCCAATGCTCGAAGCGTCCCTGCTGCCAGGCTTCCACGCCGGCGATGATGTGCGCCGGCTCATCGTAGGTGAGGGACTGCGTATGGATGAACCATAGCGACTGCGCAGCAAATAGCAACAGCAGGGCCGCCGGAATCCAAATCCGTACGAGGGGCGTTTCTGCGGCGGTGCGAGCATCGCTAGTCATGCAGGTGTAGTTGCCGAGTTTATGACACGTCAACCGCGTGCGGCACCGACAGCATACGGTCCACTGCCAGCGCCAGGCCAAAGTAAAAAAACAGGATCATGACCAGCGATTCTTCGCCCAGGTTGTAATGGACCAGCGATGCTAGCTGGAACGCGGCAAAACCGCCCAGACATCCAGCCACTACCCCCGCCGCAAAGCGGCTATGCCGGCGCGCCCGCGGCAGCAGCCGAACCAGGAAGATCAGGTAAGCGATGACGAACCATAGCCAGGCCGCCAGTGTGGGCAGGCCGCGTTCAACTGCGATCTGCAGGAAAGTCGAGTGAAAATGGCTCTGGACGTGGTAGAGCGCGAAGCCGCGAATGTTCCACTCCTGCCAATGCAGCCTTACCGTCTCCATGCCGACGCCGAACCAGGGGTGCTGGCGAACCAGTCGGACGCCATCCTCCCACATCAGCACACGGAATTGAGCTCCGGTGTCGTTGCTGTCCTCCCAGTTGAGGCCGCGCGAGCGATAGATCCAGATTCCGGCGGCCACACAGCCGATCAGCAGCAGGGAAGTGGCCCACAGGCGCATTCGCTTGCCGGCAAGGGCCAGTACCGCGATCAAGGCTCCCACCGCCAGTCCCGCAAGCGCGGCTCGAGTTTCGGTGGCGATCAAGGCTGCGGTCATCGCCAGAAATGCGAAACCGAGTGCGGCGCGCAGTTTCCAGCCGCCGGGAGCCACGCACAACATCAGCGCGAATGTCATGCAGCCGATCTGCATCAGCATCTCGGCAAACACGACGTAATGGTGCAAAGTTCCTTCGGCGCGGATCGGTTTTCCCCGGGCGAATTGCAACGTGCTGGTGCCCCAGCCGCTATCGCGCAGACCTTGCAGGCTGAGGAAGGCGATGCGTTTTTGAAAGGGCGAACCGTGCAGGTACGTAATCTCGATCTGGCTGTCCGGCGGCAGGCGTCGAAACTGGCGATCGAGTTGAGCGGGTGTGTAAACCCGGCGATGGTTGATGGCCGTGATGATGTCGTCGTGATGCATGCCGGCATGGTAGAGCGGGCTCTGCGGCGCGATGTAGGCAACCCGAGCGCCTACGCCATAGGTGTATTGCCAGGCGGTGAACACGGCAGCGGCGAAACCGGAAAGGATCAGGGCATAGACCAGGATCCGAACCTGCCTCAGGCGCTGCAATTGCTGGGCAACCAGGATCCCGATCAAAACCATGCAGACAATCTTCATGCGGTCCCAGCTCAGGTAGGGATCGGGGCTGAGGATTGTGGAGATTGCAGTTAGCAAGACGAATGCCAGCAACGGGCCGGAAAGCGGCTGAGGGTAAGGCCGCCGGCGCTCCACCGCCAACTTGATGAGCCACAGAACGATGGCCGCACGCCAGACGTGTTCGCATCCCTTGATGGAAAACGGAAGCAGGATCGCGAACACCAACAACAGCAGCAAGATGGTGCGATTCAGCCAAATCGGCCATCTGGCAGCCGACAGTGTGCCGGGCGTCGCGCCAATTTCCGCCGGCGCCACCGGTCGCAACATTATCCGCAGCAAAGTGTTAATTCCAGGCAACATCGGCCGTGTCAGGGGTTGCACATGTAGCCTACACCAGAGTTGCAACCATGGCGCAAATGGGCAAATTACTGATACAGTAGAGAGTTAATGGCAGTACTGTTGCGTGTCTGTGCTTCTCTTGTGCCGCCTTCGCCGAAAGCTACCGGCTGATTTCAATCGCTGGTTTGCATCCAAACAACGGCCTACTCTAACCGATGGCGGGTTAAAACTTGTTCGATCGACGTGCGAAACTATTAAGTACGATTACGCTGCTGCACGACCTGGGCGTGACAGTGGTGGCGTTCGTCGTGGCCTACCTGCTGCGTAACTACCTGGTACGCTTTGACCTGTTTCACGGTTATCACCAGATCTATCCCTTCCGGCATTATCTTCCCCTGCTGATCGCGTTTCTGTGCGTCTGGGCGATCGTGGGATACTTCTCGCATTTTTATCGCGACCTGGAACTCAGCAATCCGATTCACCTCGTGCTGAAGATTGTGAATCAGTTGATCGCGGTGCTGCTGGTGGTCTATGCCGGTCTGTATATTTTCCACCGGGTTGACGTCAGCCGTACCTACGTTTTGCTGATCGCGGCTGTGGATTTTGTGCTGCTGGTTTTTGGGCGCACGATTTCCTATTCCGGCGTCTCGCTGATGCGGGAGCGCATGAAGCGCTTCCACTACTTCCTGATTGTGGGTTGCGGGCCGCGAGCGCGCGAAATCGCCAACCTGATCCAGGAAGGACGCGCCATGGGTCTGCGACTGATCGGTTTTGTCGATCCGGCAACGGAAAGCGAAGCCGGCCAGGTCGGCCCTCGCTATCACACTTTCGGACTGCACTCGCTGCCGGCCATCCTGCAGAACCAGGTGGTGGATGAAGTCATCTTCGCCGTCAGCCTGCAGGAACTGGCGCAACTGGAGCCGGTGATGCAGCACTGCGCCGACGTGGGCGTGAAGACGCGCCTGCAGCTGGAATTTCTGCCGCCGGCGTACTCGCGCATCTATCTGGAAAAGTTCCGCGAAGTGCCGTTGCTCAGCCTCTCCAGCGCTCCCGACAGCGAGTTGCGGCTGTTCTTCAAGCGCATGTTCGACATCGTCGCATCGTTTGCGGCGCTGGCGCTTCTATCGCCGCTGCTGCTGCTGATCGGCATCATGATCCGCATTACCTCGCCGGGACCGGTGCTGTTCTGGCAGACGCGCTGCGGGCTGGGCGGCCGGCGCTTTACCATCTTCAAATTCCGTTCCATGATCAATAATGCGGCGCAGATGCAGGCCGAGCTGCACCAGTTGAACGAGCTCGACGGGCCGGTATTCAAGATCAGCGACGATCCCCGTATTACTCCGGTGGGACGCTGGCTGCGGCGTTTCAGCCTGGATGAGTTGCCGCAGTTGTGGAACGTCTTCCGCGGCGAAATGTCGTTCGTGGGGCCACGACCGGCGATTCCCGAGGAAGTGGCGCAGTACGAAGACTGGCAGCGCCGGCGCATGCGTATGCGTCCCGGCCTAACCTGCACCTGGGTGCTGGAAGGCCGTAACCATATTGACTTCAAGCGCTGGATGCAGCTCGACCTCTCCTACATTGACAACTGGTCGCTGTGGCTGGACGTCAAGATCTTCCTGCGGACCATTCCCATTGTGTTGTCGGGACGCGGGGCGTATTGAGGCGGTTGCAGGCTTAGATATCGCCATTCCTGTTCGACTCGCCTAAACTGAAAAATCGCGTTGTGGCGCCGGTTCTTGCTGGAGCCCCACTCTTCCTGCCGTTGGCATGACGGTGAGAACTGCCTGCATCCGAGCCGCATAGCGCGCACGATCACGCATGGTCTCCGTCACCGTCGTTACCTGGAATTCGGAGCGGTATCTGGATGAGTGTTTCGCCGCTCTGGAGCGGACAGGACTATCGCGACCTGGAAGTCATCGTGGTGGACAACGCCTCGACCGACGGAACGCGCGAGAAACTCCGCCGCGTTGAGGGACGATGGAGGGTCTTCTACAACCAGAGCAATCTCGGATTTGCCGCCGGGCAGAACCAGGCCATGCGCGCCGCGAAAGGCGAATGGGTGCTATGTCTTAATCCCGACGTTATCCTCTCGGCCGATTTCGTGAGCAAACTGGTGGGGGCAGGCGACCAGCATCCCGAGGCGGGAACCGTCTGTGGCAAGCTGTTGCGGTGGAATCTCGACGCCGTGCCGCACGCGACGAACGTGATCGACTCGACCGGCATTTATTTCACGCCTAACATGCGTCACCTGGACCGCGGCGCGGAAGAGCAGGATCGCGGGCAATTCGATCGCGAGCAGTATGTGTTCGGGGCGACCGGCGCGGCGGCGATGTTTCGCCGCGAATTCATCGAGGCGGTGTCGGTGGAGGGCCAGTTCTTCGACGAGGAGTTTTTCTCCTTCCGCGAAGACGCCGACCTGGCCTGGCGGGCGCAGCTCATGGGTTGGAAATGTCTGTACACGCCCAAGGCAGTGGCGTGGCACGTCCGGCGGGTGACGCCTGAGCGGCGCAGCGACCTGCCCTTGATCATCAACTGGCACTCGGCCAAGAATCGCTTCCTGATGCGCGGGAAGAATGCCTCGGGATGGCTGTGCCGGCGGCTGTTTCTGCCGGTCGCCTGGCGCGACCTGATGACCTTCGGCTATGCGTTGGTGCATCCGAGCATGATGTCCGCCGTGTTGTATCCCGTGGAAGGCGCGGGCCAACATTCGCCGCAAGCGCGCCATCATCCAGGCGCGGCGTCGTGTCTCCGACCGCGATTTGCTATGGTGGTTCAGCAATACGCCGAGAGCGGTGGAAGTGAACAGCAAAGTGGCTGGTGGCCAGTGGCCAGTGGCTAGTGGCTAGTGTCGATCATGAATAGGATTCAAGTGCTATGTCTGGGGGCATTCTGCGCCACCTCGCTTTCATTGCTAAAAGCTAAGAGCTAACGGCTAAGAGCTAATAGCTTCTTCCATGAACATTGCCATCGTCGGAACTCGCGGCATTCCCAATCGCTACGGCGGCTTTGAGCGCTTCGCCGAGCAGATCAGCTCGCGCTTTGCCGACCACGGCCACCAGGTCACCGTCTATTGCCGCCGCGCCTTCGTTCGTCCCGACGACGAATACGATCACCGGGTGCGACGCGTGGTGGTGCCGAGCCTGCATCAGAAGCACCTTGATACCTGGGTGAGTACGCTGTTTGCCGCCACCCATGCGGCATTCGGCAAGTACGACGTCATCCTGCTGTGCAACGTGGCGAACAGCCCGTTCGCTTATATTCCGCGACTGTTAGGCAAGCCGGTAGTGCTGAATGTGGACGGCCTGGACCGCAAGCGCGAAAAATGGAAGGGGCTGGGCGCGCAGGTACTGCATTTCTGCGAATGGATGTCGTCGTTCAGCTCCAACCAACTGGTGACCGATGCGCGCGCCATTCACGATTACTATCTTCTGAAGTACGGCAGCGAGTCGGTGGTGATTGGCTACGGTTCGGAGATGCCGGCGGCCGACTATAGCCTGAACGGCCTGAACCTTGAGTCCGGGCGCTACGCGCTGTATGTGAGCCGACTGGAGCCGGAGAATAATCCCGACCTGGTGCTGCGGAGTTGGCGCAATGTGCGCAGTGACTGGCCGCTGGTCATGGTCGGCGACAATCCCTACGATACCGGCTACATTGACCGCCTGAAGGAGTTGGGCGACGAGCGCGTACGCTTCACCGGGGCCATCTATGGCGATGGCTACTGGGCGCTGCAAAAGCATGCCGGGGTGTTCGTCTTTGCATGCGAGATTGGCGGGGTGCATCCGGCGCTGATCGAAGCCATGGCCGCGAGAAATCCGGTGCTCTACCTGAATACGCCGGAAAATTCCGAGACCGCCGGCGATGCTGCGGTGCGCTATGAGAAGTCCGAAGACGACCTGACGCGCAAGTGGCAGGCCTTGATGGATGATGCCACCGCCCGCGAACAACTGGCGGCCAAAGCCAAGCAGCGCGCCGATGTGCTCTATCGCTGGGAAGCCATCGCCGAGAAGTACGAGAAGGTGTTCGGGGAGCTAGTGAAGAAGTAATCCACCTTGCCACCGTTTCGCGCCCAAACGCAAAACGGTGGCAGACTACCCGCTCTCTCGAACTCGAACCTCGAACACTCGAAACTGTCCCTACACCCGTTCCACGGTCACCGAGTTCAGCACCACATCTTTGTTGGGCTTGTCCTGGCGGTTCCGCGGGAGCTTGGTGATCTTGTCCACCACATCCTGGCCCTCGACCACTTCGCCAAAAATAGTGTGATTGCCGGTCAGCCACGGCGTCGCCGCCACGGTGATAAAGAATTGCGAGCCATTAGTTCCCGGGCCGGAATTGGCCATCGCCAGCTTGCCCGGCTTATCAAACTTGTGCGGCGAGCCCTTGGTCTCGTCGGCGAATTTGTAGCCTGGGCCGCCCATGCCGGTACCGGTCGGATCACCGCCCTGGACCATGAAGTCGGGGATGACGCGATGAAAGATGGTGCCGTTATACAGCGGAGTTTTGCTGGTGGCGTGGGTCTGCGGATGGGACCACTCGCGAGAACCCTCGGCGAGCTCAATGAAATTTTTCACCGTGATGGGAGCTTCCGCCTCAAAGAGACGGCATACGATAGTGCCTTCGCTGGTGTCCAGAACCGCATAGGTGCCGGGTTGACGCGCCATGATCGTCCTTTCTGACGAGTGGAATCAGTGCGAGAAACTGCCTTCCGCGGGCGGAAGGGCTGTCCCTATTGTAGTGTCTGGGACGATACTCGTCGAAGCTGCCGGGCTGAAGCCGGGCCCGGCGGATAGAATGGCTCTTTCGGAACCCAATGCCCTCGAACTGGATCTTCTGGCTGCTGTTCAATCTGTTCGTGGTCGCGATGCTGGCGCTCGACCTGGGCGTCTTCCATCGCAAGAAGCACGTGGTGCAGTTTCGCGAGGCCATCGGCTGGACCGTGCTTTGGATGGGGCTGGCAGCGGTGTTTTGCCGGCTTCCTGTTCTTCTGGGGGCACACCCTAGCCGGCACTACGGCACGGTCCAATTCGCAGCTCACGCTGGAGTTCATTGCCGGCTACGTCATCGAGCAGTCGCTCAGCGTGGATAACCTGTTCATCTTTGTGCTGATTTTCCGCTACTTCCAGGTGCCGGCGAGGGAGCAGCACGGCGTGCTGTTCTGGGGAGTCATCGGCGCGCTGGTGATGCGCATTGTCTTCATCTTTGCCGGCATCACGCTGTTGAACCTCTTTCACTGGGTCATCTACATTTTCGGCGCAATCCTCATCTACAGCGGCATTCGGCTGTTCCGTCAGCGCGGCGAGGACGTGCATCCGGAGAACAATCCGCTGCTGCGGCTGTTCCGCAAATTCATGCCGGTGACTCGCGATTACGAGGGCAGCAAATTCTTTGTAAAGCGCGGCCTCGCGACCTACGCCACGCCGCTGATGATCGTCCTGATTGTGGTGGAGACCACCGACCTGCTGTTTGCCACCGACTCCATTCCGGCGGTGCTGGCGGTCACGCGCGAGCCCTTTATTGTTTACACCTCCAACGTATTCGCCATTCTCGGACTGCGGTCGCTGTACTTCGCGCTGGCCGGCCTGATCGAGACCTTCCACTTCCTGCACTACGGCTTGTCGCTGATATTGATTTTCATTGGCGTGAAGATGATGGCGTCGAGCTACGTGGAAGTTCCCATCGGGGTGGCGCTGGGGGTGGTGGCGGGAATCCTGCTGATCTCCATTGCGCTGTCGCTGCTGATTCCCAAGCCGAAGACGCGCGCTGCGTGAGCCAGTGCCTGTGGTGATGTGGTGTCTTGAAAGAGCGTTTCACAAGCGCGTCGAGGACGAAGTTGATTTGAAAGGGCACGCCTTCAGGCGTGCCGTAAGCGGCCGGACCAACGAAGGGCTTCAGCCCCTGAGGGTTCTGGAAGCGCGCTTCTTTAGCCGGGTTGTTTCGCAAGGATATTCCGCAATGAATTGCCCTCAGCGGCTGAAGCCGGCTTGCGGGCACCCGTTCGGTACGACTGAAGCCGTGCCCTTTCAAGGCTATTCGAAGCGAATCTGGTCGCCGCGCACGATGGAATGCTTGCTGAAAGCGCAGATCGTCCTTGAGCGGGAAATCGAGACGATAGTGAGCGCCGCGGCTTTCTTCGCGGGCAAGGGCGGAGCGCGCGATCAGCAAACCTGCGTCCAGGATGTTGCGGGCCTCGCGGGCCCGGCGGTCCGCCGATGCGGGAGCGTTCGGCTGCATGGCCGTCAATTCGGCGATCACCTGTCGCAGGCCTTTGCCGTCCCGCACCACGCCCACGTACTGCCACATCAGCGACTGAACTTTGGCGATGAATTTATCGGTCTGCGGGGAAGAGCCGTTGCTGGGCGTGCCGTTGGTGCCAGCCGCTGCGGCGGTGTAATGCGCCGGGCGGTCAGGCTGTTGGCGCATGGCGTCGGCGGCGCGCGCTCCATACACCAGGCCTTCCAGCAGCGAGTTGCTGGCCAGCCGGTTGGCGCCATGAACGCCGGTGCAGGCTACCTCGCCGGCGGCGTAAAGACCGGGCACGGAGGTCTGCCCGTTGAGATCGGTGCGCACCCCGCCCATGGCGTAGTGCGCGGCCGGACGGATCGGCACCAGTTCGGTCGCGATGTCAATGTTGTACTGCATGCAGGTAGCGTAGATGGTGGGGAAGCGCTGCCGTACCCGGTCAGGCTTGAGGTGCGATAGGTCGAGATAGACCGCAGCGTTGGGACCCTTGGCCGCCTCCAGCTCACTGGCGATGGCGCGCGCCACCACGTCGCGCGGAGCCAACTCCGCCAGTTCGTGATACTTCGGCATGAAACGCTGCAGCTCAGTGTTGCGCAGGATGGCGCCTTCGCCGCGCAGCGCCTCGGAGAGCAGGAAGCGCGGCGCGCCCTTGATATAAAGCGCCGTGGGATGGAACTGCACGAACTCCATATCACTGATCTCGGCGCCGGCACGGTGTGCCATGGCCACGCCGTCGCCGGTTGCGACCGAGGGATTCGTGGTGTCGCTATAAACGCAACCCAGGCCGCCAGTGGCCAGCAGGACCGAGCCGGCGTGAATCTCACTCTCCTGGCCGGCCTCGTCGAGCACGCGAACGCCGGTGACGCGGCCATCGCGCACCAGCAGGTCGGTGGTGAATTCGAATTCGCGGAACAGGATGGCGGGAATGGCCGAAGCTTTCAGATAGAGCGCCCGACCAATTTCGCGGCCGGTGGAGTCGCCATGCGCATGCAGCACCCGGTTGCGGCTGTGCGCGCCTTCGCGGGTAAAGGCGATCTTGGAGCCAGCCCGGTCGAACTCGGTGCCCCACTCGATCAATTCTTCAATTCGGCCGGGACCTTCCTCGACCAGCACGCGCGCTGCCTCTTCGTTCACCAGGCCGTCGCCCGCCTTCAGGGTGTCTTCCAGGTGAAGGCTGACTTCGTCATCGTCGCTTAAGCGCCGCGGCGATACCACCCTGCGCGTATTGCGTGTTGGATTCAGTGACTTCGCGCTTGGTCAGGCAGAGCACGCGTCCGGCGGCGGCAAGCTCCACCGATGCCCGCAGACCGGCGATGCCTGCGCCTACAACGATGAAATCGATCTCGGATGGCAATGCTTGCATGCGCGCAAAGTTTTCTTTGCAGGATTTTATGGTAGCACGCGAAAAACGTTGCTGGGTGGCGTCTCTGGCGGACTCCGTGTGATGGCGCAATCGTGCGACGCCGCTTCCATTACACTAGAGCCTTGATTCGCATCCCTGTCAAAGCCGCTTCGCGGTCCTACAACGTGCTGGTCGAGCGCGGATTGCTCGACCGCGCCGCCGAGCGCAGTTGCGCGACCTGATTCCTGCCCATGCCCGTGTGTTTGTGCTGACGCAGCCGCCGGTGCGCAAACACTGGCTGGGGCGGCTGAAGAAGAGTTTCGCCAAGGCCCGGCTGGAAGTTCTGGAGATGCCGGACGGCGAGCGCAACAAGACGCTGGCGCGCATGGAAAAGCTGGCCGAGGAGATGGTGCGGCGCGGGGCCGACCGCCACTCGGTGCTGCTGGCGCTCGGAGGCGGCGTGGTTGGCGACGTTGGCGGCTTTCTGGCGTCGGTGTTCATGCGAGGCATCCCGGTAGTGCAGATTCCCACCACGCTGCTGGCGCAGGTGGATTCGGCCATCGGCGGCAAAACCGGCGTCAATTTGCGCTCGGGGAAAAATCTGGTCGGCACCTTTCACCAGCCGGCGGTGGTGCTGGCCGATCCGCAGGTGCTGGCGACCTTGCCGGAGCGCGAATATCGTTCGGGGCTGTATGAAGCCATGAAGTACGGCGTCATTCGCGATACTACGATCTTCGAGCTGATGGAAAAGCGTGGCGACGTCTTGTTGCGCCGGGACCCAGCTCTGCTGGAGAAGTTGATCGCGGCGTGTGTGCGAGTGAAGGCCGACGTGGTGGGCGCCGACGAACGCGAGAGTGGCGAGCGCCGCATTCTGAACTTTGGACACACCATCGGCCACGCCCTGGAGGCGGAGACCGGCTACCAGCACTTCCTGCATGGCGAAGCCGTGGCCTGGGGCATGATTGCGGCTACTCGGCTTGCCGAAGGCATGGCGATGCTGGATTCGTCCACCGCGGGAAGGATCATCGCGATGGTGCCAAAGCTATGGCCGGCTGCCGAAGGTCGACGTCAGCAGCAAGAAGATTTTGCGCCGGCTGCTGAGCGACAAGAAGACCATCGCCGGGGTGCCGCATTTCGTGTTGCCAAGCGCCATTGGCAGGGTCCAGGTGGTGAATACGGTGTCCGAGCGCGACGTCATTCGCGTGGTGAAGGAACTGAAGCAACTCTCCAAAGCATGAGTGCGACTTCCAAAGAAAACGAAGCGGAGAGCCAGCGCATCGTAGGGGCTGCGCCCGCCGGCGCCCGCGACGAAGCTGCCGCCTCAGCAGCGGTGCGCGATATGTTTACTTCCATCGCGCCGCGCTACGACCTGCTGAACCACGTTCTTTCCATGAACGTGGACCGCCTGTGGTGGAACCGCACGGCGCGGGCCTTCAACGAAACTCTTGCGGCGGCCGGGAGCGCAGATTCTGGATCTGTGCTGCGGCACCGGCGACATGGCGTTTGCACTGTATCGCCAGGCTAAGAGCAATTCTGTCGTCATCACCGGCGCGGACTTTTCCCATGCCATGCTTGTGCGGGCGGAGCAGAAGACAGGTAAGCGCAGAATGCGGTGGGTCGAGGCTGACGCGCTGAACCTCCCATTTGCGGCCGGGCAGTTCCAACTGGTGACCTCGGCTTTTGGATTTCGCAACCTGGCCAACTACGATCGCGGATTGGCGGAGATCCATCGTGTGCTGGCTCCGGGAGGCCAGGTGGGCATTCTGGATTTTGGCGAGCCCAAAGGCCTGATCGGCAAGCTCTATCGCGTCTATTTTCGACGGGTGCTGCCAGCCATTGGCACGCTCATCTCCGGTGTGCGCGGGCCATACTCCTATTTGCCCGCGTCGGTGCTGCGATTTCCGCCACCGGAAGAAATGCTCCAGCGCATGCGCGCCGCCGGCTTCCGCAATCCTACGTGGACGCCCTACACCTTCGGCATTGCCGGACTATATCGGGGAGAGAAGTAGGATGATTTCCGGCGGCTGAAGTTCCTTCCGATTTGCCAGCCTTGCCTCAGGAACCTAGGCTAGTTCTGCCGCAGAGGTAAAACTGTCCTTCAGCGCTTCCGTATTTGTGTACTGAATCACCTGCGGATAGTCGGCGCCGAGGAGCTGCTGCAGCCGTGACGTGTCCATGGTGTAGGAGCCGATCATGTAAGGCAGTGCCGCAGGCGGTATGGATGAGATGCCCAATTTCCACAGCACTCGCAGGATGGCGCGGCAGGCCGCTTTGGTGGGAACGCGCTTGATCGGCATCTGGGCGATCTCGGCACATTGCTGCAAGGTGAGCGCCTCTCCGCGGCCGGTGACGTTCAGGATGTGCACTTTGGCGTCGTTGGCACCCCGGTCGAGAAGGTAGCGGACCAGGCGCGCCACGTCATCCACGTGAACGAACTGCAGCTTCTGCCTGAGATACTGCTCGCCGCGTGGCAGCATGAACGGTAGCCGTTTGCCCTCAGACCGCATGCGGGCGGCGCGCTTGCTCTTGCCCAGCGGCGTTCCCCGCAGCGCCCCCACCATGTAGTTCTGCATGCTGGCCCCGGTGTAAATGTGCGGACGCAGGATGTAGGTGGCGCAGTTGCCCAGGCTCTCGGCGCGGTAACGCACTACTTCGTCGCTCTCGCGCTTGTGAACGGCGTAGGGCAGGGTGTGGGCGCGAAGCGGGAAGTCTTCCGTGACCGGGCCGGGCGTGTCCGGTCCATACACGGAAACGCTGCTGGGGAAGATGAACTGTTGCATGTGGCCGCCGGTGCGGTTGACCACGCTGATGGCTTCCATGATGCGCGCGGTGCCGGCCACGTTGATCTGCCACATGGTTTCGAGATCGAGCACGCCCGCTCGCAGTTGATCGAGCACAAACGCCAGATGAATGACCGCGACCGGCTGGGTTTCGCGCAGCAGGTCAATCATCCGCATGCAGCAGGCTTCCCGGCCCAGGTCCATCTCCTCGAATCGCATCTCGGCGGGAACGTCGGGAGGCCGGACATCCACACCGATCACGCGAAAATCCGGGAGCATCGGAAGCAACCTGGTTCCCAGATTGCCCGATACTCCCGTGATGAGGACGGTCCGTTCCTGCGGCATAGGTTACTGCGGCGGTGCCTGCTGG
This sequence comes from uncultured Acidobacteriaceae bacterium, assembly GCA_963763975.1. Lineage (GTDB taxonomy): Bacteria > Acidobacteriota > Terriglobia > Terriglobales > Acidobacteriaceae > Bog-257. The sequence goes on from CAVXQR010000020.1 coordinate 347,189, forward strand.
GCCGGAGGCGGAGTGGAGCCCTGCGGAGCCGGCGGTGGCGCTCCGTGCGGATTGCCTGCCGGCGGCGGTACGCGTCCCGGAGGCATGCCGCCACGCGGACCTGGCATATTGGGACGGCCGGGAATGACAGAACGGTTCACGCTGGGCGGCGCTGCCGGTCCAAAGTAAGTTTCGTTCAGTTCAGGAGTCGTCGAGCTCTGAATCGACTGAATCTTGTCGGTCAGGTTCTGGCGTTGCAGGGTGGTGACGATGGAGGCGCGCACTTCGCTGAGTGGGACCTGGCGCACTGACACCACTTTGTAGATATAGCCGGCGCCGGGATCGGAGAAGACTTCCGAAACCTGGCCAGGCTTCAGGTCGAACACCACCTCATGGGCGATGGGCAAGGTGCCGGGGCGGCGCGCTCCCACCTTCACGTCCGGTGGCTGCGTGCTCACGCCGGCGTGCTCCATGGCTTCTTTTTCCAGCTTGGTCGGATCCTCGCCCGCGGCCCAGCGCTCGCGAATCTTATCCATGAACGCTTTCTCTTCGGCCTCGGTCGGCTTGGGCTTGTCCTTGTCGGCGCCCTCGGGGGTGCCGGCGTTGTGCGGAATGATGATGCGCTCCAGCGTCGCTTCCTTGTACTTGGCGAGGTTCTGGTTGTAATAGGCCTCGATCTCTTTGTCGGTGGGATGTTGATATTCCTTGGTGTAGTGAGCGTTCAACTCTTCCATCAGCACCTGCGTCTGGGCGAACTTCATGATCTCCGTGACGCGAGGATCATTCTGCAATCCCAGGGCACGCGCGGCATTGGCAAACGTCAGCAGCTTGGCGTACTGGGTGGCAAAATTGCGCTTCATCTCGGCGCTAGCCGCGGGGCGGTCCGGCGGGGTCAAAGCGTCAATCAGCTTTTCAAACTGAGCGCGGGTGATAACGCTGACGCAACCCGGCTTGGCAGCGGCAGTTGCGGTTTTGGCCGCAGTACCGGTCTTGGCCGGCGCGGCCTCCTTGGTGGCGGCCGAACTGGTGCAAGCTCCCTTTAGCGTAATCACCGGAGCGGTCATCGCAACTTTCTCGGGCGAGGCCTTGGGAGCGGCGGGTTCTGCCGGAGCTTGTGGAGCGGGCGTGTTCGGGCTCGCGGCGGGGGGAGGCGGCGTCTGCTGCCCCGAGCCGGCAGCCTGGCCAACGACGGAACAGCTTAGGGCACACAACAGTGCCAACAGCAAAATGGGAGAACGTGACATGAAGCGGTTTTCCTCCGGAAATTGTGCCGCCAGGATGGGGCACAGGTGGATGCAAAAAATGTATCACATTGGCCGGTAAAAGCGGGATTTCAGCGCTTTTGGGGCCTTGGATGGCGGATTTCAGGCTGAACGTGAATAATCGAGGCAATGGCGGAAGCAATCATCGTCGGCGAAATGCGGCGAGAGAAGAAGGCGGTTGCCCTCAACTCCATCTACGCTGCGGTGGCGATTACCGTTCTGAAGGTCGTGGTCGGCGTTTCTACGGGCAGCCTCGGCATTCTATCGGAGGCGGCGCACTCCGGCCTGGACCTGGTGGCTGCGGTCCTGACGTACTTCTCGGTGCGGGTCTCCGACAAGCCCGCCGATGCCGAACACCAGTACGGCCACGGCAAGGTAGAGAATTTTTCGGCTTTTCTCGAAACCGGCCTATTGTTGCTGACTTGCGTGTGGATCGTTTACGAAGCCACGCAACGGCTGTTCTTCCACACCGTGCACATCCAACCCACCCTCTGGGCGTTCCTGGTGATGGCGTTCTCCATCGTGGTGGACTTCTGGCGCTCCCGCCGCCTGAAGCGCGCAGCGGTGAAGTATGACAGCCCGGCGCTTTATGCCGACGCGCTCCATTTCAGTACCGACATCTGGTCAAGCTCGGTGGTCATTCTCGGCTTGGCGCTGGTTGTGGTTGGACGCAGGTTCGAGAGTCCCTGGCTGTCTAAGGCCGATCCGGTCGCAGCCCTGGTGGTCGCCTGCATCGTGGTGTACGTCAGTTGGCGTCTGGCGCGGCAGACCATTGACACTCTGCTGGACGCCGCGCCCGCAGGAATACGCAGCCGCATCATCGAAGAGGTGTACCGGGTGGACGGCGTGCTGGAAGTGGACCGGGTGCGGATTCGCCGCGCCGGCAGCCGCTATTTTGCGGACATCGCGGTGGGCATGTCCCGCAACGTGACCTTTCAGAAGTCGGAACAGGTGTCACACGAAGTGGCGAGCAGAATTCAGGCGCTGCTGCCGGACGTGGATGTAGTGGTGAACGCGGTAGCCCGCGCCAGCCGCCAGGAAAGCCTGTTCGACCAGATTCGCGCCGTGGCCGCGGCCAACAATCTGACCGTGCATGATATCAGCGTTCAGGACATCGACGGACATCTGCATGTCGAGCAGCACGTCGAGCTGGACGAAACCCTCAGCCTCAAGGACGCTCATGACCGGGTGACCCGCCTGGAAACGGAGATGAAGCAGCAAATCCAGGAAATCGCAAGCATCCTGACCCACATCGAAAGCGAGCCCGCGACCATCGAGACCACCGACGGGCCGGTGCGGGTGCCGGGATTTGAGCGGCGATTGCAGGCGGTGACCGAGGCGTTTCCGGAAGTAGTGGACACGCACGACCTGGTCTTTAAGCGGGTTGCCGGCCGGTTGTATCTCTCGCTGCACTGCACCATGCAGGACGACCTGCCATTGTCGCGAGTGCACGACATCCAGACCGCCATGGAAGGGCGCTTCCGCCAGGAAGTGCCGGAGCTGTTCCGCGTGCTGATTCATCCCGAGCCGGCGACCGATAACCGGCGATAAAGGCCGACTACGGGGGCGTTGAAAGACACGGATGTGCCGCCGGCTGAAGCCGGCTCTGGATAAAAGAAATAAAGCGCTATCGGCCCGACTGAAGTCGGGCCCTGATACAAGACACGCGAAAACGGAGTTTTTCAGCAGACTCTAAAGCAGCTTGCGCAACTCGCGGCGAAGGATTTTGCCGGAAGCGGTGCGGGGCAGGCTCTGCACGAAGTAAACCTCGCGCGGCATCTTATAGTGGGTCAGCCGCTCGGCGACGAATTGCTGCAACTCTTCGGCAGTTTGAGCTTTTTCGGGCGCATGCTCGCGCAAGACCACGAAGGCGCAGGGGATTTCTTCACCCGCTGAATCCACGCGCGACACTACGCCGCAGTCCTTCACCTGCGGGTGTTCCAGCAGAACGCTTTCCACCTCAGCCGGGGCAATGGAGAAGCCCTTGTACTTGATCATCTCCTTGCGGCGATCCACCACGTAGTACAGACCTCGTTCGTCGCGCCGCACGATGTCGCCGGACCAATACCATCCATCGCGCAGGACCGCGGCGGTCGCGTCCGGCGATTTCCAATAGCCGGACATGAACTGCGGGCCGCGCATGACCAGTTCGCCCATCTCGCCCTCGGCCACCTCGTTGTTGTCGGCGTCCAGGATGCGGCAGTCGGTGAGGGCCACCGGCCCGCCGATGGAAGCGCCTCGTAATACTCCGGAGTGAGGTAGCCGATGTGGGTGACCGGCGAAGCTTCGGTCATGCCGTAGCCCTGGCGAATGGGCACGCCGGTGCACTCGGTAAAGCGGCGCGCCAGCTCCGGCGCCAGCGGTGCGGCTCCGGATTTGACCCAGCGCAGCGAGTGTTCGCGCGGAAACAGACCCTGGTCGGCAGCCTGGCAGTAGGCCAGAATCGCCGGCGGAACGCACAGCGCCATGGTCACGCCTTCCTGCACCGCAATCTCCAGCGAACGCGCGCAATCGAAGCGCGGCATCAGCACCAGAGTGCAGCCGTGCATCAGCGACAGGTTCAGTCCAATGGTGAGCCCGTAGATGTGGTAGAGGGGCAGGAAGCACAGCATGATCGTGTCCTGCGGGATGGCGCCGGTTTCGCCCGCCGTCAGCGTCTGATAGACGTTCACCACCAGGTTGTAGTGCGAGAGCATGACGCCCTTCGGCAGGCCGGTGGTGCCGCTGGAGAAGGGCAGAGTCGCCAGCGTGGAGCGCGGGTCCTGTTCCGGCCGTGGCAGGCTGACCTGATCGCGAGCGGCAAACAGCGAGTCGAAGCTCTCCGCGCCCGGCGGTCCCGAGGAGCGGACCGTGTACACCCTGCGCAGCGCCGGCAATCCGGAAAGATTGACGCCGGCGAGCATGGGACCGTCGGTGATCAGGGCGACGGCGTCGGCAGCCTCCAGTTGATAGCGGATCTCGCGGTCGCGATAGGTGGGGTTCAGCGCGGTCGGGACGGCCCCCGCCAGCATGGCGCCGTGGAAAGCCACTCCGAACTCCCAGCAGTTCGGCAGGAAAATGCCGACGCGGTCTCCGGGACGGATGCCGTGAGCCACCAAGCCGCGCGCCGCCGCTTCTACCATGGCGGCGTAGGCGGCGTAGGTGATGCGGCGCGGCGGAGTGCAGGACGTATCAATGATCGCAACCTGGTTGCCGTGGCGCTGGCAGGACTCCAGCACCACATCGTGAACGAACTTGCCCTCGGGATTCGCGGGCAGAGCGGTCCGCAGCGGCGTTGCCATAATCGCGGCAAGTTTAGCAGCAAACGGCCAGTCAGCGCTGCCCAGTGCGCAGGGTTTGTTATGCTTTTGCCGTCACGATTATGCGTGGACTACGGGGCAAAAGAGTGGTGGTGACGGGCGGCGCCAGCGGTATTGGAGCCGCGACGGTGCAGCGTTTCCTGGAGGAAGGCTCCGCCGTGGCGGTGCTGGATTGCGACGCACCGGGCTGCGAAGAGCTTCGGCGGCGGCTTCCGGAAGTCCACACCGTGTTGGCCGACGTCTCCGATCAGGCGCAGGTCCAGCGTGCATTCGCGGAAATCGTGAAGGCGATCGGCGGAGTGGATGTCGTCATCAACAACGCCGGCATCAGCATCCGCCACGGCTTTCTCGACATCACCGCCGAAGAATGGAACAAGGTATTGGCGGTCAACCTGACCGGCGTCTTCCACGTGGCACAAACCGCGGCACGCGTGATGATGGAGGGCGACGGCGGCGTGATCCTGCAAACCGCTTCCACCAACGGCATGGTTGGGCATCCCTACTACGCCGACTACAACGCCACCAAGGCGGGCGTTATCCAGTTGACGCGCTCCATGGCGCTGGAGCTGGCGCCGAAGGTGCGCGTGAATGCGGTCGCCCCGGGATATGTGCTGACGCCAATGCAGCGCGCCGAATACACGGACGCGATGCTGGAGGCGGTGAACCAGAAGATCCCGTTGCGGCGTCATGCGCAGCCGGAGGAAATTGCCGGGCTCTTCGCCTACCTCGCCTCCGACGACGCGGCCTACATCACCGGCCAGGTATATGTGATTGACGGCGGCGAGACGGCAGGTGGCCTGGCCAGCCGGTAGCTGTTCCTTTCGATACACTCGAACCGTATGCACTCTTTCGCGCTTGGCGCCGGTATCGCGTGCCTGCTGGTCTGGACGTATCTTCTCACGGCGCACGCGGGGTTCTGGCAGGTGGGACGCCTTCGCGCGCGGAAGCCATCGCTCGCCATGAATGTCCGAATCGCGGCCGTGATACCTGCCCGCGACGAAGCCGGGGTCATCGCGCGTTCGGTGCAGTCGCTGCTGCGGCAAACCGGCATTTCGCCGCTGAACATTTTCGTCGTGGACGATAACAGCAGCGACGGCACCGCCGAGATTGCCCGCAGCGTCGCGCCAGATGACGACCGGCTGACGGTGATCACGGGTAAGCCCTTGCCGCCGGGCTGGTCCGGCAAAGTGTGGGCCATGCAACAGGGAGTCGAGCGCGCCCTGAGCCTGGAGCCGGACTTTCTGCTGTTGACCGATGCCGACATCGAACATGAGCCCGACGGCATTGCCCGCCTGGCGAATCTGGCCGACCAGGGCGACTATGATATCGCCTCGTTCATGGTGAGCCTGCACTGCGAGACGCTGGCGGAGAAGCTGCTCGTCCCCTCGTTCGTGTTCTACTTCCTGCTGCTTTATCCGCCGCTATGGATTCGCAATCCGCGGCGCAAAATTGCGGGGGCCGCCGGAGGGTGCCTGCTCATACGTCCGGAAGCGCTACAACGCGCGGGCGGGCTGGAGGCAATCCGCCACGAGATTATTGACGATTGCTCGCTGGCGCGCGTGGTAAAGCAGAGCGGCGGCAAGGTCTGGCTGGGCGTCACCCAGGACACCATCAGCATCCGGCCGCATCATTCGTTCGCCGAGATCGAGCACATGGTGACGCGTACGGCGTTCAATCAGTTGAGGCATTCCGCGGTGTTGCTGTTGCTGGCCATTGCGGGTCTGGTACTGACCTACATTGTGCCGCTGGCGCTGCTGTTCAGCGGCTCGCGCGCGTTGACGCTGCTGGGCGCAGCGGCCTACGCCATGATGTTTGTGACTTATTTGCCGACGGTGCGGCTCTATCGCGTGAACTGGATCTGGGCGCTCACGTTGCCGTTGAGCGCGATGTTCTTCATGGCTGCCAGCATTCATTCTGCGGTGAAGTACTGGTCCGGCCGCGGCGGCGAGTGGAAGGGCAGGGCTCAGGATAATGTGTAGCGGCGGTTAGAACAGCTTCTTCCAATTCAATTTGATCTGCGGTTGCTGGCGGGTTCCGGCTATCTGCACGGGTAAGAAAGTGCCGGCGCCGTGGCGGCTGAAGATCGGGTCAAACGGAGCCGAGGAGCCAGCCCTTGGAGCCGCCGACCATCTGCGAGACGGTAGCGTGCAAGCGGACATCGCCGTCAAAGTTGAGCTGCTCGCTGGCCAGACCATACGAGCCCCTCATCTGCGCCGCCACACCGGGAACCACAAACTGCAGGCTGCTGAAAGCAACATTACGATTCTTCAGCAGGAAATTGCCGGCAAACTGCGCTGACAACGGCGGGCGTGGCGTCATCCTTATCGAGTCCTCGGCCTCGGCGGCTGAGTTCGGCGATGGCATTCTCGATCTTCTGGTTGTTGAAGCGCGCTTCGGTGACGTTGAACTTGCCGCCGAGCACGAGTTTCCGCAGCACCGGTTCGTTGCCGGGCGGAATCTCCAGATTGGCCTTCAGCTTCATACGTCCGGTCAGCAGCGGAGGATCGGATTTGCTGGCCAGGTTGAGCACATCCTGCACGTACGCCTGTTCCATATCGACATTGAGCGTGATGGTCTTGCCGTGCTGGCCAGGCTTGCCGCTGACGTCGCCGTTGGTCACCACCTCGGAATGCAGGAAGTGCGCCTTCACCGGCTGCAGATAGGTATCGCCGTTGGTGCCGTCAACCACCGCATGAAACTCCGTGGTCAGGTGTACTTCGTGGCCGCCGCGGTCCAGCATGAAGTCGGGAACGTCGGTGGTGCCGTCAACCACAATGTTTTGCAGCATCCCGGTGTACGCGCCCTTCGACGAGAGAATGCCGGATACGCCGTTGAAGACGGAGAGATCGGCGTGCTGGAAATCGTAGTTGCCGGAGACCGGGGTCGCCGACGGCTCATCCATGTTCCATGGTCCAAACTTCCCCGTGGTTTCGATCAGGCCCGGCGGCGTGGGATTGGTAAGTTCGGCGGTGAACTTCATCGGTTGGCCGACGCCGGCGCTGCGTAGCATCAGCTTTCGCAGGTCCCATTCCATCGGTTCTTTCGACGGATCTTTACGGTGGACGTAGAGCACCGTGCCGTCAGCATCCACCTTGTCGATCTCGAAGTTGGCCAGGCGAGTGTGGCTCGTGGGTTTGGCCGGTTGCGAAGCCGGACTTCCTTTCGGGCCAACGTTGATCTGCAAACCCTCGAGCCGGAGATAGCTGAGATGGACCGGCTTGCGCAGCAGTTCCATCACGCCGGCGCGAACCTCGAAGTGTTTGACCATGATCAGTGGCGGCAGGCCGACGGCATTTTTGCCCGGAATGATGAGCGCGTCACCGCTGGCTTCGAACTCCGGAATCAGCGTGGCGTGCAGGTTCTGCAATTGGACGTCGCTCTGATAGTGCTCGCGCAGAGCCAGCACGATGCGGTCTTGCAGCCAGCTTTCCACGGGAGCGGGAATGGTCAGCAGATAAAGGACGAGCAGACCGCCGACCACAACTATGGCCAGCAGCACTCCGAGCAGTATGTGAAGCTTGCGACGAGCGGGCATTTCTTTGTAATTAGATGCGACTCCGAGCCGGAATCGCCGTATCTGGTCTTAAATGCCGAGTTGCCGGCGTACGGCACTAACAATTTGCGCCACCGGAAGGCTGGCGTCAACCGTCATAACGCCTAGCGGTGGTTCCAGGGTGTCAAACTGGCTGCGCAGCAGGCTGGGATTCATGTAGTGACCGCGGCGGGCCGCCACGCGCGCAGCAAGCAGGTCGTAGCCCGCGCTCAGATATACCAGCTTCACGTCTGGGTTGATCAGCAACTCCTTGCGATAGGCATCCTTCAGCGCAGAGCACGCCAGCACAACATTTTCGCCGGCATCCAGCCATTCGGAAATGGCGGCATGCAAAGCTGCCAGCCAGGGTGCGCGGTCCTCATCGGTGAGCGGCTGTCCGGCATGCATTTTGGCGATGTTGGCCATGGAGTGGTAATCGTCGGCATCGGCGAAGCGCCAACGCAACTCGGAGGCGAGCGCCTGTCCGACGGTAGTCTTGCCCACGCCGGTAACGCCCATCAGAATCACGACCATGATCGTAAGCAGCGATTACTTGCCGGCGCCGTTGCTGTGCTCCAGGCTGCGCCAACGCTGGCGATCATACTGAATCAGCCGATCGGCCGCGACGGGGCCTTCACTCCCCGCAGCGTAATTGGGGAACTGCGGCGGCGCGAGTTCCGCCCACGCTTCCTCGATTGGGGTGATGATGCGCCATTCCGCTTCGACTTCGTCGCGGCGCGTGAACAGCGTGGGGTCGCCGCGCATCGCGTCCAGCAGCAGCGTTTCATACGCGGCCGGAGTCTGCGTTCCAAAGGCGTCACGGTAGGAGAAATCCATATCCACCACCGCCGCGCGCATTTGCAGTCCGGGCTGCTTGGCTCCGAAGGAGAGCGAAATGCCCTCATTCGGCTGGATGCGGATGCTGATGACGTTGTGGTGCACGTCGCTGGGGTTCTGCGAAAACAGCGCTTGTGGTGTGCGTTTGAAGTGTACGGCCACCTCGGTCAACGGAGCGGCGAGCCGCTTGCCGGCGCGTACATAGAAGGGCACGCCCGCCCAGCGCCAGTTATCCACGTGAAACTCCACCGCGGCGTAGGTCTCGGTGTTGGAGGTCGGGCTTACGCCGGGCTCCTGGCGATAACCGGGCACCGGCTTACCGTCAATGGTGCCGGGACCGTACTGTCCGCGGACGGTACGCGCCGCCACCTGTTCCTTGGTCATGGGATGAATCGCCCGCAGCACCTGCACCTTCTGCCCGCGCACGGTGTCGGCGTCAAATGCGACCGGCGGCTCCATGGCTGTCAGGGAAAGCAGTTGCAGCATGTGATTGGCGACCATGTCGCGCAAGGCACCGGTTTCCTCATAGAACGCCGCGCGGTTTTCCACGCCCAGGGTCTCGGCCGCCGTGATCTCGATGTACTCGATGTAATTGCGGTTCCACACCGGCTCAAACATGGAGTTGCCGAAGCGGAACATGATGATGTTCTGGACGGTTTCTTTGCCCAGGTAATGATCAATGCGATAGACGGCCTCTTCTTCGAACACCCGCGCCACTACTTCATTCAGTTCGTGGGCGCTTGCCAGGTCGCGACCAAAGGGCTTTTCCAGGACGATCCGCGTCCAGCCTTCGCTATTGCGCGCCAGCCCGGCTTGTCCCAGGCCTTCGACGATGGGGTGCGCCAGCGACGCCGGCGTGGAGACATAGAACAGCACGTTCTTGCTGGCGCCATTCTTCTGCATCTCCTCGCAGCTTCGCCTTCAGTTGCGGATAGAAATCGGGATGATCGGCGTCGCCGGTGAGATAGTGCAGACGCTGGACGAATTTTCCCCAGCCCTGGTCGCTGAAGTCGCGCGCGTCTTTCGAGGTCTCGGTGCCTTCGCGCAGGCGCTGACGGAACTCCTCGTCACTGAGCCGAGTGCGGCCGATGCCCAGCACGTCGAAATCGCCATGAGTGCAGCCGATGCAGGCAAGGTCATACAAAGCCGGCATCAACTTGCGGCGCGTCAAATCGCCGGTGGCGCCAAAAATGACCAGCAGGCAGGAATCCGCCTGAGGCATGCTGGGCCGTTCCAATTTCTGCGGAGTGGCGTGGACGATGGTCGCCATCGCTGGTTCTCCCTTCGCTTGCAGCCGTTAACAACGCTGCCTGGAAATCTTCCGGGTTGGATGAAAGAACTTTTCGCCGGTTGCGGATTTAGCGTTTTGCTTTTTCCATCACCTCGCGGGCCTTGGCAAGCACGTTGTCCACGGTGAAGCCAAAATGCAGCATCAGGTCCTTGATAGGGCGCGGAAGCTCCGAAGTCATCGCGGCCGACCACCGCTCCCTGATCGCCAACGTAGCGCTCCCATCCCAGAGTGCGTCCGGCTTCCACGGCGACGCGCGCGCGCACCTCCGCGCGGAAGCACCTTCTGCCTTATATTCGTCGGGTTGCTCGGCGAACAATTTCCCAGCACGGCATGGAAACCACGCGCGCCTTCACGCCCTCGCGGTGAGCTTCTCGTAGGCGCCGACGCAAAGCTGAACCTCCGAGCCGGTGCCCATCAGGATGATGTCGGGCGTGCCGCCGGAATCGGCCATGATGTAGGCGCCCTTGCGCCACGCCCGCGGCCGACGCGTACTTGCTGCGGTCGAAGGTCGGCAGCGCCTGCCGGCGTCAGAGCCAGCGCGACTGGCTTGTGCTTATACGGCATGAACACGCGCCAGGCACTCGGCTACTTCGTTGGCGTCGGCGGGGCGGAAGAGCATCAGGTGCGGAATGGCCCGCAGCGACATCAGGTGCTCAATCGGCTGATGCGTCGGGCCGTCCTCGCCCAGGCCGATGGAGTCGTGAGTGAAGATGTAGGATGACCGGCAGGTCGCATCATGGCTGCCAGGCGGATCGCCGGGCGCATGTAGTCGGAGAAGATGAGGAAGGTGGCGCCGAACGGCCGCAGCACGACAGCGCCATGCCGTTGAGGATCGAGCCCATGGCGTGCTCGCGGATGCCGAAGTGGAAGTTGCGCCCGCCATAGCTGTTGCGCTCGAAATTGGCGCCGTCCTTGATCAGCGTCTTGGTCGAGGGATACAGGTCGGCCGAGCCGCCCATCAGCCAGGGCATGTGCTGGCGATGGCGTTCTCGACCTTGCTGCTCGACTCGCGCGTGGCCATGCCTTTGGCGTCGGCGGGGAAGACGGGAATGTCCTTGTCCCAGCCCTGCGGCAACTCCTGCTTCAGCATCTGCTGCCACATGCTCGGCCAGGTCAGGGAATTCCTTGGCCCAGTCGGCGTACTTGGCCTCCCATTCCTGCTGCCACTGCCGCGCCGCGCTCGACCGCCTTGCCCATGTACTGCTTCACTTCGTCCGGGACCAGGAACTGCGCGTCCGGCGGCCAGCCGTAGGCCATCTTGGTGAGGCGGCACTTCCTCCTCGCCCAGCGGTTCGCCGTGCGCTTCCTTGGTGTCCTGGCGGTTGGGCGAGCCATATCCGATGTGGGTGTCCACGATGATCAGCGTAGGCCGCGTCGGTTTCCTTCTGCGCCGCCTTGATGGCGAGCGTCCAGCGATTCCAGGTCGTTGACGTCGCCCACGTGCAGCACGTTCCAGTGCCAGCCCATGAAGCGCGTGGCCACGTCGTCGGTGAAGGCCAGCGAAGTGCTGCCTTCGATGGTGATGTGATTGTTGTCGTAGAACCAGATGAGGTTGGACAGCCCAAGATGGCCGGCCAGGGACGCAGCTTCGTTGCTGACGCCTTCCATCAGGTCGCCATCGCCGCAGAAGGCGTAAATGCGGTAGTCGAAGAGATTGCTGCCTTCGCCGTCGAACTGCGCCGCCAGCCAGCGCTGCGCAATGGCCATGCCGACCGAGTTGCCGCAGCCCTGGCCCAGCGGCCCGGTCGTAGTCTCCACGCCGGGCGTGTGTCCGTACTCCGGATGGCCGGGCGTCTTCGATCCCCATTGGCGGAATTGCTTGAGGTCGTCCAGCGAAACATCGAAGCCGGTGAGGTACAGCATGGAATACAGCAGCATGGAGGCGTGGCCGTTGGAGAGGACGAAGCGGTCGCGTTCCGGCCAATGCGGATCGTGCGGGTTGAAGCGCAGATAGCGGTCCCACAGCACGAAGGCCAGCGGCGCCAGCGCCATGGGCGTTCCCGGATGTCCGCTGTTCGCCTTCTGCACCGCGTCCATGGAGAGGGTGCGGATGGTGTTGATGCAAAGCTGCTCCAGCTTTTTCTCTTCCGCCGACTGCTCTTTGCTCGTCTTCTCCGGCTCGAGACCGGTATTGGCCTTTTTCCGCTCGGTGGTGGCCTGGGTTTTACCTTGCACGGACATATCGACTGAACTACTCACCGGATGCCGCCTTTCTGCTGCTCACAGCCGTTTGTGCTGCTGGATGGATAGCGATTTCAAAATCCTGGCCTTGCCAGGATTGGGTTTGTGGCCAGTAAAAAGTGAACTTCAAGGGCAAGGTCTGGGTCGGCGCGATATTCAGGTCCACGTAATCCAGACCCACCGACGTCGGTATGCAGTCTGTGTCTTTAGACGTTTCCAGTCATCGTCGCTCCAATGCAGGACGAAAGCCGAAGAAGCTTGGATGCGCAGCAGCGCGCCCGCGGGCGCCGTCTTGATCTGGCGATTCATCTTCCACACTTCGATTACCGGACGGGGCTTATCGTTGCGATATCGCTGGGCCACCGGATCAATTAAATCGAACACGCGATTGTCCACCGACGAGCGCAGTAATTTTATATATTCGGCGTGGGCCCACATCAGGGGAATCGCGGCCCCGGTGGCGCTGCCCAGGGTGAGCCGGGCCGCGGGAATGTCGGGCCCGTCCCACACCTGTTCCGGAATCAGGCCGATGCCGGTGGTGAAATTCTCGATGGCGCGCAGATAGATGTCGGGGTCGCGTCCGGCGGCAAGTTCATAGGTGCCGCGCTCGCCGGTCAACAGCGGCCAGGGACGTCCGACGCCCCAGGTGTCGAAGGAGCTGCCGTCGTCACGCTGACCGTAGCCGTCGTGGTTGTAGCGCTTCCAGCAAGGGCCGCGCGGCGTCTCCACCTTGAGCACCGCATCCACAACTTTCAGCGAATCTTCGATCAGCGGATCGCCGGGCTTGCGAACGCCGAAGCGTACCAGTTCCAGAAAGCCGGCATCCACGATCTGGTTGGCAGGATATTTGTATTGGTCGCCGGGCTTCTGATTGGCCAGCACCACGTCCGAGCAATCCGGGTCCTCATCGCCGCAGTCGCCGTCGGTACTGCTCGCGGGGGTGATGCGAATGTAGTGCCGGGTAATGCCCGGCACCAGCGTCCCATGATTGGTGACCGTCCAGCGCTCGACGTGCGACTCCAGGAAGTCGGCGTAGGTGCGGACGAAGTCGGCGCTCGGACTGTCGCCGCGGGCATCCAGAAACTCCGCCGCGCAAATCAGCGCCGCGATATTGCTGGCAAGCGTTGAGGGCGAATATCCGCCGGCTTCCTCCCAGCGCTCCTCCGGGGTCGCTGGGCCTTCGCGGATCAGGTAGCCGCACGCCCGCACCACGGTGATATAGGGATCGAAATTCCCCAGCGCACCGGCCTTCCACAGGCGCCACGCCAGCATCACCGGGAAGGCGGCTTCGTCGAGCTGGACGCCGGTCCAGTAGGGTCGCCCGTCAATCCAGAAGTTCTGATAGAAGCCGCCATCCTCGCGCTGGGTGATGGCCAGATAGATCATGGCCCGCAGCGGGGTTGCGGTGTCGCCCACCGAGAGCAGCGCGGTGGCCGAATTGACCATGTCGCGCGTCCACACCAGATGGTAGCCGCCAAGATCGTCGTCGCCCTTGTCCTCGCCCCAGGGAATGCTCATGCTGGCGATCATGGCGCCGGGATAAACCTTGTCCTCGTGGGCCAGCACCAGGTTGATGCTGCGGGTGTAGAGCAGGGAATCCTGCTGCTGAATTTTGTCCAGCAGCACAAAGCGCCGGCTGGTGCGCTGCCACTGGTCAATGAATGTCTTCTTTGAGACTTCGAACGGAATGGCCAGCGATTGCGCCATGGTGGCGACGGCATTATGCCGGGTGTGGCCGAATCCCACCCCGAGGGTGAACTCATTGCCCATCGAAAGATCAATTTGCGCCGTGAGGGCGACATTGCCGTCGAGCGCGGAATCGTACTGCCAGTCCATCTCGTAGTTATGCGCCAGGTCGGTCCAGCCGTCGTTGACGCCGACGTACCCGCAGGACAGTTTGGAGAAGCGCGCGGTCGCCGCCAGCGCCAGGAAGCTATCGTCGCGATAGGCCATCAGGCATTTGCGGCCGCGGGCTTTCATCACCTCGCCATTGTTGTGCCAGCCACCAATGTTCATGTGGGGCGCGCAAATCACGTACAGGTGCAGCCGTCCCTGCCATTTGGGGGTGACGTTAAATCTGGTGTGCACCAGCAGGCAGCTCAGGTGGGGATCGCCGATGATGAACTTCTCGATGCAATAGCGCTCTTCGGGATCGAAGTTGGTGACGTGAAAACCGAGCGCGTGATCGTCAATGCAGCCCAGTTCGGTGCGCATGTGGCGCCGTTCGTCGTGGAAGAAGGTCTCGCCGTCGGTCACCAGATATTGCAGGTCGCGCACCTGCGGCGTGTCAATGGTGGGGTAATACATCTCGGTGAGCACGCCGCTGGCCATGGTGTACCACAGTCGACTGGAGACGGAGTAGGCCGTGCCAACGGCGTCTTTGGCGCCTCGCGTCCATCGCGGGATCATGCCCGGTCCGCCGGGTGCGGGATTCAGGGTCATAGTCTATGGATGTGTCAGGCAAATACAGGTTGCAGTGCCCTGAGAGTGTACCGCGAAGAGGGAGATTTGCGCCGCAGCTTCTGCGAGGCGGCAACCGGGTTGCCCAATGTTAAGGGAGCGTGAATCGCGCGAATTGGCGCATTTCGCCTTTGACGCCTTTGTTATGATGAAACGGAATCAGGCGCCCAGAGGTCACAATCGCGGTATTCCGCAACCGGCTTGGGGTTGAGCGAATCCATATCCGGTAGCGAGTGGCTATGTGCCATGCCGGGGCAGCGTGCCAAAGGGCCACGCTCGTGCTGCGGCCCATACCCGAATGAATCCAGTTTCCGACACCGCGCGAAAATATTTGGCACTGATGGAAGTTTCTCGCGCCGTGACCTCCCATCGCGATCTTCCCAGCCTGTTCAACGCACTAACCGATTGTCTCCGCCCGTTGATTAGTTTCCACTACCTCAGCGTGGTGCTGCACGACCAGCAGGCCAACGTGATGCGCGTGCATGTGTTGCAGTCGCACCTCAGCCGCGGCGACTCGGTCGGGCTGGAGTTTGCTCTCGATGATTCGCCCTCGGGACAGGTTTTCCAGAGCCAGGATGCCTGGAACATCCGCGACCTCGAGGAGATCCGGCATTACGCAAAAGTCTACGAACTCCTGCATCAACACGAGGTTCGGTCATTCTGCAGCCTGCCACTGACCACCGCCCATCGCCGCATCGGGGCCCTGGCCTTCGGACGGTCCGAGGAGGGCGGCTATGACGACACCGAAATGGAGTTTGCCGGGCTGGTTGCCGGGCAAATCGCCGTTGCCCTGGATAACGCGCTGCATTACCAGGAAGCCGTAAATCTGCAGCGGGAGTTGGCGCACGAGCGCGACCGGCTGCAACTGGTGCTGGACGTCAACAACAGCGTGGTAGCCAATCTGGGCTTGCGCGACCTGTTCAAAGCGCTTTCTAGCAGCCTGCGCAAAGTGATCAGCTACGATTCGGCCAGCCTGCTGGTGCCGGATGCGCAAGTTCCTGACATGCTGCGCATTCATGCCTTGGACTTCCCAGACGGTCGCGGATTCATTCAGCAGGACATGCTGCTCTCCATGGCCAAGTCCAATCCCGGGAGGGCCTTTGTCAGCGGGCAGCCGATGCTGGTGGGCAGCGGTCCAAATTCCGTGCCCTTCACCAATACCAACGGTTTGCAGATTGTCGCCAATGAAGGTTTGCGCTCCAGTCTGGTGTTGCCGCTGGTGCTGAACGGCAAGAGCGTGGGTGTGCTAACGCTGGGCAGCCGCACCGAGTGCGCCTTTGGCGACTCGCACATTCAGTTTTTGCAACAGTTGGCCCGGCAAATCGCCATCGGCGTAAATAACGCCATGCAGCACTACGCACTTTCGGTGAGCCGGGAGCGGATCGAGGAGCAAAAGAGTTATCTGGAGGAAGAAATCCGCGCCGAGCAGGACTTCGAGGACATCGTGGGCTCGAGCCAGGCGTTACGCTCGGTTTTGCGCCAGGTGGACACGGTTGCGCCTACCGATTCCACCGTCATCATCGAAGGCGAGACCGGAACCGGCAAGGAACTGATTGCCCGCGCCATTCACGACCGCAGTAGCCGCCGCGGCCGCACCTTCGTGAAGATTAATTGTGCGGCAATTCCGCTGGGATTGCTGGAGAGCGAGCTCTTCGGTCACGAGAAGGGCGCGTTTACCGGCGCCATCGCCCGCAAGATTGGCCGCTTTGAACTGGCGCAAAACGGCACCCTGTTCCTCGACGAGATCGGCGACATTCCGCTGGAGCTGCAACCCAAACTGCTTCGCGTCCTGCAAGAGCACGAGTTCGAGCGCCTGGGCGCCACCCGCACGCAAAAGGTGGATGTGCGCGTGATCGCCGCCACCAATCTCCGGCTCAGCGCGCTAGTGTCAGAAGGGAAATTTCGCAGCGACCTGTATTATCGCCTGAATATTTTCCCCATCCAGGTGCCGCCGCTGCGCGAGCGGGCCGAAGACGTGCCCCTGCTGGCGCGCTACTTCACCAGCAAATATGCCCGTCGCATGAACAAGCGCATTGACCGCATTCCCGACGACATGCTGCGGGCCATGCGCGATTACATCTGGCCGGGAAACGTTCGCGAGTTGCAGAATTTCATCGAGCGAGCGGTCATTCTCTCCACCGACGGCGACTTGCGCGCTCCTCTGTCGGAACTGCGGTCCGGTGGCATTAAGCCCCACGATTCGTTGTTGTCGGTGATGCATCCTCCGCAAAAAACCCTGCGCGACTTGGAACGCTTCCACATTCTTGAGGCCCTCCAGGCTTCCAACTGGGTGGTGGGCGGACCCGAAGGCGCGGCCTCGCGTCTGGGCATGAAGCGGACGTCGCTGCTGTATCGCATGGAGAAACTGGGCATTGTGCGGCATCCGGCGTCCCGCGCCTAGTGTCAGAAATTCGACACTACGTCGAAATCTTGACAGCAGGATTTCGACTCCAGTCTTTCTAACTCTCCGCAGTATTTCGACAAAGCCAATTTAATCTGTGGTTTAGAAGGCTTATCAATCTCCCCTAAAAGTGGTACGAGCCGTGCACTTAGAAGTCAGTACTGTGCGGTCGTGCTGGCCGCAGGAGTGTTCCGATAAATCAACTCCATTACAACGCGAAGGTGACCTAGCCTTCGCACGGAACACGTCTGAGGAGAAAAGGGTCATGCTCAAGATCAGCGTTGAAGAAAGGGGGAACTCTCTTCGCCTGATTTTGGAAGGAAAGTTAATGGGACCCTGGGTAAATGAGTTCGAACGCCTGTGTGGTGAATGGAGTCAACTTCGACCAAGCGCCAGCACCACGATTGACCTTTGCGGGCTGACCGCAATGGACGGTCGCGGACGCGCAGCGCTGGAGAAGTCGTTCCACCAGGGCGCCATCCTGCAGTGCTCCGATGTCATGAATCAATACCTCGTCGAACAGATGGCTCAACCTCGGCATCAGGCCCAGGAGGTTTACCGGCCGTGCCAATCAAAGGACCCTACTACCGTTTGAATCATGGAGGGTGAGGAAAGTGCGAATTGCAATCGCTTCTGATCACGCCGGCCAGCAGGTAAAAGAACGACTGGCGGCAAAACTGGCACAGGACGGACACGAGGTCATCGACCCGGCCCCGGCGCTGAACGGCGTGGGACGCGCCGACTATGCAGAACAAGTGGCTTTGACGGTACTGCGACACGATGCCGAGCGCGGCATCATCGTGACCAGCCGCGGCGTGGGCGCCTCAGTGGCGGCCAACCGGGTGCCGGGAGTGCGTGCCGCTCTCTGCAACGATGCTTATTCCGCTTACGTGGGCGCCAAGAGCGAAGGGATGAACGTCCTGGTGTTGGCGGTACATTCCATCGACGAGGCCCACTGCATCGAGATCATGGATTCTTACCTGGACGCGACCCTGGCTTCGGTCGAGGTAACCGGTGGCCTACCGCCGCGCCGCCTGCAGCGCGTGCTGTCACATGTGCGCGAAAATATCGGAGGCGAGCTGAGCGTCGCTGAACTGGCCCAGGTGGTGGGCATGAGCCAGTACTACTTCTCCAAGCTGTTCAAGATCAGCACCGGCACTACACCGCACCAATACGTGATGCGGCAGCGAGTGGAGCGGGCCCAGGAAGTCTTGCGCGACGGCCAGACCACACTGGTGGAACTTTCCACCCAGGTCGGCTTCGAAACTCAGAGCCACTTCACCAGCGTTTTCCGGCGGGTGGTGGGTACTACCCCGAAACGTTACCGCGAGATGCACCAGGCTTCGCCCAAGGTGGAGATGCTGGAGCAGGCCGGTGAGGCGGTAGAGCAGCGCAAATCGGTGAATGCGGCATAGCAGCATCAGACAGCGAAGCGCATAAAAAGGCCGCGATCATTGATCGCGGCCTTTTGGTTTTAGCTTTGCTGAAAGCTATTGCGACTTCGCCGGTTTCCGCAGCTTATGCTCCGGATGCGGCGTCATGGCGCTGCCGCCGGTCAACTCCGTGGCCAGCGCATCGGCGTGGTAGATCTTGTGCAGCGATTCCAGGATCGCTCGCGAATCCACCTCCACCGCGCGTCCCACCTTGTCGTCGAACATGAAGTTCCAGGGCAGCGATTCGATGTTGCCATCGAAGATGATGCCCACCACTTCGGCGTTCTTGTTGATGACCGGGCTGCCGGAATTGCCGCCGATAATGTCCGCCGTGGACACGGTATCGTACGGCGTCTTCAGATCAATCGCCGACTTGGATTTGATCCAGCTTTCCGGAAGCTCATAAGGAGGCTTGCTGCCATGTTCGGCGGCATGCTGATAAGCGCCGCCCATGGTAGTGAACCACGGTACGTTCTTGCCGTTCAGCTTGTAGCCCTGGATGGAGCCATAGCTGAGCCGCAGGGTGAAGGTCGCATCCGGAGGGGTGTTGTAGCCGCTCTGCGCGAACATGGCCTTGGCGATGCTGGTGGACGCCGGCCGGTTGATGGCTTCTACCTGGTCTTCGTACTGCTTACGCACCGCGCGGGAGTCGGGATCGATTTCCCGCATGACCACGATCAGCGGATCGGTGCTGGCATCTACGGCTGTCGCTCCACCTTCGTAGAGCTGCTTGCGGACGGCAACGTCATCCAGCTTGGTGCCCTGGATTAGTTCCTTGGCGCGGTCCGCCGGAGACTTGCCGCCCAGGATCTTCTTGATGGCGTCGCTGTTGGCGCCGAGCTGCTCCTGCGCTTCGGTAAGGCTTTCGGTCAGCACCACTTCTTCCAGCGATTTGTAGATGGGAGCGGTGGAGAAGAGCCGCTGTTCCAGGCCGGGCAATGCGGCATCGCCGAAACCACGGAGACGCTCGTTGTTCGGCTTCTGCTTTTCCGCTGCCGCCCGCACCAGGATGCGCGCATACGCCGGCAAACTCCCGCGCATGGCGTTGATGGCCGACGGCGCCTGGGTCGAGCCTTCCAGGTAGTAGAACGGCTTGTAGATCTGCTTCTGCACGCTCACGGCCTTGGCAATGTCGGCCCAGGGATCGCCGAACTGCTGTTTACGCTGCGGATCGTTTTCCACGTATTTCCTCAGCGCATCTTCGCTGGCCTGCTTCTTGGACATGATGTCCTTGTCCAGCAGGCCACTGTTGTAGCCGGTGATGGCCTTGAGCGAGTTCTGCGCGCCGAACAGGTCGGATTCCGCCTCGCGCGAATTCTCCTCCGACAGCGCCATGAACTTCTGCAAGGCGTCGATACGGCTCTTGAACGAGCTGATCACCATGGGATACACGTAGTCGCGCAGGTAGAGCATCTGGTCCATGGTCAGCAGGCGGCTGGTGCCGCCGGGATGGCCGGGAACGAAAATCAGGTCGCCTTCTTTGACGCCCGTCGGCGACCACTTCAGGTAGTCCTTGATCTTCGCCGGCTCGCCATTCTCGTAGGCGCGGAAGAACGAGATGTCCAGGTCGTAGCGGGGATATTCGAAGTTGTCGGGATCGCCGCCGAAGAACGCAATGTCGAATTCGGGAGCGAACACCAGACGGATGTCGTCGTACTTCTTGTATTTGTACAGGTTGTAGATGGCGCCGGAGAAAAGGGTGACCACGTCGCAGCGAATGTCACCGCTGGAGCAGTCCTTCTCGATGGAGGAGATAGCGGCGCGCTGCGCCTTGCCGGCGTCGGCAGGAGCCATGCCCGGCGTGACTGCGGCGTTCACCTTAGCGGTGACGTCCTGGATGTCTTCCAGCACCACAAATTCAACGCCGGGGCACTTGGGCTCGTCGGCGCGTGTGGCTGCGTAAAAGCCGCTCTTCATGTAATCCTTGCCGTTGGTGGAAAGGTCATGAATGCAGCCCTGCGCAATGTGATGGTTGGTGAAGATCAAGCCATCCGGCGAAACGAAGGAGGAAGAACCGTTGGGCGCGCGGGCCGATGACAGCCGTACGTGGTCCAGCCACGCCTGGTCAGGGGCGAAGCCATACTGGGCCTGCACCTTGTCCTTGGGAAAAGCGTTGAACAGCCACATGCCCTCGTCGGCAAAGCAATAGATGCCGGCGCCGAGCATCACTACGATGCACAGCCACACTGCTACTCGTTTGATCATGAATTACTCCGGACGCGGAAACCGCGCGCAACTTCAAAATTGTCCGGCATAGGAAGCTCCGGACAGGGCAAGCAAACCCTTGACTATACCCCCGGGGAAGAACGGCAGGCAATGACAGCCGTCACCGATGGATGGTTCAGACACAAAAAAACGGTGGACCAAGATTGCAACTGGTCCACCGCTCTCGCCTTCCATCCTGTGTGAAGAGGTTTTTTGGTTGGCAAGTTCTGGGGCTTAAGTCGGACTACTTGTTGATGTCGTCCTTATTGGCCAGTCGCTTGATCAGGCCTTCCACGCTGGGCTTGCCATTATCGGGAGCAGCCGCCAACGCCAGCTTCATCTGCGCGCTCGCCTTGTCATAGTCGCCCTGGCTGGAGTAAATCCGGCCCATGCCGGCGTAGGTCAGCCAGTTGTCGGGATATTTCTTCTCCATCATGCGATAGATGGCGAATGCCTGGTCTTGCTGCTTCTGCCGCTGCAACTGGCGGGCATAGCCGTAAAGCTGCGGCGCGGTCGCCATGCTGAGCGCCTTGTTGCGCGCGGTGGTGGCTTCGTCGGCGCGTCCCAGCCCATCGAGCGCGCGCGACTTGGTCATCAGGTTCTCGAAGCGCTCTTCATTCTGGATGGACTGGTCTTCGTACTTCAGGGCACGTTCCAGGTCCATCTTGCTGTCCACCAGGTAAGTGGCAGCATCATCCCAGCCATCCCAGGTGTACTGCACCAGGCCGCGCATCTGCTTATCCAGGCTGCGCTCCACCGCCTCCTTCACGTTGACGTCCACCTTGAACGGCACCGCCATCTTCTCCCAGCTCATGGTGACGACGGTGGAATCCGGCTTGGGCTGGTCGAAGTCGTAGGTTAGCGCTTCGTGGAAATCGCCGGTCGCCGGCTTCACGTTCACTCGCAGCGCGTCTTCCGACTGCTTATAGCTGAAGCTGCCCCAGGCGGTATTCGCCTTGGAGAAGATAATGGTCCACTGGTCCTGGTTGGGAATCATGTGCAGGCCGTAAGTTCCGGCGGCCAGCGGCTGGCCTTCAATGGTGACCGGATCAGTGAAGGTAATGGTGGTGTTGACGTTGGCGCCGGCGCGCCAGACATCGCCGTACGGCACCAGTCCGCCCCAAATCTTGCGGCCATTCACCAGCGGACGGTGATAGTTGATGGTGATATCGGTAACGCCGATGCGTTGCATGACGACGGCATGCTGGCTGGGCAGAGGCAGATCAATGAGAGCCGACTGGGCCTGACAGAGTCCGGCAACAGCCAGCAGGAAGGGCAGCAGCAGAAGGCGAAGCTTGTTCATGAGCACTCCTCGTTGACGCAATCTTTAAGGTGTAGGAACCGCGAACCTGCGACCGACACCGCTAAGAACGGTCGCGCCGCTTGGACGCCCCGCGGCGCTAGGGGGTGAGCACGGCTGTGACAGACACACATCCGGCGAATGCCGATGCATCGAGTTGAGGGACAGACGCTTACGCGGTTGCGGGAAACTCTGTTTTGCCGGAGGCATGAGTAAGGGCACGACTTCAGTCGTGCCGGTAAAACCTTTTATTTTTGTCATCCCGACGAGGCCTTCAGGCCGAGGAGGGATCTGCTTTTGACTTCTGCAGCCTCTGCAGTCATGCCGAACCTTTCCCGGATGGACTTCAGTCCGCGAGGGACATGCCTGGGACTCCGCTGTGATGGACGCGTCGAGAATTCCGGTAGTATAACCATAAGTTGCGCTCCTGACGTGGCTTTTCGCCCGCCGGCAACGATCCGAATTCACGATCCGCGGTTGAGACCCCGCGAGAGGTATTGCATGTCAACGACGGTTCCCGGGACTCGAGGTTTGGAAGGCATTACCGCTGCAAATTCCGGTATCTGCTACATCGATGGCGACCAGGGAGTACTCGCCTATCGCGGCATTGATATCCACGAGCTGGCCGTCCACTCAACCTTCGAGGAAGTCTGCTATCTGTTGTGGTTTGGACGTCTGCCCAATCGTGCCGAATTGAACGAGCTGAAGCTGTCGCTGGCCCGCGAACGCAAGCTGGACGCTTCCATCATCAGCCTGTTGCGGCAGGCGCCGCAGCACGCGCTGCCCATGGACGTGCTGCGCACCATCGTCTCCGCGCTCTCTTACTACGATCCGGAAGAGAAGGTGAACGACCTTGAGGCCAACGTGCGCAAGGCGATTCGCCTGACCTCGCAATTGGCCTACGTGGTCACCGCCTACGACCGCATCCGCAAGCACAAGCCGCTGATCGAGCCCGACCGCACCTTGTCGCATGCCGGCAACTTCCTCTACATGCTGAACGGAGAGGTGCCGTCGCCGACCGCGGAGCGCGCGCTCGACATCGCGCTCATCCTGCACGCCGATCACGAGCTGAACGCTTCCACCTTCGCCGCGCGCGTGGTCGCCGCCACACTGAGCGACATGCACTCCGCCGTCACCGCGGCCATTGGCGCGTTGAAGGGGCCGCTGCATGGGGGCGCCAACGAAGCGGTGTTTCGCATCCTGGAAGCCATTGACGCCTCCGGCGCCGATCCGGTGGATTACGTGAAGGGCATGCTGGCGCAGAAGAAGAAAATTCCCGGCTTCGGACATCGCGTGTATCACACCGAAGATCCGCGGGCCACGCACTTGCGCAAGATGTCGCAGGAGCTGGGCGAATCCAGCGGCAACTCCAAGTGGTTTGAAAGCTCGCACAAGATCGAGGAGTTCGTGCGCAGCGATCGCAAGCTCAACGCCAATGTCGATTTTTATTCGGCATCCACCTACCACACCCTCGGTATCGAAATTGACCTGTTCACCCCGGTGTTTGCGGTGTCCCGCGTTTCCGGATGGACGGCGCATGTGATCGAGCAGTTGAGTGACAACCGCCTGATCCGCCCCCGCGCCGACTATCAGGGACCGGCCTACCCCAATCACTACGTCCCCATGGATCAGCGGTAGTTCGCACTTGTCGATTATCGGTCGAGGACTATCAGCCTCAGCGCGGGAGACAAAGAGGGCAGGGAGCATCATCCCAAAAAATCTCTGTGCCTCTGTGTCTCTGTGGTGAACCCGTTTTTGCCGTGGTCGGGCGGATCGGCGCTCGGATCGGACTGCACGGAGTCCCTCGCTGCCCTTTAGGAATCCAATAAAGCTAGAATAGAACTAGTGATGTGGGTTCGGATTGACCGACAACGGACAACCGACAACTGACAACTGTTTATGCACCGCGTCTATCTCGACAATAACGCCAGCACGCCCTTGCTGCCCGAGGTGTTTGAGGCCATGCGGCCCTACTTCTTCGAGAAGTTCGGCAACGCCTCGTCCATCCATCAGCAGGGACAGCAGGCGCGGGCGGCGGTGGAACATGCGCGGGAGAGCATCGCGGACCTGCTTGGATGCCGGCCGGCAGAAATTGTACTGACCAGCGGCGGCACCGAGGGCGACAACCTGGCGCTGTTCGGCATGATGCGAACGGGCGATCATCTCATCAGCTCGTCGGTGGAACACCATGCTGTGTTGAATTCCTGCAAGCGCCTGGAAGCGATGGGATGTTCGGTCACCTATCTGCCGGTGGACGGTCGCGGCGTGGTGGATCCCGACGACGTTCGCCGCGCGCTGCGTCCGGAGACGCGGCTGATCAGCATCATTTTCGCCAACAACGAAACCGGAGTGATGCAGCCAGTCGGCGAGATCGGCAAAATCGCCGCCGAGGCCGACGTTTATTTTCATACCGACGCGGTGCAGGCGGCCGGCAAAGTGCCGCTGAACGTGCAGGAAATTGGCTGCGATCTGCTGACCATCACCGGCCACAAGATGCACGGGCCGCAGGGCGCAGGCGCGCTGTATGTGCGCAAGGGAACGCTGCTGCAGCCGCTGTTTTACGGCGGCCGCCACGAACGTTCGCGCCGCGCGGGAACCGAGAACCTGGCGGGAATCGTCGGTTTGGGCAACGCGGTGGAGATTGCGCGCGCCGGATTCAGCGACGGCAGCGTGGCGCGGATGGCAGAGCTGCGAAATCGTCTGGAGCAAACCATCCTGGCGGCGGTGGAGCAGGCGGGCGTGAACGGCGGCGATGCTCCGCGCGTTCCCAACACCAGCAATATTTACTTCGACTGCATCGAAGGCGAAGCCATGGTGATCGCTCTCGACCTGAAGGGACTGTCGGTTTCATCCGGTGCGGCGTGCTCATCGGGCGCCATCGAGCCTTCGCATGTGCTGACGGCGATGGGACTGTCGCCGGACCGCGCGCGCGCCAGCATTCGTTTCAGCCTGGGCAAGCAGAACACCGCCGAAGACATTGATTTCGCCATCGCGCTGGTGCCGGAAGTGGTAGCGCGCTTGCGCGAGATCAGCCCGGTGTGGAAGAAAGCTGTCAGCTCTCAGCCGTCAGCTCTGAGCTAAGCGCTTTTCGCTTTTCGCCGAAGTCTGGCGTTCGGATTCCGATAGAATTGTTTTGAAGTGCCCGACCGAGAGCAGAATCGCCGGTTTAGGGCGGCGGTACGAGAGATAGAGCGAGTTCTCGGTCGGCGGCTTACGCGCAAGGAACGCGACCGCCTGCACAGGGAGATCACTAAGAAGCGCTATTCCTTTGATGAGATCGTGGAAATTGGCGTCGCTATGTTCGGGTAGTGTACACAATGAAAACAGTTGCAGTCGATCTTCACTCCAGAACGTCTCGCGGTAAGAAGCGCAGCGTCTCGTCAACGCCTGTTGGGCAGTACTTTAGTCCCATCAAAGGCCAGCGTCCTTGGCGTGCGCGGTTGGGTGTGGGCAGTTTCCTAACGTTTGAGTTCGGACCAAGGATTAGGGCCAACGGTCACGAGCACGGCGTTTGGCATCTCTGGATATACCAGTCCAATTGGACGTTGATGCACCGTAACCGGCAGATCGTAGATTCCGACTCGAATCGACGTTCTATCTCTGTAGCCGTGCGACGTCTAGAGGAGGTCGATTTCACCGGCATAAAGTTTGATCCGAAGAACTCAACAACGGCGTTCTTGTTTGGAGATTTTCGCTTAATCGTGACCCCAGCCGATTACCTCGACGCGCCAGACGAGCGAGACGAGTATTGGCTGTTCTTCATGCCCGGGAATGAAGTTCTGACAGTTGGCCCCGGCGGAGCAGACGTTGGCCCATCCGATCGTTGAACCATGCAGAGGCACCAGACCATTGCTGTGGCCATGTCCGGAGGAGTGGATTCTTCCGCCGTTGCCGCCTTGCTGTGCCAGCAGGGATACACCGTCGTCGGCCTGACGTTGCAGCTCTGGAACCAGCGGCGGCTGGCCGGCCGCGAAGGCATGCCCAGCGAGCCGGTACAGGGGCGCTGCTGCTCGCTCGACGATGTGTACGACGCGCGCCGCGTCGCCGAGACGCTCGGCATTCCGTATTACATCGTCAATCAGGAAGAGCGTTTCGAACACGACGTGGTGCGGCCGTTTGTCAGCGAATATCTTTCCGGCCGCACGCCGATTCCGTGCAGCCTGTGCAACAACCATCTGAAGTTCGACCAGTTGCTGACGAC
This sequence comes from uncultured Acidobacteriaceae bacterium, assembly GCA_963763975.1. Taxonomy (GTDB): domain Bacteria; phylum Acidobacteriota; class Terriglobia; order Terriglobales; family Acidobacteriaceae; genus Bog-257. The sequence goes on from CAVXQR010000020.1 coordinate 373,570, forward strand.
CGCGCGGCAGATCGGCGCCGAACTGCTGGCGACGGGACATTACGCCGTCAACCAGTTCGACGAAGCCAGCGGCCGTTGGCAGTTGCGCCGCCCCGCCGACCGCAGCAAGGACCAGACCTACTTCCTGTTTGGCCTGACCCAGGAGCAGCTCAGCCGCACGCTGTTTCCGCTGGGCGAGATGCGCAAGCCCGACGTTCGCGAGGAGGCCAAGCGCGCCGGTCTGCGCCTGTTCGAGAAGCCAGATTCGCAGGAAATCTGCTTCATCCCCGGCGGCGACTACAAGAAGTTCATTGACGCCTATCTCGACGAGCAGGGCGAGCGCCTGCCCGATACCGCGGGCGAGCTGGTGACCAGCGCCGGCGAAGTGATCGGCACGCATACCGGCATCCACAACTTCACCGTCGGGCAGCGGAAGGGCTTGGGCGTCGCCACCGGCGATCCGCTCTACGTGCTGGAGATTCGCGGCGAGGAACGCAAGGTCGTCGTCGGCAGCGGCGATGAACTGTTCACGAAGATGCTGCGCGCCCGCGACCTGAACTGGATTTCCGTCAGCGGGTTAAGCCAGCCGATGCGCATCCAGGCGAAGATTCGCCATCGCCATGAGCCCGCCGAGGCGCTGCTGGAGCGCGTGTCGAACGACGAGGTTCGCGTGACCTTCGACGCGCCACAGCGTGCTGTCACTCCCGGCCAGGCGGTCGTCTTCTACGATGGCAATGTCGTGGTGGGCGGCGGCTGGATTTTCTAGCGCAACTTTCGCGCAAGCCATTCGCGCAAGAAACATTCGCGCAAAACAAAGCAGCGCCCGCGAGCGCTGCTTTTTGCTGCAAATCTCAGCTTAGATGAACATCTCGTCGGAAGGGCCGCCATTGCGCTGGCGCTTCTGCGAGTTGAACAACGAACCCACACCCGCGCTGACGCCCTGAAATATCGCCGAAACGTGACGCACCGGCGACAGCACCGTGTGCTGCACTTTCTCCGTGGTCTGCTCTACCGAGTCCAGGGCGCGGCTTACCATTTCGTCGCCGCGAATGACTTGCAGGCGCAGACGGTCGAGGATATCGTTCAGGGTCGCATCCACGCGCTCGAAGTCGGTGCGCGCGCCGGTGGTGATGGTCTTCACGTTTTCTATCACCGCCTCGATGTTCGGTCGCGAGGTGGCCAGAAACTGCTTCAGGTCGTCCTGGACAACCTTGATGGTCTCCAGCATGGGAAAGAGTCGCGACTCAGCTTCGCTGCTGAGCGCCTCCACCCGCGCCGCCAGCTTGCGCATGGTGAAATACATGCCCGCCAGGATCAGCATCTGCAGCACCACGGCGGCGGAGGTGACGGCGATGAAGAGCGTGAGCTTGTCCGACATGGGTTCGTCCTGTGTGCGTCGGTGGTCCGGTACTAGGAATTGGGCGTGGTTTCCGTGCCTTCGGTGGTCGCCTCGCGATACGCCTGGCGCCCGGCTTCGTAGGCATTGCGAATCTGTTCTTTCTGCTGGCTCAGGTAGTCGCGGCCGCGGTCAGCCCAGGTGCCCGCCTGCTCTTTGGCCTGCCGCGCGCGCTCGCGAACGTTGTCCCGTCCTTCTTCGGCAACCTCGCGGATGCGCTGCCGCATCTCGTCGCCGGCCTTGGGAGCGTACAGAATTCCAACTGCCGCACCTATACCAATACCCGCTAGAAACCACAGGAAACCGCTGCCATCACGATCGGACATAATTGCCTCCTTATATTCGTTTAGAGTCCGGATGTTAGCACCGGGTTTACAGAAATACAAACCAGACCACAAAAAATTTCGGGTTGCGCAGGTTTCGTTTCGCCGTCAAAACGGGCTGCTGAGGCTGCGAAAAAATTCGGGAAAGCAGGTCCCTCACGGACTAAAGTCGGTAAGGGATAACAAAACAAAAGTGAGTATTGGCACGACTGAACAGGCCGCTGAAAAAGCCGGGAAAAGCAGATCCCTCACCGACTGAAGTCGGTTCGTGATGACAAAAGTAAAGAGCTTATCGGCACAACTGAAGCTGTGCCCTTACTCATGCCTCGGCAAAACAGAGTTTTTCGGCGCCTGTGAAGTCGTGCCCATCACGGGGCAGCCGAAGACGCACAGAGACTAAGCGGACACTATCTTCTTGAGCAGCGCGATCTGCCCGGCATGATAGACGTGATGGTCCATCAAGCCGTGCGCCTCCTGGTAGTAGGTACGCTTTTTCCGGGCCGTCAGTTGGTCGAGCAGCGCGGGATCGAGAGCGGACAGGGCTGCGCGAAAGCGCTGATTGGATTCGCGGAATCCGTTCAGGGCGGCCTGCCAGTTTTCCTCTGTGTCCCCGGGCATGGCGGGGAAGTTCAGTTCGTCGAGGGTCTCCACCGTCTCGCCTCGCAGCCTGCCTGCGGCTACGCCCTCCCAGAAGGTCATGTGGCTCAGCAGCTCCCAGATGGTGTGCGCATCGGGCACCGGCCGTTGCGAGGCCTGCCTGGCGCTGATTGCTTCCAGGATCTGCCATATCGGATCGCCATGCCAGGACGATCCCGTCATGGTCTGGTCGTAGTACTGCACAATGCGGTCAACTTGGTTCATCTCTCCTCCTAACCTCCAAAGAGTATATTACAGGTTATAACAGAACGTTCAAAGGAAGTTGTTGTATTGGTACAACCATGAGTAAGGGCACGACCTCCGGTCGTGCCGCCAATGCGTTCCCGTTCAATTTGGAGGTTATGGGGCCAGACGTTTATCGGCACGACCGAAGGTCGTGCCCTTACTCATTTCCCAGGCGGCGCCGAGTGTTTTTCCCGGGCCCGCTATGGTTTGCGGGTCGGTCGCAGCAGCACTTCGCTGATGAACGACTGCGACTCCTGGGCCAGCAGCATGGCCACGGCATGGGCCACGTCGTCGGGCCTTAGCATTTTGGAGTTGTCCTTGCCGCCGCGGCGTGGGCTGAAGCTGGTATCCACCGAGCCCGGGCAGATCACGCTGACGCGGATGTTGTGCTCGCGCAGCTCCTCGGCCACGCCATAGCTGAGGCCGTTCAGTCCCCACTTGGAGGCCGAATAGGCTGCGCCGCGGGGCAGAGGATTCTTCCCAGCCAGCGAAGAAATGTTGATGACGTGGCCCGCTCCAGTGGTCATCATCAGCGGCACCACCGCCCGCATCATGTAGTACACGCCGCGCAGGTTGGTATTCATGAGGGTGTCCCAGTCGTGCGGCGACATTTCATGCAGAAGCGAAGACGGCCCGCCGACGCCGGCGTTGTTGACCAGGATGTCCACTTTGCCGTAGTTCTGCTGCAGGTGTCGGCCGAGCGACTCGACGCTGGCCAGTTCTGCGACATCGCAGACCACGCCTTCGACGCGCTGCCCGCCGGCTCCGAGTTCGGCAGCCGCCTTCTCGAGATGGCCTTTGTCCCGGCCGGTGATGACCACGGTTGCGCCCATGGCTGCCAGCTTATGGGCGATGGCGAAGCCGATTCCGCGGCTGCCGCCGGTGACGACCGCAACGCGATCGGAGAGAGAAAAAGCTGCGTCGTGAGATGGCATGATGTGCACTCGCTGCGTCTAAGTCAGTACTTCTGATACCTCAAGGCGTCGGGTGGAAGCAAGGCAGATGTGTCGGTAGCCCATTTTCCAGTACACTAAAGGGACGCCGCAGGTTCCAGTGGAACAATTCGGCCCTGGGCGGTGTCATTCCGTTGACGGCAATCCGCTTTTGCGGCATGTCAAAGCGCTGGAACCACGTAACGCGGCAACCATCTTGCCTTAGTTGAGGTGCGTACTTATAATCCCGGTTCCGTATGCTTTTCGCATTGCGGAGCGTGGGTTTACCGGGCTAAGTGTCTGCAATTCTCGCAGTCCGCGCGGCCGCCGAAGCGGACTGACCTTCCCGAATGTCGTTAGAAGGCCAGTAGGGAAAAGTTTTGTTACCAGTTCTCAGGAGTCAAGGAGCCACCCGAATGAAGAAGTCGCTAGTCGCCATGTTGCTGCTGTTCGCCACCGCATCTCTGGTCCAGCAAGCGGTAGCGCAAGCCGCATCTGCGCCGGCCGCCCAGCCCGCCACCCAACAGAAGCAGATCAAAGACCCTGCCGAGTACAACAGCTACGTCAACGCCATTAACCAGACCAATCCGGCGCAGAAAGCGCAGACGCTGGAAGCTTTCATCCAGACCTATCCCAATTCGGTGATGAAGGAAGACGCTCTGGAGCAGTTAATGGTGGCGTACCAGCAGGCGGGTGACGCGCAGAAGATGATTGACGCGGCCAACCGGGTGCTGCAGGCGAACCCTAACAACATTCGCGCCCTGGCGACCCTGGCGTATACCTATCGCGCCGCGGCTTCGCAAGGTGGCCCGCAGATGCAGCAGAACCTGGCCCAGGCGCAGCAGTTCGGCCAGCGCGGTTTGCAGGCGCTGCCCAACATGACCAAGCCGGAAGGCATGAGCGCTGCCGATTTCACCAAGCTGCACAATGAGACCGGGGCCATCTTTGACGGCGCGGTCGCCTTCGCCGCTCTCCAGGCCAAGGATTATGCCGCCGCGGAAAAAGACTTTAAGGAAGCCGTGAGTTGGGAATCGCAGCCCAACATCGCCGACATCTATCCCCTGGCCACCGCCGATCTGGAAGCCAAGCCGGTGAACCCTGACGGCTTCTGGTTCATCGTGAAGGCTTCGATGCTGGCGCAGGGGCCCGGCCAGGCGCAGATCCTGGACTACGGCAAGAAGAAGTACATCCGCTACCACGGCAACGATCAGGGCTGGGACGACATCGTCAACCAGGCCAAGGCTTCCACCAGCATCATGCCGCCGGCAGGATTCACCGTGGCGGCTGCACCTCCTCCGCCGTCGCCGGCTGAGCAGGCTGCCGACCTGGTGAAGAGCAAGACCCCCAAGGACATGAGCTTCGCCGAGTGGGAACTGGTGCTGTCGTCGGGCAATCAGCAGGCGTCTGACACGGTGTGGACGGCGATCAAGGACAAGGCGGTGAAGTTGCAGGCCAGCGTCATCAGCGTGACTCCCACCAGCGTGCAACTGGCGGGCAGCGACGATGACATTGAAGCCAAGAAGGCCGACATCACTCTGAACATGACCAAAGCCATTCCCGCCCGCCTGCTGCCCAAGGTCGGCGACATGATGGCCTTCCAGGGAACGGTCTCCAGCTACACCCCAAATCCCTTCATGATGACGATGAGCGACGGCATTCTGCTGGACAAGAACGGCAGGCCGCTGGAAACTGCTCCGGTGCATCATGCCGCGCCGGCACACCGGCGTCCCAGCCAATAGGCCGACCGACAACGATGCGGACACCGGGAGCAGCCAACGCTGCTCCCGAATTTTTTTGGGCGAAAACTCGAGGAAGTCCGCTCTCCGCTGGGCTAGCGGGCGGCTTTGCGCTCCAGCGTGATGGTGTGAGCGCTGCGAGGCGGGCGGCGTGTGCCGCTGCGCAGTCCCTTGGCGTCCAGCTTGAGCTCGCTGATGGTGCGGCTGAGGGTGTTGCGGTGCATGCCGAGCTGGCGCGCGGCCTTGCACTGGTTGCCCTTGTTCTCCTGCAGGACGGTGAGGATGAACCGCTTCTTGAACTCGCGGACTGCCTCGGAATACAGGATGCCGCCCTTATACATTTGCATGATCAATGCTTCCAATTGATCTTTCACTTCGCCTCGCTCGTGTGGCTTGATGCTCATCGGTCGAAAGTCGCCGCGCGCGTCAATCTCAATGCTTCTGTTCGCCGGAAACATGTTCCGGCACGGTCCGCAGCAGTTGCCAACCGTCCTTAAATCGCTCTTGCAGGCTGCCCGGCGCCGCCCAAATCAGGCCGCGGCCGCTCACCAGCAGGAAGGGCGCCAGCTTCGATTGCTGCAACCATCCCCACTGCGGCGCAAACGCCGCCAGCGCCAGGACAATCACTACACTTACCGCCAGACCGCGCAGAAATCCGAACAGCCCGCCCAGCATACGGTCGAACCACCTCAGGCCGACGCCATGCACCGCCCAGCGCACGATCCTGGCGATGATTCCCGCCAGCACCAACACCAGAAAAAATATGGTAAAGAACCCGGCAATGTCCGCCGCCCACTGTGAATTCACATGCGGCTGATACCATGCCGCCATCCGGGGATACTCCCAGGCCGCCAGCAGGTATCCCACGATCACGCCCGCCAATGCAAAGAACTCGTGCACAAAGCCCTGGGCGATGGCTTGCAGCACCGACAACACCACAATCAGCAAAAGCACCCAGTCGAGAATGGACCAGCCCATCATGCGGCCGCTCCTATTCGGGCAACGGATGCCCGGTCAACTGGGTATAAGCCTCGACATACTTCTCGCTGGTCTTGGCCGCCACTTCCGGCGGCAAGGCCGGCGCCGGCGGCTGTTTGTCCCACTTGATGGATTCCAGGTAATCGCGTACGTACTGCTTGTCGAACGACGCCTGCGCTCCGCCCGGACGATACGTGTCCTTGGGCCAGAAGCGCGAGGAATCGGGTGTGAGTACCTCGTCGGCCAGCGTCAGTCCTTGACTGGTCTGGCCAAATTCAAACTTGGTGTCGGCGATGATGATGCCGCGCGTCTCGGCGTAGTCGGCCGCCGTCTGGTAAATCTTCAGGCTTAGGTCGCGAAGCTTCTCGCTCATCTCTTTGCCGGCCAGATTGACCATTTGTTCGAACGAAATGTTCTCGTCGTGCCCAGTCACGGCCTTGGTGGAGGGCGTGAAGATGGGCTCCGGCAGCTTGTCGGACTCGCGCAAGCCCGCCGGCAGCTTGATGCCGCACACCGAACCGTTGGCCTTGTATTCCTTCCAGCCCGAGCCGGACAGATAGCCGCGCACCACGCACTCGATGTTCACCATCTCGGCGCGGACCACCAGCATGGAGCGCCCGCGGAGCTGGGATGCGTATTTCTGCAGCTCGACCGGGAATTGGTTCACGTCCGCGGTCACCAGATGGTTGGGCACGATCTTCTTCAGCAGGTCGAACCAGAACAGCGACAGCTGGGTCAGCACCTGGCCCTTGCGCGGAATGCCGGTGGCCAGAACGTAGTCGAAGGCCGAGATACGGTCGCTGGCCACGAACAGCAGATGGTCGGCATCCACCCGGTAGATGTCACGCACTTTTCCGCTGGCGTAGAGTTGCAGGTCGGGAAAATCGGTTCGCAGAATGACGTCGGGAATTTGAGTTGAATTGGTCACGGTCGTTAAAAAAGGATTGCTTGAAGTCGTCGGGTATTTTAGTTGCTGTGCTCGGTTTGTCAACCGAGCTTCGAATCCACTTTTGAAACCAACGCAAGATTTTGGCGGAAAATTCTTGACAGACTCCCCCATCGCGCGAAACCCGCGTGTAGCAAGTATTTCAAGCGGTCTGGGTTTCCTGTTCTGGGGCGCACAAAAATCTCCTGCACCGGTGATGCTTGCACCGCAATCGTCCGCAATCTGTCAAGGGTCTGGTGCCGGAAATTTCCGCGGCGTCGCCCTGTTCAATCCGCTGAACTGCGACGCATGGTGTGCGAGTCTTCCACGTATTGCACCTCGGGAGACCCGACCACGCCGGCGTCCTGCATACTCTTGCGCAGATCGTCCGAGGTCATGAACTTGCGCGCCTCGTCCACGCTCTCCCAGTCCAGCAGCAGCACCACCTCGCGCGGGTCGTCCACGCTCTGGAACAGCCGGAAGCCGGTCTCGCCGGCATGCTTGCGCGCGTTGAGATGAGAATCGAAGGTTTCCTTCCAGCGATGGAAGTCGGCAACCTTGTGGCGAACCAGTACGTGAATCATAAGAATGCCTCCCGATCGAGCCGCAACTATCAAGATATACGAAATCCGGCGGCGCTTGGAAACCCTTCCTGTTGCTCATCAACGTGATGGGTGCAGTTGACAGTTCCGAGGCGAGTGCGGTTGTAGGCTATACTGCAAAAATTCGCCGGCGCTGGAATTGGCCGGAAAGGAACGACTGGAGAAGCTCACCGTGTCCCGCCTCATCATCAGGTCCTCCGATATCCACGCCGCCGGATGTTTCACCCTCGATCGCATCCGCAAGGGCACGCACGTCCTGGAATACACCGGCGAGCGCATCACCAAGAAGCAAGGCGACGCTCGCTACGAAGGCCGGCCCTACACCTACCTGTTCGGCATCGGCGACGGCAAAGTGGTGATTGACGGCCACGGCATGGCCATGTTCGTGAACCATTCCTGCGATCCTAACTGCGAGACCGACGAGATCAAGGGCAAGGTGTCCATCATCGCCATTCGCGACATCGGCGCCGGTGAAGAGTTGACCTACGACTATTGCCTTTATGACGGTGATGACGAGGCGCCCTGCTACTGCGGCGCCAAAAACTGCCGCGGCAGCATGTACACCGAGGAAGAACTGAAGCGGCAGGCGCGCATCGCCGCCCGCAAAAAGCGCCAGGCGCAATCGCCCAAGGCTGAGCCTGTCACGACGAAAAAACGCAAACGTCGCGCCTGAGTCTTGAGGCCAATTCCGGATCTCCCGCGGTGTTCCGGGGTGGACAACCCGGCAGATTCACTAGCGAACCAGCCGCGCAGCGGCGGCAGTGCCTTGAGCCCGGGGCGTAAGCCCCGGGTAAGGTTGGGATAAAAGCCTGTTACGAATCTCTGCCAGGAAGAATGCCCGGTGGGAGAGAACAGCAGATTCACCGTCAAACCAGCCGCGCAGCGGCGGCAGCGCCTTGAGCCCGGGGCGTAAGCCCCGGGTAAGGTTCGTATTAAAAGATGAGCCGCTTTAGCGGCGACACGGTTTCCCGACTACGCCGTATAATCGAAGTTCCTTCCATGAGTTATCAGGTTCTCGCGCGAAAATATCGGCCACAAAAATTTTCTGAGGTGATTGGGCAGGAGCACGTCACCCAGACCCTGCAGCACGCCATCGAACAGGCTCGCATCGCTCACGGCTACATCTTCAGCGGCCACCGCGGCATCGGCAAAACCACCATCGCCCGCATCCTGGCCATGGCTTTGAACTGCCAGTCGCAGGACCATCCTGTTCCCGAGCCGTGCGGGGTGTGCGATTCCTGTCTCGAGATTCGCGCCGGCAACTCCGTGGACGTCATCGAAATTGACGCCGCCACCAATCGCGGCATTGACGAGATTCGCGAACTGCGCGAGGCCGCCCGCTATCGCCCGGCGCGCGATCGCTTCAAGATTTACATCCTCGACGAAGCCCACCAGATTACCGACGCCGCCTTCAACGCGCTGCTGAAGACGCTGGAGGAGCCGCCCGGCCACATCATCTTCATGATGGCCACCACGCAGCCGGAAGACATTCCGCAGACCATCCGCTCGCGCTGCCAGCACTTCAGCTTTCACGCCGTGCGCTTCGACGACATTGTGGGCCAGTTGCGAAGCATTGCCGGCCAGGAAGGTGTGCAGGCTGACGACAACGCTCTGGCGGCGCTGGCCGAGGCCGGCGACGGCTCCATGCGCGATGCGCTGAGCGTGATGGACCAGGCCATTGCCTGCTGCGGCAACACCCTCAGCGCCGACGTGGTGCGCGGCTTGCTGGGCACGGTTTCCACCGACGTGCTGGAGCGGTTGATGGACGCGGTCGCCCGCAATTCCAGCGAGGACGTGCTGCGCACCGTGGACCACTTGCTGGTGGAAGGCCAGAGCGCGCAGCATTTTGCCCGGCAACTGGTGCGCTTCCTGCGCAATGCGCTGGTCGCGAAGGTGGCGGGCAGCGATTCCACGGTGCTGCAAATTTCCAGCGATGAGCGCGCCCGGGTGGCGCGACTGGCCGACCGCTTCAGCGAAGAAGATCTCACCCGCTTCATGCAGATCATGCTGCGCACCCACAGCGACCTTGGCTACAAGCAGGAGCAGCGTTTCCATCTGGAGCTGGGTCTGCTGAAGATGGTGCATGCGCAACGATTGCTGCCGCTGGAACAATTGCTAAGCGGGGAAGCGGCCGCTGCCGGAAGAGCAGGCTCGGCCAGTGGCGGGCGTTCCGGCGGAAGTCACGCTTCGAGCGCGGCTTCGGCCTCGCGGAGTAGCGGAGCTCGTGCGGAAGAAGCTCGACCGACTCCGGCGCGAGCGGTGCCGGCATCGCCATTTTCCGGACCGTCACCGTTTGAAGCCGATCGCAAGCGTAAGACCGAGATGTCTGCGCCGGCATTCAGCGAGCAGCGCGCGCCCGCACCAGTGGTCGCTGCTGTTGAGTCGGCCGCACCGGCAGTTCGTCATGAAGTCGCTACGGCCGTTGCCGTAGCGGTGGAACCGGAGCCGCCCGCCCCCGCTATCGACGAAGAGATTACGCCGGACAAGGCGCGCGACGCGGTGTTGGCGGCATTGGAAGATGCAGGTCAACACGTGCTGGCGCACAATTTGGAAGAAGGCGAGTGGAGTGTACGCGGCACGGAGATCACCGTGAAGGTGGCGATGTCGCAGGCGCTGCTGGATATGGCCCTCGGAGCCGAGCCCAAGCGCGTGATTCTTGGCGCGCTGAGCAATGCGGCGGGAAAGCCGCTGCGCTTCAAGGCCGTAAGCGGCGGTTCGGCGATGGTTCCGCGAACGGCGCCGCCGCGTCCCGCCAATGGAGCGTCGGGCAACGGCGCTGGAGCGCGTAGCCGCGCCATGAACGATCCGGTGGTGCAACGCATGCAGGAAAAATTCGGCGCCGAAATCCGCACCGTCATTGACCAGAAGAAGAGCAGTTAGTGAGGCAAGGGAAGCGTTGGGATGCAGGTCATCCAGCTTGCGGCGAATTTCCCGTTCTCTCATCCAGTTGTTCCATCAACCGGTCCGCGCTTTCCCGGATCTCAGTCATCTGCTGTTGATATTCCGCTTCGGCGAGGGCTTCTTCCTGCAGCCAGCGCCGCAAACGCTCTTCTTCCTGTTCGGGCGTCAGGCCGTTCCGGTGCGTCCGCCGGCTCAAAACCGTCGCGGGTATCCGGCGAATCCTGATACACCACCCTGTCCAGGTCGGCCTGCGATGTAGCGCGCCCACCAGCAGTTCTTCCGCGCTCGCATGGTTGTCATCGGCCACGCTTCGCGCGTCCGCCTGTCCGGCGGTCCCGTCGTTCCCAGTCGTCATTTGCAGTCCCTGTTTTCGTTTTTATCGATCCGGTCGCTTAACGCCGGCTTTGAATTACCTTCTCATATTTTCATTAAGGTCCTCCTAAAAATAGACGGGATTTTAGGCAATTCCAGCGCCGCGGAAGAGCACAGAAGAGGGGGTGGGTGATGTAAGAAAGCCGCTGGGCCCAGAAAACATTGCCTTAACCTTCCTTTAAGACATGTTCGCTAGACTAGAAAGGCCGGTTCATGATTTTGGACCCGGTTCAACAAACTGCCCCGCTGTTGCGGGGCTTTTTTGTGGCCCGCCAGGAAACCATGCGGGGCATCTTGCTCTAGCGATCCGCGCGTGATCCGTACCTTTGGGGCTGGCTGGACAAAGCCCAGGCCATACACGAACACCTGATAAAGAGGGCCATATCGTACGTCAGGCATTCATTGACCCTGACGCATTTCCTGAATGGTGCTGTTTTGCGTTCCACAAGCGAGGTGACGTTTGCCGTGCCGTGCTCCCGGCTGAAGATCATCAGGTCGCCTTCCCAGTGACCGAAAGACTGCCTTGCATCCACGACTGCCGGACGGTGCCGGATGCCCATATGCTGCGGGATTCCGCGCAGATGCCGGGGCTTTCTGCCAAACCGCCGCCGGCGGTTCTTATAGGCCTTCTCCAGATACCGGTATAGATTCAATGACCGGCCTTCAGCGCTGTAAATAAAGTCATAGATCGTCTCATGGCTGACCGAGAATCCCGGCTAGGCCTGACGCTTCAGATACCGGCAATCTGGTCCGGCGACCAGCATTCCTTCAGCCTGCCGATCACCCAGTCCCTGAGCGCCAGGCATCCGGTTGAGCTTCTTCAGCTTGCTGCGCCGCCGCCGGGTCAGCTCCTGCGCGTTCAGCGGAAAATAGCCGTTGTTGAAGTGGTCCTCATGGTAAAACGTATTCCGCTGCAGTTCCCGGTAGATCGTCGACCGGTGACGGCCCAGATGCCGGGCGATCTCTGCAACGCTCTTTTTGCATCCAGGCCAGATAAATCTGGCGACGCTCGTGTAAATCAAGTGATGGTAACTTCCGGACATTCGACTTTCTCCTTTGCCCCCAAAGGGGCGAAATTAACAAAAGTCGCGCTTCAGATTTGATTCCACCAGAAAACGAACCGTTGGAAAATTCAGGGAAAGACCTTTCATGACATTTTTTCAGAAGTTGAACATGCTAATCTCTATGCAGCCACATATGGGATGATGTCCGAGTCAATTCACGCCTCATGGAACGAGTCGATGGATTCGTGTCTGATCAAGAATGACGACGGAACCTTTAAGGCATACCCGTTTTACCATCCTGCGGATGTCCGTTATGTGTCGCCAACCTTGAGATTCACCAACAAGCCCTTCCGACTGTGGCTTCAGCATATCGACGCCTATGATGAACACGCACACAAGTTGTTAGACTGGGTGGATCGCGTGAACATTACGCTGTTCAGGCAGTTCGATAGCCTATATGGCGACGGCTAACTTTGCCGAGCCTAATTCCAGTACCCCGCTAACCGTAAAGCCGTATACATTTTCTCGCGCCACGTGGCCTATCCCCATTTTGGAGTCCAGAACTCACTTTCCCCGTTCCTCCTCGTGCTTTGCCTTCTTGGACCATGCAATACAGGGTTTTTCAATAGCAAGAAAAGTACGGTACTCACAAGCACGCTGAGGCAAACATACATAATAAGAAATACAAGCCACTGCAGCGAGGGACGGATTCCAGGCATGGCCGCAAGAACCGCGTTTTCACACGTGGGTATAAGAATCGTATGGATCAGATAAAGGCTGTAGGAAATAAGGGCGATGAACCTTAAAGGCTGGGCCGTGAAGACCCTGTGTCCATAGCAGCCGCCGAGCAGTCCCAGCATCATGGCCCCAAAAGCAACCGACAATAGAGGGGTAAGAAAGATTTCATCAAAAAGCCCAACGTGTATGTCGATATGTGTTACAAAACCGGTTAGAGCGATGAATATGACCAGACCGCTCCAGAACAGCGCATTCGCAACCATCGGGTGTCGGAGGAGGCGGCGCGCATATTCATCCTGCCACAAAAATGCGCCTAACATGCCCGCAATGAACCCATCCAGCCTGAAGGGAAAATGTTCCTGCATTACCCAGTAATAGGTTTCCCAGTCGTCAGTGCCGTGTGGAAACCAGCGCAGAGCAGCCCAGGCCTTTATAAAGACTGAGAGTGCTGCTGCCATCGCGAACAGTACGTATCTTTCCTGTCGGTTGACCAGCAATAGTCCACCTACCAGAAACGGCGCCAGAATATAGAATTGACATTCGACGGCCAGCGACCAGAAGACAGGAGCGATGTCTGGATAGAACACATCCTGTAGGTACAGCAGGTGATAGAAGTACCTCAATCCCCACACGTCGCAGGGTCGCTCCGGAAAGGACGGAAACACGCCACAACAGGCGAGAGTGAGAATCACGTAATAGGCCGGCGTGATTCTCAGGAAACGTTCTTGTAAAAATGCAATATGGTGTTGCCCGCAAGAAGTTGACGTGCGATCAGGAAGCCGCTGAGAATAAAGAATAGGTCGACGCCACACCTGCCGTTCTTCAGGAAATTGACAGCCGGCATGAAGGGCGCCGCAAGATGGGCCAAAATGTCCTTCGCATACCATGGCACGCCATGACGAGCATAATTGCCAGCGCACGCAGGCCATCAAGAACCCTGATTCGGCTCTGGCCGAGGTCTGGCGAAACTGCTGCAAGTAAATCCTGTTCGCGACCACTTCTAAGTTTTACAAATGCTCTGATCGGATTGACGAACATTTCTCAGACTATATTGTGGAAATAGTGATGAAATATAGTAGACAACGGAGACACAATACAATTAGCGCTTACAGTTGTTCCCGACGCGAATGCGTCGCCCTGGAAGGCAGTTTTGCTGGAGGCAGTATGGACTTGCTGGCTACAAGGCAAGAAACGCCCCCTTTTGTTAAGAAGGTTTCGCCGGACGTGAGTTTTGCCCAGAAAAAGGCCGAGTGCAAGACGCCCTTGCGCGAAGGCGTCTCAGTCTGTGGCTTCCAGAGTGATAATAATACTTCGGCAAAACCCTTTTCACCTTATGAATGCCATATACAAATATGATCTGGCACCTAGAATCCCTGCAGCATAAAATCGATGGCGTCGACAATTTCTTGCCTTTGACTTTCGACGTTCTCGACGAACTTGCCGAGATCAGAGAGGTCGGCCGAGCTCATTTCGGTGGTCATTAGCACGTAATCTTTCCCCTTTACGGTAATCAAGGGTCTGAGGCGTGGCAGCGCTTCTTTTTTCGTACGAGCGGGCTGCAAGAGCGGAGCACCAATGCGGGTTTGAGATCGGCAAGTAGGCTCGCCTGGACATCCACGACCAACGGTACTTCTTCTGAATATAGGTATACGTCGAAACGAGCCATCAATCACGCGCCCAGCGTGGACGGAGAAGAGGACCGGACTTTTCAATGCGTTCGTTATAGCCTCGTATGGCCTCCTGGCTGTTCCTGAGCCATTCCTCTTCCCGGGCCTTTTTGACGGCAGCAATTATGCCTGTCTCTGCAGCCTGCGAAGCATTCAACTTCAAGGCCTTAGCCTCGGCGAGCACGTCCGCGCGAATCGTCAGGTTGACGGGTCGCCGTTTTGAGTGCTCACTGTGGAGGGACACATCATCGCTCATGCTTATAGTATATATGCATTATTTAGGCGCGTCAAGTATGGCGAAGTGATAACCTTTATTACGGAAGTCAGTCGCTACTCGGGCCGCGCGTAAATTCCATAAGAGTGATAATAATACTTACGGAAAATATGACGCTTTTCGCAGGCGGAAAGTGTGTAACTGTCAGATTTATTCCATCGGTTGTTGTCAGAGTTATTTCCGCCTGAATATAGTCGTCGGTCTCGTGTTGATCGAACTGCGCCAACATTCCGACGGTTCCCTCAGCTGAGAAGTGATGGAATAATTCTGACAGAAAGTGATGATCTATCTCTGACGTTTACAACCTCTTGTCATAACTTCATACGTAGCGCCGAAAGCACCCGCGTTTATTCGCTGCTCCTCACGCGCGCACTGATACCCGGCCGCAAATGCCTCCGCCAGGCTGGTAACGCCCGCAGCCTTCACAAACAGGAGATAACCCAGTCCTGCGACCGATAGCGACATGATGCCTTGCTGGTCTTCGTAGATGAAGCCGAGTCGTTTGCATTCTGTCAAACCACCCACGGAGTTTGACAGGGCTTCAATTTGCCGGACGCTTTCAATATCAAATGTGTTATCTGACATCCGTGGCTTATAGCGCAACAAGCGAGGGACGGCAACCGTGAAAAGGAGCGCCCAACGGAACAATTGCGGGCAAGCTGACGCCGGTAGTATGACCTGCCGAAGGATAACGTTTCG
>CAVXQR010000021.1:0-71995 GCA_963763975.1 uncultured Acidobacteriaceae bacterium
ATCAGGAGAAATCCTGGTGGCCGTTTCCTTTTGCGGCCAGGCTCTGGCGATGATACAAGGGAATCCAGTGGACAAGACGATTACCACATTCAAGAGCCTGGAAGAGATCAAGGCGATGGAATTGCGTCAGTGGCAATCGCTGCCGGCGTATGAGCGCCTGCGCGCTACCTCCGAGCTGACTCTTGCCCTCTACTGCATGAAAGAGCCCGACCGGGATGTTCAACGAATTCAAAGAACTCTTGTCCATCTTCAACGCGAGAAGCGTTAGATATCGGTTTGAAACCTCGGCGAGATATATGGCAGTCAGCGCGATCCATCCTGGCGAACATCTGGCGGAAGAACTGAAAGAGCTGGGCATGAGTGCTGCCGAGCTGGCGCGGAACTTGAAGGTGCCGACCAACCGTGTGACCGGCATCTTGAATAGGCAGCGTGCTGTCACTGGCGATACGGCGTTGCGTCTGGCCCATTTCTTCGGTACCAGTGCGGAGTTCTGGCTCAACCTCCAGAGCCTTTATGATTTGCGCGTGGCGCAGACCAGGGCGGGGAAATCCATCCAGGAGCTTCCCGACTGAGGCGCCGGCAGCGTCTTCTGGCATAAAGATGATCCCGCACGAGAAAGTGTGTGGGAGAGTAGTTCGTCGCCGACATAAATAACGGCGCCATGTGAAAACATGGAGCCGTTTCCTTTTGGTGCTGGCAAAACCTCGATCGCGAGAGGCCCCATCAGGGGTCGCCTGCTATCCTAGCCAACATCCCATCCAGCAAGGAGTGCCCTCATGAAGACAAACGCCAAGGCCGCCAAGCCCCGGCCGATCGAGCAGGCCGAGCTGATTCTTCAGCTCTATGAACTGCGGCGCGAGGGGGTGATGCGCGAGGCCCGCTCCTACGTGGGCGGAGAATTTCTGCCCGGCTCGGCCGACGAGCTCTTCGCCATCGTCACTGCCGGCGACCGCCGCGGCGGCTTCGTGCTCCAGGTCTATGGCTACTGGGACATGGTGGCCGCCTTCGTCCATCACGGCGCGCTCACCCCTGAGCTGGTCTATGACACCTGCCAGGAAATGTACTTCCAGTACGCCAAGATTCAGCCGCACCTGGCCGGCTTCCGCAAGCGGATGAACCTGCCCGAATGGATGAGCAATCTGGAGCGGGTGGTCGAGGGATCGAAGGCCGGACGCCGCCGTCTGGCCAATATGCTAAATAGTCTGGCTGCCATGAAAGCCGCGACGGGCAAGGCTTCCACGGCTCTACCGGCTGATCGCAAACCTACCAAGCACCGGCAGAAATGAGATTTGGATTTCTCTTAACCCATGACGGATGATTCGGAGAGTCCCGGGTGCCCCATTCCAGGCCTTCTTTTGGCCTGGAGTGGGGGGCTTTCTTTACCGAGTGTTCTGAATCCGGCGGCAGCGGATCCGCCTACGCCTTCGACCACGTCCACGCGATGATGCGCCAGCCGGCGCTGCCCTTTTGCAGGACGAAGGTAAACGTGGAGCCGGTCTCCTTCATCGGCTTGCCCTGCTGTTTGAAGGTATAGTTCGCGGGCATGACGACATAGGCAAGGTCGCCGGTGACGTCCATGTGGCGCGGCTTGCCCAGCGTGACCGCGGGATCGCTGATGCCCTGCTTCTTCGCCTCGACCTCGTAGTCCTTGGCCCAGGTCGAGCAGGCGCCGGCGCCATGCCACTCGTGGGGCGGGAACTCGTCAATGATGGAAGTCTGCTCGGCGCAGGCCGCCAGCGCCGAAGCGGTGTCGCCCTTATTGAAGCCGTCCACAAACTGATGGATCGGAACCATGACGTCGGTTTGGTCGGTGGCCGCGGCCAGCGCGGGAATCAGCAGCAGCAGTACAAACGCAAGAGTGGCGAGTGTCTTGTTCATGTCGCTCCTTTTGGGGATGCGACATGATAGCAGAGCGCCGGCGCGCGAGAGTGCGGTATCAGGGATCGTAGATTTCCACGCACCCGAAAATCGCGAATGTGGGTACGCGAGATGCGAGCAGTTTCCGTCGCAACATCGAGGCAGCCTCGCTGGCGTTATCCGCTTCCGACTACTCATGGAGGATTGATCTGATATGCCTGCGAAGAAGACCACGCGCCGGACGGCCAGCAAATCCCGGAAGACACCGGCGAAGCGGCGCTGGTCGGCGGCGGTGACCACCGATTCCACGCATCCGCAGAAGGGATTGTTCAACCAGAGCGCGACGGCGATTGCGCGCAGCCTGGCGTCGAAGCGGGTTTCGCCCAAAGGCCCGGCGTCGGGGATGCGGATGCTGAACTTCTACATCAACCGCGCGGGGAAAAACCTGAGCGCCTCGCGGCGGCGCGTGCTGGAGCGCGCCAAGACGTTGCTGTCGGAGCGCATCGCGCGCGCCAAAACTGAGACGCGGTAGCAGCAGTTTGAAGAAACCGGTCTCAGCGTGCGCTCTCAAATCAGAGCGCGGGATACGCGACGCTAGACCGCCGCTCAGCCAGTTCCGGCAATCCAGTGCCGCTTGCTGAAGCCGGCCCGGGATGGAAGGAACTCTGGGCTTATCGGCATGGCTGAACAGGCCGTGCCCTGACACGAGACAGTCGAAAGCGGATTTTTCGGCGGCCTGTGAAGGCGTGCTCCACCCAGTGACCTTAAGCAGGAATTTGCAGGTCACAAATGCCCATCCTCAGCAGACGTCGAGGGAAGGCGTGCGCAGCAAACAGCCCCGACGCATCGGGGCTCTTCGCGTTCCATCTACTCTCGGCTACTGCTGCGGAGGCTGCTGGCCCGGCTGGCTGGGCGGCGGCGTCTGCTGCTCCGGCGGCGTGGTTTGCGTCGGCGTTTCGCCCGCCGGAGGATTGGCCTGCTGCGGCGCCATGCCCGGCTGCGTGGGATTGGTCACCCCCGGCACTTCGATCGGCTTCACATTGGGCTGCGTCAGGTCGTTGGTGTTGGCCGGAACAATGCCCGGCACCTTGGGCGCGTGCTTCACCTGGCCGGCCTCGGCGTCGGTCATATCAATGCCCAGCCGCGCCAAGGTCTCGGCGGTGGAAAGATCGAGCTGCACCTTTGACTTCTCGTAGTTGGTGGCTGCCGACAGCACGCCCGACTCCGCGGTGGTCAGGTTGCTGGAGGCCTGCAACACCAGCGTGCTGGTGGATGCGCCCATGGTCAGCTTTTTCTGCTCGGCGTCCAGGCTCTGGGCGGCGTAGTCGCGAGCCGCCACCGCCGCCTGCAAGGCCACATAATTCTGCTGCAACGCGAACTGCGCCTGCCGCACCTGCAAGGTGATGGTGTTCTGGGTCTGCTGCAGGCCCATCTGCGCCTGACGATATTCCAGCTCGGAACGAGCCTGGTCGGCCTGCACCTGGCGGTTGCGAAGCGGAATGTTCAGGTTCACGCCCACGCCTTTATCGGGCGCGGTGCTATTGAACAAGTTGCCGAACGCGCCGCCGTAGCCGTCGGGGAAGTTGGGCGCCGCGCATTGCGTGGGATTGGTACACAGCGGGTTGGGCGGGCCGGCCAGCGCCGAAGCGCCGTAGAACGCGTATAGATCGAGCGTCGGCTTCAGCAGGCTGTGAATGGCTTTGCGCGAAACCTGGTTGTTGGTGAGGTTGATGCGCGCGGTGGCGATCTCCGGACGTTGCTGCAGCGCTTCGGTAATCAGTTGTTCCACCGGCGGCACTTCATACTGCTCGTTGATGTTGAGGGTGTCCGTCGGAATGACGGGCGCCACCGCCAGGATGGGATCGGCCATATTGCGGGTGATGGCGTTCTTCATCAGCAGTTGCTGCAACTGCAGGCCCACCTGCGCGGCGATGAGGTTCTGCTTGGCGGTGGCCACCGCGCTCTGCGACTGCACCACGGTCAGCGGCGCCAGCGTTCCCGCCTGCACCTGCTTCTGGTTGTCGGAAAGCGTCTTGTTGGCCAGGTCGAGCGCGCGCTGCTGCACCTTCACGTTCTCGTAGGCGTTCACCAGGTCCCAGTAGATGTTCTCGATCTGCGAGACGGTGGTGATGATCTGGTTGCGGAAGGTGACGTCTTCGATCTCGCGGTTGTTACGGGCGATGCGGATGTAGCGCAAGTTGGGATCGAAGCCGAAACCCTGCAACAGGTGCTGACGAACCTGGAAGCGGAAGCTCGGCGTCAGCGTGGGATTCAGGGTATTGAACAGCGCATTGGAGTGGCCACGCCCGTTGTCGAAGGTGACGGTGGCCAGAGTGCCGGTAGAAAATCCCTGGTTGTAAGCGAAGTTGGCGGTGGTGGTGTTCTGCTGCAGGAACGACGTGCCGGTGAACACGGTGTTGGATTCTGGCGTGATGGCGTGCTCCACCGAAAAGGTGCCGCTGAGGACAGGGTCGAAGTTGTCAATGGGCGGACCTGCGCCCTGGGTGGAGAACACGATGCCGCTGGCGCCGGCGCCGGCGCCGCCCACGCCGATGGAGGTGCCGCCTACGCCGCCGCCGGTGGAGCCGGTGGACGAGGTGCCGGTGCCGCCCGAACTGGTGGAGCCGGCAGCGCCGCCGGGCGTACCCTGCACCAGTCCGGCATTGACGCCGAGCGTGGCCGCGCCTGACTTGGTGCGCAGCAGATCGGTGTCGGCAATGGACAGGTTGTAGCGCTGGATGGCGATGTCGAGGTTGTTCTCCAGCGCCATGGCCACGGCGTCGTTCAGCGAGAGAAACATCTTGCCGTCCTGCACCAACTGGTCAATGCGCGCGGAGTTGGTGAGGTTGGGCGGCGCCACATGGCGCACCGTGTAAGGGGCAATGATGTTGGGGAAGAACGGCTTGGGCTTGGTGAAATCCTGCTGCGAGTAGGGATGGCTGTTGTGCTGCGGTTCCGGCGCTTGCGGCATCGGTGTCAGCGGTGGAACATTGACCGGCTGCATCGCCGGCGCGGGAGTATTGTTCTGGGACGCGTTATCCTGCGCCCGGGCAGCCGGGGTGGCCAGGCCTGCCAGCAGCAGACAAAAGATCGGAATCAGGTTGCGATTACAGCCGCGAGATCGGGACATTGCTTCGTCTCCCAAAAAATAGCTTCGATGAATTCCCGCTTTCGACGCTGCTGCTCCCATCGCTCAATTGAAGCCAGGGTTGCGTTGATTCGTTCGCAGGACGGCGTCGTGGCAGGCAGATATTGAAATCAACCTCGAATAGTGCAGGAAATAAGCTAGTATAGCCGACGGAAACCAGCGTTTCGCAGCCGCTGACGAAGCTTTACACGACTTAACAGAATGAACGTACTGGATACCCCTGCGGCGGGATGGGCGCTGTGATGCGCAATCTGAAGCTCACCCTGGCTTACGACGGCGCCGGCCTGAACGGCTGGCAGGTGCAGCCCGGGCTGCCCACGGTGCAGGGCATTCTGGCGGAATGCCTGTTGCGGCTGACCGGCGAGAGCGTTCTGCCGCAGGGCTCGGGACGCACGGATGCCGGTGTGCACGCGCTGGCGCAGGTGGCGTCGGTGCGGCTGGCATCGTCGATTCCCGAAACGAACCTGGTGATCGCGCTGAATGATCTGCTGCCGCCGGCGATCCGGGTGAATGCCGTGGAAGCGGTGGACGATACTTTTCATGCGCGGCATTCGGCGAAGGCCAAGACCTACCGCTACCGCATCTATCGCGGCGACATCTGTCCGCCGTTCCTGGCGCGCTATGTCTGCCATGATCCTTACCCCATGGACGAAGGGGCGGTGATGCGCTCGGCGGAAGGCATCGTCGGAACGCACGATTTCACCTCGTTTGCCGCGTCCGATCCGGAGCGCAGCGCTCGCCTGGCGGAGGCGAATCCGGGCGACGAGCGGAGCAAGCTGAACTCCAATCGGCGGACCATCTATTCTTCACGGTGGGAAAGGATCGGCGATGAGATGGTCTATGAAGTGCGCGGCGACGGCTTCCTCCACCACATGGTGCGCAACCTGGTGGGCACGTTTCTGCTGGTCGGCAAGGGAACGCTGAAGATCGAAGATGTGCCGCGAATCCTGGCGGCGCGGGATCGCAGCGCCGCCGGCCCCACAGCTCCCGCTTGCGGTCTGTACCTGGTAGGCGTTGAATATTAGGCAGCGGCCCGATATCAGTTTTGATTTGTGTCAGGGCGCGACTTTACAGGACGCGAGAAACCCGTCTCCGCGTGCCTTGTATCAGGGCCCGACTTTAGTCGGGCCGAAAGAGTGCGAATTTTATTGTCCCGGCCCTTCAGGGGCGGCAGACGTGCCGCTGGCTAAAGCCGGACTCCGGAGAAAAAAATAAAACGGCACGTTGGCACGACTAAAGTCATGCCCTGATACAAGGCATTCCGAAGCATAGTTATTCCGCAGCCAATTCAGTCGTGCCGCAGACTTATCTGTTTTTAGCTGAGGCGAGGTGAAAGCCAAGAGCTAAGAGCCAAGAGCTAGATTATTTCGCACCAAGGGTCCCAACCATGGCAAGCCACGTTCCGGTTGTCAGCAACACCATCGTCAGCGTCAACCCAGCCACCGGCGAAGTTCTCGGCGAACTTGTCTGCACCACGGCAGAAGAAGTCCGCAGCGCCGTCTTGCGCGCGAAGCAGGCGCAGCCGGCCTGGCAGGCGACACCGGTCAAGCGCCGCGTGGAAGTCCTCCGCCGCTTCCAGCAACTCTTGCAGCAGCGCAGCCAGGAGGTCGCGACGCTCATCTGCCGCGAGGCGGGCAAGCCGGTGGTGGAAGCGCTGGGGACAGAAGTGCTGGTCGTGCTCGACGCCGCTGAGTTCTACATCCGCAATGCCGTCCGCCTGTTGCGGCCGGAACCGCTGCCGCACGCCAATCCCGCGATGAAGACCAAGCGCGGACGCCTGCTGCGCGAGCCTTATGGCGTGATCGGTATCATCGCGCCGTGGAATTATCCCTTCTCCATCCTGACCATCGAGACGCTCTCGGCACTGGTGGCGGGCAATGCCGTGGTGCTGAAGCCCTCGGAGTTCACCCCGCTGATTGCGCTCGAACTGCAACGTATGCTGCTGGCCGCCGGACTGGATCCAGCGCTGATGCAGGTGGTCATCGGCGAAGGCGCGGTGGGCGCGGCCCTGACGGAAGCGCCGATTGACAAGCTCATCTTCACTGGCAGCGTCGGCACTGGCCGGCGCGTGGGCGAAGCGGCGGCGCGGCGCCTGATGCCGGTGGTGCTGGAGTTGGGCGGCAAGGACCCGATGATCGTGCTCGACGACGCCGACCTGGAGATCGCTTCCAGCGGCGCGCTCTGGGGTGCGTTCATGAACGCCGGGCAGACCTGCCTCTCGGTCGAGCGCTGCTACGTGCATCGCAGTCGCTATGAGGAATTTCTGGAACTCTGCCGGCAGAAGATTGCGCGCATGCGCGTGGGTAACGGCCTGGAGTCGGAGGTCGAGATGGGGCCGCTCATCCATGACCGCCAGTTGCGCATCGTGGACGAACATGTTCGCGACGCCGTGCAGCGCGGCGCACGCCTGCTGATTGGCGGCAAGCCGCTCACCGAGCTGGGGCCGAATTTCTATGCGCCGACGTTGTTGGCCGACGTTACGCCGGACATGAAAGTGATGCGCGAAGAAACCTTCGGGCCGCTGCTGCCGGTGGCGCCCTTCGACAGCGACGACGATGCCGTGCGCCTGGCCAATGACAGCGACTTCGGGCTGGCGGCCAGCGTCTGGACCGGCAACCGCAAGCGCGGCGAAGCGCTGGCGGCGCGCATCCAGGCGGGCACGGTGATGATCAACGACGTGATCTCGTGCTTCGGCATCGCCGAGGCGCCACACGGCGGGGTGAAGCTGAGCGGCATCGGTCGCACCCACGGCAAGATCGGGCTGGAAGAGATGGTGTGGATGAAATACGTGGACACCGATCTGCTGCCGGGCATGCCAAAAGTGTGGTGGTTCGGCTACGGCAAGAAATTGCAGGAGCAGATGAGCGGCTTCACCGATCTGCTGTTCTCGCGGCGTTGGAGCGCGAAGCTGAAAGGCGCGATGAAGGGCGCGGGGTTGCTGCGACGCGGAAACCGGATTTAGTGGATGGTGGCGAGAGCGTACCCAGCGTTCCGCGCCAACGGCGGGCGCTGCACGCTGGGCTAGACTATGGCGCGCCTCCGGCGCTCCCAGCCTCGCGAAGCCGACATTGTCGCGGCGCAAAACGAATTCACTCCGCTCGGGATGACAACATTGAAATTGGCACCCAATTCCTGCATCCCCTGAAGGCGTGCCCTTTCAAATCAACCTCGTTCGCCACCACTGAACTCGCCCCCTTGTAAACTGTCTGCTGATGGCACGCACCACCATCCTGGAATACCTCGACAATTTCCGCCGTCACGCGAGCCAGGCCGCGTATGTGCATCGCCGCGGCTATCGCGTGCAGCGCTGGAGCTACGGCGAGGTGCTGGCCTCTGCGTATCGCTTCGCCCGGGAACTGGAAGCGCGCGGCATCGGCAAGGGCGACAAGGTCATCCTGTGGGGCGAAAATTGCGCGGAGTGGATTGTCGCCTTCTTTGGCTGCGTGCTGCGCGGCACTGTCGTCGTCCCGATTGACAAAATTGCCGCCCCCGATTTCGCCCAGCGCGTGGCCGCGCAGGTGAAGGCCAAACTCTGTGTCGGCTCGGCGGCGAACGTCATCCCCGGAGTGCCGCAGCTTCAACTGGAATTGCTGCGCGAAACTCTGGCGCAGCACTCGGATGTGCCGGTCACACCGCCGCCGCTCACCCGCGACGACATCGTCGAGATTGTCTTCACCTCGGGCACAACGGCGGAGCCGCGCGGCGTGGTCATTTCGCACGGCAACATCCTGGCCAACCTGGAGCCGCTGGAGCGCGAGATCGGCAAATATCTGCGCTATGAGCGCATCTTCCATCCGCTGCGCTTCCTCAACCTGCTGCCACTCAGCCATGTCTTCGGGCAATTCCTCGGCATCTTTCTGCCGCAACTGATGGCGGCCACCGTGCTCTTCCAGGACACGCTGAACCCCTCCGACGTCATCGGCGTGATCCAGCGCGAGCGCGTCTCGGTGGTGGTAGCCGTTCCGCGACTGATGGAATCGCTGAAGGACAAGCTGGAGCGCGACATGGAGCAGGCCGGCCGCGCCGAGCGCTTTCGCGCGCAACTTGCCGCCGCCAAACATCAGCACTTCGCCTGGCGATGGCTGCGCTTTCGCCGCATCCACAGCCAGTTTGGCTGGAAGTTCTGGGCGTTCATCTCCGGCGGCGCGGCGCTCGACGCCGAGACGGAAGAGTTCTGGCGACGGCTGGGCTTCGTCGTCATCCAGGGCTATGGGCTGACGGAGACCACCTCGCTCATCTCGCTGAATCATCCTTTCCGCACCGGCGAGCGCTCCATCGGCAAGGTGATGGAGGGCCGCGAAATCAAGCTCGACGCCAATGGCGAAATCCTGGTGCGCGGCGCCAACATCGCCGCCGGCTACTGGCAGGGCGATCAACTGCGCCCGGTGCTCGACGCCGAAGGCTGGTTCCATACCGGCGACCTTGGCGAGCTCGACGCCGAGGGCAATCTCTACTTCAAGGGGCGGCAGAAAAACGTCATCGTCACCCGCGAAGGCATGAACGTGCATCCCGAAGATCTGGAAGCGGCGTTGCGTCACCAGCCGGGCGTACGCGATTGCGTGGTGGTCGGCCTGGAGCAGGGCGGCAACGCCGAGCCGGTCGCAGTGCTGATGCTTGACGATTCCGGCAATGCGGAAGCCGCGGTGCAAACCGCCAATCAGCAACTGGCGGAATTCCAGCGCATGCGGCGCTGGGTGGTGTGGCCGGAGGAAGACTTCCCGCGCACGCCCACGCACAAGCCCAGGACCGCTGCCATCCAGCAGGAGGTGCAGCGGCGCTTCGGAGATGGTGCGGCGGCCGAGGTTCCGCAGGGCGCGATGGCGGAATTGATTGCGCGCATCACCGGACGCAATCCGGGCGCGCTGGCCCCGAATGCCCGCCTGGAAGACGACCTGAACCTCAGCTCGATGGACCGCGTCGAGCTGATGAGCGCGCTGGAAGATCGCTACCAGGTGGACCTGGGCGAAGCCAACTTCACCAAGGTCAGCACCGTGGGCGAGCTGGAGAAGTTGATCCAGCATCCGCAGCGCGCCGCGCAGGGCGGCTATCGCTATCCGCGATGGACGCAGCGCTGGCCCATTACCTGGATTCGCGACGCCGTGTATTACCTGCTGACCTGGCCGGCGACGCTGCTCATGGCGCACCCGACCATCATTGGCGCCGAGAACCTGCGCGACCTGCAAGGCCCGGTGCTGGTCACGTGCAATCACGTGACCTACATTGATCTGGGCTTTGTGCTGAAGGCGCTGCCGCCGCGGCTGCGCAGCCGGCTGGCGGTGGGCATGTGGGGCGAGATGCTGTGGGAGATGTGGCGTCCGCCGGCGTCGTGGAATTTCTTTCGCCGCCTGTGGTATCGCGCCGGCTACTGGCTGGCGGTCGCGCTGTTCAATGTGTTTCCGCTGCCGCAGCAGTCGGGCGTGCGCGAAAGCTTCGCCTACGCCGGCGAATCGGTGGACCGCGGCTACAGTGTGCTCATCTTTCCCGAAGGCCAGCGAACGCAGGATGGGCGGCCGTCGCCGTTTCGCGCCGGCGCCGGCATGCTGGCCGCGCGGCTGGATGTCCCGGTGGTGCCCATGCGCATTGACGGCCTCTACGGCATGGCTCGCGCGGGACGCAAGATCGCGCATCGCGGCGAACTGAAAGTCGTCATCGGCAAGCCGATTCGCTTTGCGCCGGGAACTCCGCCGGAAGAGATCACCAACCAGCTCGAACACATCACCTGGAAGATCTGATAAATTCCCGGCGGAAACCCGATGTCTCGGGTGGTCAGAACGTAAGGCGGTTCAGCTCTCTCACTCCCCTATTCAGCGAATCAGTACAGTGATCCGGCAGATCGGAGTGACTCCAATCGTAGAGCGCCCGCGCCGCTTGTCGAATCAAGGCACTCCAATCATCTCTGCTTGTCTTGTAGTCGGTCTCTTCGTCTACCGCCTCGTCAGTGAGGCAGAGAATCCACGTTTCGACATTGCGTTTCGGTACTAGCCGAGCGATTTCTTCCGAAGTTCCGAGCGCTGACCCCCCGCTAGCTTTCAGAGCTTGGTCGAGTTGATCGAGCCTCTGTTTCACCGTCTTCGTGTCCGCGTCGATCATCACGATCAGCGCAGTCTTGGCTCTTTTAGCCTGACGGCTCCGGTAACGCGCTACTTCCTCGACATAATGTTCTCTCACCCAAGCTTCTGCGCTCCCCCGGCCTCTGGGGGAAGGTTGGATTCTCATCTCATGATATCTGAGTCCTCGCGCAGTGAGATATCTGCGAACGAGCATTTGTTGACGATCATCTTCTAGTAAGACAATAACCTGTGAAGGTCTACTCATCGTCCCACCCACGAGCAATCAGTTCGGACGGCTGCAACCCGGTACTTCCATCGCTCTTAAATCTCTCGGTCCGCACCTGACCATTCCCTTCGCGAAAGAAACGCACTCCATATTTCGAGGCCCATTGGTTCAACAGCTCTGGGTGGTGAGAGACGAGGACGAGTTGAGCATTGTTGTCTTCCACTTTTTCTTCAGCGGCCAGAATCCAAGGTTGTATCTCCCGCAGAGAAATAAAGTTATCTGGCTCGTCAATGAATACTGTATGCCCCTTGGCGATGAGAAAATGAAGGATCAGGTATAGAGAAAACAGACATCGCTGACCTTCCGAGAGTTCGGATATCGCGTACCCAACCCTTTGGCTATTCGGTGCCGTGAAATCAGCCCTCAGCCTGCGCGCACCAGTTTCTTCATCTACGAATCTCAGAGTTTCAAATCCGCTCAACACTTCTTTCATCGAGGTTAAGAACATTGCATTGTCGGTCGGGTAAGTTCCCACCAAATAAC
Organism: uncultured Acidobacteriaceae bacterium; assembly: GCA_963763975.1. Lineage (GTDB taxonomy): Bacteria > Acidobacteriota > Terriglobia > Terriglobales > Acidobacteriaceae > Bog-257. The sequence goes on from CAVXQR010000021.1 coordinate 11,825, forward strand.
GGTACCAACCCGCCAAATTCTGGAATTCATCATCGGGCTCTCTTTCTTCTTTGTCCGCTTTTTCGTCCATCATCTCAGGATAGGCGTCTATGCGGACACAGTGGAGGGAGTCTAACCATTCAATGAAATGACCCACTTGCGGATTGCTCAATTGCGATAAGCGCAAGGCGGATTTGGCAGTTTGGAACGGTACCGATGAAGCCGGTTTGCCGTTAGTTGTAAAGAACCGTATCGCTCCATTGGCCAATTCGAAGACGGGACTACCTGCGACCGTCAGGCATTCCAAGTTAACGCTCTGAGCTCTGGATTCGGGATCGAACTTAATTTCAGTTCGATATTCGTATTTCCGCCCATCTAAGAGAGCTTCAATTTCGAGTACCTGGAGAGGGCGATCTTGCCAACGAGTTCGGGTTGACTGAGTGAATGGATTCTCATCACCTTTGACAAACTTCTTCAAGAAACGAATTGCAGTTAGCAGAGACGACTTACCGCTGCCATTCGGCCCGAGTAGCAGTTGCTTCCGCTCTGGCCTGTACTCGAAGTTCACAAAACAGAGGAAGTTATCGATGTAAACTCGCTTCAGCATGGGTACATATTACACTTAAGAATCAATAGTTTGGAAAAATCCAACGATGGTTATTGCGCATGTACGAACGCTGGCACAATGCATGAACGTGCCAGCTGCCCGTGCGCATTGAAGGCCTCTGCCGAAGCCCCAGTTCGAGGGGGATGGATCATGAACGTAAAGCAGGTTGTTCCTTTCTTTGCTGTGTCGGAGATGCAGCGCTCGGTTCGCTACTACATCGATGGCCTGGGCTTCACCATGAAGCGCAGGTGGGATCCGGACGGGAAACTGCGCTGGTGCTGGCTGGAGTTGGGTGGCGCCGCGCTCATGCTGCAGGAATTTCGCCGCGAGGGGCTCAACTCGTGGGTGCCGACGGGAAAGCTGGGCGAGGGCGTCTCGCTGAACTTCCAGTGTGAGGACGCGATTGCGATTTACCACGAGTTCAAGTCGCGCGGTATCGAAGCGTCAGAGCCGCAGGTCGGAAACGCCTTGTGGGTCACCGGCCTTACCGATCCCGATGGCTATCGCTTGTTTTTCGCAAGCCCCACCGATGTCCCGGAGGAGACCATGCTTTCCGAGGTGAAAAGCTAGGCGAGTTCCGGTTGGCTTGTGTCAGGGCACGACCCTTCGAGTGCGCTCAGGGCAACTTCAATCGTGCCGAGAAGCCTGAGGGTTTGAAAGGGCACGGCTTCAGCCGTGCCGGAACCGCGGCTAATGAAATCGGGCTTTAGCCCCTGAGGGTTTTTGCAAACACCTTCCTATCCGAGGATTTGCACGATGAGCACATCTTAACGCGAAGGCGACGATGAATTGCCCTCAGCGGCTAAAGCCGGTTCGCGCAGTCGCCTATCGGCACGGCTGAAGCCGTGCCCTTTCAAGGAGGCCGTGCCGACCGCTTCGTCGGGGCTACAGCGCATTGGCCACCCGATGGATCGAGTTAGAACGATTGCCCCTGGCTCCACCCGTGCAGGCGCGGAATCCAGCGCGGGACGTTGCGGCAGTATTCTTCATAATCAGTGCCGAACTTGCGGCGCAGCGTCGGCTCTTCGTACAGGGTGACGAACAGGCGGACTCCCAGCGCCGCCAGGACCGCGATAGCGATCGCCGTCAAGTTGGCGTGCCCGAAGACGACCCACAGCCCAATCCATCCGGCGGCAAATCCGACGTACATGGGATTGCGCGCGTAGCGGTAGAAACCGACGACCACCAGCCGTTGGGGCGGAGCCACGGGAGCGGGGGTGCCGCGGCCGGTCCAGCCGAAGTCCCAGACGCAGCGGATAGCCACGGCGAATCCCAGCACCGAGGGGATGGCGGCCAGCCATCGCCAGCGGGCCGCGCCCGCCGTTTCCACGCTGAAGCCCAGCCAGCCGGGCAGCAGCCAGAACCACAACGCGAAGAAGCCGGCTCCCACCAGGATGGAGGCGACGGCCGTCAGCCATTTTCCCGTGGCAGATGAAGTCGATGGGCTCGATCCCGCTGTCATGGTTACCTCTCCGCAAGCGCCTCTGGGAAACGGGGTGTACACCCGGACGCACAATTTTGTCCCATTACGCGCCTATTTCGCCAAAAATACAAAAAGACGACAAGATGCCTGTCCACAAATTCGCGCCCCTGTAGCACAATATTAGGTTCCGTTGATCACCTTCTTTTGGGGGCGTCATGGCAGGCATACCGAACCGCAATCAAAATCAACCGACAGTCGAGCTCCGACCGTTTGACCGACTGACCCTGGGCTTCATTGGTCTGCTGGTGATCTTCGCCTCATTGGGGGCGGGTGAAGCCGTATATCGCCTGGCCTTCTTCGACTTCGACGGCGCCACCGACCGGCTGCCCATCGAGATGCTGTTCGGGCTGGCCTTCGCCTGGATGGCGACCAGAGTCGTACGCGGCATCTATCAGCGCCGCATCGAACGATCGGAGAAGATGAACCTGATCTGGGCGCGCAAGGACAAAATCCGTCATGCGGTGGAGTCGATCGTGCCGGTGCCGTATCCCAGCCATCAGCAGGCCATCCGCGTCATCCGCGAGGAAGTGGACCGCATCGAGTGGGCGCTGACCGACATGGTGCCGCGCTGAACGGGGTTCTCTGTAAAGCGCGATATCCCGCGAATAAAAACCTGGGTGCCCCGTTCTAGCCCTCCTTTGGCTAGGGCGGGGCCTTTCTGTCCTTCCGGCATTTCCAGATTCGCTCAAGACCCGTATCAGACCGTGGCTTCAGCCACGCCGAAAAGCGGCCACTCCTGAATTTAGAGTCGGCTTCAGCCAACGACAGGCACGGGTGTACAATTCCGCCTTCTGTAAAATTCAACTGCAGTCAGCAAGGAGATTGCGCATGAGGTTCAGGATTCTGGGCCCGTGTCTGCTGCTGGCCCTGGCCGTCGGGACGGCCTCGGCCCAAACCAAAACCATGTTGTCCGGCAAATGCGAAAAGCCCAAGGTGCAGCAAAGCATTTCCATTCCCGGCCAGCAGGGCCATATGTTCACCCTGTCGCAGGGAAATTGCACCGCCAATGGAGACATCGGCGGGGCCAAGGGCAAAGACGGCGTGTATTCCGAACACGCCGACGTGATGGGGAACCACATGAAGTACTCGGGCGTTTTCGTGGAGACCCTGGATAGCGGCGACAAGATTTCCTACACCTATCAGGCCACGGCAACCCTGAAGGATGGAGCGCTGGTATCGGGAATGAACAAGTACGAGATCAGCGAAGCCACCGGAAAGATGAAAGGCATCAAGGGCTCTGGAAGTTGCAAGCTCACGCCGGCGTCGGATGGCGGCACCGAATATTCGTGCAGCGGCGAATACACCATGGGCGCAATGAAGAAGTAATCGAACCTGTGCGGCGCCCGGATGGCTCATCCGGGCCTTTTCTTTTTGGGAACGTCACTCTTGGGTTCAATTCTCCATTCGATCTTCCTCCCCGGCCGTCCTCGAATTCAGGGTAGCTTCAATTATCTCCATTACTTGCAATAGTTTGGCCGTGCTCTCCACCTCGCTGCACCTCTTCTGACGCGCCCGTTATCTGCTGCCCCATTGTGACGCATGTCCTAGTCCCGCGCGCCCCCAAACTGCTGCAATAGAGGGTTGGCCGCCGGGCACGGAAGCCGCCGTCGAATTCCGCCCCGGACGGCGGGGAGACCCCATGCGCGAGGCTGTGCGCAAATTGTGGCCTGAGCTGGAATGGATCCATTCGCCGGAACTGCGCGAGCAGGTGACCGCCACTTGGGCGCGCGCCCTGGAGCTCAGTCCGCTCACGCCCGACGACCTGAACCGCATTCCCTTCACCCTGCTGGTGCCCGACTGTCCCGTGACCTTTATGGAGCACAAGCGCTGCGTGGTGCACATTGCGCGCAAGGCCGCCGAGAGCATGCAGGAATTCATGGGCCGGGCGCTGCCGGTGGACTTGGACACGGTGACCGCCGGCGCCATCCTGGCCGACGTGGGCAAGTTGCTGGAATATGAAACCGTGGACGGCCGCGCGCGCCAGAGCAAGCGCGGCGAACTGTTGCGCCATCCCTTTATCGGCGTCGCCCTGGCCATGGAGTGCGGCGTGCCCGACGCCGTTTGCCACATCATTGCCGCGCACGCCGCCGAAGGCGACCTGGTGCGCCGCACCACCGAAGCCTACATCGTGCATCACGCCGACTTCATGGCGTACTTGCCGTTCAAGAACCTTGCCAAGTGATTTCCGGGAGATAGCCATGCCGACCGCGACCCTCGCCAAGCCCGCCACCAAGAGCACCGTAACCGCGGCCATGTCGGAGTGGGCCGCCGGGCTACGCTTTGAGCAACTCTCGCCCGAGGCGGTGTACCAGGCCAAACGCTTCCTGCTGGACAGCCTGGGGTGCGCGCTGGGCGGTTATCAGCAGCACGACGTGACCATCGCGCTGGAGGTGCTGAACGAAATCGCCGGACGCGGCCGCGCGACATTGATCGGCAGCGGCGCCACCATGGACCCGGTGTCGGCGGCGCTGGCCAATGCGCTGATGATCCGCTGCATGGATTACAACGACATCTACTGGAAGCAGGACCCGTGCCATCCGTCGGATATTTTTCCCGCTGCACTGGCTTGCTGCGAGCGCGCCGGGAGCGATGGCCGCGAGCTGATTGTCGGGCTGGTGCTGGGCCATGAGTTCGAGATGCGGCTGTGCGAAGCCGCCTTCCCCGGCATCCGCGAGCGCGGCTGGCATCATGCCACGCTGACCGCCTTCGTCGCGCCGATTGTCGCCGGACGCATGCTGCACCTGAACGCTGCGCAAATCCAGCACGCCATCGGCATCGCCGCCAGCGCTCGCGTCACCCTGGGCGCGGTGACCGCCGGCAAGCTCACCATGATGAAGAACACCGTCGATCCGCATGGCGACGCAGAGCGGCGTGCTGGCCGCGCTGCTGGCGGAGAAGGGCTACACCGGCCCCGAGCACGTGATTGACGGCAAGGAAGGCCTGGTGCACTGCTTCGGCCAGGACTGGAAGCTGGAGCTGCTGACCGATGGCCTGGGCGAAAGCTGGCGTATCCCACAATGTGGGATGAAGGCCTTTCCCACCGAAGCCCTGACCCACACGCCGATTTCCGCGGTGCTGTCGCTGGTCAAAGACCACGAGCTCGCGCCGCAAGACATCGCCAAGGTCCACATTCGCACCACCGCGCGCGGGGCCGACATTCTCAGCGATCCCAGCAAGTACGATCCGCACACCAAGGAGACGGCCGACCACTCGCTGCCTTACGTCATCGCCGCAGCCATCGCCGAGCGCCAGGTAACGCCGCTGCAATTCACCCCGGAAAAGATTGCCGATCCGCAGATTCGCGCCCAGCTCAACAAGATCGTGGTCACCGCCGATGCCGAGATCGAGAAGCTGTTCCCCGCGCTGCAGCGGGTGATCGTGCGCATTCACACCATTGATGGCCGCGAGTTCAGCACCCAGCTCGATTATCCCAAGGGCGATCCGCGCAATCCGCTGACCGACGCCGAGGTGGAAGAGAAGTTCGCCGCGCTGGCCGGCCCGGTGCTGTCGCCGGCGGCGCAGCGCCGCGCCATGGACGCCGTGTGGCAACTGGAAAACCAGGCCAGCATTTCGGAGCTGATGAAGCTGTTCCGCGCCGATCGCAAGCCAGGAGGTCACTGAGATGGGACAGACCATGGTCGAGAAGATTGCGCAAGCTCACATGACCGAAGGCCCCGCGCGTCCGCTGCGCGCGGGTGATTTCCTCTCCATCCGGCCGCATCGGGTGATGACCCACGACAACACCTCGGCGGTGCTGAAGAAGTTCAAGGCCATCGGCGCGGAGCGAGTGCGCGATGCCTCGCAGATGGTGTTCACCTGCGATCACGATATCCAGAACACCACCGCCGCCAACCTGGCGAAATATACCGCGATGGAGAAATTCGCGCGCGCGCATGGCATTGATTTCTACGCGCCCGGCAACGGGCATCGGCCACCAGCTCATGGTGGAGCGCGGCTACGTGCTGCCGGGAACCTTCGTGGTCGCCTCCGATTCGCACTCCAACATGTACGGCGCGCTGGGCGCCATCGGCACGCCGGTGGTGCGCACCGACGCCGCGGCCATCTGGGCCACCGGCGAATTCTGGTGGCAGGTTCCGCGCACCGTGCAGGTGGTGCTCGAAGGCACACTCGCGGCGGGCGTCACCGGCAAGGACGTCATCATCACGCTGTGCGGGCTCTATAACCGCGAAGAAGTGCTGAACGCGGCAGTCGAGTTCAGCGGCCCGGGCGTGGCGTCGCTCAGCATGGACGCGCGGCTGAGCATCGCCAACATGTCCACCGAGTGGGGCGCGCTGGTGGGATGGTTCCCCGTGGACGCGGTGACGCTGGCATGGCTGGAAAAGCGGCGCAGCATTTTGAGCGCGCAGGGCGTGGAGCGAATTTCCCGCGAGATGCTGCAGGCCTGGCGCGCGGCGCCGCCCGCTCCCGACGGCGATGCCGTTTACGACGCGCGCATCACCCTCGATCTAGGCGAAGTCGCGCCGCATGTTTCCGGACCAGACACGGTGCAGGTGATGCAGCCGGTCAGCGAAATCGCGAAGCAGAAGATCGCCATTCAGCGGGCATACCTGGTTTCATGCGTGAATTCGCGGCTGGAAGATTTGCAGTCGGCGGCGAAGGTGGTTGCGGGAAAGACGATCGCGCACTGGGTGAAGTTCTACGTTGCTGCCGCCAGTCGCGAAGTACAGGACGCTGCCAGGCAGAGCGGTGCATGGCAAACGCTGATCGCCGCCGGCGCGGAAGCGCTGCCGCCGGGGTGCGGGCCGTGCATCGGCCTGGGAACCGGGCTGCTCGAGGCCGGCGAAGTCGGAATCTCGGCCACCAATCGCAACTTCAAGGGCCGCATGGGCTCGCGCGATGCGCAGTGCTATCTGGCGAGCCCCGCAGTGGTCGCGGCTTCCGCGCTGTCGGGCTACATCAGCGGGCCGTCCGAGTTCCCTGCTCGCGAAGTGAAGCGACAGTTCGAGCAATTCACCGCCATGGCTTCCGCGGAGAGCACTGAAATCCTGCCCGGCTTTCCCAGCGTGGTGCGGGGACGGCTGATTTTCCTGCCGCAGGACAACCTCAACACCGACGGCATCTACGGCAAGGACTTCACCTATCGCGAAGACATGACGCCGCAGATGATGGCCGAAGTCGTGATGCAGAACTACGATCCGGCCTTTGCGGAGATTGCGCAAGCGGGCGACATCGTGGTCGGCGGCTTTAACTTCGGCACTGGCTCCAGCCGCGAGCAGGCGGTGACGGCGCTGAAGGCCAAAGGCGTTCCGCTGGTGATTGCCGGCAGTTTCTCGCAGACCTATTTGCGCAATGCCTTCAACAACGGCTTCCTGTGCATCGAGGCGCCGGCGCTGGTGGACCGGTTGCGCGAGCAGTTCGGCGACGCCATGGCCGCGAAGGAAAAGACGATCGTCGCGACCGCGCCGTTGGAAGTGGACTTCGCGGCCAGCTCCATCGGCTACGACGGAGAGACCTTCGCCTTCCCGGCGCTGGGCAGCGTGCCGCAATCGCTGGTGATTGCCGGCGGCGTGGAGAACCTGGTGGCACACAAGCTGCGCCTGGAAGCAGCAGTACAAGTTTAGTCCCACAATGTGGGAGGTGATATGGCTGTCCCACAGCGTGGTAGTTAAGAGGCGGCTTTCGTGCCTGGCGGAGTGCCGCCGGCTGGAGCCGGCTCTGGATGAGACAAAGGAATGTCTTGTCGGCACGGCTGAAGCCGTGCCCTGATACAAGACGCGCAAAGTAGGGTTTTCAGCAGCCGAATTTGAAATCAGGAGACAGAGTATGGCGAGACAAACAATCGTGACCATGCCGGGCGACGGCATCGGCAACCAGGTGCTGCCGCAGGCGCTGCGGGTGCTGGAGATGGTGGGCTTCGAAGCGGACTACGTACACGCCGACATTGGCTGGGAGTGCTGGACGCGCGAGGGCAACGCCCTGCCGCAGCGCACCATTGACCTGCTCCGCGAGCACCGCGTGGGCCTGTTCGGCGCCATCACCTCGAAGCCGAAAAAGGAAGCCGAGGCCGAGCTGGCGCCGGAGCTGCGAGGCAAAGGCCATCAATATTTCAGCCCCATCGTTTCCATGCGGCAAATTTTCAACCTCGACGTCTGCATGCGGCCGTGCCTGTCGTTCCCCGGCAATCCGCTGAACTTCATCCGCAAAAAGCCCGCGGGCGGCTTCGAGGAGCCGAAGGTGGACGTGGTGGTCTTCCGCCAGAATACCGAGGGCCTGTACGCGGGCGTGGAGTGGAGCAATCCCCCGCAAGCCGTGCGGGATGCGCTCTCCACGCATTCCAAGTTCAAGCCGTTCGCCAAGGTCGCCGGCGAAGACCTTGCGGTTTCGGTGCGTATCATCACCCGTCCGGCGGCGCGGCGCATCTGCGACGCCGCCTTCGAGTACGCCCGCAAGTTCGGCTACAAGACGGTGACCATCTGCGAGAAGCCCAACGTGCTGCGCGAGACCTCCGGCCTGATGGAGGAAGCGGCGCGCGAAGTGCAGAAGCGCTATCCCGAGATCGCGCTGTGGTCCACCAACATTGACGCGCAAACCATGTGGCTCACCAAGAATCCCGAGGTCTACGGCGTGATCGTGGCCAGCAATCTGTTCGGCGACGTCATCAGTGACGCCTTCGCCGGCCTGGTGGGCGGGCTGGGCTTTGCCGCCTCCGGCAACATCGGCGCGCAGGTTGCGGTGTTCGAGCCGACGCACGGCTCGGCGCCGAAATATGCCGAGCTCGATCCCGCCATCGTCAATCCCATCGCCATGATTTTGTCGGCGGCGATGATGCTGGACCATCTCGGCGAGGGCGAGAAGGCGCAGATCATCCGCGACGCCATCGCCGCGGTGGTGGCCGAAGGCAAGGTCCGCACCTACGACATGCTGCGTCTGGCGGGCGGCGCCAAGTCGCTGTCGCAGGGCGCGGCGTCAACTCGCGAGATGACCAGCGCCATCCTGGCGAAGATGGAAGCAGGCGTGGAGGCGGCTTATGCCGGCAGTGGCAGAAAATAAGAAGCACATCGCAGGCGAGGCGGGACGCAGCGGGCCCGACGTCCGCTCCGATCTGCACGTTCACTTCGAAGTGCGCGACGAGGGCGGTATTCACATCGAGCTGCGCTCGCGCGTCGAGACCTATTACGGCGACGCCATCCGCGCGCAGGTGCACGCTGTGCTGCATCAGTTGGGCGTCCGTCACGCCGCCGTCAGCATTGTGGATGAGGGCGCACTGCCGTTCGTCATCGCGGCGCGCGTGGAAGCGGCGGTGCGGCGCGCGAACATGGCCGTCCACAAACCGGCCCTGCCGGAGGCGACGCCGCTGGCGCCGGCTTCGCACAAGGACCGCCTGCGGCGCTCGCGGCTGTATCTGCCCGGCAATGAGCCGAAATATTTCATCAACGCAGCGCTGCACGCGCCCGACGCGGTCATTCTCGATCTGGAAGATTCGGTTCACTTCGCGGAGAAGGACGCGGCGCGACTGCTGGTGCGCAATGCGCTGCGGGCGGTGGATTTCGGCGCGGCTGAGCGCATGGTGCGCATCAATCAACTGCCGCTGGGCATGAAGGACCTGGAGGAAATTGTTCCGCAATCGCCGGACCTGGTTCTGATCCCCAAGGTGGAGAATGCCGGACAGGTCGAGGAAACGGAGGCGGCCATCGAATCGCTGAGGGAGCGCGCGGGAATTGTGCGGCCCATCTGGCTGATGCCGATCCTGGAATCGGCGCTGGGGATCGAGAACGCCTTCGACATCGCCACCTGCTCGGACCACATCGCCGGGCTGACGCTCGGCCTGGAGGATTACACCGCCGATCTGGGCGTGGCCAAGACGCGCGAAGGCGCGGAAACACTGTACGCGCGCATGCGAGTGGTGAATGCCGCGCATGCCGCGCACGTGCAGGCCATTGATTCGGTGTTTGGCGACGTCGCCGATTCCGACGGCTTGCTGCAATGGGGCGAGCGCTCGCGGGCCATGGGCTTCGAAGGCATGGGCTGCGTTCATCCTTCGCAGATCGAAATTATTCACCGCGCCTTCGCGCCGTCGGCGCAGGAACTGGAGAAGGCGCAACGCATCGTGGCCGCCTATCAGGAGGCGCAAGCGCGCGGCCTCGGCGTGGTCAGCCTGGGCTCCAAGATGATTGACGCGCCGGTGGTGCATCGCGCGCTCAAGCTGGTGAAGCGCGCCGAGCAGATGGGCCTCGACGCCGTGCACTTCGGACATCGCAGAGGTGAAACCATGAGCGCGACCGCCGTCGATAACCTGACCATCAACGCCGCCGGTCGCCGCGTGCCCACTTCAGTAAATGGACGCGAGCAGATCGCCTATCAGGGCGTGAACGGCTATGCCCCGGAGGGCGTGAAGGCTGCGCCGCCCATCCGCAGCAATCGCGATTATCCCGCCAATGGCGACAAGCGCGTGGCCGACTCTCGAAGCCGCGCTGGAGCGCTGCGGGCTGCGCGACGGCATGACCATCAGCAGCCATCATCATCTGCGCAACGGCGACCGCGTCGCGCTGACCGCGCTGCAAACCGCGGCGCGCATGGGCGTGCAGCGACCTGGTGTGGTTCCCCAGCGCATCGTTTCCCTGCCACGAGCCGGTGATCGAGCTGATGAAGTCCGGCGCGGTGCATCACATCGAAGGCAGCATGAACGGCCCGCTGGGCGATTATTGCTCGCAGGGCAAAATGCGCGGCATGGGCGTGCTGCGCTCGCACGGCGGACGCTGGCAGGCGATTCAGGATGGCGAAGTTCACGTGGACATCGCGGTCATCGCCGCGCCCACGGCGGATTTCTTCGGCAACGCCGATGGCTCGCACGGCAAGTCGGCGTGCGGCTCGCTGGGCTTTGCGCTGGCGGATTCGGTTTACGCCGACCGCGTCATCGTGGTCACCGACAATCTCGTGCCCTTCCCCTGCGTGCCCTGGCAGATTCAGGGCAACAACGTGGACTACGTCGTCGAGGTGGACTCCATCGGCGATCCCGCGAAGATTGTCAGCGGCACCACGCAGATCACGCGCAGTCCCGACCGGCTGCGGATTTCCGAGCTGGTGGCGCGCTTCCTGCGCGACAGCGGCATCATGCGCCAGGGATTTTCCTTCCAGGCGGGCGCGGGCGGCATCGCGCTTGGCGTTCGTGGATTACCTGGCGCACATGATGCGCGACGCCAAGCGTGAAGGCCGGCTTCGTGCGCGGCGGCTCCACGAAATATCTGGTGGACCTGCTGCAGGAAGGGCTGATCGGCTACATTCTCGACGGGCAGACCTTCGACCTGGACGCGGTGCGCTCCATCGCCAGCGATCCGCGGCACGTCGCCACCAGTCCGTTCACCTCCTACAACTTCCACGGCAAGGGAAATTTCGCCTCCATGATCGATGCCGCCATACTGGGCGCGACCGAGGTGGATGTCCACTTCAACGCCAACGTGGTGACGCATTCCGATGGCCGGCTGCTGCACGGCATCGGCGGCTGGCAGAACTGCCTGTTCGCCGGATGCAGCATTCTGGCGGTGCCGTCGTTCCGCGATCGCATTCCCGTCATCGTGGACGAAGTGACGACCGTGACCGGCCCGGGCGAGCTGGTGGATGTGGTGGTCACCGAGCGCGGCATCGCCATCAATCCGCTGCGGCAGGATTTGCTGGAAGCGGTCAAAGGCAAGGGCCTGCCGATCCGCCGATCGAGGAGATCAAGGCGGAGGTGGAGCGCATCTGCGGCGGCAAGCCGGCCAAGCCGCGGCTGCTGGAGCGTCCCGTCGCGGTGGTGAAGTGGGTGGACGGCACCGTGCTCGACACCGTCTGGCAGCTCGCCGCCCACAATCCCTACGCCGCCAAGGTCGCGGGCGGAGAGTAAGCGGATTCATGATCGGTCTCTTCCACAATGTGACGGGCTGCCGCTGGAAACTCGGTTTTCGCGAGCCTTGTGTCAGGGCCCGACTTCAGTCGGGCCGATACGCGCTTTATTTTTTGTGTCCGGAGCCGGCTTAAGCCGGCGGCACCGCTGCCGCAAGCAAGAACTCTGCTGAGCAGAACCTCGGGTGCCATCCAACCTTCTTTTGCTTGGGTGGGGATTTTGACTTTCCCTTCGAGGGGGAGAGTGGTTGGCTTACAAAACTCCTATCGTGCATCCCGCAAAATCTCAGGATGGTAGGCTGGGCAACCTGCCAAAGTTCGTTAAGGGTGGGCCGCCCGTTATGGATTGTCTTGATCATCCGGTTTAGGGGCTGCCCGAATCGGATAATCGTCAGGCGAGGTCAGCTCCGGTACCGTGCCGACGGGCGAAGGTGGGGCGACGATTCTCACTAACTCGGCCCCTCTGTTGGCCCTTTTGCTGAGCCGAAGGCCGATTTCTTGGCCCTCCCTCACATCGAGCTTTCCATAGGGGGAATCGTCAATTTGGATCGACATAACCTCGGCTCCATAGCATGAATGTTTGTGTATGACGACGAGTTCGTCGCCAACTGCCAAGGTGCCGGCGGCCATCTGTGCACCAACAATGAAATCACTGAATCTATTTAGTACCTTTCCGGCCCTGATCGCTTCTCCTAGACTTGTTTTTTGCCGTACGACGCATTTCATTACTAGCTGAGCAAGGGCTTGGCTCAGGACTGCCACGAAGTCCGCAATCGACTTGATCTCTTCGGTCGCAACGATGTCACCGACCCTAGTGTGTGAGGCTTTATTTCTGTACTCGACAAAGTCGTGAAGCAGCGTCTTCGGCGTCTCATTGACGTCGCGTTCGCGAGCCATGAATTCGAGAACCATGGGATGACTCTCTATCCAGGTCCAGCAATCTTCGATTCCAAGATAGCGGAAGAAGGTCCAGCCAATATTTCCGCACGATAGTTTTGTGGGTCTATGAGAAAAGCATCCGGAAGTAAGGTATAACGAAGATTCCCTGCGAGTCCTTCCGACCAGCCCTTAATGACGCTACCCTCATCTAGTTCCCTGTATGGCCCATCCTTTCCAAGCTTCATGAGGATTTGGCCTATGCCGATGCGATGCTGCTTCCGCACGTTGGGGGGAAGGTCCGCATATTTCTTATACAGATCGGGCAGCATCCGCAAATAATCCGAAGCTAGGTCCTCCACGAACTGCTCGTAAACGGCATACAGGCGGGTGAATGCGGCGCAGTGGTCGTATACCTGCCAAGATGGTTTCGACAGCCCTGAACCTCGGATCTCATCCAGATGCCTCTCGAGGTCCTCCGGGGGGGCACCTCCCACGGGGTTCGATGCTTCGTCGGAACCCCGCTCGGTTCGCGCGGGTATACTAGCGCTCGCAAGGTGTCGTGCGCGTCAAGCACCAACTTGATCGTATCTACTTCTGCGGAGACGATTGATAAAGCTGGAAAACATGTGACCTAGGACAGCACTTGAGTGAGCATGGCGTCGAACAGGTCGATGCGCTGTTGGACGTCTTTCTTAGTGTTTTTCTGGCCGGTGAAGGTGCCGGGAGGATTGTTCTCGAACAACTGCTTTGTGTGGCTGATGATTTGGTCCCTCCGATTGGCGAGCACGCTGCTCTCATTGAGGTGATTGCTCAGAGCCACCATCACCGCGTCGGCGAAAGCCACCTGCGGCCGCTGGCTCCAAGTCTTCCTCTCGCCGTCCCATGGGCGAAAAAGAAACTCGCCATATATACTGCTCGCCAATTCGATGGTTCTGATAAACAATTCGTTAAGTCCTCGGATATCTTCCTCGGTGAACTTGCGTGTGCGGACCATGTATAGGTCCAGGAAGCCCGCCATTCCCCATTTGTAGTGTCTTGCGTGCCGCAGCGCGAAGAATCTGAGGACAATCTCAGCGTCGCGCATTTGGGCGTACATAGGGATATTGAGTATCTCATCCGAGGGGTTGATGTCCTCGTCGGATGTATAGCGGGGTATTCCCAGGCGTCACGGAATGCAGGGTGCTTGACTACGCTCCAAGAGGAGGGTGTTAAATTTCCCGTGGTAAATTGAGTTGCGTATCTCCTGTTGGCTGAGCTTGACGCCGCCCGTGTTCAGGCGCTCGAACACCTGTTGCCTCAGAAGCGCTTCTTCTTCGGACGTAACCGCTGATTCCTTGAGGAGTACGAAGTAGGAATCAATCGCCAATCAATCCCTTTCTTTATCTCGCTCGGAAGCTTGTCGTAGATCCGACCGTTCAGTTCGGGCCACTGCTCAAGCCCTGCCAGTTCAAGCTTGTTTGTGTAAAAGTCGCGTATCGCGGTGATCCGCTGTTGGCCGTCCATTCCTTCGTATTTTGCAAGGTCGGACTCATACACAAAAAGAGGAGGAACGGGGATGTTCATGATGAAGGACTCAATCAGCTTCGATTGGCGAACCGGGTCCCAGCGGGGACGACGTTGGTAGAAGGGTCGCAACTCCATCCAGCCGGGTCTCCTCAGTGCTTCGACAAAGTTCGGCAACTGCTCGCGATTCATCTCCGTGACGATCCTCAGCTCGCGCTTGCCATATTTGACGTTGATCTCGTCGTCATTTGGCCGGCGATTGGACTCGTCGGGGTCTTTGCCCCACATGTCCCGTTCGGACGGCGCAACCCACAGCTCGCTCACTGTCACTCTCCTTGTTCCGATTAGAGAGGAGATTAAGGCTTTTGCCCACGGGAATCAAGCAGACTGCGAGGGACGCTTTTCTGGCATGAATCCGTATTTAGCTTTTTCTTGGATAGGTCGCTCAGGCTTTGATCCCGCGGGCATCGCCTGCAGCCAGCGGCATACCAAGTCCTTCGCGTTCCCAGCGAAGAACGAACTTCCGGCCGCCGGTTGAACGCATCAGTTACCCACAGATTCTTCTGACGCGGCTAAGAAAATAGAATTGCTGTCGATTTTCGGTCTCCCAAACGACTATCTGATAGCAGGACGATGAGCTGCTGCTCTGGGCCACAGCAGGCTACCGAAAAAGTCGAAACCGCAGGCCCTCCACCGACGAAAGTCGGTGAAGGATGACAAGCATAAAGGGTTATCGGCACGACTGAAGAGGCGTTGAAAAAATCGGAAACGACGGAGTGGCGCCGGCTAAAGGCGGCTCCGGATGGAAGGAATAGAGAGCTCATCGGCCCGGCTGAAGCCGGGCCCTGACACAAGTCGGGCGAAAGCAGAGTTTTTCAGCGGCCTGACAGGAAACCAGGAGGGATGGATGAAGTTCATCTGTTTGGGATATATCGAGCCGGGGAAATTTGAAGGGATGAGCGAGGAGGAGCGGCACGCGGTGCTCGACGAATGCTTTGAGCACAATGACCATCTGCGCGCCAACGGACATCTGGTGGCCGAAATCGCGCTGCAGCCGCCGGAGACGGCGTTGACCGCGTACTGGAAAAACGGCAAAGTGGCGACCACCGACGGCCCCTATGCCGAAACCAAGGAACAGCTTGGCGGCCTGCAAATCCTGGAGGCGCGCGACCTCAATCACGCCATTCAACTGGTGTCGCAGCTACCGGGCTTTAAGTATGGACTGGGACCGGTTGAGATACGGCCGCTTGCGGATTTGGACGAGCTGATGAAAGCGAGCGAGCAGCGGCGGCGCAAGCATGCCTCGCGATGAGGGCGGCCACTCGAAACCTGAGCGAGGATCCCGACGCGCTGCCGCTCACCGCCGCCGAGCTGGGTCAGCAGGATTTTGAGCTCGCGGTAGGATCGGAAGCGCCCGCCCCGTCCCATTTTGGGAATCTGAGCAGCCGGCCGAGCCGGATTCGCCCTCGATTCGGCAATTGGATATAGCAAACTATATCGAATATGCCTGCGAACTTGGTCGCGCCGCCGAGGAGTTTCCGCCGGAAAGGTCGCTGCGGAATCGCTCGGAAGCCATCCCATTTTGGGAATCTGAGCAGCCAGCCGAGCCGGATTCGCCCTCGATTCGGCAATTGGATATAGCAAACTATATCGAATATGGCTGCGAACTTGGTCGCGCCCCTGGGGAGTTTCCGCGCGGAAATCTCGGTGCCGAATTGGGAAGATTCCGCCCGCCACTACGCAACAGCGGGGCCCTGGTTCACATCTCACCAGACACATACTCAAGTGGGAGGCACCAAAATGGCACTGTTCTCGATGAAGCTGGAAAACCTGCATCAATTGTTTCTAAAGGAGTTACGCGACCTTTACAGCGCGGAGACGCAGATTACCGACGCGCTGCCCAAGATGATTGACCACGCCACGCATCCGGAGCTGAAGAATGCGCTGCAGCAGCACCTGACGGTCACCAAGCAGCAGATCACCAGGCTGGACCAGATTTTCTCGCGGCTGAACGAAAAGTCGTCGGGCGAAACCTGTAAAGGCATGAAAGGATTGCTGAAAGAAGGCGACGAGATTATTTCGCAGGGCGGCGACGGCAGCACCATTGACGCCGGCATTATCAGTGCGGCGCAGCGCGTGGAGCACTACGAGATGGCGGGCTACGGCACCGTCCGCACCTATGCGGAACTGCTTGGAAAGAAAGAGATTGCCAACCTGCTGCAGCAGACGCTGGACGAAGAGAAGGAAGCCGATCAGACGCTGACGCAGATCGCCGGCAGCGTCAACATCGAAGCCAAGGCGGCCTAAGCGCAGTAGAATCAATGGCCCGCGGACTTATGCGGTTCGCGGGCTTTGCTGTGTCGGCTCTCAGTTTGCCGGAATTAGCCGCGGCTTGGGCGAGCGAATATTTTTAGCTTGCGCCTGGCGCGGACCGCAGGTTGTGCTGCCGACCATTTCCGGGGCATGGCCGTCGTTGCGGCGAAAGATGTAAGCCCTTATGCGATAACAGGTTCCGGCGTTGTGCGACAGCGACGCGACGTCGCCATCCTTCTTTTGCTGCAGCGTCCAGCGATTCTGCGCTCCCGGCTGCAAGCTCCAGGATTGCTGGTTGTCCGGCGCGGTGGTCCAATCTTTCTGAGTCCACGGGGCACCGTCCAGGTTTGCGGACTCGATGGCGGCGTGGCGAGTTGGATCGCCGGCGTAGAAGTCTGAGCCGGCGGATGATCGTCGGCGAAGACCGCAGGAGTCAAAGCCAGCGCCAACAACGTTATAAGCAGGCCGAGTAGAAGGCGATTGCGATTCATTGGGCCCTCCGCTGCGAATGGTAGCACCGGATGCCAGCCCGAAATCGAAAATTGGGACGAACGGCATGACCGCTTCCCGGATTGAATAGCCAGTCGGAACCCTGCGACCAAAGGTGTAGCACGGTACGGCCATCGGGGGATTCTAAGCAGCCGTGCGCCGTGGCACTATGCTTTCACGCAACAGCAGTAGCGAGCCCCAACCGGTCAACTCTAAAAGACGACCGGACTGAAAACGCAGGTCACCTTCCTCATACCCAAACTACCTGCGGGGTTCCACTAGCAGACACAGGCTGGCCCAGCGGCTACACTCCCCGCTGGGCCTTGGTTTTTCCCCCCGATAAAATGCGGCAACTAATAGGCTTGCCGTGATTTAGCTCTCCCGCAGCGCGGTTGGGAGACAGCCTCCGGCACCTTGGTTCTAGTCGAACCTGCAAATTTAGCAGATAATCGAATCCGTACCCTTCGGGAGGGTCGGCATGGAAGAGCGCGATTTCTACGACGAGCGGCAGGAGACCAAGAAGTCGAACTTGAATTGCCCGCATTGCGGCCAGTCGGCGGAATACGACCTGGGCTGGTACGTCCGCACCAAGAAGCGCCAGCTTCCCGGCCGCGCCGACGAACGCGATCGCGCCAAGTTCGCCAAGGCCCGCTCCTACATGGTTCGGCGCGACGATCTGGTGGCCTGCAAAAATGTCCGCTGTCGCAAGCGCTTCGAAGTTTCCGGCGTGCAGTCGGTCGCCTTCCTCGACGAAGGTCTGCCCAAACCCGACTGATTATTTCGCCGCCTTGTTGCGGCGCTTCAGGTCCTCGATAAACATCTGCTCCACCGGCTTGTCGTAGGTACGCAAGACGTGGCGGACACTGTGTCCGCTGACCAGGTGGCAAACCTCTTCCGCCAAATTCTTGGCGTGGTCGCCAGCGCGCTCCAGCGATTGGGTCATAAACAGTACGTGGAAGCTCTCCTGCCGTGTACCGCCGTCGTGATTTTCCAGGTGGCGCACGAAGATGAGATTGCGCAGGCGGTCGAGTTCGGCGTCGGAGCGCAGCACGGCGAGCGCGCGATTCAGGTCGCGCTGGCTGAAGGCGTCGTGCACATCGCCCAGCATTTTTTCCAGCCGCGAAGCCATCTGAGTCAGATCGCGTATGTCCTGCAACTCGATGCGGCTGCCCACCTGGGCGGCGCGATTGCTGCAATTCAGCAGCAGGTCGCCCACACGCTCCAGCCCAATGATGAACTTCAGGCAGGCCAGCAGGTCGCGCGCCTGCCCCTCACTTACCTTGGTGATCACCGCAGTGACGCCCTGATCAATGATGCGGTCCAGGGTGTCCAGTTCTTTCTCGCGGTCGCGGACGCCGTCGAGCAGCGAAGCGACACCGGTGGCGATGCCTTCAGCCACGATGCCGGCGGCGATGCGCGCCACGCGACACGCCTGGAGCGTCTGCTCGTGCAAGCTTGCACTGATTTCTTCTGGAGTGGGAAGCGCCGGATCGGTTGCACTCATAACAAGGGCCGTACAGCGGAGCCGACCGGACAGAGGTGACCCTGCCGGGTACAAAAAGTGGGATGAAGAATTAGCACGTTTCGAGGATAGTTTCGCAAGATGAATTTCCCGTGAATTGCATGTGAAGTTGAGTTGAATTCACAGGCTGAGGAAGCCAGAATGCTTACGATCAGGCTTCGACGGGCTGGGGCTGCCGCGGCAGGGTGAAGTAGAAGGTGGAACCGTGGTTCAGCTCGCTTTCGGCGCGAATGGTGCCGCCGTGCGCCCGCACGATGTGCTTGGCAATGGCCAATCCCAGACCGGTCCCGCCGGATTCGCGGGAGCGGGCCTTGTCTACGCGATAGAAACGCTCGAACAAACGCGGCAGATGTTCGCTGGGAATGCCGCCGCCGAAGTCGCGCACGTAGAACTGTACCCCTTCTTCGGTCTCGCAGGCGCCGGCCAGGATCTTGCCGCCGGAGCCGCCGTACTTCAGGGCATTGTCAATCAGATTGGCCAGCACCTGATGGATGGCGTCGCGGTCCACCGAGACCAGCGAGTTGCTGGTGTTCATTACTGACAGCTCGAGGTTGCGGGAGACGGCAATTTCCTGGAAGGTCTGCACCGCGTCCTCCAGCAATTCCCTGGGTGACACCATCTGGCAATGGAAGTTCTGCTCGCCGGATTCCACCCGCGCCAGTACCAGCAGGTCTTCCGTCAGCCGCGACATGCGGGTGGCGTTCTTGCGAATGATCTCGACGAAGTCGCGGACGTTGTGCGGCTCCATGTGGTTATCGAGCAGCGTCTCGGAATAGCCCTGGATGGAAGTGAGCGGGGTGCGCAGCTCATGCGACACGTTGGCGATGAAGTCGCGCCGGGTTTTCTCCACCCGCTCAATCTCGGTCTGGTCGTGCATCACCGCCACCGCGCCGCCCCCGGGCATGGGCGCCGCGGTGACGTCGAAGATGCGGCCGGAAAAAATCTTGGCAGCATGCGCGGTGGTCACATCGCGGGTGGTGAGCGCGGTCTCCAGCGCCCGCAGGATTTCCGGATCGCGCAGCGAACGCACCGCCGGCTCGCCCAGGCGCACGCCGCTGGGCAGCAGCCGTTCCATGCGCTGATTGGCCCACAACACGCGGCCGTCCTGGGCCACCGCGATCACTGCCTCCTGCATGGAATTCAGCAGGGTTTCCAGCGTCTGGCGGCTGGCCTCGAGCGCGCGGAAACCGTCTTCCAGCTTGCGCGCCGTGCGGTCCAGCGCCGACGCCACATGAGCAATCTCGTCGCTGGAATCTTCCTGAATGCGCGCGGAAAGGTCACCGGAGGCGACGCGCTCGGCAAAAGCGGTAATGCGGACCAGACGGCGTCCAATGAGTTGGGTGGCCAGCAGCGCCAGCAGCATGGCAACCAGCGCAGCCACGGCGCTGGCCTTGATGAGGTCGCGAACCACCTGCGTATTGGCTTCCTGAATCAGCGACAGCGGATAGGCCATGCGCACCGCGCCACCGGGAATCGGAGCAGCCACATAAAGAAGGTCAACGCCAACGGTGCGGCTGGTGCGAGTGGAGCTGCCGATATTGCCGCGCAAGGCCGCGATGAACTCCGGCCGGGTGGCGTGGTTCTCCATCTTGTCGGGATCGGCCTCGGAGTCAGCCAGCACAAGGCCGCTGGCATCAATGACGGTGACGCGCGCGTCGGCGGCCTGCGAGGCCTGGCGGGTAATTTGCGGCAACGCTTCGCGTGGAGAACTGGAGACCCGGGAGGCCAGCAGCAGGGTCTTCTGCCGCAAGGAAGTTTCAATCTCGCTGCGCAACATGCCTTCCCAGGCGGGACGAATGAGCATGGCCAGAGTGAGAACGCAGGCCGCGATCACCACCAGCGCAGCGAGAAAAAACTTCAGGAAAATCCGGCTTCTCACAATTTAGGAACCTCGAAGCGGTAGCCCGCTCCGCGTACCGTTTTCAGGTACCGAGGATCGTCAGGGTTCTCCTCAATTTTCTCACGAATGCGGCGCACGTAAACGTCAACCGAGCGCGGGGTGACGTAATGGGTGTCGCGCCATACTGCGTCGAGCAACTGATCGCGGGTAAAGACGCGTCCGGGGTGGCGCGCCAGATATTCCAGCAGACGAAATTCGGTGGCCGTGGTCTGGGTCAAGGTGGCCGCGCACCATCAGGGTCATGGCGCCGCTGTCTATCTCGATGTCGCCGGCCTTCACCATCGCCGGGGCCAGCGGACGCTCGAAGCGCCGCAGCACGGCGCGCACCCGCGCCACCAGCTCGCGCGGGCTGAAGGGCTTGGGAATGTAGTCATCGGCGCCCAGCTCCAAGCCGATCACACGATCGGATTCGCTGACCTTGGCGGTCAGAAAAATTACCGGCGTCATGGCCAACGAGGTGGTCTGACGGATGCGGCGGCACAATTCCAGGCCGTCGCCTCCGGGAACCATGATGTCCAGCAGAAAAAGGGCAGGCAGTTGCTTCTCGGCCTCGGCAATCACGCCCGCAGTGGTGGCGAAGGTGCGCACGCCATATCCGGCGGACTCCAGGTGGTGACGCACCAGACGGGAAATGTCGGTATCGTCTTCCACGGCAAAGATGGTTTGCTTCACGGCTGTATTGTAGCCGACGGCAGAAGTTGGGCTATCGTAGCTGGTTATCACATCACCAAGGGTACACGCACCATTGTTACAGGATGATGAAACCGCGCCCTCGAGTGCTGCGCGGAATCATCCTTGAAAACGCAGGTGGAAACGGGCCGATGTACCACAATGCGGCTATCCCACATTGTGGGATAGCCAGCCGGAATTTTGGGTAATTTAGTGAAGCGTGGTGGGCCAGGAACGGGTGAGGTAGTCGGTCATGCTCAGCCCCAGCAGCAGGAAGAGGAAGAATATGGCTACCACCACCGTGACCATGGTCAGCTTAGGGCTGTATTTCAGGTGCATGAAGAACAGCACCACCAGCGTTCCCTTAACGGTGGCAATCAGCAGTGCCACCACGATATTGAAAATACCTAATTCGATGAACGAGGCGAAGGTGGTGAGCCCGGTCAGCACGATCAAGCTGGCCCAGATGCCGACATAAATTCCGGTGGGAAGAATGTGTCCTACGAGTTCCTGCTCATGTTGTTGATCCATGTCGTATCCCTTAACCCCCACCGTGTTTTTTGCTGATCAGGTACAGCAGCGGGAAAAGATAAATCCACACCAAATCCACAAAGTGCCAGTACAGCCCGACATTTTCCACCGGGTTGTAGTACGTCGGGGTGAAGGCGCCACGCATTCCGGCAATCATGATCCAGGTCACCAGGCCGATGCCGATCACCATGTGCAGGGCGTGCAGGCCGGTCATGGCCCAATACAGCGAGAAGTAAATCTGGGTATGTTGCGCGTCCTGCGCGGGATGCGCCGGATCGCCGGTCTCGAAGTGGTAATGCGGTCCGGGAAATTCGTGGTTGACCCAGTGCTCGTGATATTCGATACCCTTGATTCCAAGGAAGCCGAAGCCGAAGAGAATGGTGATGAAAAGCAGCCACGCCATCAGCTTGTGACGGGAAGTCTGAGCGCAGCGCACCGCCAGCGCCATGGTCAGCGAACTGCAAATCAGCACGGCGGTGTTGGTGGTTCCCAGCCAGATGTTCATCTTCTGGCTGCCTTCCACGAAGGCCTGGTAGTACATGGCGCGATAGACGAGATAGGCGCAGAACAACCCGCCGAAGAACATGATTTCGGTCAGCAGGAACATCCACATGCCGAAGGTGGAGGTCTCCTTCTGCTGCTCCATGTCGGCAAAGTGGTGTTGCAGCGCGTGCTCGGCGATCTGGATGTCGCTACTCGCCAACGGTGACCTCCTCCTGCGGCTGGTGCTCGTAGTCGTAAGCTTCCCAGGTCACGACCGGTGTCTCGTCAAAATTGTTGGTGGGCGGCGGCGAGGCGGTCATCCACTCCAGGCCCACGGCGTTCCACGGATTGGGCGGCGCCTTCTCGCCGTATCGCAGCGACCACAGGAAGTAAATCATGGGCAGCACGTAGCCCACCGCCAGGATGGAAGCGCCCGCGGTGGAGAGCACGTTCAGCACCTGGAACTCCGGCGGATAGGCGTGATAGCGGCGCGGCAGTCCCATGTAGCCCAGGATGAACTGCGGAAAGAACGTGGTATTGAAGCCGACGAATACCAGCAGTGCCGACAGTTTCGCCCAGGCCTCGGGATACATGCGACCGGTCATCTTGGGCCACCAGAAATGCAGTCCCGCCATGTAGGCCATCACCATGCCGCCCACCATCACGTAGTGGAAGTGGGCCACGACGAAATAGGTATCGTGAACGTGAACGTCCACCCCCAGCGAGGCCAGGAAGACGCCGGTCAGACCGCCCATGGTGAACAGTCCGATGAAGCCGAAGGCGTACAGCATCGGCGTGTCATAGCGGATGGATCCCCTGAACATGGTGGCGGTCCAGTTGAAGATTTTCACCGCCGAAGGGATGGCCACCAGGTAGCTGAGCAGCGAGAATACCAGCGCGGCATAAACGGAAATTCCGGCCACAAACATGTGATGCGCCCACACCAGGAAGCCCAGGATGGCGATGGCAACCGATGACAGGGCGATGAACTCATAGCCGAAAACACGTTTGCGGGAATAGCAAGTGACCACTTCGCTGATCACGCCCATGCCCGGCAGAATCATGATGTACACCGCCGGGTGGGAATAGAACCAGAACAGATGCTGGAACAACAGCGGGTCGCCGCCCAGTTGCGGGTTGAAGACGCCGATGTGGAAAGCGCGCTCCAGGGCGACCAGCAGCAGGGTGATGGCAATCACCGGCGTGCCCAGCACCATGATGATGCTGGCGGCGTAGTTGGACCAGCAGAACAGCGGCAGCCGGCGCCAGGTGAGCCCGGGGGCGCGCATGCGGTGAATGGTGACGATGAAGTTCAGGCCGGTAAAGATGGACGAGAAGCCGGCAATGAAAATGCCGATGGCCGCGCCGATGACGTGGGTGTTCGAATAAGTGGTGCTGAACGGAGTGTAGAAGGTCCAGCCGGTATC
Organism: uncultured Acidobacteriaceae bacterium; assembly: GCA_963763975.1. Classification (GTDB taxonomy): domain Bacteria; phylum Acidobacteriota; class Terriglobia; order Terriglobales; family Acidobacteriaceae; genus Bog-257. Next base: position 35,450 of record CAVXQR010000021.1, read on the forward strand.
CACGCCGCCGGTCACCATCGCTGTCAGCGCGGTGATGGCGCCGGCCATGTAGAGGTACCAGCTCAGCAGGTTGATGCGCGGGAAGGCCAGGTCTTTCGCGCCCACCATCAACGGAATCACGAAATTGCCGATCACGGCCGGCACCGACGGAATCAGGAAGAAGAACACCATCACGATGCCGTGCATGGTGAACAGCTTGTTATAGGTGTCGGACGAAACCAGGTCACCCGCCGGGGTCAGCAGCTCCAGGCGAATCAGCATGGCGAAGAAGCCGCCGATCCAGAACATGGCGGTAATCGAGATCAGGTAAAGGATCGCGATCCGCTTATGGTCGGTGGTCAGCAGCCACGACTTGATGCCGTAGTTGGAATTCAGATAATTTTCGCGTTCAACCGCGGTTTCCATCGCACACCTTCTGGGTTCCTAACCTCTACTACTGCTGCGCAGACGCTCCGCCAAGCGAGGCCTGGTTGCTGCTCGGGGCCTGTCCCAGCGATTTGATGTAAGCCACCAGGGCCATCAGGTTCTCTTCCGAAATCTGGCCCTGGAATGTCGGCATGATGGGCTTGTAGCCGGCCACCAGATTGGTGCCGGGATTCAGGATGGCCTGGCGAATGTAGTTCTCGTCCGCCACCGCCGTCCGCCCGTCCTGCAACTGCACGGTATTCCCATACAAGCCGTTCAGCACCGGTGCGCGGCCCTGCCCGTCGGAGTGGTGGCAGCCGGAGCATCCCATCTGCTGGAACAATTGTTCGCCGCTGGTGGCCAGGGTCCCGCTGGTGGTGCTGCCGGCCAGCCATGCCTGATAAGCCACCGGATCCATCACCGTTACCTCGCCGATCATCCCGGAATGGTCGGTGCCGCAATACTGCGAACAGAACAGGTGATAGGTCCCAACCTTGGTGGGATGAAACCACAGCGAGGTAAATCGTCCCGGCAAGACATCCGCTTTCACCCGGAAAGCAGGAATAAACAAGCTGTGGATGGCATCCTGCGAGCTCATCACCAGCTTGACGTCGCGTCCCAGGGGAACGTGCAGGGTGTTGATTTCGCGCTGCCCGGTCTCGTACTCGAACTTCCACATCCACTGTTTGCCGACGACGTAAACCTCCATCGCGCCCTTCGGCGGCCGCGCCTCCTGGAAGTAGATCAGCGATCCCCAGGCGAAGAAGATCATGCAGATGCCCAGCGGGATCAGCGTCCAGGTCAACTCCAGCGGCAGCGAGCCCTCGATGTGCTCGGGATGGGGATGCGCGGAACGGCGATACTTCACCGCGAAGAAAAACACCGCGACGAAGATGAGCAGCGTGAAGAACGCCGACACCGCGATCAGCAGAAAATAAAGTCCGTCCACCTGCCAAGCCAGTTGCGAGGCTTGTTCAGGAAAGAGTGGGAGGTTCTTCCACATAGCGTTCAGGCCCGTCCTGTTCCCTTGCGGGAGCCACGTCTATCACGGCGCGACATCACAACGATGACGCCGCCCAGCAGCAGCACCGTAACCGCGCCGGCCAGGCGCATGATGTTGGTGACCACCGCGCCGTAGCGTCCGGTGTTGGGGTTGTAGTGATAGCAGTACAGCACCAGGACATCCACCACCGTGCCAATCTTCTCCCGCGATGCCTCGATCAAGCCGAGGCGAATGTCCTTGGGCGCGTACTCCACCCCGTAGTAATACTGCGCGATCTTGCCTTGCGGGGTCAGAATCATGATCCCCGCAGTGTGAATGAACTGCTTGGTCAGCGGATCGCGGCGATAACGAAATCCCACGGCGTCCGCCAACTGCTGAATCTGCGGTTGCTGCCCGGTGAGGAAGTGCCAACCCTCGCCGTCGGTCTTGTGCTCCAGATGCTCATTCAAGCGCGCGACGTAAATCGGCTTCTTCTCGGCGGCGTCTTTCGGCGTCTCGTCCGGATTGAAGCTCACCGAAACCACCTCGTACTCCTTGCCGGGAGTAAAGTTCAGCACCCCCAGCGCGCTGGCTTCGCCGATCAATTCCTCGCCGCACAGCATGGGGCAGGTGTAGTACACCAGGTTCAGGATGACCGGACGGCCCGCCTGAAAATAATCGCCCAGCTTCACCGTCTTGCCGGTTTCATCTTTGAACTGCAAATCCAGCGGCACCTGCTGATTCAAGCGCTGGTCAATGCCCACGTTCTGTAGCACCGCCGGATTCACCTGGGATCCCGTTCCCGTACTCTTGTCCTGAAACGACGAGGGCGGCTGTGACCACGCCAGCGTACTCACCGCAAAGATCGCCATAGCCATCGTCGTCTTCACTACCCACTGCCTGCTGCGCACTGCTTTTCTGCTTCCTGCGCCGAATGCCCGGCGCGGTTAACGTCCCGGCCCGGCCGGACTAGCCGCCGGGTTGGACTTCTGCTGTGATTCCGCCTTGCTGAAATCGGGAGCCGGTGAACTGGAGCGCATCGGCAAGCCGCGTTCGGCAATCAGCTTCATCGCCTGGTCAATCGAAATGTGAATTGCACCGGTGGAATCGGTGAACGGCTGCTGCGGATCCAGCACCTTCTGCTCGCTCTGCAGGAACTCATCCATGTCGCCGGCATCGTTGGCCTGCAAACGCGGCTCCGGGAACAGGTCCACGTTCACCGGCGGCGTGTTCTGCAGCACCGAGGTTCGGTTGTTCTGTGGCAGCGCTTTCTGCTGGCTCATCATGGGATTCTGCCGGCCCTTCTCGAACAGCTCCTGGCTGCTGCCCATGTAACGGAACATGCCCCAGATGACTAGTTCCACAAAGACGCCGCACAGCAGCAGTCCCAGCAGGAACAGGAGGACGCCCTTGGCGCTGAGGTCGGAGCGCTCGAAGTCAACCGTCGGATTCCGCAAAGGATCGAAATTGTCGTCGTGATTAGTGGCCATGTCCCGATCCCTGGTGCAACAAAGCTGGAATCTGCGGATCGTACAGCGGCAACAACGGCCGCTTCCGCAGGTTGTAGAAGAAGTAGGTTAGCCACAGCCCGCCTAATCCGATGGGCGCGGCCAGATACCAGATGCTGAAGATCCGGCCGTCGTGGAAGTTGGGGATGGTGTACCAGTAAATGTCCACCAGGCGCATGAACATGATCAGCAGGGCAAGCCCGACCAGGCGGATGCCGGCGCGCTTGCGCTCACGCGACAGCAGCAGCGCAAACGGCAGCGCGAAGTGCAGCACCACGATTCCCAGCATCACCCAGCCAAACGCCCCGCGAATGCGGTTCATGTACCAACTGATTTCGTCCGGCAGATTGCCCGACCAGATAATCAGCCACTGCGAGAAGGAGAAATAGGCGAACACCATGACGAAGGCCAGCGTCAGCTTGCCGATGTCATGGAACTGGGTGGGCTTGATGATCTCGCGATAGGGGCTGTAGCGAGTCAGCACCGTCAGCATGATGATGCAGAAGCACAGCGCCGACAGACCCTGTCCAATCAAAAAGATCAGGCCGTAGATGGTCGAGCCCCAGTGCGGGTCCAGCGACATCACCCAGTCCACCGCCGCAAACGATGCGGTCAGCGAATACAGCACCAGGCCGATACCGCTGAGTCCCTGAAAGCGGGGAAAGGTGCCCACCGGAATAGGAGCGTCTTCTCGATTGCCGCGCCGGATCAGCTCCCAACTGGCGCTGATCCAGATGGCGAAGTACAGAATCCAGCGGAAGGTCCACTTGCCCTGAGTGAGATACCAGTGATTTTCCTTGGTAAGCGAGGGATCGCTCATCCACGCGTAAAGATGATGACGGAAGATCAGCAGCGGCAGGAACAGCACGAACATCAGCGGCAGGCACTTTACCGCCGCCTCCAGCACCCGCCGGATGGAGATGCCCCACAGGCCGCCGGTCAGGTACTGGACCATCATCAGGGCCATGCATCCCAGCGAGAGTCCGGTCCAGAACATGTAGGCGATAAGGTAGCCGCGCAAGAACTGGTTCAGGTCGAAGATGGCGCCGAGGACGCAGAACACGATGCCGGCGATGCCGACCAGCAGGGCGCGGCTCTGCCAGCGTGCGCTATCGGCAGGGACGACGAGATCGGCCTGGCGCAATTCCATGGTGTCGTTACTCATTGCTTCTGCCCGCCTCCCTGGATCTGAGTGCCCGGCGGCATGGTCGCGATGGTGGCGCCGCTCTGGGTGTCATAAGGAGGCTGAATGACCACGCCCGGAGGCGGAGTCTTGGCAATCTCTTCGCCTTGCGGCACATCGGAGGCGCTGGCGTGCTGGCTTAACTGCAGCGCGCGGATGTAAGCCGCGATGGCCCAGCGGTCTGCGACCGGCACCTGCTCGGCGTAATCCGGCATGGAGCCATAGCCGTTGGTGATGACGTCGAAGAAATGCCCGATGGGCGCCTTACGCAGCCGCTCGGTGTGATAGGACGGCGGATGCTTGTATCCGCGCTGCACGATCATGCCGTTGCCATCACCAACCTCGGAGTGGCAGGGTGAGCAATAAATGTTGAAGCGCTGCTGGCCGCGCGCCAGCACCTCGGCGGTCACCGGGAACGGCATGAAGTCGCCGACGGTGTCGCCGATTCTGCCGGTGTAGTAATAGGTGTCGGCGCGCAGATCGCCGCGCGCTACCGTTCCGGCCACCAGCGGACGCGCCGAGCGCTTGTCGGCGTAGAAGTCACTCTCCCGCAACGGGCGGTAGTAAGGCTGGTTCTGCATGTCCTCGCGGCAACCGGAAAGCAGCAGGACGAAGGGCGTAGCCAGCAACAGCCAGACCATCGCCTTGCGGAGCGTCCCCGAATTACGAGGTTGCGATGTTGCCGCTGTCAAAACTTGCGCTGTCGGATTAATGCGGCACCTCCGAAATCGACAGCGGATTCAGGCTCTGCATGAATTTCTGCGTGTCCACCAGATCGAACTTGGGATCGGCCGCTTCCACGCACAGGAAAAACTTGTCGCGGGTCACGGCGGCGAAGCGGTCCACGTTAAATACCGGGTGATACGGCATAGGCAAACCATTGAGCGCGAACATGCCGAACACTCCTGCCAGTCCGCCGAACAGCACCGTCATCTCGAAGGTGGGGACGATAAACGCCGGCCAGGACTGCCACGGCCGTCCGCCGACGTTCAATGGGTAGGAGATAACGTTGATCCAGTATTGCAACCCATAGGCGGCGCATCCGCCGAAGATTCCACCCACCAGCACGATCAGCGGAACCCGCGTCTTATGGAAGCCCAGCGCTTCGCTGGCTTCTTCGATGGGAAACGGACTGTAGGCGTCCATCTTGCGATAGCCGGCGGCGTAAGCGGCCCTGGTGGCTTCCACCAGGCGGGTGGAGCTGTCGAATTCGGCCATCAGGCCATAGATTGCGGGTGCCAGCGATGTGTTACTCATGACTCCGCTTTCACCTCCGCTTCCGGCAACAGGGCGCGCATTTCAAAGATGGAAATCGCCGGCATGATACGGATGAAAATAAACATAGCGGCGCTGAAGAAGCCGATGGTCCCCGCGAACACCGCCCAGTCCCAGCGGGTGGGAACGTAATGGCCCCACGATGACGGCAGGAAATCGCGGCTCAAGCTGGTAATAACAATGACGAAACGTTCCAGCCACATACCAATGAGAATGTCGAGCGAGATGAGGAACAGGAACGTAACGTTGGAACGCAGCTTGGGTATCCACAGCAACTGCGGTAGCGCGATGTTGCACAGAATCAAAGCCCAGTACAGCGGCGCGTACTGTCCATACCAGCGGTTTTGCAGCATGAAGCGCTCATACGTCGAGCCGCTGTACAGCCCAATAAAGGTCTCGAAGAAGTAACCGTAGGCCACGATCAGCCCAGTCGCCAGCATTACTTTCGCCGAATTCTGCAGGTGGCGCATGGTGATCAGGTTTTCCAGGTGGTAGTACTTGCGAATCGGGATGGCCAGCACCAGCACCATGGCGAAGCCGGAGTAAATGGCGCCCGCAACGAAATATGGCGGGAAGATGGTGGTGTGCCAGCCGGGAACGATGGCGATGGCGAAATCGAAGCTGACCACGGTGTGTACTGAGAGCACCAGCGGCGTAGCCAGGCCAGCCAACAGCAGGTACAGCGATTCGTAGCGCTTCCAGTGGCGTGCCGAGCCGCGCCAGCCCATGGCCAGCAGTCCGTAAATCGTCTTGGCCGCCGGATGCTTGGCCTTCTCGCGCATGGTGGCGAAGTCGGGGACCAGGCCGACATACCAGAACACTGCGGAGATGGTGGCATAGGTGGATACCGCGAACACGTCCCAAATCAGTGGGCTGCGGAACTGCGGCCACACGCCCATGCTGCTGGGATAGGGGAACAGCCAGTAAGCCAGCCAGGGACGGCCCAGGTGCAGGACGGGGAACATGCCGGCGCAAGCCACCGCGAACAGCGTCATGGCCTCGGCGAAACGGTTGATGGAGTTGCGCCAGCTCTGCTTCAGCAGCAGCAGGATGGCGGAGATCAGCGTGCCGGCGTGACCGATACCGATCCACCACACAAAATTGATGATGGCAAAGCCCCAGGCCACCGGAATCTCGATGCCCCAGATACCGACGCCGCGGATGAACAGATAGGTCACCGCGACCAGCAGCAGCATGACGAAGCCGCCGGCCACCGCAAGTCCGCCCAGCCAGCCCAAGCCGATCGGCCGCGTCAACACGGCATCGGCGATGGTGTCGGTCACGCTCCCAAAGGTCTGGCCCGGGCCTAAAACTGGTGGTTCGTCTGGCCAGGGCACATCTTCGAGTATGGTTTTTTCCTCTGGTCCTTCCCTCATGGGCTAACTGCGCTCCGCCTGTTCAAGTTCGGGGTTCGGGTTCTGCACCACCGCCAGATAGGAGGTGCGGGGACGGGTGTTCAGGTCTTCCAGCAGGTTGTAATTGCGCTGCTGCTTCTTGATCTGCGACACCCGGCTGTTGGGATCGTTAAGATCGCCGAAAACGATGGCGCCCGCCGGACACGCCTGCTGGCATGCGGTGATGACTTCACCGTCGCGCACCTTGCGATTTTCCTTCTCCGCTGTCAGGCGTCCGTGAGTGATGCGCTGGATGCAATAGGTGCACTTCTCCATCACGCCGCGGCTGCGAATGCTGACTTCGGGATTGCGCATCATCTTGTACTGCGGCGTGTCCCAGTCCTGCCACAGCAGGAAGTTGAAGCGGCGCACCTTGTAGGGGCAGTTGTTGGAACAGTAGCGAGTGCCGACGCAGCGGTTGTACACCATGTCGTTCAGGCCTTCGGTGCTATGCACCGTGGCGCCCACCGGGCAGACCACTTCGCAGGGCGCGTTCTCGCACTGCTGGCAGGGCACCGGCTGGTAATAGACGCTGGGATTCTCGGTACCGCCCTCGTAATACACATCCACTCGCAGCCACTGCATCTGGCGGCCGCGCTCGCTCTCCTCTTTGCCCACCACCGGGATGTTGTTCTCCGCCTGGCAGGCAACGATGCAGGTCTTGCAGCCGATGCAGGAGTTCATGTCGATGGTCATGCCCCACTTCAACTCGGTGTACTGATAGTTGGGGTAGAGCGTCAGCCCCTCCGGCGGAGACTCGATGCCTTCGTGCGCGAAGTCGGGATTCTTGATGAAGTCGGTCAGCGTCGCCTTGCGGATGACGTGCCGGTCCTTCAGATCGTCGACCCAGGGATGCTCCTTCGACAGGTCGGAATAGTCGATGTACTGGAAGCCCTGAGGATGGGCGAAGTGGTAGCCGGAATCCACCTTCTTGATGCTGCCGCCCGCCGTCCACATGGCGTCGCTGGTGCGCAACTGGTAGGCGTCGAAACCTACGCCGTTGCCGACGTTGCCGGCCTTGGTGCGACCGAAGCCGACGAACACGGTGATGGAATTGTCGGGATGTGCCGGCTGCGGCCAGATCGGTCCCTTCTGCTTGCGGCCGTTGACATCAATCTCCACCACATCGCCGGTTTCCAGGCCCAGCTTCGTGGCCTGGTTCGGACTGAGGAGGATAGCGTTGTCCCAGCAGATGCCCACGATCGGCTTGGGCGTTTCCTGCAGCCAGGAATTGTTGGCCCTGCTGCCGTCGTAGATCAGCGGATCGCGGCGGAAGATGACTTCCATCTGGCCGCCATTCTGCCCGCTGCCGGCCGCTGCCGGCGCCGCTTTCGCCGCGACGCTCTTGGCCGCGTAAGCGGTGTTGGCGATGAAGCCGTCATGCACCGCCTTGCGCCACGCGGGCTCGAAGTCGCCCTTCATCTGCCCCTTCCAATATTGGCGCACCAGATCGTAGCCGGAGGCTTCGCCATTATCCAGGAAGGCGTTGATGAACTCGATTTCGCTCTTGCCGTTGTACAGCGGCGCGACCAGCGGCTGGATGATGCTGGCGGTGCCATCAATCGCTTTTGCGTCACCCCACATCTCCAGATAGTGGGTGGCGTTGATGTGCCAGTGAACGTGCTCGTAGGTTTCGTTCGGATAAAGGCTGTGCTGGATGCGCAGTTGCACCTTGTTCATCGCATCGGCGAAATTCAGGTCCGCGGGCGCGTCGTACACCGGATTGCCGCCGACAAGAATCAGCAAGTCCACTTTGCCGGCATTCATGTCGTCCACCAGACCCTTCAGGCCGGCCAACTGATCTTGCGGCTTGGCTTCGACGGTCTCGGTGTAAATGACAGCGTTGCCGGGAGCGCCCAGCATCTGGTTCATCGAGTGCGCCAGGGCGTGTACCGCGGGAGGCTGGTTATCTCCGGGGATGACCACCGCCGCGCCCTTGTGGGCCATCAGGTCCTTCACCACCGCGGCCACGAAACGCTGCTGCTCGGCAGGAACGCCGGCGCCTCCGCCCGCACCCAATCCTGCGGCGATAGCGCGCGCCACGCCTTCCACCTGCGAAGCCGGCATCGGCAGGCGATGATCGGCCTTGCCGCCGGTATTGGTGGGCGTGCTCTCGACGGCGTAGAAGCGCGACATCTTCTCGTGCAGGTCAGGATTGCGTCGCGCCGCAAAGCCCTTCGCATACATCAGGAAGTCCGGGGAAACCGCTGGACAGGAAGTCGCCATCGAGCGACAGGATGATGTCCGCCTTCTCCAGGTTGTAGCGGGTCTCGACATACTGGCCGAAGGCCAACTGCGAGCCGGCGCGAACGTTGTCGCGGCCGACGGGGTCGTACTGGATCCACTTGGCCTGAGGATAGGCGGCCAGCAATTGCGTCATCAGCGAGGTCAGCGTCGGCGAGCTGAAGCTGCCGCTGAGGATTCGCATGCCCGCTCCCTGAAGCGCCTTCTGCGCGGCGCTCAGTCCCTTCAGAGTCGAGGTGAAGTCGCCCCAGCTCCGGGTCGCGCCCGCATAGGTGAGGATCTGCGAGCGGTCGGGATCGTACATGTCGAGGATGGAGGCCTGCGCGAAGACGTCGCTGCCGCCGCCGGCCGGATGCTCGGGATTGCCCTCGATCTTGGTGGGGCGGCCTTCGTGGCTCTCCACCAGCACCGGCGAGGCATAGGCGCCGAACGGCATGCAACTGGCGAAAAACAGCGGCTGCCCGAGAACGATTTCATCCGGCTGCCGCACGTAGGGCACGATAGGCTCGAGCGGCTGCTTGACGCAGGCGGTCAATCCCGCCAGCGCCATGGAAGCGCTCATCAGCTTCAGGAAGCTGCGACGCGAGGTGCCCTCTGGCCAAACCGAAGCCTGGCGGGGGAATTCGCGGTGCAGCATCTCGAAAAACCCGTCCGTCTGCGCCAGTTCTTCCAGGCAGCGCCAGTACTGCGGACCGGGTTTCGCGCGTGCAAGTTTTTCTTTGGCCTCAGCCAGTCCCATCTTGCTGGGACAAACCGCCTCCGCTTGCTTCGAGCTCTCTTTTTCCATCTTCTCGTGGTTCCGCTAAACCGTTGACGTATGCTCGCCGTGCCCCGCTCAACTAGCGATGGCAGGTCGAGCAGCTGGTAATGTCTTCCACCGTACGGATGTTGTACCGGTGCTTGAGTTCGTTGCCCAGCGCGATCTGGTCGGTGAATTTGGCTCCGTCGGCAAGGGTCACCGTGTGGTCCGCGCTGGGCTGCTCGTAACTCATGTTGAAGACCTCGCTGCGCGGGCGCAGGAATTTCTCCGGCGCGCGGTGGCAATTCAGGCACCACTCCATCTGCAGCGAATTCTCCGCATAGGTCAGAGGCATCTGGTCCACGCGGCCATGACAGCTCTCGCAGCCGACGCCTTTATTGACATGAATGCTGTGATCGAAATAAACAAAGTCGGGCAGATCGTCCACTCGCGTCCAGATCAGCGATTGCCCGCTGCGATAACTGGCCCGCACCGGTTCCAGCATGGGCGAGTTGGTCCAGATCTGGGAATGGCAGTTCATGCAGGTCTTGGTGGGAGGAATGCCGGCGAAGGCGGTCTTCTCCACCGAGGTGTGGCAGTAGCGGCAATCAATGCCATCGCCCGCCGCATGATGCTCGTGACTGAAGGGCACCGGCTGCGCCTGGTGCACGCCCTGGTAGGTGGCGTAAGGAGAACGCTGCATCTCCAGCGCTGCCCACAGCAGCACCGACACCACCACGACCACTCCGATGATCGAGGCGCGCGCAATTGTATTCGCACTACGATGGAAGACTTGGGCCATGTAAGAAGTTTTCCAGAATTGCGGGTTCGGGCCCGACTACCCAAATCGAGGCCCAGGGTTGGAGCAGTACAGAGGTCCGCACAGCAGGGTGTGACGCTAATCACCCAAGCGAGTGATTATAACAAGTGAGGTTCCCTGCTTTGCAAGTCGCCAGGCACCAGAAAACATTCAGATCAGGGACGGGAATGAGCCGGGAATTCCTGCATCGCTGCGCAGCAGAAATTCGCTATACATTGGATGGTCAGCGGCGCTTACGCAGCCCTCAGGCGGTGCCAATTCGCCACGCGGGCCGAAGGCGGCTTCGACCTCCGGTCTGCCAGCGTGGCCGAAGGCCGAGCAACAGCATCCGGCTATCACGTAAGCCACGGCCCCGCAGGCCAGGGTGACGTTCAGGCCGGCGGCGATGGCGATGACAATCGCCAGCACCGAGCCCAGCACGCTGGCGCCCGCATTCATCGCCCAGGCCCATTCCACCGCGCCCTGCGAGGGATGCGATCCCTGCGAGAGCGCCCGCAGACCGCTGGGAAACGGCATCCCCATGACCATCCCCAGCGGCGCCAGCAGGGCGGCGCAGAGCAGCAGCTTGGCGTTGAACGGCCATCCCACCAGGCTTTCCAGCAGGCGTGGCAGCACGCCGAGATAGACCAGCAGCACCGCTGCGATGATTCCCAGCGCAATGGCAAGCTGACGCGGCGTCGAAATCCATCGCCGCGACAGCATGCTTCCCGTCCGCTGGAGAGCAGCAGCAGGAAAATCACCACCGTCAAAGCGTACGTGGGATGCCCCAGGAAGAGAACGAAGCGCTGAATGAAAGCGATCTCCACCAGGATGTAACCCAGGCCGATGGCCACGAAGTACAGCACCCGAATGCCGCCACTGGAGCGGGCTTCCGGCGATAACACCATGGGCAGCAGCAGGAACACGATTACCGCCACCGCCGCGACCACCAGGACAATCCCCAGAATGGCGATGCCGAGATTGACCTTCCAGTCGATGGCCTGCTCGGAGTTGCTGAGCACCTGGTCCGGTTTCAGGGTGAAGAAGAAAAAGGGAGCGTTGTCGGTCACCGGCGTGACGTTGTAAGCGTAGGAGCGCGAAAAAGCGCGCGCATCCTGGCTTTGAATGAGTTGGGCAAATGCCGGATGCGCCATGCCCGGCCGGTCGGCGGTCGCCGGCAGGTAGAGCACGTGCAGGTTCAAATGAGCCTGCTCACCATTGCCGCCGTGGATGTGGTTAAGCACCGCGCGCTGCTCTTCCAGAGTGAAGGGTGACCGCTTGGCCAGCACCAGCACCGGACGACCATCCACGTCGGGCTCGCCGTCGCTAACTACGATGAAATTCTCGCGACTGTCCTTGACGCCCATTTCCCGCAGCGCCTCCATCGCCTGCGACACCACCCGCAGCGCTTCACGGGGCTGGGCAAATTCCCAGCGGGTGATGGCGATCATTCCATCCGGCTTCAAGTGCTCAAAATATTCGCGGAAGGCTTCCACGGTGTAGAGATTGTTTTCGCTGAGCGCGAAGGCACCGGCGGCGGTGGAAGCCCAGGTATCCACCAGCGTCATCTGCACCACATCGTACTTGTCGCGGCTGTTGCGCACGAAGGAGCGGCCATCCTGCACGTGCAGATGCACCTCCGGTAACTGGTAGAGGTGATAGCTGTAGTCGGCGAAACGGCCGCGCATGATGTCGTTGGCGATGATGGGATTGATCTCGATGGCGGTGACGTTGCGACTGCCATTGGCCACCGCCCGCAGCACGTCCACCCCGCCGCCCGGACCGATGATGGCGAAGGCGCCTTGCGGCCGAAGCACGTTGGCCACCGACGAGGCCGCCGACATCAGGATGCTGCGATAGGCCGGCGACCAGTCGTGCGGGTTGGTGTTCATGATGTAGGTGTTGGCGTCAGCGTCAATCACCGCCATCAGCGCCGTGCCGTCCCGGTCCACCTCGACCCGCGAAAGCGCGTTCCAGCGCGCATATAAGGGAGCGTCGCGCTTCACCCCCTTCGCATACACGATGTCAATCAGCCGCCCATGAAGGTTGGCGCCAATCAACATAACCAGCAGACAGGCGACCACCAGCGGCCAGCGTCGGGAAGACGGTGCGGCCCAGGCCGCCCCCGCCAGGGCCACAGTCATGGCGGCAAACACGATCACATTGGGCCCGCCGATGGCATTCAGCAGGGGCACCAGCGCCAGGCAGGCCAGCGCGCCTCCCAGCAGGTCAGCGCCATAAAGTTGCGCGATACTGGCCGGATGGCGCGCGAACACCAGGGAAAACAGCAACCCGGTAAGGAAGAACGGCAGCGACGATGCCATGTAGAGCACCGTCAGATGCCAGAAATTCGGCCAATCCAGTCCCAGCGAGACCTGCGTGTACAGCACGATCTCCAGCACTGCCACCATCAGCACCGCATTGACGGTGCACAGGGTCACGCCCAGTTGAGCGATGGTCCAGCGCTCCAGCCAGCGGCGGCGCAGATGCGCGAACACCGCACCCGCACCCAGTCCCAACAGGGCCACCGAAATGGCGAGGAAAGCGAAGTGGTAGAAGAGCACCACCGAAAAGATGCGCGTCAGCGCCAGCTCCAGCAGTAGCGCGGAAAAACTCATCAGCGCGATGGCGAGCATCGCGTTCCGTACGGCGGACGCGGGCGTGACAGCGACTTCAGAGACTTCCCTGGTTCCCAGCATGAACGATGAGATTACTACGGAAGATTGGTGAAAGGTATCGGGAAGGTAGCCTAATTCGGCGGCGGCGTACCCAATCCCATTTCGAAACCAACGCCCATGGATTGTCAGGCGGCCGCAGTAAGCGCCGGGCCGCGGGGTATGATGCGGGTGGCGTCGCCTGGCCGATGGGCGATGTTGATTGCGCAGATTCGGCAAGGGGGGAAGATCGCTATGCGAAGCGTCTGTGCGAGCAAATGGTGGGGCATCTTTGTTGTCCTGATTGCATCCGCAGCGGGGTTCGCCCAAGCCGAGCATCAGTCGGCCACGTTGGTCGTCAATGGCCGTAACGGGAAGGTGGCGACCATACAGGAGAATGGACACACCTACGTGGACCTGGCCGCATTGGCCCAGGTTGGCGATGGCTCGTTGAGCTTTGCCTCAAACCAGATCGTCCTCACCCTACCGGCGAGCGCGTCCGCAGTGGAAGCGCCGAAAGCGGCGGACGACACCACCTTGTCGCGGGAGTTCATGAAGGCCGGCTTTGAGGAGATCGCGTTGCTTCGCGAGTGGGGCTCTGCGGTTGGAAACGCCATTCAGAACGGGTATCCGGTCCAGCAGCAGTGGGCGACGAATTACCGCGAGCAGGCGGCGAATGGGCTGCGATTAGCTTCGGTTGCCGCCGCCACCAATGGTGACAAGAGCGCGCAGCAACTGCTCAGCAACGAATTCGACGGGGTGCGGCAGTGGAGCGACCGCCTGGTTGAGGCCAGCCAGAAGATGAACACCGCCAAGTACTCCATGTCGCCAAACTCGCTGCGTGAAGAGCCGGATACGCAGAAACTGATCACATGCTGGCACTCACTCGGTGGAATGCTGGGGAGCGGCAGCTTCCAGGACGACGACTCCTGCCACTGACGCGGCGAGGTTCTATTTCAGCAAATGGAACAGCCGGAGTTAAGTGCAGCTAGGAGCGGAATCGGGCCCCAGGGCGCCGAAGCCAGGCGGATTTGAGGTCGATTCTCGAGGTTTTTGCAGCACGTCTCTCAGTCATGTGATTACGCCGGGGGAGTAGCCACGACGCTTCGGTTCCGCGGTTGCGCGAAGGCCGGCAGCATGAACATTGAAGGCCAGGACAATAGGCTGCTCGGGCGGCGGGAATGCCACCAGCGTCCGCAGGAGCGGGCCTTCCTGCTGCCACCAACCGTGGAATACCACGCCACGGGTATGCGTCACCCGCATTCGATTCCACCGAGCCTGTGCAGGGCAAGCGGAGAAAGGACGCTCCTCGTTATCGCCCAACTGGTTGGGCCAGGACAGTCCGTCAATCGGCCCAACTATCACGGAACGGCTGTCTTCGCGGAGCCCGACTTTGAGCGCTTTTAGCGCGCTCTCCTTCGCGCTCCAGAAGAGATTGAGAACTCTGTCGCGGTTTGCGGACGGCGAAGCTGCAATCAGTTGTTGCTCTGGCATCGCAAAGTAATCCGCCAGAAAAGCGTCGCTCCGTGACTCCAGCAGTTCCAGATCACAGCCGAGCATGGCGCCCGCGGGTGCGACCGCGCATGCTGCCACGCCATCGCGGTGACTCAGCGATATGGAAATCCTGACGGGCTGATTCGCCAGAAAGACTTCAGGGGCGCCCGAAACTGCTGGGCGTATTTCAATCCCGGCGAGCGGACCAATCTCCAACTGCAAGCATCTGGCCACCGCGTGCTTCGCTGTCCATCGGCCCAGGCGCCAATCGGCGCGGCGTTTGGCGAAGCGCAGGCCGTCAAGATGTTTGCGCTCCGGTGGGGAGAGCCACCCGTCATCGGCGGGCACATCGGCAGCGCATTGTTCCAGCCAGTGAACCATCATGACGGCCTCTAATCAGCGGCGGCTACTAGCTTCTCGGCCAGAGATTTTTCCGTCGCCGGAGTGCCCTTGCGCTGCCCCTCCTCGGCCCGAATGCCATCCTCGATCGCCTGAATCAGGTAGGGCCGCAGATTTCTGGACGCAAGGATGTCGTCCAGCGCGCCGACTTTCAACGCCCGATGCACGCTATGAATGCGGTCGAATTCGCCGGCGACGTCGCCCAATTTCTCCGAATGGACCATCTTGAAAGCCTCGTCCCATTGCATTTGCAGGCGGGCTTTCTCCCCTCCCTCGGCCTGCGCAATGGCGTTGCCCAGTTCCTGTAGCCGCGGATCTTTCCTGGTCCTGGCCTCAACTTCGCTGGAGAACACCACTGCCGCTGCGGGTGCGCCGCCGATCACCGAGGCGTAGGTTCCTTCCAGCGCAACTACACGCAATTGCTCATTCAGCGCCCGTGAGAACACAACATAAGCGCCGCCGTGGTAGCGGGAGATCACGCAGAAAATCATTGGTCCCTTGAAATTCACCACCGCTCGACCAATCTCCGCGCCGTATTCAAGCTGGAGTTTGCGCATCGATTCGGGAGAGCCATCGAAGCCCGACAGGTTGGCCAGCACCACCACTGGCCGATTATTGCTGGCCGCATTGATGGCACGGGCCGCCTTCTTGGAAGAGGAAGGAAAGAGCGTGCCTGCCGTCCATTGGTCGGGTCCATCGGCGGGTACGAATCCAAGACGAGGCACGGGATGCGATTCGATTCCCAGCATGCAGACCGGATAGCCGCCCAGATGTGCGTCCCACACCACCACCGTCTCGCCGCCGCGGAGGCCGGACCACCGCTCCAGCGGCGAATGGTCCTGGTCCACCACCGCAGACAGCACTCGGCGTATATCGAACGGCTTCTTGCGTCCAGGATTGGTCTGGTCGGAAAAGATATCGCCGACGCGCTCGAAGCTGCTGGTGCCGTTGCTTCCGTGCGGATAAGTCTGGACGTCGCGGTCGAGAGGATCGCTGGTGGCTGCTTTGCGGGGGAAGCGTTCTCCCGGCGCCAGGTAGGTATGGTCGTAATGCTGGAAAAGGATATGGCACGCCTCATCGATGTCGCGGGCAAAATACTGCGCCTGCCCATTGAGTCCCATGATGCGATCGTAGCCGCCGATGCCCTGGTTGTCCTCGGCCGAGACACTGCCCGAGTAATCGAGGGCGCGCTTACCGGTGAGCACCATCGCCGCCGGCGGAGTCATGATGAGAATGCCGCGGGTGTGCAGCAACATGGTGGCTTCGGAGTTCCAGTAAGGCTGGGCGCCCACGTTGATCCCATTCACCACCAGGTTCACTTCGCCGCCCGCCTGGGTGAACTCGATCAGACTGCGCAGGACGCGAGCAATCCAGTCCATGTTCTCGACGCCGCTGTCCATGGAGATTTTCGCGCCGGCGGAGATGGGAAACCATTCCAGCGGCACGTGCAGCTTCGTCGCTAAATCGATGGCCGCCATGATGCGGGCACATTCCGGTTCCGCCAGGGCGCCCATGTCCTTGCTCGGATCTCCCAGCAGGATGACGCGGGTCATACCCTCGGGATACTTGGCGGTAAAGTTGCGAATCACACCGACGATGATGTTGGTCTTGTTCTTTCCGTAGGGACGCTCCACCGGCGCCAAATCTCCCGCAGCGTCGAAGTCATATTCCACGAAGTCGCCAGGAGGAAACTCGGCCCGCGTGTCTTCCAGCGAAGGCGTGAGCATCCTGACAATTTCGTAGGGATAGATAAGGCCGCGCTGCCGCATCTTGACGACCTTCTGATCGTATTCGGCGAGCGGCCTCATGGGCTGTAGTTTGGTAGCCGGGCGGATGGTCATCAGCAGGCCCCGGCTGCCGGGATTGGAAATGCGAACCACCACGTCGCGCAACTCGCCGGTTTTGGGGTGGGGAATGCGGGCCCGCACCACCACCTGCTCCAGTCCCAGGCCGTCGGTGGCCGGGGCCAGGCGGCGCGCAATCTCGTGCAACTCGTCGGCGCTGAAATTGAGCGGCTGCCATACATAGAGAAGGATGCGATTCCAGTAGAGCCGCTTCTGTGGCGGCCGCTTCATCTGGAACATGCGGATGGCGGCCAGGGTTTCCGCAAACATGCGCTCCAGATGCGGCAACTGCACCACGCGTCCGGTGTCATCGCACACCGGGGTCAAGTCGCGTACTTCGGCGACTGCGAACAGGCGCTCATCTTTGGGATTGTCGTTGGCCAGGGCGTGCAGCAGATAGACGTCTTCCACCGAAGGCAGTCGCTCGATCTTGAAGTTCTTCAGCCGCCACAGGTGCAGCCGTTGGCCCATCATGGGGTGAACGCCACGGAACAACTCAACTTCGCGGTACCCGCTCTCCGTGGGCTCGAAGGTGAAGTGCTGCATGCTTCCCAGTCCGGGATCGCGGCCCGGGCCCGAAATCGCCACCACCACCTGCTGGATCGCCCGCGGAAAATCGCCTTGGTTCAGAATGGACTGAAGCGATTCACGGGTCGGCTCCGGCTGGCTGAGGGAGCCAGGGTTCCAGGCGAAGAAGTTCAGCACGACTTCCTCGTCGGCTGGGACTTCCCCAACAAAAGGAAGAACGTTCTGTACCGCGTCTTTCATGTGCTGGTAGTCAGCATGCGAAGCGAATACGTGGTTACGCTTGCCCTCCAGCTCGTACTGAGCTGACACGCAGCAGAGCCCATTGCAGGACAACATGCGGAAGTCGCTGAGCTTTTGCTCGCGATAGTAACGGGAGAGGATGACCTGCAGCATTAACTGCCGCAGGGGAGCGGACGCAGCGGCAAACTTGCCGGACAAAGTGCTGGCCAGGGGTTGCGGGCAGTCAATCAGCGCCCGGATATGAGTGTCGCGGTCTGGGACCTCAGGATTTTGCGCCAGCAGAGCCAGGTGGTGTTCTGCCTCGGCGTAAACCTGGCTGCGCACTTTCTCAAAGGGAAGCTGTTCGAAGCAGCGGTAGCGCACTTCCCGGGCCACATCGCTCACCGCCGGGAAGATTCCCCGGGTGATGGAAATGAGGCGATCAAGGAGCGTGCGGAAGGACTCCTCCGCGTCCGGAACGAGCCCGCCGTTGCGAGGCAGTCGGCGTTCGAGCACTCCTAGAAGGGGCGCTATCTGCCGATCGATTCGCTGATGCGATTTGTAGATCCACAGCAAAGTCTCTTCCAGCGCGGGTGAGGGATCCAGCGTGGCGATGCCGTAATGCGCGAGTACCCGGCGCAGAGCATCGACAAATGTCGCCGGAAGGCCTTCGCCCTGGGTTTGGATCATGCGCAAGTAAGTGAACAGGTAGGCTTCCGGGCTGGGTTCTTCGCCGCCGGAAAGATCGTGGCTGCTCGGCTTACGACGGAACAGCGAGCACACATCCACGAAGATGTTGAGGATTTCTTCTTCCTGACCGCGAATCTCGGCCGTCTCTTCGGCAGCCTCCTGGAATCGGCTCCATTGTCCAAACACTCGCGCGGTGTGCGCAGGATTCACGTCAAAGCCCAGCGTGAGCTGCCGCAGTTCGTCCAAATGCTGTCGCCAGCTTGACTGCTCCGCTTGCTCGCCCCCGGTTAGCGAGGTGCTGAAGGTCACCCGCGGCAAGGCCCCGCCGGTAGCCTCTTCCGCTGCGGGTTCGATCTGAATCAGCGGAGCGCCAATATCCACCTGGACGTTGGGGATGGTCATGATCTGGCGCACTTTGCCGGAGAAGGGGGCCACCACCTGGGTCTCCATCTTCATGGCTTCCAGCACCAGCAGGCGGTCTCCCGCGACAACCGTGTCACCGGGCTTCACCGCAATCGAAACCACTACCGCCGGCGCGGGCGCGTGCACCACGCCGCCGTCATCGCGCTCAATGCGGTGGGAAACACCATCCACCTCGATCCGGTAGCTCAAACCCTGGACGGCCGAGACCACGTGCGAACGAATGCCGAAGGTGGTGAGCCAATACTCGAAGGGGCCCAGGGGATGAAGCTGAGCGTCCACACACGACCCGTCCACCTCGACACGGTAGCGCTCCGGGCCCAGGCAATAGGTCTTCATCGCATAGGACTGGCCGCGATAACGCAGCTTGACGGTGCGACCTGCTTCCGCCCGCACTTGCGGACGTCCACGCACCGCCGAGCTATAGAATTGCGCCTTTTCGACCGCCAGATCGGCGATGTAAACCTCAATCGCTGCCTGCACCAGGGCCACATCAGCGTAACGCCAGGTGAGGTGCTCCCCCTTCGCCGTCAGACGATCCAACCATTCCACGTCAACATGGCCATGCTGGACTTCGGGCCGGTTCACCAGTTCCAGCAGAAACGCTTTATTGGTGGCGCCGTCTTTGATGACGACGACGCTCTCGCGCAACACCCGCTGAAGGCGCGATAGCGCTTCTTTGCGGCTTTGCCCAAAGGCGATGATCTTGGCCACCATGGAATCGAATTCCGGCGGTACCGTGTCACCCACGGATACACCGGTGTCGATACGTATGCCCGGGCCGGTGGCGAGTTTGAAGCGCTCGATGGCGCCGGGGCCGGGAACGAATCCGTTCTCTGGGTCCTCGGCATTCAGGCGGACTTCGATAGCGTGACCGATGGTGCGCGGCTGTGCCGGCTCCAGGCGTCCGCCCCGCGCGATATGGATCTGGAGCTTGACCAGGTCGAGACGGGTGGTGCACTCGGTCACCGGGTGCTCGACTTGCAGGCGAGTATTCATCTCCATGAACATCAATCGCTGGCTCGCCGGCTGAAAGAGAAACTCGACCGTCCCGGCGTTGCGATAGCCCGCTGCCTGGCTCAGGCGCACCGCAGCTTCGCGCAAGAGCTGATCCATTTCCAGCGAAAGCGCCGGTGACGGCGCTTCTTCCAGCACCTTCTGATGGCGGCGTTGTACGGTGCAGTCGCGCACGCCGGCGGCCCAGGTGATCCCGTAGTGGTCGGCGATGATCTGGACCTCGACATGACGAACGCTGCCCTCGACCAACTGTTCCATGAAGACGGTGGCATCGCCGAAGGCTTTGAACGCCTCGGCGCGGGCGCTTTCGAAGGCGGTCGCAAGCTCGTCCGGCGAATCTACCCGGCGGATGCCATGACCGCCGCCGCCCGCCGTCGCCTTGATCAGCAGCGGATAGCCCAGACGCTCGGCGTGACTAGGGCGTCGGCGACGGTCTCGACCGGGCCACCGCTCCAGGGCGCGACCGGAATCTGTGCCTGCTCCGCCAGACGCTTGGAGGAGATCTTGTCGCCCAGCCGCCGCATCACGTCAGCATCCGGTCCGATAAACACGATGCCCATGTCGTCGGCAGAGTTCGGCGAACTCGGCGTGCTCGGCTACGAATCCCCATCCCACCCATACGGCTTCAGCCGGGCCGTCAGCCAGGCCTCTCTGAGCCGTGGCATAGTCCACATAGCTGCTCTTCGGCTGATGGGTGCCGGGATCGATGAACTGGCTGGCGCCGAGAGAATGCCTCGTCGGCCTCGCGGACGAACATCGCATTGCGGTCCGGATCGGTGAAGAGTGCAATGGTGCACAGCGAGGTGCCATGCTCTTGATTGAACTCGCGCGCCGCATGGATGAAGCGCATCGCGGCTTCACCGCGATTGACGATCGCCACACGCTGAAATTCGTAGTTCATAGAGCCACCTTCAGTCATGGCCAGAAGCGTCGAATGCGGTTTATGAAACGGTTAGCGCTTCCGCCGATAGAGCGGATTGCAATGTCTTAGCGATTCCGCGTCGGGACCATCCGCTGTCGCGGCAGTCCGGTACCCGGCGAGCCGCACATAACGATTTCCGATGGAATCCACGACCTCGGCGTCAAAGCTGCCTTGCTCGGCGTGCGGCGTCACCACTGCATACAAGTGGCCCTCGGCCATCTGCGGAGCGCGCAACCAGGAGACGTCGTGAACCTGCTGCGGCAATCCCATGCGGCTCTGTACGTTCATCTCCCACAGGCCGGCGGTCTGAAAGCACAGCTCGATAAGCCGTGGAGACATCAGCGTCGGCCGGTCTGCCGGCAGGTGATTGCCCGGCAAGTCCGCCGCCATCTCTCCGATCATGCGCGTTCCATCCCACCAGGCACGCTCCAGAACCTGGTAAGCGGGACCGTGGAAATAAATGCGATAGATCTGCGCCGCCTGCACGATGGCGTCGGCTGACAACTGCGGGACCGTGCCAGTTACTGCCTCAGGTGGCTGCCTACGCACCAGCACGCGGGCGGTGAAGTGCGTGGTCTCTTGCGGCTCGGGCTGGTTGGGAAGCTTGCGGCGGCCGAGCAAACGGCAATCCGCTATCAGCTTGTCGCCCTGCGGATAGAAGACGGGCTCGGATGATTACGGTCCGCGGTTCGTCTTTGTAAAACTTGAAGGGCGCCAGGAAATTCACCTCTTCAATGGTCTCGATGTGCCAACCGGGGTGAACACACAGGGCTGCTTCGGCGAAGGCCTCGATGCCCATCACCCCCGGCAGCACCGGGGTGCCGTCAATGCGGTGATCGTTCAGGAAGGGCTGCACCTTGGGATCGAGGGTCGTCTCCATCGTCAGACCGCTGTAAATGCCCATTCCCGTGATCTTGCCGCTCATCGGTCCCTGCGCCGGCAACTGCCTGGTAGAAGCCTCCAGCGCGGCTGTGTCCAGTCCGCCGGTCACATCCCATTCGTTGAGCAGGGCGCCGAAACGCTCGCCCAACCACGATTTCCCCGCGAGTTCCGCCGGCGGTGAGTTCGCGACGAATCAGAGGAATGCCCGCTTCCGGTGGCAGCATGTCGATTCCCGCCAGCTCCATCATCTTGGGGATGGAACCGCGCGTGGCCATGCCGATGCCGCCCCACGCCGTCCAGTCAATGACAATTCCGCGCGTCGCTCGCCGGTGGTGCGGAAGCTCGAGGTGTATTTGCAGAGCAGGTCGTTGGCGGCGCTGTAGTCCGTCTGCCCGCCATTGCCAAAGCGGCCCGCGATCGAACTGAATGCGACCGTCGCTCCCAGCGGCATCTCGCCAATGGCGTGCAGCAGATTGAACCAGCCGTCAGCCTTGACGTCGAAGACCAGGTCGAACTCGCGCGGGTCCTTGTCCGGCAGGAAGTGACTGCGCTCTAAACCGGCGGCATGCAGCAGCACATCAATGTGGCCGCTGCGTTGGCGCACCTGCTCGATGACCCTGGCGACGCCATCCGTATCCGCCAGATTGACGCTGAAATAGTGGGCCGTTCCACCGGCGGCGCGCACTGCCTCGATCGCCGTTAGCGCAGCCTGCGCCCGTTCGAGAGCTGCCAGCTCTTTCTCGACCAACGCCGGCGTGGCCCGTTCGCCGCGTGATTGAATGCGCGTAAATAGGTCACGCTTCAAACCGTCTTTATCGGTGGTCAGGCGCTGCACGTCAGGATTGTTGGCGTCCGGCTCGGGCACGAGATCGAGGAGGTAGAAGGTGCCGCCGGAAGCTGCGGCCAAGTCCGCGGTGATAGCCGACACGATGCTGCCGGCCGCACCAGTAATGAGGAATACGCTGTTCGCATGCAGCGTCAGGCCGGGTTGGCCATCGTCAGCCGGCTGTTCCTGCAGGCCGATCGTCCAGCGCAGTTGATTCTTGTATCCGACTTCGACACAGCCGGGATCGCGCAGGGTTTCCTGGATGAGGGCTTCGGCAGATTTCTGCCGGAGTGCGGCTGGCTTCGAAGTCAACCGCCTTGACGAGGGCCTCGGCGCGCTCGCGCTTGTATGCCTTGGTGAAGCCGACGACGGCTCCGCCCATGGGGGCAAAGGCCCCGGCGTCATCGTAGCCGTGCTGGCCACCCAGCAGAGTCGCGGACACCAGGAAGGTTGCCGGGTTGGCAATGTGTTCGTACAGAGTGCGCATCACGGTGTAGAGAGACTTCACCCGCACTCGCAATTCTTCACGCCAGCCGCTCACGTCGAGCTCGTGCAAGGGGCGTTCGCGATCGAGTGCGGGCAGCCAGTACACGCCATCTACCGCGCCGGTGGCTAGCCAGGTCTTAAGAGTGCTGGTTAGAGCGTCTGCATTCTGCGCGGGATCGAGACGAAGCACCTCCACTCCCAGCGCGCTAAGCTTTTGGGTGAGCGCATCGGCGACGCCGCTCTTGTCCGGCATCACAGCTACTCGCTTGCCGGAAGCCAGGCTTACGCCAGTTGGCTTACACAGCACCAGCGGAGGACGCAGGTTGGGCAGCGGCACGCGGCGCGGAACCTTATTCGCCGCATCGAAGCTTGCGACCGGAGGCCGTGGCGTCGAAACTGCTACCACGGGGGAAGTTGCCGGGGCGGGCTTCTCGCTGGCCGGGCTGTCAGAGGTTGTCGTCGCACCCGGCCGCCTGGTTTGTGCGAACTGGATTACGTGAGCCAGGGTAGGAAAGTCGCGCAGCTTTAAGGCTTCGTCGCGCGGAATGTTATACGCTGCGCGCACTGCGGCAAACATCTCCGCTTGCTTGACGGTGTCCACGCCGAGATCGGCCTCAAGATCGAGGTCCAGATCGAGCATGTCGGTGGGATAGCCGGTCTTCTCGGCAACGATCTGCAGTATCTTCTCTTTGATGGAATCGTAGGACTCATCCGGCGACGGCGACGCGGCTGCGACGGATGGTGTCGGCGTGATGGTTTCCACGCTGGGAGCGGCTGCTATCGCTGCAACCGGTTGCGGGGAGGCTTCACCGGCGAGGTCGGGCCGCTTCTCGAATACGAAGCGGATCACGTGGGCCAGCGTTGGGTAGTCGCGCAGCTTGCGATTCTCATCGCGCGGGATGCTGTAGATCTCGCGGATGGCGGCAAACATCTCGGCCTGCTTCACCGTATCCACGCCCAGATCGGCCTCGAGATCGAGGTCCAGGTCCAGCATGTCCTGGGGATAGCCGGTCTTCTCGACCACCAACTCAAGGATGCGCTGCTTGACTGCGTCGGCTTGCGGGGCGGCCGCAGGAGCGGACGTTGGGTTCGGTACGGGTGCTGCAACCGGCGCTTTCGCTGCCGTATCTGCGGGCAGCGAGGAAGTGGCCGGTGCCGCTGCGACGGTTTCGGCAAGGTCGGGCCGCTTCTCGAAGACGAAGCGGATCACGTGAGCCAGCGTGGGATAGTCGCGCAGCTTGCGATTCTCATCGCGCGGGATGCTGTAGATCTCGCGGATGGCGGCAAACATCTCGGCTTGTTTCACCGTATCCACACCCAGATCGGCCTCGAGATCGAGGTCCAGGTCCAGCATGTCCTGGGGATAGCCGGTCTTCTCGACTACGAGCTGCAAGGATGCGTTCCTTCACCGAATCGCCGGCCGCCATCACAGCAGCGGGAGCAACTGTAGAAGTTGCAGGTGCGGGAACCGCGACCGGCGCTTCGACCTTCGCTGCCGGAGCCGCAGACTTCGTGGCAACTGCGCTCTCCGACAGATCGGGGCGTTTGTCATACACGAACTGAATTACATGCGCCAGGGTCGGAAAGTCGCGCAGCTTGCGGTTCTCGTCGCGCGGAATGTTGTACATCTCGCGGATGGCAGCGAAAATCTCCGCTTGCTTCACCGTGTCCACGCCGAGATCGGCTTCAAGGTCCAGGTCGAGGTCGAGCATGTCGGCGGGGTAGCCGGTTTTTAGCACCGCCAGAGCGAGGATGCTGTCCTTCACCGAACCGCTGATTGCCGCAGGCTTTGCTTGTGTTGCAGGCGTTGGGGAGCAGCAGCCTTGGGGCTGCCACGGAGCTTCCACTGCCGGCGCTGGCGTCGTCTTGGGAGGTTGCGGTGCGCGAACTTGCAACCGTCAGTCGTTGTGGCGGCTGCGCTTGCGCGATCGGAGACGGCGCTGGCGCGGCCACTGGCCGCGCAGTCTGCGCTGACTCCGCCACTCGCGCTGCCAGACCCTGGTCCTTCACCCGCAGCGTGCGATGAACAACCTCGAGTTCGGCAGCCGGTCGGCCGGTTATCTTGGCCAGCCATGCGCTCCAAACCTGGCGATCCGCAATTCGATAGGAGTAGCCAAGAGCATTGGGCGCGCGGCGAACGTTATCTTGCGTCGGAACCCGGCGCAACAGAATCATGCTGATCTGCGAACCGAAACCCTGCGCCCAGGTGCAACGCGTATTCCACCGGATAAGCGCCGCCCTTCGAGAAATTCAGCGGACCCAGCTCGGGATCGATTTCCTTGAAGTTGGCAACCGGCGGAACCAGCCCGGTCTCCAGCGCCTTGACCGCGAGCACATCTTCAATGCCGGTTGCCATGGCGTGGCCGGTGAAGCCCTTGGTGTTGGCGATGACGATCTCGTCGGCGACTTCGCCAAAGACCTTGCGCAGGGCGTGCACCTCGGCCGAAGCGCTGCCGCCGCGAGCCGGCGTGTAGGTCTCGTGCGAGACGAAGACTGTGTGCGGCGCCATCTGCTTGCGCTGGACTCCGGTGTTCGACTCAGCCTGCGAGACCAGGGTTTCCATCACCTGCCCGATATGTTGCACATCGAGCCGGGTCCCATGGAAGGCGCTGTTGGCGGCGACCGCGCTCAGCACTTCGCAAATGGGCAGGATTCCGCGTTCGCGAGCGGCCTCGGCACTTTCCACCACCAGCGACGCTGCGCCCATGCCCATAATCAGGCCATGACGGCGGCGGTCGAAGGGGATGGCGGCGTCTTCCACCCGTTCGTCGGTGGCGGCGGCTCCGCTGGCCAGGAAGCCCGGGCCGAACCACTCGATCATGTTGTCGGAGGTAACGTCGTCGGCCGAAATCACGATAACGCGACTGCAACGGCCGGCCCGGATCCAGTCCCCGGCCAGCCCTACGGCTTGCGCTGTGGTTGCGCAGGCGGCATTGATTTGAGTGTTGGGTCCGCGCGCGCCGATGACCTCGGCAAATTGCGAATGTCCCATGGACAGAACGCGCAACAGGAACCGCCGGTCGAAGACATACGGCTCTTTCTCCAGCGTGGCCCGCAACTCATCGATGCGGCTGTCCACCTTCGTCCCCATGGCCGAATGTCCATTGGCGGTATCGGCACGCCACTGTTCCAGGCGCGCCAACTCCTCGCGGCGTGCATGGTCGGCGAAATATCCCGACATGATCTCCGCGTAGGAGTCGTAGCCCGGAAAGGCGGAGCCGAAAATCACGCCGGTGCTCGTCGCGCAGAGCGTCCGGCAATCCCCAACGATCGGGCAATTGCGTGCCCTTGGTGGTCGTCTTGTAGCGCATGACCAGCGGAATGCCGGCATCGCGCATGGCATCAATTCCCACAGCGATGGCCAGCCGCGTTACTCGATCCAGAGCCGCGAGATGTTCGGAAGGAACGCCGAACTCCTTCTCCAGATCGAAGGCGCCTCCCCGGCCGGCCAGCTTGATGACATCGGCGACGTCGGTGATGGATTCGAATGTCGCGCTCTCCCTGGTCGCTCTTGACCAGCCGCCGGATACGCTTCTCCAGCATGGCGTGCGGAACTTTGCAGGGATCGAGCTGATGAATTGATCGCCGCGCAGGATGCGTGCGACGTTGCTGTCGTCGAAGATGTGCTCCGTACCCGGCAGTCCGAGCGCTGCACCGGTAATCACAATCGGCGCCGCGTTGGCCCTGGGCTGCTCTCCGCGATAAATCTCCCAGCCGCGATCGAGCACGCCGGCAAACAATCGTCCCAACGCGGAGTAACGATCGCCATTCGGCGAATGCGCCGCTGCAGTGGGAAGATCGTTGGTGACGGCCGCAACTGCGGGATGCGTGACAGGTTCAGAGACTTTGACTGACGGTGCAGGGGACGGTGTCGCTACTGGCTGCGCGGCAATGGGCTCGGCGATTCTGGCGCTCTGGCCACCCAGCCCTGCGGCATACAGTCCGCACAGCGCCTGGTTGAAAGCGACCTGGTCGGCGAGCTTGGGATGGTTGGTGAACAGCGAGACCACGTCGCCGCGGCTGCCGAGAACTTCCTCGGCAAATCCCTGTAGCGCTTTCTTCGGTCCCACTTCCACAAAGACGCGAGCGCCGGCGTCATAAAGGGTGTTGAGCCCCTTCACAAACTGCACCGGCGAAGCCACCTGCTTGGCCAGCAGCTCGATCATGTGCGGTACCCCGGCCTCGATGGGGTAAAACTCGCCGTTCACGTTAGAGATGACCGGCACTTGCGGAGGCTGGATGCTCAGGTGCGACAGCATCTCGCGCAACGGCTCGCTGGCCGGCGCAACGATGGAGGTGTGGAAGGCGTGGCTGACGGGCAGCGGCACAACGTTGTAGCCGGCTTGCAGGAAAAGCTCGATCGCCTGTTCCACCGCCTGGCTGGCGCCACCGATCACCGATTGCTGTCCACTATTGATGTTGGCGATGACCACGTAGCCGGCGATGGTCTTCAGAATGCGCTCGACTTCCGCGAGAGGCGCGAACACCGCCGCCATCTTGCCGTTGTCGGCAACCGCGACCTTCGCCATCCCACGGCCGCGAGCGCTCACCGCCTCCAGCGCATCGCTAAAGGTGAAAGAGCCGGAGGCAACCAGTGCGCCGTACTCGCCCAGGCTGTGTCCCATGGTCATGTCGGGCTGAATGCCATAAGCGGCCAACAGCCGCGTCATAGCCAGATCAATGGTGAGCACGGTAGGCTGCGTGATCTCGGTCTGGCGCAGATCGTCTTCCGCCTTGGCCACGGCGGCTTCATCGCTTGCATCGACGAACACAAAGCTGCTGAGCGGCTTGCCCAGCAAGGGAGTCATGATGCGGTCGGCTTCGGCGAAGGTCTCCGCCACGATCGGCTCCGCGTCGCGCATCGGCCGCAGCATATTCACGTACTGGGAGCCTTGGCCGGTGTACAGGAACGCAACCTTGGGCGCGGGCCCGTGTCCGCGGAAAATGCCCTGGGCGCGCAGCGCTTTCCAGAATGCATCCTGATTCGACTGGAACGCCTTCAGCGCCATGCCGGCCTTGGTCGCCAGCTCCGGGGCGTCGGCGTAGTCAATGGCCAGGCGTTCTGCCGCGTGCAGATCGGCGTTATTTGGAGCGGCCGGCACCGGCGCATTACCAGCCTGGGCTGCCTTCAGCACGTCGCGCAGACGTTGGATCAATTCCGCTTCCGTGGCTGCGCCGAGCAGCAGCGCGCCGCGCAAAGGCGATTTGCGGGACAACTGCGTGGAAGCCATGGCCGCAGTGTTGACAGACAGTGACGGTGGCGGCTTCTTTCACCGCCGGCAGATCCACCGGAACGGACACTGCGTGCTTGCCGTTTCCATTCAGCCTGCCGGGAATGTGCTCTTCCATGACCACGTGGAAATTCGTCCCACCGAAGCCGAAAGCGCTGACGCCAACCCGTCGCGTTGCGCCTGCCGGAACCGTCCACGGCTTCAATTCGGTGTTGACATAGAGCGGTGAGTGCGAGAAGTCGATGTCCGGGCTAGGGTGATCGCAATGCAGACTGGGCGGCAGCACCTTGTCGCGCAGAGCAAACGCAGCCTTCAGGATTCCGGCGGCGCCGGCCGCTCCCTTGAGGTGTCCGATGTTCGACTTCACCGAACCCAGGGCCACCGATTTGGGCGGCAGGTTGGAACTGGCCAGCACCTCTACCATGCATTGCGCTTCCACCACGTCACCAACGCGGGTGGAAGTACCGTGACCTTCGATGAGCGTGGCCGTTGCCGGCGACAAGCCCGCGTTCTCCCAGGCCCGCTCAACACACAGCTTCTGGCCGACGGGGTTGGGCGCGGTTATGCCTTTGCCTTTACCGTCGCTGGCTCCGGCGATACCGCGCAGCACCGCGTAAATCTTGTCCTGGTCGCGTTCCGCATCGGCCAGCCGCTTCATCACGAAGATGGCCGCGCCTTCTCCCATCACGAAGCCGTCGGCTCCCTGGGCGTAAGGACGCGTGCCGGTTGCCGAGAGCGCTCCAATCTTGCAAAACTTGACGAAGGTCGGCGCTCCCATATTGCGATCAATGCCGCCGGTAACCACTGCGTCAAAGTCGTTCTCCACCAGGCCTTCGACGGCCGAGGAAATGGCGGCCATCGCCGAGGCACAGGCAGCGTCGCACACATAATTAGGACCATGGAAGTTGTAGAGATTGGCGATGCGGCCGGCCATGCAATTGGCCAGCTCGCCGGGCATGGTGTCTTCCGTGATGTTGGGAATGAGATGCCCGATGCGATCGTGCAATTCGCTGGTAATGGCGCGGCGCGACGCCTCCGGCAGCGCCGCAAAGCTGGCCGATTCCGCCAACTCGCGCGCATACTCCGGGAAGAAGACGCGAAGCGCGCTGAGATAGTGCTTCTCTCCCGCCATGGCATTGCCCAGGATCACCGCCGTACGGTCTAGATTCAGCGGCCTCTTGGGGAAGCCGTAATCCTCTAGCGCCTCGCGGGTGCAAGCGATCGCCCACTGCTGAGCGATATCCATGCCTTCGGCCACACGCGGCGGTATCGGCAATCGCCACTTCATCGGGTCCCAGGTGTACTCGCGGACCCAGCCACCGATCTTCGAATAGCTCTTGTCCGGCGCACTGGGGTCGGCGTCGTAGTAAAGCGCGGGATCCCAGCGGTCGGCCGGGACATCACTGATGCTGTAGCGGCCGGTGAGAATGTTATTCCAGAATGCCGCAGCGTTGGGCGCGTCGGGCAGGATAGCTCCTACGCCCACGATTGCGATTGCACGATGAGCAGTGTTTTCCATGACCTTCCTCTTCAGGAGGAGCAGGCATTCAGGTTATGGAAAGGGCCCGGATACCTGCTCCCAAATCTCTAGCGGTGGAGGGAGACTTCGGCGAGTTCTTCCGCAGGCTGTTTCTGCGCGCGGCCATATAGCGCATCAGCGACGTAATCCATATCTGCAATCAAGCCGGCCTGGGCGCGCTGAATCGCCGCCAGGCCAATCTTGGCGGTAAAGCCGGGTATGTCGATTTCCCCTGCGCCGACGGCGCCACTCACCGCGCGCAAACCATCCTGGGCAACTTTGAGCGCAGCTTCGCGCGCAAAGACGCGGCTGATGGCCGCCAGTGCAGGAGCATCGAAGCGGTCGTTGGCCTTTTCGTGCAGACGGCCTTCGGCCTTCAGCGCTGCGCGTCGAGCCAGCGTGGCTGCCGATTCGGCATAGGCAATCAACTCCCCGAGGCGGAACAAAATATGCTGATGACGGGTGAGGCGGTTGACCCGCGCTTTCTCCAGAATCTCGGCGAGAGCGTGCAGGCCAAGCGCTGCTACGTCAGCGCCGACGTTGGGATGGGCGGCATGCAGGTCTTCCGCCTGCCGTGCGCGCTCGTGATAGTACTGACCCCGCGTCTTCAGGTGAAGCTGCCAGCGATCGCGACTGATGGTCATCTCCATGATCTCGGAGGTGCCCTCGTAAATCCTGGTGATGCGGACGTCGCGACTGATTTTTTCCACCATGTATTCGTGGGTGTAGCCGTAGCCGCCTAGAGCTTGAATGCTGGCATCGGCTGCGGCATCGCCGGCTTCCGTCGCCATGTACTTGGCAATCGCCCCCTCGGTGTTGAGGCTGCCTTCGCTGCCGGCATCGATGCGCTCAGCCGTTTCCTCGATGAAGGCGCGCCCGGCTTCCAGTCGAACCACATGGGGCACGATCAGCTTGTGGGTGTAGCCCTGCTTCTCGGACAGCGGCGTTCCGCCCTGGATGCGCTTCATCGAGTAGGGAATTGCGCGATCCATGGCGGACCAGCCCGCCCCCAATCCAAAGGCTGCGACCATCACGCGGGTGTAGCCGAACACCAACTGCGCCTGAATCAAGCCCTGGCCTTCAACCCCGCCAACCAGGCGGTCGGCATCCACGTACACATCGTTGAGCGCGAGGGCAGCGGTGTTGCTGAGCCGAATGCCGTGCTTGTCCTCGGGCTTGTCGTGGACAAATCCCTTGGCGCCCGCATCCACGATGAACCAGGTGGGCCCGGCGGGGGTGTTGGCGAGGATGGTATAGACGTCGGCGATGCCGCCGTTGCTGATCCATTGCTTGCTGCCGTTGATCTTGTAGCCGACTATCTTTCCATCCTGCATGACCCGGTCGGCGGTGGTTTTTAACGCGCCCAGATCGCTGCCTGCTTCCGGTTCGGTCGCGCCGTAAGCGAACAGAGTTCCTTCTTCGGCGATGCGGCCCAGCCACTTCTTCTTCTGCTCCTCGGTGGCGCCGAAGGTGATGGGATCGCTGCCCAGGAAGGTGGCGAACAGCGAAGTGGCGACGCCCAGATCAATGCGCGCCATCTGTTCGCAAATCAGATAGACGTCGAAGGTGCTGCCGCCCATGCCGCCGTATTCTTCCGGGATGAACAAGAGCTGAATACCCAGCTTGTCGGGATGGCTCATGTGGCGGATGATCTCGAGCGGACATTCGTCGCGTGCATCCAGCGCGATCAACTCCTCATCGGGCAGGCGCTTCTTGGCGAAATCCCGAAGCGATTTCAAACTCAGTTGCAGGGTCTTCTTGGTGATCATGATGCTTGCCTCGTTCTATCGGGCCGCGTGAGCGACGGCGCTCGCGCCCTTGGTTTCGCGAATCCGGTTGGTCAGCTCGGGCAGAAACTCCAGGATGTCGGCGACGATTCCTACTTCGGCGACCTGGAAGATTGGAGCTTTGGGATTCTTGTTGATAGCGATAATGCAGGGATTGCCCTTCAATCCAGCCAGGTGCTGGAAGGAGCCGCTCATCCCGCACGCCAGGTAAACTTTTGGCTTAACTGTCTGCCCGGAGGAGCCGACCTGGCGTGACTTAGGCAGCCACTTGGCATCCACCACCGGCCGCGAGCAGCTCACCGCTGCGCCCATTACCTCGGCCAGTTCTTCGGCGATGGCGACGTTGTCCTTCTCCTGAATGCCGCGGCCGATGGAGACCAGCACCGGTTCTTTGCTGATGTCAACATCGCCGGTTTCGGCGACGACGGTGGTGAGGTAGCGCCGCGCCGCGGTAAGCGCGCCCACCTCAGCCGATTTGTCCACAACCGCGCCCGTCACCGGTGCGTTTTCCGCCGGCTTGAACGCGCCCGGCCGCAGGGTGATGACTGCGCCCGATGAGATATCGCAGGAGACATGCGCGCTCACCTGCCCGCCAAATTCCTGGCGTACGACTTTCAGCAGATTCCCGGACGTGCCATCCACAGCCAGCACATCCGAGACGAATGCCGAGCCCAGCTTGATCGAAAGCCCAGGAGCCAGGTCCATGCCGAAATGATTGTGGGCGAGCAATACAATGCTGCCAGGCGGAACGACCTTTATGAGTGCTTTGCGAACGAGCTCGGCATTGGGATAGGCGAGGCTGTCGTTCGCGAGCTTCCATACCTCGGCATAGCTGGTCTTCAGGCTGTTGCACGCGGCGTCGAGCTCTGCGCCCGAACCTGTGACCAAAGCCGTGACAGAGCCGGCGGGAGCAAGCGTCTTAGCGGCAGCCAGCAACTCGGCGGCGGAATCGTCCACGATCCCGTTCTTGTGGGTGATGTAAGCAAAAATTCTCGCCGTCATTGCAAACCTCCCTTGGCCTTGAGCAACTCAATCAGCTGGTCGGCAATCTCCTCGCTGCTGCCCTGGAGAATTTCGGCGCCCTTGCCCATGGCGGGGACGAAATAGTCGTCGCGCTTAACCCGTGCGGCGGTTGCGCCGACGGAGGCTTTGTCCACGCCCAGGTCTGCCGCGCCATAAGTCGGAATCTCCAGCGAAGCTGCCTGCCTGACGCCGCGCATCCCGACGTAGCGAGGCTCGTTGATGCCGGTCTGAATCGAGAGCACACAAGGGAGATCGATCTCGTTCATCTCCTTGTTGCCGCCTTCAATCTCGCGGCCAATCTTCAGGGTCTTGCCGTCGAGCACTTCGATGGAGCTGACCAGCGAGGCGAAGGGATAATCGAGCATTGCCGCCAGCATTCCACCGACTTGTGCGCCGGCGTCCTCGGCTTGCACGCCGGTGAGAATAAGGTCGTACTGGTTCTTCTGCACGAACCCCTTCAGAACGGTTGCGATCCCCTTGCCGTCGCAGCCGGTGAAGGCCTCGTCGCTGAGCAGCGTCGCGTGATTGGCGCCCATGGCCAGCTCTCTCCGCAGAATTTCTTCGTCGTCTTCATCGCCTACGGTCGCGACGGTGACGTTGCCGCCGGTCCTGGCGACAATCTGCAAGGCCTCCTCCACCGCGTAGTTGTCCCATTCGTTGATGGAGTACACCAGGTCGTCGCGTTCAATATCGTTGCCGGCATGGTTGAGTTGAATTTCGTTCTCCGAGGTATCGGGCACTCTTCGTGCGCAAACTAAGATCTCCACATTGCTTCTCCTGGAACTGTCGTTGTCGTGTAACTAAGCATTCACCTGTTCCTGCACGGCGATCTCTTTTGCCGCCACGGGCGCGGGCAACCTCGCCGTCTGCTGGTCCACCAGTTCGGCCAGATCAACGGCGGTCATTTTTCCTTCCATGCCGGAAACCTTGATCGCATCCTCGATATTCACCATGCAGAAAGGGCAGGCGGTGACGATGACATCGGCGCCCGCCTCGGCCGCCATCTGCACCCGTTTCACACCCATGCGTTGCTCTTCTTTGGGCTCATAGAACAACATCAGCCCGCCGCCGCCGCAGCAGAACGACCGGTCACGGCAGCGGCTCATCTCCACCCGCTTCATGCCCGGGATGGCATCGAGCACATGGCGTGGGTCGTCGTAAACCTGGTTGTGCCGCCCCAGATAGCAAGGGTCGTGATAGGCGTAAACATGCGCGCCTTCGACGGGATTGAACTGCAACTCACCCGACTTCACCCGGCGCGCGAGGAACTGGCTGATGTGCTCCACCGGCGGCAGATTTGTGTAGTCATGCTTCAGCGCGTTGAAGGCGTGCGGATCGGCAGTCACGATGCGCTGCACGCCGGATGCTTTGATGGCATCGACGTTGTGGTCGCGCAGCGCCATGAACAGCAGCTCCTCGCCGAAGCGCCGCACCTCGTGTCCGCTGTCTTTCTCGGCGGCGCCAAGAATGGCGAAGTCTTCACCCGCGTCGTCAAGGAGCCTTGCCGTCGCCCGCCCAATCGCCTGAATGCGATCGTCGTAGGAGGTGATGCTGTCCACGAAGTACAGCGTGGAAGCGGCGCCGCCGTTTACCGTCCTGACATCGCAGGTCTGGCGAAACTCTTCGCCCTTGGTCCAGTCGGCGCGCTTCTTTTCCATCTTGCCGTAGGGATTGCCGCGGCTCTCCAACGCCTTCAGAGCTTTCTGAATGGACTTGGGCACATTGCCGTCATCCACCAGACCGCGACGCAGATCGACGATCTTGTCGATGTACTCAATCAGCAGCGGGCACTCTTCTTCGCAGGCGCCGCAGGTGGTGCAGGACCAGATTTCGTCTTCGGAATAGACGTCGCCAATCAGCGCCGCACCGTCTTGTGCCGGCGCCGAACATCGGATAATTCTGGAACGCGTAATCTCGCGCCTTGATGGTGAGGAAGCGCGGCGACAGCGGCCGTCCCACGGCGTTCGACGGGACAGTTGTCCGAACAGCGCCCGCAGTCGGCGCAGGAGTAGAAATCGAGCATGTGCTTCCAGGTGAAGTCCTCAAATTTCTTCACGCCGAAAGATTTCACCTGGTCAAGCTGGTCATCGCTTACATCCCAGCGCACCGGCTTGACCGTGCCGCGGTCGAGTTTCGCAAAGTAAACATTGAACAGCGAAGTTTCCACGTGAAACTGGATTCCGAACGGCCGGTAGCACAGCAGGAAGTAAAAGGTCAGAACATCGAGGAGGTAGGCGCCGAAATGGAGTCGCCACAGTGTCGTCAGGGAAGCCGAGCTGATCGCATCCTTCAGCAGCCAGCCGAGAGTGAACGCCGGCAGGAATTCAGCCGTCACGCCCTGGTGCGCCTGAATAGCGGCGCGGCTGGCCTCGAACAGGCTCTCGGAGAACATCAGCAGCGCAATCAGTCCCAGCAGGAAGATGGCGTCAATCGGATGGCCTTTGCCGAACTTCGCCGGAACCTGATAGCGCGCGGGCTTGAAAAACACGCGGCGAATGGCGGCTACCGTTACTGCCGCGAAAACGATGGTTGCGGCGTAGTCGGCGACGATGTCATACAGTCGCCCAGCGGCGCCGGTTGCGGCCAGGTCGCCCCCGATCCCGAATATAAGAAGATAGAAGGCCCGCGTTGCCAGGATGAGGAAGCCGGCAAATATGAACAGATGCATTACGCCGGCGGTCTTGTAGCGCGGATGTTTCCACTGGCCGAACCAGAACTGCGCAACTTTACGCAGCCTCAGCCCTGGACGATCAAACCGGAAATCGGGCGCCGCGCGAAACAGCGGCACCAGACGCTTGGCCACGATGTAGCCGAAGCACATCAGACCTAGAAGCTGAAGGATGAGGAAGAGATTCTGGGTTGGCATCGCCCACGGCATCGCTTGAGCGGAACAATGGAGGCCGGGCAACATTCCATTTCCGATCTACGGCCAGACCGCGCGGAGCACAGGCAGTTCCGACCGCGCATTTGGAGATCAACGGCGATTCGCTGGGAAGTGGCAACCTGGGTGCGAATCGTGTACAGCTCTTACGTTAAGTGATTATTATTTCTGGTTTTAAGCCGCGTCTGTGAGGTACATCACCAGGCTGCGCCCATTGGCTCACGAGCGGCCGGGTTGACGGTCACCGCGCGATGTTTATAGGCTGAAGAGCGCACAGCCGGCTCGGGACAGAAAGAGCAAAGGGCCTATCGGCACGACGCGTGCCCCGATAGAAGGCAGCCGAGACGAAGTTTTTAGCAGCTTGCGAAGGCATGCTCCACCCATCCGGAACCCAGGTTAGCGTCCAAACCTGGGACGCGAACCCCTCGACTACGCTCGGGGCAGGCTCTGGGGCACCGAATAGTCACGATAAGTCCAAGAGGAATCGGTCACGCCGAGTCAACTGGCTACTGGCTGCTGACTACTGCTGGGGCGCGACGAATTCCTTGGGCTTCTCCGAGCCTTCGCCGAAGAAGTAGGCTTCCATCTGCTGCACGATGAATTCCTGGTGGTCCTTCTTCCAGGGCTGCAGGCGGTACTCGTTGAGCAGCATCTTCATGTGCTCCTGCCACTGCTCCCAAGCCAGCTTGGAGACGTTCTCGTAGATTCGCTGCCCTAGAGGGCCGTCGAAGGGCGGCTCGGGAAGTCCTTCCATCTCGCGGCCCATCTTCACGCAATTGACCATGTGTGCCATGGATAACTCCTGAACGATAAATGCAACCTTCGATTCTAACGGCGGAGGCGCCTCCGGCCCAAATCGGGGGTGATTTGAAAGGACACGCCTTCACAGGCTGCTGAAAAAGAAACCGCAGATCCCTCCACTCGGGCTGACAGAAGTAAGAGAGGGGCGCATCGGCACGGCTGAACAGGTGTGCATTGGGACGACCGAGCGAATGCGCGCTTCGGCGCCTGAGGTGAGTCGCTCCCTCAGTGGTTGAACAGGTTTCAACGGCACGCCTGAACAGGCTGCGGAAAAACTCCGTGCGACGGCCGCCTTTTTGGGTAGGGCGCGCTTTCAGGCTCGCATCCAAGCCATTTAGTCTTGATTTTCCGGAGCCGGCTGTGATCGGCAGCGCGTTCTTTTTGGGCTGAAAAT
>CAVXQR010000022.1:0-9072 GCA_963763975.1 uncultured Acidobacteriaceae bacterium
TGCCACGCCTAAGTTTTTCCGCGGCCTGTTCAGGCGTGCCGCATATTTGCCCTTCCATCGCGGCTTCAGCCGCCGAGGGCAGTTCGTCCGGGTACAATTTCGCCATGCCGCAATCGTCCGCACTGCGCATCGTGATTCCCGGCGGCAGTGGCCAGGTCGGCCAGATGCTGGCGCGGCACTTCCACCAGCAGGGCCACGCGGTGTGTGTACTCTCGCGACAGCCGGCTACGCACCCCTGGCGCAGCGTGCTCTGGAATGCGCGCTCGCTCGGCGACTGGACACGCGAACTCGACGGCGCCGACTGGGTCATCAACCTGGCCGGCCGCAGCGTGAACTGCCGCTACACCGACGCTAACCGGCGCGAGATCATGGAGTCGCGCGTGCTCTCGACCGAAGTCGTGGGGCGCGCCATCGCCGAGGCCACTCACCCGCCGTCGCTATGGATGAACGCCAGCACTGCTACCATTTATCGCCATGCGTTGGACCGTCCCATGGACGAAGCCACCGGCGAACTCGGTGGCCACGAGCCGGAGGTGCCGGAAACCTGGCACTTCAGCATCGCCGTAGCTACAGCTTGGGAGCATGCGTTCTTCGAGGCGGCCACGCCGCGCACCCGCCGGATCGCGCTGCGCAGCGCCATGATCATGGACCCATCGCGCGGCGGCATCTTCGATATGCTGCTGCGGCTGGTGCGCTTCGGCCTGGGCGGCAGCGCCGGATCGGGGCGGCAGTACATCTCGTGGATTCACGGCGTGGACTTCATTCGCGCGCTGGAATTCCTGCGCCAGCGCACGGAGATGGACGGAGTGGTGAATGTGTCGTCGCCGAACCCGCTGCCTAATCGCGAGTTCATGCGCTACCTGCGCGAGGCGTGGGGAGCGCCGGTCGGACTGCCCGCCATGGAATGGCAGTTGCACCTCGGCGCGATCTTTCTGCGCACCGAGACCGAGCTCATCCTCAAGAGCCGGAGGGTAGTGCCTGGACGGCTGCTCGATGCGGGCTTTCAGTTTGAATTTCCGGATTGGTCAGAGGCGGCAAAGGACTTGGTGCGGCGGTGGAGAGATTTGAAAAAAATCGTGGCCTGATACGGCTACTCGCCCAGCCACGCGCCGTAGGGCCGCAGGCGGTCGATATGGTCGCAGATGATCTTGCAGGCGCCCATGATGGGCACCGCCAGGATCAATCCGGCCGCGCCCCACAGCCATCCCCAGAACAGCAGCGCGATGGTAACCGCCAGCGGATTCAGTTGCAGCCGCTTGCCCAGTATCTTGGGATAGAGAACGTTCATGGCCACCAGATGCAGACCCAGCACGATGACTACGATCAGCAGGAAGACGCCCGGGGTCATCTGTCCCAGCCCGACGAGGATGGGCGGCAACATGGCCAGCAGCACGCCCAGGTAAGGAATCAGGCTGAGGAAGCCGCTGATGACGCCAATGAAGTACGAATAGGGCAGACCCAGCATGGCAAACAGCGCAATGCTGAACACGCTGAGGAAAACGCCGATGATGAAGTTGCCCACGATGAACGAGCGGATCATGCGCGCAATCAGCCCCAGCATCACGTAGGCGGTGTTGCGGTTCTCCATGCTGAAGAGCATCACCGAGGTGGCGCGCACATGGTCCTGCCAGCTCAGCATGAAGAACACCAGGAAGGGCACGAAGGTCAGCGTCAGCACCAGCTCGGAAACAGCGCTGGCATTGCGGCTGACGGTGTCCGTCAGGCTGCTCTCCTGCTTCACCGACACGGTATTTTTGTTATTCCCGCTGTCGGGGAACAGCGCGCTCTCGGCCTTCTCCAGGTCCGCGACCTGGCTCTCCAGACTGCTCATGGAATTCTGGATGTGCGCCTTGTAGTTGGGGAGCTGGTGCGCGAATTCCAGCGCTTTGCTGGACGAAATGTAGGTGACCACCGCTCCGCCGATGACCAGCGCCATCACCGCAATCAGCGAGGCCACGGTGTGCGGCACGTGAAAGCGCGAAAGCCCGTCCACCACCGGCGCCAGCACGAACGACAGCAGAATCGAAACCAACACCACCACCAGGATGAGCTTGGCCAGGTAGATAAGCGTGATCACCGCCGCCGAAGCCAGGATCAGCAGCGCGGTGGTCTGCAGATGCAGCATGCGGCGCCGCTCCAACTCCGCCACCGTGGAACGGTTGATGGCCACGGTGGGGACGGGAGTTTCTCCGCCGGCAGCATTGGCCGCCGCATCCGGATCTTCCGCTTCCAGCTTGCTCGGGATCTCTTTATCCAGCAGCTCGTCGGGCATCTGGGCTATGGTACTCGCACAGGACTGAGATTCGGAACATGATACTTTCGCTGTACCGCAAATGGTAAATCCAGCTTCGACACCGGACGAAGGCGGCGCCCCGCCGCGAATTCTGGCCCTGGACTTCGGTTCCCGCCGCATCGGATTGGCGCTGAGCGATGAGCTGGGCGTGACCGCGCAAGGCCTGCCCACGCTGCTCCGCACCAACAAGCGCAACGATCTGGACCACCTGCGCCGGCTGATCCGTCAGCATGGGGTGAGCGAGATTTTGATGGGATTGCCGCTGCGCATGAGCGGCGAGGAAGGCATTCAGTCGGACAAGGTGAAGGAATTCGCCGAAGAGCTGCGGCGCAAGTTCAAGCTGCCGGTGCACCTGTTCGACGAGCGGCTGACCTCGGTGGAGGCCAATCGGCTGCTGCGCGAGAGCGAGGTCAGCGTCCGCGGCAGGCCAGAAGTAGTGGACCAGATGGCCGCGGTGCTGATCCTGCAGGCGTTTATGGAATTCCGGCGTTCGCAGCGTGGAACACCATGCTAACCACAGAGACACAGAGGCACAGAGATTTTGTTTTGAAAGGGCACGGCTTCCGTCGTGCCGCAAACGATCTCCATCATCGCGCTGAGTCGACTTTAGCCGACGGCAGAAAACCGCAGGGGCTAAAGCCCATGGTTATGAAGCGCGCTATCGGCACGGCTGAAGCCGTGCCCTTTCAAAGCCGCGGCCTTTCAAAACCGCGCTTGCGCCATGGCGTCGCCTTCGCTGAACGTCGCCAGATACGCGCTGCGGCGTCCATGCGAGCTCCACTGCGTTCCCAGACCCGGGCCCTGGAACTCATCGGTCAGCGCCACGGCCGACACCGGATGTTCCACCGTCGCCAGAGGTGGATAGAAATCCACTTCGTTGCCGCAGATGTGATCGTGATGATTCAGCGGCCGGGTGATGATCGTCGCCAGACGACCGGCGCGCAGAATCGCACCGCCCTGATGCGGATCGGCAGGAGCATCGAGGATGACCGGCACATACTCGGTGCGCACGATGTGGGCCAGCAATTCGCCGCCTTCATGCTGCGCCAGTGCCGCCAGCGCCCGCCGCTGCGCCGGAGTAGCAGCATCGTCCACCATCAGCACCGCCTGCGCCGGATAAGGATTGCCGTAAGGATCGCCGAGCGTAGCATGCGCGCGCACGGCAGCCGCTACGGTCAGTCCGTCCAGAGGCACGCCGTCCCAGGAACCTTCGTCCACATGCCAGGCCAGCAGCGCCTCGTTGCCGGCCAGGCCGACCTCGCCGTTGGCAAAGCACTGCGCCACGTACACGTCGGTAGAGCGCGACTCAATATAAGTGCCGCGAAGTTGTTGAGCGGAAGACGAAACCGCAAGCCCGATCAGGGCAATGGCGAGCAACAGCATTTGACGCATAACTACAGGCTCCTCGACCCCGTTGGATATATTTTACGCGCCTCAGGAAAGGTCTGCGGGCGGCCGTCACATGTTTTTCCCACGCCGTCTTACAATGTGACAATGTTTGACCATCTGCTGCCCTTCCGCTCGCAGTTCCCTATCCTCGGAACCACCACCTACCTCATCAGCAACTCGCTGGGCGCCATGCCTATCGGCGTGGAGGACGCGCTGCGCCGCTACACCGAGGTTTGGAACACCCGCGGCGTTCGCGCCTGGGAAGAAGAGTGGTGGATGCTGGCGGCGGAGGTGGGCGACGAAATCGGCGCGCTGTTTAACGCCCCCAAGGGATCGGTGGCGTGCCTGCAGAACGTGACCAACTGCCAGGCCACGGTGGCGTCGTGCCTGGACTTCAGCGGCAAGCGCAACAAAGTGGTTTACAGCGACTTGAACTTTCCTTCAGTGATGTACTTTTGGGAGGCGCAGCGTGCGCGCGGCGCCCGCGTGCAGATGGTGCCCGGGCGATGATGGCATCCACGTCAATACCGGTCGCCTGCTCGACGCCATTGATGAAGAGACGCTGATCGTTCCCATCTCGCACGTCATCTTCCGCAGCGCCTTCATCCAGGATGTTCCGGCCATCGTGGAGAAAGCCCATCGCGTCGGCGCCTACGTTCTGCTGGATTCCTTTCAGGCCACCGGCACCATTCCCTTCGACGTGCAGAAACTGAACGTGGATTTCTGCACCGGCGGCGTGCTGAAGTGGCTGTGCGGCGGCCCCGGCACCGGCTACCTCTATGTGCGGCCCGACCTGGCGAAAAAGCTGGAGCCGGCGTTCACCGGATGGATCGGGCATGAGAATCCCTTCGGTTTCGAGATCGGCGCCACCCGCTACTCGCCAACCATTTATCGCTTCACCCAGGGCACGCCCAACATTCCCGCGCTCTACGTGGCCCGGCCTGGGCTGAAACTCGTGGCTGAGGCCGGCATCGAGGACATCCGCGCCAAATCGAAGCGGCAAACCTCGCTGCTGATCGAACTGGCCGACCAGCAGGGCTGGCGGGTGAATACGCCACGCAATCCTGACCACCGCGCCGGCACCGTTTCCATTGATATGCCCAATGCTCCGCAGGTGTGCGCGGAACTGCTGAAGCGTGATGTGCTGGTGGATTACCGTCCCAAGGCCGGAGTGCGCTTCTCGCCGCACTTCTACAACACCGACGAGGAGATTACCCGTGCCATAGCGGTCACCGAGGAAATCGTGAGCGGGATGAAGGTCGAGGCTTAGCGGCGTGCCCGGTTTCACGACAGAGACACAGAGTTCTAGCGTGCTGGGTGCCGCGTTCTACGCCGTCTTTTGGCGGAGGGCGGGGCCTTTTTCGTCCACCGCATTCCCTTGGGTCGCGCAAGACTCGTCCTACGGCATGACTGAAGCCTGCCCGGATACGGTTCGTCTCGAAATCAAACAGGTTCGAGATTGGCCGTCTCCCACACATCCGAAAAACGGGTGTGGGAGGCACCCATGATGTGGGCGGAATCACCGGAAATTTTGATAGCAAGAAGATCTGGGTGCCCCGTTCTAACCAGGACGGGGCTTCGTCTCCCAGACGCGGAGGTGGACCGAAGCGCTCTCGTAATGTACTTTACAATATAAAGTAGTTTGTAATATGCTATCGCCGTACGGAGGAAGATCGTGTCCGCCACACCCCAGTTCACCCCCCTTGTCCCCTCCCGCTCCATGGGCATGAAGCTCATCGTGGTTTGCGCCCTTGCCCTGCTCATGACCATCCCCGCCCTCTTCGTTTGGAGCCTGATTGAGGACCGCAGCCATCGCGCCGACGAGGTGGTGAACGAAGTCAGCGCCCTGGTCGGCGGACCGCAGGTCTTTCTCGGCCCGGTGTTGGGTGTCCCCTACACCATCGCTGCCACCGCGGTGAAGCCGGCCGAACGCGGCGTTTACCTGGTGTTTCCGGCACGCGGTGAGGCCACGGCGGGTACCAGCGCCGAGGTCCGGCATCGCTCGTTGTTCAAAGTGCCGGTCTATCATTCGGACGTCCACTTCCAGGCCGCCTTCGACCTGGCGGGCGTTCCCGCCAACGCTCCCTCGGGCGCGGAGCTGAACTGGAACAACGCAGAATTGCTGGTCGGGGTCGCCGATCCGCGCGGCGCGCAAGCCGATGCCACCGCCGTGATCAACGGCCAGACCGTGACCCTGACGCCGGCGGCCGTGCTTCCTACTGCCAGCGTTATCTTGTCCAGCGGCGGAGAGACCCCGCTCACCCTCTTTGGCGCGCGCGTGGTGGATGTGCTCAAGCCCGGCGCGCGTTTCGAGGTGAGCGCAGCGCTGAAGTTCACCGGCGCGCAGCGTCTGGCGATTCTCGCCTTCGCCAAGAGCACCGACGTCACCATCAAGGGCGACTGGCCACACCCCAGCTTCGAAGGCGGCTTCCTGCCCTCGCGGCAAACGGTTTCCGACAGCGGATTTGAGGCGCAATGGACGGTGCCGTTCATCGCCCGCGGCGTTCCTGCCGAAGGCGGGACGGACATCTTTCCTGGCAGGCTAGGACGCACCGCTTTGGGCGTTTCCTTTGTGGACCTGGCCGATCCTTACCAGTCGGTCACGCGTTCGTTGAAGTATGCGGTGCTGTTCATCGGGCTGGTGTTCCTGTCGTACTTCCTGTTCGAAGTTGCGGCGGGCCGGCGGGTGCATCCCGCGCAGTACATCCTGGTAGGAATCGCGCAGCTCATCTTTTATCTGCTGCTGCTCTCCATCGCCGAGCGTATGGGTTTCGATCTTGCCTTCGCCATCGCAGCGACTGCCACGGTCACCTTGATTTCCGCTTATGCGGGATGGATCTTCGCCAGCCGGCGGTATGGCTTGCGGGCGCTGGGCGCCTTCGGATTTCTCTATGCGCTGATCTATCTGCTGCTGCGGCTGGAAGACGAGGCGCTGCTGGTGGGCGCCATCGCCAGCTTTGCCGCCATCGCCGCGGTGATGTACTTCACCCGGCGGCTGGACTGGTACAGCAGCCGACAGACACCGCCGCTGCCGCCGCCACCAGCTCCGGCCATGGGAGGAGGATATTTTTCCGACCGTTAGGCCAGCGCGCGGTTACTTCCGTGGGTCGCGAACAGGGTGCGAGGATTGACATTCGCCTTTTATTCGCTAACATAGAGGTGGAGGCTGGCGCACGTCATGGCTCTCACCCGTCGGCAAAAAGAGGTGTACGACTTCATCTCGCAGTTCGTGGACCGCAACGGCTACTCGCC
Source organism: uncultured Acidobacteriaceae bacterium (assembly GCA_963763975.1). Classification (GTDB taxonomy): domain Bacteria; phylum Acidobacteriota; class Terriglobia; order Terriglobales; family Acidobacteriaceae; genus Bog-257. The sequence continues at coordinate 6,935 of CAVXQR010000022.1, forward strand.
CTCGTACGAGGAGATCGCCGAAGGTCTGGGCCTGAATTCGCTGGCCACGGTGCACAAGCACATCGGCACGCTGGAGAAGAAGGAGCTGCTGCGGCGTGATTACAACTGCAGCCGCTCCATCGAACTGCGCAAGCCCACGGGACGAATGAAGCAGTCGCTGGCCGTGGCTGCCGCGGCCGCTGCCGCCAGCCAGGCCGGAACGCTGCCTCTGGTGGGACGCATCGCCGCCGGCCGCCCGGTGGAGGCGCTGGAGAATCCCGAATCCATTTCGCTCGCCGACTTCACCCGCTCCAAAGATGTGTACGTGCTGCAGGTCTCGGGCGAGAGCATGCAGGACGAACACATTGTGAGCGGCGACTACGTGCTGGTGGAAAAAACCAACACTGCGCGCGATGGTGAGATCGTGGTAGCGCTGGTCAACGGCAGCGACAGCACCTTGAAGCGCATCTATCGCGAGGGCGACAAGATTCGCCTGCAACCCTCGAACGCCGCGCTGCAGCCCATCATCGTTCCCGCGGAAACGGTGCAGATTCAGGGCCGGGTGATCGGTGTGCTGCGCAAGTATTGAAGCCTGCGCGCGACAGCCGTCCCCACAAAAATATTTGCGGCGTCGCATATGCCGTCCCCGCGGGACTCGGTCGCGAGCCCTCGCCTACCCAGCACTCCGCTTCGCTGCGTGCTGGGCACGATTATTCCGTCCTACGGGCTGCACTCTGCACACGCATGCGTCTGCCACGCCGCGGTGCTCTTGCGTGAGAACCGTGTCTGCCGCGGAGGACTCTCAATTTTTAGAACCAGCCTACCCAGCACTCCGCGCCAAAAGTGGGCGCTCCGTGCTGGGCGGTCATGTGTTCGCGCCCGAGGCGCTTTGCTCTTGGCGGAACCTCGACCCCTGCGCTTCTAGTTCCTGGTTGCTAATTGCTAATTGCCAATTGCTGAAAGGTTGCCCGCCCTCCAGCATTTTCCTCGCGATGATGACGGCCTATTCCGGCTATAGCGCCATTTCCGTACTAGGGTAAAACTTGCTAGGTGTATCCCTCCTGCTTTGCGATAAGTCCCGCCTTTTCTTGACCTGCATACCTTGGCATAACGCTTGCACTCCCTTGTAGCGTTCTCGAAGAAGGCCACAGCGAGAACAAGACCAGAAGATCTCGACAGATGGCCGACAGGGGTAACTACGGAACTGGGAGGTTCACGTTATGAAAAAGAACATCATTTCCCTGGGTCTGTTTCTCGGCCTGCTGACCACCGGCGCATGGGCGCAACGCAATGCGAGGCCGGCGATGCCGGATGTCCAGCGCCGCAATGTCGGCGGCACTTTTGGCGGAGGACACGTAGGCAATCCTACTGTCCCCTTCACCCCCGGCGCAGTGGGCGTTCGCACCGCTACCGTTCGCACCGGCACGGTGGGTCCGACTGCGAACGTGTCGCGATCGAACACCATGAGTACGCACGCCAGGACGACCAAATCAAGCAGCAACCCGGTGAAGACCAACGCCAATACGGTTGCGCCTAATGCCAACACCATGCCGGCCAATGCAAGCTCAACATCCAGCCACGCCAGCACCGTCGGCACGACGGCCAATACGGTTGCGCCTAACGCTAACACCATGCCAGCGAATGCAAGCTCGACTTCCAGCCACGCCAGCACCGTCGGCACTAACGCCAATACAATTGCGCCTAACGCTAACACCATGCCGGCCAATGCAAGGACGACGTCCAGCCACGCGAGCAACGTGGGCGCCAACGCAAGCACCGTGGCTCCTAATGCAGGCAGAGTGAACGCCAACACCGGCGTTGCTGCCAGCGCGGACCCGGTAGCTGCTTCTTCCACTCGGCGCGTAGCCGCTAATGCCGGCACGGTCGGCGCGAATGCGACCACCGGCGTTTCCGTCAACGCATCGAAGAGCAACACCGGGGTGCAGCCCAACGCCGCGACGACTGGCAGCTCCTCGACCCGCGGCTCTGCCACTGTGAACAAGGCGCATACCAGCAGCATGCCTGCGAACGCCAACACGGTTCGTCCTGACGCGACAGGCGTAAGCAGCCGGACGGAGGTTCCGCCCAGCTCGCAGCAATAACCACATGCAGGGGAGGTACGACCAGAGAGGGACCGGCACTGCCGGTCCCTTTCTCTA
>CAVXQR010000023.1:0-80728 GCA_963763975.1 uncultured Acidobacteriaceae bacterium
GGCGCGCTCTTCACGAACTCCGGCTCCCTGCCTTCGGCCCACGGATCATAGGTCTGCGCGAAGATCACGCGGTCGCGAATCGTGGGATGGGCCCACACCCAGAATTCCACGAACTTGCCTACATCGGGATAGTCGAGCGAGCGCTCGCCAAGAATCTGAAACGACTCAGCGGCGGTGCGGCCGGAGTCCGGGATCAGCCCATGCACCACCTCCAGCCCGTACTGGTCGGCCTGGTGCTCGTAGTGCCGCGAAACCGCGTTCACGCCCGGCGTATCAAGGAAGGTCAGCACGAACAGCAGCAGCGCCAGCAGCGGCAGCGACGCCCAATCGTCCAGGCCATGCAGGCCCCAGCGCGCGCCATACTTTCCCACCAGCCAGTTGGCCAGCCGGTACCCGATATAGAACAGCACCAGCAGTTGCAGCAGCACTAGTGTCATCTCTTTTGGAATGTGCAGCAGCACGTAATGTCCCATCTCGTGGCCGAAGACGAACAGCGTCTGCGGGATGGACATGTGCTGCATGGTGGTGTCCCAGACCACCACGCGCTTGGTGGCGCCGAAGCCATCCACGTAGGCGTTGAGTTGGGTGGTCTTCTCGCTGGCCTCCATCTCGAACATGCGCTCGGGCGGGATGTCCATGCCGGCGCGCGAAACCACGCGGCCGATTTGCGCGACCAGGTCGGCGTGATGGTCGCTGAGCGGCTCAAATTTGTTGAACAGCGGCTCGATCCATACCGGCGCGATGAACATGACGAACAGCAGGATGGGAATGAGCGCCAGCCAGAAATAGAACCACCAGCGGCGCGGGCTGCGCCGCAGCACCGCGTAGAGAATCCACAGCAGCACGCTGGCGAAGAGAAAGCTCAGCAGCAGGCTCTTGCTCCAGTCGCCAAACCACGAGCCCCATTGCTGCACCGACAAACCGTATTGCAGCGAGATGTGGTGCTCATAGGCGTCGAACGGAAGTTGCGTCAGCGTGACCACCAGCGCAAATAGCGACGCCACGATGGCTGCCTGTACCAGGCGGAAGCGCGAGACCGCCTCGGCAAGATTGCGCAGCTTCACGCCGAAGCGGGTGCGCAGCATCAGGTAGAGCACGATCAGCATCCACAGGCTGGTGACGAAGTAGAGCGTGCCGTGGATGCGGTAGAGCGCATAGGCTTTTTCCAGCTTGTCGGGTGGCAGGGTGTAGTGCAGCATCGGCTGCGCCGATGCAGCTTGCGGTTGGGACGACGAAGGCGCCGTGCTCTGGGCGAACGATGGGATGATGGCGATCAGCAGCGAGAAAAGCAGGCAACAGCGAAGCCACGGGCGCAGATCAGGCATGCCCGCAGCTTAGTCCAGCCGCGAAGAAGAAGAAAGGCCGGAATGGACGATCCGATGGCGGCGCGAGATCGAGGCGCAGCTCAGCGGTTCCAGGCCATCAGCGCGTTCAGGATTTGCGATGCCGCGCCTTGCAGCGAGCGCTTCACCCCGCGCAGATCGAGCAGCACCAGCGAATTGTCGTCGGTCATGCCCATGGTGAATTTGCCGCTCTTGTCGGGCTGGTCGGCCGAGGAATCCTGGGCGCGATAGTCAATGGTGTAGTCGCGGGTATTCAGCGTGGCGGTCAGTTCGCGCTGCTCGACCGCGCGCAGGAAGATGATCAGCTTGTTGTCGTCGTTGCCGGCGGAGACCAGAATATTCTTGCCGGCTTCGGCGTTGAAGTTGCGGATTTCTTCTTCCAGCATGCCCCGAAGTTCGCCCCACAGCTTGGAACCCTGCTTCTCCACCAGCTTCTGGCGCAATTGAGCGCGCTGCTGGCGTAAGCGCTCGGCGCGCTGCTCGTCGGCAAATCGTCTGGCTGCCCGCGATGCCCAATCTTCGACCATTCGGCCTCCATCGGCATCATATCGTGCCCCAGCCGGGTTACGAGTAACACAAACCGGTGATAGGTTACAGGGGATTAACAGGAGGAGTGACTAAGGACCTTACGAATTGTCATTCCGAGCGAAGCGCAGTCGCTCCAAAACAGACGGTTGTCATTCCGAGCGGAGCGCAGCGGCCCAAAACGAATTGTCATTCCGAGCGGAGCGCAGACGAGCGCTAATGATGCGAATACTCTTCTCGTGTTCCGTATGCGCTACAACCAGCAGCCGCCCAGAGACTGATGCGCCAATCGTTAAAAAGCGGTCTTCGGATATGGAATGGTCCGAGATCAGGAAATGTTGTCGCCAATGGATCGCCAAAAACTGTCGTCGCCTCACGGAACCCTACGTTGTGCTTTCGACGGTTCGCCGTCTCGGTCGCGGGTGACATTCAAATTCGATTCAAGTCAGTATATTTCGCTCGGTTGTGATCGAAAATTGGCATGAAGGCTCCTATCCTCGGTTGGGAATGACGATTTCCATAAAGCAGGTTCGCGCTAGTCTTCGCCGACCTTCAGCACGGCCAGGAACGCTTCCTGCGGGATGTCCACTTTGCCGATGCGCTTCATGCGCTTCTTGCCTTCCTTCTGCTTTTCCAGCAGCTTGCGCTTGCGGGTGATGTCGCCGCCGTAGCACTTGGCGATCACGTTCTTGCGCATCGCGGCAACGGTTTCGCGGGCGATGATCTTGGCCCCGATCGCGGCCTGGATGGCGACCTCGAACATCTGGCGCGGAATCAGTTCCCGCATCTTCGAGACCAGCGCCTTGCCGCGCTCGTAGGCGAAGTCGCGGTGCACGATGATGGAAAGCGCATCCACCGGATCGCCGGCGACCAGGATATCCAGCTTGACCATCGGCGACTCCCACATGCCGGAGAGGTGGTAGTCGAGCGAGGCGTAGCCGCGCGAAACCGTCTTCAGCCGGTCGTAGAAGTCGAGCACGATTTCGTTCAGCGGCAGCTCGTAGGTCAGCATGACGCGCGTTGGAGCTGACGTACTCGAAGTTCTTCTGCTTGCCGCGCTTCTCTTCCACCAGCTTCAGAATGCCGCCGACGTACTCTTCGTTGGTGAGGATCGTGGCCATGATGACCGGCTCTTCGATCTTGTCGATCTCGCTGGGATCGGGCCAGCGCGAGGGATTGTCGACCTCGATGACCTCGTCGTTGGTCAGCGTGATGCGATAGCGCACGCTGGGCGCGGTGGTGATGAGGTCGAGGTTGTACTCGCGCTCCAGCCGCTCCTGGATGATCTCCATGTGCAGCAGGCCGAGGAAGCCGCAGCGGAAGCCGAAGCCGAGCGCGGCCGAGCTTTCCGGCTCGAAGAAGAACGACGAATCGTTGAGCCGCAGCTTCTCCAGCGCGTCGCGCAGCAGCGCGTGCTCGTGCGAATCCACCGTGTAGAGTCCGGCGAAGACCATCGGCTTGATGTCTTCGAAGCCGGGCAGCGGCTCGATCGCCGGGCGGTCGTCGTCGGTGATGGTGTCGCCGATCTTGCGTGTCGGCCACGTTCTTGATGGTGGCGAAGAAGAAGCCGACTTCGCCGGCGGTCAGCTCGTCCGATCTCGACCGGCTTGGGCGTCAGCACGCCCATGGTCTCCACGTCGAAGGTGCGTGCCGTTGGACATCAGGTGGATCTTCTGTCCCTTGCGCAGGCGGCCCTGAACCACGCGGGCCAGCACGACGACGCCGCGGTAGGGATCGAACCAGGAATCGAAGATCAGCGCCTGCAGCGGGTGCGTCGGCGTCGCCCTTTGGGCGGCGGAACGCGGTGCACGACGGCTTCCAGCACCTCGGGCACGCCCTGGCCGGTCTTGGCGCTGATGGGCAGCGAATGCGATGGCGTCCAGGCCGACGGCGCTCTCGATCATCTCCTTGCGTGCGCTCGATGTCGGCGCTGGGCAGATCGATCTTGTTGATGACCGGAATGATTTCGAGGCCGTGGTTGATGGCGATGATAGGCGTTGGCCAGCGTCTGCGCCTCCACGCCCTGCGTGGCGTCGACCACCAGCAGCGCGCCTTCGCACGAGGCCAGCGAGCGCGAAACTTCGTAGGAGAAGTCCACGTGGCCGGGCGTGTCGATCAGGTTGAGCTGGTAGGTCTTGCCGTCGTGCGCCGTGATACATCATGCGCACGGCGTGGGCCTTGATGGTGATGCCGCGCTCGCGCTCCAGGTCCATGGCGTCGAGCACCTGCTGGCCTGCCATCTCGCGCGCGGTGAGCGAGCCGGTGAGCTCCAGCAGGCGGTCGGAGAGCGTGGTCTTGCCGTGGTCGATGTGCGCGATGATCGCGAAATTGCGAATGAGGTGGGTCCATGCGAGATAACTTCTAGGTCTGGAGGCGCACACCTTCAGGTGCGCGGTTGCATTCTTCCTTGTCATCCCGACGCGGCTTCAGCCGGCGAGGGATCTGCTTTTCGGCTTTTTAGGAGGCTCTTCGGTCAGCGGCTCGAGATGGGCCAACGACCGGGCTACCGGAGTTGCCCTCTCGATTCTAACAGGCGATGCGTGGTTCGTTGGCCGGGCGAGAACGCAGCCGCAATCGATTGGGAGGGAGCCCCGCATTCATGCGGGGAAGCGACGCTTGAGCGCAGCGAGACGAGGGAGGGAGCCCCCGCATTTATGCGGGGGGAGCAACGCTTCAGCGTTGCGGAAAGAGGAGCCCCTCTAGATTCTCAGGGCTTTAGCCCCGGACCAGCCTCTGAAATTGAAGCGGCGCCGCATCGACCTCCGTCTTCAATCGCGCCGACGAGTACGGGAACTCCTCAGCCTCACTCACTAATCCCGCTTCCACCGGGTTCTTCCAGATGTATTCCACATGCTTTGAATAGTCGTCAGCGTCGCGGATGCGGTGTTCGTTGTAGCCCTTCTGCCATATCTCTTGATTGAAGCTCATCTCTTTCTTCGCGCGAAAGGAGAATCCTCCCTTGATGAGCTGCATCGCTTTCTCAAGCGACACCAGCGGCGCCGGCGTGAGAATCAGATGAACGTGGTTCGGCATGAAGACGAACGCGTGAAGCTGAAACCTCTGTTGAGCGCGATGATCGCGAATCACCTGCAACAGCAGCTCGCAGAGAGGATTGGATTGGAGAATCATCCGGCGCTGCCAGGTGGCAGAGGAGAGGAGGAAGGTGCGGGATTCCTGCGGCGCAAGGGCCATGCGAAAACCTGCACTCCCATCATAGAGAAATCCCGGGGCTAAAGCCCCTCATTTTTGGGAGGACTCGTTTCGCCACGCTGAAGCGTTGCTCCCCCGCATAAATGCGGGGGCTCCCACCCTCGCGCCAAACTGGCGCATGAATGCGGGGGCTCCCTCCCTCGCGCCAAACTGGCGCATGAATGCGGGGCTCCCTCCGCCCGATCAGCTCTTTACGTTTTGTCTCACGAGCCGGCTTCAGCCGGCGGCACATTCGGCGATGGCGATGCTGACCGCGTAACCATCTTCGTCGGAGCGCAAAACTTCGCGCCATCCGTCATGGGCGGGCGGAAGTTCGCGGGCGGACTCCAGATTTCCTACTACTCTTATCCTTGGCGCATTCGCAGGTACCTGCATGGTCAGAATTCCGTCGCTATAGCGAATATCCGCGGTGCGCGCGCCCTGCGTGACGTATTGCTTCCGTAAACTCAGCAGCTCGCGATACCAGTCGAGCATTTGCCGGTTTTGCAGCTTCGTCAGCCCACGACAGCTTCGAGCGCTCAAACGTCGCCGGATCCTCCGGGTCGGGCACCTCGGAGAAATCGAACTCCTGGAACTCGCGACGGCGGCCTTCGCTGACGGCTTTTTTCAGCGCCGGATCCTGGAAGTCGGCGAAGAACTGGAAGGGCTTCCGCTCGTCATACTCCTCGCCCATGAAGAGCAGCGGCGTCTCCGGCGCCAGCAGCAGCAGGGCCGCCGCGAGTTTGCGCGCGCCGCGCGGCGTGAGCACCGACAGGCGCTCGCCTTGGCGCGGTTGCCCACTTGGTCATGGTTCTGCAGGCAGATGACGTTGGCCGGCAGCGGCGTCTCTGCGGCGCTGGTGCCGCGCGGCTTCTTCCAGAATTTGAAGTGCTCGCCCTGGAAGACCGTGCCTTCGCTGAGCGCGCGGGCAATCTGTTCGGGCTTTCCAAAATCCTGGTAATAGCCGCGGCGCTCGCCGGTGAACCAGGCGTGTACGGCGTGATGGAAGTCGTCGCTCCACACCGCGTTCAGCCCGTAGCCGCCGGCGCCGGGCCCGCGAACGTAGCGTGCGTCGTTCTCGTCGGTTTCGGCGACGATGCAAACATTGCGTCCAAGCTGCCGCGCCAGCGCCTGCGCGTTCTCCTGAATCTCGGCCAGGATGTGCTTGGGCGAATCGTCCTTGATGGTCTGCACCGCATCCACCCGCAGGCCGTCCAGGTGATACTCGCCGATCCAGTAGAGCGCATTTTGGATGACGTAGCGGCGCACGTGCTCGCAGCCTTCGCTGTCGTAATTCACCGCCGAGCCCCACGGGGTGTGGTGACGCGCAGTGAAATACGGCCCGAACTGCGGCAGGTAATTGCCTTCCGGGCCGAGGTGGTTGTACACCACATCGAGCATGACGCCGATGCCGCGCTGGTGTGCGGCGTCCACCAGTCGCTTCAGGCCGTCCGGACCGCCGTAGCTGGCCTGCACCGCGTAGGGCGAGACCCCGTCGTAGCCCCAGTTGTGGCGTCCGGGCGCGGCCGTGATCGGCATCAGCTCGATCACGGTGATGCCGAGGTCTTTGAGATAACGCAGTTTCTGGATGACGCCGTCGAAGCTGCCTGCGGGCGTAAAGGTGCCGACGTGCAGTTCGTAGAGGACGTAGTCCTTCAGCTCGGGACCGCGCCACCCGGTGTCCGTCCAGCGAAACGCCGCGGGATCAACGATGGCTGTGCCGCCATGAACCCCGTCCGGCAAGAAGCGTGAAACCGGGTCGGGCAGCGGCGTTCCGCCATCGGGCACGTAACTGTAGCGGTCGCCCGCGGCAGCTTCGGCGGTGGCGATGAAGTCCTGTCCGTCGCGCGTCACGGGAATGTCGCACGGGCCCGAGCCCTGGCGTTGCAAGCGCAGCGTGATGGAACCCGGAATCGGCGCCCACACGCGAAAGTGCGCCTCGCCGCCCGCGAGCGTCGCTCCGTACTGCAGCGGTTGGCTTGCCGAAATCACAGTCATCAGACGCGCAACAGGGTAGCAAAGATGCTTACGGCGGCGGGTGCAGCTAAAATCGTCGCACCATGCCGCTGATACTGGCCTCCGCCTCGCCCCGCCGCGCCGAACTGCTGCGCAATGCCGGGCTAGCGTTCACCGTGGTCCCGTCGGACGTAACCGAGGAGCCTGACCCCGGTGAGTCGCCCGAGGGCTACGCTCGCAGGCTGGCGTGCGACAAGGCACATGCGGTCTTTGCCCGCCATCCCCAGGACGCGGTCCTGGGCGCGGACACCGTGGTGGTGGTGGACGAGCATCTGCTGGAGAAGCCGCGCGATGCCGACGACGCCACTCGCATGCTGAAGCTGCTGGCGGGACGCTCGCACCAGGTCATCACCGGAGTTTGCCTGCTGGCGCCGGGCTTCGACCGCACCGAGGCGGAGATCACGACCGTGACCTTCGGCCGATGACGGATGAGGAAATTGCCGCTTACGTTCGCAGCGGCGAGCCCATGGACAAGGCGGGGGCTTACGGCATCCAAGGTATGGCTTCGCGCTGGGTAACGGGCGTGGAGGGTTGCTACTTCAATGTGGTGGGATTGCCGGTGGCGCGGGTCTATCGTCTGCTGGTGGAAGCCGAAAAAACGATGGGCGCGAGGCTGCGCTCACTTGAACAAGGCTGACGGTTGGAAGCTACTTCTTCTCTTCCTGCGTGGGCGTGGTGGTAGTAGTGGTGGTGGTGTTGGTGTTCGACGGAGTGTCATTCATGCCCGATTTGAAGTTGCGAATGCCTTCGCCCAGGCCTTTGCCCAGTTCGCCCAGCTTCTTGGGGCCGAAGATGAGCAGCGCCACGAACAGGATGACCAGCAACTCAGGCAAGCCGATCTTTCCACCAAACATAAAAACCTCCGTTCAGCAGCCCATGTTGCGGCAGGCACACGCATGCCGGGCCCATTGACGCGATTCTAGGCTTTCGCGGAGGGCGCGTCAAAAATCAAGGGGTTACGCGCGTTCCCAGAGGCGGAAGTCACGGCCGGTCTGGCTGCAGTATAATAGCTTTTCTAATACTAAAATTATGAGGTTTTACAATGGGTTCGGCACTACGAAAGACCAAGTCTTTTTCCCTGGATCCCGAGTTGGTTTCGCAAGTGGAGCGCACCAAGGGACGAGGCTCGGCCAGCGAGCGCGTCAACTCACTTTTGAGATACGCGCTCGAGATGGAGCAGAAGGCGGCGCTTCGTGATGAGGCGGCCAACTTCTTTGCCGGCCATAAAGAGGACCGCAAGGCGTCGCGCGCCTTTCAAGCCGCAGGTATTAAAACCTGGAGTCGCGAATGAACACCTGGCGGCGAGGCAGCAAACCGTCGGGGTGGTATCCCAGGCGCGGCGAGGTTTGCCTGGTATCGCTGGACAAAGAGCGGCCCGCACTGGTGCTCTCCACCGACAGCCTGAATGCACATGCGCTCGATGTTTGTGTGTTGCCTATCTCGACGGCTGAACACCGGGCGTTTTCGTTGCGCCCGAAGTTGAAGGCGGGCGACGGCGGACTGCTGCGGGAATCCTGGATCAAATGCGATCAACCCACAACCTTGGAAAAGCAGCTCGTCCTGTATCCTCCGCTCGGAAGGCTATCGTCGGGTGACATGGCAAGGGTCGAGGCCGCGGTGAAAACGGCGTTGGAATTGCCGTAAGCCTCGACTCACTCCACAGCCTCAATCAAGCCCGCCAGCAGCGCGGCGCGGCGTGGCAGTTCCTCGGCGATGACTGCTTCGTGCGCGGCATGGGCGCCTTCGCCGACGCCGCCCAGTCCATCCAAGGTGGGAACGCCTATGCCGGCGGTGAAGTTGCCGTCGGAGCCGCCGCCGACGGCAATCTCGGTGACGTCGAATCCCAGGCGCGTCGGCAATCTCCCGGGCATGCTCGAACAGGGCTGCGACCTGCTCGGTGCGCTCCATCGGCGGACGGTTGATACCGCCCACGATCTCCAGCTTGCAGTGAGGGTCAACCGCACGCAGAGCCATGATCTTCTGCTGCATCACCGGCGCCATCCTCCTTGTGCGCGATGCGCAGATCAATCTCGGCGACGGCCTCAGCAGGAATCACGTTAGTGCGCGTGCCGCCGCGGACGACTCCGACATTCAGCGTCGTGCCGCGCTGCAAATCGGTGAGCGCGGCGATGGCCAGCACCTGATGCGCCAACTCGATCACCGCGCTGTGGCCCTTCTCGAAGTCGAGGCCGGAGTGCGCCGCCACGCCGCTGATACGCAGAGTGAAGTCGCCGACACCCTTGCGCGCGGTCTTGAGCGCGCCGCCGGGGCCGGAGGGTTCGCACACCAGCACGGCACAACATTCCGAGGCCAGCCGCTCGGTGATAGCGCGCGAGGTGGCGCTGCCTTCTTCTTCGTCGGAGACCAGCAGGACTTTAACCGGCCGCGGCAGGTCGCCGCGCATGGCCCGCAGTGCGGCGATGGCGAAGAGCATTTGCGCGATGCCGCTCTTCATGTCAAATACGCCGGGGCCGTATAGTCGTCCGCCCTCCTCGCGCCAGGGCATGGTCTTGAGGGTGCCGACGTCGTACACAGTGTCGAGATGGCCGAGCAGCAGCACCGGCCGGCGAGTAGGATCGCCGTCGAAGCGGCACTCCAGGTGATCACCGGCCACGTCCTGGCGATGGACCTTGACTTTGCCGCCGCGGCGTGCCCATCTCGGCGACCAGGTGCGAGCACAGGGTGTCGCAGGCCAGCTTGTCGTGGGTGGGCGATTCGCGCAGCACCAGTTCGCGCAGGCAATCCACCATCTCCGGCTGGCGGGCGACGAGCCACTGCAACACGGGACGCAGATCGCTATCGGATTGACGAAGCTTGGCTTTCATGGCGACGAGTGACGTTATCCGCTTGCAACCGCGGCCGCATCGCCGTCAACCAGCGCAGCCGCGAAATGTATAATCGTGACTTTCGCGAGGCCTGCATGAACGAGTTGGCAAATCCGGTGACGAGCGAGGCGACGGAAGATCTCACCCTCGACATCCAGGAGATCATGCGGATTCTTCCGCACCGCTACCCGTTCCTGCTGATTGACCGGGTCACGCACATGATCCGCAAAAAGCGCATCGTGGCGATAAAGAATGTTACCTGCAATGAGCCCTTTTTTGCCGGACATTTTCCCGGATTTCCGATCATGCCGGGGGTGCTGGTGGTGGAAGCCATTGCCCAGGCGGGCGGCGCTCTGCTGCTGACCGAGGTCCCCGACCGGGACGGCAAGCTGATGGTGTTTACCGGAATCGAGCGCGCGCGTTTCCGCAAGCCCATCATTCCGGCGACCAGATTCGCCTGGAGGTGGAGGTCCTGGCCTGGCGGCGCACGGCCGTACGCATGGCAGGCAAGGCCTACGTGGGCGAAAAACTGTGCTGCGAAGCCATGGTGACCTGCCAACTGCTGCCGCGGCAGCCGGGGCAGGCTGGGCCGCCGTCGGCTCCGGAGCCCGCGCCTGACGGTCAGGCCTAGAACTCGATGAGCATCCATCCCACCGCCATCGTCGATCCCTCGGCGAAAGTCCCGGCGTCCTGCAACATCGGGCCCTATTGCACGATCGGCGGCGATGTGGAGCTGGGCGAGCATTGCTCGCTGGTGTCGCACGTGGTGCTGGGCGGGCCGCAGCGCATCGGCGACCGACAACAAGATTCTATCCCTTCGCGGTGGTGGGCGTGGATCCACAGGACATAACCTACGCGGGCGAGCCGACGCGGCTGGAAATGGGCGACCACAACGTGATCCGCGAGTACGTGACCATCACCCGCGGCACGGTGAAGGGCGGAGGCACTACCCGCGTCGGCAGCCATGTGCTGATCATGGCGTACACCCACATCGGGCACGACTGCGCGATCGGCGACCACGCCATGCTGGTGAATGCCGCCACGCTGGCCGGCCACGTGACGGTCGAGGAGTGGGCGGTGGTGGGCGCGCTGTGCCCGGTGCATCAGTTTGTGCGCATCGGCGCGCACTCCTACATCGGCGGGGGAACGACTATCACCCAGGATGTGCTGCCGTACTCCATGACCAGCGCCGAGCGCGACACGCACGCCTACATGCTGAACAAGGTCGGGCTGCAGCGGCGGGGATTTTCGCCCGAACGCATCGCGCGGCTGCATCACGCCTTCAAGGTGCTGCTGGCGTCGAAGCTGAACACCTCGCAGGCGCTGGAGAAGCTGCGCCGCGAAGGCGCGCAGAGCGAGGACGTGGAGGCGCTGCTGCGGTTCATCGAGAGTCGCAGCGGGGAATAATCAAGTAACAGTTTCGAGCCAGTTTCGAGTGGTTCAAAGTGGCAAGTGACGAGCTTCGAGTCGCGAGTGCCGAGCTCCGTTGCTGCGGCTTCGTCCGGCGATCAGTTGGCCGAATAGGTAGAGCTTCGCGGAAGCTGGTTTGCCGCGCAGGTTTTGAAACTCGAAACTTGAAAACTAGCCACTGAAACTCAAACCATGACCCACTCTTCCGAGCGAATCGGTCTATCGCGGGCAACGGAAAGTTTCCGCTGCTGGTGCTGGATGCGGCGCGCTCCAAGGGGCTACGAGGTGGTGGTGGCGGCGATCAAGGAAGAGACCTTTCCGGAGATCGAGCAGCACGGCGCCGCTGCGGTGCACTGGCTGTCGCTGGGCGAGCTGTAGCAAGCTGATCGAGACCTTCAAGCGCGAAGGCGTCAGTCGAGCGATCATGGCCGGGCAGGTCAAGCACAAGCAGATTTTCAGCAGCATTCGGCCGGACTGGAAGCTGGCCAAGCTGCTGCTCATCGCTGACCGACGCGCAACACCGATTCGCTGATCGGCGCGGTGGCCAAGGTGCTGGCCGACGAAGGCATCACGCTGCTGAATTCGACCTCGCTGCTGGAGCCGATGCTGGCCGCGCGAAGGCGTGCTGACCCGGCGCGCGCCGAGCGATCAGGAGCAGACCAACATCACCTACGGACGCGCGGTGGCGCATCACGTGGCGCGCTTCGATATTGGGCAGACGGTGGTGATTGCCGAGGCCGCCTGCGTCGCCATCGAGGCCATGGAAGGCACCGACGCGGCGATCCTGCGGGCCGGGGAGATTGATGAAGGCTCGCATGGGCGAGGCCGGCGACGCTGAGCCGCGCGCTGACCGTGGTGAAGGTGGCCAAGCCGAACCAGGACATGCGCTTCGACGTGCCGGTGGTTGGGCTGCACACGATTGAGACGATGGTGCAGGCGGGCGCGAGCTGCCTGGCGCTGGATGCCGGCCGCTGCCTGGTGCTGGACAAGGAAGCCGTGCTGGCGGCGGCGAACGAGGCCGGCATCGCCATCGTCGCCGAGACGCCGGCCAGCCACATCCCGCATCACAAGCCGTGAGCGAGCCGCAAGCCAGCGCGTCCTGCGTGTCTTCCTCGACATGCCGGTCCTGACGGCGAGGCGGAATTTCTCGACGCAGTTCATCGCAGCGAGACGCTGCATCGGCCTTGGGCCTTCGCGCCGAGCACGCCGGAAGCCTATGCCGAGTATCTCGAACGCATTCGCCTTGGACGCACCATCGGTTTTCTGGTGCGGCGCGTCGCCGATCGCGGCCTGGTGGGAGTGATCAACGCGGGCGAGCCGGTGATGGGCGTGTTTCGCAGCGCCTACCTCGGCTATTACGCCTTTGCCGGCAGCGAACGCCAGGGCCTGATGACCGAAGGACTGGCGCTGGTGCTGGATGCGGCTTTCGGTTCGCTGGGCTTCCACCGGCTTGAGGCCAACATTCAGCCGGCGAATCGACGCCTCGCTGGCGCTGGTGAAGCGGCTGGGATTTCGCCAGGAAGGCTTCTCGCCGCGCTACCTGAAGATTGACGGTGACTGGCGCGACCACGAGCGCTGGGCGATGCTGAGCGAAGAATGGCCGGAGGCGCGCCGCCGCTTTTTTGCCTCGCGCGCCGCAGATGGGCGAAAATCGCAAGATGCCAAATCCTAGCGGCGCATTGCGCGTTGGCGTGGTGGGCGCGGGCGCCTTTGGACGCAACCACGTTCGCGTTTATCGCGACTTGCAGAACGATCCGCAGCAGCAGGTCGAGCTGGTGGGCGTGGTGGATGCCGACTTCGCCCGCGCGCAAGCGGTGGCAAAGGAATTCGGCACCAGCCGCTTTCCGCACCTCCGATGAGCTAATCGCCGCGGGTGTGCAAGCCGCGTCCGTCGCAGTTCCCACCGCGTCGCACCTCGACGTCGCCAGCAAGCTGATGCAGAGCGGCGTGGACGTTCTGATCGAGAAGCCGCTGGCGGCCAGCGTGGCCGAAGCCGATGCGCTGATCGAGCTGGCCGCAGAGCACGGCCGCATCGCGCAGGCGGGCCATCTGGAGCGCTTCAATCCCGCGGTACGCGCGACCTTCCCGCTGCTCACCCAGCCCATGTTCTTCGAGGTGCACCGGCTCAGCATCTTCACGCCGCGCTCGCTCGACGTGGACGTGGTCCTGGACCTGATGATTCACGACCTCGACATCGTGCTGGCGATTGCGCAATCGCCGGTGAAGGAGATTCGAGCGGTCGGGCTGCCGATTCTCTCGCGCAAGATCGACATCGCTAACGTGCGCCTGGAATTCGAGTCCGGCTGCGTGGCCAACTTCACCGCCAGCCGCGTGAGCACCGAGCGAGTCCGCAAGCTGCGCTTCTTTCAGCCGCGGCAATATGTGTCGCTCGATTATTCGCGACAGGACGTGCTCGTGCTGACGGTGGAAGAGTTCAAGCCCGCAGGCGGAGATGGACCCGTTCAATCCCGCCAGCGTCGCAGCCAGCGCGTTTCCGGGCATTACGCCGTTCAAGCCGCCGGTGGAGCCGCAGGAGCCGCTGAAGGCCGAGCTGAGCAGCTTCCTGCGGGCAGTGCGCGAGCGCTCGACGCCCGAGGTCACGCTGGAAGATGGCCGCCGGGCGCTGGCCGTGGCGGTGCGATATCGTGGCCGCCATCGAAGCGCATAATCGCTCGGTGAATTTAGGACAATTGACTCGCGCCGAAAGCTAACCTAGGCTTGCCAGAACCGATGTCTGACGACCTGGTTACCATTGCGAAGTTCGTAAGCCTGGGTGAGGCGAAGCTGGCGCAAGGGAAGCTCGCTTCCGAAGGGATTTCCGCGTTCGTGTGCGACGAGCACATGCACGGCCTGGGCTGGCATATGGGCATGGCCATGGGCGGCATCCGCCTGCAAGTGCCCGACAGCCAGGTGGTGCGCGCGCTGGAGACGCTTGATGGCTTCGAAGTGAACGACGGTCCGGCGGGCGAGTTGGATCCGGACGAGGAGATGGAGGAAGTCGCCTGCTGTCCGGAATGCGAATCGCTGGAGATTCGCGAGGTCAGCAACGGCAGTCCCCGGCAGATAGCGCTATGGTCGGCGGCCATCCCATTCCCTGAGCCGGCGGCTGAAACCATGCATCGCTGGAAATGCCTGGCCTGCGGCTACCAGTGGCAGGAAATGGGCGAGTAGGATACTGGCGGGAAGTCAAGCCCTCCGCCCAGCAAAACTCCATCCCTTTCGCTCGATGAATTCCTTTCCCCGGGGCATGGCCCGTGCGACAATAGAAGTTCCTTCCTCGCCATGAACCCAGTCGAAAATGCAGCCCCGACCGCCCAGGAAACAGCCATCACTCCAGAACTGCTCCGCGACCACGGCATCAACGCCGAGGAGTACGAACGCATGCTGAAATCGCTGGGCCGCGTGCCGACCCTGACCGAGCTGGGCATCTTCAGCGTGATGTGGAGCGAGCACTGCTCCTACAAGTCGTCGCGCGTGCATCTGAAGCGGCTGCCCACGCGCAGCAAGCTGGTGGTGCAGGGGCCGGGCGAAAACGCCGGCATCATTGACATCGGCGACGGCTGGGCTTGCGCCTTCAAGATCGAATCGCACAATCATCCTTCGTTCATCGAGCCCTTCCAGGGCGCGGCCACCGGCGTGGGCGGCATTCTGCGCGACATCTTCACCATGGGCGCGCGTCCGGTGGCGGTGATGGATTCGCTGCGCTTTGGGCCGATCACAGCCCACCCGTCGCCAAAGCGGCGACAAGGATGGCCAGCCGAGATCGACCAGGCCACGCTGCACAAGAACCACTCGGTGCTGGAGGGCGTGGTCGGCGGCGTCGCCATCTATGGCAACTGCTTTGGCGTGCCCAACGTGGGCGGCGAAACCAAGTTCGAGTCCTGCTACTCCGGCAATCCGCTGGTGAACGCCTTTGCCCTGGGGCTGGTGCGGCGCGACCAGATTTTCTATGCCAAGGCGGCGGGCGCGGGCAATCCGGTGATCTACGTCGGCTCCAAGACCGGGCGCGACGGCATTCACGGCGCCACCATGGCCAGCGAGGAGTTCAGCGAAGGCAGCGAGGCCAAGCGGCCCAACGTGCAGGTGGGCGATCCCTTCATGGAGAAGCTGCTGCTGGAAGCCTGCCTGGAGGCGATGCAGACCGGCGCGGTGGTCGGCATTCAGGACATGGGCGCCGCCGGGCTGACCTGCTCGACCTGCGAGATGGGCGGCCGCGGCGGCGTGGGACTGGAGATCGAGCTGGACCTGGTGCCGCAGCGCGAGACCGGCATGACGCCCTACGAGATCATGCTCAGCGAATCGCAGGAGCGCATGCTGCTGGTGGCCGAGAAAGGCCGCGAAGACGAAGTGTTCGCGCGTCTTCCGCAAGTGGGGACTGGACGCCGTCACCATCGGCCGCGTGATTGGCGAGAACAAGATGCGCGTGCTGCAGCACGGCAAAGTCGTGGCCGAGATTCCCAACGCAGCGCTGACCGACGACGCTCCGCTGTATCACCGTCCGATGGAGCGATGGGACGGCGCCGGTGCCGCGCGAGATGCCCGGAGCGCTGCAGCTGGGCGCGAGGCGACGAACTTCAGCGCTGCCTTGAAGCAGCTGCTGGCCAGCCCGAACATCTGCTCCAAGCGCTGGGTCTACGAGCAGTACGACTCGATGGTGCAGACCAACACCGTGGAAGGGCCGGGCGGCGAGGCCGGCGTGATCCGCATCAAGGGAACGCAGTCGCGGCTTGGCGATGGCGCTCGACGGCAACGGCCGCTGGTGCTATCTGGATCCCAAGCTGGGCGCGATGCACGCCGTGGCCGAGTCGGCGCGCAACGTGGCTTGCACCGGGGCGCAGCCCGGTGGCGGCCACCAACTGCCTGAACTTCGGCAATCCGGAGAAGCCGCCGATCATGTGGCAGTTCTCGCAGGTCATCGACGGCATCACGAAGGCCTGCGAAGAGCTGGAGACGCCGATCACCGGCGGCAATGTCAGCTTCTACAACGAGACCCTGGGCGAGGGCATTTACCCGACGCCGGTGATGGGCGTCGTCGGCATCCTGGAGGACGTCCCAAGGCGACGGGCCCGCACTTCCGGAAGGCCGGGCAGGCGCTGCTGGTGATCCGCAGCTCGGAGGCTGAAGGCGACGCCGCCGACGTTGAAGCCGAATTCGGCTCCTCGGAATATGCCAAGGAAGTGCTGGGCGAGGTTTGGGGCTTCCCGCCGGCGCTGGAACTGGAGCACGAAGCGGCGCTGCAGAAGTGGCATCGTGGCCATGATCGCCGAGGGCCTGGTCGACGTCGGCCAAGGACTGCTCCGAGGGCGGCCTGGCGGTCACTCTGGCCGAGAAGCGGCTTCGCCAACGGCATCGGTGTGCGAGGTGGATTTGACGGTCCAACGGACTGGTTCCGCGAGTTTGTGCTGTTTGGCGAGGACGCGGGGCGCATCCTGATTTCCTGCGACCCGCAAAAGGCTGGGCGAATCAAACAAGTAGCGCTAAAATACGCACTCACTGGTGGAAGCAGATAGGCAGTACCGTTCCCGGCAAGATGGAGATCTGCATTGACGGCAAAGGCGGCCGCCGGCGCCGGGTTTCCGAGTTGAAAGAGCACTGGGAGAGCGCCTTGCAGCGCGCGCTGCACGTGGAAACCGAAGAGCGGCTGGTTCCGAGTGCGCGTTGCAGAAGAGTTAAGAGTCGGCCATTTCACATTTGCTGCACCGGCAGTGTCGAGGTAATCAGCGAGCCATGCAACTGACAACTGACAACCGATGAACTGACAACTGATCTCGGACAAGCTCCACGAAGAGTGCGGCGTGGTGGCCATCTAGGGCCATCCTGAGGCGTCGAAGCTGGCTTACCTGGGCCTGCACGCGCTGCAGCATCGCGGGCAGGAATCGGCCGGAATCGTGGCGTCCAACGGCGAGCGCATCGACGATCTACAAGGCCATGGGCCTGGTGGCCGACATCTTCAGCGACGAGGTGCTTGCGCGCGCTGCCGGGCTCGCTGGCCATCGGCCACACGCGCTACTCCACCGCGGGCGACTCGGCGCTGCTGAACGCGCAGCCGATCCAGGTGGAGTGCAACAAGGGCACGATCGCGCTGGCGCACAACGGCAACCTGGTGAACGCCGCCGAAATCCGCGCCGCTTCGAACAGGCGGGTTCCATCTTCCAGACCACCAGCGACACCGAAATCATGCTGCACCTGATCGCGCGCTCGCGCGAGCAGACCCTGGCCGGACGCGATGGCCGACGCGCTGCGCCGCATCGAGGGCGCCTTCTCGCTGGTGATGCTGACGCCCGGACCCGATCTTCGCCGCCCGCGACCCGCGCGGCTTCCGTCCGCTGGCCATGGGGCGCATTCCCGCGTGCACGGACAGCGCAAGAGAGCATCGTCTTCGCCTCCGAGACCTGCGCCTTCGACCTGATCGGCGCGATGTATGAGCGCGACGTCAAGCCGGGCGAACTGGTCGATCGTGGGGCCGAGGGCGTGCATTCGCGCTTCTATTCGCTCCGGCGCTGCCGCAGACGCAGATGCATCTTCGAGCACGTGTATTTCTCGCGTCCCGACAGCCTGGTCTTCGGCCGCGCGGTGCAGGAGGCGCGCGAGCGATGGGCCGGCCAGTTGGCGCTGCGAAGCTCCGGTCGAGGCCGATATCGTGGTGCCGGTGCCCGACTCGGGCGTGACGGCGGCCATGGGCTATTCGCTCGAGAGCGGCATTCCGCTGCAGTTCGGGCTGATTCGCAACCACTACGTGGGCCGCACGTTCATCGAGCCGGAACAGCGGGTGCGCGACTTCGGCGTGAAGCTGAAGCTGAACCCGGTGCGGCACGTGCTGGAAGGCAAGCGCGTGGTGCTGATTGACGACTCGATCGTGCGCGGCACCACCAGCAAGAAGATCGTGCGCATGGTGCGCGACGCCGGCGCCACCGAAGTGCACATGCGCATCTCGTGTCCGCCGACCATTTCGCCCTGCTACTACGGCGTGGACACGCCGTCGAAGGCCCAGTTGATCGCCGCGAACAAGTCGGTGGAAGAGATTCGCGAGTACATCGGCGCGGATTCGCTGGCGTATCTTTCGCTGGAAGGATTGCGGCGCGCTGCCGGCGAGCCCGCCGACGAGCCCCAGTACTGCACCTCCTGCTACACCGGCAAGTATCCAACCAAGCTGATTGATGTGGAAGAGATTGCGCCGGCATTGGCTGCCGGCGACGAGCCGAGCCGCGAAGCGCTTTCCCACCGTTAAAACGGTGGGCTTAGATATTCCGTCCGCTTCGCGGACTGGATTTTCCCGACCTTGGGTTCGTCCGCGACCTAGCTCTGGCGAAAGGCGAAGAGCGTCGCTTTACTCGATTCAGGCTTTCTTTCCTGCCGCCAGCTTCTTCCGCAAATCCTGGGCGTAGTGGTCGGTCATGCCGGCGATGTAGTCGCACACCACACGCGCCTTGGCTCTCGCTCTCCAGGTGCTCCTGAAATCCCCGCGGAAGCAACTCCGGCTGCGCCATCAACTGCGTGAACACCTCGGTGATCACGTTCTCCGCCTGCCGCTTTTCCGGCTCCAGCGACTTGCAGTTGTAGAGTGCTCCATAGAGGAAGCTCTTGGCCTCGCGCCGCTCCTGCTCGACCTCGGGACTGAATCCGGCCAGCCGCTGCGGATAGCGGCGAACTTCCTCCAGGCTGCCGACGCCGGCCTCGCGCACCCGCGCGCCCGGTGCTCTCGATCAGGTCGGTGACGAAGCGGTTCAGCACCTGCTTCAGCGCCTCGTTGAACTTCAGCTTCTCGGGCGCCTGCGGATATTTCTGCTCCGCCTCAAGGTAGTAGCGCTCAAACACCGGCACCTGCGCGGCGGATTTCCGGCAGCTTCAGCAGCCGGGCCTCAAAGCCGTCGTCCAGGTCGGCGGTGCTGTAGGCAATCTCGTCGGTCAGGTCAATCAGCTGCGCTTCCAGCGGCGGGCGCTCGTCCAGCAGATACTCCGCCAGCTCGGGATGGGTGGCCGCGTCGTAGTCGTGCGAGTGCTTGATGATGCCTTCGCGCACCTCGAAGGTCAGGTTCAGGCCGCGGAAGTCGGCGTAGCGCAGCTCCAGCTCTTCCACGGTACGCAGCGCCTGCAGGTTGTGGTCGAAGAATTCGCCGTGCTCGCGCATCAACAGGTCCAAGGTGCGCTCTCCGGCGTGGCCGAAGGGCGGATGCCCGATGTCGTGCACCAGCGCGAGCGCTTCGACCAAATCAACATTCAACTGCAATGCGGCGGCGATGGTGCGCGAAATCTGCGCCACTTCCATGGTGTGGGTCAGGCGAGTGCGGAAGTGGTCGGAATAGCGGCGGGTGAAGACCTGGGTCTTGTTCTCCAGGCGGCGGAAGGCGCGGGCGTGGATGACGCGATCGCGGTCGCGCTGAAACGGATTGCGATAGGGATGCGGCGGCTCGGGATAGCGGCGCCCGCGGGAGTCTTCCTCGCGAACCGCATAAGGAGCGAGCATAGGGCGAGTGTAGCAAGAAGCCGCTCTTCGCTGTTCGCCATTCGCGGAATCGCTACTCGCGAAATCGCCCTTCGCTATTCGCTATTCGCTTTTCGCCAGAAGACCCTATTCACCACGGAGCGCACGGAGCTGCTGTTGGCTTCCGCGCTTTGGTTTGTCATGACGAACGCAGTGAGGCATCTGCCGTTTCTCTGCGTTGGGGAAAGCAGGTCCCTCACGGGCTATGATAAAGCCCCATGAAGGCATAGTCGAAGGGTCGTGCCCTTACTCAGGCTCAGCAGCTTTCTCATTCAAGGCTAACCGATTTCGCACAGCTCGTGGAAGCCGAAGAGAATCGGCGCAGACAAAAAAATGCCGGAAGACCGCTGTGAGCGCGACCTTCCGGCGATTCAATAGCACGATCAGTGTCGAGGAGCAGGTTCGGCGTGGGGTTGCGGCGCCGACATGTGCGGCGCCATGCGCTCCTGCATCTGCTGCTGTTGTTGTTGATGACGCTGCTGCATCTGCATGGTTTGTTGCTGGTGCCGTTGTTCCGTGGCTTGGCGTTGCGATTCCTGCATGTTCTGCTTCGCCATGCGCTGGTCTTCCTTCTGCTGCTGGGAGGCCAACTTCTCGCGCTCCTTCTGCTGCTGCTGATACTGCTTTTGCATCTGCTGCTCGTACTTCTTGTCCTGCTTGGCGTTGCCGGTATTGGGCGCGGTTGGACGCTGATCCGCAGGCAGGTCTCTCACGTGGGTGTAGGACGTGGGATGTGCCGTGTTATTGCCGTGATTCGGCGGCGGCGTATACTTCCCGCCCGCTTCACGCGCGCCGACCACGCCGGAGCCATGAAACTCCGTGGGCTTGGCGCTGGCGGCCACCGCCGGCTTGCCGTGATTCACCGAGGCGCGCTGCTGCGGATCCTTCTGCGCCTCCTGCCGATGCTGCGTCTGGATGGACGTGGGACCCATGCGCCGGTCTCGCGCCGCAGCTTCCTGCTCCGACGTGGGACGGGCGTCTATGCCGCCGTGGCCGCCGTTGAAGCTGACGTGATTCACGTCGTTGTGGTCCACGCGGGTCTCATACACGTTGTGAATGTTGGTGATGTTGATGTTGGTCACGGCGCGGTTGTAGAAGAAGTGGCCGTGGTCCCAGCGTCCGCCGTAAAAGCCGTTGCCGAAGTAGCCAAAGCCATAGTTAATGCCACCGTAGAACCCGACCACCGGCCCCCAATAACCGGTGTTCCAGAAGAAACCTCCATCGCCCCAGCCCCAGTAGCCCGGGGTCCAGAACAGGCCAACTTCCGGCGCCATCACCCAGGTGCCCGGCACCCAGTAATAGTCGCCGAAACCGGGATCCCAGGCCCAATAGCCCGGCGCCCAAAGATAGCCATCGCCGGGACACACCGGCTGCGTATACACCGGAAGCGGCGGAGGACCGAAGCTAACTGCGATTCCTATTTGCGCAAACGATGCTGCCGACAAGCACAATACAACTAGCAGCGCGCACATCAGACTCATCTTGCGGATGGACATATGCCTTCTTTCGCGCCCGCTACTCTATGGGCGGCTCTAGTAGATTTTCATGCCACGGGGAGAACGAGAAGCTCAACCAAACTTAAGATGCGTTACCACGTCTATGGATTGTAAGACTTTTGTGCGCGGCGAGGGTAGCCCTCCCAAGTTATTGGTAGAGTTGGGCGCAGCGCGGGCAAAGTCCGTGGCTGACTTTCAGTTCGCGCTCCCGCAGGAACTCCGCGATCCAATCCCAGGTAGAGTCGTCGCGCCGCTGCGTCTTGCGGCAGTTGGCGCACATGGTCGCGATACCCCCGCGAGAGATGTACTCTGTCCTCTCCGCCGCCGTCAGCGGCGGCCGCGGCATGCAGGCTTCTTCCAGCCGCAGATGGTTTACGACCAGTACGCCGTCGCCTGCCGAGCGCATGGACATCCGGTAGAGGCGAATCTTCTCCGGACTGGAGCAATCGTAATCGAGGGGAAGCCACTCCGCCGATCGCTGCGCGAACCAATATTTCTGCACATAGTAGGTACGCAGCACGTCGGGTACGTAGTCCAGCACCGCGCGGCCGCGCATCTTCTCGCGCCCGAGATCAGGACCGCCGTTGCTCTCGGCAAAGTGGTCCCACTCCGGATTGCAATCGACGAAACGCAGCTCGCGGTCCAGCAGAAAAATGACGTCTTCGTTCCAGGAAGCCGATTGCTGGATCCAGTTGGGAAAGGTGACGGCCATCTTGCTGCCTCAGAGATAGCAGAATTATAGGCAGGCGTGACACGGCTGGCAGTGACGCCGAGCACATTCGCACAGGAAAAGAATCCCGCCCCGGTCGCCGGACCGGAGCGGGAAAGGAGACACTTATTGCATCGGCTTCCAGAATGACGGATCGGCTTTGATCCACTCCTCCGAGGGATAGCTGAGCCGTGGGTTATACATGAACAGGTTGGTCTGGACGGAATCGAGGCATGCGGCAGACAGCTCCGACAGCTTCTTCATGCCGTCCTCGCCCATGGCCGCGGCAAAGGCCTTATCGTTGCCCATGCCGCGGTCCACTTCCGAGGCCGACTTCATGGGAGTGAATATGACGTAGACGCCGCCATTGTCCATGCCGTACTGGCTCTCGTAGGTCGCCCAACGAGCGTCGGGGACCGCCTTCTCGTAGCCCTTCTTGTACATCTTCACCAGTTCGTCCCATTCATGCGAATGGCCCATCTTCACTTTGAAGCGCGAAATCTCGAAATAGCGCATGGTGGCGTAATTCGTGTCGGCACGGAAGCTCAGGTCGTCGCGATAGACCAGCACGTTGGCGGAAGTGGACGACAGCATGTCGCCATCGGCGATGATGGCGCGATCCAGCGAGGCCGACAGGTCCTTGTTGGCCTGCGTCGCCATGTTGTCTTTCTCCCAGGCCTCGAAGGAGTCGTAACCCACCAGGAACAGCATGCGCGGGTTGCCGGTCAATGCGTCAATGGCCAGGTAATGCGTCGGCCACTTCGCCGCCGTCATGGCCTGCACGAACGCGCTCTCCGTCGCCGCGTGCTGACTGCCGCCCTTGCCCGGCTTCATGTTTTCGATGTCGATCAGCAGCACTTTCGGCGGCTGCATCATGCCGTCTGATTTGTCCTGCGCCGCGGCGATTCCAACTCCACCCAGCAGCAGGCACCAGCCCAGCAGAAATCCAATGGCCCGTTTCATACACACGCCTCCACGTTTTTGATTGATTTGCAGATAATGCCAGGGCCCGAAACAGCGGGCGCCGTAAGAGGACACTGCGACTGAGGTTGATTCGCGCGATTCGACTTATTATGACGCTGCGTCTCTCACGCAGACATCGGGGACAAACACCCCACTGCATCCAGCGCCAACGCTGTCGCGAACTTGTTCAGCCTGAGATAGGATTTGGAAACTCAGCCATGCTGGGCCGCTTCGCGATATTCGTCAAGCGAATAATCGCCACTCGCCACTACATAATCCGAAATTCTCAGCCGATGGCACCACTGTGGCCGCTTTCAGCCGATGAGAGTGGTGGCTCTTCGCCGCCATCCATGGCGCGAAGGTAATGAGACCCGCATTACCGCGCGCCGCGCAGCAGCAGGCATCCGCCGGTCAGCGAGAGCACGCGGCGATGCAGGCCCGGCCTCCAGACCCGATTGTCCCGATTTGTCCGCTAATGTCCGCTGTCGTCCCTTGTCCGAATGTCGCAGCGGGCGCTGAATACAGGCAATAGGGAAAAAGCGCGAAACCGGACGGGCGCTGCCGTGCGAGTTATACAGCGCCCGTCCTATTTTTGCTTTCACTTTGAGCTGGAGGGAGGCTGAAGATTCAGTCGGATTCCAGGATGACCTGCGCCATCGCCGTCTCTTTGGTATGGGTGATCGAAAGATGCGCGTGCACGGCGCCCAGCTTGCGGAAGAACTCCGCCGCCGCGCCGTGAAAGTGAATGGTGGGCCGTCCGCCGGGCTCGCGCCCGACTTCCACATCCTGCCAGGTCACACCCTGCCGCCAGCCGGTGCCGATGGCCTTCATCGCCGCTTCCTTGGCTGCGAAGCGTCCGGCATAGCGCTCAGCCTTGTTGGCCTTGGATTCGCAGTAGTGCACTTCGGCGGCGGTGAAGACGCGCCGGCGAAAACGGTCTCCAAAGCGCGCCAGCGAAGCCTCGATGCGCGCCACCTCCGCGATATCAATGCCGGTTCCGACGATCATGATTTGCGCTACTGTCTTAGTCTGCCGACCCGCCTTTTGTTCCTGTCATCCCGACCGGAGCGAAGCGAAGTGGAGGGATCTGCGGTTCCGCTTTTTTCAGCTACCCAATAAAGCGTGCAACCTGCCCGCCGGCTACGAACTTACCACATTGACAAAGCTGAGCCTCATCCACCTGAGTCTCCGCAACCCGGCGCGGGCTTTGGATTTCGCCGGAGCTCTTGCTATCATATTTTCGCTCGATTGATCGACGTTGTACGCAGCAGTTTCCTGCCTAGCAGCAATCCCTGCCTGCATCACATCCCGATCGAATTGTAGCTATATCAACGTGAAGGAACTTGCATCACATGGAACAAGGAACAGTTAAGTGGTTCAATGACGCGAAGGGCTTCGGCTTCATCAGCCGGCAGAATGGCGAAGATGTTTTCGTTCACTTCTCTGCGATCCAGTCGAATGGCTTCCGCAGTTTGCAGGAAGGCCAGGCGGTCCAGTTCAACGTGGTCAAGGGGCCAAAAGGCTGGCAAGCGGAGAACGTTCAACTGCTGTAGTTGGTCTCGAGGCTCGAGAATTGTAGGAAACAGGCGGCCTGCGGGCCGCCTTGCTTATTGCCCCAGTAATCGACGGAAAGCGGCTGTCAGTACCGGTTCTCACTCGTAACCAAGCCGGCTCGACAGCAAAGTTTTGCTAAAAGCTAAAAGCTAAAGGCTAGGAGCTGACAACGGACAACCGCCTTTACGCCGCAACCGCTTCTGCCACCAGCGGCTCCTTCTGCCACTCGATTTGCTCCACCCGGCTCACCCCCAGCACCCAGAACACGCCGCCCATCACCGCTACCCCGGCGCACACGCTGAAGCCCAGTGCGAAATGTCCGGTGCGGTCCACGATCCATCCCGTCAGCGGACCCACGACCACGCCGGCGAGATTGGCCAGTGCGTTCTGCATCCCAACCCACTTGCCCGCCACCGACGAGCCGGAGAGGGTCTGCGCGAAGACGAAAATGTTCGGGCCCACGCAGCCACTGCCCATGCCCATCACGATCAAGCCGCTGAGCCACACATGCGGATCGGCGGAGCTTGCGGCCAACACGCCGATCGCCACCAGCGCGTGTCCCACGCCCATGCCGGTTTTGCGCACCGTGCTCACGTCGTAGCCGGCGCGAATGAAGCGGTCGGCGATCCAGCCGGAAAGCGGCGCCATGGCGGCAAACGCCAGGTAGTAGAACGTTGCCTTGATGGACATCTGCTGCATGCTGAGGTGCCGTTCGTGCACCAGGTACAGCGGCAGCCACACGATCAGGAAGTACAGCGGATAGTTGCTGCAGAAGTGGCCCGCCGAGGCCGCCCAGAAGTTGCGCTGCCGAAGCATGTCTGCCATGGAAGCCGCCGCCGGCGTGCGCGCCTCGGTTTTCATGTTGCGCGGCATGTACACCAGCCACGGCACCACCCACAGCAGGCTCACGAATCCGATGGCGATGAACACCGGACGCCATCCGAAGTGCGCCATGGAGAGGCCGCAGGCGTAGGTTCCGATCGCCGGGCCCAGGCTCATGCCCGTCAGGATGACCGCGTTGGCCACGCCCTTGTGCTGCTGCGGCACGTTGGCGGCTATGATCTTGGTGAAGGACGGGAAGGCCACCGATTCGCCCGCTCCCAGCGCCATGCGAACCAGAATGAAGAAGCCGACGGTATAGACGAAGCCGGTGGCCGCGGTCGCCGCTGACCACACCACGAATCCCGCCGCCAGCACCCAGTTCACGTTGACCCGGTCCACCAGCCAACCGCTCAGCGCCATCACCAGGGTGTAGGTCCAGAAGAACGCCGTGATGAGGACGCCGATCTGCGTGTTGGAGAGGCGCAGCTCGCCCTTGAGCAAGGGCGCCGCTACTGCCAGGTTGCCGCGATCCACGTAATTGATGAGAACTGCTACGGCGAGAAGGCCCAGCCAGGTGGGAAACACCCAGCGGGCGTGAGTCTGAGCTTGCACTGGCACCATCCGCACCCGGGAATTGCGAGATTCTGCGCCACATTTCGGCAAAAGGCAAGAAGATTGGCCGCAGGAAAATCCGGTTTCGACCGTTTTGTGTCAGGGCACAACTTCAGTTGTGCCGATAAGCCCTTTACTTTTGTCATCACGAACCGACTTTAGTCGGTGAGGGATCTGCTTTTCCGACTTTTTCAGCGGCCTGTTCAGGCGTGCCGTAACAAGCCTTTGTCTTTCGCGGCTTCAGCCGCTGAGCGCAATTGACTTCGAAGATGTGTCGCGGCCGAACCGCGCCCTGATACGGGTTCGGCGCGAAGGGATGGATTCGGGGACGGGACGCTGGTTTGGCCGGTTGAGATTTCTCGCTTCCCACACATCCGAAACCCGCGGATGTGTGGGGCACCCAAAGTGTGCGCGGGCCCGCACGGCTAAAAGCTTGCCCTGAGCGAAGTCGAAGGCCGGGCCCTTTCAAGTCGGCGCGCTCGACGTGCCTGCCGTCCTGCGGTACATTCCTTCCAGCACCTAACCAGCCAGGGGGAGAATGTCACCATGACCAAGGCCGTGCTTTGGGCTGTTGCCGCGCTGTTGTCGCTGCCGGTCGTCGCGCAGAATTCTAATGTCCCACAGAGTGGGATGTCCCACAAAGTAGTAGCCGCTGATGTCTGGCAAATGCCCGCCAGCTTCATCACCGACGCCCATAAGGCCTGCGACGCCGCCAAGCAGCCGCCCAGCTACGGCGAGTGTTTCATCGCGCAAATGTCCAAGGCTGGGGCGCCCGCCGGGGGCGTGGCCTTCAGCCAGATGCTCTACAAAGGGAGCAATGGCGATGTTGGCATCCTGACCGGACTGCACCCGGTGGGCCCGGTGGACGTGGCCTGGATTACCTATCCGCTGCGCGCCAACACCAACACCGGATTGCTGCTGGTGAACGGCTCGCCCGAAATCGTGAACGCCGAAGACCTGCAACAACTCGACCAGAACGACATGAAGCAGAGTCCGCAGTTCCAGGACCTGCTGAACCAGTTCCCGAAGGTGGGAATATGGCCCGGCGACCGCAACGGCAAGACTTGGCCGTCCACGCAGCAAGGTCCGGACGGCGGCACGCAATTCGTTCTCGGCTATCCGCTCATCAACGGCTGCCACGCCTGCGCTCGCGCCGGCTTCGCCTTGTTCACCTGGAACTTTACCCCGCAGGGCAAATTTACCGGGACGTCCTTCCTGGGCATGACGCCGGCGCCACTGAGCGGCTCCATCACTCCGCCGTCGCAGTAGACCAGCGGCCTGCAGCAAAAAAGAGCGAGCCTTGCGGGCTCGCTGTCTTTTGCCTTGCCGGAATTTCGCTCGCCCATCAGTGATGGTGCATGCCCATCAGCAGGTCGGCCTCGTTCTTGTCGTAGCCGGTGCCGCAGCGCGGCGGACCACCTAGCGGGTTGTAGTCGAAGAAATTGTGCGGATTCATTTCAAACCCGCTCCAGTGGACCAGGGTGATGCCGGTGCGTTGGCCGTTTCCCATCTGGTTATCGGCGTCGGTGGGCTCGTGATGGGCTGAACCGATGTACCACAGCACAATGCCGTCGCCGGTTCCGCCCAACGGCTGACCATTCAGATAAGCCAGCAGATAGCTGTTGGGCGAATACCAGGTGTAGAGCCAGTTGTTAACGCCCGTTCCGGTACCGTCCTCGCCGGGATTATCGTTGGTCAAGTCCTCATCGTGTTGCGTCCAGGTTTCCTGGAAATGCCCGGTGCCCTGACGGTTGAAGGGATAGAACTGATAGCCCACCAGGTGCCCGTAATCATTGGTCTGGGTCTCGCTCTGGATCAGCAGGTTGGTGAACTCCATCGGATTCCAGTCCGCCGTTGCCTCCGTCGGGATGGGCTGGTAGGAATCGGTGGCGATATAGCCGTTGTTGTCCTCCACGTGCATGAACTGGTACGCGTCATTGTCATCGCGGTCCATTAGCTTCGTACTCACCCGCCAGAGACTGTTGTGGACGTGCGGTTCCGAAGTATCTTCCGGCAAGTTATAGCCGGTGGCGCCATTGCGGAAGGTGATGCGGCCGTCCTCGTGGAAGGTGTATTCGATGATGTAATCGTAGTTGTAGGCATCGAACACCACCCACATCACAACTTCCTGGACGCGGCGGCGCACCTGGCTGGTGGGTTCCTTGCACAGCCAGGCAATGCCTTCGTCGCGGCATTCCACGGCAACCTTGGGCACCGTATCGCGAATGTAGTAACTGCCATGCTGGTTGCGGAAGGATACCAGCGCACTGTTGGTTGCGGGCAGATCGGCGGCATCGATCTGGTCCAGACGATCGTTGCCGAACGACATGTCGTAATAGGTGTGACTGCGGTCGTCATAGGGAACGAACATCTCCGCCATGCCCGCGCGCTTGATGATGTATTGCGGCGAGGTGTACTGCGCTCCCTGCAGCGTGACATCCAGAATTTGCGGGCCCTTCATGCCCATATTGCGCAGGCCAAACCGCCAGTGGGTGTTGGGATAATCGATGCGCAGATACAGGTCCTGGTGCAACTGAATCCCGATGGCATCTTCTTCCGTGACCTGGCAGCCATTGCCGTTGATGATCAGGCGGTCCGTAGCGCGAGCAGGCGTAGCTGCCACAAAGAAGACGGCCATGAGCAGCCAGGCGAGAACTTGCAGGCCTCGGCTGTCGCAGAAACGAATAGCTGACTTCGTCATCTTATTTCACTCCTGATGGATGAGCTGGAGGGAAGGCCGGGACCGGGTTGCAGCTAGACGGTCCGGCGGACTCTGCTGCGGCATACTATTACGATTTTGCGGTTAAGCAAGCAAAATCGCCGTAACGATTTAGGAGCGTAATGGTTCGTGGCGGCAGCCCACTATTTGTGGGACGGTCCGGCCTCCTCCACCAACAGCACAGCGTCTTTCGGTAGATAGCTTTTGCGGCGAAACCAGTCTTCCATCGCGGCGCGCAGGCGCTCCAGGGGCACGCGCGCGCCGATCTCCATCGCGCCATCGCCGGCGGGAATGGTGTCGTCAAACACCTGATCGTTGGTGAAATTGCGCATACTGAAGCTGTCCAGCCACTTCAGCGGACAGGGATGGCGCTGGCCGTGCTGCTCGTAGTCGACGCGAACCTTGCGGGCGAACATAGAAAGACAGTTTCAGGTTTCTAGTTTCAAGTTTCAAGTGCGAGAGCAGTTTCGATTCCCGACTTCCCAGTCCCCAGTCCCTAGCCCCTAGTCCCTAGCCCCTGAAACGAGCTGTCGCAAGCCCAATCGCGCAGCCCCTATAATCGACGCATGGCATCCTTCCCAACGGTGGACGAACAGCTTGCCTACCTGCGCAAGGGCGCGGCCGAGATCATTCGCGAGAGTGACCTGCGCGAGCGTCTGGAAAAATCGTTGCAGTCCGGCAAGCCCATGCGGGTGAAGGCCGGCTTCGATCCCACCGCGCCCGACCTGCATCTGGGCCACACCGTGCTGATGCGCAAGCTGAAGCACTTCCAGGACATGGGCCATACCGTCATCTTCCTGATCGGCGATTTCACCGGCCTGATCGGCGACCCCACCGGACGCTCGGCCACGCGGCCGCCGCTCTCGCGCGAGCAGATTGATCAGAACGCCGAGACCTACAAGGTGCAGGTGTTCAAGATTCTCGACCGCGACAAGACCGAGGTCCGCTTCAACAGCGAGTGGCTCGACAAGCTGGGCTACGAGGGATTCATCAAATTGGCCGCGAAGTTTACGGTCTCGCAGATGCTGGAGCGCGAGGACTTCCACAAGCGCTTCGACGAAGAGAAGCCCATCGCCATGCACGAGCTGCTCTATCCCATCGCGCAGGGCTACGACTCGGTGGCGCTGGAAGCCGACGTCGAGCTCGGTGGCACCGACCAGAAATTCAACCTGCTGATGGGACGCGAGCTGCAACGCCACTACGGCCAGCCGCCGCAGATCGTGCTGACCACGCCGCTGCTGGAAGGCACCGACGGCGTGCAGAAAATGTCGAAGTCCTACGGCAACTACATCGGCATCACCGAGGCGCCGCAGCAGATGTTCGGCAAGGTCATGTCCATCTCCGACGAGCTGATGTGGAAATACTACGAGCTGGTCACCGACGTCAGCATGGCCGACATTGAGCGCATGAAGGGCGAGGTCGCCAGCGGTGCGGCGCATCCCATGAAGCTGAAGCAGGAGCTGGGCAAGCGCATCGTCAGCGACTTCCATTCACAGGAAGCGGCCGAGCAGGCGGCGCAGGATTGGTCGCGCATGTTCCAGAAGGATGAGGCGCCGGAGGACCTGCCGCAGATCGCGATTGCCATGGAAGAAGTGGCCGCGCCCCATGCGGCCATCGGCGATGGACAGGTGCAGGTGAAGCTCGACAAGCTGCTGGCCCGTACCGGCCTGGCCACCTCGGTCACCGACGGCCTGCGCAAGGTGAAGCAGAACGCGGTGAAGGTGGATGGCGAGCTCAAGACCGAGCTGGTGGTCGCGGTGAAGCTGGGTGAAGAGTTCACTCTGCGCGCGGGCAAGAAGATGGTGCGGGTGACGGTGCAGGGGTAACCGGGTTTTGCCTGACAGGCGAAAAATCTGGGTGCCCCACACATCCGCGGGTTTCGGATGTGTGGGAAGCGGCCCCTCTCGAACCTCTCTGATTTGCGCCGAACCCGTATCAGGGCGCGGCTTCAGCCGCGCCGCAACGCCTACCAAATCGAACGGGCTTCAGCCTCTGAGGTTTTCCGTCGTCGGCTCAAAGCCGACTCAGTTCAGAAGTGGCCGCGGTCCGGCGTGGCTGAAGCTACGCCCTGATACGGGTTTTGCGCGACCTGTGAAAATGTGAGAAGAACAAGAAGGCCCCGCCCTAGCCAAACGAGGGCTAGAACGGGGCACCCAGGTTTTGTGTGTGGCCTGCACACGTGCCGCCGGCTAAAGCCGGCTCGGGAGGGCAAAAATAAAGGGCTGATCGGCACGACTGAAGCCGTGCCCTTACTCGTTGTCATGCCGAAGCGTCACATTCCGCATGATCGAAGACCCTGCCCAAACGCAATCAGACGACCTTGCCATTATTCGTCGAAAACAAAAACCGCGCCGGATTTTCTCCGGCGCGGCAACTCTTGCAACGCAACATTTGCGAACGCCAAACCTAGGCGGTGACCGCCTTGGGTTGGGCTGCGCCAAAGCGAATGGCCTTGGCCAGCAGAATCGTCTCGATGCCGCGCAGCGACTCCAGCACCTTCTCGCTGACGTCGCCATCCACCTGCACCACCGCCACCGCCGACGCTTCCTGGCCCGCCTGACTGCGGCCCAGTGAGAAGTTCGCGATGTTCACGTTGTGCTGGCCCAGCACGGTGCCAACCCGCCCGATCACGCCGGGCACGTCGAGATTGCGCAGGTATACCACGTTGCCGTCGAGCGGCGCTTCCACATTGATGCCGTCAATTTCCAGCAGTCGCGGCACGCCGTTAGGCTGGACGCAGCCGGCCACAGTGTTCTCCTGCCGCCCGCTCTTGAAGGTCATGCGCAGCACGTTGGCGGCAGCGGCGCCGGTCTCGCCGGCCTTCTTGCGCTCGGTGAGGCGGATGCCCCGCTCCTCGGCCAGCGACGCCGCGTTCACCAGGTTGGCGCGCTCGTGCGCGTGGGCAATCTGGTTCAACGCGCCGGCCACGGCGGCATTGCGGATCAGCGCCGTCTTCCACTCGGCGATCTTGCCGCTGTAGGTCAGCGTCATCTCTTCCACGCCGCCTTCATTGGACTGCGCCAGGAAGGCGCCCAGGCGCTCGCCCAGCACAATGTAGGGCCGCATCTCCTGATACTCTTCCTCGCTGATAGACGGCACGTTGACCGCGTTCTGGATCACGCCTTTCAGCAGGTACTCGCGCACCTGCAGCGCAATCTGCACGCCCACGGCCTCCGACGCCTCGTGGGTCGAGCCCGCGATGTGCGGCGTCAGGATGACGTTGGGCAGCGTGGCCAGCGGCGAGTCCTTTACCGGCTCATGCGCATAGACGTCCAACGCCGCGCCACCGAGTTGTCCCGACTGCAGCGCCGCGATCACGTCAGGCTCATTCAGCAGTTCACCGCGAGCGCAGTTAACCAGCCGCACGCCCTTCTTCATCTTGCGCAGCGTTTCGGCGTTGATCATGCCTTGGGTTTGCGGCGTCAGGCCGAGGTGCAGCGTGATGTAGTCCGACTGGGCATAGAGTTCGTCCAGCGGAGCCAGGGTTACGCCGAGTTGCTGCGCCAGAGTCGGCGCAACGTAGGGATCGTGGGCGATGACCTTCATGCCGAAAGCCTGCGCGCGGCGCGAAACTTCCACGCCTACGCGGCCCAGGCCCACGATGCCCAGGGTCTTGCCGCGCAGCTCGGTGCCTTGCAGCGTTTTCTTTTCCCACTTGCCGGCCTTCATGGTGGAGTCGGCGCGCGTGAGGTGCCGCGCCATCACCAGCATCAGGGCGAAGGTGTGCTCGGCGACGGCAACCGCATTGCCGCCGGGAGTGTTCATGACCACGATGCCGCGCTTGGTGGCGGCGTCGAGATCAACGTTGTCCACGCCAACGCCGGCGCGTCCGATGACGCGCAGCTTGGGTGCCTTGTCCATCATGGCCGCGTCCACAAAGGTCGCGGAGCGCACCAGGATGGCGTCGGCCGTGGCCAGTTCGCCGGGCAGCGTTTCCTTGTCAGTAGTTACGACCTTCCAATCCGGATGGTCGGCAAAGACTGCCGATGCGGACGAAGAGATTTGTCAGCGACAATAATTTTCATGGCGTCACCGCCTCAACCAGATGTCCCGCAAACGATTCCTGCACAGCGCGCAGGCCGCTGCCCAGCTCGATGCGGTGCGACTGGGCCACCTTCAGCAGTACCTGCTCGAGCGCGCCGATTACGCCGACGGCGTCGAGGTAGTCGTAGTAGCCGAGGTGAGCGATGCGGAACAGCTTGCCCTTCATCTCGCCCTGGCCGTTGGCGACGACCATGGCAAAGCGCTCGCGGAATTCCTTCACGATTGCGCTGGAATCCACGCCCGGAGGCGCAAGCACCGCCGTAACCGCGGCCGCCGGACAAGTGGGCGCGAACAGCTTCAGGCCCAGGGCCTGCACGCCGGCGCGCACCATGGCGGCGGACATTTCCGCGTTGTCAATCAGGGCATCGCGTCCATCGGCGAGATTGCCGTTGCCGGAGCGGCGAATGAAATCCAGCGCCGCCGACAGTCCACACACCAGCGCTACCGCCGGAGTGAATGCAGTCTCGCCCTTCGACTGCGACTTACGCTCCTTGCGCAGATCGAAGTAGAAGCGCGGCTGCCGGGCGGTTTCCATGCGCTGCCAGGCGCGCTCGCTGACGCTCAGGTAGGCCAGGCCGGGCGGAATCATGACCGCCTTCTGCGAGCCGCCGATGAGCATGTCAATGCCCCAGCCATCCACGTCGAAGTGCGTGGTGCCGAGACCGGTGATGGCGTCCACCACCAGCAGCGTGTCGGTGCCCTTCAGCAGCGAAGCCACGGCGTGCACGTCGTGACGCGCGCCGGTGGAAGTTTCCGTCGCCTGCATGTAGAGGACACGCGCGCCGTCGAGTTTGGATTTGACCTCGGCGAGGTTGAAGGTCTCGCCATAGGGCACGCTTACCAGTTCAATCTGGAGGCCGAAGGCCTTGGCCAGGTCGCGCCAGCGCTCGCCGAATTTGCCGGCGGTGAGCACGACGACTTTGTCGCCGGGCGAGGTGATGTTGGAAACAGCCGCTTCCATGGCGCCGCTGCCCGAAGCAGCCAGCAGCAGCACGTCGTTCTGCGTGCCAATGAACGTCTTCAGGTCGGCGAGGGTGCGGGAGAAAATCTCGCGGAACTCCGCCGTCCGGTGATGCATGTCGGCGGCGGCTATGGCGTTCTGCGCGGCAGGAAGAAGAGGAGTCGGACCGGGAGTAAAAAGTCGAGTCTTACGTAGCATTGCAGTACCTCTGCTCGTAGTTTGCCGGTCACGCGCGGCCGGCCCCTTAACTATAAAGCGCGGCGGGCGGCGGGGCCACCACAGGTTGGCGGCACGGGTGTGTCCGCAATCACAGGTGCGGGTGACCTGCTGCCCCTATAATGGCGCTATGAGCTTGATGGAAAAGGTGCAAACCCAGATGGTGGACGCCATGCGCAAGAAGGCGGAGCTGCGGCTTTCCACCCTGCGCATGATGAAAACCGTCCTGAAGAACAAGGAAATCGAGAAGCGCGGCCCGCTCGACGAGAAGGAAGAGCTGCAGGTGCTGAGCACTATGATCAAGCAGCGCAAAGACTCGATTGAGCAGTTCGAGAAGGGCAATCGCCACGAGCTGGCGGTCAAAGAGGCCGAGGAGATCGTCATCATCGAGACGTTCATGCCCAAGGCGATCGGCGAAGAGGAGATCGTGGCCGCGGTGCGCGCGACCATCGCCGAGATGGGCTCGCCGACGATGAAAGACATGGGCTCGGTGATGAAGCAGGTGATGGCGAAGTTCGGCGGCGCCCGCGTGGACGGCAAGCTGGTCAGCGAAGCGGTGAAGCGGGAGCTCACGCCGAAGGCGGAGTAGCTGTCAGCTGTCAGCCGTCGGCTCTCAGCAGACCTAAACGCCGGCGAGCGCAGAAGATTCGTGTCAGGGCACGACTTCAGTCGTGCCGATGAGCCCTTTATTTTTGTCATCCCGAACCGACTTTAGTCGGTGAGGGATCTGCGGTTTCCTGTTCAACCGTGCCAATACGCCATTCATTTACGATTCTTTGAAGGAAATTGCCATCATGACACCTCCGAATCCCGACGTGGCCACCGCCGCCGAACCAACCCCGGCCTCCAACTTTATCCGCGAGATCGTCCGCGAAGACCTGCGCACCAACAAGACCAACGGCCGCGTTCACACTCGCTTCCCGCCCGAGCCCAACGGCTACCTGCACATCGGCCACGCCAAGTCCATCTGGCTGAACTTCGGGCTGGCGGCGGAGTTCGGCGGCAAGACCAACCTGCGCTTCGACGACACCAATCCCGAGAAGGAAGAGCAGGAGTACGTGGACTCCATCATCACCGACGCGCGCTGGCTGGGCGCCGACTGGGGCGATCGCATGTTCTACGCCTCCGATTATTTCGACCAGCTTCATGCGTGGGCCGTCCAGCTCATTCAGGCGGGCAAGGCGTACGTGTGCGATCTGACCGCTGAGGAGGTGCGCAAGTATCGCGGCTCGCTGACTGAGCCGGGCAAGGAGAGCCCTTACCGCAATCGCTCGGTGGAGGAAAACCTGGCGCTGTTCGAGCGCATGCGCGCCGGCGAATTTCCCGACGGCTCCAAGACCTTGCGCGCCAAGATTGACATGGCCTCGCCCAACCTGAACCTGCGCGATCCCATCATGTACCGCATCCTGCACGCCGAGCATCATCGCACCGGCGACAAGTGGTGCATCTACCCGATGTACGACTATGCGCACGGCCAGTCGGACTCGATCGAGCAGATCACGCACTCCATCTGCACCCTGGAGTTCGAGGACCATCGTCCGCTATACAACTGGTTCATCGAGCAGCTCGGCATTTTTCCGTCGCGGCAATTTGAGTTTGACCGCCTGAACCTGACTTACACCCTGCTGAGCAAGCGCAAGCTGCTGCAACTGGTGCAGCAGGGACGAGTGCGCGGCTGGGACGATCCCCGCATGCCCACCATCTCCGGCATTCGCCGCCGCGGCTATACCCCGGAGGCGATTCGCAATTTCTGCGCCGCCGTCGGTGTCTCCAAGACCAGCGGTACGCTCGAGCTGGCCATGCTGGAACACTTCGTGCGCGAGGACCTGAATCGCCGCTCGCTGCGCGCCATGGCCGTGTTGCGGCCGCTGCGGGTGGTGATTGACAACTATCCCGAAGGCAAGTCGGAAGAACTGGAGGCGGTCAACAATCCCGAGGACGCCACCGCCGGCACGCGCAAGGTGCCGTTCTCGCGCGTGCTCTACATCGAGCAGGACGACTTCCGCGAAGTGCCGCCCAAGAAGTTCTTCCGCCTGTCGCCCGGCCAGGAAGTGCGGCTGCGCGGCGGCTACTTCATCACCTGCACCAGCGTGGTGAAGAACGACCAGGGCGAAGTGACCGAGGTGCATTGCACCTATGACCCAGAGACGCGCAGCGGCAACGCCCCCGACGGACGCAAGGTGAAGGCGACCATCCACTGGGTGTCGGCCGAGCACGCCATCAGCGCCGAGGTGCGGCTCTACGAAAATCTGTTTGCCAAAGAGAATCCCGGCGACGTTCCCGAAGGGCAGGACTTTACCGCCAATCTGAACCCGAACTCGCTGGAAGTGCTGACCGGCGCCAAGTTGGAGCCGTCGCTGGCCGCGGCCAAGGCGGGCGATCGCTTCCAGTTTGAGCGGCTGGGCTACTTCTGCGCCGACCTCGACTCCAAGCCCGGCGCGCTGGTGTTCAACCGCACCGTGCCCCTGCGCGATACCTGGGCCAGGATTGAGAAGCGGGAAAAGCAGTAACCAGCCCCTTCATCATGGCTATGTAGCTATGTAATGTTAGAATATAGCCATGAAGGCCGTAAATGTCGCCGAGCTAAAAAATCGCCTGAGCAGCTATCTGCAATTGGTACGTGACGGCGAGGAGGTCGTGGTGAAAGATCGCGACCTGCCGATTGCACGCATCACTCCTTACGACACCTCGAACTTATCCGAGAGTGAGCGCCGACTGGTCGCGTCCGGGGCCCTCAAGCTTGCGGAAGAGGAGACGCCGGACTGGAGCAAATTTTTAGACCGGTATTTCAAACAACCTGGCGCAAAGACGAAGACAAAGACAAAGATAAGTGCGAAGAAGCTGATCCGCGCGGTAATCGAGGAGCGTGAGGAAGGCTGGTAATGGACCTCGCCTTTTGGGATACGAGTGCGTTGATTCCTCTCTGGCTCCCAGCCCAGGCGTCCCGACACCTAAATCAGCTCGCATACCGCTATAAACCAGTGGTTTGGTGGGGCACCACGGTTGAAGCGCACAGCGTTTTCGCAAGGCAGTTAAGGGCGGGGTCGTTGACTGAAGAGGAGCACGCCGGCGCTCTCGCGAACCTGGCCGTTTGGAAACGCAAATGGCAGGAAGTAGGTCCCAGTTTCGCTTTGCGCACCGTGGCGGAGGAGTTGCTCGGCCGATATCCTCTCAAAGCTGCCGATGCTCTGCAATTGGCGGCGGCTTATATCTGGAGCGACCAACGCCCCTTCAGCCGCACGTTCATCTGTGGCGACAAACGACTGCTGGGCATCGCTCGGTCCGTCGGCTTCCATGGACTCGCGATCGATTAGGTTCGCCTCGTCGTTGCCTCGCGTCGAGTGGGATTCGAAGCCGGCTGCGCCGGGTTTCAACCGCACCGCGCCGTTGCGCGATACCTGGGTCAGGATTGAGAAGCAGGAAAAAGGAAATTAAGACAACACAGGACAGGACGACTGGAACAGAGAGCGGGCATTTCTGGAAATAGGCTACTTAGCATATGTTACATAGCTAAGTAGCTTTCCATATGAAAACCGTTGACATCGCCGACTTGAAAAACCGCCTCAGCGCTTACCTCCAGATGGTTCGCAACGGTGAAGAAGTTCTGGTCAAGGACCGCAAGCAACCTGTGGCGCGCCTCTCTCCTTATCGTGTGACGGATCTGCCGGAGGAGGAACGGCAACTTGTGGCGGCCGGCGTACTGAAAGTTCCAGAAAGGCCAGCGGCAGATCTGGACAAGTTCTGGGACGAGTTTTGGGCGATGCCGAGCGCCAACCTCAGCGCTGAGGATGCGGTACGAGCCGTCGTCGAGGAACGGGAAGAGGGTCGCTAGGTGGAATCCGCCTTCTGGGATTCCGGCGCAATCGTTCCCCTCTGCATTCGCCGTCAGGCTTCTCCGCACATCGATCAACTCAGTCGGCGATACGCAATGACGGTGTGGCGGACGAGCTCGGTTGAGGCGCAAAGCGCCTTCGCGCGAGAGTTGCGCGCTGGAATCCTCAGCGAAGAGGCCTATCGGCAGGCGCAAGAACGGCTCAACAAACTCAAAGGGCAACTGACGAGAGGTACAGCCTGAGGAACCCTTACGCAGCCTGGCTGAAGCCTTGGTCGAGCGTTATCCTCTTCGTGCAGGCGACGCTCTCCAGCTTGCCGCTGCTTACATGTGGAGCAAGCAGCGGCCGTTCAACCGCCCATTCATTTGTGGAGATAAACGATTGCTGGGCGTAGCGCGATCGGTCGGTTTCCGCGGTGTTGACATCGATTAGCCAACCAGAATGGCTGACTGCCTCGTAGCCGAGCACAGCGGATGTCACCGCCACCGGTTGGCTTGCAATCGGACGCGAGTAAGCCATCAAAGCTTTTCGTGCGAATCGTGAATCTGCTGGGCGAGGAATTTGACCAGGCTTGCCGCTTCTCCTGTGCCTCTGTGTCTCTATGTTTCAATAATCCCCGAAGCCGCGGCCCATTTTGGGAGCGCTCCGCGATGTCTCGAACAAAATCCTCGACGAGCGGCTGGGCGCAAAACTAGACTGAAAGCAGCGCAACACGCTTCATTCATTCCGCGTGTGGCGTGCTTGCACGGGAGTTTTTGTGCCGATGTCCAGGTGCAAGCACGTACGCTGTTCCATTCCTAATCCGCCCAAGCCAGGGCTCGCCGTCTCACCGGCGCCGCGATCACGGCCAGCCAGCCTTCCAAGCCGCCCGATCGGTCCTCAAACCAACCGATTCTTTCTCCAAACGCGGCAATTTCAGGCAAAGTCGCGCCTGGTTCAGGCGCACATCTCTGCTCGCCCTCGCCATACAGCCGCCCTTGTGGCACGAACATGGCGCTGTGACCTGTCTCACATCAGCATGGGCATTTTGGGGCAAATTTGGGCATTTTCGAGCAGACGCCAGCGCCTTGATCCCGCTATCTCGCTGCAAAGTGGAGGCTTAGCACCGCCAAAATTAAAGTCCGCGTTCTCAATACTTTGGCTACAGTCCGCGCAACTTGCTCTCTGCCAAGAACTTATCTCAAATTTTAAGGGGTCCAATAACTCCTTTGTCCGCAATTACTTGCGCC
Source organism: uncultured Acidobacteriaceae bacterium (assembly GCA_963763975.1). GTDB lineage: Bacteria > Acidobacteriota > Terriglobia > Terriglobales > Acidobacteriaceae > Bog-257. Next base: position 38,949 of record CAVXQR010000023.1, read on the forward strand.
ATTTTAGTATGCAACTCATTGCAAACAAAGATCAAGCCCTCAAGAATGTCAACTTTCGCTCTACCTTCGCCAGGGCCAGCAGAAGGCCCCTTCTGAACCAAAAAGACGGCTGGAACGTGGCACCTGGATTCCCGACGGTCTCCGCTAACCCCTGCGTGTCCCACACATCCGTTCGTTCGAATGTGTGGAGAAGTCAAATCTTGAATCGAGAGTCAATTGTGGGAAGCGACAAGAGCCAAGCCCTGGCCGACAGAGTGCTCGAACGTCGCACCCTGAACCTGGCAAACGCTGGGCTGCTGCGCTGCGTCGCGCGCATTGACATCCCCGGGCCTGCTGCTTACCCTAAGCTAACGGTTTGTGCGTCTCAGGTCTTCGAGGAACATCCAATCCCTATGCGTTCTCTGCTTCGTCATCTGCGGTTTTTAGCGGCTGTCCAACTGTTGCCTGCGCTGGAAAGCGGCGAGGAGACCCTGGTCGGCGGCCAGGCGGTGCTGGAGGGCGTGATGATGCGCTCGCCGCACGCGTGGGGCATCTGCATCCGCCGTCCTGACGGGACGCTGGCGACGCATGCCGAGCCGCTCGATCGGCCGTCGGAGAAGCACAAGTGGATGGGATGGCCGTTCGTCCGCGGCATCATGACGCTGGGCCAGGCCATGACCCTGGGCTTCCGCGCCTTGCGCTATTCGGCCAATGTCGCGCTCGACACCCTGTCGCCGGAAGAAGAGAAGAAGACCGAGATCAGCGGCTGGATCGTCGCCCTGAACGTCATCCTCTCCTTCGCGCTTTTTCATTTTTCTTTACAAGTTCATTCCGCTGCTGGCCGCCACCAAGCTGAAGAACGCCTATCCGCGCTTCGGCAACCAGATCCTGTTCAACGTGGTGGACGGCACCATCCGCATCTGCCTGTTCGTGCTCTTCATCTGGGGCATCTCGCGCTGGAAGGACATCCATCGCGTCTTCCAGTATCACGGCGCCGAGCACAAGACGGTGTTCGCCTTCGAGTCGCACGATCCGCTGACGGTGGAGAATGCGCAGGCTTACACCACCTATCATCCGCGCTGCGGCACCAGCTTTCTGATGACGGTAATGCTGATCGCCATGCTGGTGTACATGCTGATTCCCGCCACGACCTTCTGGGCGCGGTTCGGCTATCGCATCGCGCTGCTGCCGGTGATTGCCGCGGTTTCCTATGAGCTGATTCGCTTCGCCGCCAAGCACGGCAAGTCGCTGTTTGCGGTGATGACCAAGCCCGGCTTGTGGCTGCAGCGCATCACCACCCAGCCGCCCGACGATACCCAGGTGGAAACCGCCATCGCCGCGTTGAACGAAGCCATGGAGCTGGAAAAGCAGCGCGGCGGCGAGCTGGTGATTGCCTAGCGGCGCCCGCCGCGAACCGAAGCAGGTCCCTCGTCGGGCTGACGCTACAATAAAGACGGGATCCCATGTTTGAGCGTTTAGACCAAATCGAAGCCAAGTACGACGAGTTGACTGCGGCGCTGGCCTCGCCGGACATCGTCTCCGATTCGTCGCGTTACCAGAAGACCGCCAAGGCGCACAGCGAGCTGGTGCCGGTGGTCGAGAAATATCGCGAGTATAAGGACCTGACCCGCGGCATCAAGGAAAGCAAGGCGCTGCTGCAGGACGAGACCGACGCCGACATGCGCGCCTATGCGCAGGATGAGTTGTCGCAACTGGAAAAGCGGGTGCAGACCGTCGAGGACGAGCTCAAGGTGCTGCTGCTGCCCAAGGACCCCAACGACGAGAAGAACGTCATCGTGGAAATCCGCGCCGGCACCGGCGGCGACGAGGCCTCTCTGTTCGCGGCGGAAATTTTCCGCATGTACACGCGCTTTGCCGAGATGCAGCGCTGGCGCGTGGAAGTGCTGTCCACTTCGGAGTCGGGCGTGGGCGGGCTGAAGGAAGTGATCGCCATCATCGAAGGCCAGGGCGTGTATTCGCGGCTGAAATACGAGAGCGGCGTGCACCGCGTGCAGCGCGTGCCCCAGACCGAGACCCAGGGCCGCATCCACACTTCGGCCGTCACGGTCGCGGTGCTGCCCGAAGCCGAAGACGTGGACATCAAGATCGAGGCCAAGGACCTGCGCATTGATACCTTCTGCTCGTCGGGGCCGGGCGGGCAGTCGGTGAACACCACCTACTCGGCGGTGCGCATCACCCACATCCCCACCGGCACGGTGGTGAGCTGCCAGGACGAAAAATCGCAGATCAAGAACCGCGAGAAAGGCATGCGTGTGCTGCGCGCTCGCTTGTACGAGATCGAGCAGCAGAAGCAGCAGGACGCGCTGGCCAAGGAGCGCAAGGCGCAGGTTGGCAGCGGCGATCGCAGCGAGAAAATTCGCACCTACAACTTTCCGCAGAACCGGGTCACCGACCATCGCATCGGCTTCACCGCCCACCAACTGCCGGAGTTTCTCGACGGCAAAATTCAGCCGATGATCGACGCGCTGATCACCCACTTCGAGGCCGAGAAGCTGAAGCACGAGTCGGCGGTCTCCGCGTAATCCGTCCATGCAACTGAAGCAAGCGCTCGCGTCGGCGGTGGAACGTCTGGATGCCGCCGATGTGGGCTCGCCGCGCATGAATGCCGAAGTGCTGCTGATGTTCGCCCTTAGCGTGGACCGCGCCCATCTCTACGCTCATCCCGAGCGCGAGCTTTCTTCCGCCGAATGCGAGCGCTATGAAGACGCGCTGGCGCAGCGCGCCGCGCGGCGTGCCTTCGCAATACATCACCGGACATCAGGAATTCTGGGGGCTGGACTTCGTGGTATCGCCGGCAGTGCTGATTCCGCGGCCGGAGACCGAGCACTCTGGTGGAAACCGTGTTGGAGCTTTCGCGCGGGATGGCGCGGCCGAAGATCGTGGATGTCGGCACCGGGTCAGGCTGCATTGCGCTGGCTCTGGCGCACGAATTGGCCGGCGCCGAAGTTCACGCGGTGGAGCTTTCGGCGGAAGCGCTGGAGGTGGCGCGCGCCAATGCCGCGCGGCTGCAACTCGATGGGCGCGTGCAATTCCGGCAGTGCAATGTGCTCGAACCGCTCGACGGCGAGCCGAGCATGTTCCGCGATTTCGATTTCGTGGCCAGCAATCCGCCGTATGTCGGGCTGGATGAGGCCGACAAGGTGCAGCGCTCGGTGTTCGAGTTCGAGCCGCGCATGGCGGTGTTTGCCGGCGAGCATGGGTTGGACGTGCTGCGTCCGCTCATCACGCAGGCCCATAACGCGCTGAAACCGGGCGGATGGCTGGCGATGGAGATTGGCTTCTCCATGCGCGACGCCGTGGTCGCTCTGCTTAGTCCCACAATGTGGGAGGATGTTCGCGTCGTGGCTGATCTACAGGGAATTCCGCGAGTGATCGCGGCGAGACGGAGGTAGGGCTATTTCGTCCAGTCAATACAAATCAGGTTAGGTACGCGGGAGAATTCGGAGAGGTTATTCGTCACCAGGGTGAATCCGTGACGCAGACACTGACCAGCGATAAGTGTGTCATAAGCGCCGATGCGGTTTCCGCCGCTCTCCAGTTCGGCTCTAATCATGCCGGCAAGCCGGGCGTCGTCTTCCTCGAAATCGAGGACCTCAACTCCCCAAGCCAGAAACGCCTGAAGTTGCTGAACATTTTCCTCCGTGCGAGAGCCTTTGAACACTCCGTACCAAAGCTCATGCAGCACAATTGAGGAAACTAGCAGAGTCGAGCCGTGCCGGATGGCCTTCTCTGCTTTGCTCCTGACGACCCCAGGCTTTTGTCGCAGAATGGCAACGCACACATTGGTGTCGAGGAAGTAGGTCATTCAAAGATCTTGCGTTCGGGAGCTTTCGGCTGATTACGCCAATCGCCTTCAAATGCGTCGGCCATTCTGTGCCGATCCAATTCCGCGAACCATTCCTTCACGTCGGTGATGATGGGCTCCAGAACCACCGTGTCGCCCACCTTGCGCACCCGCACACGGTCGCCTTTGAACCGCATCTCCTGCGGCAAACGCACCGCCTGGCTGTTGCCGTTGCGAAACAACTTTGCGATCTTGGTCATGCTGCAGCCTCAAACCGAGTATATATTATGAATATATACTTTGGCAAACCCCTAGTGCCGGAAGTGCCGCACCCCGGTCATCACCATGGCAAGCCCTAAACGGTCGCCAGCGGCAATCACCTGCTCGTCATTAACCGAGCCGCCGGGCTGGATGATGGCAGTCGCACCGGCCTTGGCAATCTCCTCCACGCCGTCGGGGAAGGGGAAGAACGCGTCCGAGGCCGCCACCGAGCCGGGAATCCCCAGCACCGACTTCATGGCCCCAATGCGCGCCGAATCCACGCGGCTCATCTGTCCGGCGCCCACGCCGGTGGTCTGGCCGTTGCGCGCGTACAGAATGGCGTTCGACTTCACGTGCTTGCCCACCTTCCACGCAAACAGCAGATCGCGCATCTCCTGCTCGCTGGGCGGACGCTTGCTGGCAACCTTGAGATCGGCGTCGCTGAGCGGGCGCACGTCGTTGTCCTGCAGCAGCACGCCGCCGGAGACGTTCTTCAGCACCCACTTCTGCTCGCACGGCCACCACTTCCACCAGCCGCAGGTTCTTCTTGCGAGCGAAGATCTCGCGCGCCGCCGGATCGAACGCGGGCGCAGCGATGACCTCCAGGAACAGCTTGGCCATCTCGGTCGCGGTGTCGGCGTCCACTGGGCGATTGACGCCGATCACGCCGCCGAAAGCCGATACCGGATCGCACTCCAGCGCGCGCTTGTAGGCCTCGGCCAGTGTGGCCGCCACCGCCGTGCCGCAGGGATTGGTGTGCTTGATGATGGCGCACACCGGCTCGGTGAATTCCTGCGCCAGGTCCCATGCCGCCTGCATGTCAACAATGTTGTTGTAGCTGAGCTCCTTGCCCTGAAGCTGCTTGCCGTTAGCCACGCCCACGCCGGAGCCGTCGGAGTACAGCGCCGCCTTCTGATGCGGGTTCTCGCCGTAGCGCAGGTCGAAGGCCTTCCGATACGACAGTCGCAGCGTCTTCGGGAAACCTCCGCCGCCGTCGAGCGAAAATTTTCCACCGTCAGCCTCGGGCGCGCCAATCTTCTCCAGCGCCGATGCGATCGCCGAGTCGTAGGCCGCCGTCGTGGCAAACGCCTTCTGCGCCAGTCCCCACTTGGTCTTCAGCGACAGCTTGCCACCGGAGGCTTGCATCTCAGCGGCGATGGCCTCGTAGTCAGCGGGCGAGGTAACGATGGCGACATCCTGGAAATTCTTGGCCGCCGAGCGCACCATGGAGGGCCCGCCAATATCAATGTTCTCGATCATCTCGTGGAATTCCACGCCCGGCTTCGACGCCGTCTTCTCGAAGGCGTAGAGATTGACCACCACCATGTCAATCGGCTCGATGCCGTGCTCGGCGACCGCCGCACGATGCGCCGCATTCTCGCGGATATGGAGAATTCCGCCGTGCACCTTGGGGTGCAGGGTCTTCACCCGGCCGTCGAGCATTTCGGGAAAGCCGGTTAGCTCGGAGATGTCCTTCACCGTGATGCCGGAATCGCGCAGCAGCTTGGCGGTCCCGCCGGTGGAAACCAGTTCGACGCCCAGGGCGGAGAGACGGCGCGCAAACTCCACCAGTCCGGTCTTGTCGGTGACGCTCAAAATTGCCCGTTGAATCCTGCTCATGAATGCCGATGCCTTTCTGCGCGCCCCGGCGGGACGCAAGAATCACAACTCTTTAGTAATGGATAAGGGCCTTAACTGCGGCCCGGCGAGTGCTGCCAACTACCAGCAAAAAGCGGTAACTATCATAGTAACCTACCGCCGGAACTTGGCCGAATCAGGTTTTCCCTTAACCCGGTAAACAACCCCAGCGCCCTTACGCCGCTCTAAAAGCTTATCAAGCTATGGAGAACCGAATTGCGATAGTGATTGCCGATGACCATGCCGTGCTGCGAGAGTCTTTGGCGGCGTTGCTGAAGTCGCAACCGGACTTCGACGTAGTAGGAGCGGCGGCGACCGGTGATGAAGCTCTCCGTCTGGTGGACGAGCATCGGCCTCAGGTGCTGCTGCTCGATTTATTTATGCCCCAGCGCGACGGTTTCGGCGTGCTGCGTTCGCTGGACCGTTCCGGCGAGCGCGTGGCGGCGGTGGTGCTTACCGGTTCCGAGAGCCAGGCCGACTACGCCCAGGTGGTGCGACTGGGTGCCCGCGGACTGGTGCTCAAGGGCGACAAGCCGGAGCAGCTGTTCAACGCCATTCGCACCGTCGCCGAGGGCGAACTGGCCTTCGCCGACGAGATCGCCGAGGGCGTGATGAATGCCATGGCGTCGGACGCGCAGCCGGAATTGCCAGGCTCGCTGCAGCGGTTGTCGGAACGGGAGTGGCAGATTTCGCGCCTGGTGGCGCGTGGCATGAAGAACCGTGACATCGCGCGCACGCTGACTATCAGCGAGAACACGGTGAAGCGTCACCTGCAGAGCATCTTTTCCAAGAGCGGAGCCCGCGACCGGCTGGAGCTGGCCATGCTGCTGCTCAACGAGAACAGCAAGGCCGCCGCATAAGCTTCCGCGAAAATTCTGCGAGGCCGATCAGCGTCCCGCCGTGGCGGCCATCTTCTTCACCATGGCAATCACCAGCTTGCGGTCGCTGTCGTTCAGGTTGGGCGAATAGCGCCGGATCTGCGTCAGAAAGCGGACTTCATCTTCGGCCAGTTGCGGCATCATCTTGCCGCCGTTGTCGCTGGCGCCCCCGCTGAAGAACTGCGCCAGCGGAAGCTCCATCGCCGAAGCGATTTTGGCCAGAGTGTCGAGCGAAGGAATGGTATGGCCGTTTTCCACGCGCGACAGATAACAGCGCAGCAGTCCGGTGCGCTTCTCGATGTCGCCTTGCGACATGCCTTTTTGCAGACGAAAGTTGCGGATGGTTTCACCGATGTTCATGAGGGTTTCGCGCCTTCACAGGGAGTGGCCATTGGGGTTGACTGCATAGTAATCAGGCATCTTCAGGCTGGCAAGCGAAATTTCGACATCTGCACCAAAAGCTGAGCATTCCGCCCAAAAGGGCTCACTAAATAGTTACTCATGTATCACTAAGGTGGGAGGAAAGCTGTTCGCCTTTCGCCGTTCGCTATTCGGCAGAGGACGCGGAGATGGCGGTCGTGTGTGCCGCCCCAACAACCCCGGGATGCCCGGTTCTAGCCATCATTTGGGCGGGGTCTGGATTTGCAAGCCCCCACCCGGATCTTACGACCGGGCTCAGCCCACTTCCGCCGCGCGGCTCGAGCGCTGCAGGACATCCTTCTGGCGAAAAGCGAACGGCGAACAGCGAAGGGCGACTCCCCTACGCCGCCTTGGCTGGCAGCGCCAGCTCCATGTACACCAGGCCTTCCACGTGCTTCATCGGCGCCGGCGGCACCTCGCGAAATCCGAAGCGCCGATACATGGCGATGGCCTTCTCCATGGTGGCGGCATGAGTGTCCAGCCGAATGCTGCGATAGCCGAGAGCGCCGGCATGCTCCAGGACCCGATCCACCAGCTCTTTGCCCAATTTGCCGCCGCGAAACGTGGGCCGCACATACAGTCGCTTCATCTCGCACACCCCATCTTGCGGGAATGGCCGGATGCCGGCGCATCCCACCGGTTGTCCCAGCACCGTGGCCAACAGCAATGCTCCTTTGGGAGGAGCGTACACGCCGGGCAGCCCCTCGATCTCTTCGTCAAAGCTGCGCAGGCACTCCGGCACTTCAATTTCCGCCTGGTATTCGCGGAACAAGGCCCGCACCTGCTCAATCTGCGCGTCGGATACGGCTTCTACAATGCTGCTCATATTCAAAATTCACCTAAGAGTTCAGCCCATCAAAATGCCGCCGTTGACCTTCAGCACCTGTCCGGTGATATAGCCGGCTTCGTCGGAGGCGAGGAACTTGACGGCGTTCGCTACCTCCTTGTCGGTGCCGGCGCGGCCCAGCGGGATGTTCTTTACCATGCCGTCCTTCAGCTCTTGCGGCAGCACGGCAGTCATGGAAGTCTCGATCAGTCCGGGAGCAATGGCGTTGACCGTGATGTTGCGCGAACCCACCTCGCGCGCCACTGACATGGTCAACCCGATCAGGCCGGCCTTGGACGACGCGTAGTTCGCCTGCCCCACCTGCCCGATCTGCCCGAAGATGCTGGTGATGTTGATGATCCTTCCCCAGCGCTGCTTCAGCATGGAAGAGATGACTGCCTGGATGAGCAGGAAGGGCGCGGTCAGGTTGGTGGCGATAACGTCGTCCCAGTCGGCGCGCTTCATGCGCATCACCAGTTGATCGCGGGTGATGCCGGCGTTGTTGACCAGAATGTCCACCTTGCCAAAGCGGGCGATGGCCGCCTTCACCCCGGCCTTGATCTCGTCTTCGCTGGCGACGTCCATCTTGAAGGCCGCGGCTTCGCCGCCCTTGCCGGCGATCTCCTGCGCCAGTTGCTCCAGCTTGTCGGCGCTGCGGGCGCAGACCGCTACCTTGGCTCCGGCTTCGGCCAGCACTACGGCGCAGGCGCGGCCAATGCCCTGCGAGGCTCCGGTGACCAGCGCGACTCGACCTTCCAATCCAGGCATAAAGATTCCCCCGCTTTGAAGCGAAGCAGAAATTATAAACAGGCTGCGAGACTTGGGCGTCTGGTAAAGGACAGAGCCTTCAAGATGTCGGAGCGGCGACAGTTGTGTCCGCCGTAGGTATCAGTCCGGGGGCAAGCGAGAGTAACGTGGAGAGCTACGGCAGCGGCGCGGCTTCGTTCCAGCCGAAAGAACCAACCCCGCCAGGTTGGCGATAAAGATAAGAGTCGGCGGCCAGGCGGAGAGCTCGGCGGACCCAACTGGCGCGCAAAAAATTTGAAGGTTCCATATTGCAAACACAGGGCTTATTGCGCCACTGGCTGTAAGTGCACATTACAAACAGTTTATACGTATTCTCATGAAAACAAGGCGGATAGAGGCGCTTTTTGCCCTGAGAGGCATGCGGTTTTGCCAGTTAGCTAACATGTTGACAATAGAACTAGCCAGCCGATTCACATGCAAATGTTTACCATATTGATACTTAGCGAAAGGTTTTGGGTGGATCCTTCAGAGAGACTCGTATCGGGGGGCGCGGCACCTGCCACGCCGAAGCAAGGGTTTGAGGAATGGATTCAAAGACCGGTCGCAACCCTTCTCGCCGCTCAGCAGCTCGGCAGAATTCCCCACCCGGGCGGAGGTCGGAGCCCCGTCTAACTTCATCCCGCCTCTTTTTGGCTTGTTTGCTGCGAGCCATTCGGTCAACCCCAAAAACCGTTTTCCGGCCTGCGACACAGCTTCTTCCGCCTCTACCGGCTACAGCAGCCGTTCGGGCGCCCAGAACAGCACCTTGAGCTCGCGTGAGAAATAGGTCAGATCGGGAGCCGGGCCCAGGGTCAGCCCCGCCGTTTGCGCCATGGTGTTTTGTGCCACCTCGACCTGCGCCGGCTGCAAATCCCACGGCAAGTGGTGGATCTCGCCGCGATAGAGCCGCTTGCGATTGTAGGCATAGAGGCAATAGCGTTCCGTCAGGAAGTGCTCCAGCGAACCGGCGCGCGCATGGAAAGCCAGCGGCTCGGGCGCATAAGTGCAGCGCAGCTCTGCCGGTTTGGGGCCATGCTGGCGCTTGCAGGCGTATTCGATTTTCGCGCTGCCGCGTCCTTTGATCTTGATGGACGCCTGCCAATACGGCAGCCGGTAGAACACGCGCGCGCCCCACACCGCCGACAGATTGCTGGCGTCGAGGCTGAAGAAATACACCCCCGGCTTGCCGCCGAAGCTGACGTAGGTGCGGACGTTGACCTCGGAGAAGCGCGAGAACCACGGCACCGACGGCACACCCGGCGGACGCAGATGGTTGATCCAGAAAGGCGTCACCGAAATCCAGGCGCGCTGCTGGTAGGTGTCGAGGGTGAGCACCTCAGGCACCAGCGCACGCAGCACTTCCGGCTCAATCGCGTAGTGCAGGAACAGCAGGTCGTTCCAGCGCTGGGTCATGATCCACGGCGCCATGGGCGCGGGCCAGGGCCGGTGGTGGGTGGCAAACAGGATGGAATCGGCGCCCACCCATTGCGTGGTATCGCCTTCGCCGGCGGGTGCGACGGGTTGGCTGGTTTTGCTGCGCAAGGAACGACTCTACCCCGATTGTACAAGCCGCTGAAACGTGTGCGCGCCGGCTGAAACTGGCGCTGGATTAATGAATGGCGCCTTTTCGGCACGACTGAAAAGGCGGCTGAAAAGCTCGGGTTTGGGAAGCCTTGTATCAGGGCATGACTTCACGTGCTGCTCGAAAAATCGGCGTCCGCGAGGTTTGTATCAGGGCATGACTTTAGTCGTGCCGAAAAGCCGTCTATTCCTCTCCTCCGGAACCCGCTTCAGCGGGTGACACGGTTTTTCCTTGAGATTTCAGCGATCGGTTTAGTTGTGCCGTCCGGCGCGGCCTATCGAGGCTCCGACCCTTAGCTTCAGCCGAAATTATTTCCGCCGGGATATCCCCGCAGCGGCTGAAGCCGGTTTTTACGAGCGACCTTTCCGGCACGACTGAAGTCATGCCCTGATACAAGTCTCGCGGGAGCAAGCCTTCCACCAGCCTGTAAAGCCGGGCCCTGATACAAGTCTCGCGCGAGCAAGCCTTCCACCAGCCTGTAAAGCCGGGCCCTGATACAAATCTCGCGCGAGCAAGTTTTTCAGCAGCCGGTGAAGTCGTGCCCTGATACAAAGCGTGCGGAACCCAAGCTTTTCCCCGGCCCGCGTTCCCAAGCACGAAGATATAGGGCTCGCGAAAGCGAACCTCTACAGCAACGAGTTCCCGCAAGCGAAATTTCCAACTTTCCCACAGTCGCGGCGGTTGCCCACGGCCAAGCGACCGCATATGATTCAGCCCAATGTCCTCCGCGTTGAAACCTGATACTGCCGCCACTTCGGTAACTCCCGAGAACGAAGCCAGGGCTACGGAAGTTTTCGCGGTTCACGGCGCCGATCCCGAAGTACAGGCCTACGGCATGGCCAAGTATTCTCGCTCAGCGTTGTCCATGCGCGAGTCGCTCGCCGAAATCAACTCGCAAAAAGCGGAAAAGTTCCTCAACACCTTCTATTTCCAGTACGGCCACCGCAGCATTGCAGATTTGGCCCACCTGGCCTTCGCCATCGAGCGGCTGTCCATCCTGGCCGCGACCATCGTGGTGGACGAGCCGCGCTGGGACGGTCAGGAGCGCTCCACCCGCTACCAGGATTTCCAGAAGAGCGGCTACTTCGTTCCCGAGTTTGACGGCGATACCGCCGCTCGCCAGCAGTATGTCGAGGTTCTGGAGCTGCTGTTCGCCGAGTACCGGCACTTCTCCGAGGAGATGTTCGGCCATCTGCGGGCGCGCACGCCCAAGCCGGAGGAGATGAAGCCGGAGGCATACGAGCGCACGCTGCGGGCGCGGGCCTTCGATCTTTCGCGCTACCTGCTGCCGTTGGCTGCCAATACCTCGCTGGGCCAGATCGTCAGCGCGCGGACTCTGGAGGTGCAGGTCTCGCGACTGCTGGCCGATCCGCATCGCGAAGTCCGGCGGCTGGGCGAACTGCTGAAGCAGGCTGCCGCCGAGCCTTCGTACAACGTGAATGAAGCGGCGGCGCGCAAGCTGATCGAAGAGCTGGAACGTGAATCGCCGGCGGCGGCCGGGCGCGCTGCCGAGTTTCTGCTGCGTCCGGTGCGGGTGGCGCCCACGCTGGTGAAGTACGCCGAGCCCAGCGCCTACGAAGCGCAAAGCCGCGAAGCGCTGACTGCCGCCGCTCGCGAACTACTGGGCGCACTGCCCATCGAAGACGCTCCGCTGGTGGACCTGCTGGAAGACGATCCCCTGGAAGTGGAGCTGGCGGCGACGCTGCTCTACCAGTACGCGCATCATTCCTATCGCCAGATTCGCGAGGTGGTGCGCGGCCTGACCGAGGCGCGCCGCAACGAGATCGTTGATCTTGGCCTGCGGCATCGCGGACGCCACGACGAAGTCTCGCGCACGTTCTGCGCCGGGCAGCAGTTCCGCTTCGACATCCTGATGGACATCGGCGGCTTCCGCGACATGCATCGCCATCGCCGCTGCGTGCAGATTGTGCAGGATTACACCGCGTTGCACGGCTACGACATGCCGGCGGAAATTGCCGACGCCGGGCTGAACGGGCGTTATGACTACGTGATGCAGCGCGTCCGTGAGGGCGTGGAACACATCTCGGCGCGACCGTTGCCGGAGGCGCCGCAGAACGCGCAGTACATGCTGCCGCTGGCCTTCCGCAAGCGCGCGCTGTTCAAGATGGATTTCTCCGAAGCGCTCTACATCAGCGAGCTGCGCACCGGCGAGGCCGGACATTTCTCCTATCGCAACGTGGCCTATGCCATGTACGAGGCGGTGGCGCGGCGCTATCCGGCGCTGGCAAAATATTTCCGTGTGACCGACGTTCGCCTGCCGGTGGATTTGCTCAAGCGGTGATTACCATGACGAACCGAATCCGAATTTGCATTGTGCTGCTGGTGTCGCTGTGGATGAGTGTGTCGCAGGTTGCGGCGCAATCTCGTGCCGCCACTCCGTCGCCGGCCCAGAAGGAGGCCAAAGTGCTCCACGCCAAAGGAACCTTCGACGTGAAACTGGTGCCGCAGAAGGACGACAACCTCGCCGGACATCCTGCGCTCGGCCGCATGTCCATCAACAAGGATCTTCACGGCGACCTGCAAGGCAGCAGTGTCGGCGAAATGCTGACCGGCGGCACCGACGTGAAAGGCTCGGGTGCCTACGTGGCCATCGAACAGGTCACTGGCACGCTGAACGGTCGCAGCGGCACCTTCCTGCTGCAACACCGCGGGGTGATGACCAAGGGCGCTCCCGAATTGCAGATCACCGTGGTGCCGGATTCGGGTACGGGGCAGTTCGTCGGCCTCGCTGGCACTTTTAACATCGTCATCGCCGACGGCAAGCACTCCTACGATTTCGAGTACACGCTGCCGGAGGGCAAGTAGGTTCCGAAAGGGGCCGGCAGCGAGCTCCAAGATGACCAGTGAGTTACTATTGCAACAGGAGTTGACGTATAAGTTATCGGCGTGGAAGGGGCGTGAATCGGGGGCCGGAGCCAATTCCGGCGGAAGTTATCACCAGCCGACGTGAGACACGAAAGGATTAGTACTTTGGTTCTCCCGATTTCGCTATTTGTTCGCTTTTTGGGAAAGTCGCGCTGTACAATCGTCTTTTCGGATTGACCCGCTTCCGCTGATCGACCCCACGTCCCGGCGCTGGCCCATCCGACCAAGTTTTCAGCACGTTATCCGGCCCCAGCGGGAGACCTTCCCGCCCAACGGCCCTCAAGGAGCAGCTTCATGGCGGACGAGAAAACAGAAAAAAACAAGGCCATTGATCTGGCCATGTCGCAAATCGAAAAGCAGTTCGGCAAAGGCTCCATCATGAAGCTGGGCAGCAAGGAGGCGGTGCTGCCGATCGCGGTTATCTCCACTGGAGCCATCTCCTTCGATGTAGCCCTCGGCGTGGGCGGGTTCCCGCGCGGCCGCGTAATCGAAATCTTCGGGCCGGAATCCTCGGGCAAGACCACTATCGCCTTGCAGGTGATCGCCGAGGCCCAGAAGATCGGCGGCATGGCGGCCTTCGTGGACGCCGAGCACGCCCTCGATCCCAATTACGCCAAGAAGCTGGGCGTGGACGTGGACAACCTGCTGGTCTCGCAGCCCGACTACGGCGAGCAGGCGCTGGAAATTACCGAAGCCCTGGTCCGCTCCGGCGCCATTGACGTGCTGGTGGTGGACTCGGTGGCGGCGCTGGTGCCCAAGGCCGAGTTGGACGGCGAGATGGGCGACAGCCACGTCGGCCTGCAGGCCCGGCTGATGTCGCAGGCCCTGCGCAAGCTGACCGGCACCGTGGCCAAGTCGCACACCTGCCTGATTTTCATCAACCAGATCCGCGAAAAAATCGGCGTCATGTTCGGCAATCCCGAAACCACCACCGGCGGTCGCGCGCTGAAGTTTTATTCCTCGGTGCGCATTGATATCCGCCGCATCGCCGCCATCAAGGACGGCGACGTGGTGACCGGCTCGCGCACCCGCGTCAAGATCGTGAAGAACAAGACCGCGCCGCCCTTCCGCGAGGCCGAGTTCGACATGATCTATGGCGAAGGCATCTCCCGCGAGGGCGACCTGATTGACCTGGCGGTGAACAACAACTTGCTGGAGAAGTCGGGCTCATGGTTCAGCTACAAGGGCGATCGCATCGGCCAGGGCCGCGAGAACGCCAAGCAGTTCCTCAAGGACAACAAGGACATCGTGGTCAAGCTGGAAGCCGAAGTCCGCAAAGCCCTGGGTCTGCAATCGGCGGAGGAAAAAGCCAAGGCGGCGGCCGCGTCCGGGGAATCTTCGCCGCATCCTACGCCCAAGGGCCCGGCTGGGCGCAAGTAGAGGCAGCCGCGAATTCCACCAGAGTGTCGCGTCCGGCGTCCTGCCGGCGCGGGAGCTTCGATGGCAATTGCCTGCCCACCGGCAGCCAGACTAGAATCATTCCGCGCAGTGAATCCCACCCTTCCGAGGCTTCTTGAACCAAATCGTCGCCATCTATCCGGGGACCTTTGACCCGGTCACTAACGGCCATCTCGACCTGATCCACCGCGGCAGCAAGCTGTTCGGACAGCTGATCGTGGCCATCGCCCGCAATCTGGAAAAGAACGAGACCCTGTTCCCGCTGGAAGAGCGGCGGGAGATGCTGATCGCCATGACCTCAGAGCTGGAGAACGTTACCGTGGACACCTTCGACGGCCTGCTGGTGGCGTATTGCGTGGAGAAAGGCGCCAACGCGGTGCTGCGCGGCATCCGCGCCGTCAGCGACTACGAATTTGAGTTGCAAATGGCGCTGATGAATCGCAAGATGGAGCCAAGGGTGGAAACCGTGTTCATGATGCCGGCGGAGAAATATTCCTATCTCAGCTCGCGCATCGTACGTGAAATTGCCTACCTGGGCGGACCGCTGAACGGCCTGGTGCCGGAGATGGTGGAACAGCGGGTACGTCGCCGGGTCGCGCTGAAACAATCTGTTCCTGCGGGAACGCATCCCAAGTAAAGGCCAATCCATGACCCTAGCCGGAACTCAGCTCTCGTCGTCATTGACCAACCGCATTCAGCGCATTGAAGTGTCGGCCACCATGGCGGTGGTCGCAGAAGCCGAAAAGCTGCGCGCCACCGGCATCGAACTGGTGGACTTCGGCGCCGGCGAGCCGCACTTCCCCACCCCCGAGCACATCAAGGAAGCCGGCATCGCCGCCATTCGCGACAACTTCACCAGGTACACCGCGGCCGGCGGCACCATCGAACTGCGCGACGCCATCATCCGTCGCCACGCCACCGACTTCGGCTCCGCCTACGCGCGCAATGAGTGTGTGGCCTCGGTCGGCGGCAAGCACGCGCTGTTCAATGCCATCCAGGTGCTGGTGGAAGAGGGCGACGAGGTCATCCTGCCGGTGCCCTACTGGGTTTCGTTCAAGGACATCGTGCGCTACGCCGGCGGCGAGCCGGTTTACATCCAGACCGACGAGAAGCAGGATTACGCCCTCACCAGCGACATGGTGGAGCGCGCCATCACCTCGCGCACCAAGCTCATCATTTTGAATTCGCCCAACAATCCTTCCGGCGCGGTGATGAAGCCCGAGCACATGACCGAAGTGCTGAAGGTGGCGCACGAGCGCGGCATCTACGTCGTCTCCGATGAGTGCTACGTCTATCTGAACTTTACCGGCAAGCTGTTCTCCGCCGGCTCGGTGCTTGACGTGAAGGAGCACCTGGTCCTCATCGGCTCGCTGTCGAAAACCTACGCCATGACCGGTTGGCGATTGGGCTACGCGCTGGCGCCCGCGCCTATCGTGGCCGCCATGACCAAGCTGCAGACGCAAAGCACCTCCAACCCGGCGTCCATGGTGCAGAAGGCGGCGGTGGAAGCGCTGAACGGCCCGCAGGATTGCGTCGAGCGCATGCGCGCCGGCTACATCGAGCTGCGCGACAAGGTGGTGGATGGCCTGCGCGCCATTCCCGGGCTCACCTGCACTTACCCCAACGGCGCCTTCTATGCCTATCCCAACGTCAGCCGCTATTTCGGGCGTGCGGGGATCACCTCGGCTGCCGAGGTTGCGCGGCCGGCTGCTGCATGATGCTCATGTGGTGGTGGTGCCGGGCGAAGCTTTCGGCTCCGCGGAGCACATTCGCATCTCCTATGCGGTCTCCGGCGAAACTTTGGAGCGCGGACTGGAAAGCATGCGTAAATTCTTTGCCTCGGTTTAGATTGCCAGCATGAGGGATCGGCGGCGCGCTGTCGCCGATCGCCTCATCGAATCACCGCTCCAAGCCGATGTCCGAACTCTATCCATTTCTGCTGATACCGATCTTCGACGAGCGGCCCTGGGGCGTTCGCGACCTGCGCCCGGTGTACACCCGCGCGATCAAGGATCCCATCGGCGAAAGCTGGCTCACGTGGGAGAACAATCGCATCGCCAACGGCCCGCTGGCCGGGCGAACTCTGGGCGAAATTTGCGCGCAATATGGCAGCGCAGTTGTGGGAACCCTGGCACGCACCGGCAATCGCTTCCCGCTGCTGGTGAAGTTTCTCTTTCCCGGCGACAAGCTGTCGGTGCAGGTGCATCCCGACGACGCGCAGGCGCACAAGATCGGCCAGCCCTGCGGCAAGACCGAATGCTGGTACGTGCTGCAGGCCAATCCCGGCGCGCAGGTGGCGCTGGGATTGAAGGCGGGCACCACGCTGGAGCAGTTCAAGCAGGCGATTGAGCAGACGCGCGCCGAAGAGCTGCTGAACTGGATCAACGTGCAGGCCGGCGATTTGATCTACGTATCCGCGGGCACCGTACACACCATCGGCGGCGGCATGATCCTGGTGGAGACGCAGCAGACCTCCGACACCACCTATCGCCTGTATGACTACGGTCGGCCGCGTCAGCTGCACATCGCCGAAGGTCTGGCCGCCACCCATCTGCACACCAATGCCGGCAAAGTCGTGCGAGCGGCGCGACGATCTCAACGGTGCTGGTGCGCTCGCCGTACTTTCAGGTAGAGAAGCTTGCGCTGCACGAAACGCTCGAGGTTCGCATGACGGCGGATTCGCCGCACATTCTGGTCGCCACCAGCGGATCGGGCGTGGTCGAGTCGCAAGGCATGGAGCCTATCAGCTTTACCACCGGCGACGCCGTGGTGGTGCCGGCGCAGGTGGCGTCGTACAGCGTGCGGCCGCAGTGGGAGCTGGAGATGATGCGCATGTCGCTCCCCGCCAGCAACGTCCCCGAGCCCGCCACCGTGCTGCCTTAGCGACAAACTTGGACTGGTAGAACGGCTCCGAGTCTGGGAACGACGATCCTCGACCTTCACAACTTAGCGAAATCTGGGTGCCCCACACATCCCGTCTTTTGGGATGTGTGGGAAGCGCCAACACTCGACCGGCGAAGGCCCCGCCCTAGCCAAAAGCAGGCTAGAACGGGGCACCCAAGTTCAGGTGGCGCTGAACCCGTATTAGGACCCTGCTTCATCTGTGCCACAAACCCACATCTCCCGAAGCGCCCCCCCCGCGATGCGCTATGCTTTCCTCTCATGGACACGACGCAGCCATGGGTGACGGTCAGCGACTACTCGGCCGCGGGATGGCAGGCCGCGAATCCCGGGTCCCAGGCGCGGCAATACTGCTCCGAGTTGGAGCACGGCCGCATCCTGTTCTTCACCGGCGTGCCCTTCGATCTGCCGCCGGCGGACCGCGAGTTTCTGCTCTCGCAGAAGCAGACCGAATCGCGCTTCCACAAGAACATCAGCTACCGGCCCAGCGCCGACGTGCTGCGCGGCGTGGTCAACGATTCTCCCGACCGTGAGCGCCTGCACCAGATTATGCGCAATTACTCGCAGCAGGTGACGGCGTTCCTGCGCGCGTTCCTCTCGCCCTATGCCGGCGGCTACGAGATGGACTACGCCAGCTTCCGTCCGCTGGAGGAGCGCGGCCGCGACCTGTCGCCCACCAAGCGCAACGACCTGCTGCACTTCGACTCGTTTCCTACGCGGCCCACGCATGGCGGGCGCATTCTGCGCATCTTCACCAATATCAATCCCGCGGTAGAGCGGGTGTGGCTGGTGGGCGAGCCCTTCCATGAACTAACCCCGCAACTGGCGGAGCCGGCGGGGCTGGACAAGTTCAGCCGGTCTGTGTCCCACAATGTGGTACATGCCTTCAAGGCGGTATCCCACAAAGTAGGACTACCGGTGGCCGACCACTCGCGCTATGACCGCTTCATGCTGCACTACCACGACTGGATGAAAGAGAACGCGCACTATCAGCGCGAAGGCAAACGCATGCGGGTGAGTTTCCCGCCGGGCTCAAGCTGGCTGGTTTATACCGACGGCGTCCCCCATGCCGTGCTCTCCGGACAGTACGCGCTGGAGCAGACCTACATCATTCCGCCCGAGGTGCTGGTCACGCCGCAGGTGTCGCCCATTCGCGTGGTGGAAGCCCTGGCCGGGCGAGCGATGAATACGTAAGAGGCGGGCCCCGGGGCTAAAGCCCCTGAAGTTTATGGGTGCTCGTTTTTCGCAACGCTGAAGCGTTGCCCCCCGCATAAATGCGGGGGCTTCCACCCTAGGAGTGCGAGCGTGAATTTACTGTCCCAGCAGCGCGATGTTGTCGGGCTTGGGAGAGTTATTCGCCGGCGCGTCCTTGGCGGGAGCGGCGGTATTCTTCTTTGGCTGCTTGCCGGCCGGCACCTTGAAGTCGATGCCGCGATCGTCGTTGACCTTCACCGTGGCGGGCACGTCCAGATCGGCCAGCGCGATCTTTTGCGTGCGCTTGTCGAAGACGTACACCGTCTGTCCCATGATGGCGTAGTTGGTCACTTCCTGGCGGCGGCCGTCGCGGAAGATGAGCACCGTGGGCTCAAGCGGAGCGGCGTCAGGTTGCTCGTTACGGACCGAACGTGCCGGCGCAGGCTCCTCGTCGGGCAGGACTTCCACATAACGACGCGCTATCGGAGGCTGCTCCACCACAATGTGCAGCGTTTGATCGTTCGCTCCCGGCGGCGGTCCCGAGTAGAGATCCGGGCCAACGTAATCGGAGCCATAACCGTAATCGTCGAGCGGAATGTAGTAGTACGGATAAACGTAGCCATAGCCGCTGCGGCCGTAATTGCCGTAACCGCGTCCGCGGCCATAATGCCCGCTGTTGTACGGATACATCGAGTAGCCCTGATGTCCGAAGCCGAAGGGCCGGATGGAGGTCACGCTGGGGACCGGGCCGGGAAGGTGGTGTCCGCCGATGGAAGTAGCGGAGGGAACCGGGCCGTGCATCTGTGCGCCGGCCGGAAGCGCCAGCATCAATGCGACGAAGACCGCCGCCGCGATACTACGGGAAATCAACCGCTTGAGCGGCACGTTCTGGAATACGCCCCGCATGGCCCTCATTGTAGTCCAACCCCTTAGATGCCGTGAAGTTCCTATCGGCTTCGCATAGTGAGGTGCATCAGGCCATAGACATCCATAATGGCATTGGCCACCAACACGCCTACGATGATGGCATTGGCGAAGACGGCGTAGCGGCTCTCCAACAGGTCGGCCGACACCCCGGCCATGAACAGGATGAGGAAGGGCAGCGCCAGGAAGAGGAAGGCGAAGCCGGAGTAGTGCATGCGCAGCGCGCACAGCACCAGCAGCACCCCGGTGATGAGCGGCGCGGCAGTGCCGAAAAAGCGGGCGCGCTTCCAGACCGCAAAGGTCACCAGCGCCACCGCCAGCAGCAGCAGCAGACCGATGCCATTCTGCAGAAAGAACGTCCGCAGCAGCAGCGATATTCCCGACAAGGAAAACTCGCTGTGGGAGATTTCCAGCCAGTAGGCGTGGCGCAGCGCCTCGACGAAGACCGCCGGGCGGAAAGCGTAAGTGGCGAACAGCAGCACCACGGCGACGGCGCAGGCGGCGAAGAAAATCGCCATGGCTGCCGCGGGACGAACGTGTCCCACCCACAGCATGAAAGCCAGGGCGGGAATCAGCAGCAGCCAGAAGGAAAATTGCGCGCCCACGCAGATAGCGATGGAGAGTCCCAGCAGCAGGATGCGGCGCCAGTTCCACAGCACCACTTCGCGTGGCGCGTACAGGGTGTGCGAGACGGCGATGGCGGTGAAGATGAGCCCGAAGGCGCCCCAGGCGCCCAACACCTGCGCGCCAATCTCGCCCGAGGCGCCGATGACGGTGGGCGAGAAGCAGTAAAAGCTGAGCGCGACGTAGCCGCCAAGATTGCCATAGAGCCGTCGGGCCACGTACCACAGCGAGGCTCCCAGCAGCGCGCCGAAGAGGATGAAGGGCAGGCGAATGGGCAGGCGATAGTCGCTGATGTGGGCGAAATTCTTTTCGCCGCCGCTGAGGCGCGCCGCCACCCCGGCGATGAGCGGCACCAGGGGCGAGCGCAGCGACGATGCGGTGGTGGAAAGGTGCTCGAGCTCGACCAGTCCGCTCTCAATGACGTTGCCCTCACCGGCGGTGAGCGGCAGGTGGGCGGCAAACCACAGGCATTGCAGCAGGAATGCCGCCAGCAGAACCAGTGCCGCCCACTGCGGCGTTCCCATGCGCGATCGAAGCGTGGCCGTGGACATGAATCTTTTGTTGTAACACAACCGGAGCAGTGGTTAGGGGCTAGTGGTTGGATTCGTCGCGACGAGAGGTCCCGGCCTGGAGGGTTCGTGTCAGGGCACGACTTCAGTCGTGCCGAGAACCACTATTTCCCATAAACGAGTCGGCTTTAGCCGACCGCAGGGGCTGAAGCCCATCGCGATAACTCGGCTCGATCGACACGACTTCAGCCGTGCCCTTTCAAAACGCGGCCCGCAAATCTAGATGTCCAGGTTCTTCACGTCGAGCGCATTGTCTTCGATGAACTTGCGGCGGGCTTCGACGTCTTCTCCCATCAGGGTGGTGAAGATGGTTTCGGTCTCGGCGATGTCTTCCAGCTTCACCGAGAGCAGCGTGCGGCGCTCGGGGTCCATGGTGGTTTCCCAGAGCTGCTCGGCGGTCATTTCGCCCAGACCTTTGTAGCGCTGGACGTGTACTCCTTGCGGCCTTCGTTGAGCACGAAGTCGAAGAGCTCGCGCACGGTCTTCTTCTCCACCGTCTCCGGAGTCTCGGCCGCGCTTGCGCCTGGGCGCGTCTTGGGCTTGGCTTCCGCCTTGCCCTGCATCGGCTCTTCTCCGGCGTCGCTCAGCTCTTCTTCCTTGCTGCTCGCCGGCTTCCTTCTTCACGCTACTCGATGACGAACGGCGGCTGCATGAACTCGCGCGATCTGCTTGTACTTCGACATCATCTGCTGGTACTCGGGCGTGGAGGCCAGCTCCCAGTTGATGACGTGCTCGGCGCCCTGCGAGTTGACGAAGCGCACGTCCCAGAGTCGTGCTCTTCGTCGAAGTGCAGCTGCGACCGCCTTGAACGCGCTTCTCCTTTGCGATCGCCTTCAGACGTTCTTCGAGCTGTCGTCAACTTCTTGGGCGCGGGCGTTGCTGTCGCCTTCGAAGTCCACGCGCTTGGCCAGAGATCGAGCTCGGGCAGCAGCTCGGTGACCTGCTCGTCGCGAATGCGCTTGTCCACCTTGTCGAAGAAGCCGAGGTAGTCGTTGAGCGTGGTCATGAACTGCGTCGAGCTGCGCGCCTTCCAGAGCGGCCGCGCCTTCGCCGTAGCGCACCACCATGCCGTCGGAGGCGCGCTTGACCATCACCTTGCACGAACTCGGCGTCGTTCTTGATGTACTGCTCGAACTTGCCCTTCTTGATGCGATAGAGCGGCGGCTGCGCGATGTAGATGTTGCCGCGCTTGATCAGCTCCTGCATGTGGCGGAAGAAGAACGTCAGCAGCAGGGTGCGGATGTGCGAGCCGTCGACGTCGGCGTCGGTCATCAGGATGATCTTGCCGTAGCGCAGCTTGGCGACATCGAAGTCGTCTTTGCCGATGCCGCGTGCCGAAGCGCGGTGATCATGGCGCGGATTTCCTCGTGGCCGAGCATCTTGTCGTAGCGCGCCTTCTCGACGTTCAGGATCTTGCCCTTGAGCGGCAGGATCGCCTGGAAGCGGCGGTCGCGTCCCTGCTTGGCGGTGCCGCCGGCGCTCTCGCCCTCGACCAGGTACACTTCGCAGCGCTCGGGCTGGCGCTCGGAGCAGTCGGCCAGTTTGCCGGGCAGGCCGCCGCCATCGAGCGCGCCTTTGCGGCGGGTGAGATCGCGGGCCTTGCGGGCGGCTTCGCGCGCGCGCGAGGCGTCGATCGCCTTGTTGATGATCTTGCTTGGCGATCGGCGGATTCTGCTCGAAGAACGCGCCCAGGCGTTCGTTGACGAACGCCTGCACGGTGCCGGCGATATCGGAGTTGAGCTTGCCCTTGGTCTGGCCTTCGAACTGCGGCTGCGGCAGCTTGACGCTGACCACCGCCACCAGACCTTCGCGCACATCGTCGCCGGAGAGGTTCTCCTTCACGTCCTTGAACAGCCCGAGCTACTGCCCGGCGGCGTTGATGGTGCGGGTGAGCGCGGTGCGGAAGCCCGGCAGGTGCGTGCCGCCATCGACGGTGTTGATGTTGTTGGCGAAGCTGAAGACGTTTTCGCGAGTAGGCGTCGTTGTACTGCAGCGCGATCTCCATGGCGACGCCGTCGCGCTCGGCTTCCATGTAGATGGGCTTTTCGTGCAGCACGTTCTTGCCGCTTGTTCAGGTGCTTGATGAACTCGGCGATGCCGCCGTTGTACTTGAACTCGGAGTGCTTGGCCTCGCCGGTCTTCTGGTCGGTGGTGCGCTCGTCGGTGAGCGTGATCAGCAGGCCCTTGTTGAGGAAGGCGAGTTCGCGCAGGCGCTGCGCCAGCGTGTCGTAGTTGTACTCGGTGACGGTGAAGATCGTCCTGGTCGGGAACGAAGTGGACCTTGGTGCCGCGCTTCTTGGTGGTGCCGGTCTTCTTCAGCTTGGTGGTGGGCACGCCCTTCGGAGTATGTCCTGCTCCCAGACAGCGCCGTCGCGCCAGATTTCGAGATCGAGCTGCTCGCTGAAGCGCGTTGACGCAGCTCACGCCCACGCCGTGCAGACCGCCGGAAACCTTGTAGGTGGAGCTGTCGAACTTGCCGCCGGCGTGCAGCACGGTCATCACGACCTGCGCCGCAGGCAGGCGCTCGCCGTCCACGTCCATCTCGTCGACGGGAATGCCGCGGCCGTTGTCGATCACGGTGATGGAGTTGTCGAGATGAATGGTGACGTCGATCTTGTCGGCATAGCCGGCCAGCGCTTCGTCAACCGAGTTGTCCACGACTTCATAGACCAGGTGGTGCAAGCCCATCTCGCCGGTCGAACCGATGTACATGGCGGGGCGCTTGCGCACGGCTTCCATGCCGCCGAGAACTTTGATGGAGTCGGCGTTGTAGTCGCCGTTCTGATGACCGTTCTTGCCGTTTTTTCCGGCAGAAGGTTCGTTGGTCTTGCTGTTCTCTGAGGCCGCTGCAGCGGCTGTTTGGGAATCTTTCGGGGCCATCCTGCTCCATTTCGCGGCAACTTTTATCGCGGCTCAGTTGCGGTTGATGCGGCGGTCGCGCAGTGACAGGAAGCTACGTCACCGAGTCCTGTATCTTGTAGAAAATTCTATAGTTTATGTGTTGGCGACCTGTATCGATTTTACCACAGAAGGGGTCCGATTTCGACCTCAAAAACAGCACCAGGAACCAGCCTTTTCAACCATTTACGAGGCATCAAGTTTATCCACAACCGGCTGCGCACAACTCTGCGCCGCCGCTCCGGAATCCTAGCTGACGATTAACGTTTTCGTAACCATGGCGAAGCTCAAAGACAAGATCGAAAACGTTCTGAACGAAACTCGAATCCTGGTGTTGGGGATTCAGATCCTCATCGGTTTCGCTTTTCGTACCTTCTTCGAGCCGGGCTTCGACCGAATGGCTCCGCACACGCAGCAGCTACAGTTGGTGGCTCTCGGGCTCATGCTGCTGGGCTTCGGCGTGCTCATGCTTCCCGTTCCCTACCATCGCATTGTGCTGCATGGACGCAACACCGGAGAGCTTCATCGTCTGGCGACCGCGACGGTGACTACGGGCCTCTGGCCATTCGCTTTCGCCATGGGATTGAGCTTCTTTCTGGGCGCGCGCTGGGTGCTGAACAACCTCGCTGCGGGCATTTTTGCCGGCGTGATTTTGGGAATTACCCTCGCCTGCTGGTACGGACTGGAACTGGCGGCGCGACGGCGCAAACGCGATCGCCTTCACTTTTACGCGGTGATCGATCCTCTGTGGGAGGCTGAAATGAAACAAGAACAAGAGACGGACCTCTCGACGCGGGTCAAGCAGGTGCTGATTGAATGCCGCGTGGTATTGCCGGGCGCGCAGGCGCTGCTGGGATTTCAACTGATCATCATGTGGATGACTGCGTTCTACAAGATCCCGCAGATATGGAAGCTGCTGCACCTCGCCAGCCTCACCTCTATCGCCATCAGCACCATCCTGCTGATCATGCCGGCGGCCTACCATCGCATTGTGGAAGAGGGCGAAGACAGCGAAATGCTCCACCACATCACCGCGCGCGCGCTGTTGGGAGCGATGGTCTTCCTCGCGCTCGGCATGTGCGGCGATTTTTATATCGTGTCGCGCATGACCGGCCTCGGCCAGGCGGCAGCGATGGCGCTGGCGCTGGGATTATTGGCTTGCTTTCTGGGAGCATGGTTCGGCTACTCCCTGTGGAAGAAGCGGCAGTTGCATGATCCGCAACTGACCGCCTCCCACCTGGAAGAGCACAAAGCAGCGTAACCCGTGTCAGGCCACCGGCTGGGTGCAGAAGGCGCAGCGATGGGCGCTGACGGGAATGTCGCTCTGGCATTCCGGACACTTCTTTTTGTCGGGCAGCGCCTGCTTCTCAAAGCGCTTCATCAGCGTGTTCACCGGCAGCACCACGAAGTAATACACCGCCAGGGCGACCAGCAGGAACGAGATGACGGCGTTGATGAAGTCGCCGTAGAGAAACTTGGCGCCGTTGACTTCGAAGCTGAAGCCGCCGAAATCCGGTTTGCCGGCGATAGCGGCGATCAACGGCGTCAGCAGGTCTTTGACGAAGCCGCTGACCACCGTTCCAAAGGCCGCGCCGATCACGACGCCCACTGCCAGGTCAACCACATTACCGCGAAGGACAAAGTCTCGAAATCCTTTAAACATGAATGCCTCCGTGACGAAGTGAAAACAAGGTAGGTGACGGCAGGTGAATGTTCAAGCCACCATGGTGCTGCGCGGTGGCGCCCGGAAATGCAGGACTACTCCGCTGCCTCGGCGACGGCAGCAAACCATTCTTTCACACCTTCCTGGCTGAGATAAAAAATCACGATCACGCGCACGATGATCTGGAGACCTCCGCGCACCACACCCAGCCAGCGCTGGTCCACTACTGCGCTGGAGACGGCGGGCACAGCCAGCGCGACGCCGACTACGGCCAGCAGCATGGTCAGGCGGCGTGCGCCTTTCCAGCGGCGCACCAGGGCCAACGCCAGCACCCCCAGCAGCACGGCATACAGAGCGAATGCGAGCGGGCCAAGCTGTTCCAGCCCTCCACCGCCCAGCAGGAAGGCTCCGGCGGACAGCGGCATCGGGCCGAAGAAAACGAGCGCGGCAAACAACAGCGATACCACCGCCAGCATGGCCATGAAGATGGCCAGCGCGCGCACCCCCAGCGGCCAGGTGACTTCCTCGTAATAGCCGCTGCTTGGGCGTTCCATGGGAGGTTCAATATTTTGGCATGGTGCGGTCTACCCGGTCGGCCCAAGCGTTGATGCCGCCTGCCAGGTTATGCACCTTGCTGAAGCCCGACTGCCGCAGGAAGTCCACGGCCTTGGCGCTGCGGCCACCCATCTTGCAATGCACCACGATCTCGCGCGAAGCATCCAGTTCGCTCACCCGCTTGGGCAGATCATTCAGCGGAATCAGGTGTCCACCGATATTGCAGATCTGGTATTCGTTGGGTTCGCGCACGTCCAGCACGAACAGGTCATCGCCGGCATCGAGGCGGCGCTTCAACTCTTCCGGTGTCATGTCAGCCATGGTAGCGGTTGATTTCTCCTCGCGGCCGATGCCGCAAAACTGCTCATAATCTATCAGCGCCGTGATCGTCGGATTCGGCCCGCAGACCGGGCACTCCGGATTGCGGCGCAGCTTCAGCTCGCGGAAGCGCATGCTCAACGCGTCCACCATCAACAGCCGTCCCGCCAGGCTGTCGCCCTTGCCCAGGATCAGCTTGATGGTCTCCGTCGCCTGGATCATCCCCAGCAGGCCGGGCAGGATGCCCAGCACTCCGCCTTCGGCGCACGACGGTACCAGCCCCGGCGGCGGCGGCTCGGGATACAGGCAGCGATAGCACGGCCCGTCTTTGGTCGCGAAGACGCTGGCCTGGCCTTCGAAGCGAAAGACCGAGGCATAAACATTGGGCTTGCCGGTGAGCACGCAGGCGTCATTCACCAGGTAGCGTGTGGGAAAGTTGTCGCTGCCATCCACCACGATGTCGAAATCGCGGAACAGTTCCAGCGCATTCGCGCTCGCGAGGCGCGTCTCGAATTTGCGAACGTCCACGTTGGGATTGATGCCGTGCAGCCGTTCGGCCGCCGACTCCAGCTTGCTGCGGCCTACGTCGTCGGTGTCGTGCAGGACCTGGCGATGCAGGTTGCTGAAGTCCACTACGTCGAAGTCCACGATGCCCAGCGTGCCCACTCCGGCGGCAGCCAGGTACAGCGCCACCGGCGAGCCCAGCCCGCCGGCGCCGATGCACAGCACGCGCGCCTGCTTCAGCTTGAGCTGGCCTTCGACCCCAACTTCCGACAGCAGCAGATGCCGCGAATAGCGCAGCGTCTCGTCGCGAGTGAGCACGGACTTCTGCGGATCCGGATTGGTGGTTTGGTCGGGCATCGGGGCCGTGGCGTGTCAGGGCAGAATAACAAAAAATCCGGACGCCGCCTCGCCGCGGCTCGCCGCAAACCTGGGTGCCCCGTTCTAGCCATCGTTTGGCTAGGGCGGGGCCTACGGCGGCGACCCTACGGGGCGCAGGTCGCGGAGGCGAGTGTACCCAGCGTTCCGCGCCAAAAGAGGGCGCTGCACGCTGGGCTAAACTATGCCGCGCCTCCGGCGCTCGCACTCGCGCTGAGCGAGCACAGGAACAGATGCATGCATGATGTTTGCAACGACTGTATTTGAGCGGAACGGGCATGGCAGTCAAGGTGGAGCGTCGTCCCGCACACATCCGAAGCCCGCGGATGCGAAGGGCGCCGACATCAAAACAATCCCCACAAAACCTCCGTCTGCTCCTTGTCCTCCGTGGTGAACGACGCTTCCGGCCCTCTGGCGAAAAGCGAAGAGCGAAGGCGAACAGCGTCCCCTGATGCAATTAGCAATCCGTCAGTAGCGACTTCACTACTGTTCCATTCAAGTTTAATAACTGATACGATAATGCCGTGCGCCGACGGCTGAGGCGTCCCCAGCCGCCGTGGGCCATCCCGCCCTGACTTCTTCTGCATCATTCCTTTTGGCCCCCAGGAACCACTATGTCTCCACTCTTGCCCATGAAAGATTCGTCGCGCGATGTAGTGGTGGAAGTGGCGCGCAGTCTTCAGCCCTACTTCCCGGAGATTACCGCGGCGTGGCGGCAGCAGATGTTCGCCGAGTTCGACTTCGACGGTCGCGCCATGACCGCGCTCGAACGTCTGACCGTGGGCACCGGCTTCTCCATCTTTTCGCAGAGCGATTTCGCGGCCTTCTACAGCAGCCTGCAATATTTCGGTGAGCGCCTGGCCAAGTTGAAGGTCAGCGCGCGGGCGGTGGCGCGTTCGCTGCAGGTGTATCAGGAACTGATTGATTCCTACCTGGACCGCATCTTCCCCGCCAACCGGCTGCCGGAAGCGCTGGCTGCCATGGAGACGCTCTCCTGGGCCAGCTACGTGGCGGTTTCCGGCGCTTATTTTGACACCCAGAAGCAGGAGTCCGACGCGCTGCTCTCGGTACTGGACGCGGAGCTTTCGGCCAACAATCTCAGCGCGCTGCTGAAGCGGGTGCTGCAAATCGCCGCCCAGATTTTCGGTGCCAGCCTGGGCGTCATCTTCCTCACCGACCCCGAGCAGAAAGTGCTGCGAGTGCGCGAGCAGGTCGGCTTTCGCGATCTCGACGACGCTTCGCTGATGATTGCGCTGGGCGAAGGCTTCACCGGAACCATCGCCGCTACCGGCGAGCCCGCCATCCTTCCCGATCTCGAAGGTCTGACCGGCGGCCTGAGCCCAACCATCCTCAACAAGGCGAAAGCCGTGTGGGGCGTGCCTTTGAAGGCGGCCGACGAGGTGATCGGCGTGCTGCTGCTGGGCTTCAACCGTCCTTATGACTGGCTGCCGACCGAGCGCGAATTGCTGCGCGCCATCGCCGACCGCTCCGCCCTGGCCATTGATCGCGCCGGCATGACGGACGCGTTGCGCGAGCGCGAGACCCGCATCGCCGAACTTTCCGGCCACCTGCTGAGCGCGCAGGAAGAGGAGCGCAAGCGCATCAGCCGCGAGCTGCACGACGAAACCGGGCAGGCGCTGATGGTCATCCGCTTGTACCTGGGCATGCTGGAAAACACCGTGAGCACGCGCGCCGCCCGCGCCAAAATTCGCGAAACCCTGGAAGTTGTGGACCGCACCATCGAGGGCATTCGCCGCATCATCGGCCGGCTGTCGCCGCTGGTGTTGCAGGAGCTGGGATTGATCGCCGCGCTGCGCAAGGAAGCCAAGGACCTGGCGCGCAGCACCGGCGTCAAAGCCCGGGTGTCCGTGGTGCACGATTTCGGGCGTCTGCCCGCCGTGCTGGAAACCGCCATTTATCGCGTGGTGCAGGAGGCTCTGCACAACGTGGCCAAGCACGCCAACGCCACTACGGTGACCATCGAGATGGTTCGCGCGGGCGATACCGTTCGCCTGCGGATTGAGGACGATGGCGTCGGCATCCTGGTCAAGCCTGATCCCTCGCGGCGGACCTTTGGGCTCGCCGGCATGCATGAGCGCATAGGTAACCTGGGAGGGGCCATGAAAGTGACATCTTCCCGAGGGAAGGGAACCTGCATCGAAGTAAATGTGCCGGTAGGTCCCAAGGGGGGTCCCGAATACACGCCTGCCATCCAGCGCGACGAGGCTGCGCTGATGATGCGTCGGGCATAAGCATGGATGTTGCAGGGAGTTACGAAAGACTTAAAAGACCGGGAGGCAAGCTCGAATTCAGGTGAATCATGCCCAAAATCAGATGTCTGTTGGTTGATGACCACACGTTGTTCCGCCAGGGCGTTCGCCGGCTGCTGGAGACTGAGAGCGATTTCGACGTAGTGGCCGAATCGCCCGACGGCGGCGACGCCGTGGAGAAAGCCCGGGAACTGCGCCCCGACGTCATCCTGATGGACATTGGCATGCCCGGACTGTCGTCGTTCGAAGCCGCGCGGCAAATCAAGCGCACCCGTCCCGAAACCAAAATTCTGTTCCTCACCATGTATGAGGACGAGGACTACCTGGTGCAGTGTCTCGATGTCGGCGCCGCCGGCTACGTGTTGAAGGACACGCCCGCTTCGCAACTGGTCAGCGCGGTCCGCGACGTCTATCGCGGCGGTAAATATCTCAGCTCGCAGGTGCTGGGCAAGCTGGTGGACGACTTTCGCTCCCGTGGCCGCGATTCGCGCATGCGTCCCCGGATTTCCACGCTCACGCCGCGCGAGCGCGAAGTCCTGAAGCTGCTGGCGGAAGGCAATTCGGTGAAAGAGATCGCGGTGCTGCTGGCGCTCAGCGTCAAGACCGTCGAGGCGCACAAGTTCAACCTGATGCGCAAACTCGACATCCACAACAAGGCGCAGTTGGTCACCTACGCCATCCAGAAGAAGATCATCAAGGTGCCGGTGGGGCAGTAGGTCCGCTTTTCGCTGTTCGCCAGACGGCGCTGTTCGCGAGATGGCACGCTGCCCGCTCTTCGGCAAAGCAGACTCCCCCAAAACCTGGGTGCCCCGTTCTGGCCCGGGTTTGGCCAGGGCGGGGCCTTTGTTGTCAATCCCACATTTTCATGGGTCGCGCAACGCCCGTATAAGGGCTCGACGCGAGGGTGGAAGCCCCCGCATTTATGCGGGGGAGCAACGCTTCAGCGTTGCGCAAAAGTCGCCCACAAACTCTAAGGGGCTTTAGCCCCGGCTCGTGCCGTTGCCAGGTCGAAATTGGCCGCTTCCCACACATCCGAAACCCGCGGGTGTATGGGGGCTCAGCGGCGCGAAGATTCTTGAGCCCAGGTTAGCCCAAAAGATGGGCGAACCTGGGGCACCCAGAATTTTGCCGGTACGCAAAACCCGTCAGGGAATGCCTTCGGCACGAAAACTCTGTGTCTCTGTGTCTGTGTGGTGAATGACTTCCGCGCCGCTCTACCGCCGCCGGGACGGCAGCGCTACCGGGGGCTTGCCTTTGTAGTCCTTGGGATAGACCACCACGTGG
This sequence comes from uncultured Acidobacteriaceae bacterium, assembly GCA_963763975.1. Lineage (GTDB taxonomy): Bacteria > Acidobacteriota > Terriglobia > Terriglobales > Acidobacteriaceae > Bog-257. The sequence goes on from CAVXQR010000023.1 coordinate 69,487, forward strand.
CGGGTGAGGGCTTCGCCGTCGCTCTCGGTGCGCAGGTCGGTAAACTCGCGCAGCGCCAGGTGGACGATGCGACGCTCGCGGGACGACATAGGCGCGAAGGCGTAAGGCATATTGGTCGAGCGCACACGTTCGGCGGCGACGTCAGCCGCCATGCGCAGCTCAGACAGGCGGGCGGAGCGGAAATTCTGGCAGTCGAAGTTGATCTTCTCGTGCTCGTCGGGCGCCAGGCGCAGCATTTCCAGCGAGACGTGCTCGAAGGCGCGCAGCAGTTCGCCGCCGTTTTCCAGCACCAGCGAGCTGTCGGCGCCGGAGAATTCCACCAGGATCTCCGGCTTCTCCCACTCGCGGTCGGCCACCGGCGGGTCCACGGTGATCTTGTAGCGCAGATGGAAATCGCCCTGGGCGATGATGGCGTTCAGCAATTCACTGATTCGTTTGGCGGCGGCGATTTTGTCGGGTATCGGCATGGTTTAGAACCTGAAAGCCATTTCACCACGGAGGCACGGAGGACACGGAGTTAAGCAAAAAATGGAGGCCGGCCCTCAGCAAATTCCCATGATCCCTCGCGGCTAACAGCAGATCCCTGGCGGGCTAAAGCCCACTCCTGATGACAATTCCAGTTGGACCGGGAGCAGTCTGAAGCCCCTTCGTGATTACAATTCCAATCGAACCGCGCCGAAACGGCTTTCCAACTCCGTGTTCTCCGTGTGTCCGTGGTGAAACTAATCCTACTTGCTGGCCTTCTTCCGCGCCCGCTTCTCGGCTTCGGCGCGCATCTCCTGGCCCAGCGAGCTGCGGTTCATCATGTACTGCTGGATGATGCCGACCACGTTGGAGGTCATCCAGTACACGCTCAGTCCGGACGCATATGAGTAGCTGAAGAAGCCGATCATCAGCGGCATGAACAGCGCCATGATGCGCTGCTGATTCGGATCCATGCCGGCGTTGGGCGTCATCTTCTGCATGAAGTAGGTGCTGACCACGATCAGCACCGGCAGAATCAGCAGCTTATCGGGCGACGACAGATCATGCAGCCACAGGAACGGCGCCTGCCGCAGCTCGAGGGCGTTGGCCAGCATGGAATAGAAGGCGAACAGGAAGGGCATCTGGATGACCACCGGCAGGCAGCCGCCGGCCGGGTTCACCCCCTCGCGCTTGTACAGCTCGCCGATCTCGACGTTCATCTCCTGCCGCCGCGGATCGCGCATCGGGTACTTCTTGTAGCGCTCCTGGATGGCCTTCATCTGCGGCTGCACCTTCTGCATCTTCAGCGCCGACTTCATGCTGCTGATGCGCAGCGGCAGCAATGCCAGGTTGATGATGACCGTCAGGATGACGATGCTCCAGCCCCAGCTGGACACGATGTGCTCATGCGTCCACTTCAGCCACACGAACAGCGGATGGGCAATCAGCGCGAAGAAACCGAAGTCCACCACCTTGCGCAGGTCGGGACCGTTCACCTGCCCGGGCGCGGTGTTGGAGCGCACCGCCTCCAGCACGTTCAGCGCTTTAGGTCCGGCGAACAAGCGCTCCGCGGTAGTGCCGCTGGTATCGCCCACGGCCACGCCCAGCACATCGTACTTATTGACCTCGTTGGGATCGGGCTTCTTGGGGTCCTTGGGGACGCTGACCTGGTTGTGCAGCGTGACCATGGCCGCGGTTTCGGGATTGTCGGGCAGGAAGATAGCGGCGAAGTACTGGTCCTGCGGCCCGGCCCAACTGAAAGGCCCACGCAGAGTGTTGCCATTGCTGACTTTCTTGGCGGCCAGGCGCTCCACGCTGTCGTTGGCCAGGTAATCCAAACGAATCGACGCCCAGCCCGAAGGCGTGGTCTGGTCGCCCAAACCGGCCGGCCACGATGGATAAGCCTGCACCGACTTGCCGTTCTGAGTGACGGCGGTCTCGATGCCGATGACGTAGGAATCGCCGAAGGTGAAATGCTTGCGCGCGGTCACGCCGTCCTTCGAGTACTCGAAGGTAAGCTCGGCGGGCGCGGTCAGCTTGCCCTGCTCGCTGGCGACGTACAGGCCTGTATTCAACTGGTTGCGCAGGTTCTCGTCGTAGGCGTAGAGGCTGAGCGGCAGCCCGTACTTGGTGGCGGCCGCATTCACCAGGTCGAGCGGCTTGCCGTCGTCGTCCTTGTACTTCTTCAGGATCCACTGCTTGACCTGCGCACCCTGATTGGTGAAGACGATGCGGTAGAGGTCGTTCTCCACCGTGGTCTCGGTCTCGCCGGCGGCGACTTTGGCGGGCTCATTCTTGTTCTTGCCGGAGCGGGCGGCCGCAGGAGAAGCCGCAGTTGCCTCAGGAGCGGCGTTGGTTGTGCCGGGGGCGTTGCCGGGAGTGGTCTGGGTGGCGGCCGGCTTCGGCTTGGATTGCTCGGGCGACGAGCTCTGGCGGTTCTTGAGGAAGAAGACCTGCGCGATCAGGATCATCGCGAAGGTCACGGCCAGGACCACGATCATCTTGCGGTCCATGCCAGGTTCCTGCTGTGGATTACGGTACTCGGCCAAGTTCAGGTTCCGTTCAGCGATGGCGGCCCGGGTGCCCGGTGGCACAGGGAGCAGCCAGAGTTACAAAGCTTGTTGAGTTGGCGCGGTCGGCAGCCGGCGGCACCGGATCAAGTCCCGAGCCCGCGAAGGGATGGCAGCGCAGCAGCCGGCGCAGGGCCAGCAGGCTTCCGCGCCAGGCGCCGTGAAGCTCCACGGCCTCCATGGCGTACTGGGAGCAGGTAGGCACGTAGCGGCAGGAGTGTGGCAGCAGCGGCGAGAGGAATCGCTGATAGCCGCGCAAACCGAACTGCAGCACTTGCTTCATTTCTTGGGCTCCGCTACCCGTGCGCGCTGCGAGGCCAGGCGCAAACCGCGTGCCACTTCGCCGGCCAGCTCGGCAAAGGGCAAATCCAGAACACTTTTGCGCGGGTTAAACACCATGTCCACCGCGCCTTCCGCCGCCTGCCATGACAGCCGCACCGCTTCCCGCATGCGGCGCTTGATGCGATTGCGATCCACTGCTCCGCCCAGCACCTTGCCCACGGTCAGCCCCACGCGGGGCGTTCCGCCGGACTGGCTTTCGCCGCTGCGGCGCAGGAAGAAGACGGTCATGTTGCCGGTAAACTGCCGCCGGCCGCCTTCATACACCCGCTGGAAGTCGGCGTGCTTCAACAGACGTCGGGACTTTCCAAAGCTGCTGCCAGTAAAAGACGTCACACTCGGCGTTCGCCGCCCACACCGGCGCGGTCGGCGGCTCCTGAAATTCCCATGGAATAGAAGTGCTGCGGTGTTCGCAGACTCAAACTAAAAGGCTTACTCGCGGTATCCGGCTTTCACGGCGACGCGCTTGCGTCCCTTGGCGCGACGGCGCGACAGCACCGCCCGGCCGCTCTTGGTCTTCATGCGAGAACGAAATCCGTGCGTCTTCGAGCGGCGACGACGGTTGGGTTGGAATGTGCGCTTAGGCATGCGAAACTGCGCTCCTAACTCTTGGAGAAATAGTGCTGAGACAAACTTCAAGTATATGGGCGAGTGTGGCCGGATGGCAACAGGGCCGCTATTCGCCGTTCGCTATTCGCTATTCGCCAGAGGCGAGGCATCACGGAATTCTACCCGCCGTTGAAACGGCGGGCTAAGATATGCCGTCCGCTTCGCGGACTGCGCCGTCGCGATAACCTGTCTGGCGAAAAGCAAAGGGCAACCGGGAAGGGATCGCCATTCCGCCAGAGCGGGGGGGGACCTGCAGAGCCGGCGTTCCTTCCAGCTCAAGCTGGCGGAACCGCCGATCCCGCATTGCGTGTCATGGCTCTGACGGAACCTCCCATCCGCATTGCGTGTCGTGGCTTCTTCTGGCGAAAAGCGAATGGCGAAGAGCGAATGGCGATCTCTATGAGTCTTTCCGCTCCACCACCAAGATTGCATCACAGCGTCCTGTGACCAACACGCGAGTGTCATTTCGGGATGAATCATGCGCGGTGCACTTCTTCGTCACGCTATGCAATTTCACGCATCACAGTAACCACCTATTCGTGCCACAACCATGCGCGTCGCTCGATGTTTTGCGGCTTTGCACCATGTTCGCAACATAAAAAAATTTTTCGTCCTTTAACTTTCCCGAAATCAAGCATTCGCAATTTTTCATTTGTTGTCACTTGCAAGATGGAAAAAATTTCGTGTTAGTATCCACAGGTTCACATCGAAAGCGCGACTGCAAAAGCTGCGAGTAGCCCGCTGCCGAACCTGGCAGAGCTGCTCGAGTGCGGCCGAAGTTTCTGAGTAACGTTTGGGGGCCGGCGTTCGGCCCTGTTCCCTTTTTTTCACCACTATTTCATTACGAGGCCGCTTAGAGCCTCCCTGGACTGTTCCCCTATGTCTTCCTTTGGCGCAGCCTCTGCGAATCCATGGGTGCGGGTTCTCGACGCCCTGGAAAAGAAAGTTAATCGCACCTCCTACGAAACCTGGCTGAAGCCCACGCGTTACGACCATGCACAAGGAGCAGTGCTGTTCGTGCGCGTGCCCACTCCGGAGTTCTGCCAGATCGGCGACCGCTACGGCGACCTGATCAGCGAGGCCATGGATGATCTCGGCCTCGAATTCCAGGACGTCGAGTTCGTTACCGACGAAGAGAAGCGCAACGCCGCCAAGGCGACCGCGCCGGCGGAAGCTGCCGCCGAACCGCCAGCCCATCCCGAAAACGGCAGCGGCGTACCTCTTCGACAGCAGCGCTTCGACTTCGACGGGGCTTCCCAGCTCAACCCCAAGTACACCTTCAACGATTTCGTCATTGGCGCCGGCAACCAGTTTGCCCACGCCGCCGCCCGCGCGGTCAGCGAAAAGCCGTCGAAGGCCTACAACCCCCTCTTCCTTTATGGCGGCGTCGGCATGGGCAAGACCCACCTGATGCAGGCCATCGGGCACGAAGTCAAACGGCGGTGGCCGGAAAAGTCCATCTGCTACACCACCAGCGAGCGCTTCACCAACGAGATGATTAACGCGCTGCGCTACAGCAAGATGAACACCTTCCGCGACAAGTACCGCAACATGGATGTGCTGCTGATTGACGACATCCAGTTCCTGGTCAACAAGGAGCGCACCCAGGAGGAGTTCTTCCATACTTTCAACGCCTTGCACGAGTCGCTGAAGCAGATTGTGATTGCCAGCGACCGTCCACCCAAGGAACTGGCCGAGATCGAGGACCGGCTGCGCAGCCGCTTCGAGTGGGGCCTGATCGCCGACATCCAGCCGCCCGATCTGGAGACGAAAGTAGCCATCCTGCAGAAGAAGGCGGAGTCGGAGCAGGTGATGCTGCCCACCGACGTCGCCCTGTACATCGCCTCCAGCATTCGCAGCAACGTCCGCGAGTTGGAAGGCGCGCTGATCCGCTTGACCGCCTACTCCTCGCTGACCGGCGGCGACATGAACCTGCAGACCGCTCAGGAAGTGCTGAAGAACCTGATTGACTCGCAGGTACGCAAGGTCACCATTGACGCCATCCAGAAGGCGGTATCGGAGCAGTTTGGACTGCGCACCGCCGAGATCAAGGCCAAGAACAACTCGCGGGTCATCGTCTTTCCCCGCCAGATTGCCATGTACCTGGCCAAGCAGCTTACCGACGCTTCGCTGCCCGAGATCGGACGGCAGTTCGGCGGCAAGCACCACACCACCGTCCTGCACTCGGTGGAGAAGATCAGCCAGGTGCGCAAGACCGACAAAGATTTAAACAGGATGCTCAATAAACTGACGGAGAGTTTGAGTTGATGGACCGCGCTTATGGCGCGGTTTTCAACATTAGGGCCGCTTTTTCTCAGTTATCGCTGTGGACAGCATGTGAATCCGGTGGAAGGCCGGGTGGCAATTCCCGGCAGGTCCCAGTTCCTCACACTCCGGCTCAGCCCAGGGCCGGAGTTTTGTACGTCAGGGACAGCGGTCCTCGCCCGTTGTGGAGCGATTCTTCCCGCAATTTCCACTTTTCCAGAGCCCCTGCTATTACTACTGGTTTTATAGGTTTTTCTTTTGATATAACCAGAAGCAGATAATAGCGTCAGGTTTAACGGCCTGCCGAGGTGCGAACTTTATGGCTGCGGAAGCAACGGGCACGATACAAGGCACTGCGATGGAAATCACCGTGAGCAAGTTTGAACTGCTCAAGGAACTCACCGCCACCCAGGGCGTGGTGGAACGCAAGACCACGATTCCCATCCTCTCCAACTTTTTGTTTGAGGCGGGCAAGGACCGGCTTAGCATCACCGCCACCGATCTCGATCTCAGCCTGCGGACCTCCTGCGCCGCCAAGGTGAAGCGCGAAGGCGCCTGCACCATTCCCGCCCGCAAGCTGTACGACTACGTGAAGCTGCTGCCCGACGGCGAGATCTCCATGAAGCTGCTGGAGAACCACTGGGTGCAAATCCGCTGCGGCCGCTCCAACACCAAGATGGTCGGCATGGCGCGCTCCAATTTCCCCGGCCTGCCGGCGTTTCCCACCGCCGGCGTCATCCCGATTCCTGCCAAGACGCTGCGCGCCATGATCGGCCGCACCATCTTCGCCATCTCCAACGAGGAATCGCGCTACACCCTGAACGGCGGCCTGATGGTGCTGAAGCCGGAATCGATCACCATGGTGGCCACCGACGGCCATCGCCTGGCGCACATCGAGAAGCAGGGCGAGAAGTTCGACGTCAGCGGCGAGAACAAGACGCTGGTGCCCAAAAAGGCGATGAGCGAGATTTATTCGCTGCTGCAAAACAGCGACGTGGAAGCCATCGAGTTCGCCAAGGACGATTCCACGCTCTTCTTCCGCATCGGCGAGCGCCTGCTGACCTCGCGCCAGTTGACCGGACAGTTCCCCAACTACGAAGCGGTGCTGCCCAAGGAGACCACCAAGTCGGTCACCGTGCATGGCGCCGACCTGAACACCGCCATCCAGCGCGTGGCCCAGTTTGCCGACGAGCGCTCGCGCGCCATTCGCGTGAAGCTGGAAAAGAACGAGATGAAGATTTCGTCCTCCTCCACCGAGGCGGGCGAGTCGGAAGATTCCATCGAGACCGCCTACACCGCCGATCCCATGACCATCGGCTTCAACTCCGAGTATCTGCTGGACTTCCTGAAAGCCTCCAACGGCGGCGAGGTGCGGCTGGAGTTCAAGGACGCGCAGTCGGCCGGCCAGATGCGTCCCGACGACTCCGGCGACGACGGGTTCAAGTACCGTTACGTGGTCATGCCGATGCGGATCTGAGGAAGCGGCTCATAAAACTCGCTGTTTCGAGGGCGCAGGCGCCATCGGTACCCCTCACGGAGGGGCCAACCTCAATGATCCAAGAGTTGGTGATCGGACAGTCCTATTCGAACGAGGGAGATTTTCAAGAATCATCTAAAGGTATCGAATGCGGGTGGTATACGCCTGTCTCTCCATAACAAGGCGGTTCTGCGAGCAGTTGTCATGACTTCCGTGGACGATTTCCACGGACTTGGCGAGAATCCTTACCATGACAGACTAGAAAGCAGCGTTCTGACCTTCACAGCGGCTGGCAAACTGGGCGACCAGACCCTTGCTGAATGAACCACCGGTTGATTCAACAAAAAGAGTCCAACTTCCCGATACACGGATTTGTTCTAACCGCCAGTAGGAGAGACAAGTCCGTGGGTTCGAAGCGCTGGAAATATTTAGGCTTGCTCGAATACCTGCGTCACTACCCAGATACGCAGCTTAATGCGGACGGCAGGGTTCGAACGGTATGGCTCGTTGAAATCAAAATTCATTGTGAGCGGGAGATTCTGCCGTTGGCCATAGATGGTGCCGTTTCAGCCGAGATTCTCGCCGTGTCGAAACTCGGAAGGGCCGATAATCTCGACGACGACATCGTGCATGAGGATCACGAGCAGAAGGCGGAAGCTAATGAAAAGATTAAGAACGTTCGCAGTAAGTTGTTGGCAATGGAGCCGAAGCGCTTCGAGTTCTTCATCAAGGATTTGCTCTTGCACTGTGGGTTTCTCGATGTCTGTGTTACGAAGTACAGCTCCGACGGTGGCATTGACGTAAATGCGAGAACCGGGTCTCGGATTTGGATCTTCGAGAACACCTTGGTGCAGGTGCAAGCGAAGAGATGGCTTCCATTCGGTAGGACGAAAGGAAGTGGCTGAACTTCGAGGCAGCCTGCAACCGTTCGTTAGGGGCGCAGTCGTGACGACGGGCTATTTCTCAAAGGCGGCTCTCAACGAGGCCAGCGAGAAGCGGCAAGAATCCAATTGCTCTGGTCGACGGTTTCAGACTGTCGAGAATTGTGCTCGACGAGGGGCTTAACTCTGCAGGTTTGAGGTTCTATGCTTCTGGAGCGCCGAGATTTTGTTCTGAATGTGACGAAGCGGGAGCCAATTATGGAGGGAGTGCGCTGGTTTCGGATGCGTGCCAAGGAACTCTACCACCGAGACGGTGAAATCGAAGTTGACGACAATGCCCGCGTGTCCCTCGGAGACGACAGAGGGGCCTATGTCGAAGCATGGGTTTGGGTGCCGAAGGGGGAGAACAAGAAAGCCCGTAACTTCGACCCGGTGAACCCATGCCGAGAAATCCCGCCGAAACGCCCGTAATCGAACAAGAGTAGCCTCTTCAGCCTGCGGCTCACACGAACAGCTCGGGATCGCTCTGCAACAGGCGATGCAATTGGTCCGCCCACAGCGGCTCCAGGGCATTCATCTTGGCGATGCCGCGCTTGGCCGACAGTGCGTGCTCCATCTGGATGGGCGTGGGCGCCAAGCCGGTGGCACGCGCCGCGGCCGCCACTGACAGATTGCGCGCCACCATGCCTTCCAGCAGCAGCATGGCGAACATCGCCGCCTGCACGTTGGGGCCGTGGGTGATGGCGCCGTGGTTGGGCAGGATCACCGCGCGATGCCGTCCCACCGCCTCCGCCGTCGAGCGCAGCCGCTCCTCGTCCGACGCCAGCCCGGAATATTCCTCCTCCACCACGGCTACGTCGCCGGCCAGCAGACAGCTTTCCTGGTCATAAATCTCCGGCACCTGGCGGAAGGCGCTGAAGGTGACCGTCGCCGGAGGATGAGTATGCAGCGCGCACACCAGGTTCGGATTGTGGCGATGGATGACTCCATGCAGCGCGACCGTCTCGTTGACGCGGCCGTTCTTGTGCGGCGTGGCATCCTCCACGATGTTGCCGCGGAAGTCGAGCAGCAGGATGTCATGCGGCAGCAGCGTGCCGAATGACGGCCCGAAGCGGTTCATCAGCATGCGTTCGGGCGCCACCATCACGCTGATGTGGCCGGCATTGGCGGCGCTCAGGCCGGCGCGGTACAGAATGCGCGCGGCACAGCAGATGTCGAACTTGATTTGGCCGGTGCTGGGCTGGACGGCGGCAGCGGATGACATGGAGCCTCCGGAAGCGGAATTCTGCGGAAAAACCCAACATACCCCGTTCGCCGCAAGCGCCGCAAGGACCTATGGCCGCCTGTCAGGTGTGGTGATGGCCGGGTGCGCCAGGTCTCGCGGTTTTCGAGACCTGGGTCTTCCCACGACTCGTCAACGTCAGTTCTGACTCTTCCGGCGAGGCGAACAGCGAACGGCGTCCTTATGGCCGCGTATCGGGCGTGGTGATGGCGCGGTACATCACCGGCAGCGCCTCCGAGACGATCATGGCCAGCACGATCAGCGCGCCGCCCAGGGCCTGGCGGCTGCTCATAGGCTCATGCAGCCACACCACGCTGAGGATGGCCGCCGTCACCGGCTCGATGGAAAACAGCACCGCCGACTCGGTCGGGCCCAGCGCCGTCTGCGCCCGCGCTTGTCCCCAGAAGGCGAACAGGGTGGAGAACATCGCCAGGTACACCACGCACAGCAGCACCGGCGGCTGGGCGAGCGTGGCCATCCAGCCCGGCGAGTGCTGCCCGGGCAGCGTCAGGACCAGCACGGCAGAGATGGCGCCGCACACCGCGACTTGCGCGCCCGCCAGCAGCCAAGCGTCGGAACGGCGGGTGTACACGCCCATCATCACGATATGAATGGCGCACAGCAGCGCGCACACCAGCGTCTCCAGGTCGCCGCGATTCAGCCCGCTGTACCAGCCGCCGGGCAGATGCACCAGCAGGTAAAAGCCGACGGTGGCGATGACGGCGGCGATGCCGGAAATCCATTTCACCCGCTGGCCGGCCAGGATGGCGAGGATCGGCGTGAACAGCACGTACAGCCCGGTGATGAATCCGGACTTGGCGGTGGTGGTGAAGCGCATGCCGTCGGTCTGCGCCCAGAAGATGGCCGCCAGCACAATGCCCAGCCACAGTCCGTCGAGCAGGCCGCGGCGGGTGATGGCGATGCCTTTGGCGCGGATCACCAGCGCCATAACCACGGCGGCCAGCAGGAAGCGCGCGCTCATCAGCGAGCCCACGGACACGCCGCGCTCCAGCGCGATGCGGGTGACGGGAAAGCCGAAGCCCCAAATGGTGGCGATGATGGCGATGGTCACCACCGCCATGCCATGCGAGATGCGGACGGGCTGGGCGGGCGCGTTCATGCGAGGTGGGCGCGCCGTCGCACGGGCGCAGGTATCCATGGTAGCCGAAACTGCGCGCGGCGTCGGCCCCGGTGCCCCAGGTTCGCCCCTCTTTTGGGCTAACCTGGGATTACGGATCTCGATGGGCGCTGGCGTAGATTCTTGAACCCAGGTTAGCGTCCAAAAGAAGGACGCGAACCTGGGGCACCGGATTCTTGCCGTCAATATTTCTCCGTGTCCTTCGTGCCTCCGTGGTGCAATTCCCCTCTAGCGAATGGCGAATGGTTAACCGCGAATGGCGGCGGCGAGAAGATTCCTGAACCGAGGTTAGCCCAAAAGATGGGCGAACCCTTCGGCTGCGCGCACGGCAGGCTCTGGGGCACCGGATTCTTGCCGTCAATATTTCTCCGTGTCCTTCGTGCCTCCGTGGTGCAATTCCCCTCTAGCGAATGGCGAATGGCGAATCGCGAATGGCGAACCGCGAATGGCGGCGGCGCGAAGATTCCTGAACCCAGGTTAGCCCAAAAGATGGGCGAACCTGGGGCACCGGACGCCCGCCATCTACAATCTCTCCATGCACCTGGACGACACCATCGTCGCCATTGCGACGCCGCCGGGACGGGGCGGCATCGGCGTGGTGCGTCTCTCCGGTCCCGAAGCTTGGACGATCGCGCGTCCCATGCTGCGCCTGGCGCATGGTCATGACCTCGAGGCCGGCCGCGCCCATTTCGGCGAGCTGATTGACCCCGCCACCGG
>CAVXQR010000024.1:0-47714 GCA_963763975.1 uncultured Acidobacteriaceae bacterium
CCAGAAAAAGGCAGGCAGCCGCTCGGCCGCCTGCCTTGCGAAAGATGAGAGCTACTGCTGCTGCGGAGGCGGCGGTTCGCTGCCCTGCGGCGGCGGAGACATCTGGCCGTTGCCGCGCGGGGCGCCGTTGCGCTCGGCGCCGTGCCGCTCCTGCATCATCTGCTGCATTTCTGCTGCTGGGTTTCGGTCAGGATGCCCATGATCTGGCTCATGCTGGTCTGCCGGATCTGCTGCATCTGGGCGTGCATCTCCTGCGGCGAGAGCGCCGAGTTCTGATGCAGGGTCTGCATCTGCGAGGATTCATCTTCCAGGATGGGACGGATCTTGGCCTGCTGGTCGGTGGTCAGGTCCAACTGCCGGGTCATGCGCTGCAGTCGCTGGTCGGTGGACATCATCATGCCGCCACCACGATGGCCGCCTTCCGGCCCCGGCTGCTGCGCCAGCAGTTGCGGTCCACACGCCAGTGCGAACATCAGGGCAGTTGCGCAAAATAGCTTTTTCATCTTGAAACACTCCTTGAATAAGCGTTGCCAGAGTAAGGTCGCGACGAAGAGACTGCCAGTGGACAACGGTGAATTCGATGCATCATCAGCAGCAAAGTGGGCTGCAGCTTGCGCAAGACTGGCATTTCTATCACGCTCGGGTCAGATTTGCAGCCTATTTTGAAGGCGCTGGTGAAAACCCGATGCGCTCGGCGAAGTTCTCCTCATGCCGCCAACAACATAAAAATTGGAACCAATGAACTTGGCGGCGCAATGCTGCAGCCCTGGAACGCCTATTTCGGGCGGCTTGCCGGCGGCACAATGCCGTTGGCGCGCAAGTACTCAACAATCTGTCCGTAGTGGTCCATGGGATGGCTGATGGAGATGATCGCCAGCCCTAATCGCGATGCCTGTCCGGAGCCAAACGGACTGGGAACCTGGCCCAGGATGTTGTTCTCATCCAGGCTGTTCAGCGCCTTGTGCAGGTAGGCGAAGGAGTCCTTCAGGAACTTCACCACTTCTGCCTTCGATTTAACGTTGTCGGGACCGTTTTCACCGCCGAGGTCAACCGGCGGCTTCTCGTTCATAATGCCGGCGCCCAGCATGTAGTTCACTGCAGCAATGTGCTTGGCCTGCTGCGCGAAGGTGCGCACGCCCTTGAATTCGCCCGAGGTGGGGGCATAGTCCATCTTGTTTTCCGGCATGGCTTCCACGGCAGAAACCACTTCCTTCTCCACACCACTCAACTGGCGATCGAAGACGCTAGAAAACGTCGCCTTCTGCTCGCTCTTGGCTTGCGGAACAGGTGCAGCGAATGCACTGCCGGCAAAGGCCAGCAGCAGAACTGCCATGGCAAATTCCTTCTTCATGGACGATTTCTCCTCTGAGAATGAGATGTAGGTGGTGGTCCCGATTTCTGAGTTCATTGATTTTAGTCCATTCCTGCGGGTTCGGGTTGAAGCTCGGATGAATGCAGGCGAAACCACAGGCTGGCCAGCATGCCCACGGCCAGGCCGAGGGCGGCAAGATACAGAGTCCGCGCCAGCCCAAGGTGCTCGGCGACCTCGCCCCACAGCGCCGCGCCGCCGGCCAGCCCGCCTTGCAGCACCAGCAGGTACATCGAGATGGAACGGGCGCGCATGTGCGTCGGGCGACATGGTTTGCGCGGAAACGTTGAGGCTGGCGAGAATCTGGATCCACGCCGCTCCGCCGACCACCAGCAACACAGCCAAGGTGGTGAAGCCTTCCCAGCGTCCCGCCGCCAGCGTGGCGAGCGCGAAGACGAAAGTAGACATAGACACTAGCGCGTCGGCCGACAGTGCGCGGCGCAACGCCGGCAGCACGGTAGCACCCAGCATGGCGCCGGCGCCGAAGAAGCCCAGCAGCAGGCCGTAGCCCTGCGAGCCGTAGCAGTGCGCCACCAGCGGCAACAGCGTTGGCAGCGCGCTGGCGCACACGCTGAAGGTCGCGCTCCGCACCAGCACGGCTTTCATCTCGTTCGACTGGCGCATATGACGGAAGCCGTCGAACATCGCCGTACCCAACTGGCGGGCCTGCAGCTTGGAAGGTTGCGGACGGCGCTTCCAGCCGTGGAGGAAGTAAATCACGCCGAAGAACGAGAGCGCATTCAGCACGAAAGCAATTCCGGAGCCGGCAATGGCAATCACCAGTCCGCCCAACGCCGGACCGATGGCGCGCGCCGCATTGAAGCCGGCAGAGTTGAGAGCGATGCCGGCGGCGAAGTTGCGATGCGAGACGACTTCAGGGGTGATGGCCTGCCATGCCGGATCGTTCAGCACCGCGCCAATTCCCATCACGAATGTGAACAACAGCAGCAGCGCCGGAGTCACTTTGCCGGCGAGAGTCAAAGCTGCCAGCCCCGCGGCGGCCAGCACCATCCAGGTTTGTGTGAACAGCAGCAGCTTGCGGCGGTCCACCACGTCGGCGATCGCGCCCGCCGGCAGCACCACCAAGAACACCGCGATACTCCCCGCCGCCTGCACCAGCCCCACCATCAACGGCGACATGGTGAGCGAGGTCATCAGCCAGGCGGCGCCGGTGTTCTGCATCCAGGTGCCGGTGTAGCTGACCACGGCGGCAAGCCACAGCGTGCGGAAGAGCGGTTCGTGCAGCGGGCCCAGGACGCTGCGGCGCGGTTGCGGCGGAAGCTGGCGTGCCGAGCCGAAGTCCGGCATCGCGTTGGTCCGCGCCGACCCGTCGGGATCAGGAAGAGGGGCGCTCACACCCAGAACTCCGCTGCCAGCCATGTGGCATCAGACTGAGAGTAAAGGCGGATGTGAGCCTGATTGTGCCGATTATCGCGGCAACGTTCCGACTTGCTGGGATTTCGTTGCGAGTCGCGTCCGATGTTTTCGATCTTATGACGCAGCTTCCACCTTAGTGGATGGCGTGAACGGCCATTCGCGACGCCGCCACGAGCGCAGCAGGTAAATCACGATGCCAGCGATCAGAATGAGCAGGGCGTAATGTATCTCGCGCCAGAACGCCGGACGCTCCAGCAGGATGAAGAGGAAACCGGCGATCGCCAGCAGCGCGGGCACCGGATAGAACCACATGCGGAAGGGCCGCGGCAGATCGGGGCGGCGCACGCGCAACACCATCACGCCAACGGCCTGCACGATGAATTGCAGCAGGATGCGAATGACCACCAGCGCAGCAATCACGTCGGCCAGACGAAGCAGGCAGAACAACGTTGCCACCAGCCCCAGCGCCAGCAGCGAAACTGTGGGAAAGCGATGCCGCGGATGTACGCGAGCGAAGGCGCGAAAGTAGTTGCCATCTAGTGCGGCAGCATAGGGGACGCGCGAATATCCCAGCAGCAGCGAGAACACCGAGGCAAACGCCGTCCAGATAATCAGTGCCGGTAATCAGCTTCCCTGCCCAGGTGCCGTACACGCGCTGCATGAATACGGAGATGACGTGGTGGGTCTCGCCGCTCGGCTGCATCAATTCGCGCCACGGCATCACGCCCAGCACGGAGACGTTCATCACGATATAGAGCGCGGCGACGACGACGATCGACAGAATGAGCGCGCGCGGAATGTTGCGGCCCGGATCTTTGACCTCGCCGCCAAGGAAGCAGACGTTGTAGTAGCCCCAGTAATCGTAGGTCGCCACCAGCATCGCCGCGCCCATGCCGAGAAAAAACTGGTGCGACAGCCGAAATGCACCGGGCGGGAAGTCGAAAGCGCGCGCCGCGTTGAAGTGCGTGACGCCCGCCACAATCACCCAGCCGACCGCCAGCACCACGCCGATCCACAGCAGCTCGGCCAGCCGTCCGATGACGGTAATCCGGCGATAGAGCAGGACCATGACGAACAGGCAGGTTCCCATGGCGACGAACGTCGCCGGAGCCACCAGGATGCGCGCTTCGAGCGTCCCCAGCAGCGGCAACGCGAGATGAAAGCTATGCGCAGCGATTACCTTGGTCAGACCTGGCCACAGATAGCCGGCGTAGTCAGCCAGTCCGATGCAGCCCGAGGCGATGGACAGCGGCGCGCTGAACGAGAGCTGCCACACGAACAGAAACGACAGCAGCCGCCCCAGCGATTTCGGACCGTAGATTTCCTTCAGATACTGATAGGAGCCGCCGGCATCGGGCATGGCCGCGCCCAGTTCGGCCCACACCAGCCCATCGCAGAGCGCGAAGACGGCGCCGGCAGATCCATCCCAGCATCGCCTGCGGACCGCCGGCAGCGGTGATGATCAGCGGAATGGTGATAAACGGACCGACGCCGATCATGTCGGTCATGTTGAGCGCAGTGGCCTGCGCCAGCCCGATGCCGCGCGTCAGCTTCGCCGGCGGCGAGCTATCGGGGTTCATGCCCCACGCTCAGCAGATTGACGTAGAGGCGGATGGCGCCCGGCACTCCGGACGGCAACTGGCGGAAGAACGCATACGCTGAGTAGATGTAGTATCCCTTGCCGTACTTCGCCAGCAGCAGGCCGCCCTTCTGCGGCTGCTCGCCGGGATCGTTGCAGGCCAGCAGCGGCGTGTACTGCTTGTCCCAGCTATCCATGAAATACAAGCCGCGCTCCTGCACCCAGCCGTCGAAGTCGCTGGCCTGAATCTGGTTGGGATAGTGAAACACCGGGCTTGCGGGATCGAGGATGGTGACCGGTGCTTCTTCCTTGGTCACGCGATCGTGGCTGAGCGTCGCCGGATACGGCAGGTAGTTGCCCTGGTTAAAGGACTCGGGACCGGTGTTGTACTGCACCACCAGGGTTCCGCCGTTGCGAACGTAGTCCAGCAGACGCGCGTTGTTCTTCTTCACATCCGCGCGTGTGTCGTAGGCGCGGATGCCGACCACGATCGTCCCAAAGCGGCTCAGGTCGCCCTTTTCCACGTCCTCGGGCGTCAGCATGGTGACATTCAGCCCGACCTGCAGGAGCGCGGTCGGGATGTCATCGCCGGCGCCCATGATGTAGCCAATCTTCAGGTCAGGCGGAGTTTTGACTTCCACCACGCTCTCGCGCTGGATCGCCGGTTGGTAGTAGAAGAAGCCGCCAATGTCGGGCCGCGTGATGAGCGCGTATCCTTCACGGAAGTCCTGGCCGTCGGAGCGAAAGCTGGCGTTTACCTTGTAGCGAGCTTCGTGCGCGCCGTCCGGGAGAATCTTAAACTCGGCGGTTTTTGCGCCGGGGGCGTTAAAGTCCAGCGCTTGCGAGGACGGCTCGCGGTTCCAGCCCTTCGGCACTTCGGCGTTGACCGTGCCGCTGCCGTGCGCTTCGGTGGAGCGAACCACCACGCTCATCTTGTCCGACGAATTGGCGGCTGCGGGAATGATTTGTGAGCCGGGCGACGGCTCAACCGAAAAGGGCGGCACCACAGCCATCGGCATCGTCCACGCCTGCCCGGAGGCGTAGTGCATCGGCGTGCGCGCTACGGACACGATTTCGCCGGCGACGCCGCCGACGCTGTAATCCGCGCGCGCCGACACCGGCGGAGGCGGCAACGCCAGCGTCAGATACCTCGGCTCATCAACTTTGTAAATCGCGTCAGTCTCAGGATTATCGCGATGGAAGTACGGCTTGGTCAGCTCAGCATTCGCCGGAGGGGTCACGCGAAAAGTCACGGCAATGCCGTCGCCCGCGGCAATCTGCCGGGGGACGCGGTCCATGAAGAGCTCGGACTTCCAGCCTTGCGGAACGTCCAGCGCAAGCCGCTTCAGATCCATGGGCAGCGTGCTGCCGTTATGCAGCTTCACCATCAGCACAAACGGCTTGCCGGCGGTGATGACCGCGCCGAGCACGTCGCCGTCGCCGGTGCTGAAGGTTTGCGCCAGCGGACGGCCATCGGGAGTTCCCGGCCCGGCTTCCAGGCTAATCGACAGGGCCAGATTCGCGGCCTGCTGGAACTGCTCCTGCTTGGTCTTCAGGTTGGCCAGCAGGTCGGCTTTCTCGATTGCTGGCAGATTCGATTGCTGCACGCGCTCGATCAGCGCGCGGGTCTGGTCCAGTCCGCGAAGCAGCGGCATGGCCGCGCTCTGATCGCCCTTTTCTACGGCCGCGGTGGCGATGTCCACCTCGTGAGCAATCGCCTCCAACGCGGGCCGCAACCAGGGCGCACCGTTCTTCGACGACACACGATTTGCCAGTGCTGGCAGCGAGGTGTCAATGCCGTCGAAGAAATCCTTCTCGTGCGCGCCCGCGGGCTGCGCCGGCAGCACCGAATCAATCAGCTTGTAGTATGACGTGCGTCTGCCGTTGGAGAGCTGCCAGTTCCCCGCGCCCTGCGATAGTTGGTGCTTCAGGCCCTGCCAGGCGAACTGCACATAACTTTCGCCCAGCAGCGGATCGTCCTGCGAAGTTTCCAGCTCGAATGGTCCAGTCTTCGTTTGCGCGAACGTTGTCCATGTACAGCTTCTTCGCCTGCCACGGCTCCAAGCCTTCGCGGATCTGCTCGGGAAAACGTTTGGGATCGGCGGCGGCGCGAAAAGCTTCGCGGGTGAGAATTCCCGAAGCCTGATGATTGCCGTGCCCGTCGCGAGAACTGCCCTGGAAGCGAGTGCAGATCACGTCAGGGCGAAAGGTGCGGATGACGCGCACCATGTCCGCTAGCGCGACATCGTGGCCGCCCCACTTCTCGAAGGTCTCCTCCGGCGTCTTGGAGAAACCGAAATCGGCGACACGGGTGAAGCGCTGCTCAACACCGTAATAACGGTCCGCGGCCAGCAACTCCAGCGTGCGCAAAATCCCCAGTTCGTCCAGCAGGTTGCTGCCGACGATATTCTGTCCGCCTTCGCCGCGGTTGAGCGTCAACTGCAAAACACTGTCGCCATGGCCGCGAGACTCCAGGGTCAGCATGCCGCCGTCTTCATCGTCAGGATGGGCGACGGTGTGCATCAGGCGCGCTGTGGTATGCAGTCGGCGAAGCGTCAGCTTCAGTCCGGTGGTGCCGGAATCCACCGCCAGCGGCTGGGTGTCAACCCAGGGCGAAGCAATCTGCGCGCCTGCAGTGGAGCAGCAAACGGCAATGACTAGGCAGAGGCGCGTCAGCAGCCGTCGAAGCGTTGTGGAGAAAGTCCAGTTATGAGCGCTCATCGTTGAATTAGTTTTGACGGCAGATAACCGCGGCCGACTGCGATTCCGGCCGCAATACCACTATACGTATGCCTCGTGGATATAGCACCACTTCCAGCCGTCCGATTCATGCGGCCGCATCACCGCGTGCCCGGTTTGCTTGAAGTGCTGGTCGGCATGCCGGCCCGGCGAGGAATCGCAGCATCCCACATGCCCGCAGGTCATGCACACTCGCAGCGCTACCCAGCGCTGCCCTTCCTTCTGGCACTCCTCACATCCTGAAGCCCCGGCTTGCACCTTCGGATTTGCCGCTTTCGCGTGTTCACACGAAGCCATACACACTCCTTGCTGTTTATGAACTTCGATGACGGCGCGGGTGCTTGCGATTCAACCCTGCCGTCATCGCGTGCCCGGCAATTGCTTGTCTATAATGATAGTTCGCGGCCAAACCAGCTTCGCCGTAGCGCCAATCCGGCGCTCGCCGGAAGTTGCCAAATCCTGCGACGAATTCTCATGATTCAAACCCTGTTCGGCAGCACCGAAGAGAAGCCCAGTTTTCTGCAACGCATGAAAGAGGCGGTCACGCGCACGCGTGAAAGCCTCAGCGAGCGCATCGAAGACGTTGTCGCCATTCGCAAGGAAATTGACCGCGAAACCCTCGACGACCTCGAAGCCACTCTGCTCGCTGCCGATCTCGGCATGGCTACGACCAGCGACGTATTGGCTGCGCTGCGCGAGAAGATTGACCGCAAGCAGGTTGGTAACGTTGAGGAACTGAAGCGCGTGCTGAAGGATGAATTGCTGAACATCCTGAATACGGCGGGAAAAGCGCCGGTACGGAAAGTGGACGGTGAGCCGGAAGTCATCCTGGTGGTGGGCGTGAACGGCACCGGCAAGACCACTTCCATCGGCAAGCTGGCGCATGCGCTGCGCGGCCAGGGCAAAACCGTTCTGCTGGCCGCAGCCGACACCTTCCGAGCCGCCGCCATCGAGCAGTTGGAAATCTGGGGCGACCGCACTGGCACCGAAGTCATCAAGAACAAGCCCGGCGGCGATCCCGCAGCCGTGCTGTTCGACGCGCTACAAGCTGCCAAGGCGCGCAAGACCGACTACGTCATCGTGGACACGGCCGGCCGTTTGCACACCAAGGCCAGCCTGATGGCAGAGCTGGAGAAAATGCGGCGCACGGCGCAACGCTTTAGTCCCAACGCGCCGCACGAAACGTTGCTGGTGATGGACGCTACCACCGGGCAGAACGGCCTGCAACAGGCACGGCTGTTCACCCAGTCGGCGGGCGTCACCGGAATCATCCTCACCAAGCTGGACGGCACCGCCAAAGGCGGCGTGGTGGTGGCTATCTGCAAGGAACTGGGCCTGCCAGTGCGCTATGTCGGCGTCGGCGAAAAGGCCGGCGACCTGCTTCCCTTCAATCCCCAGGACTTCGTGAACGCGCTGTTCAATTGATCATGAGCCACACCGCAAACGACGAGAAGTTCATGCGGCAGGCTCTGGCGCTGGCCCGCGAAGGCATCGCCCTGGCCTCGCCCAATCCGCACGTAGGCGCGGTGGTAGTTGCGCCGAATGGCAAGGTCGTCGGACAGGGTTCGCACACCTATGCCGGACGCACCCACGCCGAAGTGCTGGCGTTGCAGCAGGCGGGTGCGGCGGCGCGCGGCGCAACACTTTATCTGAACCTGGAGCCCTGCAGCCACACCGGCCGCACCAGCCCTTGCGCGGACGCCGTGATCGCCGCCGGCGTGAAGCGGGTGGTGGCGGCCATGCCCGATCCCAACCCGGCGGTTAGCGGACGGGGATTTGCCAGGCTACAAGCAGCGGGAATTGAAGTGGATGAGGGGCTGCTGAAGACCGAAGCCCGCAAGCTGAACGAAGCTTTTGCCAAGTTCATCCGCCGCAAGACACCCTTCGTGACCCTGAAGACTGCCATGACGCTGGACGGCAAGATCGCGCCGCCGCCGGTCGAAGGCGAAACCGTGCGCGACCTGGGCTCCATCGCCGCCAGCGGTGGCTGGATCACCAGCGAAGAAGCGCGCTCGCACGTGCACGAGATGCGACACGCCAACGACGCCATCATGGTCGGCGTCGGCACCATCATCGCCGACGATCCCCTGCTCACCGACCGCACCGGCCTGCCGCGGCGCCGCCCGCTGCTGCGCGTGATCCTGGATTCCCGGCTGCGCCTGCCGTTGGATTCGCGCGTAGTAAAGACCGCGCGCGAAGATCTGCTGGTCTTCTGCTGCTTCGCCGAGGAGAACAAGCGCCGCCAACTGGAAGAGCGCGGCGTGATGGTGGAGCAGGTGCCGATGACGCGACCACCGGACGACAGTACTCTGCGCTTCCCCGGCAGCTCCCCTGGAAACGATGGACGTCCCGACCTGGAACGGGTGATGGCGATGCTAGCCGAGCGCGAGATCATCAGCCTGATTATCGAAGGCGGCTCCATGGTGAATTGGGCCGCGCTGGCCGCCGGAGTGGTGGACAAAATTTTCTTTTACTATGCGCCCAAAATTCTGGCCGGGACCGGCTCCATCCCGTTTGCGCTGGGCGCCGGCTACCGCCGCATGAGTGAAGCCGCCTACGTCAAATCGCTGACGCTGCATCGCTTCGGCGAGGACTTTGCGGTAGAGGGCTATTTGCACGATCCTTACGACGACGCCATTCGCCTGGTGTCGGTCACAGACGGTTAGTTCTTACAGGAAGGTCGTCATTATGTTTACGGGATTAGTTGAAGAAGTCGGCACCATCGCCGGCATTGTTGAAACCGGTGGCAATCACCGCATCACCATCAACGCCCCGGCCACAGCGAAAGAGCTGAAGGAAGGCAACAGCGTCGCGGTCAGCGGCGTGTGCCTGACCGCGCTCGATATCAAACCCACAACCTTTTGCGCGGACCTTGCGGCCGAGACCTGGGCGCGGACGTCCCTGTCGCGAATTACGGCCGGCGCTCAGATCAATCTCGAGCTGCCTTTGCGTGCCGACGGCCGCATGGGCGGCCACATCGTGCAAGGCCACGTGGACGGAACCGGCCGCTTCATGGGGCTCGAGCCCATTGCCAACGCCGATGATTTCTGGCTGCTGATCGACGTCCCGGAGGACCTGGAGAAGTATCTGGTCTTCAAAGGCTCGATCGCGGTGGAAGGAATCAGCCTTACGGTGGCACGATTGGAGGGCCTGCGGCTGACCATCGCCATCATTCCTCACACCGTGAAGATGACCAATCTGCAGACGCTAAAGGTTGGCGATCCGGTGAACCTCGAGACCGACATCGTCGCCAAATACCTGGAGAAGTGGACCAAGCGCGAGCAGCAGGGTTCGCCGCTGACGGTGGAGCGACTGGTGGCGCAGGGCTTCTAGGGCGTGTCGAAGCGCGGATGGTGCTCCGGCCGCTGGCTGCCGAAGTAGGCTTCGAAGTCCATGGAGTCCAGCTCCAGGAATTCCTGCACGATGGGCTCGGGCGACCTGGCCATCTCGGCAAAGGTCCCGAAGAAAATGGCGCGCGCCTCGTGCAGGAATAGCAGGCGGTCTGCCAGCTTCTTGGCCAGGGCCATGTCGTGGGTCACCACGATAGCGGTCAGCTTGAGCTGCTTCTTCAGCTTTTTGATGAGGTCGCCGAGCAGGTGGGCCATCAGCGGGTCCACCATGGTCGTGGGCTCGTCGTAAAGCACGGCGTCGGGCTGCGCCGCCAGCGCGCGCGCAATCGCCACCGAGCGCTTCATGCCGGTGGATAGGTCGGAGGGCAGCAGGTCGCGGAACTCGCGCACGCCCACCATGTCCAGCAGTCCGTCCACGATCTGGTAAATCTGCTCTTCCTGCAGTCCGCCGCGTTCACGCAAGGGGAAGGCCACGTTCTCGCCGACGCTGAGCGAATCGAACAGCGCGCCGTTCTGGAACACCATGGTGACCTTCTTGCGGATGCGCTCCATCTGGTCGTCGGTGAAATCGGTAACGTCTTCGTAAGCCACCCAGATGCGGCCGCTGTCGGGCTTCAGGAAGCCCATAATGCTGGCCAGCGAGACCGACTTGCCGACGCCGCTGCGGCCGAGAATGCACACCGTCTCGCCCGGCATCACGTCGAAGCTCACGCCGTCGAGGATCACCTTGCTGCCGAAGGCCTTGTGCACGTTCTGAAATTCGATGTATGGCTTTTGCTCGGTCAACGCTCGGAATCCTTTGACGCGACTGTCATCGCCGGGAATGTCGCCGCCGGCAGCGTCGTAAATTCTTCCATCGTGTTCACGTTACGAAAAAGCTCGGGAGAGAATCCTTCCCTCCGAATTACGTCTTCCGTCAGAACTCTCGTCGGCACTTCGCGAAACAGTTCACCGATTTTATAACGTCCGGCCTTAAGTGCAGCCTCGGCTGCCTGCGATACCTGCGACCGATACACCGCGCATAAAGGCTGCAGGCCGCCTGCAATCTCCGGTACCACGATCCACTCCGTTGCCGTGTGCGCCTGTTGCAGCAGCCAGCGAAGGAATTCTGCCGATAGTAACGGCACATCCACCGGCAGGACAAGGTTTAGCTCGCTGGCGCTCGACCGCAGAGAAGCCTGGATGCCCGCCAGCGGTCCGCAGCCGGGATAAATATCCTCGACGACGGAACCATACCGGCCATAACGTTCGCGGGAGCCGGAAATCCTCACCGGCTCAGCCACCTGCATAGCCAACGCCATGACGCGCGCGAGCAGAGTCTGGCCACCCATCTCCAGCAGCGCCTTGTCGCGGCCCATGCGCGAGCTTTGTCCTCCGGCCAGGATGAACGCAGTTACGTCGGTCACGCCGACATCATACCGGAAAGCCGTACTCGGCCGGCTGAGCGGACCACGGCAGGAAAACGGCCTAGGCGTTGGCCGGGCGAAATGTGGTGGTGTGAGGGATGCAGCCGTTGATCTCGATGGCGACAATCCGGCCGGAGTGGTCGAGTTCCAGGGTTGCGGGTGCGTTGAGCACGGCATCGCCGCTGAGCCCAGGTATGGCGACGAACACGCGATTCTCCACGCAGGTGGCACCGGCATCGCGCTTGAGGTAGGAGAGAGCGTGGTCACTGCGGCAGGCCTTGGGCAGCACGAAACTCAGGTCGGCAATGTCGCCGGTTTCGGAAAGCGAGATCGCCGCCTCGACCGGAATACGCGCCTCGACTTCATCGCCTTCGACCTGGGTCGCTGGTTTGAAGCACACGTAATATTCGAAACCGGAATCCGGATCAAAAGGACTGCGATCAACCTGGAATGCCATTGTCCCCGTTTCCCCCGAGTTGGCTGGAACGCCGCTTGCCAAGAATGGTAAACCAACCCTTTTGGGCCCGCCAAGTGCCGAATGGTGGGATTTCTGTAAACAATTGAGCGCCCGGCCGGCAGCCGTTCCAATTTGTTGGCTTATATGCCGCTTTTGCCGCTTTTCTCTGTTGTAAACAGCCGCTCTGATATATTTTCCTAGCTACCCGGTGTCCGGACACAACGAATGTTCTCGCTAAGCGATATTGCCAAGGAAAAAATCGCGGCAGTACAGGATTACTTTCTACTTGCCTTCCGTTCGCTGGCGAACATCTTTGGGCATCCCCGCTATTTCTCCGACACCCTGATGCAGTCCGATTCCATCGGTGTGGGCTCGCTGCCCATCGTCATCTTAGCCGGCTTCTTCACCGGCGCGGTGCTGGCGCTGCAGACCTCCAGCACCCTGCAGCAATTCGGATCGCTGTCGCTGACCGGCAAGCTGGTAGCGCTTTCCATGGTGCGCGAGCTGGGACCGGTGCTGACCGGGCTGATGGTTGCCGGACGCAACGCCAGCGGCATGGCCAGCGAACTGGGCTCCATGCAGGTGACCGAGCAGATTGACGCCATGCGCGCCATGGGCGTGGACCCCACCAAGAAGCTGGTCACCCCGCGCGTCATCGCCACCACGGTGATGTCCTTTTTCCTCAGCATCATCTCCGACCTGGTGGGAATGGTGGGAGGATTCGTCATCGCTTTCTTCCTGCTGGGGCTGAATGCCAACCAGTACTGGACAACCGCCTACCAGGCGCTGCGCTTCGGTGACGTGTTCATGGGACTGACGAAGCCAGTGGTCTTCGGCTTTATCATCGCCAGCGTGGGCTGCTACTACGGACTCTCTGCCAAGGGCGGCACCCAGGGCGTGGGCCGGGCCACCACCCAGGCCATGGTGACGGCGTCGGTGCTGATCGTGGTCTGCGACCTGTTCATCACCAAGTTCCTGATGGGGGTCTTCCAGTACTAGCCATGTCGAGCCTGGCGCCCCCGGTCGAGCAGCCACAATCCTCCACCTCCCAATCCACCGAGCCGGTGGTGCAGTTTCGAGACGTTTATATTGGCTTCGACAATCCCGTGCTGGAGGGCATCTCCTTCCAGTTGCCGCGTGGCGAAACCAAGGTCCTGATGGGCGTGGCCGGCAGCGGCAAGACCCTGATCCTGAAGCTGGCACTGGGGCTGTTGAAGCCGGACGCCGGACACATCATGGTGCTGGGACAGGACATCACCGAGATGCGCGAGGAAGAGCTTTACAGCCTGCGCCGCAATATCGGCATGGTGTTCCAGGAGAGCGCGCTGTTCGATTCGCTGACGGTGGAGGAGAACGTCGCCTACCGGCTGATGGAAGAAACCGGGAGGCTCACAGACGAGATTCACGCCCGGGTGCTGGAGGCCTTGCGCTTCGTGGAACTGGAGCACACGGTGAACCTGTATCCACCGGAGCTCTCGGGCGGCATGCGGCGCCGGGTGGCGATTGCACGGGCCATCATTACGCAGCCGGAAGTTCTGCTCTACGACTCACCCACCGGAGGCCTGGACCCGGTCACTTCGAATACCATCATCGAGCTCATCGTGAAGCAGCGCGATGTGTACCAGACCAGTTCCCTGCTGGTGACGCATCGCTTGCAGGATGCCTTCACCATGGCCAGCCATTACTTTGATCGCGAACAGAACCGCATGGTACCGGTACCAGCCGGCTCCGTCCGCGACCTGCATACCAAGTTCCTGATCCTGCGCGACGGCAAGATCATCTTTGAGGGAACGGCGGCCGAACTGTTGCGCTGCACCGATCCCTACATCCGCGAATATCTCAGCTAGGCCTTGGCAGCCTTGGAAGCCTGCGGCGGCAGCAAGCTGCTTCATGCGCTCGCTGATCTGCTCCAAGCGCTGGCGGCCTTCTGGCGTGCTCTCCACCACCTTCTGCACGTTCTTCAGGAAGTCGGGAGAATTCATCTTCTTGCGGAACTCCTCCACGTGCGGTCGGATCATGGCATAGGCGAAGTACATCTCTCCCAAAGTGTCATTCGCCAACTGGGCGTTGAGAGTGCCGTGCACGATCAGCGAAGCCACCATCTCCCAGTAGCTGAAAACCTGGCGGACATAGGCGTTTTCCTTGGTCCCGAAAGCGCTGGAGACTTCCATGAACTTCGTCGAAGGAAGAGCCCGCCAGGGTGGGAATGAAGTTGCGGGCTTCGCGCATCAGCGGCTCGCGGCGAAGATCGTACAGTTTCAAAATCAGTTCAGCATCATGATGGTTCGGCTGCGAAGTGCTCATCAGTCCTCCAGATTGTTCTTGGTGATTTTTGCAAAGGCCGTCGGAAGGACGGCCTCTGGCTAATTGGATGGTCTAGCTGGATTTACGCTTCAAGATGAAGCAAGTTATTTTTGGGCGCAATCCGCCATCTTGGAGAAAGCTTCCTTGGCGCGCTTTTCCATTTCCTCGGGCGAGACGTCTTCCACGTGCTGTCCCAGTGCCCAGCGATGGCCGAAGGGGTCGGTAATCTGCCCGTAGCGGTCGCCCCAGAACTGGTTGGAGATCGGCATGGTGACGGTGGCCCCAGCGGCAACCGCCTGGTCGAACAGGCCGTCCACGTCTTCCTTGACGTACAGATTGATCACCACCGGGCTGCCGCCCAGGCTCTTGGGAGAACTGCACCAGCCGGGAAATTCATCGGCCAGCATCAGGCGGGAATCGCCGATCACGACCTCGGCATGCATAACTTTGCCATCCGGCGTCTTGTGGATGCCCGCGATTTCGCCGCCAAACGCATCGCGGTAGAACTCTGCTGCCTTCACACCGTCATCCACGATCAGGTGCGCGAGGATGGTTGCTTCCTTCGGTTTTACTGCCATACGATTCACCCCTCTTCATAGAAACGCCCGGCGTTAGCGGCCGGGCGGATTGGTATCGACGTGGCTACTATTATGCAACGGCCTCGGGCTTTATCTCCCGCGAGTAGTCACATTTAACCGTGCTTTCATCCGCGGCCTGCTTCTTTCCGCGGCGCTTAGGCTGGTCGGTCTCGGCGTCGGCGGTGCGCTTGTTGTTGGGACACATCAGGAAGCTGCCCGACTTCAGGTTCTTCTCCAGCAGATAGGGGCTGCCGCATTCCGGGCATGGCTCGGCCACCAGCTTGTAGGCCGAGGTGAACTTGCACTTGGGATAGTTGGAGCAGCCGTAGAACAGGTTGCCGCGGCGCGCCTTCTTTTCCGCCAGGTCGCCCGTCTTGCATTCCGGACACTTCACTCCGATGTAATTCTGCTTCACCCACTTGCAATCGGGATAGCCGGAGCAGGAGATGAACTCGCCGAAACGCCCGTGGCGCAGCAGCAGGTTGCGGCCGCATTCCGGACACTTCTCGTCCAGCGGGATGTCCGGCACTTTCTTCCCCTGGTCGAGCCGCCGCGTGGTCTTGCAGTCGGGATATCCGGTGCAGGCCATGAACTGCCCGAAACGTCCGCGCTTCAGCACCATGGCACGCCCGCAGTTTTCGCAATACTCCTCCTGCGTGGTCTCCTGCACGTCCGCCGAATCCAGGTCCGGCAGGTCAATGGGATTTTCCTTGGTGAAGGTGCAGCTATTGGGATCGGTCTTGTCGTAGGCGCTACAGGCGTAGAACGAGCCGTGCTTGCCCCACTTGATGACCAGCGGCGAGCCGCACCGTTCGCACTTCTCGTCGGTGGGCTTCTCCATCCGCTTCACGTTCTCCATATGCTTTTCCGCATAGTGGAGCTCTTTTTCGAACTTCTTGTAGAACTCGGCCAGGGCGTCGGTCCAGCGCTCCTTGCCGTCTTCGATCTCGTCGAGTTCCTCTTCCAGCCGCGCCGTGTATTGCGGATCGAAGATGTCCTTGAAGTTCGCGACCAGCAGGTCGGTCACCACGAAGCCGATTTCGGTTGGGATGAACTTGCCGCCCAGCTTCTGCACATACTGCCGCTCCTGGATGGTGCTGATAATGGCCGCATAGGTGGACGGGCGCCCGATGCCCCGCTCTTCCAGTTCTTTCACCAGCGAGGCTTCGTTAAATCGTGGAGGCGGCTCGGTGAAGTGCTGCTCCGGCTTCAGTCCCTTCAGCGTGAGCTTCTGTCCCTGCATCAGTTCAGGCAGCTTATGCTTAAGCGCCTCGTCTTCTTCGTCCTTGCTGTCCTTCGACTCCTCGTAAACTTTCAGGAAACCTTCGAACTTGAGGACAGAACCGGTCACGCGGAAGCGATGCGTCTCGCCGCTCTTGGTCTGGGCGTCGATGTCAACCGTGGTCTGATCGAAGACCGCCGGGTTCATCTGCGAGGCGACAAAGCGCTGCCAGATGAGCTTGTACACCTTGAACTCGTCTTCCTGGAGGTACTGCTTGACGGCATCGGGGTGGCGGGCGACCGAAGTCGGACGAATCGCTTCGTGGGCTTCTTGCGCGGCCTTGCGAGACTTATAGGTATTGGGCGACTCCGGCAGGAACTCCTTGCCATAGTCTTTGCCGATGAACTCGCGGACCTCCGCCAGGGCGTCATTCGACACCTGCGGCGAGTCGGTACGCATGTAGGTGATCAGGCCGACGGTTCCCTCTTCGCCCAGGTCGATGCCTTCGTACAGGCGCTGGGCGATCATCATGGCGCGCTTCACGCTGAAGCGCAGCTTGCGCGAAGCATCCTGCTGGAACTTGCTGGTGGTGAACGGAGCCGCCGCATTTTGCCGCCGCTCACGCTTCTCCACCGACGCCACCGTCCAGGCGGCGTCTTTAACCTCTGCCTCAACTCGCTTTGCCGTTTCTTCGTCAGGCAGGACGTTCTGCTTGGGATTGGTGCCTTGCAAGCGCGCATCGAACGCCGGGGGTTTTGCTCCCAGCAGATGGGCGTCGAGGGTCCAGTACTCAATCGGAACGAACGCTTTGATCTCGCGCTCACGCTCCACAATCAAGCGCAGAGCGACGGTCTGGACACGCCCGGCGGACAGTCCGCGGCGCACCTTGTCCCACAGCAGCGGCGAAATCTGGTAGCCCACCAGCCGATCCAGCACGCGGCGGGTCTGCTGCGCGTCCACCAGGTTGGTGTCGATGTGGCGCGGGTGCAGGAAAGCCTCCTGCACCGCGCGCTTGGTGATTTCGTTGAAGGTGACGCGCTGGATGACGACCGCGCCCTTCTTGCTCTTCCGCTTGCCGTCAACGCTGTCGCCGCCCAGTTCTTCCGCCAAGTGCGCGGCAATGGCTTCGCCTTCGCGGTCCGGATCAGGCGCCAGGTAAATGGCGTCGGCGGTCTTGGCCAGCTTCTTCAGCTTGGCGACCACCTTCTCTTTGCCGGGAATGACCACGTATTCCGTGGAAAAGTCGTTGTCCAGGTCCACGCCCAGTGACTTCTTGGGCAGGTCCTTGATGTGGCCGTACGAGGCTTCCACCTCGTAACCACTGCCGAGATATTTCTGAATCGTCTTCGCCTTGGCCGGCGATTCGACGATAACTAAGCCTTTTGCCAATGGAACCTCAATAAGTGCGTATTCGTGTATGACCCTAGCACGGGGTCGCCGCTAACGGCAAAGCGGGGCGAGCAGCTCTTAGCTTTTAGCTCTTAGCTTTTAGCTCTTAGCTTTTAGCAAACCGCTTGGGACTTTGGTCCGATGAGACCTGCCGCACACGCTTGTAAAAAGCCGTTAACATTTTTCGTATTTCTTCGAGCTTCGCCGCCAAAGTCTCGTAATCAACGGGCTCGACGTAGCCCAGGTCCTTTGCCAGCAACAGCAGATACTCCACTTCACTTGCAGAGCCCATCGCAATCTGGATGAAGCGCCCCATGTCGCCGTCGCCCCAGCGGCCGCACCCTTCCGCCAGGTTCGTCGGAATGGACGATGCGGCCCGACGGATCTGACTGCTCAGACCGAATATTTCATGTCTCGGAAATCTCTCGGTCTCGCGATACAAATCGAGCGCCAAGCGGTGGGATCGCTCCCAAACCACCAAGTTGCGAAAATCTCTCATGGGACGCTCCTCGTTGCAGCTTTAGCTCTTAGCTCCTAGCTCTTAGCTCTTAGCTCTTAGCAAAATCGCCTAGCGTCACTCCTAACCGGACAAACTTCTAAAGTCCCTCACTGAATGCTGCTCCCTCCGGGCGCGGCAGCGATTTTGTTTGCTAAGAGCTAAAAGCTAAGCTAGAGCAAGTTCCTAAGACCCTCATTGAAGCTGCTCCCCCGGGCGCGGCAGCACCCCTCACATACTCTTCACGTAATACTTGCCCGGCATCTGGCGGACGCGGCCGCTCAACTCCAACTCAAACAGCGCGGTGAAAATCTCCGACGAGGAACAGTGCGCCACCAGCTTCTCGACCAGCTCGTCCAAGTGGGTGGATTCATCGCTTCGCAGAATTCCAAGAATACGTTTCTCGTGCGGCGACAGGTTCACCGCCTCGAACAAAGATGCTTCCGGCTTGTCATCGGATGCAGACGCCTCAACAGGCTTGAGCGTCTGGCGGACCGGCGCCGGCAGCGCTTCCCACACGTCTTCCCAGGTCGCAACCAGCGCTGCGCCTTGCTTGATCAGCGTGTTCGGCCCCCAGGAGAGCTTGTTGGTGACGTTGCCTGGAACCGCAAAGACGTCTCTTCCTTGCTCGAGCGCGCAGCGGGCGGTCACCCGCGTGCCGCTGTACTCGCCGGCTTCCACCACCAGCACACCAACGGAGATGCCACTGATTATCCGGTTGCGAATGGGAAAATTCTGCGGCGCCGGGAAGGTCCCCAGGGGAAATTCGCTCAGGATTGCGCCATCAGCAGCAAGGATCTGGTCGGCCAGCTTCTGGTTCTCCTTGGGATAGGTTTCGTCCAAACCGGTGCCCCAGATTGCCACGGTCCGTCCGCGTCCAGCCAAGGCCCCCCGGTGGGCGGCGCTATCAACGCCACGCGCCATCCCACTGAATATGATGAGCCCGCGGGCCGCAAGGTCGCAAGCCAGGCGCTCGGCCATGCCAATACCATAGGGAGTCGGGTGGCGGGTGCCGACAATGGCAACGCCTTCCTTATCAATGATTTGCAGATTGCCCTTGAGGTATAAAATCAGGGGTGGATCGTAGATTTCCAGCAGCCGCCGGGGGTACCCGTCATCGGCAGGAACCACCAGTTCAACCCCGGCTTCCCTGGCCTTGCCATACTCGGCGTCAGCCAGTTCCAGCGACTTGCCCAGCGCGATGCTCTGGGCGGCCACCGAGGCCAGTCCTGAGGCTTCCAGCTCGGTCAGCGAGGCCCGGAAGACCCGTTCGATGCTGCCGAAGTTGTTGACCAGCCTATGTCCCCGGCCGGCGCCAATGCCCGGCGTCAGAGACAAAGCGAGCCACTGCAATTTGCGGGTAAGGACCGAGTCTTCGGCCTCCAGCGCCGCTCTCGCCATCGAGCCGCCTTTTCCGGGAGACACCCGCAGGGTAATCGCCGCGCTAGTTACCGTCAAGGAAGAGCATCACATCGCGACGTACTACGGGGCTGCTCCCTGCCGCGGCAAAAACGGCCGATCCGGCGGTCTTTGTTAGACTCGAAGATTCATGGGCAAGCTGCGCATCTCGGCCATCTCCTTCCTGAACACCGCTCCCCTGATGTGGGATTTCGAGCATGGCGAAGCCGGCGAGGATTTTCACATCGCCTATACCATTCCGTCAGCCTGCGCTGCGGCCATCGCCTCGGGAGAAGCCGATATCGGCATCATTCCGGCGTTTACCTACGCCTTGATTCCCAACCTGGTGGTGCTGCCGAACGTGGCCATCGCGGCCAAGGATCGCGTCTGGTCCATCCTGCTGGTCAGCAAGAAGCCCATTGAGGAAGTAAAGACGGTCGCCACCGATACGTCGTCGCGAACTTCGGTCGCGCTGCTGCAAATCCTGCTGACCAAATTTTTCGGCGGGCCTCGCGAGCTGACCCCGCATCCGCCGCAGCTCGACGCCATGCTGGCCGATCACGATGCTGCCCTGCTCATCGGCGACCACGCTCTGCGGGTAGATCCCAACGCCGGCTATCACCTCTATGACCTGGCGCACGAGTGGCGCAAGGCTACGGGCAAGCCCTTCGTGTTCGCCTTCTGGGCAGTCCGCATGGATGCCCTGAGCCGACAGCCTAAGGGAATGCGGCTGGCCAGCCTCTTCCAGCGCTCCCGCGATCACGGTCTGGAGCCGCAAAACCTGGCTCTCATCGCCAAAGAGTGGGCGCCGCGCTTCAACCTCACCGAGGCGGACATCATCCGCTATCTGACCGAGAACATTCACTACTATCTCGATCGCGAGAACCACGCTGGATTCCAGCTTTTCCTGCAATATGCCCGCGAGATCGGCTTGATTCCCGACATCCCGCAGGTCCGCTTCCTCGGAGCGGTGGCCTTCGGCGGCGACTGCAAATAACTCTCCCCGCGAGCAATGAAAGCCACGCCTTTCGACATCTAACTAAATATCGCATTTCGTAATCCGCGCAATCATGCACCTACTGGCGGCAGTTGCGGTCAAGAAAACCTTCTTCCACGCGCTGCGGAGGCTCGGTGGCCCCGGCCTGATCGTGCTCGGCCTGGTGGACAACTCCGCCATCCCGGTGCCTGGCAGCATGGACGTGTTCACCATCGTGCTGGCCGCCGCACATAGAGATTTGTGGTGGTACTACGCGCTGATGGCCACCATCGGCTCGCTGCTGGGCGGCTACATCACCTACCGGCTGGGGGTGAAGGGCGGCAAAGAGCTGCTGGAGAAGCGAATCAGTGCTAAGCGTGCAAAGCGGGTGTACGAAATCTTCGATCGCTACGGCTTCTGGTCGGTGGTAGTGGGCTCCGTATCTCCGCCGCCGGTGCCGATTGTGCCGTTTCTGGTCGCCGCCGGCAGCATGCGCTACTCGCGGCAGAAGTTTCTCGCTGCTCTCGCGCTGGGGCGCGGCCTGCGCTATACCCTGGTGGCCTACCTGGGTTCGATTTACGGCGGCCAGATCATCGGCTGGCTGGGCCGCTATTACGAGCCGATTCTCTACTTCCTGATTTTTCTGGCCATCGCCGGCGGAGTTCTCGCACTGATTCTCTGGCTGCGACATCGGCGCCCACCAGCGGGAAAATCTTCGGACCGCGCGTCGTCCCGCAAAGCTGCGTGACAACTCAGCCTCCGAGGGACTAGCATCGTTGCGATTTCCAATCAGGAGGGTTGTATGCACATCCGCAGGATCGCACTGCTGCTGGCATTGCTGGTGGCCATCACCGCTCTGCCCACATTTGCTCAGAGTTCCTCCACGCCGCCGGCCAAGGCCAAATCCTCTTCCACCATGTCGCCCGGCCAGAAGATGGACATCAACTCTGCCACTAAGGACCAGTTGCAGACGCTGACCGGCATCGGCGATGCCTATGCCCAGAAAATCATTGCTGGACGCCCTTACAACACCAAGCGCGACCTGGTGACCCGCAACATCATCCCGGAAGCCACGTATACCGCCATTCAGGACAAGATCATCGCCCACCGCGCTTCCGGCGCCCGCAAGACGACTACCAGTTCGAAACCGGCGGCCTCGGCGCCCAGCAGCCACTGACCGTCGCTCTAACATTGGCTCAACAAATCGGACGGCTTTCTCGCCTTTCTTAGCGCGTGAGAAAGCCGTCCTGTTTTGCGCTGACTTCATTGTCTTAAAACGCCAGATACGGGCCGGTGCCTCCTGAAGTGCTCATGTTCTCGATGGCAACGTAAACATTCCGTCCATAAAAGAACGGCAGGCCCCAATCGAACGAGCCCGGATTGGTTCCGCTCAAGGTGCTGTAAGCCGTGTCATTGGTGTTGTTGAACAGCGTGTCCGCATTCTCGATAGTGAAATTGATGGTCGTGCTCGCGTTATTGGTGCCCTGAATGGTTGCCGACAGATTCATCGGCGAGGTGCTGGGACAATACCAATCCTGGTTGGGACTGGAACAGGTTGGGATACCGGTGGTCGCGCTGTCGAGGAAAAACAACCCGTTAGAGCCGCTGTCCACGAAGCTGCCCGAATAATTCACGCCTTTGTATGTGCTGGTGACATTGCCCGCATCGGTGCCGCTGTCGGGCACGGTATAGACCACCGCGCTGCCCAGCGCATTATTCGATTCCGTACCAATGCCAAAGATGAGCGATCCGCTGGCGGTGGGTGAACCGCCCTGCGGAACTGTCGGCATCTGGATCAGGACGCCGTTATTGTCGCCGGAGAACAGCGACACCGGGTTGGGCACCTGCTGCGCCAGCGTTACATACGTCGGATTGCAGCTCGAACCCCGGCAGTCGTAGTACACGTCCGGGATGGAGGAATTAGCAGTGGTGCATCCCAGGCCGCAGTCCTGTTGGAAGAACCCCAGCGCCGAGAATTCCGTTCGCGCCCAGGCTCTGCGCATTGGTGCCTTCGTTGGATCCCGTGGACTGGCCGGAACAGCTTCCCGGAGCCGGCGGCGAACCGCTGGGGGGGAGGATGATGTTGACCGGCATGGAAGAAGCTTTCTCACCGGCCATGCTCACGTCGGCGGTAGCCACGGTGCCCCAGATGTAGCCATCGAGAAAGACGGTGCATTCGCCCAGGGTGTTGCCGTTGTTGTCGCTCTCCTGCGGCAGAGAGACCGTCAGCACCGAGGAAAGCAGGCGCAGTCCGACCGAGCCCGTATCCACCAGGACGTTATCAACGGTCTGGCATTGGCTGGAACTGCCGGGCGCGCACACGGTGACGCTGACGAAACCTTCGTTCACCGCGTCCACACCGGCCGGGCCGGCGTTTACCGTCATCGCCTGCACATTGTTGGGGGTTCCGCCGCCTCCACCGCCGCCCGAGCCTCCGGAGCCGCTGCTGGAGGACGAACCTCCGCCGCATCCGATGGTCCACAGCATGCCCGCGGCAATCAGCAAAATCGCTTGTTTACGCACGATCTCTCCTCATTGCACGACGCCGGCGCTTACGCTGGGCGGCACCAGTTGCGGAATGTAAGCCACTCCATGAAAGCTGCGCATGTGTCCGGACTGGCGGACGACCAATCCCTGGGTTTCGACATTCAGCGGACGGCGGCCCTGGCGCTGCGGCGTGGCCTGCACGGCCTGGTTGTAATACGGGCCCAGCAACTGTTGCAGGTTGGGAACGAACTGCCCCTGCCATGCCACGCCAAATACCACGCCCCCGGGCGAGACAAATTCGCGCACCACCGTCCCTGTCGCCGCAGTAATCTCGTGCACGGTATAGGTGTGCGCGTCCACGCTGCGCAGCGTTCCCTTCATTCGCGCCTGATCGCTCAAGACGGTACCGGCGTTATCGCCGAGCACCGCGAACGACGGCACTGCCAGCGTGGCCAGCAGTAAAACAGCCACGATTCGGACAACTCTGTTCAAGGTGTTCCTCCCATAACGCGGGCCGGAGTTACGAAACTGGCGCCTTCGCGAGCGCCATGCATATTCAAACCTATTGGAGGTGAGTAAGGCCATGAAAGTGGTCTTACGCTTATAACGCTGGTAACCAGGGTTTGTTGCGGCGCATGGCACCTTAGCGGAGATGGGAGCCGTTTGTTTTACAATGGAATACACATCTTTATGTCGCTGACCAAAGCAGAAGCCCTGGAAATGTTCCGATCCGACGATCTGGTCGGAATCGGTATGGAAGCGGATGCCCTGCGCCGCAAACTCCATCCCGACGCTGTGGTGACCTACATCATTGACCGCAACATCAACTACACCAACTTCTGCACCGAGTACTGCACCTTCTGCGCGTTTTATCGGCCGCTCAAGGGCAAGCTGGCCAAAGAAGGCTACATTCTCGACTTCGAGACCATTTACGACAAAGTGCGCGAGACCGTCGAACTTGGCGGCACCGGCGTATTGCTGCAAGGCGGTCTGCATCCCGAGCTGAAGATTGATTGGTTCGAGGCGATGCTGAGCGGCCTGAAGCAGCGCTTTCCCCAGGTGCACCTGCACTGCTTCTCGGCGTCGGAGATCATCTGCATCGCCGAGGTCAGCGGGCTCTCCATCGAAGAGACCATCCGTCGCCTGCGCGCAGCCGGACTGGATTCCATCCCCGGCGGCGGCGCCGAGATTCTCGACGACGAAGTGCGCTACAAGATCGCCCGGCTGAAGTGCCTGACCGAAGACTGGCTCAACGTGCACCGCACCGCGCACAAGCTGGGCATGCGCACCACCGCGACCATGATGTTCGGCGTCGGCGAAAGCTACGAGCATCGCATCAATCACTTCCAGCACGTCTATGATTTGCAGGAAGAGACCGGCGGCTTCACCGCGTTTATTCCCTGGTCGTTCCAGCCGCAGAACACCGCGCTGGGCGGCCGTGGCTGGGATGAGGCCACCGCGGTGGAATACCTGAAGACGCTGGCCATCGCGCGGCTGTTCCTCAGCAACTTCGAGAATGTGCAGTCGAGCTGGGTGACGCAGGGGCTGAAGGTGTGCCAGACCGGCCTGCGCTTCGGCGGCAACGACGTGGGCTCGGTGATGATCGAGGAGAACGTGGTGCGAGCGGCAGGTGTCCGCAACTGCACCACCGAAGAAGAGCTGCGCCGCATCATTCGCGATGCCGGCTTCCGTCCCGCGCAGCGCGATACGCTCTACACCAAATTCTTCCTGAACTAGAAGGCCGTGGCACGGCTTCAACCGAAATTGTGAGGCCAACTTCATCGGCACGACTGAAGTCGTGCCCTTACTCATTACCCAGGCGCAACAGAGTTTTTCGGCAGCCCGTTCAGCCGTGCCCCAAAGTGCCGCACTGCGCTCGCTAATGCTTCGTGATAACCGGCCCATTTCCTTGCTGGCCTTCCATGGTCTCGCCCGGACGCAGCAGCGACGGCCGCGATGGAGCGGGCTTGGGCTGCTCTTCCGTCTGCGCATCCGCGGCGTTCGTCTGTGTGGCGCCGGGCGCCTGGCCGGATTGCGCTGAAGCATCGGGCTGCGCAGGTGCAGCCGTCGCAGGTGCAGCATTCGCCTCAGGCGCTGCGGTCTGGCCGCCGCCGGGAACGGTCTCCGGCTCGGCGGATTTGGTCGCAGCGCGCTCCACCGGCGTGTCGGCATCGAAGTGCTCGCGTGCGTCCAACAGTTGCTGCAATTCGCTGTCGTGCGGAGCGGCGAAGAACCAGGTCAGGATGTAGCCGCGCCGCTCGGTGATGACCATGGCGATGGAGAGCCGGCGCGAAAGCGTGTCGTCCTTGGGCTGGAAGGCCACCGCTCCGTGCAGCAACAGAAACGCCATGCCGTTCCGGCCGAAGCTCCTGGTATCGCGCATGTCCTGAAGGATGGGATGAGTCAGGGCGAAGCGAGCCAGGAAAGCTCGGAAGCCCTCGAGGTCTTCTGCGCTGGAGGGAAACTCCATGCCCGGGAAGCAGGCCTCGGAAAGCGCCGACAAGGTGATTTCGCCGAAGCCGTCGTAGGTAATCAGGCCGTCGGGACCCGGGCGCGTGGCCCAGGCGGAAAACAGGGTGCGGCTGCAGTCGTCAATGAGCAGGCTTTCCGCCTTCCCCACGGCGGGCTTGCCGGTGTTCTGGGTGCGACTCTGCGCTACCGCCGGCTCAATGGCGCCTTCCGACTCCAGCACCCAGCCCTTCGGAATGGCATAGTTGAAGCCCAACGAAGTGTTCCAATAGGCCGATGATGTGATCTTCCCGGGATCGAGATGCTTCACCGGCGGATCGGCTTCAATCTCTGCCAGGCGGTGGAGCGAAATCGCCGGCCCTTCGTATTCTTTGGCGTTAGCGGTGATGTGCTCGCGATATTCGATGGGGGCAAAAAACTCCATCCTCTGAATGTCCGCTTCCATGCGCTTCAGCAGCTTGTCATTGTGCGCCGCCAGGGTGAACTCCAGAACATAGCCGTCGAGGTCGGTAGCCAGCAGCATGTGCTGCTCGATACCGCGGCGGGTCTCGAAGTAAAAAATCTCGTGGCCGCTGATCGAGGTTTTGGACAGCGGCCGAAGCTCTTCGACGCCAATATAGAGGTCGCGGTCGAGGGTGCGGCGCATCACCAGCTTCGCTGTCGGACCGTCTTTTTCTCCTGGCGCACCGCGACGATGGAGATGACTGCATCATCGGGCGGCGGTACCGGTCAGCTCCAGCAATTGTGTCGAGCCGTCGGTCGCCATGGGACGCCCGACCGCGTGCAACTGCGCTTCCGCCGGAAAGTCGAAGGAGAACCCGAAGTAGCGATTGGTGTAGCGGATGGGCGACAGATAGCCGACATCGGGATAAATCGTCGCCGTCACCGGTTTGGCGGAAGGATCGTCGGCCGGCTTCGCAGCACCGGCAGGCGCAGACTGGCCAAAGCAACCCAGGGCAATTCCCCAGACAACGATGATGGATCCCAACCACCTCATCTCGGCTCGCGTCTTGATATTCTTCGCCCTTATTGAGGAACAGTCAACGGAGCGGGCTGGAGTTTGCAGCTTCTTAACCTGGGCACTGATCCAAATATCCCGATGGTCAGGCACGCCTTCACAAGCTGCGGAAAAACTTCGGCTTCGTAGATCAATAAAGGGCGTCCTCTTTCTCAATTCAAACCAGCCAGCCAGTGGCACGTCGGTGATTTTGAATTTCTCCGCAGCCTCTTCGGCCGCGCCGCTAAGCGGTCGCTTTGGCGCATTGTCATGCCGAGTCCGGGGAGCGAGCATTCGCTCAAGGGGCGTGGGCGTAGATGGGCGGCGGAGCGCCGATGAACCTCTGCATGTGACCTGGGTCACGATGTTTTTCAGCGTTTTCTGCGAGCGAGGTATTGAAAACAAATGACTTAAGCCAATATCTCCGCATGTAATTGAAAATAAAGGGTTAACGAGGTCTGGCCGAGGGCCGGGTCATCCGGCGATTTTCGTAGCCCTGCGAGCTTCCGGCCGCCGGCACCGGCGCCAGCCGTTGCACCAGGTTTCACCCTGCCAGTTGGCGTGAAGTTCGGATTGTCCGCGATCAACTGGGCGCGAGTTAGCTGGTAATTAAGAGAAGCCCGCGCCGCGGAGAGCTGGTTTTGCGCCTGTATTGGCGGGGGTTCAGCGAAGTCGCGATGTCGGTCTTGCTCGCGCAAGTGCGCCTGGAAATCGCAGCGCTCGTTGCCGCGAATCGCCGTAGAGTGGCAGGCGCTGGCTTCGCGTTTGCTGTGCGGGCTGCTACGGACGATCATCGGCGCTCCTGTATTCAGGTTAGGAGCGGCGGGAGGAGCACGTCATGAGAAAAGCACCCGCGGGGCGATAACGAAGGTACATGACCGTTGCATTTTGCCGCGATGCGTCGGCGGAGGCGGGTTCACGCGTGCCGATTTGGAGAGGATTTGGAGACGATTTCGCCCTAAAATGGCGCGAAAAAGGCGGAGAAAGCCCACGTTGGTGGCGATTTTGAGCGCAAAAGAAGGCGCCCCCGCTGAAGCCGGCTCCGGAAAATCAAGACTAAATGGCTTGGATGCGAGCCTGAAAGCGCGCATTAGATCGGTCGTCCCAATGCACGCCTGAACAGGTTGCTGAAAACCTTGCTCGCGAGAGATTTGTATCAGGGCATGACTTTAGAGGCTGCGGAAAAATTCGGCTTCCGCGAGGTTTGTATCAGGGCATGACTTCAGTCGTGCCGCAAAGCCGTTTATTCCTCTTTTCCGGAACCCGCTTCAGCGGGTGGCACGGGGGTTGACGTTTGATCAGCGCTTTAGCTGTCCATTAACTTCCATCACGTCAAGTCGCGCGCGGAATGCCGCCGGCTGAAGCCGGCTCCGGAGGACGAAAATAAACGGCTTATCGGCCCGGCTAAAGTCGGGCCCTGATACAAGGCGCGCGAAAACGGAGTTTTTCAGCGGCCTGTTTAGTCGTGCCGCAGTTCGACGGTTTGAAAGGGCACGGCTTTAAGCCGTGCCGCACGAGTCCTTATCGACGAGGGGCTTTAGCCCCTGAGGGCGACTTGGATAACGAACCCTACATCGTCGTGATTGACGCGACTGCCATGAGGTCGAGAACGAATTGCCCGCAGCGGCTGAAGCCGATTCCTGCCGGGGGCCCGCTCGGCACGGCTGAAGCCGATTCCTGCGGGGGCCGCAAAGGCAAGACTGGCAGCCAAGGCCAAAATTCCCGGTGCTAGACTGAAATCGTGATCGCGGAAATCATCGCCATCGGTTCGGAGATGCTCACTCCGTTCCGCCAGGACTCCAATTCCCTCTTCCTTACCGGCAGGCTGAATGACCTGGGAATCAGCGTCGCGTACAAGGATGTGGTCGGCGATCATCACGACCAGTTGCTCTCCGTTGCCCGGACCGCGGTGCGCCGCTCCGACCTCATCATCTTTATGGGCGGCCTGGGGCCAACCGAGGACGACCTGACGCGCGAGGTCGTGGCCGAGGCGGTGGGCACCTCGCTCCAGCGCGATAACGACCTGCTCACCGAGCTGTACAAGCGCTTCGCCGAGCGCCGCCTGACCATGCCGGAGAACAACTCCAAGCAGGCCGACGTCATCTTCGGCGCCGTCTCGCTGCCCAACGAACGCGGCAGCGCGCCCGGCCAGTGGCTGGAAACGCTGATCGAGAACAAGCCGCGCATCGTGATTCTGCTGCCCGGGCCGCCGCACGAGCTGCAAGCGCTATGGGACAAAGAGTGCATGGAGCGGCTGCGGGCCAAGGTGCCGCCGGCGGCCATCGCCACGCGCGTCATCAAGACGGCCATGCTGGGCGAATCCGCGGCCGACGCCCGTACCGCGCCCATCTATCGCAAGTATCCCGACATCGAGACCACGGTGCTGGCGGGACAGGGACAGGTGGAGTTTCACTTGCGCACCACCGCGGCCACGGAGGAAGAAGCGCAGGCGAAAGTCGATCGCCTGGCCGACGAGTTGCAGGATGAACTGGGCGACGCCGTCTTCTCCGCCACCGGCGATTCGCTGGAGCAGATCGTGGGTTACTACCTCCAGATGCACAGCAAAACCGTGGCTGTGGCCGAGTCGTGCACCGGGGGCATGATTGCCGAGCGCATTACCTCGGTGCCGGGCAGCTCGCGCTATTTTCTGGGCGGCGCGGTGGTGTACTCCAACGAGCTGAAGACCACGTTCGCCAAGGTGCCGCCGCTGCTCATCGAAGCGCACGGCGCGGTGAGCAAGGAAGTGGCGATGGCGCTGGCCAACAATATCCGCGAAATTTGCAAAGCCGATATCGGCGTGGGCGTGACCGGGATCGCCGGTCCGGCGGCGGCACCGAGGAGAAGCCGGTGGGACTGGTGTACATCGCCGTCACTACCGCCGAACGCCACGAACTGACCCAGCGCCGCTACATCGGCGACCGCGACCGCATTCGCCGCTGGGCCAGCCAGCAGGCGCTCGACATGGTGCGCCGCATGCTGATGTAACTGAAGACCACCACCATACGAAGAAAGAGTCGTCACCACGGAGGCACTGAGATCACGGAGAAACGATCTTTCAAGCGAGCCGTCCCGTTTTGGGGTTGTGAGTGTAATTGCCTGTTATCGCCAACTACAGCTTGCGCTACTCTTAACCGATGAGCTATCGCCTTGCGCCACAAGAAGAAGCGACGGTTCATGCCTTCGTCGTGAAGGACAGACGAGACACGATTCCTCGAACTTCTTCCCAACCCAAAACGGCGGCACAAAATCACTCAGTCACTCGCTCATCCGAATCCTGCGTGGTTCGATTCGCGCTGTGTGAAGCCGATTCCGCCAGCGCATAGCGGGGCGGCAGCTATTGCGAAGCTGCTTCACGCCAAAGGCGCTGGGAGTTCGTGTCTG
Source organism: uncultured Acidobacteriaceae bacterium (assembly GCA_963763975.1). Classification (GTDB taxonomy): domain Bacteria; phylum Acidobacteriota; class Terriglobia; order Terriglobales; family Acidobacteriaceae; genus Bog-257. Next base: position 29,975 of record CAVXQR010000024.1, read on the forward strand.
GGTCAGTATCAGAGACCGGAGGTTTGATGGTAAGGAACTGGAAATTGATTCTGTTCTGGTCCGAACTTGTCGGATGCGGCATGGGAGCAATCGTATCCTGCATCGCAGGTAGCTGGCCTTCGTGAGAAGCCAGGACGGCAGGTTCATTCTGGAGAAGTGAGGCGGCTGGTTTCTTGGCGTAAATCCCCATTACACAAGTGATTCATAGTTGTCCTCTGTGTCCCTGTGTCCCGTGTCCCGTGGTGAAATAATTCCCTCTACCCATGCGACTGTTCGTTGCTCTCGACATTGACCCCGACGTTCGCCGGCGGCTGGCGGAGTTCAGCCGGCAGATGCAGCAGGTTGCGCCCGGCGTGCGCTGGGTGGCGCCGGAGACCTTTCATGTGACTCTGCAATTTCTGGGCGAGACCGACAAGCGCGAGGCGATCGAAGCGGCGCTGGCGAAGGTGAGCGACGCCTCCAATCTCGCTGCGCTTTGCCGAGGCAGGATTTTTCCCCAATCCCAAAGCGCCGCGCGTCTTCTGGGCGGGAATCCATGCCGGCGAAGAACTGTCGCAACTGGCGAAAGCCATCGCGACGCGAACTCAAACCGCTGGGCTTCGAGCCTGATCGCGAGTCGTTTAAGCCGCATCTGACGCTGGCGCGCAGCGGCAGCGGACGTCCGCGGCCGGTACGCGGCGAGCAAGCGACGCCCGAGCTGCTGCGGGTGCGCGTCAAACTCGACACGATGCCGCCGCCGGAGTTCGGTACAATGACGGCGCACGAGTTCTGTCTGTACGAAAGCAAGCTGTCGCCGCGGGGACCGCACTACACCAAGCTGGCGCGTTTCCCGCTGGCGCAGACGAACCCGTCGCAGCCGTCATAGTGACACGGGTACGTTGACCAAACTCGCTCTCATCATCGCCGTGGTTTCCTACCTGCTGGGGTCCATTCCCTTCGGCTATCTGCTGGTGCGCATTTTTCGCGGGCAGGACGTGCGCCACCAGGGCAGCGGCAACATCGGCGCTACCAACGTCGCCCGCACCGGCTCCAAAGGTCTGGCCATCGCGACCCTGATTCTCGACGCCGCCAAGGGATACCTGGCAGTGCAGTTGGCGATGTGGCTGCTGCGCTCGCGCTCGTTGCAGGGCGGCGGTTCGTCCAGCGTTTACGAGCCGATCACAACGACGATGGACAGCCGCAGCATTTTTCTGCTGGCGGCGCTGGCCGCGTTCTGCGCCATCCTGGGACACATCTTCACCCCGTGGCTGGGCTTCAAGGGCGGCAAAGGCGTGGCCACTGCGGCCGGGGCATTTCTTGCGCTGGAGCCACGCGCCATGCTGGCGGCGCTGGTGGTCTTCGGCATCGTGGTGGCGCTCACGCGTTACGTGTCGCTGGCCAGCATCGTTGCCGTGGCGGCCTTTCCGGCCATGGTGTGGTGGCTGAATCCGGCGCGTCGCACCTCCTTGCCCATCCTGCTGCTGATCGCCTTGTCGTCGCTGCTGATCATCGTGCGCCACAAGGACAACATTCGCCGCCTGCTGTCAGGCTCGGAACATCGTTTTCGCTGAAGAGGAAAACCGGTGAGCAAAATTTCGGTAATCGGCGCAGGAGCCTGGGGCACGGCCATCTCCATCGTGCTCGGCCGCAAGCAGACGCACGACGTCAGGCTGTGGGCCTTCGAGCGCGAGGTGTGCGAGAGCATCCAGCGCAGCCGCACCAACGACCTGTTCCTGCCGGGGATTGAAATTCCGGCGACGGTCGCGTCACCAACAGCCTGAAGGACGCGCTGGCCGGCTGCGAGATCGTGGTCAGCGTGATGCCGTCGCACCATGCGCGGCGGCTGTTTCAGGAGATGCGGCCTTCGCTGACGCCGGAGATGCTGTTCGTCAGCGCCAGCAAGGGCATCGAGAACGATTCCCTGCTGCGCATGACCGAAGTCATCCGCGCGGTTTTGGCGGACGGCGGGAAGGGCTTCACGCCGCGGCTGGGAGCGCTCAGCGGCCCGACCTTCGCCAAGGAAGTTGCCATCGGCGATCCCTCGGCCATCGCCGTTGCTTCGGCGGATGCCGAACTGGCGGCCATGGTGCAGCGCGAGTTCAGCGATCCGTCCTTCCGCGTGTACACCAACGACGACGTGGTCGGCGTGGAGCTGGGTGGCGCGCTGAAAAACATCGTGGCCATCGCTGCGGGCGTGTTGCTTCGGGCTGGGCCTCGGACACAACACCGTGGCGGCGCTCATCACTCGCGGTCTGGCGGAGATCACCCGACTGGTCGTCGCCTGCGGCGGCAAGCCGCAAACCATGGCTGGACTGGCCGGGCTGGGCGATCTGGTGCTCACTTGCACCGGCGGCCTCTCGCGCAATCGCACCGTGGGGGTTGAACTCGGCAAAGGCCGCAAGCTCGACGAGATCATCGCCGGCATGCACGGCATGGTGGCCGAAGGAGTGCTGACCACGAACGCCGCAGTCGGCCTGGCGCATCGCGCCGGCGTCGAGATGCCCATCACTGAGCAGATGCACGCGGTGTTGCAGGCAGGCAAGCCGGTGAAGGAAGCCATTCGCGACCTGATGAAGCGGCCTTCCGCCAGCGAAGTGGGACTGTATCGCAGCTAGCTTGAAATTTCCCGCCGCTGGGGGCTGACGCTGCCGGTCAGGCTGTTGAAGAAGGTCTCCATCAGCTTCTGCACATCTTTTTCCGGCATCATGGTGCGGTCCAGCATGTGCTCCAGGGTGAGGGCGTTGCTGAGCGCGGAGAGCGACATGCCCACGGCGTTGGCGGAGGCGGGTAGCTCGTGGCCCAGCGCCTCGGTGATGTCCTTCACAATCTGCGCGCGCGAGGTGATGAAGCGGCGATTCATGGCCGCCAGCTTGGCCTTGGCTTTGGAATGGCGCACCGCGAAGAGTTTGAATTCCAGCGCCAGCAGCGCCCAGCGGCGGTCCAGGCAGATCTGGTGCATGAACTCGCGCAGCGATTGCAGCTTGGCATCGGGCGCGTCGGCGCTGCGGATGCGCATGCGCACGTTCTCGATACGGGCGGCGATCTCGCGCTCCAGCAGCGCCAGAAACAAGTCTTCCTTACTGGTGAAGTTGGCGTAGAAGGCGCCGCGGGTATAGCCGGCGGCAGCGGCAATTTCTTCCAGCTTGGCGGCCTCGAAGCCGTCGCGCGCAAATATTTTTTCCGCCGCCCGTATCAGCCGGTCGCGGGTTAAATCGCCGCGTCCCTGGCGGCGCAATGTGGCGTGGGCCTTTTTCATTTATCCTCTGAAGGTACAGTCTGCCCACTGGTTGGATGCCAATTTTTAGCGCAACAATTCGCAAATTCCGATCATCTAAATTCACGACGGCGTGCCAATAATGTCATACATACATGTATGTACCAGACTTAGTAAGGCGGCTGCGCAGCAGGTCGCGAGCATAAATTTCTTACGCGCCGGTTTCGGCCTGGTGCTGGGAACCTTCCTGGCGGCTGCGGCCATGACCTCGCAAGCGCAAGTGGCCAGCGACGGCCTCATCACCTTGCCTTCGGCCGAGCAGGTCATCAATCGCAATACCGATCCCTTCGCCGGCTCGATTCCCCAGGGCAAAGCCACCAACACCGTCCTCGATCTCAGCCTGGAGGACGCAGTGGATCGCGGCCTGAAATACAACCTGGGTCTTTATCTCAGCGAAAAGAACACGGATATCTCGCGAGCGGCGCGGCTGCGCAGCCTGAGCGATCTGCTGCCGCAGATCAACACTTCGTTCATGGAAGAGGCGCAGGTCATCAACCTGAAAGGCCTGGGGTTGAGTTCGTCGATCATCCCCGGCGTTCCCAGTTCGGTCGGTCCGTTCGGCCTCACCGACATTCGCGGCACCGGTTCGTGGAACATGCTCGACTTCCACTCCATTGACAACATTCGCGCCTCCAACCAGAACGTGAAGGCCGCCACTTTCACCTATCGCGACGCGCGCGACACCGTGGTGCTGGCGGTGGGCGCCAATTACCTGCTGACCATCGCCAACGAATCGCGGGTGGACGCAGCCAAGGCGGAATTGGATACCGCGCAGGCGCTCTATCAACTGGCCGAAGACCAGGAGACGGCGGGCCTCGCGCCCAACATTGATACTCTGCGTGCGCGAGTGCAGTTGCAGGCACAACAGGAAGCGCTGATCCAGGCGCAGAACGACCTGGAGAAGCAGCGCATTTCCCTGGCCCGCGTAGTGGGATTGCCGGTGCAGCAGAAGTTCCGGCTGGTCAACCGTGTGCCCTACCATCCCCTGCCCGACATGGACCTGAATGATGCCTACGCGCGCGCCCTGCAGACTCGCTCCGATTACCAGGCGGCGCTCGCGCAGCTTCGCGCCGCGCAGTTGAGCCGCGAAGCCGCATGGAAGCAGCGGCTGCCTTCGTTCGGCGTCTCAGGAGAGTACGGCGTGCTGGGCAATACCCCGAGCGCGATGGCGCCCAACTGGGCAGCGGCAGCGACGGTGAAGATCCCGGTGTTCGAGGGCGGCAAGATCGAAGCCGACGTGCGCCAGGCCGATGCCGTGCTGAAGGAACGCCAGGCGCAGGTGGACGATCTGAAGGGTCGCGTAGAGCAGGATGTGCAGAACGCCATGCTGGACCTGCGCGCCGCGGCGCAGCAGGTGGAGGTGGCCAGGACCGGCCTCGACTACGCCAGCCAGGCGCTCACCCAGTCGCATGACCGCTTCGCTGCCGGAGTCACCAACAACGTGGAAGTCATCCAATCGCAGCAGGCGCTGGCTACGGCCAATGACCAGTACATCACCAGCCTGTATGCGCACAACATCGCCAAGGTACTGCTGGCGCGCGCCATCGGCAACGCCGAGGTGGTGGTGAAGCAGTATCTGGCCGAGCCCGGCAGCATTGAGCCGGCCAGCACGCCCACGACGCGCGGACAGACTATGCCTCCGGCGTCGCCGGACAATCAAGTCCCTCAACCTGTGCCGCCGAGTCCCGCTACCACGGCCCCGCCGGCCACCAACGTACCGCACTAATCGTCATTTGGCAGGTAATTCAACATGAGTCCTAGCACGACGGAAGAGAACGAACTCGAGAAGCAAAACGGTGGCCACGAGCAGGGCGAGCCGCAGCACACCGACGTCGAGCGCGCTCACGACACCCGCGGCTTCTTCCAGAAGCATCCGGCGGCCAAGCCGATTGTCTTTCTGGTTGCGATCGTGGCCCTGCTGCTGGTGGGCTGGTTCTGGTGGGAGAGCCGCCACTGGGAAGATACCGATGATGCCGAGATTGACGGCCACATCTATCCCATCAGCGCGCGCGTCAGCCGGCCAGGTCACTAAGGTGAATTTCGACGACGGCCAGCTCGTCCACAAGGGCGACGTGCTGCTGCAGATTGATCCCACCGATTATCAGGTGGCGCTGGAGCGCGCGCGTGCCGACTACGAAGATTCACAGGCGCAGGCGCAGGCTGCGGCGCTGGGCGTGCCCATCTCCAGCGTGGGCTCGGTGAGCCAGATCCGTTCCGCCAGCGCCGACCTTAGTTCGGCCAACGCCGGAGTGCTGGCGTCGCAGAAGCAGGTAGAAGCGGCGCAGGCGCAAGTAATCCAGGCCGAGGCCGACGCCAAAAAGCTGAATGACGATGTGGAGCGCTATCGCCAGTTGCTGACCAAGAAAGAGATTTCGCAGCAGCAGTTCGATACCGCATGGGCAGCGGCCACTGCGGCCAATGCCACCGTCACCGCACGCCAGGCAGATGTGCTGGCAGCGCAGGCCCAGGTACGCCAGGCGGAATCGAAGATAGAACAGGCGCAGGCCGAATTGCGTTCGGCGCAGATCTCTCCCAAGCAGGTAGCCGCGACCCAGGCGAAGTCGAAGTCGGCGGACGCGCAGACCCTGCGCTACAAGGCTGCGCTCGACCAGGCGCAGCTCAACCTCGGCTACACCACGGTGGTGGCGCCGGTGGACGGCATCGTCGGCAAGCGCTCGGTGCAGGTGGGAACCAACGTTTCCATCGGCCAGGACCTGATGGCGGTGGTGCCGCTGCGGGAAATCTGGGTGACCGCCAACTTCAAGGAAACCCAGCTGGAACACATGCAGCCCGGACAGATAGTTAAAGTAAAGGTTGATACTTACGGCGGGCGTAAGTGGGACGCCCACGTGACCAGCATCGGCGGCGCCACCGGCGCCAAGTACAGCCTGCTGCCTCCGGAGAATGCGACCGGCAATTACGTGAAGGTGGTGCAGCGTATTCCGGTGCGCATTGACTTCGACGGCAGCGAGAAACCGGACTTCAACAAGGACGGCCTGCTGCGTCCGGGAATGTCGGTGGAACCGGACGTAAAAGTACGTTAAGCCGTTAAATTAACATCGGCGCATAAATCGCTGATTTTACAAATTGTTATGCGCGCATACTGGCCGCCTCGGGACAATCGTCTCCATTGTGCCGGAGCGCGGTCGAGAGTGCATCATGGCTGCAACAGGTAAGGTGGTAGCCATGCGTAAGCAGACTCTCCTCGCGCTCATTCTCGGTGGTTTTGTCGCGGTTCTTCCCTTGCATGCACAGCGCGGAGGCGGCCACGTCGGCGGCGGTGGTCACGCTGGCGGCAGTTTTCACGGCAGCGGCATGAGCTCGCACGGCAGCTCTAGCGCCAGCGGCTTCCACGGCAACATAGGCTGGAATCCCTCGGGCTGGTCCGGCGGATCCATCGGCGGCAATGGCTTCGGCAATCATTCCCGCAACTTCCGCAGTGGCTACTGGTACGGCGGCGCCACGGGCGGATATTGGGCGCCGTTCTGGTATGGCGACGACTACGGCTAGACCCGCAATACCGTACCAGCGAGATGGGGCCGGCTGGTCCTCCGACGGCAGCCTGGGCGATGCAGCACGAACCTGCCGCGCAGGTGGCTGTGGCTCCCCCGGTCAAGCCGATCATGTTGGACGTGGCGGACGTGAAGGAGATGCCGGCCGAGCAGCCCGGCCCGCCGACGGTGTTCGTCTTCAGGAATGGCGAGCGCGTGGAGGCGCGGCGTTACACCATGACGCAAAACACGCTGCGTCTGGGTGACGAGGGGCAGGAGCGCAATGTCGCGCTGGCCATGCTGGACCGCGACGCCACCGTGGCAGCCAATCAGGCTGCGCGGCATTCAACTGCAGTTCCCTACCGATTCCAACCGCATGGTGTTGAGCTTCTAGCCTGCGCTTAGCGGCCAACCAGCGCGTCGGCAATCTGCTGCGTGTCGGCAAAGCGGCCGGGAGCACTGCGCGCAATCTGCAAGGCCTGCTCGGCCTCCTGACTGTGCCCGCTGTCATGCAGCGCCCGAGCCAGCAACAGATATCCCAAACCTGAGCGCTGTACCTGGTTGGCGTGAAGGTAGTTCTGGATCGCGCCATTCAGATCGCCCGTCCGCTGCGCCACAATGCCCAAGCCAAGCCACGCCTGCGAAGTGTCGGGCGCAAGCTCGACCGCACGCTGCCAGGTCTGGCGCGCATTCTGCAGATCGCCAAGGTAGCAGTAGGCGTAGCCGAGATTGCTGTAAGCCTTGGCCATGACGTCGATGTTCTCGGTCTTGGCGATGGCCGAACGGTACGAGGCTATCGCCTGCTTCCACTGCTGCATGCCCTGCTGGTAGAAGCCGATGTTCAGCTCGGCGAGCGGATCGTCGGGCTCGAGCGCGGCGGCGATGCGAAAGTGTTCGACGGCTCCGTCCATGTCGTGCCGCGCCATCAGCGCCGTGCCGAGGTTGTCCTGCGCCGAGTAATTCGGCCCGGTCACGGCGATGGTGTGCTGCCATAGATCCACTTCGTCGCCCCAGAACGCCAGTTGATGCCGGGTGACGAGGGACAGTGCAGCAGCACGACGGTGGCGGCTGCGGCCACCCAGCGTCGCGAAAGTGGCGCTGGTCGGCCCAATCGGCCACCCCCCAGCTCACCATCAGGAAGATACCGATCAGCGAGACATATGCGTAGCGATCGGCCATGGACTGCACGCCCACCTGCACCAGTCCGATCATGGGAACCAGCGCGCCGAGAAACCATAGCCAGCCCACGGTGAGGTAGCGCCGCTTGCGCGCGTAATACACCGCCGTGGTGATTGCCGCCAATACCGCCAGCGCCATTACGAATTGCGACAGCGGCGGCGCGGTGCGCGAGAACGGATACAGCGGCGCCAGCGGCGCCGGCCACACCGTCTTCGCCAGATAGCGCGCATAGGCGATGACCGCGTTCTCCACCCGCAGCCAGAAGGGGAAGCGGATCAGCGACTGCACTGCTCCGCCGGATCTCTGCGCCTTCAGGGTGACCACGGCGCTGGCGGCGCACAACACGAGCAGCGGAACTTTCTCCAGCAGCAGTTGCTTTACCGTGCGCGGAGGATACTGCGGCACGGCCTTCTTTTCGAGCGGCGGCGGCAGCAGGCGCTCCAGCGGCCAGTAATCCCACAGCAGCAGCAGAAATGGCAGAACGATAATCTGCGGCTTGGCCATCAGCCCTAGCGCGAACAGGACGAACACCGCGGCGTACCGTCCGGCGCGCGGATCCCTGGCGTAATGCCGGTAGGCCGCCATGGTCAGCAGCAGGAACAGCATACTGAGCAGGTTCTTGCGCTCCGCCAGCCAGGCCACCGACTCCACATTGATAGGATGAAGCGCGAACAGCCCCGCTACGACTGCGCTGCGACCGACGCGGCCAGTCGCCCGCACCAGCACCCAGAACAGCAGCGCGACATTCAGCGCATGCAGCAGTAGGTTGATCTCGTGATGGCCCGCGGGATCGGGGCCGAACATCTGCCAGTCGAGGGCATGCGACAGCCAAGTCAAAGGATGCCAGTTCGAGGCGTGAAAGGTGGTGAAGGCCCACTGCACCGTGCTCCACTCCAGCCCGGCGTGAATCTGGGCGTTCTCGGTGACGTACTTGCTGTCGTCGAAGTCAATGAAGGGATGGTCGCCCAGCGGGTAATAGACGGCGATGGTGGCGGCCACCAGCAGCAGCAACAGCACAAGCGACTGGACTGCCGGCGACGCGAATGTCGAAACTCTGGCTTGCCTGCTTTTCGCTGCTGTTCGCTTCCCCAACCGGCGTCACCTTGTTCGTGAGTGCTGCTCATTATAGCGGGCAAGAACGCGACTAGCAGCCGCTGCGCCCGTCGAAAACGGTGCAGAGATGATCTTGGGTGGAGCACGCCTTCACCGCCGAAAACTCCGGTTTCGCATGCCTTGTATCAGGGCCCGACTTCAGTCGGGCCGATAAGCGCTTTCTTTCCGATCCCAAGCCGGCTTTACAGGCCGCTGAAAGAGTCGAAAAGCAGATCCCTCACCGACTAAAGTCGGTTCGTGATGACAAAAATAGAGGGCTTATCGGCACAACTGAAGTTGTGCCCTGACACAAGACAGCCGAAACGAAGTTTTTCAGCAGCCTGTTTAGCCGACGGCACCTTCCTTGCGCTTCCGCCATGAGCGTTCGCCCGCGCAAAAGAAAAACGGCGCGAGTTGCGCCGTTCTTCGATGCTGCGAAAATCTGTCCGGAATCAGTCGCCGCTGTACGCCGGCTCCAGCTCTTCCTCTTTCACCGCAATCGCTGCCGTCTCTTCCACGGTGCGAATGCGCGACGAGTCCAGCTTGGGCAGCTTGATGTCCCAGATCAGCCCGAGCGCCTGGAACAGCTTGATGCCATACCAGTTCATGTCCACTTCGTACCAGGCCAGCCCGTGACGCGCCGACTGCGGATGCGCATGGTGATTGTTGTGCCAGCCCTCGCCGAAGCTCAGGTACGCTACCCACCACAAATTGCGCGAATCGTCGTCGGTGGCAAAACGCTTCGAGCCCCACATGTGCGTCGCCGAGTTGACGAACCAGGTGGAGTGCAGGAGAAACACGGTACGGAAGAAGACGGCCCACAACAGAACGCTCCAGCCGCCCAGCACCAGCAGCAGGATGCCCAGCGTGGTCACCGGAACCCAGTGATACTCGCTGATCCAGAGATGAAACTTGTCTTTGCGAAGGTCGGGAACGTAGGCCATCACCGGTCCCCGACGTCGTCTTCTTCCTGTTTGACTACGAACTGGGCGACTTGCTGTTCCTGTGCTGCGACGGGTTCCTGGAGGCAGCCGACGACAGGCCCCTGGGCGAGTTCCTCGGGGCGCGGTCGGGCGACTCGCGCCCGTGGACGCCTGTGCAGATGATCGACTGGTTGATCGACCGCGGCAGCCACGACAACCACACAGGCATGCTCGTGAGGTTCCGCCACGTGGAAAGCCGTCGCCACACCAGCCATTCCACCACGCGCTTCGGACCGCTCCCCGGGAGCGTGCCAAGCGCGTGGTGCAATGGCTGGTGTGGCGACGGCTTTCCACGTGGCGGAACCTCACGAGCATGCCTGTGTGGTTGTCGTGGCTGCCGCGGTCGATGGACCAGTCGATCGTACTGCACAGGGCGTCCACGGGCGAGCCCGCCAAACCGCGCCCCGAGGAACTCGCCCAGGGCCCTGTCGTCGGCTGCCTCCAGGAACCCGTCGCAGCACAGGAACAGCAAGTCGCCCAGTTCGTAGTCGAACGGAACGACGTCGGGGACCGGTGATGCCTATGTTCCCGACCTTCGCAAAGACAAGTTTCATCTCTGGATCAGCGAGTATCACTGGGTTCCGGTGACCACGCTGGGCATCCTGCTGCTGGTGCTGGGCGGCTGGAGCGTTCTGTTGTGGGCCGTCTTCTTCCGTACCGTGTTTCTCCTGCACTCCACCTGGTTCGTCAACTCGGCGACGCACATGTGGGGCTCGAAGCGTTTTGCCACCGACGACGATTCGCGCAATTTGTGGTGGGTGGCGTACCTGAGCTTCGGCGAGGGCTGGCACAACAATCACCATGCGCATCCGGAGCCGGCGCTGACCGGCTGGCCTGGTATGAAGTGGACATGAACTGGTATGCATCAAGCTGTTCCAGGCGCTCGGGCTGATCTGGGACATCAAGCTGCCCAAGCTGGACGTTGCGCATTCGCACCGTCGAAGAGACGGCAGCGATTGCGGTGAAAGAGGAAGAGCTGGAGCCGGCGTACAGCGGCGACTGATTCTGGCAAATTTCGCAGGATCGAAAAACGGCGCAACTCGCGCCGTTTTTCTTTTGCGCGGGCGAACGCTCATGGCGGAAGCGCAAGGAAGGTGCCGTCGGCTAAACAGGCTGCTGAAAAACTTCGTTTGGGTGCCTTGTGTCAGGGCACAACTTCAGTTGCCGATAAGCCCTCTATTTTTTGTCATCACGAACCGACTTTAGTCGGTGAGGTATCTTTTTCGACTCTTTCAGCGGCCTGTAAAGCCGGCTTGGGATCGGAAAGAAAGCGCTTATCGGCCCGACTGAAGTCGGGCCCTGATACAAGGCATGCGAAACCGGAGTTTTCGGCGGTGAAGGCGTGCTCCACCCAAGATCATCTCTGCACCGTTTTCGACGGGCGCAGCGGCTGCTAGTCGCGTTCTTGCCCGCTATAATGAGCAGCACTCACGAACAAGGTGACGCCGGTTGGGGAAGCGAACAGCAGCGAAAAGCAGGCAAGCCAAGAGTCTCGACATTCGCGTCGCCGGCAGTCCAGTCGCTTCTATTGTTGCTGCTGCTGGTGGCCGCGACCATCGCCGTCTATTATCCGCTGGGCGACCATCCCTTCATTGACTTCGACGACAGCAAGTACGTCACCGAGAATGGCCACATCCACGCCGGGCTGGAGTGGAGCACGGTGCAGTGGGCCTTCACCACCTTTCACGCTTCGAACTGGCATCCTTTGACTTGGCTGTCGCATGCCCTCGACTGGCAGATGTTCGGCCCCGATCCCGCGGGCCATCACGAGATCAACCTAGTGCTGCATGCGCTGAATGTTGCGCTGCTGTTCTGGGTGCTGGTGCGGGCGACCGGCCGCGTCGGTCGCAGCGCAGTCGTAGCGGGGCTGTTCGCGCTCCATCCTATCAATGTGGAGTCGGTGGCGTGGCTGGCGGAGCGCAAGAACCTGCTCAGCACGCTGTTCCTGCTGCTGACCATGGCGGCCTACCGGCATTACGCCAGCAGGTATCTTTGGCGCGCCGGACGGTACGCCGCGGTGTTCGTCCTGTTCGCGCTAGGGCTGATGGCCAAGCCGCAGATTATCGTTCTGCCATTTCTGCTGCTGCTGTGGGATTACTGGCCGCTGGAGCGCCTGCTGCCTCCGCCGCTCGAAAAGAAGGCCGTGCCGCAGTATCCTCCGCGCACGGTAAAGCAACTGCTGCTGGAGAAAGTTCCGCTGCTCGTGTTGTGCGCCGCCAGCGCCGTGGTCACCCTGAAGGCGCAGATATACGGCGGAGCAGTGCAGTCGCTGATCCGCTTCCCCTTCTGGCTGCGGGTGGAGAACGCGGTCATCGCCTATGCGCGCTATCTGGCGAAGACGGTGTGGCCGGCGCCGCTGGCGCCGCTGTATCCCTTCTCGCGCACCGCGCCGCCGCTGTCGCAATTCGTAATGGCGCTGGCGGTATTGGCGGAATCACCACGGCGGTGTATTACGCGCGCAAGCGGCGCTACCTCACCGTGGGCTGGCTGTGGTTTCTCGGCGCGCTGGTTCCCATGATCGGCCTGGTGCAGGTGGGCGTGCAGTCCATGGCCGATCGCTACGCATATGTCCGCTGATCGGTATCTTCCTGATGGTGAGCTGGGGGTTGCCGACTGGGCCGACCAGCGCCACTTCTCGCGACGCTGGAGTGCCGCAGCCGCCACCGTCGTGCTGCTGACGCTGGCCATCGTCACCCGGCATCAACTGGCGTTCTGGGGCGACGAAGTGGAGTCTGGCAGCACACCATCGCCGTGACCGGGCCGAATTACTCGGCGCAGGACAACCTCGGCACGGCGCTGATGGCGCGGCACGACATGGATGGCGCCGTCGAACACTTTCGCATCGCCGCCGCGCTCGAGCCCGACGATCCGCTCGCCGAGCTGAACATCGGCTTCTACCAGCAGGGCATGCAGCAGTGGAAGCAGGCGATAGCCTCGTACCGTTCGGCCATCGCCAAGACCGAGAACATCGACGTCATGGCCAAGGCTTACAGCAATCTCGGCTACGCCTACTGCTACCTTGGCGATCTGCAGAACGCGCGCCAGACCTGGCAGCGTGCGGTCGAGCTTGCGCCCGACACTTCGCAGGCGTGGCTTGGCTTCGGCATCGTGGCGCAGCGGACGGGCGATCTGAATGGCGCGATCCAGAACTACCTTCACGCCAACCAGGTGCAACGGTCAGGGTTGGGATATCTGTTGCTGGCTCGGGCGCTGCATGACAGCGGGCACAGTCAGGAGGCCGAGCAGGCCTTGCAGATTGCGCGCAGTGCTCCCGGCCGCTTTGCCGACACGCAGCAAATTGCCGACGCGCTGGTCGGCCGTTGAGCGACTAGAAGCTCAGGACCATGCGGTTGGAATCGGTAGGGAACTGCAGTTGAATGCCGCGCTGCTGATTGGCTGCCACGGTGGCGTCGCGGTCCAGCATGGCCAGCGCGACATTGCGCTCCTGCCCCTCGTCACCCAGACGCAGCGTGTTTTGCGTCATGGTGTAACGCCGCGCCTCCACGCGCTCGCCATTCTTGAAGACGAACACCGTCGGCGGGCCGGGCTGCTCGGCCGGCATCTCCTTCACGTCCGCCACGTCCAACATGATCGGCTTGACCGGGGGAGCCACAGCCACCTGCGCGGCAGGTTCGTTCTGCATCGCCCAGGCTGCCGTCGGAGGACCAGCCGGCCCCATCTCGCTGGTACGGTATTGCGAGGTGTCGTAGCCGTAGTCGTCGCCGTACCAGAACGGCGCCCAATATCCGCCCGTGGCGCCGCCGTACCAGTAGCCACTGCGGAAGTTGCGGGAATGATTGCCGAAGCCATTGCCGCCGATGGATCCGCCGGACCAGCCCGAGGGATTCCAGCCTATGTTGCCGTGGAAGCCGCTGGCGCTAGAGCTGCCGTGCGAGCTCATGCCGCTGCCGTGAAAACTGCCGCCAGCGTGACCACCGCCGCCGACGTGGCCGCCTCCGCGCTGTGCATGCAAGGGAAGAACCGCGACAAAACCACCGAGAATGAGCGCGAGGAGAGTCTGCTTACGCATGGCTACCACCTTACCTGTTGCAGCCATGATGCACTCTCGACCGCGCCCGGCACAATGGAGACGATTGTCCCGATAGTGGCCAGTGCACGCATAACAATCTTAAAATCAGCGATCTAAGCGTTTGATATTAATCTAACGGCTTAACGCACTTTTACGTCCGGCTCCACCGACATGCCCGGACGCAGCAGGCCGTCCTTGTTGAAGTCCGGTTTCTCGCTGCCGTCGAAGTCAATGCGCACCGGAATACGCTGCACCACCTTCACGTAATTGCCGGTGGCATTCTCCGGAGGCAGCAGGCTGTACTTGGCACCGGTGGCGCCGCCGATGCTGGTCACGTGGGCGTCCCACTTGCGCCCGCCATAAGTATCAACCTTTACTTTAACTATCTGTCCGGGCTGCATGTTTTCTAACTGGGTTTCCTTGAAGTTCGCCGTCACCCAAATTTCCCGCAGCGGCACCACCGCCATCAGATCCTGGCCGATGGAAACGTTGGTTCCCACCTGCACCGAGCGCTTGCCGACGATGCCGTCCACCGGCGCTACCACCGTGGTGTAGCCGAGGTTGAGCTGCGCCTGGTCGAGCGCAGCCTTGTAGCGCAGGGTCTGCGCGTCCGCCGACTTCGACTTCGCCTGGGTCGCGGCTACCTGCTTGGGAGAGATCTGCGCCGAACGCAATTCGGCCTGCGCCTGTTCTATCTTCGATTCCGCCTGGCGTACCTGGGCTTGCGCTGCCAGCACGTCCGCCTGGCGTGCGGTGACGGTGGCATTGGCCGCAGTGGCCGCTGCCCATGCGGAATCGAACTGCTGCTGCGAAATCTCTTTCTTGGTCAGCAACTGGCGATAGCGCTCCACATCGTCATTCAGCTTTTTGGCATCGGCTTCGGCCTGGATTACTTGCGCCTGCGCCGCTTCTACCTGCTTCTGCGATGCCGCCACGCCGGCGTTGGCCGAGCTTAAGTCGGCGCTGGCGGAACGGATCTGGCTCACCGATCCCACGCTGGAGATGGGCACGCCCAGCGCCGCAGCCTGCGCTTGCGCCTGTGAATCTTCGTAGTCGGCACGCGCGCGCTCCAGCGCCACCTGATAATCGGTGGGATCAATCTGCAGCAGCACGTCGCCCTTGTGGACGAGCTGGCCGTCGTCGAAATTCACCTTGGTGACCTGGCCGCTGACGCGCGCGCTGATGGGATAGATGTGGCCGTCAATCTCGGCATCATCGGTATCTTCCCAGTGGCGGCTCTCCCACCAGAACCAGCCCACCAGCAGCAGGGCCACGATCGCAACCAGAAAGACAATCGGCTTGGCCGCCGGATGCTTCTGGAAGAAGCCGCGGGTGTCGTGAGCGCGCTCGACGTCGGTGTGCTGCGGCTCGCCCTGCTCGTGGCCACCGTTTTGCTTCTCGAGTTCGTTCTCTTCCGTCGTGCTAGGACTCATGTTGAATTACCTGCCAAATGACGATTAGTGCGGTACGTTGGTGGCCGGCGGGGCCGTGGTAGCGGGACTCGGCGGCACAGGTTGAGGGACTTGATTGTCCGGCGACGCCGGAGGCATAGTCTGTCCGCGCGTCGTGGGCGTGCTGGCCGGCTCAATGCTGCCGGGCTCGGCCAGATACTGCTTCACCACCACCTCGGCGTTGCCGATGGCGCGCGCCAGCAGTACCTTGGCGATGTTGTGCGCATACAGGCTGGTGATGTACTGGTCATTGGCCGTAGCCAGCGCCTGCTGCGATTGGATGACTTCCACGTTGTTGGTGACTCCGGCAGCGAAGCGGTCATGCGACTGGGTGAGCGCCTGGCTGGCGTAGTCGAGGCCGGTCCTGGCCACCTCCACCTGCTGCGCCGCGGCGCGCAGGTCCAGCATGGCGTTCTGCACATCCTGCTCTACGCGACCCTTCAGATCGTCCACCTGCGCCTGGCGTTCCTTCAGCACGGCATCGGCCTGGCGCACGTCGGCTTCGATCTTGCCGCCCTCGAACACCGGGATCTTCACCGTCGCTGCCGCCGCCCAGTTGGGCGCCATCGCGCTCGGAGTATTGCCCAGCACGCCATACTCGCCTGAAACGCCGAACGAAGGCAGCCGCTGCTTCCATGCGGCTTCGCGGCTCAACTGCGCGGCGCGAAGCTGTGCGAGCGCCGCCTGGTAATCGGAGCGAGTCTGCAGGGCGCGCGCGTAGGCATCATTCAGGTCCATGTCGGGCAGGGGATGGTAGGGCACACGGTTGACCAGCCGGAACTTCTGCTGCACCGGCAATCCCACTACGCGGGCCAGGGAAATGCGCTGCTTCTCCAGGTCGTTCTGCGCCTGGATCAGCGCTTCCTGTTGTGCCTGCAACTGCACTCGCGCACGCAGAGTATCAATGTTGGGCGCGAGGCCCGCCGTCTCCTGGTCTTCGGCCAGTTGATAGAGCGCCTGCGCGGTATCCAATTCCGCCTTGGCTGCGTCCACCCGCGATTCGTTGGCGATGGTCAGCAGGTAATTGGCGCCCACCGCCAGCACCACGGTGTCGCGCGCGTCGCGATAGGTGAAAGTGGCGGCCTTCACGTTCTGGTTGGAGGCGCGAATGTTGTCAATGGAGTGGAAGTCGAGCATGTTCCACGAACCGGTGCCGCGAATGTCGGTGAGGCCGAACGGACCGACCGAACTGGGAACGCCGGGGATGATCGACGAACTCAACCCCAGGCCTTTCAGGTTGATGACCTGCGCCTCTTCCATGAACGAAGTGTTGATCTGCGGCAGCAGATCGCTCAGGCTGCGCAGCCGCGCCGCTCGCGAGATATCCGTGTTCTTTTCGCTGAGATAAAGACCCAGGTTGTATTTCAGGCCGCGATCCACTGCGTCCTCCAGGCTGAGATCGAGGACGGTGTTGGTGGCTTTGCCCTGGGGAATCGAGCCGGCGAAGGGATCGGTATTGCGATTGATGACCTGCTCGGCCGAAGGCAAGGTGATGAGGCCGTCGCTGGCCACTTGCGCTTGCGAGGTCATGGCCGCAGCCGCCAGGAAGGTTCCCAGCACCAGGCCGAAACCGGCGCGTAAGAAATTTATGCTCGCGACCTGCTGCGCAGCCGCCTTACTAAGTCTGGAACATACATGTATGTATGACATTATTGGCACGCCGTCGTGAATTTAGATGATCGGAATTTGCGAATTGTTGCGCTAAAAATTGGCATCCAACCAGTGGGCAGACTGTACCTTCAGAGGATAAATGAAAAAGGCCCACGCCACATTGCGCCGCCAGGGACGCGGCGATTTAACCCGCGACCGGCTGATACGGGCGGCGGAAAAAATATTTGCGCGCGACGGCTTCGAGGCCGCCAAGCTGGAAGAAATTGCCGCTGCCGCCGGCTACACTCGCGGCGCCTTCTACGCCAACTTCACCAGTAAGGAAGACTTGTTTCTGGCGCTGCTGGAGCGCGAGATCGCCGCCCGTATCGAGAACGTGCGCATGCGCATCCGCAGCGCCGGTGCGCCCGATGCCAAGCTGCAATCGCTGCGCGAGTTCATGCACCAGATCTGCCTGGACCGCCGCTGGGCGCTGCTGGCGCTGGAATTCAAGCTCTTCGCGGTGCGTCACTCCAAGGCCAAAGCCAAAAGCTGGCGGCCATGAATCGCCGCTTCATCACCTCGCGCGCGCAGATTGTGAAGAACATCACCGAGGCGCTGGGCGACCAACTGCCGGCCTCCGCCAACGCCGTGGGCATGTCGCTCTCCGCGCT
>CAVXQR010000025.1:0-504011 GCA_963763975.1 uncultured Acidobacteriaceae bacterium
CATGTTGATGGCGCAATCGCCGCAAACAGCTCCGGCCGCGACTCCGGCAGCCACCATCCAGACGTACCCTCCAGCAACTCGCACGCCCGAGCAGAAGAAGGCGTATCGCGAAGCCATGGAAGACGCCGACCAGAAGATTGCCGACGAAGTCAAAAACCACTCCGAGCTGGTGAAGAACCTGGACTACCTGACCACGCAGATCGGCGCACGGCTGACCGGCTCGCCGCAAATGCAGGCCGCCAGCGCCTGGACGCTGAAGCGCTTCCAGGAGTACGGCATTGATGCGCACCTGGAGACCACGCAGATCGCGCACGGCTGGACCCGCGGCTCGGAGACGGCTCGCATCACCAGCCCCATCCAGCGCGAGATCGGCATCCGCGCGCTGGGCTGGAGCAAGGCCACCGAAGGCGAGCTCAGCGGCAACGTGATGCTGCTCGACATCGAGAAGCCCGCCGACTTCGAGCAGTACAAGGGCAAGCTGAAGGGCGCCATCCTGATGATGCGTAAGCCCACTGACCTGTCGAAGGAAGATCCCAACCCGGAAAACGCCTACGATGCTGTCATTGCGCCGCAAAAAGGCGTGCCCAAGCGCGACGGATTCCAGGGACGCCGCCAGATCTTCCGCGAGATCATGGAAGAAGACCCGGCATTGGTGCTGATTGACAGCGGCAAGACCGACAACCTGTTCAACATGGGCGGCGGCTTCTCCGGCTACAACCCGACCAACGTTCCCATGGCCTTCCTCGCTCACGAAGATTACGACTTGATGTACCGGCTGCTGCAGTCCGGGCCGGTCACCATGAGCGCCAACCTGCAGGACACCTTCACTGCCGCGCCGGTGCCGGCTTCCATCACCGTCGCCGAGATCAAGGGCAGCGAGCATCCCGAAGAGCGCGTGATTATCGGCGGGCATCTGGATTCCTGGGACCTGGGCCAGGGCGCGCTGGATAACGGTACCGGCGCCATGGCCACGCTGGAAGCGGCGCGCACGCTGCACGCCCTGGGATGGAAGCCCAAGCGCACCATCACCTTCATCCTGTTCACCGGCGAAGAGCAGGGCGGCGTCGGCGCTGACACCTTCCTGAAGAACCACGCCGCGGAAATCCCCAACATGGATGCGGTGCTGATTCACGACACCGGCACCGGCAAGGTGTTCAGCATCTCGCTGGATAACCTGTGGGAGACGGCGCCGCTGCTGAGCGAGATCTATCAGCCGCTGGAGGAAGTGTTTGACCTTCAGCCGCTCAGCACGCGCTACTTTGGCGCTTCCGACCACGTGCCCTTCCTCAACAAGGGCGTGCCGGCATACTTCTGCATTCAGTTGCCGGCGCATTATCGCGAAGTGCATCACAGCCAGACCGATACCTTCGACAAGGTGATCCCCGACCAGATCAACGAAGGCGCGGCGCTGCTGGCGGCGTGGGCGTGGAACGTCTCGGAGATGCCGGACAACTTGCCGCATCATCCTGAACCGGCACGGCCGCAGTTCTAGCTGGCAACAACGGAAAATAATGGCGCGGAGTTTCACCGGCTCCGTGCCATTTTTCTGGCTGACGACGAATCAGACGACCGGCTCGACCCGTCCGCTCTTGATGCTGCGATAGGCGGCGTCGAGGATCATCTGGTTGCGCAGGCCCTCCTCGGCGGGAATCTCAAAGGGACGGCCTTCTTCAACGGCGGCGGCGAAAGCGTCGGCCTGGCGGGCGAAGGAGTCGTCGTTCCACAGCTCCCATTGCTGCACCACTTCCCAGAAACGGCGGAGTTCCACCATCACCGGCCGATCAATGGTCAGCGCGTTGGTGCAGGTCAGGATGGCTTGGTCGCCGGCGACTTCCAGCATGGTGCGATAGGGCGTGCGCCCGGAGACCGAGACAGAGGCCTTTAGTCCGTTGTCGAAGTCGAGGGTGACGATGGCCGAAGCCTCCAGCGGACTGTGCTCGTCATACGTAGCTTGCGCGCTGACGGAGACAACTTCCCTGCCCAGGATGAAGCGCAGCGAATCAATGCAGTGCACGCCGATGTCGGCCAGCGGACCGCCAGTCGCGAGTTTGGGATCGTGTACCCACTGGCGCTGCGTGCTCAACATGGGCGCCAGAAACTCCACCCGCAGAAGTTGTGGACGTCCTACGGCGCCGGCAGCAAGCTGCTCGCGAAAGAGCCGCACCGTTTTATGGAAGCGCATCACATGTGCCACGCCCAGAGTGACATTCGCCTGGCGAGCGGCGTCCACCATGGTTTGGGCTTCGGCCGCATTCATCGCCATCGGTTTTTCGCACAGCACCGGCTTTTTGTGGCGCACTGCTTCCAGAACGTCGGCAAGATGCAGCGCGTCCGGACTGGCCACGAACACCGCGTCCACCTCCGGACTGGCGCACAAAGCGGCAGTGGAATCGAAGGCGTAAGGGATGGTGAATTGTTTCGCCGACTCCTGCGCCTGCGATAAATTCCGGCGCGACAGGGCCGATCACCTTGCATAGCCGTGCCTGTTGAAATCCCGGCATCAGGCGCTTGACTGCGTGCAGCCCAAATCCAACAATCCCAAAGCGAATCATGCAACGTCCTCAGATATAAGAACTGCCATTGTAAAGATTGGTTAAAGCGGACAAACCCGGCGGCGGCGCTGGCGTCGAACCTTACAATGCCGCCGGAAATTCTTCCCGCGCCCTAAAGCTTCCGACCGCGCCACCGTCCCGGGTTTAGTCATTATGCAGAAGTGCGATTGTGTTTGGCTGCTGGTTGTGGCGCTTGCCGCCGTGGTGTTCAGCATCTGGGGCTTGCCTTACTTTACCCAGCTTGGTCATCCGCTGTGGTCTCTCATTGTGTACGCTTTCTTCGTGACGCTGTTCGTCTATGGGCGGGCAAATCGCGCGCGCCACCATAAGCGAACACCCAAGCCTCAGGACCTGCAACAAAAATAGTTATGATGGATGCTGACCGTTCACCCGGCGGACATCCTATTGCATAGCTCACATTCGGCAATCCGCTCATTTTTCCTCGAAGGCCCGGCCGGCAGACTGGAGGCGCTGCTCAACGTTGGCGCGCCTGACGCGACGCACGCGGCGCTGGTCTGCCATCCGCATCCCATGTTCGGCGGCACCATGCATAACAAGGTGGTGTTCAACGCCATGAAAGCGCTGCATGGCTTTGGCTACCCGGTGCTGCGCTTCAACTTCCGCGGCGCCGGCCTGAGCGGCGGTGAGCATGACCAGGGACGCGGCGAAGTGGATGACGTGCGCTCCGCCTTGGCGTGGCTGAAGCAGGAATTTTCGCTGCCGATTATCTTTGCCGGATTCTCCTTCGGCGCCGCCACCGGCTTGCGCGCCGCCTGTCCCGATCCCGACGTCGCAGCGTTGATCTCCATCGGAACGCCAGTCGCCGCCGAAGGGCGCTTGTACGCCTTCGATTTTCTCTCCCAATGCACCAAGCCGAAATTGTTCGTCAGCGGCGACCATGATCCGTTTGCTTCTGTCAGCGATCTCGAAGCCATCGCCGCCCGCGCGGCCCCTCCCAAGCAACTGGTCATCGTTCCGGGCGACCATTTCTTCGCCGGACACCTGGACCAGATGCGCGCCGCCATTGCCAACTGGATTCAGCCTACTTTCGGCAACCCGCTGTAGCCCTGGAGGTTGCCCGCCGCAACACCGAAGTTCGGCCAGAGTTGCAGGCAACTCGCCCCTGGCAATTGCGTTTCAAACAAGTGTCGGACCAGAACTGAACATTTGGCCAACTGGCTGAACATCGGATTGGGACGACTAAAAATCAGCGCCTGTCGAGCCGTGCGGCCCGCGGCTGTGAATTTAGCGGGACAGCGAAACCAGACAGGGGCAAGGTGACGAAATGCGAAAGTTTGGCTTGATGGGATTGATCGTGCTTGCGCTGGCACTGCTGGCGATACCGCTGTGCTCTTCCGCGCAGGTGTTTGTCTCGGTAAATTTGGCGCCTCCGGCATTACCGGTTTACGACCAGCCGGTATGCCCCGCCCCCGGTTACATCTGGACTCCGGGCTACTGGGGCTACGACCCGGATGGCGGCTACTACTGGGTACCGGGCACCTGGGTCGAGCCCCCGACAGTGGGCTTTCTCTGGACCCCGGGTTGGTGGGGTTGGGGCGGCAACGCCTACATGTGGCACGCCGGCTATTGGGGTCCGACCGTCGGATTCTATGGCGGCGTTGACTACGGCCACGGGTACTTCGGTAACGGCTTCGAAGGCGGATACTGGCGTAATCACCAGTTTTATTACAACCGCAGCGTAACCAACATTAACGTCACCAACATTCACAACGTGTACGAGCGGCCCGTGGACCATCGCGAAGTCAGCCGCGTCAGCTACAACGGCGGCCATGGCGGTTTGAATGTCCGTCCGACAGCGGCGCAGGAAGCCGCGGCGCATGAGCGTCACGTGGAAGCCACCCGTGCGCAGACCGAGCACCTGCAGGCGGCCCGTCAGGACCGTTCGCAGTTCGCGTCGGTGAACCACGGACGCCCGCCTGTGGCGGCAACACCCAAGCCCGCCGACTTCAAGGGCAAGGGCGTAGTCCACGCTAGCGGCGCTCCGGCGCCCAACAACGCCAAGGCCCCGGCACATCCCAACGAAGCGGCCCACAACGCTAAGACTCCGGCACACCCGAACGAAGCGGCCCACAACGCCAAGACCCCGGCACACCCGAAGGAGGCGGCGCATCCGGAGGCCAACACGCACGCCAACGTGCCGCATCCTCCGGCCAAAAACACGCCTCCGCGCAATAACGCGGCGACGCGCCCCAACGAAGCGAAGCCAACCAGCACGCCTCATCCGAACAACCATGCAGCCAACCGGCCGGGCGCCAACGAGCACGCTTCGGCAACGCATGAGGTACCGCATCCTCCGGCCAACAACGCGCACAAGGCAACGCCGACGCGCACCGAGGCTTCGCATCCGCCCCAGCCGAATCGCTCCACTGCGGCAAGCCGTCCGACGCCGCATCCGACCGAGTCGCGCAGCGCACCCGCGCGATCCACACCTGCTCCTCGTACGGAGTCGCGCAGCGCCCCGGCACCGCATCCAGCTCAGTCGCGCAGCGCCCCTGCTCCTCATCCGACGGAGTCGCGAGCTACGCCGGCGCCACATCCGACCGAGTCGCGTCCGGCGTCCACGCCACATTCGGCTCCGGCGCCGCATCCCATGGCACAACACTCCACGCCTGCTCCGCATCCGGCGGCCGCTCAGCATCAGAGCGCGCCTCATCCCAGCGGCGGCGAGAAGGAACCACACCACTGACCGAAGACGTACGTAACAAAAAGGCCCGGCCGGAGAAACTCTCTCCTCGCCGGGCTTTTTGCATCTGCCTCGGGTGAGGCGTCAGATGTCCACCGACTGTCCCTCTTGCAGCAATTTCACCTCAACCGTGGAGCCGGTTTTGCGCAGCCGGTCGCGGAAGCCGTCCGGCGACTGCTTGGTCCGCCAGAATGCGGAGCGCGGCATGATTCCCAGATGCACCGGGATGACTAGCTTGGGCTTCAGGTCCTGCACCGCGCGCACGCTGCCGCGCTCGCCCATGGTCATGGAGATGCGATAGGTCGTGACCGGCAACAGCGCCGCGTCCAACTGATAGTTATTGCCGATTTCCTTCATGAACGGCCGGTAGTAAGTATCGCCGGAAAAATAGATTTGCTTACCCTCGGCTTGGATGACGAAGCCGATGGAGCGCGAGATGTGCGCCGCCGGTACCGCCGTAATCTGCACCGGCCCGAACCAGCGATCCTCCCAGGCCGACATGCCGATTACGTGATGCGCACCCTTCAGGCGGGTCAGCCATGCCATGCTGGCGGGCGCCACCACCGGCGTTTCCGCCGGAAGTTGACGAAAGTAAACCCGGTCGGTGTGGTCCCAGTGATTGTGTGACACTATACCATGTTGATGTTTAGATGGCGCCTCCCCACAGGTAGCAGCACCACCGCCACACAGTTGGAGCACGGGTCCGTCAGAACCCTGGCACCCTTGCTCTTCCACAAAGTGGTTTTCTGCTGATTGCTGCAGCGCATCATCACTGATGTAGTCTATAAATTCGAATAGACTTGCAGCTCATCAATGTTTCCTTTTGAGGTGTACCAAAACAGCCGCCGCCGCGCCCGCCGTGTTGTTGCTGCTTCTGTCTTTTGTCCGATGATGCCCAAGAGCCGGGCCACGTGGAATGCGTCGGCTTCGGTGTTTGTCTGTTTTTTTTTTTTTTTTTGCTGGATAGTCTGTGTTGCAGTGGCGCTTCCTGTCTGTAGGTGTGGAATTGATGTGATGAGAATCTTGCTGGAGGCGCACAACCGCTTAGGAACAGGCGGCCTCAGGCCGCACCACGTCAGCTCGGCTTGGCACCCAGTTGGATGTCATCATACGTGCCGTCCGTTCCAGCTCATTGTTCAGTTCATCGGCTACAAGTGCACATAATTGTTGGTTAGCCATGTCCTTGGCTTAGTGCATGAAGCTTTGTCCACTGGTTCTGCACTGCCGCGTCCATGCTCTTGATCTCACGCTGTGTCATTGTTGTCCATGTCACTGGTCTGTGTGGAGGTGATCATGCTGTCGCCGCCTGGGCAGCAAGGAGGAGCCTTTGCTGGGACTCCAATCCAGGCAGGAACGGTTCACGCCCATTGTCTTAACACCGCATCAGCTAGGTCCTGGACCAGTCAGGCTATGCTGCTGCTGGTGAGCTCATGGGGCACCCATCACCGTCAAGCAGCATGTAGATGCAGCCCTTGGTGCCAAGGGGCCCAGCACCAAGGCTTGCAGTGAAGCCTCCAACTGGTACTCATGTTGAACAAAAACCGTCAGTTGCTTGTGAAATCATCATGGCTGCACACAGCCACCGCCCACCGCCACCGCTGCCTGAGACGAGGTCGCCTCCGCCACCTTGTGTGGTATTATTTTTGCATCAACGAGCAAAACAAATCAATGTTGGGTCATGGGATCAAGCACCGCCATCACTGTTGCGCACAAACCAGTGTGTCTGCTGCAAGGCCTGACACGGGTACGTGTTCGCCACAGTGCCGAGGCCTGCCCTATAACAGTTGAGATCACCTTGCTGTGATGTCGTCGTCGTGTCATCGGCCTGCCAGTTGTGCTGCACGACCGTTCCCTTGCCGCTGCTGCTTGTTGTTTCCAGGCGGCGAGTTGGTTGCTGGGTCATCTGGAGCGGCGGGGCGGTTGTTAGGGGCTGGGACGACGAGCAGTTTGCTGTTATTCCAATTGCGAGCACCGTGTGTCCAGTGAAGAACATTGTCGGGGCCACGCCAGGGCCACAACTCTGACCTGCAATGACAGTTAGTTCTGCTTGGAGCCTTGCTGCTGCTTGTTGCTGGAGAGCGTTGTTGGGCTGGGAGCTTGGTCCTGCCACTCCATGCAGGCTGGGCTCCTACATGTCATCATTTTTCAAATTGGTCGGATCCATGGTCACGTGATGCGGCTCATGCAACAGCAGCCGGCGACACCTCGCCGCCGGCGACGAGGTTTCCGCCGCCGCGCAGACAGCGCGGCCGGCGCGCTCGATTTGAGTTGTTGTTCATGTTCCGAGGTGGACCTGGGGGTGCGGTTTGCTGTTAATTATGTTGCATGTTGGAGCGCGCGCTCCCGCGCTCGGTGGTCGGCGCCGCCGCCGCCGGTGGCTGCGCATCGAGGTCGCACTCGCCCGCCGCTCCCCCGCCACGTTGCACCGACGTGGCCGTCAGAACCATCCAGCTTGATCATTTCAGCTCAGGCGTTGCTCCAGCCGCCGCCTGCCAGTTGCTGTATGCCGCTTCCGAGCTGCTGCTTTTCCGATGAGGGACATGGCCGTTCACTGTCCTCTTCCTTCCAGGCGATGCAGGATCGATGCATGATGATGTCATGTTATCAGGCCAGGGAGGACCATTCAGATTGTGATGTGTTAGGCGGTTGAATTTTCCGATGGTTATGTCGGCATCGATTGTTGCTCCCCATGACCAGTTTTTAAAAATGCCCCGGTCACGAACACGACGACCAGCATTTGCAGTCTACGTGGACCGCCAGTGCCAGCATCACCGCTTTCTTCGTATTGAACCATCACGAGCGCAGGCTTTTTGAATTGTCATCACGAGCGCAGCGAGGGATCTGCTTTCTTCGGCAGTGGCGCGATGTGCGGGGAACAGCAGATCCCTCACCGGCTGAAGCCGGTTCGTGATGACAAAACAGGAGGCTGAAGCCGGTTCGTGATGACAAAACAGGAGGCTGAAGCCGGTTCGTGATGACAAAACGGAAGGCTGAAGCCGGTTCGTGACGACAATTCCAAAGGGGAGCACAGAGAGAACGTATGCCGACACAGATCAAGTTTGGGACCTCCGGCTGGCGGGCCATCGTGGCCGACGAATTCACCGTAGCCAATATTCGCCGCGCCATCACCGGCATTGCGCGTTATGTCGCATCGCAAAAGCCGGAGGGCGCCAAGGTCGTGGTGGGACGCGATCCCCGCTTCCTGGGCGAGAACTTCGTCGCGCTGGCCGCCGACATCCTCAGCGCGCACGGCATCACTCCGCTGGTGATCGGCGACGCCGCGCCTACGCCGGCCATTGCCTACGAGGTCATCCGCGTTCACGCCGACGGCGCCATCAACTTCACTGCCTCGCATAATCCGCCGGAATATAACGGCATCAAGTTTTCCACGCCCGACGGCGCGCCCGCGCTGCCCGAGGTCACGCACAAGGTTGAGGACGTTCATCCTGGAATCCGACGGCGATTCCAGCGGCGTGCGATTTGGCGAGGGCGAGACTGGGAAAATTCCTCCCAACGGACCCGGCCCGGGCGGCGAGTACCGGCAGGGCTTGGGTGGTGCCGGCAACCAGCCCAAGCCGCAGCCCATCGAGGTGCGCGAGGAATACCTGAAGCGGCTGAAGGAACTCATTGATCTGCCGGCGATTCAGAAAGCCGGACTGAAGGTTTGCTTCGATCCGCTGTGGGGCGCGGCGCGCGGCTATTCCGATGCGCTGCTGCGCGAGGCCGGCGTCGCAGGTCGCGACCGTACACGATTATCGCGATGTGCTGTTCGGCGGCCACGCTCCGGAACCCGACGATCACCTGCTCAACGATCTGCGCGCCAAGATGCGCGAGACCGGCGCGCACATCGGCATCGCCACCGACGGCGACGCCGACCGCTTCGGCATCGTGGACGAGGACGGCACGTTCATCTCGCCGAACTACATCATCGCGCTGCTGTTCGATTACCTGGTGGAATCGCGCGGCTGGAAGAACGGCGTCGGCAAATCGGTGGCGACCACCAACCTCATCAATGCGCTGGCCGAATATCAAGGCGTGCGAGTTGCACGAAACGCCAGTGGGATTCAAGTACATCGGCGAGCTGATCAAGCAGGACAAGATCGCCATCGGCGGCGAAGAGAGCGCCGGGCTTTCCATCCGCCACCACGTCCCGGAAAAGGACGGCGTGCTGGCCGGGTTGCTCTGCTGCGAGATGGTGGCGCGCCGCGGCAAGCCCTTGGGCGAACAATTGCGCTCCATATTTGCCAAAGTTGGTTCCTTTTACCCCTTGCGGAAAACTTCCACTTGACCGAAGAGGTGAAGCAGAAGTTCACTGAAGAAGTTGGAGACCCATCCCGGCGAGTTTGCCGGACAAAAGGTGCAGGACGTGGTTCGCACCGACGGGCTGAAGCTGGTTCTCGATGACGGCTCGTGGGTATGTTACCGCGTCTCAGGGAACCGAGCCGGTGGTTCGCGCTTATACCGAGGCCCGCACGGAGCAGGACTTGGAGAAGCTGAGCGCCGCCGCCAAGCAATGGGTAATTGAGTAACCCATGACCTTGACCGTTCGCATCGCCGGAAACTGGTTATACCGTATGCGCCGCATCCTGGCGACGGGACTGGTCGCGCTGCTGACGCTGTTCGCTGCGTACAAGGTGGTCTTCGGCGCCAACGGTCTTAAGGTGTACGACGCCAAGCGGGTGGAGAACCAGAAACTGCTGCGGGATATCGAAGTGCAAAAAGAACGTCACGACCGGTTGCAGGAACATGTGACGCTGCTGCAGCAAGCCGATCCCAACGCCATCGAGAAAGCCGCGCGGGTGCAGGGTTTCGTGAAGCCGGGAGAGATTGTGCTGGTTGAGCCGCAGCCCAAACCGGATTACAAGACGCCGTCGGTAGCCGAGAGCCAGACCCCTCCACCCGTCAAATAGCGCCGCCTTGAAAGGGCACGCCTTCAGGCGTGCCGATTGGCCTCTCGTTTGACCACGCTTGAGCGTCTGAGGTGGAACGGATCGGCCTCAGCGGCTAAAGCCCGTCGCGCGCAACTCTTAGCGGCACGGCTGAAGCCGTGCCCTTTCAAAGCAGATCGGCCTTTGATTTCAGCGTTTCATCCCCAGCCGGGTGTTTCTTTTCCCGCCTACTTACTTTGTGGAATAAACTTATCCGCCGGCAAATCCGGCCAGGGTCCCGTGACGTACTTCCCACGGGCGAGGCAGAAGGCGGGCTAGAGTTTGGGCCTCGTCTGCATCCAAATCTAAACGCATCTTTCGGCTGCCAAGGGGCGGCCCACTCAACAGGAGATTCGGCGATGACGAAGAAAGTACTGCTGGTGATCGGACTCTATCTGTTCAGTATGACTCTGCTGGCCTCGGCGAAAGACATGAGCTGGGCAGGCTGGATCAGCGACTCCAAGTGCGGCGCCAAGGGAGCCAATGCGGCCCACGAAGCCTGCGCCAAGAAGTGCATCGACGCCGGCGCGAAGCCGGTCCTGGTTACCGACAAGGACATGAAGGTGGTCACTATTGATAACCCCGATGCGGTCAGCGACCACATCGGACATCATGTGATGGTGACCGGCAAGATGATGGACAACGGCTCGGTCCACATTGACAAGGTGCAGATGCTCTCGCAAAAGGGCGGTAGCGGCGACGGCATGAAAGACATGCACTGAGTCGTCGCTTCCAAGCCATGTACATCAAGGGCGGCCCGCAAAGGCCGCCCTGAGTTTTTGCATATCGCAAATCGTTTGACTGTGGAATAGCAGGCGCGAGCGGTTTTCCCTAGTCCCTAGCCCCCAGTCCCCAGTCCCTGCTTTACCGCACTACCCCTTCGAGCGGCGAGCTGGCGGTGGCATACAGCTTCTTCGGCATGCGTCCGGCCAGATACGCCTGGCGTCCGGCCAGCACGGCGTTCTTCATGGCCTCGGCCATCAGGATGGGGTCCTGCGCGCCGGCGATGCCGGTATTCATCAGCACGCCGTCGACGCCTAGCTCCATGGCAATCGCTGCATCGGAGGCGGTACCGACGCCGGCATCCACGATCAGCGGCACCTCGGTAATCAGCTCGCGCAGGATGCGGATGTTGGGCTGGTTCTGGATGCCCATGCCGCTGCCGATAGGCGCTCCCAGCGGCATCACCGCGCTTGCGCCCGCATCAATCAGCCGCTTGGCAACTACAATGTCGTCCGAGGTGTAGGGCAGAACCGTAAAGCCTTCCTTTACCAGCACGCGGGTAGCCTCGATGGTCGCCTGCACGTCGGGAAACAGCGTGGCCTGGTCGCCGATCACCTCGATCTTCACCCAGTCCGACAGGCCGACCTCCCTGCCCAGCCGCGCCGTACGAATCGCCTCTTCCGCGGTATAGCAGCCGGCCGTATTGGGCAGCAGGAAGTAGCGCTGCGGATCAATGAAGTCGAGCAGCGACTCCTTGCTGCGGTCGAGATTGACGCGCCGCACCGCGACGGTAACCATCTCGGCGCCGCTGGCCTCGATGGCGCGCGCCGTCTCCTGCCCCGACTTGTACTTGCCGGTACCGACAATCAGGCGCGAGCGGAAGGTCCTGCCCGCAATGACGAAAGTATAGGGGTCCATGCCTGTATTGTAATGCTGTCGCGCGCGGCGAAGTTGTGACTGGGAGCACAATCGGCCCTCGCGCCGGTCACTTCGAGCGCACTTGGAAGATTGTCATCACGAGCGGCTTTAGCCGCGAGGGATCTGCTGTTCTCCCGCATCGCTCCAGCGTCGAGGAAAGCAGATGCCTCGCTGCGCTCGTCATGACAATTACAATGGGACGCGCTTACCTCGCTGTGGCAATGAGAATCTAAGTGGTCTCGTCCTCGCAGAGGCATGGTATCTTAGCCCGCAGCATCCCAGGTTGAACCTTGCCCGCCGCGCCTGCCCGCGCGCCCAGGCGAAGGGAGGGCCCGTGTACAACACCATTGCCGGCTACGGTTACACCGCCATCATGCCGCCGGGATTTTATTCCCAGCAGATTGATATGTACGGCGGCCAGTACGTCATTCCGCCCGGCTCGTCGATGCCGCCCGGCAGCCCGGCCATGTCGTGGATCGAGCCCATCAACCTGATGCAGGTGCCGACGTTGCAGCAATACTATTTCGGCTTCGACAATCCCATGACCGCGTTCAGCAGCGCGCTCAGCCTGGGACTGGTGGCGGTGCTGGGCGTAGGGCCGCTGCGGCAGACGGTGATCAACGGCGCCAGCGCCACCATTCGCGAATTCGATGCCATGGCGATGACCGGATTTCCGGTGCGCATGACCTGCGTGCTGTTGCAGGGACCGCAGTCGGCGGTGCAGGTCATCAGCGGCATCACCCTGATGATGTGGGCGCAATTTGCCGGCATGGTGCTGCAATTCCTCGGAGGCATCCAGCTCACCGGCTGCGAAATCCAGGCGCCCGCGCAGCCGCAGACGCTGGTCGACCGTAACGACACCAGCCAGGTGCAAATGCAGTTGAAGAATTCCGACAACACGGTGGCGCCCATCATGGCGCTGCCTACCAAGGTCCAGGGCCAGACGGTGTACGAGATTCACATCGAGGCCGGAGGCACCTACATCGCCGGCAGTGTGCAAGGCTCCAGCGTGCAGTTCGGAGATCACAACATCTCGCGCGTGCTGCACGACGCCGCGCAAGCAGGAGGACAGGGATCATGAGCGACGACGAGAAGAAGGGTTACAACATTGGCGGCGACGTCAGCGGAACCATCGTGCAGTTTGGCGATCACAACAAAGCCACCGTCAACATGTCGGACCAGACGCGGCAGGACATCATCAAGCTGCTGGATGACCTGCGGGTGCAGATCCAGCAGGCCAACATTTCGGCTGGAGCCAAGCAGGTGCTGGCCGAGCAGGTAGTGCCGCAGATGCAGGAAGCCATGAAGGCTCCCGACCCCGAAGCCCGGACTGACCGAAGGGCTGAAGAGCATGAGCCAGAACCTGCAGGTGATGGACACCAACGTAGGACACGTGGCGGGCATCGTCGGGAGCCTGGGCAAGATTGCCGCCGCCGCCGGCATCGCCATCAAGTTCGTGGCGCCGTTCGTGGCCGGGCTGCTGTAGAAGAAGAGCCAGCCACCTGGGCACAGCGCTGCCCCGAAGCCGGCAGGCAATCGCGTGGGTCCGCCGCGACAACTGACAACGGACAACGGACAACTACTTCACCGCAGCGAGATCAACGCCACCGAGACCAGCGCAGCCACGATGCCAATGTTCTGGGTCAGCGAGAGGTGTTCCTTCAGCAGCACTCGCGCCAGAATGACCGTGCTTGCCGGGTACAGCGACGACAGCACGGCGGCGACATCGAGGCGTCCGTGCTGCGTGGCCGCGACATAAAGCGCGTTGGCGCCTGAGTCGCAGGTGCCGGAGATCACGATCGGCAGCCAGACGCCGCGCATCGAGCGGCCATCGCGCGGCGTGAACAGCACAATCAGCAGCACCAGCGAGACGGAAACCGCGCGCGCCGAAACCAGCGGCCAGAACACCGCCTGGTGTCCTGCCTGCTTTCCGGCGATGAGGAACAGCCCGAACATGATGCCGGCGAGGACGGCCAGGCCGAGGCCGCGATTGGAGCCGACTTCCCCGCTGGGCCGGGCGATGAGCCAGATGCTGACCAGCGCCAGGGCAAAACCGGCGAGCTGTATGCGATCCGGCAGGCCTTCCGTCCGCATGCCGAAGAGCACCGGCAGAATACCTGTGACCACTGCGGCCACCGGCGCCACGATGCCCATGCGGCCGATGGCCAGTCCGCGATAAAGGGCCGCTAGCCCAAAAGCGCCAACCGCGCCGGCCACCGCGCCCCACTCCAGCGACGACGCGGACGGGATGGCCTCGCGAGTAGCCAGCGCCAGCAGCAGCATGAAGATCAGTCCGCAGGCGTGGGCTCCGGCGACCACGCGAAAGACGTTGGCGCGCTTGGCGGCGATGCCGCCGGCGTAGTCGCCTCCGCCCCAAATGCCGGCAGCGCCCAGGCTCAATCCGGAGGCAGCTAAGGTCTGCGTGGTCATGTTTCCGTACCATACAGGGAAAAGACTGGAGCGCGCTTGGGTCGGCGTGCAGTCAGCGAATTGTCATGACGAGCGGAGCGAGGCATCTGCTTTTCCCCGGCATCGGCGGTGGGTAACGGGACAGCAGGTCCCTCGCGGGCTGAAGCCCTTCGTGATGACAAAAATAAAGGAGGTCGCGGCACGGCTGAACGGGCTGCTGAAAAAGTCGAAAACGAAGAGTGCCGTCGGCTAAAGCCGACTCCGGACAAATAGAAGGAGGCGGCATTTCGGCACGACCAAAGGTCGTGCCCTTACTCATGCCTCGGCAAAACAGAGTTTTTCAGCGACCTGTGAAGTCGGGCCCTGACACGAGGGTCTGCGCCGGACCTGCGGACACAGCCGGAAACTCCTGCATTCACAGCGGGTTACTATTTCCGAAATTCGGGAGTAGGTAACCAGGGGGATTCGGAATTTCACAGGCGAATCCGCAAAATAATACTTTTGGCCTACGGCGCGTTCTATAATTTTGTAAGCCATTCAGACTGCTAGCTTTGCAGGCGGTCAAAGGAAGAGCACGTGGCATCACAGTTGCTGATAGACCAAAGGCGAGTAGGCCCCACGTCCGCCTACCGCTCTGGCCAGCCGCCTGCTCCGATGGCAAAAGTATCTACAAACGCGCTTCTTCGCGTTATTTCTCGCGCTCATCACCGTAGCCGCGATGGTATTTGCCTGGATTAATTTCCAGAAGGAGCGGGAATTCTCCGCCCCGTACGACGGCGTGTGGTGGGTCGAGAGCGGCAGTCACCTCCGTGCCGCCCGCGTGGATGCCGACGGTCCCGGCCAGAAAGCCGGCATCAAGCTGGATGACGTGCTGGTGGCGGTGGATGGCCGCGACATCAGCAACGCCGGCAGCCTGGAACGCCAGATGTACCGCGACGGCATCTGGACCAAGGCGACGTATTCGCTGGTGCGCGACGGCGTGCCGCTGGAAGCGCCGCTGATTCTGGCGCCGACCGATCGCTCGCTCTATGGCGGCCTGCGGCTGATCGCGCTGGTCTATCTCGGCATCGGCATTTACGTCCTGCTGCGCCGCTGGACCGCTCCCAAGAGCACGCACTTTTACGTTTTCTGCCTGGTCTCGTTCGTCTTCTACTCGTTCCACTACAGCGGCAAGCTGAACGACTTCGACTGGATCATCTACTGGTCGAACATCGTGGCGTGGATTCTGCAGCCGGCGCTGTTCCTGCATTTCTCGCTGACCTTCCCGGAGCGCAAAGGCATCGTCACCCGGCAGCGCTGGATCGTCCCGGCGGTGTACGTGCCGGGCGCGATTCTGCTGGCGGCGCACATTGCCATGGTCAAGTGGCTTCAGCCCAGCGAAGTGCTGCGCTGGAACATGGACCGGGTGCAGATGTCGTACCTGGCGTCGTACATGGTGATGGCGGCGGTGGTGCTGTGGCACAGCTACCGTCATGCCGAGTCGGCGATTCTGCGCCAGCAGATGAAGTGGGTGACGCGCGGCACCATCCTGGCGGTAGCGCCGTTCACGCTGTTCTACGTGATTCCCTATCTCGCCGGCAGCGCGCCCACCTTGAGCATGAAGGTCTCGGTGCTGTCGCTGGTGTTTCTGCCGCTGACCTTCGGCTACGCCATCTTCCGCTATCGGCTGATGGACGTGGACCTGATCTTCAAGCGCGGCATGGCTTATACCATCGCCGCGGGCGCCATTACGGCAGCGTATTTCGCCGCTATCGGCGTGGCCTCGGTGCTGTTCCACCAGAACTTCCCCAGCGCCGGGCCCATCGGACTGGTAGCTGCCATCGCCGTCACCGCGCTGCTCTTCGATCCCTTCAAGAACTGGGTGCAGGACTCGCTCGACAAGTTTTTCTATCGCAAGCGTTATGACTACCGGAAGACGCTGATCGAATTCGGCCGCGACCTGAACTCCGAGACTGACCTGGAGAAAATGCTGAGCGCCATCGTGGATCGCATGTCGCGCACGCTGATGGTGGACCGCCTGGCCGTATTCCTCAGCGATCCGGAGCAGCCGGAGAACTTCGCGCTGGCCAAGTCTTACGGCATCTCGCAGACCAGCGGGCTGAACTTCGACTTCCTGCACAAAGAGCGGCCGGAGTGGATGCTGGGCCATCTGTTCTTCGACAACACCAACAGCGCGGTGCGGGAGACGCCGTCGGCGCGCGATACCATTCGCAGGCTGGAACTTAATTACTACATTCCCTGCACGGTGATGAATCGCATGATCGCCGTCCTGGGCCTGGGCAAGACTGCGGCGGGCGATTTCCTGTCCAGCGAAGACGTGCAACTGCTGGAGACGGTGGCCGGCTACATCGGCATCGCCGTGCAGAACGCGCGCCTGTACCGGTCGCTGGAGGAAAAGGCCGGACAGTACGAGCGGCTGAAGGAATTCAACGAGAACATCGTGGAATCCATCAGCGTGGGCGTGCTGGCGGTGGACCTGGAAGACCGCATCGAGTCGTGGAACTCGCAGATGGAAGTGATGTATGCCCTGCCGCGTCTGGACGCGCTGGGACGCACGCTGACCGAGGTCATGTCGCCGAACTTCCTGGAAGAGTATTACCGGGTGCGACAAAACCCGGGCATCCACAATCTATATAAATTCCGGCTGGGCACCACGGCGGGCGATACGCGAGTGACCAATATCGCCATCGCGCCGCTGGTCACCAAGGACTTCAGCGTGGTTGGCCGGCTGATTATTGTGGACGACATTACCGAACGCATCGAACTCGAATCGCAGCTCACGCAGGCGGAGAAGCTGTCGTCCATCGGCCTGCTGGCCGCGGGCGTAGCCCACGAGGTCAACACTCCGCTGGCGGTTATCTCGTCCTACGCGCAGATGCTGGCCAAGCAGGTGCAGGGCGATGAGAAGAAGTCGGCACTGCTGGACAAGATCACGCGGCAGACCTTCCGCGCGTCGGAGATTGTCAACAGCCTGCTCAATTTCTCGCGCACCTCGAGCACGGAATTTACCAGCGTGAATGTGAACCGCGTCATCCAGGACACGCTGATGCTGCTGGAACATCAGCTCAAGTCGGCGCGCATCAAGGTGCAGCAGGAGTTGCTGCCGGAGCTGCCGCCCATTCACGGCAACACCGGCAAGCTGCAGCAGGTGTTCCTGAACTTGTTCCTCAACGCCAAAGACGCCATGCCGGCGGGCGGAACGCTGCTCATCTCCACCAACAACGGCCATCACGTGGAAGTGCGCGTGGCCGACACCGGCACCGGCATTGCGCAGGAGCACATCCAACGCATCTACGATCCCTTCTTCACTACCAAGAAGACGCCCAAGACCGGCCACACCGGCGGCACCGGGCTGGGACTGTCGGTCACTTACGGCATCATCCAGGAGCATGCCGGCAAGATTCGCGTGGACAGCGCGCCCGGCAAAGGCACGACCTTCATCATGGAGTTTCCCATGGTGAGGAAGGCGGTCAATGCCTGAGACCGTGCTCAATCGTCCCACCGACCGGGACGAACTCACCTCCCAGGGTGCAGTGCTGATCGTTGACGACGAGGCGGCGATTCGCGAATCGCTGCAAGCGCTGCTGGAGATGGAAGGCTACGCGGTGCATACCGCGGAAGACGGCCAGGAAGGCCTGGCGCGGCTGGCCGAGTATCCCTACGACCTGGTGCTGCTGGACTTCGCGCTGCCCGAGCGCAACGGCATCGAGATTCTGCACGACATTCGCGAGCGCGATGCCGAGCTGCCGGTCATCATGATCACCGCCTATGGCACGGTGGAAAACGCCGTCAACGCCATGCAGGCGGGCGCCACCAACTTCATCCAGAAGCCGTGGGACAACGAGAAGCTGCTGGCCGACGTTCGCGCCGCTCTGGCGCGCCGACGCGCCGAAGAAGAGGTCGTCCAGCTCAAGCGCGCGCTGAAGCAGCGCTACAACTTCGAGCACATCATCGGCAAGAGCGAGCCCATGCTGCGCATCTTCGACCTGGTGGCGCAGGTGGCGCCCAGCCGTTCGACGATTCTGCTGCAGGGCGAAAGCGGCACCGGCAAAGAGCTGATCGCCAAGGCGCTGCACATGAATTCGCCGCGCAAGGACCGCGCCTTCGTTCCGGTGAATACCGGTTCGATGCCCGCGGACCTGCTGGAATCCACGCTCTTCGGCCACGTCAAGGGCGCCTTCACCAGCGCCGTGGCCAGCAAGAAAGGGCTGTTCGAAGTCGCCGACCGCGGCACGCTGTTCCTCGACGAAATCGGCACCATGAGCCTGGATACGCAGGCCAAGATCCTGCGCGTGCTGCAGGACCGGAAGTTCATGCACCTGGGCGGAGTGAGCGAAATTCAGGTGGACGTGCGTATCATCGCCGCGACCAACGTGGACCTGAAGCAGCAGGTGAAGGAAGGCAAGTTCCGCGACGATCTGTTCTACCGGCTCAACGTCATCACCATTGATCTGCCGCCGCTGCGCCAGCGCAAGAACGATATTCCGATGCTGGCCCAGCACTTCATCACCAAGTTTGCGGAAGAGAATGACCGGCCGCCGATACGGATCACTCCTGAAGTGCTGCGGCCGCTGATGGAATACGACTGGCCGGGCAACGTGCGCGAACTGGAGAACGTGATCGAGCGCGCCGTGGTGCTGGCCACCGGAACCGCGCTCACCGTCGATCTGCTGCCGGAGAACTTTGTGGCCGGCAACAAGCTGGCGACCATGGAGCACCGGCCCGACGCTTCCCTGTTCGACATCATGGAAGATTGCGAGCGCCGGATCATCGGCGACATGCTGGAAAAATGCGGCGGGAACCAGACCGAAGCGGCTGACCACTTCCGCGTTCCGCTCTCCACCCTCAACCAGAAGATCAAGCGGCTGAACATCGAGATCAAGAAAAAGGGCCGGGAGTAGGCTTTGGTGCCCGGTTTGTTTTGAAAGGGCACGCCTTCAGGCGTGCCGTAGGTTCGTACCAATGGGAGGGCTTTAGCCCTGGCGGTTCCGCGCACCGCACCTTAAGGCAAAACCAATTGCCCTCAGCGGCTAAAGCCGCGTCGTATCTTCGCTCCGTGCGCCACGACTTCACGGCTGCTGAAAAACTTGCTCGCGAGAGATTTGTATCAGGGCATGACTTCAGTCGTGCCGTAAAGGTCGTCCGTAAAAACCGGCTTTAGCCGCTGCGGGGATATCCCGACGAAAATAATTTCGGCTGAAGCTAAGGGTCGAGGCCTCGATTGACCGCGCCGGACGGCACGACTAAACCGATCGCTGAAAACTCACGGAAAAACCTGCCACCCGCTGAAGCGGGTTCCGGAGGAGAGGAATAAACGGCTTATCGGCACGACTAAAGTCATGCCCTGATACAAACCTCGCGGAAGCCGACTTTTCCGGCAGCCTGGGAAGCCGTGCCCTGACACAACTTGCTCCCAACGGAGCTTTGTTGGCAGCCCATTCCGCCGAAGTTCCAAATCTAAATGCTCCTTGACGGGACGACGGAAGTCATCTCAAGCGATTAGGGTCTCGGCGCACGATCCGGTGCCCTTCTGGCCCCCTCCCGCATACTGCCGCAATACACCGACAGCGAAGCGAAGCCGATCATCCAGGCGCTGGTGAAGAAGCGCATCTCCCATGCCAGGCAGCGCCGGTACTCCGTCTCGCTGAGCGTGCGCACTACCTGGCCGTGATTGGTGAGGACGTAGCCGCCGTTGCGCGTTTCCGGCGAGCCGCCCTTCAACAGCGAATACGCCACCGCGCCATTCAGCACGAAATAGAGGAAGAGCACGATGATGGTTCGCCGCGCCCATTGCGGCAGAATGCGCGTGCCCAGCGTATCGGCGTGCGTGCGATACCAGCCGACCACCACCATCCAGGAAATCAGCAACAGCGCCAGGAAGGCATAAAAGCGTCCGCGGCCGGTCATCTCTGCGGGCAGAAAGGTCGCGACGTGCAGGCTGAATGTGACGACGAAGAGTGCTCCGGCGAGAACCAGTCCGGCGCTGGCGAAGACACGACGCATGACGGCAACATGGTACACGCTGGGCAGGTGTTAGAAGTATCGGGAGTTAGGAATTGTCATGACGAGCGCAGCGAGGCATCTGCTGTTTCTCGAGCTTGGCGCGATGCAGGGGAAAAGCGGATCCCTCACGGGCTGAAGCCCGTTCGTGATGACAATTCAAAATTTGTGCGCCCGTGCCCGCAGCCCTAGTGCCAGGTATAGCCGACCAGGAACTGCATGGAGGCGTTGATGCCGGGATTGTGATTGCCGATGGAGGCGTTCGACAGATGAAACGCCTTCAGCGTGAGGTTGAGGGAGTTCTGCCCCTTGTGGAACATCTGCAAGCCCAGCTCGGGGCCGGTGATGAAGTTGATCTGCGCGGTATCGCCGGGAGGGAAATTATGGGTGGTGAACAGCACACCGGCGTCGAGCGAGAGATAGGGCGAATACTTGCAGCCCTTGGTGAAGTTCCACTTGGCGACAACGGGATTGATGCCGCCGCCATACACGCCGCCATGCGACCAGAAGACGTCCACGGGGATGATGTCCACAGCCATTTCGAAGCTGCCGCGCAGCGGGCCGCTGCCCAGCTCATGGGTCAGCACACGGCCCAGGCGGAAGGCGCCGATCACCGATTGGCCGCTGGGAGTGCTGTCCACCGAGGTGGAAAAGCCTCCGTAAATACCCTTGTTCCAGCCGGGCGTGCGCAGCACGTCAACCGGCGTGTCGGTGGGAACTTGCGCCAACAACGGCGCGGCGGCCAGGCAGCAGAACAGAAAAAGGCGAATGGCGGTCTTCATGGTTTTTGGCGTACCGAAAAACCTATCAGGTTGCGGCCTTGGGAGCAACCGGAAGGGACTGAGTTGGTAACCGGCGACAGGCCGAATCGCGAGCAGAACATGAGTAAGGGCACGACCTCCGGTCGTGCCAATAAGGCATCTACCTCTTACTTACTTGAGTCATCCCGAGCGAAGCGAGGGACCGCCATAGACCCCCGCCCTGGCCAAAAGATGGCCAGAACGGGGCACCCAGGTTAGTTTCAAGTTTCAAGTTTCAAGTTTCAAGTTTCAAGTTTCAAGTTTCAAAGTCAAAGGCCCCGCCCTGGCCAAACCCGGGCCAGAACGGGGCACCCAGGTTTTGGATTGGCCAGAACAGCCACCCAGGTAAACCTTGCGGCGATTCGTCTCAATTGGGTTGGCCGCGGCGACGTTTACGCTTATGCTGGCGCGCAGGAAAATTCGTCCGGAGGAACACGTGAAAGCTGTGTGGCTGGTGGTGCTGTTGGGTTGTTCGATGGCTTCGTGGGCGGCGGATTCCAACTCCGGCGCCGAAGTGTTGAATCGCTGGGTGGGCGGCAAATGGGTGGGCAACGGACAGTTTGTTGACTCCGCCTATAGCTCGGCCAACAAGGCCAGCGCGGTGACCAAGTGCGCGTGGTCGCCCGACCATGTCTTCGTGGTGTGCGATCAGGACATCAACTTCGGCGGCACGCCTATGCGCGACCTTTCTGTCTATGCCTTCGCGCCTAAGACCGGACACTATCACTTCTACGGAATTTCGCTGGGCGAAGATAAGCCGCGCAATACCGACCTGGAGATCTCCGAGAACGGCGACCGCTGGATCTATGTCAGCTCGAACGAGATCAAAGGCAAGACCATCCAGTTCCGCACCACCAACCAGTTTCACGGCAAGGACGACGTGGAGTGGTGGTCGGAATTTTCGGCCGACGACGGCAAGACCTGGACCAAGACCGGCGAAGGCAAAGAGACGCGCCAGTAAGATTGCCGCGCGCGCAATCAAGGCGAAGGCAAATGCGGGCCCTGATACAAACTGCGCGGAATTTACGGAACAACCGCGGGCTCGGCCACGTATCGCTGCAACGGGGAGTGAGACGCCATGATGATTCGCGTGTGCATGCTGCTGATGCTGTCGGTGCTGATGCAGGCCCAAAGTTCGACACCGGCGGCGAAGCCGGCGACAGCGGCGGGCACCTCCATGTCGGACCAGCCCGAGTACACCGCGGATGGACGGCTGTTGTTCCCCGCCAATTATCGCGAGTGGATCTATCTTAGCTCAGGACTGGACATGAGCTACTCGCCGCGCTTCAACAGCGGCGGGCACTCCATGTTCGACAACGTCTTCGTGAATCCCACCGCCTACAAGGCATTCCTCGAAACCGGCACCTGGCCGGACAAGACCATGCTGGTGCTGGAAGTGCGCGGCGCCGGCAGCAATGCTTCCATCAACAAGTCGGGACATTTTCAGACTACCGAGATGATGGGCACCGAAGTTCACCTGCGCGACCAACGACTGCCGGGAAAGTGGGCGTTCTTCAGCTTCGACGATCCCTCGCCCAGCAAGGCCTTTCCGCACGAGATGCAGTGCTATAGCTGCCACGAGGCGCATGGCGCGGTGGACACCAGCTTCGTGCAGTTCTATCCCACCTTAATCAAGCTGGCCGAGCAGAAAGGGACCCTGAGTTCGGTCTATAAGAATGAAAGCAAAGCCAAATAGTCACGTCGCGCCCAATCGCTGGTTCCGGCGGTAAAATAGAATGGGGAGTTGGGGCGGCATAGACGGCGTCCTGGCGCATCCCATCTATACCGGAGGTAGTGGTAACCAGGTCCAGCGTCTTGCCAGCCTAGGCGGACCATCGCGAGCATGAATTTTGCTTCAAGTCCGACCCTGAACTTCGACACATCTCACGTTTTCCCTTCCCGGTTTTTGGTGCGAGCGCTCGCCGCGGGTGGCGAAACGAAGGTGCGTGTGCGCACCTGCGTAACCGTGAGTCGCGCGCGATGAAGATGAACCAGAAAGCCATCTCAGGGGGAGGCCCTGTCGACCTTCGCAACACCGAACTGACGGCCGATGACAACGCCGAAATCCGCGGCACTGCCGGCAAGCAGGCTGAGCTGAAGATCGCACAGACCCCTGCCGATGAAGCCCGCCACCGCCTGGCGGCCATCGTCGAATCGTCCGACGATGCCATCGTCAGCAAGGACCTGCGCGGCATCGTGACCAGTTGGAACGCGGCGGCGGAACGGATCTTCGGCTTCACCGCGGAGGAGATGATCGGCAGCCCCATCGCCCGCATCATCCCGAAAGAGTTGTGGGACGACGAAGCGCGCATCCTCCGCACCATCGGCCGCGGCGAACGCATCGAGCACTTCGAGACGGTGCGTCTCACCAAAAGCGGTGAGCCTATCGAGGTCTCGCTGACCATTTCTCCAGTACGCGACGAATCAGGCCGTATCATCGGCGCCGCCAAAATTGCCCGTGACATCACCCAGCAGAAGCAGACGGAGCGCGCCCTGCGCACCAGCGAGCGGCTGGCGTCGGTCGGCCGGCTGGCGGCGACGGTGGCACACGAGATCAACAATCCGCTGGAGGCCATCACCAACCTGGTTTACCTGGCACGTAAGTCCACCGTGCCGGAAGAGGTGAGCGCATACCTGGCCGCGGCGGAGGAAGAGCTGGAACGCGTCTCGCACCTCACCAAGCAGACGCTCGGCTTCTACCGTGATTCCAAGGAAGCCGCACCCATGCAGGTAGGCGTGGTGCTGAAGTCGCTGCTACCGGTATTTGCCTCGCGGGTTCGCAACAAGAGGATCGAGCTGAGCAGCCAGGTCCGCCAGGACCCGCAGATCTGCGGCGTCGCCAG
Organism: uncultured Acidobacteriaceae bacterium; assembly: GCA_963763975.1. Classification (GTDB taxonomy): domain Bacteria; phylum Acidobacteriota; class Terriglobia; order Terriglobales; family Acidobacteriaceae; genus Bog-257. Next base: position 23,878 of record CAVXQR010000025.1, read on the forward strand.
TGAAATCCGCCAACTCATCGCCAACCTGATCAGCAATAGCGTTGATGCAGTGCCGCCGGGTGGGCACATTCGCGTGCGGATGTCAGCGGCGCGCGAAGCCGGCAACTCGTACCGGCGCGGCGTGCGCCTGACCGTCGCCGATTCCGGACCCGGCATCCCTGACCACATCCGCGCCCGTCTGTTCGAGCCCTTCTTCACCACCAAGAAGGACACTGGCACCGGCCTCGGCCTGTGGGTGTGCAAAGGCATCGTGGACAAGCACCGCGGAACCATCTCGGTGAAGAGCCATGCCGTGCCCGGCGGGAGCTGGACGGTGTTCTCCGTGTTCCTGCCGGCGGATTCGCAGCCCGTGCTGTAACTCACCCCACGACTGAGTGAGGCGTGACGTTCCTGCCCGCTAAGGTCCAGATGCAACTGTGCTGGCAGTATGTGTTGCAACAGTTGATTCAAATTCTGTTTTTCCCGCCTGCTCAACCAATTCAGGATTTACTAGGGCTGGTAGTACGCGTCTGTAAGTAAATAGGCTGCTGTGCATGACCAATTTCCGGTTGTGTAAGCCAGCCTGGACTTTTTTCTCTCTCTTTCTTTTGTTGAGCGGCAGCCTGTTGGCGCAGACGCTCGATCTGGCGGCCATTCGCGGTCGCGTTCTGGATTCGGAGGGGCGCGCGATCCAGGGAGCTACCATCACGCTGAAGAATCCGGAAGCCGGCACCGAGCGCTCGGCGCTGACCGATGGCTCCGGCCAATATTCCTTCAACGGCGTTTCGCTGACCGGACATTACGTCGTCACCGCCAGCGCTTCTTCCTTCCAGACCCTGGAGCGGAAAGATATTCAACTGCGGGCGGGCGTAACCGCCGTGCTGAACTTCACTCTCGGAGTTGCCGGGCAGAAGACCGAGGTCAGCGTGTACGGCACCACCGAAACCCTGCCCACGGAATCCGACCAGACCGGCACTCGGCTGGATGTTGAGCGCATCCAGAACACGCCGATTCTGAATCGCAAGATTACTTCCCTGCCGCTGCTGGATTCGCAGGTGCGCGAGTCGCATACCACCGGTGATTTGTTCATCAATGAAACGCTGTTCGTGGTAAATGGCACCGGTCGCCGCCAGACCACCTACGACATTGACAACACCGTGGCCAACGACAGCTGGGGCCGGCAGACCATGTTCGCCGCGTTGCCTTATGAGGCAGTGCAGGAATTCACTCTGGTCACCAATTCCCTGTCCGCGGAGTATGGCTTCAATGCGGGGACGGCCGTCAACGTCGTGACCAAGTCGGGATCGAACGACTGGCACGGCGACTTCGTCGGCATGGGACGTCCGGCTTTCTCCGATGCCAATCAGCCGCTCACCATCAAGCGCGCGGTGAACACCCTGGCGCAAGGCAGCGGCGCGTTTTCCGGTCCCATCGTCAAGGACAAGACCTACTTCCTGCTGTCCGCCGAGTACACGAACCAGAATCGCGATGCGGTCATCACCTCGCCGGTGGATCCGGGAGCGATTTACACCGGCGACTTCAGCCAGACGCTGTTCCTGGCGCGCCTGGACCAGAAACTGTCCAATAACAACTGGCTGGCCGCGCGGGCGAACTTCGATCGCTTCTCCGACAGCAATCCGCAGGACACGGTGAGCGGCTTGACGCTTCCGGCCTCGGCCCGCGTGTTTGCGCGTCGCACCTACCAAGCCGCCCTCAGCGATACTGCCACCATCGGTTCCAGCACCTTGAACGAGGCGCGCTTTCAGCTTCAGGTCGCCTCTCCCATCACCCAGTTCCTGCCGGTGACGCCCGGACCGCAGTTGACCGCCGCCGGCAATTACACCTACGGCGATTCGCGAGTGGCAAACCTGTTGAACCATCAATATGAATTCGCCGACACCGTCAGCGCGCTGCGCGGCCATCATGACCTGAAGGCCGGCTTCGACGTTATTTACGGCACCTCCGGCGGTTACGGTCAGGAATTCGGCAGCGGCTACCTTGATGGACGATTCACCATCAATCCCCAGTACGCCACCCTACCTATCTCCGACGTGCTGACTCTGAATCCGGGCCTGCCGCCGCCGGGATCGCCTCCGGGAGCGCCGCCGCTGGTCACCAGCTTCACCCAGTCCTTCGGCAATGCCTACTACAACGTGAACGAGACGCTGTGGGCGCTGTTCCTGCAAGACAATTGGAATATCCGTCCTAACCTCACGTTGAATCTCGGCGTTCGCTGGGACGGCCAGACCTTCACCAGCAAGCTGGATAACATTGCGCCGCGGGTCGGGCTGGTATGGAAGGCGCCAGGCAATACCATCGTTCGCGCCGGGTACGGCATTTACTACTCGGAGGAGCGAACCGATCTTTACGCCAGCTCGGCGCTGGGTGGTCCTCAGGGAGTGTTCACCTACACGGTGGCTCCCGGCGGTCTGGATTTCCCAACCTCGTTTGCGCCGCTGCCGGCGTTTCCCCAAGGCGCCACCCTGCCGCCGCGCGACATCACCATCCTGGCGGGCCAGTGCGGCTACCTCAACCAGTTTCTGCCGGTGGACCAACTGCGCTTCTGTCCCGATTCCCTGCTCAATCCGCAGACCCAGCAATGGAATGTCGGCCTGGAGCATGAGCTGGGCCCGGGATGGATGTTCTCGATGGATTACATCGGGTCGCACACCATTCACATCGAGCAGCCGGTGGACCTGAACTCGCCCGCGCCCTTCGTGCGCACTGATCCCGGAGAGGTGCGTTCGGTGGCGGATGCCAATGCCACCCGCCCAATCGTCCCTGAACCTAACGGCTACCGCCAGGTGCTGGCGTACACCAACGTAGGCACCTCGTTCTATGACGGGCTGCAGGTCAAGCTGAACCGGCAGTTCAGTCGCAAGTTCTCCATGCTGTTCAGCTACACCTGGTCGCATACCATTGACACGGTGGAGTGGGATGGCACCGGTCAGAATCCCAACGACTATTCCTGTCTGGTGGTGTGCGAAAAAGCCAGCAGCCTGCTCGACCAGCGCCATCGCGCTGCGTTGAGCGGTACCTATATGCTGCCCTGGAACTTCATGTTCGGCGCCAATGCGCAGATCGGCTCGGGCTATCCCTTCAACGTCACCACCGGTGTGGACAACAACGGAGACGGAAACAACTCCGACCGGCCGGTGGTAAATGGGGTGGTGGTGCCGCGCGATTGGGGTCAGGGCACGGCGATTTACGACTTCGATTTCTCGCTGCAGAAGACCTTCCGCGTGACCGAGCGCACCAGCTTGAGCCTGCGGGCGGAGTCGTTCAACACCTTCAACCACCAGAACATCTACGGCCGCAACGGCGTCTATGGCAACGGCGCTACTCCGGTTGCCAGCTTCGGCGTGCCCGTGGGTGGACTGGCCAACATTGGACCGCCACGCGAAATGCAGTTCATGGCGCGCATCACCTTCTAACACTGTGCGAGCGGACGCGGCCCCGGCATTCTCTGCCAGGGCCGCTGTCCGTGACAGACTGGTAGGGTTTTGGGACCGCAATGCGCACAGACACATCTACCCTCCGCTTTCCATCTCTTCCATCCATGTTGTGGGCGGTATGCGCTTTGCTGTTGTTGCTGGCTGCCCCTGGCTTGCAGGCGCAGTCGGCGGCCTCTCGCGGCAGCATCGCCGGCGTTGTCGTCGATCCGCAGGGCAATCCGGTCGCAGGCGCGGAGGTCGTTCTGCGAAATGCCGATCTGGCATCCACCCGGAACCTCACCACCAATGCGGATGGGACGTTCGTCTCGCCGATGCTGGCTGCGGGCGTTTACAACGTTACGGCGAAGGCGAACGGCCTGGTGCTAAAGAAGCCGACGCGCGTGACCCTGGGGGTTGGAAGCAGCGTTCGGCTGACGGTTCGACTCGAGATTGCCGGGCATTCCGAGTCGGTCACGGTTCACGCGCACGGCGCCACCGTGGAGGGCAACACCCTGCCGCCGGCGGTGAACAAGGAAGTCCCGGAGGTCAGCAACTCCATCGCAGGCCTGGCGGTGACCTACCTGCCCAACCGCGATCGCGACTTCACCCAGTTTGGACAACTGGCGGCCGGCATTCAGATGTCGCCAGACAATTCCGCCGGGCTCGTCATTGCTGGGCAGCGGCCGGATGCCTTCGCCGTTGCCGTGGATGGCGCGGACTTCACCGATCCGCTGCTGGGCGGGCCGCGCGGCGGCAGCGATGGTTCCCTGTTCTTTCCGCAGACGGTGGTGCGCGAGTTCCAGATGGTGCACTCCGGAGTTTCCGCGGAAGTCGGAGGAACCAACGCGGGCTTCCTGAACATCGCCACCAAGGATGGCAGCAACAAATATCACGGCGAAGCGTTTTATATCGGCCGTCCCCCGGCGCTCAGTTCCAGCGATGCCTTTGGGCATTCGCTCGACAATCTGCAGAACGAATTTGGCGGATCGCTGGGCGGCCCTCTGCGGCGCGATCGCGCATTCTTCTATGTGGGATTGGAGCAGGACTTCCTCAATCTGCCCTACTGGAGCCAGTTTCAGCAGCAAGCCCCCGGAGTCACGGTTCCCGGATCGCTGACGGCGTTGCAGCGGCAAGTGGTGGGCACCAGTCATCCAACGGCGGTGTTCGCACGCACCGATTTTCTTCTGAGTTCGACTCAGACACTCAACCTGGAGTTTGATTTCAATCGCGTAAGCGCAACCAGCCTGGATGACGGCTCAACCCGCAGCATCGCCTCCCCGGACAACAGCGCTTCGCTCAGTGGGCAGAGCGAGTGGGTGCGCGGCAACCTTACCTCGGTGTTTGGTCCGCGGAAGGTGAATCAACTGCTGATGCAGTGGGCGCAGGACCACCGCGACATGGCGCCCAACACCGACGCGCCGGAGATGGTGATCAACGGTTTTGGCATTCTGGGCGGAAACAGCCTTCAAAATTTCGCTTACCGCTCCAACATCAGCCGCTTCAATGACGACCTGGCTGTCATCTATCACGGCGCCGTGTTTCATCTGGGCGCAGACTTCGCCTACAACCCCGCGGATGAAACGCACGAAGCTAATCTGAATGGCCGCTTCGACTTTGATTCGCTGGCGGACTACTTATCCGGCGTGCCGCGGCGCTTCCAGCAGACGTTTCCGGTGGGCGATGACCGTTACAGCGGCGCGGTGCGCGAGCTGGGCCTCTATTTCAACGCCCAGGTGCCACTCAGCCCGAAGCTGACGTTGACCGCCGGCCTGCGTTGGGACGGCCAGTGGAACCCTCAGCCCAGTCAACCGAACGCCGCCATTCCGCTGACCACCCACATCCCCAACGATCTGTCGCAGTGGCAGCCGCGGCTCGGACTGGCGTGGAATCCGGCGTCCAAAACGGTGGTGCGCCTCTCTACTGGACTTTACGATGCGCCCACGCCGGCGGATATCTTCCAGCGCGTCTTCACCGACAACGGGAGCAACGTCGTGGTAGCCGACAGCTACTTCGATCCGCAGATCCTGGCGCTGGTGACCAACGGCGGTCTGCACGCGCTGCCCGCGCCTCCCGCCGGGCTCACCACGCCTGCGGCGCTGGTGGTGGGAATCAAGCCCAACTTCCGCAATCCGCGCTCCTTCCAGGTTGCGGGCAGTGTGGAGCAGCAGCTTACGCCGAAGATCGGCGTATCCGCGGGCTACGTTCGCAACAGCACCTGGGACTTGCAGCAACTGCTCAATACCAATCTGTTTGCGCCCAGCTTCGATGCCAGCGGCACGCCGGTTTTTCCGGCTGTGCGTCCCAACAGCAACGTCGGGCAATTGCTGGTGAATGAATCGTCGGCGCATTCCTCCTATGATGCGCTGCTGATGACCGCCAGCTTTCAGTTGCCGCACCGCTCGCAGTTGACGGCCAACTACACCCTGGCGCGCACGCGTGACGACAATTCCAACCTCGGCCCGTTTACCCTGATGTCAGCGCTCGATCCGCTGAATCCCTCCGCCGACGCCGCCTATTCCAACTTCGATGTGCGCAACAGCTTCAACCTGAGCGCGATTACCAATCTGCCCTACGGGTTTAAGCTCAATCCCATCCTGACCACGCACTCGGGCTATCCCTACACGCCGGTGATCGGATTCGATACCCAGAATGACGCCAACGACTGGAACGACCGCGCTATCGTGAACGGGCAGGTGGTTGCGAGGAACGGTTATCGCCAACCTTCCTTCTTCAACCTCGATCTTCGCATCGTGAAAGACATCACCCTCCGCGGCGAAGGCCATCATCTCGACTTGTTCATGGATATCTTCAACCTCACCGGCGCCAACAATTTGAATTTCGGACCTGAGGCCATCAGCGTCTTCGGTTCCGCGACTTCGCCGGTGTACACCGCCGGCCAGGCGCTGTTCGCGCCCGACGTCAACCATCTCGGCAGCCCGCGCCAGGTGCAGTTCACGGTGCGGCTCACCGCCTTCTAGCGCTTCCCGAGATAACAGAATCAGATTTGTCCGTTCTGCCCTCGCGAACAAGCTGTGGTCCATCCCATGTGTTTCCAGTAGCACTCGTCGGGAAATTCACAGTCATTTAATGCCGACGCCGTGTCTTAGGCATTTACCTTGTTCGCACCGTCACTGAAATCTTTACTGCGAGGAAACGCCACTTTATGGCTCAGCGCCACATTGTCAAAGTTATTCTCACGGTTTTCATGCTCAGTGTGCTTCCGGCACTGGCACAGAACCCCTACTTTGCTCCCGGAAACCTGGTGGTTGCCGTCGAAGGCTGCGGCAACCATGGCGGCACTTGCACCGATGTCGCCAACGGCACCGGCAATGGCAGCGGTAACAGCTCAGTAGCCGGCTACGGCGACAACCAGGCCGCGCCGCTCACGTTGTTTCAGTATTCGCTGAATGGCACATCCAGCGCTTCGTTCGTGAATTCGCTGGCACTTCCGGCCAATGGCTCGGCGGCCAACACGCCTATCTCGGGCGAGTACGGATCGTCGTCCGAAGCCACGGTGCAACTCTCTAGTGGCGGGCAGTTCCTGACCATCATGGGATACGGCCTCAACTTCGATGCCTTCAATGCCAATCCGTTCACGTTTGGCTCGCCTTCGGGAGCGCTGGCGCAGTCGGGCAGCCTGACCGGGCAGAGCTATACTCCGGTGCCGCGTGTGATGACGTTGATTGACGCGAACGGCAACGTTAATTCCTCCACCGCGGTTTACAACATCTTCAATACCAACAATCCCCGCAGCGCCTTCACCGCCAATGGAACCACGGCCTACCTTTCCGGGCAGGGCTCAGGCAGCGATGCCACCGGAGGAGTTTTCTACGTTCCTGTGGGAGCAGTTGACACCGCCCCCACCGCGATCACCGGCCTGGATACCAGCGGTAAAACCATCGCCCAGGACACCCGAACCGTCCAGATCCTCAACAACACGCTCTATATTTCGGTTGACAGCAAAGAGGGTTCGGGCAACAACCGCAGCTTTATCGGCACCCTCGGCTCTCCTCCCGCGACCGGACTCTACAACAATGGCGGCGGCCCCACGATGCTCACCGGCTTTGGCAATACCGGCGGCACGGGCAAGGTGACCATCACCAGCGGGAGCAACAGCAACGGCAATAACCTCAACGCCGGGTTGCCCATCAACTTGAGCTCGTCGAATTACTTCTTTGCCAGCCCATCGGTGCTCTATGTAGCCGACACCGGCGCCCCGAAAAATGATTCCAATGGCGACAATAATTCCACGGGCACAGCCAATATCGGCAATGGCGGGCTGGGAAAGTGGATCAACTCCAAGTCCGACGGCACGGGCACCTGGAGCCTCGCTTACACGCTCTGGCGAGGCCTGAATCTGGTGAACAATGGCAATAGCGCCGGTACCAGCGGCCTGTTTGGATTGGCAGGTACGGTCTCCGGCAACAACGTGAGTCTTTACGCCACCAACTACGCGTTGAGCGATCTCGACACTACTTACCTCTACGGGATCACCGACAACATCACGTTCACCACGGCAACCCAGGCCGCGAGCGAGACCTTCACCCTGCTGGATACGGCGCCGCCCGACTCGAACTTCAAGGGCGTGTCGTTCACTCCGACCATCCCGGATGGCAACGTCGAGATCACGACTTCGCCGTCAGGCTTGACGGTGAGCACTTCAGGCACCGGTTGCGCGGCTGGCAGCTATGTCGCTCCCATGACGCTGACCTGGACGCCCGGAAACTCCTGCAACCTGACCGTAGTATCGACCGCAGGTCGTCTCGGGCACACAGTATGTCTTCACCCAGTGGGCCGACGGTAATACCAGCACCACCGACAACGTGACCGCGCCGACGACCACCGCCGTCTATACAGCGAACTTCACCACCACCCAGGCGGGAATCTACAGTCCGGCGCCGGGATCGACGCTGACCGGCAGCCAGCGCAACCTTCCAGTGGTTCGGTCCGCCGAACACCACCGCATTCTGGATTGACATGGGAAGCACACAGGCGGCAACAACTATTACCAGTCGGGCAGCCTGCCAACCAGCACGCTTTCGGCGACGGTGAATTCTCTGCCGGTGGACGGCAGCACCATCTACGTCCGCCTGTGGTCGCTGGTCAATTACCAGTGGCAGCCGCTGGACTTCACCTATCAGGCGTACAACGCCAACGGCAGCAGAGGGCGTGATCACCTCGCCTGCTCCGGGCTCTACCCTGACCGGTAGCAGTGTGACGTTCAACTGGTCGGCAGGTTCGGGCGCGAGCGCTTACTGGCTGGATGCCGGCAGCACTCCCGGCGGCAATCAGTACTCTCAATCCGGCAACCTGGGGAACACGCTGAGCACGATGGTCAACAATCTGCCTACCAACGGCAGCGCGGTCTATGTCACGCTGTACTCCTACGTTGGCGGTCAGTGGCTCAGCAATCAGTACACCTACACGGCGTTCAACGCGCAGCGGATCGCAGGGCGTCATCACCAGCCCGGCGCCGGGCTCGCAGTTCACGGCCACCACCGTGACCTTCAACTGGACGGCCGGGGCGGGCGCATCGGCGTATTGGCTGGATGTGGGCAGCTCGGCCGGCGGCAACCAGTATTACCAGTCGGGCAATCTGGGCGGATGCGCTGACAGCGACGGTAAGCAATTTGCCGTCCAACGGCAGCACCGTTTACGTGACGCTGTATTCGCTGGTCGGTGGACAATGGCTGCCCAACGCCTACACCTATACTGCCTTTAGCCAGTCGGCAGCGCTGGCGGTGATGCAATCGCCGAGCCCGGGCTCGACGCTGAGCGGCAACTCCGTGGCCTTCACCTGGAACAACGGCAATGGCACCGCAACTGGATATTGGCTGGACATTGGCAGCACCGTTGGAGGCAACCAGTACTACCAGTCGGGCAATCTCGGCACGCAACTGACGACCACGGTAAATACCCTGCCGGCGGATGGCAGCACGATCTACGTGACGCTTTACTCGCTGGTCGGAGGCACCTGGTACAACAACCAGTACACCTATACTTCGGGACCGTAAAAACGATCGCGCCGGCGATGTGAATCATTGAGAAGATCGTCGGCAGAGGACGGAATAGAACTGTGGCGCCAGCTCCCGCAAGGGCTGGCGCCATCGTATCTACTTGACCAAATGACTTGGGGAACTCAATACTCTCGTCCAATGTTCCAACATTCCGTTCTGGTGTAGCATCTCTGGACGAGGTTCGACATGGCAAGCTCAACACAGCACGAACGGAAACCGGGCGGCCCAACAACCCTACGCCGCGTGCGGTCTTGCAATCGTGCGGCTGACAATCGGCGCTCTGTTTGTTTCGACATTTTTCGAGAACCTGGGAAAAGGCCTCTACCGGCCGATGGGCTATGCCGGCTTGATCAACTACTACATCCAGCACGGCCATTCGCCAGCCATCTGGAAACAGGTCGAAGGATTAGCGGCGAGCCATGCCTCGATGGCTGCGCCCATGCAGGGCGTCACCGAGATCTCGCTCGGCATATTGCTGGTCATCGGTCTATTCACCCGACCGGCTGCGTTTGTGGCCTTCCTGTTTCTCGGCAGTCTCTGGATGTCGGAATGGGGAACGGCGTGGATATGGGAGCTGCTGGTTCCGGTGCTGGCGTCGCTGGGACTCGCCGTCGGGCGCGCCGGCCGCAAGTGGGGCGTTGATGCCTGGCTGGCCGAGCGGTGGCCATCTTCGCCGTGGTGGTGAGCAGGCCAGGCCCGCGTGCGAGTGTCCGTCATCATCCCTACCCATAACGAAGCGCAGGCCATTGGGCGTGTGCTTGCCGATCTGCCATCCAACCTGGTCACGGAAGTCATCGTCGTTGACAGCAACTCCCGCGACGGAACGCCCGAGATCGCCGCGAAGATGGGCGCGCGCGTGATTCACGAAGGCCGCCGCGGGTATGGTCGGGCGTGTCTTACCGGCCTGGCCGCGGCAAATTCCCCCGACGTGCTGGTATTCCTCGACGGCGACTATAGCGATCGGCCTTCCGAATTGCCGCTTCTGCTAGCGCCTATCGCCGAGGGACGCGCCGACATCACGCTCGGCTCGCGTTTACACGAATCTCATTCGGCTAGTGCGTTGCCTTGGCATCAGGCATTCGGGAATCGTCTGGCGGCCGCACTCATCCGCCTGCTCTACGGGCTGAAGCTTACCGATCTCGGGCCATTTCGCGCCGGCCGCGCCGATGTACTGCGAGCGCTCAACCTGGAAGAGCCCACCTATGGCTGGGCAGTCGAGATGATCCTCAAGGGCACGCTGGCGGGATATCGCGTGGTGGAGGTGCCGGTGAGTTACTATCCGCGCATCGGAACATCCAAGATCAGCGGAACGTTGAAGGGCACCATCGGCGCCGGCTGGTTCATCCTGAGCTTGATTGTGCGCTATTATTTCCGGCATCGAGCAAGCGCAACACCGGGGTAAGCGTAACTCAGCATCCAATTTCTATGCGAGCTTCAAGCCAGAAGGCGCAGCGTCCGTCGGACCATGACCGTGTGCTGGTGATCATGGCGAAAGCGCCGCGACCGGGAACGGTCAAGACCCGTCTGGCCTGCAGCCTTTCGAGCGAGGCGGTGACCGCTTTCTACCGCTGCCTGCTTGCTGACACTCTGGCGCTTGCGCACTCGGTGCGTGATGTCGAGGTCGCCGTTATGTGCCCGGAGTCGGACGTCAGCGAGCTGACACAGTTTGTCGGCAACGAAGCACGCGTCGTTCCCCAAGTGGGCCACGGTTTGGCTGCAGGTCTGACTTCGGTATTTGCGCACTTCACCAGCGACCGTTCACGACTCACCATCGCCTTCAACAGCGACAGCCCACACCTGCCCCGCGCGGTCCTGGAGCAGGCGTTTGAGACGCTGGCCGCGCATGACGTTGTCGTCGGACCGACGCACGACGGAGGCTACTACCTGGTAGGGGCCAAAGCTTCTCATCCCACACTTTTCGCCAATGACGGCATGGGCACCAGCAATGCGCTGGAGAGACTCCTTGCACGAGCGCGAGAGCTTGCGCTGTCAGTAGGTTTTGCCGAGGCTTTCTACGATATTGATGTAGCCGACGATCTCACTCGTCTGGCTGCGGAGCTGCGCCTGCATCCGGCGAGGGCTCCGCGTACGGCGCAGTGGCTCAAACAGTGGGAGCTCTCAGCGGCGCAATCGCGGACCGGCACGTGAGCACCCTGAAGTTCCCTCGCGAGTGGATAATCTTCGGACTCGGCGTCACCCTGTGTGCGGCGTTAATCGTCTGTTCGCGGAACTTCGGCGACCGAGGCGGACCGTACTTCATGGCCTCGCTGGCGCTGGCGGGCATCGCGTACCTGCTGGCGGTGCGCGAGTTTTTCGCCATGCCGAGTTTTCCACGGCGTGTCGTCGTAATCGGCCTCATTCTGGCGGCGGTGTGGCACGGAGCGTTTCTTCGGCAGCCCGTTGGCGCTGACGATGACATTCATCGCTACCTGTGGGATGGCCGCCTGCAGAGACTGGGCTACAACCCTTACCTGGTGATTCCCAGCGATCCTGCCGCCCAGAGTTTGCATACGGCGGAAACTCGCGGCTTGAACAATCCAAATCTGCCCAGCCCCTATCCACCCGGAGCGCAGCTTTTCTTCCGGGCGGTAACGGCGATTCATGAATCCGTCTCCGCCCTGAGAGTGGCGTTTGTGATTTGTGAATTCGCCGTTGTCTTGGTGTTGCTCGATATTCTGCGGCGCAACCAGAAGGGCGCGCACCTGGTTCTGGCTTTCGCCTGGAACCCGCTGCTGGCGCTGGAAGTGGCGGGAAGCGGTCATATTGACATCGTTGGAGCGGTGTTGCTCGTGGTGTCCGCAGCCGCCCTGGTACGCCGATGGCGGACAACCGCGGCGGTCGCGTTTGGATTAGCTGTAGCGGTGAAATTTCTGCCGATCGTACTTTTGCCGCTGTACTGGAAGCGGGTGCGAGTTCGCGATTCCCTGCTGGCGGCTGCGGTGATTGCACTGCTCTACGTGCCGTTTATTCATCACGGCCGCATTCCGCTGGGATCGCTTGGAACCTACGTGCAGGAGTTTCGCTTCAATGGGCCCGTGTTTGCGGCGCTGGCCAAGCTGTCGTCTCCTGCGATAGCGGCTGGGCTGGCAGTGCTGGCCGGATTCGCGACTTCGATCTGGCTGAGAAGAGCGCAGCATCCCTGGTTTCCGGACGCATTTGCCTGGCCGATGGCGGCATCTCTCCTGTGCGCACCCGCGGTTTTCCCCTGGTATCTTCTCTGGCTGCTGCCATTCCTGGTATCAGCATCCACGGTGTTGATCATCGTGTGGACCGTCAGCATTATTCCCATTTACGTTCAGTGGCACTTACGCGCGCTGGGACGCCCGTGGGGCACACTTCCTGCATGGGTAGAAATTGTGGAATACGGGCTCCTGGCGCTAGCTGCCGTAATCATCGCCATGCGCCGCATGAACCGCTCAGCCGCCGCTACAAGGCCCGCCGGACCGGTAGAGTGAGGGCCAACGCTCGGCTCAGAATTTATGCATCCGGGGATATTTCCGGCGTCATCTTTGAACGCGTCCGATACTATCGTGTCGCCCATCCCTTGGTTCCAGACCCTGGTTGCTTCTAGTTTTGGCTGAATCGCAGTGTCATACGCCTGAAGGAGGACCGTACATGACAAAGCTGGGCCGTTCAACCATGATCCTTTGCCTGCTGTAAGCACGCTGGTCGTTGCCGCAAATTCTTGGGGGCAACAGCGCGACCCGATTATCGAAAAAATCGCCAAAGCTTACGGCATTGATTCCTATGGCCAGATCGAAGCCATCCGCTATACGTGGAACGGAGAGATACCCGGTCTCTTCAAGCTTTCTCACAAGTGGGAGTGGGAGCCGAAGACCGGCAAGGTCAGCTTCGAGGGGACCGACAAAGAAGGCAAGCCGGTCAAGGTCAGCTACGACAGCACCAAGCTGAGCAGCCAATCCGACCAGGTGAAGAACCAGGTCCAGCCATCGTTCGTAAACGACAATTACTGGCTGCTGTTTCCCTTCCATGCGTACTGGGACAAGGGCGCAACCATCACCAACCAGGGTATGAAGAAACTGCCGATCGGCGCCGGTTCGGCGACGCTGGTCTCGGTGAAGTATCCCACGGAAGCCGGTGGTTACACTCCCGGCGATACCTGGAACCTCTACGTCGGCAAAGACGACCGCGTGATGGCCATGGACTATCGCCGCGGCGGAACGACCAAGCCCAGTGAGGTCATCGCAACCTGGGCAGGCTACAAGAAAGCAGGGCCACTGCTGGTCTCGACCCAGCACCATGGCACCGCCGACGGCAAGCCTTTGACCATCACCATCACCGATGTAGCGGTCAAGCTGGCAGGCTCCGACAAGTGGGTGCCCGCGCAATAAACTGCGCCGGGGACGCGGTAGAATACACGCACTCGAATGAGGGCGGATGTCGATCTCGATGTCGGGCACAAGACCTTTGCCACCGGTCTGCTGCTCGAATTGATTGCTGTGCTGCGTCGCTGCCGTGCCGGGCGAGTTGGTAGCCGTCATCGCCGATGATGCGAGCATTCGCCCTGACCTGGAGACCTGGTGCCGATTCACCGGCAACCCGCTGCTCGAGGCCGCAGTCGAGAACGGGCGCTCGCGGTTCGTCTTCCGGTGCGGAGCGGCGGCGATCCCGGCGGAAGAAAATCGTCCGGTGGGCTCGCGCCTTTGGCTCTATACCAACTTCCACTGCAACCTGCAGTGCGATTATTGTTGCGTGCGCTCCTCGCCTACCGCACCTCGGCGAGAACTGGGGTTGCCGCGAGTGCAGAGGATCGCTCGCGAGGCTGCTGCGCTTGGGGTGCAGCAGATCTTCGTGACCGGCGGCGAGCCTTTTCTGCTGCCCGATATAGGCGAGATTCTGATGGCCTGTGCTGCCGCCGCACCCACCACGGTATTGACTAACGGTATGTTGTTCGCCGGACCGCGCGGCGAAACTCTACAGTCCTTGCCTCGCGATCGAATCGTCCTGCAAATCAGCCTGGACAGCCCGACGCCGGAGCGGCACGACCTGCATCGCGGACCTGGAACATGGGCGCGAACTAACGAAGGCATCCAGCGCGCTCGGGCCCTGGGATTCCGAGTGCGGCTGGCAGCAACGGTTTCAAACGATGCGGAGGCTGAGGAGTTCCGCCGATATCTTGATGAGCAGAAAATCGCGGCGGAAGACCGGGTGATCCGGCGAATCGCATTGCGCGGCACCGCTGCGGACGGCGTGGCACTGGCGCGCGCCGATCTGCTGCCGGAGGTGACGATCACGGCCGAAGGTGTGTACTGGCATCCGGTCGGCGCTCAGGATGCCGACCTGCTGGTGACGCGGGAGATCTTTCCGCTCTCCGAGTCCTTCGCTGCCGTTCGTCGCGCCTTTGCCCGTGAGGGCGAACACGCGAAGAAGCTGGCCGAAATCTTTAACTGCGCGTGAAGCCGTTTTGAGGACGCGATTCGCTACTCGCTTTTCGCTATTCGCTATCGCCTTTCGCCAGAGCGATTCAACTTTTCGTCTGCCACATTGATAGATGGCCTGCTCAGCGCATTCTAAGCCGACTTGGCAAGCGCCTGATTGAAGAATCCCTGCTCGGCCGCGGCCTGCCGCAGTGCATCGTAACCGTCCTTGTGCGGCGGCAGCCAACGCCGAAGTCCTTCGGCTTCGAGTATCGGGCGATGCACCGGGTTGTCGAAGCTCATTGCCGCCAGCGCCTCGGCGAAGCGGCGCTCCCGCTCGGGATCGAGATCGGGCCGCGCCGTGAACATGCAGTGGTTATAAGCAGGCGAGGACCATACTTCGCGCAGGCCGCCTTCCGGCACCAGGCGCTCGCTGCGCACCGTGTCCCAGAAAGGACTGCCGATGGCGCCGGCGTCGGCGCGCCCGTCGAGGACGGCGCGCACCACTTCAACTTCGCTGGTACCGGTATCGCCATGTTTGCCAACGTCGCTGTCAAACCGCAGCGCGCGATAGTCGCGTCCCTCCCGCATGCCTTGCTGCTCCAGAAAGTACACAGGAAGAATCGCAGCATGTCCGCTGTCCCGGCTGCCCAGCGCGAGGGTGCGATTCTTCAAATCCGCAAGCGTCGAAATCGGGCCCGCCGGCCAGCGCGACGATCTTGGTCATCCATCCGAGATCGGTATCGCGCATGGCGATCGCGCGGCAGGCATGGCCGCTCCACTCATCCGCCTGCAGATACGCAAGGTTGGTATTCCAGGCGATATCAATGCGCGGCGCGCTGTCGCCCGGCTTAGCCAACAGCGCCAGCACCTGCGCCTCGTAGCTCTGAAAGAGCACGATCTCAACCGGCAGATGCGCCTCCTCGTGAAAATAGCGGCGCATCCCTTCCCAAATCGTAACTACCTTGGGGTTGTAGGCTACCGCTCCCAGCCAGATTGTTTCGCTCATGTCCTCAGCCTTCTCGTCGAGCGACGCGTTCGCAAGGTATGCAATCTTAGAAGAGTGGGATTCCCAACAGCGCCTTGCCGATGAACTCGCGCAGAACGTCGCCGGTCGGCGCCATCACCGCGCCCGCGTGAGCATCGCGGAAGAGACGTTCAATCCCCAAATGCTTGGAGAAGGCCGCGCCGCCGCACACTCGCATAGCGGTTGAGGTCACGCTGATGGCGACATCACCGCCAGCGGCCTTGGTCTCAAGCACGCGCAGCATGGTGGTCTCGCGCGGCTTCTCCAGATGGTCCACCAGGTCGTCGATGCGCGACGAGAGGCCGTCGGTATCAATTTGCATCGCCGCGAGCTGTGCCCGTAACGTCGGCAGGCTCTCGCCAAGACTCTGGCCGAGATGCTCAAACTTCGAGCCCTTCAGGTGCGATACCGTCGCGGTGACGGCCGCTCGACACAATCCCAAGGCCACGCACGCAGTTCCCAGATTAAACAGCGGCAGCACCACGTTCAGCATCGCCGGAAAACCGGCGCCGTCCTCGGTGAGTTGAAACCCGGCGGGAACTTCGCAATTTTCCAGCGCAATCGGCGAGGAAGCGTTGGCGCGAAGTCCCATGCCATCCCATGGGCCGGCCACCGAAAGGCCGTGCGTCCCCGCCGGAACCAGGTAGAGGGTCGAGTCCGTGGGCCCCTGGCCTTCCGGCGCAAGCGATGACACGATATAACTCTGCGCATGACCGGCGCTGGTCACCCACGACTTCTTGGCGCTGATATGCACGCCGCTGCCGTTGCGCTGTGCGCGCGAAAGCGGCGCCCAGAAATGACTGCGCGAGCCGGCTTCGCTGAACGCCAAGGTGGACAAGTGGCGTCCTGCGCCGATCTCGCGCAATATCGGCGCGACGGTCTGGGCCGCACCTGGACGCGCCGCGACGATCGCAGCCGTCCCCAGAATGTGCATGAGGTACACCATGGCGACGGATGCATCGGCCTCGGCAAGCGTCGTCATCACCGTCGCGAAGGTGCGCGGACCTAATCCCGCACCGCCGAAATCCGCGGGCAGCATCAGCGCCAGCAATCCCGACTCTCCGAGCGACTTCACCGCCTCGGTGGAGAATTGTCCCGCCTTATCGTTTTGCCCGGCAGAAGGCGCCAGCACATCGCGGGCGATTTCCTGGGCTTTCACTACCGCCACATCATGGGTCATGAGCTGCACCTGAACCAACGGACTTGAAGATGGAAAAGGATTGTCGCCGAGAATATGCAGGCAGGTCAAACCGGCGCCGGGGCTGTGAACGCCGAGACGCCTCGATCAGCCAATTCAACTGAAACCATGGGCGGAGGCAAGGCGGAGAATGGTGGCCAGGGACGGAATCGAACCGCCGACGCCGGCCTTTTCAGGGCCGCGCTCTACCAGCTGAGCTACCTGGCCACAGTCGCGAGTGCGCTGTTGTGAAGGGTGCTGCAACGAAATTATAACATCGGAAACGCCGCCGCTCGAAGCCGGGCTGGCCAGTCCCCGGCGCTGATAAGATACGGGAATCGTCTTACAGCCGGGGAGTGCGGGGATGCAGAAGTGTGATTCATGCGGTGCGGAATTGACGCAGGCGGCGCCGTTCTGCGCGTTTTGCGGGAAGCCGGCCGGCGATGGCGTGACTCAGACGCTCGGGCCCGACACCCCGACCTTGCAGTCGGCGCCAAAGCGCCCCGCCGTTTCCCGCGCACCCAGTTCGCCTCCTCCCTCTTCGCGGCCATCGTCACAGGTTTACGCACACGAAGGGCGCTTCGCTCCCGGAACGCTGATTGCCGGCCGCTATCGCATCATCGCCATGTTGGGCAAGGGCGGCATGGGCGAAGTCTATCGCGCTGACGATCTCAGCCTGGGGCAGCAGGTGGCGCTGAAGTTTCTGCCGGAGTTGGCTGCCGACGAGCAGACGCTGGAGCGCTTCCGCAATGAAGTGCGCATCGCGCGCCGCATCTCGCACCCCAACGTCTGCCGTGTCTTCGATATCGGACAGGCGGACGATCTGGTCTTCCTCTCCATGGAATACATTGACGGCGAGGACCTGGCTTCCCTGCTGCGCCGCATCGGTCGCCTGCCCGGTGACAAGGCCGCAGAGATCGCACGCAAGGTCTGCGCCGGGCTGGCCGCTGCGCACGACAAGGGCGTACTGCATCGCGACCTGAAGCCGGCCAACGTGATGCTCGACGGCCGTGGTGAAGTGCTGATCACGGACTTCGGCCTGGCCGGTGTGGCGCATGAGATCGAAGACATTCGCAGCGGCACACCCGCGTACATGGCGCCGGAACAGCTTTCCGGCGAAGCGGTCACGGCGCGCAGCGATATCTACTCGCTGGGGCTGGTGCTGTATGAGGTCTTCACCGGCAAGGCGGCTTTCGACGGACGCACACTGGAAGAGATTGTCCGCCTGCGGCGCGACAGCACCCCCAGCCGTCCGTCATCCCTGGTGAAAGACCTAGATCCCGCGGTGGAGCGCGCGATTCTGCATTGTCTCGAAGCTGACCCGGGCTCGCGTCCGAGTTCGCCGCTGGCGGTAGCAGCAGCGCTGCCTGGCGGTGATCCGCTGGCGGCCGCGCTGGCAGCAGGCGAAACGCCTTCTCCGCAGATGGTGGCCGCAGCCGGCGCCGCAACCGGGCTAAAGCTGCCACATGCCGTTGCGGCGCTGGCGGTGGCGATCGTCGGCTTGCTTGCGTTCTACCTGCTCTCCAGCCGTTCCAGCGGGCTGCAACACATGAACCTGCCGTACTCGTCGGAAGTCATGGCGCAGAAAGCGCGCGACATGGTGCAGCAACTTGGCTACACCACCCCTCCCGCCGACAGCGCCAGCGGCTTCGACTACGACGAGGAATATCTCGACTACTTGCACGACAATCCCAAACAGCGAACCACCTGGCAGGCGGCGCTGGAGGGGCGTCCGGCGGTGCTGACCTACTGGCTGCGGCAGAGCCCGACGGAATTGGTCGCTACCCAGGTCAAGGACAACTCGCTGATTCCCGGCATCGTCAACCTCAGCGACCCGCCGCCGATCATCTCCGGCATGGTACAGATTTCGCTCGATCCCCAAGGCAGGCTGGTGCATCTGCAGGCGATGCCGCCGCAGGAGGACAAGTCCCCAGGCTCCGCATCCGCGGCGTTCGATTGGAATGTGCTGTTTCGCCTGGCGGGCCTGGACCCGGCACAGTTCAAGCCGACGCAGTCAACGTGGAATTCACTGTCTGCCTCCGATGCCCGCGCCGCATGGCTGGGCACCTGGCCGGGCACGAATTATCCGTTGCATGTGGAGGCGGCGGCGTGGCGTGGCAAGCCGGTGCTGTTCATGATGGTGGGCGACTGGACCACGCCCGGACGCATGGTCTCGTCCGACGAGTCCTTCAAGGTGAAGGTTGCGAGCGTAATTTTGTCGCTGATCTCGGTGCTGCTGTTATTTGTTGCGGTGGGGGTGGCGCGCCGCAATTACCTGCGCGAAAGCGCCGACATGCGCGGCGCCTGGCGACTAGCGGTGCTGCTGTTCTCGCTGCAAATCATCCTGTGGATCTTCCAGGCGCACTTTTTGGCCTCTATCTCGATGATCGGAATGTTCGTGTTCGCAGCCGGCGGGGCGTTGTTCATAACCGCGGCGGCCACCGCGCTCTATCTGGCGATCGAGCCCTTTGTCCGGCGGCACTGGCCGCACGCCATCATATCCTGGAGCCGCCTGATGTCCGGCAAAATCCGCGACGCCATGGTGGGCCGCGACGTTTTATATGGCGTGCTGCTGGGCGTGGGCTGGGCGGTAATTTTCTCCGCATTCTTCCTGATGCGCATCCACCAGGGGGACGCGCCGCAATTGCCCACCACCAACTATTTTATGGGCGGACGCGCGGTCATCGGCACCTGGTTGTGGCATCTGGCCATGTCGCTGCAAGTCACGCTGGTCTTCTTTTTTGTGATGTTTATTCTGCGGGTGCTGCTGCGCAAGCCCTGGCTGGCTGCGCTGGCTTTCGTCGCGGTATGGACCGCTATCAAGACCTTCGACACTCACCATCTATTGCTGGACATCGCCACCTTCGCTGCCATTTACGCCATCGCGGCCTTCGTGGTGCTGCGATTCGGATTTGTCTCGCTGGCGGTTGGGGCTTTCGTCGCCGACCTGCTAGTGAACATCCCCATCACCCTCGATCTTTCCATGTGGTACATGAGCGGCTCGCTGTTTGTGCTGGCCACGGTTTGCGGGCTCGCGGTATGGGGCTTCTACACTTCGCTCGGCGGACAGAAGGTCATCAAGGAAGATCTATTCCAGTAACGTCGCGGAGTCGGCGATTCTTGCTTCGCTTATTTAGCGGCACGTTCCCTGGCACGGATTATTCGCCCAGCGCACGCCAAGGGCATGCAGGATCAGTTCGTCCTCCAGAGCGAGGCGGCCGGCATCGGCTACCGCTTCGTAGGCATAGACGACGCGGGGATTGAGGCTGATGCACCACGGCTCGTGGCGAATCACGCCCTGGCACTCGCGGCAGGCGGTGTCCGCACTGTATTGGTTGCTGTGGTACCAGGTCTTCTGAGTCGGCTGCCGGCATTGTTTCCTCCCGGCGTGTTCCCTCTCCCTTACGTGGAACACGTTGAGATCACAATGCCGCAAATGCGACCCAAAGCCTGTGATAGCGGTCACAAGCGGCGTGCTGCTTTCGGGGGACGATTCTGCAACCGGGGTGGGAGAAACGACTTAGTAAGCGCGCCGTCGCGGCGCGAGCAGGGCGAGGGTTGTCAGGGAAAAGTACCAACTCGGACAAGCGAGGCTAGTCACGTTGCCCGAGTTCGGGGTGCGAATTACATTCGCGAAATCTTGACGTAGCGCACGATGTCGGGAGCCATCGAGACCAGCATGCTTACCGCCATCAGCGAAAGCGCAGTCACCAGAAGCTTGCGAGCCATCCTCATCCTCCTCGGAGCTGCGCCGCTCAGGCTGCCTGGCTGGTTGACACAAGCAGCCCGAGAGCTCAGTCCTATGGATAAAGATGCCCGCAGCCAAAGCCCCGTTGCCTCAGCAGATGCGTGGTAGTTGCTCGCCAAACATTACATCCAGCACGCGCGTACCGCCAATTTCGGTCCTCATCAGCACCATGCCGGGATGTTCGGCGACCACTTCGCCGATCACTACCGCCGCATAGCCCAGCGGATGGCGGCGCATGTTTTCGATAATTGCGTCTGCCGCGCCGGGCGAAACCACCGCAACCAGCTTGCCTTCGTTGGCGACGTAAAGCGGATCGAGGCCGAGGATTTCGCACGCACCCTTCACGCTTTCGCGCACCGGCAGTTGCCGCTCGTCGAGCAGCATGCCGATTTTGGAGCGTCCGGCAATTTCGTTCAGCGTGGTGGCCACACCGCCGCGCGTTGGATCGCGCAGGCAGTGAATCGCGGAAGGCCCATCTGCCGATGAAGCGTCGAGCATCGCGCTAACCAGCCCATACAGCGGCGCGCAATCGCTCTCGATGGCGCTCTCGAACTCCAGGTTTTCCCGCTGCGACATGATGGCCATGCCGTGATCGCCGATGTAACCACTGACAATGATTTTGTCGCCGGGACGGGCGCGGTCGGCTGAGATGGAAACCGGGCGATCCATGACGCCGATTCCGGTGGTGGTGATAAACACCTTGTCGCCTTTGCCGCGGTTGACCACCTTGGTATCGCCCGTGACCAGGTGCACGCTGCGCCTGCTGCGCCGCATCGCGCATGGATTCCACGACGCGCCGCAGGTCGTCGGTCGCCAATCCTTCCTCCAGGATGAAGGCTGCCGCCAGGTAGAGCGGCCGCGCGCCGCACATGGCCAGATCGTTCACCGTTCCGTTAATCGCCAGCCGTGCCAATGTCGCCGCCGGGAAAGAAAATCGGCGTCACCACAAACGAATCGGTGGTGAAGGCGATACGCACTGCCGTTGATCTGGAGCCACCGCCTGGTCGTCGAGTTTGTCCAGCACCGGGTTGCCGAAGGCCGGCAGGAAGACCTTCTCGATCAGCTCCGCCGTCAGTTTGCCGCCGCTGCCGTGGCCGAGCACGATCTGCTTATGCTCAAAGATGGGCAGCGGACAGGAACCGAACACGGGAGATTCGGATTCGCTCATGATCCCTCGTCGTTGCTAAATCACGTCTTCTTCGCCCATGGCGACGTGCGTCAGGTCCCACAGGATGTGCAGCAGCGCCACGTGCGATTCCTGGATGCGATGAATGCTGTAGCTGGGCACGATGAAGCAATAATCGGCAGACCTCCGGCATGCGGCCGCCGTCCTTGCCGGAGAACGCGATGGTCAGCATGTCGCGCCGCCGCGCCGCCTCCAGCGCGTAAATCAGATTAGGCAGATCTGCCGCTGGTGGAAATGGCGAGCGCCATGTCGCCGGGCTTTCGCCCAAAGCTCGAATCTGATCCACGAAAACGCGGGCGAAATCCTTGTCGTTGGAAATGGCGGTGAGCACCGGGATGTCGCTCACCAGAATCGAGCGCAGGCAGCGCCCGCCGCTTTTCGATGATGGGATGCATGAACTCCACCGCCACATGCTGGGCGTCGCACGCGCTGCCGCCATTGCCCATCACCGCAGAGCTGATCGGCCCTGGCGAAAGCGCTCGGCCATCTTCTGGCTGAGCTTCTCCGATTGCGTCGGCGTAGTGCTCGAAGAACTGCTGCTTGACCTCGACTGACTCGCGACACTTGTCGCATGACCTTTTCGCGCCAATCGGGAGGCACCGCAGTTTGCGGCGGCGTATCGCGCCCGGATTGCCGGAACTGCTCATGCCGCTACCTCCGCTCGAAATGGTGGTCAGGCTTACGTCGTCTTTGTCGGGACGCAGATGCCGGCCGTAGGCGTAATAGGCGGCGCAGGCGCCCTCGGCTGAAACCATGGTGGCTCCCAGCGGATGCTGCGGGTGCACAGCTCCGTCCGAAGGCCGGGCAGTCGTGCGGCTTCTTGATCCCCCGCAGAATCTCGCCGCTGATGCAGATCTCCGGTTCGCGGGTATCGATCTCCTCCACATCGAAGATCTTCTCGGCGTCATGCTCGCGGAATTCCCGCGCAGCCGGTAGCCGCTGTTGCGGAATTGTGCCGACGCCGCGCCACTTGCGGTCGCCGACTTCGAAGACCTGAACGACCAGCTTCTGCGCGGCTAGGTTGCCTTCGCGGTCACAGCACGCGCGAGTACTGGTTCTCGACCTCCGCCCGCCCTTCTTCCAGTTGCCTGCACGGCCATCAGCATGCCTTCCAGCATATCGAGCGGCTCAAAGCCGGTGATCACGATCGGCACCTTGTAGCGCGCGCTGATCGGCTCGTATTCGCGGTAGCCCATGACGGCGCAAACATGCCCGGACCGAGAAATCCCTGCACGCGGTTCTCCGGCGAATCGCAGGATCGCCGTCGATGCGCCGGCGGCACCAGCACGTGCGAAACCAGCAGCGAAACGTTCTTCAACTCCTCTTCGCGCGCGCGCCACACCAGCATGGCATTGGCCGGCGCCGTGGTCTCAAAGCCGATGGCGAAGAACACCACCTTCTTGTCCGGGATTGGCGCGCGCGATCTTCAGGCAGTCGAGCGGCGAATAGACGACGCGCACATCGGCGCCCTGCGATTTGATCGTGAACAGGTCGCCGATCCGAGCCCGGCACGCGCAGCATGTCGCCGAAGGAGCAGAAGATCACGTCCGGATCGCCGCGCGATGGCATGAGCCTTGTCGATCATCTCCAGCGGCGTCACGCACACCGGACAGCCCGGCCCGTGCACCAGTTCCACGCCCTCGGGCAGCAGATGATCAATCCCGTGCTTGACGATGGAGTGCGTTTGCCCGCCGCAGACTTCCATCAGCACCCAGGGCCGCGTCTGGATGCGGCGCATCTCGTCGACGCAGCTTGCGCGGCAACATCTCCGTCGCGGTATTCATCAAGGTATTTCATTGGTCTCCGGTACCCTCCGGTTGCCGCGGTGATCCGTTCACCGTCCAGGCGGGCTATCAAGTTCGTGTAAGCTGGTCCATTTCTTCCAGCACCTGGTAGGTGCGCTCTGCTTCCTCCTCGTCCACGCGGCTGATGGCGAAGCCGACATGCACCAGGACATAATCGCCCGACTGCGTCTCCGGAGCGTATTCCAGGCAGGCCTCGCGCACGATGCCGCCAAACTGCACCTTGGCCATGCGCAGTGCCGCCCTGCGTCGAACGTTTCGACTACTTTGCCGGGAATTGCCAGACACATGTCAGTCCTCCTTTCGCTCGCAACAATTCATTGGCGATCACGGCCTGCCCCAGGGAAATTCCGCCGTCGTTGGGCGGAACCTGCGCGTGCAGGAACACCTCAAAGCCGCGACGCCGCAACTCTACCACCGTGCGCTCCAGAAGGAACAGGTTCTGGAAAGTGCCGCCGCTGAGGCAGACGCGGTTCAGACCTTCGCTCGTGCGCGATGCGCTCGCAGACTTCGACGATGGCCGCGCCAACGTGTTGTGAAACTGAGCTGCAATCTCGCCGGCTGGTCGGCCGCGTTGCGACGTCCTCGCACGATGGCTCGATCATGGGGCGGAAGTCGATTGCACCAGGTCTCGCCGCTCTCGATCTCAAACGGATAGCTCGCCGTCGATTCCCGATCGTGCCGCCATTTCCAGCTCGATGGCGGCCTGGCCTTCGAAGTTGACCTCCTGCCGCAGACCGAGGATGCGCCGCGACCGCGTCGAAGAGCCGTGCCGCAAGACGAAGTCTCGACCGTATTGAGATTCTGCCTGGCAGCATGCGTCTCGACCAACGTCAGATCTGCTTCTCGGCAATCGCCGGGAAAGCGGCAGATCGGCCGGCGACTGTCGCCCGAAGGCTGTCGCGAAGGTAGCTGAGCGCCATGCGCCACGGCTGGCGGACGGCGGCATCGCCGCCGGCCAGCGGAACATAGCGCAAATGCGCGCGGCGCTCGAAGCCCGCGAAATCGGCGACCAGGAATTCGCCGCCCCAGATTTTGCCGTCGGTGCCGTAGCCGGTGCCGTCGAAGGCCACGCCGATGACCTTGCCGCGCAGGTGGTTCTCCGCCATGCAACTGGCGATGTGCGCATGATGATGCTGCACGCCGATTTTGCGCTCGATCCGGCAACGCCAGCGCAAACGCGGTGCTCAGATAGTCGGGATGCAGATCGTAGGCAACGGCGCGCGGCGCCACGCGGAACAGTTGCTTCAGGTTCGCCAGCGTCTCCTCGAAGAACTCCAGCGTCTCGTAGTTCTCCAGATCGCCGATGTGCTGGCTGAGAATGGCGTAGCGTGCCTTTGGTCAGGCAAAAAGTGTTCTTCAATTCCGCCGCCACAGGCCAGAATCTCGTGCAGCTCGATGCCCAGATCGATGGGCTGCGGAACGAATCCGCGCGACCGGCGCAGCACACGCTCGTCGGCCTTCGAACATCCGCACCACCGAATCGTCGACGCGCATGTAGATGTCGCGGTTGTGGAAGCAGGAACCAGTCGGCCACCGTTCGCAGGCGAGCCAGGCCTCGTCGTTTGAGGCTGACGATCGGCTCTTCGCTCAGGTTGCCGCTGGTCATCACCAGCGCGGTAAACTCCGACGGCTCCTGCGGCGAATCGCTGAACAGCAGGTAGTGCAGCGGCGTGTAGGGCAGCATGACGCCGAGGGTGTTGTTGCCGGGCGCGACGGCGGCTGGAATAAGGCCTGCGCGATTGCCGGCGGCAGGATGACGATCGGCCGGCGCGGGCTGAGCAGGGCCGCCACGTTCGGCGTCCGAGACCGCACAAAACTGTCTGCACGCTCGCCAGATCGCGCGCCATCAGCGCGAAGGGCTTATCGCTGCGGCGCTTGCGTCGACGAAGCTCGCGCACGGCTGCATCGTTGTCGGCATCGCAGGCCAGCAGGAATCCGCCCAGGCCTTTGACGGCGACAATCTGCCCGTCGCGCAGCAGGTCGCGCACTTGCCGGATGATGGCCGTGCGAGTCGCGCTCGTCATAGGCCGAAGCATCCGGAAGATTCGTACCTCGAACGCACCAGCGCCAGCGACGGGCCGCACACCGGACAAGCATTGGGCTGCGCGTGGAAGCGGCGGTCGGCCGGGTCGTCATATTCCGCGCGGCAGGCGTCGCACATCACGAACGACGACATGGTGGTCGTCGGGCGGTCGTAGGGAATGTCCTGGATGATGGTGTAGCGCGGCCCGCAGTTGGTGCAGTTGGTGAAGGGATAGCCGTAGCGCCGGTTGGCGGGCTCGCCAAAGTCGCGCCAGCAGTCGTCGCAGGTGGCCACGTCGGGCGACACCAGGACGAAGTCGCCTGCGTCCGCATGACTGTGATGGATGGAGAACTCGGCGTCACCCTGCGGCTCGAGCTCGGCGACCGCAACTTCCTTAATCATTGCGAGCGGCGGCGGTGATGTCTGCAAGGTGTCGAGAAATTCCTGGATGCGCGGCTCCGGGCCTTCGACCTCGATGGTGACGCCGGCGGAAGAATTGAGAACGTAGCCGGACAGGCCCAGCCTATGTGCCAGGTTGAAGACGAACGGACGGAAGCCTACGCCCTGCACAATTCCGCGCACTCGTATTTGTTTGCGTGAGAGAACCGAATATGGCGTAGCTGCCATAAATTTGGCGAGTCGTGCGACTAGCTACTTGAGCTGGAAGCGATGCCGAGGTGTTTCGGCGAGCGGTGGCGGCTCCTAAGCCTTGGCTTTGGTCCCACGCGCGTGGCTACCGAGTCTTCTTTAGCGCACTATAGCACAGGCCTACGGCAGGCTTCTGGCGAGATCCGGCGCAATCAGGGAGACGGCGCTCCAGCGGATACGGGATTCCCCTAGGCGGGCGGCGGTGCTATGTCGCTTACACCATTTTGAAGAGAGCGAACAGCAGAAAACCGGCTTCAGCCGTGGCCACGGCAATCCAGATGCGGCGACGGAAGCGGGTCCGGCCGATGTCGCGCACCAGTTGCATGCGCGCGGCCAGCAGCACGGGGTCCGTCGTGGGAGCTTGCTCCGGCAGCGATTCCACCGTCTCGACCGCCAGCAGCGGCGCGGCAGTTACCGGGCCGTCCGGCAGAAATACCTTGGGCGTATCAATCAGGTCGGACCAGTCGAGGATCTGGAGCGTGGATTCCGCTCCGAAACCGGTGATGGGCGTGGCCGTCAATTCCAAGGCAACGGGACGCTCCGGCGACAACCGGTCGCGCATCTGCGACAGCAGGTTGTACCACCAACCATGGCTCAGGTCGTCGCCCAGCAGTTCGCCCACATCAACAGGACGCGATTCCAACTCCAGCGGCGGCAGCGACTCAGGCGAGACCACGTCGGCAATGTTGATGAAGACGGTGCGATACCACGGCATCGCCAGCCGGTCACCTTCCAGCATGCCCAAGTCCACCGGCTTGGAGGAAAGCTCCAGCGGCGGCAGCTTCTCCGGCGAGAAGCGGTCGGCGAGATTCAATATCAAGGACCGCCACAGGGAGACGTTCAGTTCGCGTGGCGGAGAAAAGTCCAGATCACTCATTCGTTACTTGCGACTCCTTAGGGCTGCGAACCGGCAGCTCCCTGCCCTACTTCCTTTATTGTATAGTCCGCCGGGATTTGGAACAGTTCCGGGGCTGGTTCCGAGCGCACCAGGTTGGTCACCCGCATGGAACTGCGGCCGCGCGGGCCGTCGTTGGTTTCGCTCGACATGGTGATCTTCAGTTCCGGCGAGTACCAGGTCTCGCTGACCGACTGCGCCGCTTCGCTTCCCATGCCATCCGGGGCGGTCCGCGTGGTACGTTTGCCCTCCACTTGCACGCCGTCCATGGTCTTCGTTCCGAGGCTGGAGGTCGATGTGGACGCGGAAACCATGGCCGAGCTCATAGGACGGCCGTTCATATGGATGGTAGTGCTGCTCCCCGCGGCGTTCTGCGCCACCACCGTCGAACCAGAAGGGCCAGCTACCGCCGACGCGGAAGGCTTCGCTCCCGTCGTCGGGGAGATATGGACGACGGTTGCGGTATTGGTGCGCGCATCCAGGGTGATCAACTCGTGCAGCATTGCATCATGAATCGTGATCCGTTTCAGGGTGTTGGAATTCGGAAGCGGGGTCTCGATCCGCACACGTCCCTGGTTGTCGCGCATCACGCGCCCTTGGGTCTCGCGCACAACGTTCTGGCCGCCCAGGGTGCGCTCGAAGCGGGTCACCACGTCGGCAGTGAAGGGCAGATTAGGCGCTGGAGCCGGCTGTGGCGATACTGCCAGCGGTGGAGCATTCGCCGGCAATCCCGCATTCTGCGCTGCCGAGAAACCTGTGAGAGCCCCCAAAAGTATGGCTGACACCAGCAATGCACTTCGCCGCATAATTACCTCCCACGACCGGATATGCCCCCGTACTGACGTGTAACCATTGTCCGCTCGAATCCGGTCCGGCGCAACCGAATGGGACGAACGAAACATGCGCGAATCCTATCCGCATGCAGCTTTACGCCACGAAAAAGGCGGCCCGAAGGCCGCCCTGTCTGAGTGCCGATGAAGCGAATCAGGCTCCGGCCATCATGGCGCCGGCAGCGGCGGTCCGCACCATGTAGTGCTGCTCGGGCACGGCGAAGCCGGCAGTGGTGAACGAATCCTTGATCAGCTTGTTGCTGTCGAAATAGACCTGCCAGTAGTCCTTGTTGTTGCAATACGGGCGTACCGCCAGCACCGGACCGGCAAGGGTGAAGGTCAAAATCTCGACGTCGGGGGCAGGGTTGATCGCGACGTTGGGAATCTTCGCCAGGCTGCTCTTCAGCAACTGCATGGCAACGTGCACGTCCACGCCATGCGCGAGCTGCGCCGTCAGGTCGACCCTGCGATACGAGTTGGTGGAGTAATTCTGGATAACGTCGCCGAAGATTTTGCCGTTGCCCACGATATGGCGCACGTTGTCGAGCGCGTCAATGTAGGTCACGAACAATCCAATCTCAGTTACCGTGCCCATGATGCCGCCAGCGGTCACGAAGTCGCCGACCTTGAAGGGCTGCAGGATGACCAGGAAGACGCCGGCGGCGAAATTCGCCAGCAAGCCGCTCCAGGCCATGCCGATGGCTACGCCGGCCGCGGCAATCAGTGCTGCGAGGCTGGTGGTTTGCACCCCGAAGAAGCCCAGGATGGCGATCACCAGCAAGATGTTCAGAAGGGCGCCGACCCCATTCTGGATATAGCGGATCAGCGTAGGATCGATCTTCTGACGGCTCATGCCTTTCCCGATGAGCCTTAAGCAAAAGCCGATCAACCAGCGGCCGACAATCCACAGCGCCAGCGCTTCGACTACGTTGATGGCGAGGGCCATCAGCAGCGCCCAGCCCGACTGCACCAATGCATTCATCTTCGTTTCCATGAGACTTTCCTCCGGATGGCAGGTTCGATCGCGGTCAGCCGCATACCCATGGCGGCTGATGAGGCGGATGCTACCACTTTTTTGGACGCGAGGTGGCCGAAGATTCCTGCCGAAACGCGAATTGTCGGACCGCCTTTCGGCGGGCAAAAGCAAAGGCGGCCATCGGCCGCCCTTGGGAAGATGAAATGTCGGTAAATTTATTCGGGTACGTCCAGCTCCGGCGGTTCGCCGTCGTCGGGCTCGATACCGAACTCCTGCCGCGGCTCTTCGCCCTGCGATCCGTCATCCTTCTTCTTCAGGCGGACCACGGTGATCTTGGCGAAGCCTTCCTCGAACTTCGGAGGACGGAGTTTGGCCGCCATGCGCTGCATGATCTCTTCCGGGACGTTGCGCTCGCGCCGATGATTGCGCTCCATGCAGACTTCCGGCGGCACGTCGAAGAACACGGCATGCGCTTCGTAGCCGAAGTCGTGCGCCAGCTTGATCCAACTGCGGCGCTCGTGCGGAGAAAGATTGGTGGCGTCCAGGTAGTTCCACGGCCGCCGGGCCAGCAGCCGCGCCCGCAGCATCGCCCGCAGGGTGGAAAACACCAAGTCCTGGTAACGCTGTTCGGTGACGTCGTCAAACAGCAGGATGCGCACCATGTCGCTGGAGAGCGGCAGAATCTTATGCCGCTTGAACCAGGTGCTCTTACCCGAGCCGGGCAAGCCGATGGACAGCACCACCGCGCCCTTCGGCCTTGCGCGACTGGGAGGCAGGCTGTGCCGGTGCAGCGGCCGCAGTGTCCGGCGATTCGCCGAGCGCGTCGGCTTCCGCAGCTTCGCCGGTGGGACCGCCAGGCCCGGGCAACGACGGAGCCTTGGCCGGAGGTTGCGGCCGACTACCGCGACCGCGGCGTCCACGGCGGCGCGAGCGATCGCGTCGGGCCGGCTGTTGCCCACCCTCGCCGCTAGTGCCGAGCATTTGAATCTGCGAATCCGAGTCGTCCGCCGCTGCCTGCGGAGCAGGCGCCGCTTCGACTTCAGGCGCTGACGGCTCGTCCGCCGCCTGGCCAGATTCAGGTTCAGGGAATTTTGGCTGCAGCGGTGCCGGATGCTCCTGGCCTGCTTGCTGCTCGCCCGTTTTCTTGCGCCGCTTGTCGCGGTCGCGCATCCATCTGCGCATGTTGCACTTGTAACACGCCTGCCACCTTCGGGGCAATTCCACACTCGGCCGGACCGTGGCAAGTGATATGCGACATTGCTTGGCTACCCCCCGGATGCTACGATTTTTAGTTTCCTGTATTCACCGGTTTTGGGGTGAGAGTACCGTAGAGATATCCCAATTTCATGCTCAATGAAGAGGCGCAATGGCGATTAAAGTTGGTATTAACGGTTTTGGCCGCATCGGCCGCAATATTCTCCGTACCGCTCTGGCAGACAAGGAACTAGAAATCGTGGCGGTCAACGATCTGACCGATCCGAAAACCCTGGCCCACCTGCTGAAGTACGACTCCATCCTCGGCAACCTGCCGAATAAAATCACCGCCACCAGCGATTCCATCTCCATCGACGGAAAAAATATTCGGGTCTTTGCCGAAAAGGACCCCTCCAAGCTGGATTGGGAATCCGTAGGCGCGCAGGTGGTCATCGAGTCCACCGGCAAGTTCACCAAGGGCGAATTGGCCAAGCAGCATCTGCGCGGAACGGTGAAGAAGGTCATCATCTCCGCCCCGGCCACCAACGAAGACATCACCATCGTGATGGGCGTGAACGAGGACAAGTACGATCCCGCCAAGCACCACATCATTTCGAACGCATCCTGCACCACCAATTGCCTGGCGCCGGTGGCCAAGGTCATCAATGACACCTTCAAGATCGTCTGCGGCACCATGACCACCATCCACTCCTACACCAACGATCAGGTGATTCTGGACTTCCCGCACAAGGACCTGCGCCGCGCCCGCGCCGCCGCTCTGTCCATGATTCCCACCTCCACCGGCGCAGCCAAGGCCGTCTATCTGGCGATTCCCGACCTGAAGGGCAAGCTCGACGGCTTCGCCATGCGCGTGCCCACACCCAATGTCTCGGTGGTGGACCTGGTGGTCTTCGTCGAGAAGAAGACCACGGTCGAGGAAGTGAACGCCGCGCTGAAGGCGGCCTCCGAGGCCGGTCCGCTGAAGGGCTTCCTGGGCTACGAGACCAACGAACTGGTTTCGATTGATTTCCGCGGCGACGACGCTCTTCCATCGTTGACGCCCCGATGACCAGGGTGGTAGGCGGCAACTGGTGAAGGTGATTTCGTGGTACGACAACGAGTGGGGATACTCCTGCCGCGTCCGCGATCTGATCCATTACCTCGGAGCAAAGGGTCTGTAGTCTGATGTAACGTCCGCCGCGCGCCGAAGGATGTAGCAGCGGCGCCGGCGGGCTTCATCTTGCGACCCGGGCCGTGGCTCCCCGTCGCAGGCGAGCACTGCATGTAGTCTCGAGGGCGATGTCATGTCGAAACTCTCGATTCGCGATCTTCCGCTGAACAATAAAAGGGTCTTGATGCGCGTGGATTTCAACGTCCCGCTGGACGATGGCCGGGTGACGGACGATACCCGCATCCGCGAGACCCTGCCTACCATTGAGTACGCGCTGCGACACGGGGCCCGGCTGATCCTGGCCTCGCATCTGGGCCGCCCCAAGGGCAAGCCCAATCCCAAGATGAGCCTTCAAGCCGGTGGCCGAGCGGCTTCGCATACTGCTCGACGATGCCTGGGCCGCGGCCAAAACGTTGGCTTCTCGCCCGACTGCATCGGCATGCAGGCCGAAGAGATGGCCAAAAAGCTGGAGCGCGGCCAGACGCTGCTGCTGGAAAATCTGCGCTTCCATCCCGAAGAGGAAGCAACGATCCCGGCTTTGCGCGGCAGTTGGGCAAACTCGGCGAAATCTATGTCAATGACGCCTTCGGCTCGGCGCACCGCGCCCACGCCAGCACCGAAGGCGTAACCCACTTCGTGCCCAAGAGCGCGGCCGGCCTGCTGATGGAAAAGGAGCTGGAATACCTGGGCAAGGCACTGCGCATCCGCAGAAGCCTTTCTGGCGATTCTGGGCGGCGCCAAAGTCAGCGACAAAATCGGCGTCATCCGCAACCTGCTGCCCAAGGTGGATACGCTGATCATCGGTGGTGGCATGGCTTATACCTTCCTGAAGGCGCAGGGCCAGGAGATCGGCAAGTCGCTGCTGGAGGCCGACAAGGTGGAACTGGCGGCCAAGACGCTGGCCGAAGCCAAGGCCCAGCACGTGAAGTTCCTGCTGCCGGTGGACCACGTGGTCGCCGACAAGTTGGATGCCGGCGCGCGCATTCAGAAGCATCGACGAAGGCCAGCCGATTCCCGCCGACAAGATGGCGCTCGACATCGGCCCGGAGACCATCGAGCTGTTCACCGACGAAATCAGCACCGCGCGCACCATCGTCTGGAACGGCCCCATGGGCGTCTTCGAGATTGAAGCATTCACCAAGGGCACCAAGAAGATTGCCGAGGCCGTGGCTGACAATCCGGGCGGCCATCTCCATCGTGGGCGGCGGCGACAGCGTGGCGGCGGTGCAAGGCTGCCGGCGTCGCCGATAAGATCACCCACATCTCCACCGGCGGCGGCGCTTCGCTGGAGTTCCTGGAAGGCAAGAAATTGCCCGGCGTGGAAGCTCTGATCGAACAAGTGAGCGTGATGCATTCGAAGCCACACGCGGTGGTTCTTCGCCTTGGAGAAGATCGCACACTGATCTTCTTCGGGCCGGGCGACATCACCCAACAGCCCACCGACGCCATCGTCAACGCGGCCAACTCTTCCCTGCTGGGCGGAGGCGGAGTGGACGGCGCCATCCATCGCGCCGGCGGCCCGGCAATTCTCGCAGAGTGCCGCGAGATCGTCGCGCGCATCGGCCAGCTTCCCGCCGGCGAAGCCGTGGCGACGCCCGGCAGGACGACTGGCGGCGCGCTTCGTGATTCACACCGTCGGCCCTGTCTGGCGCGGCGGCAAGCACGGCGAAGCGCCATCCTGGCCAGATGCCATCGCAACTCCTGCGCCTCGCCGACGAGCTGCGGCTTGCACTCGGTAGCCTTCCCGGCGATCTCCACCGGAGTCTACGGATATCCGGCCGACCCTGCTGCCGCAGTGGCGTGTCTGCCACGTCGGATGCGCTGGACGAGGCGCGCATGTGCGTGACGTAAGCTTTGTGCTGTTCGATCACGTGGCTGTCCAGCATTTCGAGCGGTGCCGCGCGCAGCGCTGGCCGCAAAAACAATCCTTACAGAACGGACTCATCTCATGCCTGCGCAAAAAGATCATTGCCGCCAACTGGAAGATGTACAAGACCCCCGACCAGACCACCGCGTTCATCCATGAATTTCTGCCCCTGGTCGCCGGACACACCCGCGACGAAATCGTAATCTGCCCTCCCTTCGTGGATCTGCTGCCGCGTCGGAAGCCGCCAAGGCAGCAACATCGAAGTCGGCGCACAGAATATGTACTGGGAAAAAGAAGGCGCATTCACCGGCGAAATCTCGGCCGAAATGCTGATCGCGACCAGGTGCAAGTGGGTCATCATCGGCCACTCCGAACGCCGCCAGTATTTCGGCGAAACCGACGACACGGTGAATCGCCGCCTCAAAATCGCGCTGGAAGCCGGACTGCGCCCATCGTCTGCATCGGCGAAGTGAAGGAAGAGCGCGAAGCCGGAGTCACCGAAGACGTGCTGCGCCGGCAGTGCAATCGCGCGCCTTCAGCGGCATCTCCGCCCGCAAGGCCGCCAAGATGGCCATCGCCTACGAACCGGTCTGGGCCATCGGCACCGGACTGACCGCAACGCCGGAGATGGCCGAGCGAAGCGCATCAGGTGATCCGCCAGGAGGCGGCAAAGGCGTTTCGGCGAGGAATTCGCCAACGGGCTTCGCATTCTCTACGGCGGCAGCGTGAAGCCGGAAAACGCCGCGCATTGATCTGGACAGGAGGAAATTGACGGCGCGCTGGTCGGCGGCGCCAGCCTGACGCCGGCCAGCTTCGTGAAGATCGTGAAGTACTAGTTACGCGACATCGCGCCCCGTGATGCCGCCTTCGCCGGGCGAATTCTCTTTGTTATACTGAGGCTGCCTCTGGCTTCATCGAACGTGCGGAAGTGGTGAAATTGGCAGACACACCATCTTGAGGGGGTGGCGCCGAAAGGCATGGGGGTTCAAGTCCCCCCTTCCGCACCAGATTTTTTCCTCCCCCAATCCTCCCTCCCGGTAACCTGCATCAACCAGTTAAGCTCGCCCTCGCGAAAACGCGCTTCCTTACGGCGTCTGACATCAAGCCAATAGACAGTTACACGGCGGCTTCGACAACCTCCGACTGAGGCTTGGCTGCCATGGTCTCCGAGGTAAACAGCCAGACCGCCAGAATCAACAATTCCGGCTCGATCGCGTGGTGATAGCGGTCGGTTGGGAAGGTGACGTAGTAAACCAGCGGGTAGAAAATCATCAGGCTGGCGAAGAGAAAGAGCCCGGGAATGCGCCGCCGCACCGCCAGAAACAGTCCTCCCCATGACGCCAGGGTCAAAGCCATGAACAGTACGTGAAATATCGCCAGGCGCTCATCGGGTAGGCCGTACCAGAAGAAAAATATTCGTCGTCCGGAGAGCGCCAGGAAGTGCAGCGGGTCCTCGGCAATCCACTCTCTTGCCAGCCGGCCTTGCTCGGCGTCGTAAGCGAGCTCGCCCATCTGTTTGTACTGTTCGAACAGGCTGGGATTATTACCTGCGCGGTACGCCGGGACCCAGGTGCCTTCGGCCTGGGGATTATTGCCGGCCCTCAGCTCCGCCCCCAGGTCGCCGCGAATCAGGATCAGCTTGTCGAAGACAACATAGTTGCGCACGATCCACGGGGTGATGATCAGCCAGAACAGGACAGCGCTGACCGCCACCGGCCGCAAAAACTTTTTGCCCCCGCGATGCAGTCGATACGCCAGCCAGCATCCGGAGAACGGCAGCCATATCAACATGGAAGTGTTGGTCAAGGCGACCAGACCCCACAATCCGCCATAGAGAAGCCACGGGCGCAGGCGTGCGTCTCCTTCCATCTCCAGCGTCAGGAGAAACAGCAGGCTCAGCAGAAAGGTCGAGAACGCCGTCTCCCAGATCCAGGTGATGGACCAGAAAATGGCGTACGGCGATAGCGCCCACAACCAGCCCGCCCAGATGGCCGTCTTACGATTGAAGAGCCGGGACGAAATGCGATAGATGGTCCAACTGGTGAGCGCGGAAAAGACGCTGTTGAAAGTCAGCAGAGCGATCCCCGCCCCGCTCGACTCAACGCCGAAGAGCCGAAAGGCCAGCGAAACCAGCCAGGGATAGAGAGGAGCGGTCCAGGCTGTAGGACCGGTATCGCCTCCCCAGGGAGAGCCGAAACCATGTCCGCTGGCGAGCGACGCTCCGATGTTGGCCATCTCGAAGGCATGCCAGTGGGCGGCATCCAGTTGGTATAAATTCCCGAGAGCCATCCACACCAGACGCAAAGCCAGTCCGGCAAGGACCATTGCTGCGGGGGAAAAGAGCAGGCTGTTCCTCGCGGAAGAGTGCTGGAGACTTTGGGCAGTAGATGCTTGTTCGGAGCTCATGGGCGACGAAAAGCAGTGTACCTTGTTTTGCGAGGACGCTGGCCAATGAGATCGCAAAGTTGGAAGTCCGCTGATTTGGTAAAGGTGACGTGAGGCTGCTCCAATCGTACGAACCGAATCCAGTTGTGGAAGCGACCGGCGCTAACCCCGCGCAGCAGATATGTTAGAATTTCGTGCAGTGATAAGACTGCCCTGTCGCCGCTATCGGCAGACCGGCGCTTGCGAATTTGAGCGACTTGTAAGTTATTGACCGCCTTAGCGTTCATCCATCAAGTCCCGCTGCCGCATCAATCACGAATTTCTGGCTTGATGCCAATCCGACCGGACCGAGGTACGCCACCAGTGGCGCGGTCCAGAACGAGAAAACGAGTTCCATGTTTGCGCTGATTACCACTCTTCACATTGTCGTCTGCCTCTTCCTGATCATCGTGGTGCTGCTGCAGAGCGGCCAGAGCGCCGACATCGCTGCCGCATTCGGCGGTGCCGGCAGCCAGACCGCCTTCGGCGCGCGCACCGCGGCCACCATGCTGACCAAGGCCACCACCTGGGCGGCGGTAATTTTTATGCTCAGCTCCATCACGCTGTCGGTATTAGCGGCGCGACGCGGCGTGCGCAGCAATTCCGTGCTGGGCAGTGCGCCAGCCAGCACTTCGGCTCCGGCCACGCCTAAGCCGGCCGCTCCCAAGAAGTAGCTTCCTCGAAGGGTCAAAAGTTCGCAGCCTCCGCCACGGCGGAGGCTTTTACTTTGTCGCGGAATTTCGATCAGCTCACCACGTAGTCCAACGCCGCATCGCGATTTTCGAAACGCGGAAATTCGCGCGCCGAAAACTGGCGAATGGAATCGTACAGCGCGGTCGGCATGTTGCCGTTCAGCACCCAGGCGGCGCGCTTCACATGCGGGCGGTCGAACGCCGTGGCAACCTTGATGTGCTCGACCGCCTCGCGGTTGAATTCGGCGCCGGTGAAATCAGCGACCACCAGAACGGTATCGAGCGGTTCGCGGGTCACAATGTCGGGAACGCGGTCGGCGAGGCCGGCCACATCTTCCGCGGAGCAGCCGCTGAAATCCAGAAACAGCACTTGGCGATCGCGATGTGTGAGGAACTGGATGCGCTCCATGATCCACCTTCTTCCGCAGGTGTGCGGACTGAGCCGACAGTTGCCAGTTGGCGAAGTTTACTGCACAAACGGGCGCCGACTCAACCGCCGGCTGAAAAGATCGGTGCCCCAGGTTCGCGTCCCGGGATTGGACGCTAACCTGGGTTTGGGAGGAGTGGGGTCTCCGGCATCGAGTGAAGCGATCCCCAGGTTAGCCCAAAAGATGGGCGAACCTGGGCACCGATGGGTCACGCCTTCCCTTGCCGCTGAAACACCACGTCATGGTAGCTTGGATGCATGATTCACGAGATCTTCCCGGTCGGGCCGCTGCAATGCAACTGCTCGGTGGTGGGCGACGAGGCCACCAAGGAGGCCATCGTCATTGACCCGGGCGACGACATTGAGGAAGTGATGGCCATCCTGAAGCGTCACGGGCTGACGGTGAAGCAGATCGTCATCACCCACGCGCACATTGACCACATTGGCGGCGCCGCCAAACTGAAGCGGTTGACCGGCGCGCCGGTGCTGCTCAACCAGAACGACTATGCCCTGCTGAAGATGCTGGACGTGCAGGCGTCATGGATCGGGATGAGGCCGCCGGAACAGGTGGAGCTCGACGGCAGCCTGACCACCGGCGACAAGGTGAAGGCGGGCAACCTGGTGGCCGATGTGCTACACACGCCCGGCCACACCGAGGGCAGCATCTGCCTGTATTTTGCGCCGCAGAAGAAGCTGATTGCCGGCGATACTTTATTCGCAGGTTCGATCGGCCGGACCGACCTGCCCGGCGGCTCCTATAAGAGGATCATCGAGTCGTTGCAGGGACCGGTGCTGGCGCTGCCGGACGAAACCGTGGTGGTGCCGGGCCACGGTCCGCTGACCACCATCGGCGAAGAGCGCGCCACCAATCCCTTCCTGGTGCGCTAGCTCGGTTTTCGCAGGACGCTAATCAGCCATCGTTTCAACCGGCTGTGTCGCATTGGCTACAACTTCGCCTTGCGCCGTCATCTCGCGCAGTGCGCTTCGCACCACCAGCGTCTGCGGCACCACCAGCACCAGCAGGTACGACAGAATGGTGCCAGCAATCACCCCCAGCGAACCCAGGTGGCGGACCAGCGCTATGGAGAGCGCCAGGTTCACGATGGCCGCGGCCACTGACAACAGCGCCTGCTCGCGAACGCGGCTCAGCGCCGCCAGTAGGCACGATTCCATGGTCATGGCGCCGCTGATCACGCCCCACAGTCCCATCGCCAGCAGCAGTAAGTGATCCGGCACCGCGGCAGGTCCGGCCCAGAGACGAATCACGGCTCGCCCGGCCAGCACCAGAAATCCGAAGCACGCCAGGTTGAGCGCCAGGGTGCCCGTCATCACCAGGGAGAACGTGCGGCGAATCCAGGCGAAGTCCTGTCGCGCAAAGGCGTCGGCATAGGCCGGCCATAGCGCCTGAAACAGCAGGGCCTGGAGAATCGCGGCAGCGCCCACCAGCCGCCAGCACACGTTGTAGGGCGTGACCGCGGCCGCTCCTAAATAGTGGCTGACGATCACATTGTCGGAGCTGAAGACCACGACCCCGGCAATCTGGATCAGGAAGAACCAGGTTCCCCCATGAAGTAATTGTTTAGCTATGCTCCAGTTGAGCATTGAAAGCGATGGAAATAACCAAGGCTTACCGACTGCCAGCGTCCACCCTAGGAGCGCCAGACTGGTTAGCGTCAGACACCCGGCGGACAGCAGCAGCAGCACCGGCATCGAGACCTTCAGAACGATGCCCACTGCGAGGCCAATCAGCCCGGCAAACGGTCCCATGCTGAGAACGTAATTACTGCGATGCAGCTCCTGATAGCCGGCCAGGATCTTGCTTCCCAGATTGGCGGGAATCCCGACCAGCACCAGCCCAACCGCAACCCCGATGGTGCCCGTGACCTCGGAGCGGCGAACCGCACTGGAGACATTCAGCAGCTTCATCCAATCCACATGGCCGGCGATGACGGCAAACGCCAAGCCGGCCATCGCGCATAGGCCGATGGTGACCGCCAGTGCGTTGCTGGTGAAGCGGCGGGCCGCGCGATGTTCTCCCAGAGCGGCAGCGCGCGCGATGTGGTTGGTCAAGGTGCTGGCGATTCCCAGGTCGAGGAGGTTCAGCCACACCGCCGTGGTCGCGATGGTCGCCCACACGCCATAACGCTCCGCGCCCAGGTAACGAACGGCCAACGGCAGCGATACCAGTGTCAGCAGCGACGACGCTATCCGGGCGGCGGCGCCGGAAAACAGAGCCTTGGCAATGCGCCGCAAGCGCAGCTCTCCCGCCGGCGGCAGTGCGCCCGCGAGTTGCGCTAATGGAAGCCGATAACCGGCCACGCCTATTCCCTTTCGTGCCTATAACTGCGCACGCTTGCTGAATCCCGCACCAGGCAAGGTGTCCGGCGGCCAATTGGTATTTCGCACACCGTTCGGCAGGCGAAATTCCGGCAGGACAACCGCATCTTCGATGCCCAGCATCTGGCTGGCGGCGGCGAATACCCGATCCACGGAGACACCGAGGATGCAATGGGGCTCGCTGTGAGCACAGGCGGTATGGCAGTCATCGCGCGCTGCCGGTTGCAGCACCCGCGACCAGCGGCAATAGGGCGCAAACCGTACCGGGCTGTTGCGATGGTTGGCATCTCCCGAAATCGGGTGGCGCGAGATGACCACCGTCCGGCAGTTCATGGCCGCAGCCAGATGCGCGCAACCGCTGTCGTTGCCCACAAACAGATGGCAGCGCTCCAGCACGGCGCAGACCTCGCGCAGCGGCAGGCCTGCGGCGAGAATGCCCGGCATCGGCAGTTGCCGCGCCAGCTCCTCGGCCAGGGCGCGTTCTTCCGCCGAACACAGCAACACCGGCTGGATCTGCCGCTGCCGCCCCAGCCGCAGAACTAGCTCGGCGTAACGCTCCGGCGGCCAGCAGCGTCCGCGGTTGGCAGCGCCGATGCCCAGCGCGATAAGCTTTCTGCCCGAAGCCGCACTCGCCAGCAGCCGCAGGCCTCCGCGCGGTCGCGCTCGGTAACGTGGATTTCCAGGCGATCGTCTTCCACCGTTCCGCCCAGTGCTTCGACCATCGCCAGGTTGCGCAGCACTTCATGACGCGCCGGCCCGGCCGGCAGACACAGGGTGAAAGCCGCATCAAATCCTGCATTCAGCCGCGCCTTCTCCGGCGAGGTTTGCGCGGTGTAGCCGGCGCGAACGCGAGCGCCGCTTGCAACGCTCAGCAGCGTGGCCAGATCTTCGTCCGTATCCCAGCGTGGCGAGAGGGCGACGTCGAAGCTGCTATGGGCGAGTTGTGAGCGGCAGAATTTCCAAACCGCGAGCAGATTCTGCAACCGGCCGGCAACGCCCGACTCCTCCCGCGACGGCAGGGTCAGGATGCAGTCAATATGTGGATTGGTGGCCAGCAGCGGCCGATAGGGTTCGCGAACCACCACCGTGCAGTGCGATGCCGGGAAGGCGCGCTTCAGCTCGCGGAAGAGCGGCGTGGTCATCACCACATCGCCCATCGCATCCAGCCGGCAAATCAGAAAGCGCCGCGGCTCTCCCGGCATGCGGGCTTCCCGCTCTGCATGGCCGCGTTCCAGAATCGCCAGCAGCGTCGGCAGGCGGACCGGGAAGAACCATGACCCAAGCATCGCGATCAGCCCGCTGATTGTGTCGTGGATAAGGTCATGGCCGCAGGAGCAGCCCGCCGCGGCGTTCTGGCAGCGATGGAACGCGCGATCAGCGCCGTGGTGCTCACTCCCGGCAGCAGCGGCAGAATATCGACCGAGCCGCCCCAGCTTCTCACCTCGTGCGCGCCCACGATTTCCTCCTCCGCGTAATCTCCTCCCTTCACCAGCACGTCGGGACGCAGAGCGCGAATCAACCGTAGCGGGGTGTCCTCTTCGAACAGCACTACCGCATCCACGGCGCTCAAGGCGGCCAGGATGCGGGCGCGCTCCGCCTCGCCCACCACCGGCCGGAGCGGTCCCTTGTTGCGCTGCACGGAAGCGTCGCGATTCAGGCCCACGATCAGGCGGTCTCCCTTGCGACGGGCCTGCTCCAGCAGGCCGATGTGGCCAGCGTGCAGCAGGTCGAAGCATCCATTGGTGAAGACCACGCGCTGCGACTGCTGCCGCCAGCGCGCCACCCGCCACAACAGCGTCTCCAGCTCAACCACCTTCTCGTCGGCTTGCAGCCCCACGTCGCGCTCCATAGCGGCGCGCAATTCCTGGAGACAGACCGGCGCGGTACCGACCTTACTGATCGCGATGCCGGCAGCCAGATTGGCCACCTGGACCGCCGACTCGATATCCACGCCAGTCGCCAAAGCGAGCGCCAGGACTGCAGCCACCGTATCTCCAGCGCCGGAAACGTCGAACACCTGCTTCGCCGCCGCGGGAAAAATCTTGCTGCCCTCGGCGCTGAGCAGCGCGATGCCCCGCTCTCCCAGCGTCACCGCCATATACTGCAGCTCCAGCGATGACAGCATTTGCCGGCCGGCGGTCAGCAGTTCCTCCAGGCCGCCACCAGATGCGCCGCAGGCAAGCGCCAGTTCCCTCTGATTGGGACAGATCAGGGTGGCCCCGCGATAGCGGTCAAAGCTACGAGCCTTGGGATCGACCAGCACAGGCACGCCGTGGCGCCGCGCGGCCGCGATGATGGAGGAACAAACTTTCTCCGTCAGCACCCCCCGTGCATAATCGGAGAGCACCACCGCGGCCGCCTCAGGAAAAGCGGTCAGCACATGCTTGTGGATGGCGTGGTAGGTCTCTGGACACGAAGGCGGCGGCGCGTCGCGATCCACTCGCAACACCTGCTGCCGTCCCGCCAGGATGCGCGTCTTGGTGGTAGTAACCGCTCCCGGTTCGCTGACCAGGCAAGGCTCGACGCCGCTCTCGGCCAGTAGATCTTCCAGGGCTTGCTTCTCGCGATCGTCGCCGGCGCAGCCGACCACGGTAACGCGCGCGCCCAGCGCCGCCAGATTCATGGCCACGTTGGCCGCGCCTCCAGCACGCTCCTCCTCGGCGCCGGCGCGCACCACCGGCACCGGAGCTTCCGGAGAAATGCGTTCGATATCGCCCCACAGGTAGCGGTCGAGCATCACGTCGCCGACCACCAGCACCGGCACCCCGTCGCAATCGGACTGCAACAGGCTGACCAAGTCCTGGCCCCTGCCTGTTACTGGACGTGCAGCTCGGAACCCAACGCCGGACGCAGACATGTCGCCAACTCCACCCATTCGCACAGCATGTGTCCGAACAACAGATGGC
This sequence comes from uncultured Acidobacteriaceae bacterium, assembly GCA_963763975.1. Taxonomy (GTDB): domain Bacteria; phylum Acidobacteriota; class Terriglobia; order Terriglobales; family Acidobacteriaceae; genus Bog-257. Next base: position 66,019 of record CAVXQR010000025.1, read on the forward strand.
CTTCCTGCACGCGGGCGGTATCGTCGGAGCCCACGCGCAGGCAGAGGTCGGCAAGGCGCGCCATCTCCCCGCCCGACTGGCCGGTCATGGCGATGGTGAAAGCGCCAATCTCGCGGGCTTCGCGCAACGCCGCGCAGACATTGCGGCTGTTGCCCGAGGTCGAGATGCCCACCACCACGTCGCCCGGATCGCAAAGCGCTTCGACCTGACGGGCGAAGACTTCGTCATATCCACTGTCGTTGGCGATGGCGGTAAGGATGGAGGTATCGGTGGTTAGCGCAATGGAGGGCAGCCCGCGGCGGTCGCGCCGGAAGCGTGCGACCAATTCCGCAGCCATATGCTGCGCATCGGCTGCACTGCCGCCGTTACCGCACCATAACACCTTGAAACCGGCGTGCAGGCAGTCGGTGATGTGCATGGCGGCGCATTCGAACATATCCTCCTGCGACCGCAGTCCGATGATGGTGTTGAGATGTTCGGTGATGGCTTCGGTAAACAGGCCGGCCAGGTTCAAAGAAGAAGACATATGCCTCGTTTTCACAGCGAGTGTCAGGGTCTTCCAAGAACCTTGATGGGACGAAGTGCGCTTGTGTGCCATTATAGGGACAATGCCGGAAGCGGAATGCGACAAGTTTGCAGAAATTAATTTTGTATTCCTAGATCGGGACGGAGTCATCAACCACGATCCCGGCGCCGCCCGCTTCGTCTCTCGCTGGCAGGACTTCCAGTTACTTCCCTTTGCCGAGGCCGTGATCGCTCGCCTGAATCGCAGCGGACGCAAGGTCATCCTGGTTACCAACCAACGTGGTGTGGCGCTGGGCTTGTTCAGCGAATCCGATGTAACCACGCTGCACGGGCACTTGCAGGACCACCTGCGGCAACACGGCGCGCAGCTCGACGCTATCTACTGCTGCATGCATGACGAAGGCCAGTGCAATTGCCGCAAGCCGCTTCCAGGCATGTTCGAGCGGGCCTTCCGCGATTTTCCCGGCTGCCACGCCGGCAACAGCGTGGTGATCGGCGATTCTGTCGCGGACATCGAGGCCGGCCATCGGCTTGGTATGCGCACGATCCTGATTCAGTCGGAAGCCGCCCAGGCCAGGCCGGGCTTCCAGCAAGCGGCCGCGCTGGCAGATGCCGTGGTGGCGTCGCTGGCCGATGCCGTGGAGCGTCTGCTGCTGCCGTCGGCCGCATCGAAGGTCGGCGAGTAACACCTCTTCCAAGGCTGTGTCATTTTCAATGTCGTGTCATACGATACCGTGTCATCCCGACCAAGGGCTTTAGCCCGCGTGGAGGGACCTGCTGTCCTACGTGTGGCGCGAGTGTCGGGGAACAGCAGGTCCCTCCACTACGGTCGGGATGACAAGTCAGAAGCCGGGATGACAAGTCAGAAAAGGGTGTAGTTGGCATGCCCGCACGCGTGTTCCGCCCGGCTCGACGCATCAGCTCTCTGCTTCCAACGCGCTGCGAACCGATTCCAGCAGGGTCACCGCATCCAGCGGACTGCGCGGATCTTCTTCGTGCTTGAAGAAGGCATACGTCTCCAGACCCGCGGCGAGGCACTTCTGCATGCGCGCTGCCAGCACCTCCAGATCGTCGGCGGTATAGCTCGACTCGCGCAGCCGGAAATACGTAAAGCCGGCGGTGAAGACTTCCGGCGTAGTCAACTTCTCGGTCTCCGAGATGCAGAGCGCGGCGTTACGCTCGCGCAGCGTGGCGTAGATCTCCTCGGCAAACCAGGAGGCGTGGCGAAACTCGAACGCGGCTTTGAAGTTTCGCGGCAGCAGCTCCAGGAAGTCACGCAGCAGGCCGGCGTCGGCGTGCACATTGGGCGGCAACTGAAACAGCACCGGGCCAAGCTGCGTCGCCAGCGGCTGCAGCGTCGGCAGAAATCGCTTGATCGCCTCGTCAGCATTCTTCAGCCGCAGGATGTGGGTGATGTACTGGTTGGCCTTCAGCACGAAGCGGAAGTTCGGGCCGACGTCGGCTATCCATCCGGTGGCGGCCTTCTCGGTGAGGCTGCGGCGGAAGGTGTAGTTCACCTCGACGGTATTGAGCCGCGTGGCGTAGTACTTCAGGAAATTCTTCGCCGCCACTTCCTTGGGATAGAACTCCGGCTTCCAGATGGGATACGACCAGCCGGAGGTGCCGACGTAGAGCCGGGCGCCGACGCTTTCAGCCAAGTTATTCGCGGCGTCACCCATGAGCAGTTTATTTTCTAGTGGCTGATTTCCGCGAGCGTAACGTTTTCGCGGCGGCCTTTGTCTTCTTCGCAGCGGCCCGCTTGGCGGCTGGCTTCGCCGGCGCTGATTTCGCCGGGGCATTTTTCTCCGGCACGGCCTTTGCCGGCGTCGAACGAGCCTTCACGGCTGCCGACTTCCCTGCCCCCAACACCAGCTCGCCGACATCCGCCAGCTTCGCCAGCGCCGGCAGCTTCTGCTTCAGCTTCAGCACCGGCGCGAACAGGTCGCCGAACTTGTCGGCGCGCTGCACAACGTCATCGGAGGTAAACACCAGCGACGCCGCATCGCCCGACTTCAGGCAGCGCTCAACCTCCTCCCACTTCACCGGCGTCGAGACCGTGGGCCGCTCGCGCGCCCGCAACGAATACACGCAAATCGTCGTCTTGTGGTCGTCGTTCTGGCTCCAGTCCACGAAAATCTTGCCGGCGCGCAGCGACTTCTTCATGTCCGAGACCACCAGTTGCGGATGCTGCCGCTCCAGCAGCCGAGCAATCTCGTGCGCAAACGGCTTGGTCTGGTCGTAGGTGACGGCGGTGTTCAGCGGCACGTAAATCTGCAAGCCCTTCGAGCCGGACGTTTTGGCGCAGCAATCCAGCCCCAGCCGACGGAAAATCTCGCGCACCCACAGCCCCACCTGGCAGCACTGCACGATGTTGGCGGGCGCGCCGGGATCGAGATCGAACACCAGAAACGTGGGCCGCAAAATCTCTTTGCCGAGCGACAGGCTGGTGTGCAGCTCGAGGTCGGCCAGGTTGGCCGCCCACACCAGCGTGGCCAGGTCTTCGGCCATGCAGTAATCCATCCAGCGGTTGTTGCCCTCGCTCCACACCCGCGCCGTCTGCACCCACTCCGGACGATGCTTGGGGCAATTCTTCTCGTAGAAAAACTGCCCGCTGACGCCGTTGGGGTAGCGCTTCATGGTGAGTGGCCTTCCGTGCAGATGCGGCAGCAGCACCGGCGCAATGCGCACGAAGTAGTCAATCACCTGTCCCTTGGTGAAGCCGGCTTCGGGATAGAGCACCTTGTCGAGATTGGAAAGTTTGAGGTGGCGGCCCTCAACATCAACGACAGTTTCGCTGGGCATCGTGGCTGGCTCGCGTCCTGAGGATCGCTACAGTGTACTTAGAAATCGTAGGTTCGAGAAGGTTGCTTGGGGCGGCGCCGACTTGTGTCCAGATGCGACGCGAATGAAACACGGGTCCGGACGGAACCCTGCGTTCGGCATAAAGAAAATCTGAGTGCCCCGTTCTAGGCTTCATTTGGCTGCGGCGGGGCCTTCCTTTTCCCATGCATCCAAAAGACGCTGATGTGTGGCTGCATGCCGAGGCTGAAGCCCAGTATCGCAGCGCGTAGTTCGGGCACGGCTGGAAAGGCCGCGGAAAAACGTCGCTTTCGAGTGCCTTGCATCAGTCCACTGCTTCAGCCGTGCCGATCCAAGGCGGAAAGGATTCGGGGCTTAAGCCGGCGGGACTCCGTATTCTTGTCATCCCGACCCGGCATTAGTCGGTGAGCGATCTGCGGTTTCCCCGTTTGCGGCAGCCTTTCAGTCGCGCTCTGACACTGGCCTCTTACAGGATTCCTTATTTCCAATTCCTCCTCCGTGCTCTCCGAGTCCTGCGCGGTAAAGAACTTTCTCGCTTCTGTGAGCGCACGCTACTTTGCCCCGCCGTACGCTTCCTCCCACGAAATCACCGGATTGCGCAGCACGCCGATCTGCTCAATCTCGCACTCCATCACGTCGCCCGGCTTCAGATACCACGCCTGCGGATCGGCGCTGAACGCCGCCACGCCCGAGACCGTTCCCGTGGACACCACATCGCCAGCGCTGTAGCCCATGGCGGAGTAGTGCGCCAGGATCTCCGGAATGGTCACCGACATCTTGCTGCTGTGCGAGCGCTGCCGCGCCTCGCCGTTCACGCGCAGTTCCATGGCCAGGTTGTGCGGATCGCGAATCTCGTCGGCGGTCACGATGTGCGGGCCCAGCGGGCAGAACGAGTCAATCGCCTTGCAAAAGCTGAAAACGCCGGACTTCATCTCCGTGCGTTGAATGTCGCGCGCGGTAATGTCGTTGAAGATGACGAAGCCGCCGATGTACGCTTCGGCTTCCTTCGCGCTGAAGTGCTTGCCGGCCTTCTTCAGCACCACCGCCAGCTCCAGTTCGTAGTCCAGTTCCTGCGTGAGATGCGGCGGGAAAATCACCGGCTCGTCCGGCCCGATGATGGCGTCCACGTTCTGGAAGAAAACAATCCACGGCAGCACCGGATGCGAGAAGCCCGCCTTCTCTGCCTCATGATGGTGCTCGCGAAAATTTCCTGCCGTGTGAAAGAACTTCTTGGGGATGATCGGCGCCTTCAAGCGAACATCCTCCGCCCGATAAAACAGCGGCTCGCCATCCGAAGGTTTTTGCGTCACAACGAACTCCAGCGCCGCTTGCGCCGCGTCCAGCGCAGCATCTCCGCCCTCGAAGAGCTGGCGCATATCGTTGGGCATCGCGGCCACAGAGCTTGCACCGCGCTCGCGTGAATACAGCCGATGGGCTTCCGGCAGCGCAACAACCCTGCCGTCGGGCGTGTACGCCCCAATGTGCTGCCGGAAATCTTTGTCCTGAAAAGTAACTAGTCGCATGTAGGCTCGGCGCCGGTGCGGCGCGGCGTCCTCTGAGTCTAGTGAGCCGCCGCGCGGCGCGCAAATTGTCAGACAACGTGCCGCCTTACATGCCCATTGCGCAACCGCGGCATTCGCGAGTACGCTTTTTACCCACGATAGGAGGACGTGCCATGAGCGCTGCCGATCCGCTGCTTGCTCCCATGAAGGACGCCGAGCACCAGAAAATCGCCGGAGTGGAAATCGACGTCGGCCGCGTTGCCGGCGCGCGCGTCAAGCGCGTCGTCTATCCGCCGGGATTCCGCTGGTCCACGCACATCAAGCCGCTGGTGGGCACCGACTACTGCATGCACGCCCACGTCGGCTTCCTTGCCCGCGGCGAGATTCACATGGAGTTCCATGACGGCTGCATCTCTGAATTCAAGGCGCCGCAGGTCGTCTCCATCGAGCCGGGACACGATGGCTGGGTGGTCGGCAGCGAGCCCGCCGTGCTGATTGAGTTTGATTTCGAGAAGGACACCGCCCGCAACGTCGGCATGCCCGAGCGGCATAACTGCGGCAAGAAGTAGCGCGCTCCTACTCCGGGTTTTGAAAGGGCACGCCTTCAGGCGTGCCGTAGAAATTGCGCAGCAACGGCTTTAGCCGGGAAATTTTGCATCTTCTCCGCGCGCAATTGACCTCAGCGGCTAAAGCCGCTTCTTGCCGGCGGGCTTGGCGGCACGGCTGAAGCCGTGCCCTTTCAAAGCACGCGAAGATCTACTGCGCGAAGGTCTTCTCCCGCTGCACGTAGTGCCGCTGGTAATAGTCGCGATATTGGCCGGAGCGCACATCGTCCAGCCACGCCTGGTTCTCGCGATACCACGCAATCGTCTGCGCCAGACCTTCATCAAAGCCCACGGCGGGCTGCCAGCCTAACTCCTTCTCCAGCTTGGAACAGTCAATGGCATAACGCAGGTCGTGCCCCGGACGGTCGGTAACAAACTTGATCATCGTCTCCGGCCGCCCCAGCGCGCGCAGAATCAGCTTGGCAACCTCGATGTTCTGCATCTCGCATCCGCCACCCACGTTGTACACTTCGCCCTCGCGGCCCTTCAGCAGCACCGCTTCCAGCGCGCTGCAATGGTCGCGCACGTGGATCCAGTCGCGCACATTCTTGCCCGCGCCATATACCGGCAGCGGTTGCCCGGCCATCGCCTGCGCAATCATCAATGGAATGAATTTCTCCGGAAACTGGTACGGCCCGTAGTTATTGGAGCAACGCGTGACCACAGCGGGAAACTTGTGCGTGCGCACCGCCGCCAGCACCAGCAGGTCCGACGACGCCTTCGACGCCGAGTACGGACTGTTGGGATCGAGCGGCGACTTCTCGCTGAAGAGTCCTTCGTCGCCCAGGCTGCCGTACACCTCGTCCGTCGAGACGTGAACCAAGCGCGGCACCTTGCCCTCGCGGCAGGCCTGCACCAGGTTCTGCGTGCCATCCACGTTGGTGCGAACGAAGACCATTGCGTCTTCGATGCTGCGGTCCACGTGGCTTTCGGCGGCAAAGTGAATCGCCGCATCGCAGCAGCGAACTTCGTCGAACACCCCGCGGTCGCAGATGTCCATCTGCACAAAACTGCAGCGGCCCTGGCCCAGCGCCGGCTCAAGGTTCTTCAGGTTGCCGGCATAGGTCAGCTTGTCGAGGACCACAACCTGCCAGTCGGGATGCTTGTCCAGCACATGATGAACGAAGTTGGAGCCTATGAATCCCGCGCCGCCCGTGACCAGTAGTTTCATGCCTTCTGCACCGTCTCTTCTTCGCGCGCGCCGCCGCTGCGCTGCACCTTCTCGCGAACCATGTTGCTGGCGTGCCACAGCGATTCGAAGGTGCCGGCGTCGGTCCACCAGCCTTCCAGGATGGTGTGGCGCAGCGTGCCTTCCTCGATGTAGCTGTTGTTGATGTCGGTAATTTCGTACTCGCCACGGCCCGAGGGTTTCAGCCGGCGAATGCGGTCGAAGACCGAGCCGTCATAGAAATAAATGCCCACCACGGCGTACTGCGACTGCGGCTTCTTGGGCTTCTCCTCGATGCGCACGATCCGGCCGCCTTCAATCACCGCCACTCCGAAGCGCTCTGGATCGCTCACCTGCTTCAGCATCACCATGCCGCCCTTTTCCATCTTCTCGAAGCTGGCAGCGGCCTCGCGAATATCGCCTTCGATGATGTTGTCGCCCAGCACTACGCAAATCGATTCGCCCTTGGCCCAAGGCTCGGCCAGACGCAGCGCGTCAGCGATGCCGGCCTCGCCTTCCTGGTAGGCAAAGCTCAACTGCTGCAAGCCGAACTCCTTGCCGTTTTGCAGCAGACGCAGGAAATCGCCCGCGTTGTGTCCGCCAGTCACGATCAGGATGTCGCGAATCCCCGCGCCCACCAGGGTTTGCAGAGGATAGAAGATCATGGGTTTGTCGTACACCGGCAGCAGGTGCTTGTTGGTGACGCGGGTCAAGGGAAACAGGCGCGAGCCGATGCCGCCCGCCAGGACTATGCCCTTCATAGGTCTCCGATCAAAGAGGTGTCGCACATCACCCAGGCATGCTGCGGGATTCGGCAGCCACGTTCGGTGGAGCAGGTGACACATGCCGCCGACTTCCTGGGACGGTCGTTACAGAGTACGTTCGATTATCAGCGAATGGCATCCTGCAAGGCAAGCCGCAGTTGCGAGCGCCAGTCCGGCAAATGAATGCCGAAAGCCTCCTCGATCTTAGCGATTAGAGAGCACCGAATTTTTCGGCCGCTGCGCCGGCGTTTTGTACTGCTCGCTGGTGATGTGGACCACGCGACGCGCCTGCAATGGCGAGCCGAACTCGCCGGTCGAGGCCGCCCAGGCGCAGCAGAATTCATAGTCCTCCAGGATAGCCTCGGCGAAGCCGGCCCAGGAAGTCTTGCCGCCTGCGGTGAGATGGAAAATTCCGCTCGGCCAGGAGCCGCTGGCGGCACGGCGTTCGCACGACTTGGCAAAGACTGCGGTGGTCGCCTCGGCCAGACCGCGTGCCCAGGTGGGCGCGCCATATTGGTCGCCTACCATCCGCAGTTCTTCCTTTTCGCGCGCCAGACGCAGTACCGTCCGCAGGAAATTCTTGCCGCGAATGTCGTACACCCAGGTAGTCCGCAAAATGAGGTAAGCGCAACCGCTGGCGGCGATGGCCTGATCGCCTTCCAGCTTGGTGCGGCCATAAACGCTGAGCGGACCGGTGGCGTCGTCTTCTTTGTAAGGACCGGGCTTGCTGCCGTCGTAAACGTAATCGGTGGAGTAATGCAGCATCAGGCCGCCGGTGCGCGCCAACTCGGCGGCGATGCGCGCGGGAGCCTCGACATTCAGCCGGCGTGCCAGATCGCGTTCGCTCTCGGCTTTGTCCACAGCGGTATAGGCCGCGGCGTTGGCCACGATATCCGGCGCGAAGTCGCGAACCGTGCGGGTAACCGCGTCCAGATCGGTAAGGTCAACCTGATCGACGTCAATCGCCAGCAATTCTGCAAGCGGAGCCAGCGTGCGCTGCAAGTGCCAGCCCACCTGGCCATTCGCGCCGGTAATAAGAATTCGCAGGCTCATGGCTGATACCTCGGCAATTGTTCGCGCGCAATCTGGCCAGCGGAAGGTAGCGGCTGTCCTTGTCGGAAAGGATCGGCGTCGCTTCCTGCCAGTCAATGCCGATGGCGGGATCGTTCCACAGCACACCGCGATCGTCGGCGGCATCGTAGTAGTCGCTGCATTTGTACAGGAAATCAGCTTCGTCGGAGCGCGACCACGTAGCCATGCGCGAATCCCTTGGGAATAAAGAGCTGCTGGTGATTCTCCTCCGACAGCACCGCGCCAAACCATTTTCCGAAATGCGGCGAGCCGACGCGCACGTCCACCGCCACGTCAAACACCTCGCCGCGCGTTACCCGGCACAGTTTACCCTGAGGATGATGAAGCTGGTAATGCAGTCCGCGCAGCACGCCGCGCGACGAGTGCGAGTGATTGTCCTGGACAAAGCTGTCGCGAACGCCCGAGGCGGCGAACAGGCTCTCGCGAAAGGTTTCCATGAAGTATCCGCGCGGGTCCTGGAAGACCCGCGGCCGGATGAGTAACACCCCAGGCAAAGCAGTTTCGATGATTTCCAAATTGGCTCCGGCGCAGCCTTTCCACCAACTGCGCGCCCGAAAGGAAATGACTTCGTAAAGCGACGATTATAATTCGTGCTTCCCTGCCATGCCGCGTTGCAGCCTCATTCTCGTGACCTATAACTCGCAAGCCAGCATTGGCGCGTGCCTGGAAGCGCTGGCGCGCGAGCAGTGCGAGATCGTGGTGGTGGACAACGCTTCCGCCGATGAAACGCTGGCGGAGATGCGGCCATTCGACCTGGCGGGCCGCCTCCGGCTCATCGCCAATGCGCGCAACGCCGGCTTTGGCGCAGCCGCCAACCAGGGAGCACAGGCCGCTACCGGCGATGTTCTGCTGTTCCTCAATCCCGACGCCATCGCCGAACCGGGAGCAATTGACGCTCTGTTGCAGTGCATGGAAACCTCCCGCGCCGACGCCGCTGGCGGAGCGTTGCTCGAAACCGACGGCCAACCCGCTCGCGGCTTCACTTTCCGCAGGCTGCCAACCTTCGCTGCGCTAGTCTTCGAAGTCACCCTGCTCAACCGGCTCTGGCCCGGCAATCCCGTCAACCGGCGCTATCGCTGCCTCGACGCCGATTATTCCCAGCCGCAGGCGGTCGAGCAGCCGGCGGGAGCCTGCCTTGCGGTGACGCGCCAGGCATGGCAAAAACTCGGCGGCTTCGACGAGCAGTTCTTCCCCGTCTGGTTTGAGGATGTGGACCTGTGTGCGCGATTAGTGAACGGCGGCGCAAAAATTATATTCTGCCCGTCGGCACGCTTCCGCCACAGCGGCGCCCACAGCGTGGGGCAGCTCTCTTTTCGCGACCGCCAGCTCTTCTGGTACGGCAATATGCTCCGCTACGCGCGCAAACATTTCTCCGCATGGCAGGTCTTCGGACTGCGCGTCGCGATTATCAAAGGCATGCTGCTGCGCTCGCTGGGAGCAATCTTCGGAGCGCGGAGAGTCCCGCTGGGAGAAACGTTAAGCGCGTATGCGAGCAGTCATTCGGAAAGCGCTGTAAGCCGCGGTTCCTGAGATAGCGATTTACCGCTGCTTTCAGATCGGCCCGAATTTACTGTGGCGGAACCACAATGCGGTGGGTCGCGGTGAACTTCTTGCAATCTTTGAACTGCTGCACATTGCGGGCTTTGGGGCCTTCGTACGGTATCATGTTCAGCACCGACTCTACCGGCAACACGAAGTGGCTGCCGTCGGCGAAGCGAACGTTCTGGTAATCGACTTCCAGCGTCGCGTTGGCGACGGGGAAACTCAGCGGCAACTGGTTGGCTTCCACCAGCAAACGCAGAATGAGTCCGTCCTTCTGGGCGATCCAAAGTCTGCCGTAGTAGGGCGGCGCGATGGTCTTGCCCTGGGAATGTAAGCGCCACAGGGCAACCTCCTGGCGCGGCACGCGGAAGCTGAACTGCCAGGTTTCGCTGCCTCCCATCTTGCCTTCGCCCGCGAAATCAAATTCCACTTTATTGGAGCCATCGAACAGCGCTTGCAGGTCGCTGCCGAACTGTCCGGCTGACCACGCGCCTTCCGGAGCGGCGTCGCCCTGCACCGGCTGACCGTTCCGCTTCACCTCCTGGTACGACTCCTTGCTGTCCTCATAGGACACGATGCCGGTAATGGTGTCGGTTTTCGGCACGGCGCCGCTGAGGGTGCGAGTGGTTTCCTGCCGGCAGCGGAAATTCGGCAATCGCTGGGGAACGGTTACCGCGTAGCTGCAGACGTTTTTCAGAGCATCAACATGGAGAATGGCGGGATCGAGCGAATCGCACGGAGTTGGCTCTGCCGGCGGATTTTGAGGAACGTCGCTACCGGATTGAGCCGCCAGGGTCGCGCTCAGCATCAATACGGCGACAGTAATCGGCAGAATACGGAAGGGCTTCCGCATAAACACGACCTTCACGGCGATCCTGTGCGGGTCACGGCTTGGGCACAAACAAGTCAGCGGCGCCCGGCTTCAACACCACATAGACGCGCCGCCAGGGTTGTTCGTCAACCAGTCGCCATTTATGGCCAGTGCCGATGTTGTCCTCCGCCACAAGCACGTCGCCCGGCTTGAGCGTGAACTGCTCGCCGTTGCGGGTGGTGAACTCCAGCGTGCCCGCCAGCGTGATCACGTACTGTTTCGCCGGCGCGTCATGCCAGTCGAGCGTTGAATGCGGCAGCGATTCCTTGAAATGCACGCTGACCACCTCGGTCGAATCGTTCAGCGCCACCGAACCTTCCGTCACATGCGAAGCGTTGTCCGTGCCGGTATAGAGCTTGAATGCATGCAGCATGATTTATCCCTCCGCCTTCGCCGCCAATGCCATCCAGCGCGTGCGCATGCGGGCGAATTCGCCATCGCTATCCAGTTTCGCCAGCGCACCGTTTACCGCATCGCACAGCGCGGTGTTGTCTTTGGCGAAGGCGATGCCCAGCTTCTCGTGGGTCGGGACTTGCATGGCCACTTCCAACTTCGGACGGTCTTTGGTCAGCCACGAGATCACGGGAAACAGCTTGATGACCAGGCCGATGCGCCCGGCCTCCAGATCGGCGAGTGCGTTCAGGATGCCGTCATAGGGGTAATACTGAATCTTGGCGATGGCGCCCTCGGCGAGCCAGCGCTGGGCGACGAATTCCGAGGTGTTACCGGACTGGATTCCGGCCACCAGCACCTTCAAATCGGCTACCGACGCCACTTTCGGCGTCCGTTCTCGATTGACCGCGACGCCCTGGTTGAACTCCGCATAGGGCTGCGAGAACAAAACAATTTTGCTGCGATCCGGCGTGATGGTCGTGCCTGAGATCACGGCATCGCAGGTGTGTTTCGCGAGGCCGTCGAAGATGCCGTCGAAATTGTCCGCCAGGTAGCGCTGCCGCTGCAGCGTGAGGCCGAGATGCGCAGAAATGCCCCGCATCAGGTCAATGTCGAAACCGTTCTCGGTGCCGTCGGCCAGCTCGAACGGCGGATCGGGATAAGCGGAGCTAACAATGAGCGTTCCCGGAATTCAGGGTTAGGGACATGCGGCATTTTCCTCTGCCGCAAGAGTGTAAACGAAACCGTCAGTCGTCAGCTCTCAGCTGTGAGCTCTCAGTTCTCAGCTCTTAGCTCTTAGCTCTTAGCTCTTAGCTCTTAGCTCTTAGCTTTAGTTGCACTGGCCGACGGCTGACGGCTGATAGCTGACGGCCTCCACCGATAACTGGCAACCGACACAACTGACAACTGTTTTCACGGCGTCAGCTCGAAGACCACGCCGCAGCCGTAACTGCAATTCACTCCCGCTCCGCCCTCATTGGTCAGTCCGTAAAGATTGCCGCTGGCGTCGAAGACCAGGTTGCTGTCTGGAAAGCCGCCGTCCGCTCCGCCGGTAAAGTCATACAGGTCGGTATAAGCGAAGGTGCCGTCGCCATTGGGATGCAGTTTGAAGATGTTGCCCTGCTGATGGAGGCCATCGAAGCCTGTGGCGCCGTACAGATCGCCGTCAGGACCCCATCTGAGTGCGCCACCGCCGCCGGCGTTACCGCCGGGAAAACTGTAGAGCAGGTTGAAGGTCCAGGAGTTGGCGGTGAGCATGAACGCAGTGCCGCCATTGCCCGCGCCTTCACTGGGAGTCGTGCCATATACGTTGCCTTGCTGGTCCAGAATCACGCCATCTTCCGGATGCGAGCCATCGTTGGCTCCCTGAAATCCGGTGAGCACCGTCAGGTTCCATCCTGATTGGGTATGCGTCTCCTGATAAACCGAACCCTTGTCGGGAGCGGGTCCGCCGTACGACAGCGTGCCGTACAGGTTGCCGGCGTCATCGAAGACCAGCGTGCCTCCCGGATAGGTTCCCTCGCCGCCGTAACCGAAGGCGCGAACCACTTGTACCGTATAGCTGCTACCCGAGCGGACCAGCTCGTAGAGAGTGCCGCCATTGTAAGGGCCGTTATTCTCGGTGGTGCCGAACAGGTTGCCGGCGCTATCCAGCGTCACGGTCGAGGAAGGACCGCAACCGTCGGATCCGCCGAAGGTGTGCAGTACCGACTCGTTCCAGGGCTGCAAGGCCGAGGTGGGACGCGCCGGCGAGGGCTGTACGTGAAAGACGACGCCGCAGCCCGCGCCATCGCCTCCGAAATAGCGTGGCCCCGTAAAGACTGCCGTCCGGCGCCATCGTGATTCCGTCGGGATACGCGCCGTCGCTGGAAGCGGTGAAGGTGTAAATCAGACTCAGCAGCCACCCGCCCTGCTTGGGCGCCAGCTTGAAGATGTCTCCCACACTGTAGTACCCGTAGTCGCTGGCAACGCCGTAAAGATTTCCGGCACGGTCAATCGCCATGTTGCCGCCGGGATGTCCGCCGTCGCGCTGGCCGCTGAAGTTGTAAATCACCTTATATGTCTGAGCTTGTGCTCCTATGACCAAGAACAGCAACAGTGACGCCATCAAGCTGGCAACCATCCAGAGCTTCACGCGGCTGTTTTGGATTCGGCCTTCTCGTGAGCGAGCCATAACGTTCCTCCTCATGCTACTTCCCGAATAGTCGCCCCTCCTGCCATGTCCCACACTGTGGGACCAGCAACCCACATCTAGCCACTGGCCACAAGCCCCTGGCCTTTAGGGTGTAACCTCGAAGATCACACCCTTACTATGTGAGCCGCCGATGCTGGCGGTGCCGTACAGATTTCCCGCGCTGTCGAATACCAGCGCGCTGCGGGGATTGGCGCCATCGGCGCCGCCGGTGAAATCGTGCAGCGAGCTGTAGGTCCAGCTACCGCCGTTCTTCGTCAGCTTGAACACCGCACCCCAATTGAAGCGGCCGTTCAGGTAGGTGGTGCCGTAGAGATTTCCAGCACTGTCCATTACCAGGTTGGCGTAAGGCCCGTCGGCCTGCCCGTCGCCGCTGGGGAAGCTGTAGATGGTGGAGTAGTTCCAACCGCCGCTGCCGTTCGGCGAGAGCTCATAGATCGTTCCGCCGTTGCCGGAGCCGCCCGCGGAGGTTGAGCCATACAGATTGCCGGCCGCATCGGCAATCACGCCGGCGATCGGGGTCTCGCCGTCGGCTCCGTTCTGGAAGTCATAAAGCGTGGTCTCGTTCCAGCCAAACTGCCCCGGGGTAAGCTGGAACACTGCGCCGCAACATCCGTTTTCGTTGTGGCCGTATTCCGAGGTGGTGCCGTAAAGATAGCCGTCCGGCCCGAAGACCACGCCGCCTTCCGGCGCGCCGCCGTCCGGCCCTTCCAGTCCTGTGAACTGGAAAATGGCCTGCTGCGTCCAATTGTTTCCGCCGGCCGGCGAAAGCTCCCATACGGCGCCGAAGATATATCCGCCATTCTCGCCGGTGCCGTAGAGATTGCCCGCGTTATCGAACACCACGTTGTTCTGCGGATAGGCTCCGTCCGGATCGAAGGTGAAACCCCACAGCACCGTCTCCTTCCAGGGCGTCAGCGGGCTGGCCGGATGCGTAGGCGGCGGCTGCAGGCTGAAGATGGTGCCGCAACCCTGGTAGCCGCCGGAAGTTCCGCAGTAAGGATCATCGTTGTTTCCACCGAAAAGGGTGGTGCCGAGGATCAGCCCGTTGGGCGCTATCGCCATGATCGAAGCCGGACCGGCTCCGTCCACCGCGGGTTTGCCCTTGAAGCTGTATAGCGGCTGCATCGTCCAGTTGGAGCCGACTTTATTCAGACGGTATGCGGTCCCGTAGCCTGCGCCGCCATTGAACGCCGTGCCGTAGAGATTTCCGGAACGGTCGAGGGTCACTCCCGCATACGGATTGGCGCCGTCCTGGCTGCCGGTAAAGTTGTAGAGCACGTGATAGCTCTGGGCGACTGCCGCCGGGGCAAGCGCCAGCAGGATCGTCACAGCCAAAGTCGCCACCATCATTCCGGATTGTTGCTTGCGGCCCATTGCTCTTCTCCTCTTCTGGTTGGGTACCACATTGTGGGAGTGGCTACTTTCGCGTGGGCCTGGTCTTCTCACGGCGTGAATTTGAAGATGGCGCCGTAGCCGTTGGCCCCGCCGGCCGACGTTGTGCCGTAGAAATTTCCATTGCTGTCGAGGATCAGGTTGCTGAACGGCGCCCAGCCGTCGCTGCCTCCGGTGAACTCATACAACGTGGTAGCCGTCCACTGGCCGTTGCCTGCGGGGCTGAGTTCGAAGATGGTGCCGCAACCGCCGACCGGCTGGCACCCGCCCAGTCCACCGCCCGTGGTCGTGCCATACAGATTGCCGGCGCTGTCCAACACCAGCGAGCCCGCCGGGCCGCTGCCATAGCCGGGGAAAGAATGCAACGAGGCGTAGGTCCAACCGCCGTGGCCGTCCGATTGCAGAGTGAACACCGATCCCGCTTGCGTGCCGTACCCGGGCAGCGCGCCCCGGGTAGTGCCGTAGTAATTGCCGGCCGAATCTTCAATCATGCTGGCCATGGGCACCGCGCCGTCGGCGTCGCCGCAAAAGTCGTGCAGCAGGCGTTCGCCCCAGCCCGAGGCACTGTCGGTCAGAAGAAAGATGGTACCGAAGCCGCACTCGCCATAAGCGGTGTTCGTTCCCAGCACGCGGCCTTGCGAATCGAAGCTCACGCCGCCTACCGGATACGCGCCGTCGTCGCCGTAGCTGTAACCGGTAAAGCTGAAGAGGACGGTCTCGATCCAACTGCCTCCGGATGGCGAGAGCTCATAGACGTTGCCGCAGGGATTGCAGCTTCCGCCGCCGCCTGGTAGTCCGCCGCCGTAGTAGGCCGTGCCGTAGAGATTGGCGCCGTTGAAGGCTACTTCACTCTGCGGCAGATCGCCGCCGGTGGTGAAGCGCCGCAAGATGGTCTCCTGCCAGGGACACAGCGCACTCTTGCAGGCAGTGAACTGCGGCTTCAGGTTGAACACCGTGCCGCAACCGCCGGTGCAGTAACCGCTGGTACCGCCGGTCTCGGTGGTGCCGTACAGGCTGCCATCGGGACCGAAGATGACGCGCGCCACCGGATTGGAGCCGTCCGCGCCAGCCTGGAAGCTGTAGAGCGGTGACAGCAGCCATCCCGACTGGGTGCTCGCCAGCTTGAAAACGGTGCCATATCCGGCGCCGCCCTTGTTGGTGGTGCCGTAGAGGTTGCCATTACGATCAACGGTGAGTCCCGCCAGCGGCGTTGCACCGTCCATCTGCCCGCTGAAGCTGTGCAGGACCGTCAAGGTCTGGGCCTGCGAAGGCGGGGTCAGCAAAAGCAGCGTCAGTGCACAGACTCCTGCTAGCAATGCGCCGCGAAGGCCGATTCGAGTTCTGGGCGTCATCTCGTTCTCCTATGCCTGCTATCTGCGCGAATTGTGCAAGCTCCCACATTGTGGGATACCGAGGTTCAGGGTGTGATCTCCCACACCACGCCGTTGAAAGTGTTTTCGCCACATTCTGACGTGGTGCCATAAAGATTGCCGACGCTGTCCATGACCACGTTGCTCCAGGGATAGCAGCCGTCACTCTGGCCAGTGAAGTCGTGCAAATCGGTAGCGGTATATCCGCCTCCGGCAGATGGCGTGAGCTTGAACACTTCGCCATAGTTATAAGCCCCATTCCAGGCGGTGGTGCCGTAGATGTTGCCTTGAGCATCCATCATCAGGCTGGGGGCTCCAACCGGGCCGTTGTTGATGGTCCCCGGGAAGCCATGGACTGTGCTTAACGTCCAGCTCCCGCCCGATGGCGACATCTCGAACACCGTTCCGCCGCCCGCGGGGCCCTCGAACAGAGTCTGGCCGTAGAGATTGCCGGCGCTGTCGAAGATCAAACCAGAATTTGGATCAATCCCTGTACCTGCGCTGAAGTTCTTCAGAACTTGCACCTGGCCGGAGTTGGTCACCTCAAAAACCACTCCCGGGTAGGGGCCGAAAGCGGTACCGTAGAGGTTGCCGTTCGGGTCGGGAACTACCCCGTTCGGCGACGAGACACTGGAGCCCGCAAAGGCGGTAATCTGCCGATAACTCCATGATCCGTTGGAGCGCGTCAGCTCAAACACCACGCCGGCGTTGTACTCTCCCCCGTCGGCGGTAACGCCGTAGAGGTTTCCGGCCTGATCAAAGGCGAGGTTGAGAGGATAGAACCCATTCAGCCCGTCGAAGTTTTGCAGGATAGTGATATCCCATGGGCAACTGACCGATCCGCAGAAGCTCGGCTTCGGTTTGAGATTGAAGACGGTTCCCTCGCCTCCGCTCCCGCCGTAAGCGGTGGTGCCGTAGAGACTGCCGTCGCGGCCAAAAATCAACTGCGCCGTGGGCAGACCTCCATTGTTCCCGTTGAAGGCGAGCAGGGTGTTGAACAGCCATCCCGAACCCGACGGCGACAAGCGAAAACGGTGCCGCTCTCCATTCGTCCCGCCATATCGCGCGGTACCGTAAAGGTTGCCTCTGGCATCGATGGTCAGTCCGGCAAATGGACTGTAGCCATCTCCCTGGCCGGTGAACGAATGCAGGACCTTGAAGGTCTGTGCCCCGGCCGGCGCTAGGACCAATGCAGAAGAGCATGGCAAGAATCGCCAGACTGCCATACGCGAGTTCGAAAGTGCTGTGCTCTCTTCGATCGGAATCATATCTTCGCACCTCTCCTCGTTTCTCATGTCCTACATTGTGGGATACTAGTTATGGCGCGATCTTCCACACCACGCCGCCGTTGTTGGCGCCGCCGTACGCCGTCGTTCCGTATAAGTTTCCCGCACTATCCATGACTACGTTGCTCCATGGACCGCAGCCATCGTCACCGCAAGTGAAGTCGTGCAGATCGGTGTAGTTGTAGCCGCCGTTGCCGTCGGGCGAGAGCTTGAAAACCTGGCCGTAGTCATGCGCTCCCTGCCAGGCAGTGGTGCCATAGAGGTTGCCCTGGGAATCCATCATGAGGCTGGAAGAGGACACGGAGCCGTTGTTGATGGAGCCGATGAAGGGGTACAAGACGTTGAGTGTCTGCTCGTTGAGGGAATACCGGAAGACCGTGCCCCCGCCGCCGGTGCCTTCAAATAAGGTCTGTCCGTACAGGTTGCCCTGGCCGTCCATCAGGAGCTGCGAAACCGGATCAATGCCGGCCCCCGCCGTACCGAAGGAGACAAGCACTACCACCTGCCCGGAGTTCGTAACCTCGAAAAGAGTTCCGGAAGAACCGAGAGAAGTGCCGTAGAGATTTCCGTCGGCGTCAGGCACGACTCCGTTGGGAAGATAAACTCCATCGAAGTCAACGATATGCTTGTAAACCCAGGAACCGCCGGAACGGGAACATTCGAAGGCCACCCCATCGTTGTAATAGCCACCCCCCTGGGTCACGCCATAAAGGTTTCCCGCGTGATCGAATGCCAGGTTCAGCGGGTAAAAACCGTCGTAGCCAGAGAAACTCTTGAGGACGGTTTCGTTCCAAGGGCAATTCACCGAGCCGCAGAACCGCGGCTGTGGCCGCAGATTGAAGACGGCTCCCTGGCCTCCGCCCGTGCCGCCATAAGCGGTTGTCCCGTAGAGCGTGCCATCGGGACCGAAGATCATTCCCGCGCTCGGCAGGGCGCCGTTTTCGCCGTTGAACTGAAACAACGGAGTGTAGAGCCATGCTGAGCCGCTGGGAGAGAGGCGAAACACCATGCCCTGGCCATAGCTGCCGCCATAGCGCGCGGTGCCGTAGAGATTGCCGTGAGCGTCGATAGCGAGGCCGGCAAAAGGAGTTTGGCCGTCCGCCCCCGAGCCAAAGTTGTGCAGGACGGAATAGGTCTGCGCGGACGCTGTCAGGCCGCAGCCCATCACAGCCAAGAGCGCCAGCGTGATCGCAACCAACCACGGAGTACCGCCGTGTTCCAGCTTGATCGTCACGTCTTTTTCTATCCTTGCTGTCCCACAATGTGGGATACCGTGTCATTCACCATGTGTGACTGGCGAGGCCAACGTTTCGCCCCCGCGGTTCACGGCGTAATTTCGTACACCGTACCGCATCCTAGATCGCAGGTTTCAAAGAATCCGCCGCCATCCGAAGTTGTGCCATAAAAATTGCCCGCAGAATCGAAAACGACGCCGCTGGTGGGCTGGGCTCCGCCGCCATCGTCGAAGCTGAAGCTGTGCACCGTGACGGCCGTCCAGCCACCGCCGGACGGAGTGAGCTTGTACACCGAGCCGGACTGATTAGCGCCGCCCTGCGTGGTCGTGCCGTAGATATTCCAAACGGAGTCGAACGCCACGCTTCCGAGGGGAATATCGTCGGCGAAGCTGTGCAGCAGTGAGTACGTCCAGTTACCCGGATTGGCGAGTTCGAAGACTGCGCCGCCGTTGTTTGCGCCGCCCCCGGCGGTGGTCCCGTAAAGATTGCCGGATGCGTCAGCAACCAGGGTGCAGAATGGCACCGCCCCGTCGCTGCCTTGGAAACGGTGCAGGATGGTCTCGGTCCAGCCGCCATCGGAAGGCGTCAGCTTGAAGATGGTTCCCCTGCCGCCATCGCCGCCGTTGGCCGTGGTTCCGTAGAGATTTCCCGAGGTGTCGAAAATCAGCCCGGCGGAGGGAAGCTGGCCGTCACTTCCGCCCTGGAAGTTGTACAGGATGCTCTCCGTCCAGCCGCTCTGCGAAGGCGTCAGCTTGTAAACCGCGCCGCAACCTTGGCCAAAGTCGCACGCGCCGGTGCCGCCGTAGGCCGTGGTGCCGTAGATATTCCCTGCGGCATCAAAAACGACTTCGCCGCCGGGATTGCCGCCGTCCCCCTGGCCGGCAAAGCTATAGAGCACGGTTTCAGTCCACGGGCAAACAAACGAGCGGCAGACCGAGAGCGTCGGCTGCAGTTTGAAAACCACGCCGCAAGTTCCTTCGTCGCAATCGCCGCGTCCGCCGTGAAAGGTGGTGCCGTAAAGACTGCCATCCGGCCCAAAAACCAGGGGAGCTTCCGAACCGCCCACAGTTTTCAGCGGCGAAAGCGTCCAGCCAGCGCCGTTGTATCCGACGCGGAATGCTGGGTTTAGGCCCGCGCCGTTGGTGGTTCCATACAGTTTGCCGGAGCGATCGATCGTCAGGCCGGCGTATGGATTGCCGCCGTCACCCCGGCCGGAAAAGGTGTGCAAAACCCGAAAAGTCTGCGCCGATGCGGCTGTGCCGGAGCCCAATGCCCCTAAAAGAGCCAGCGTTAACACGACCAACCACGGAGTCCTACCCGTTTCAACGTTCCTCTCCATATCTGCCTGCCTTGCTGTCCCACAATGTGGGACCTGCCGTGCCATCCACATGTATGATGGTGAGACCAAGGTTCGCCCCAACGGTTCACGGCGTAATTTCATAAACCGTGCCGCAGCCTGAGTCGCAAACGGTGAAGAAGCCGCCGCCATCCGAAGTGGTGCCGTAGAGATTTCCGGCAGGATCAAACACTACGCCGCTGGTGGGCTGGGCTCCGCCGCCATCGCCGAAGTTGAAGCTGTGCACCAGAGTGTACGTCCAGCCGCCATTGGAGGGAGCCAGCTTGAACACCGACCCCGACTGGTCCGCGCCTCCCTGGGCGGTTGTGCCGTAGAGATTGCCGGCAGCATCGAAGGCGACGCTGCCCAGAGGAATGTCGTCAGCCAGGCTGTAGAGGATGGAGTAGCTCCAGTTGCCGGGATTGGACAACTCAAAAACTGTCCCACCATTGTGAGCGCCGCCGCCCGCGGTGGGGCCGTAGAGATTGCCCGAACGGTCCGAGATCATGGTGGCCTCAGGTATGGCGCCGTCGCTGCCCTGGAAGACGTGAAGAATGGTCTCCGTCCAGCCTCCAGCGGAGGGGGTCAATTCGAAAATGATTCCGTCGTCGGCGCTGCTACCTCCGTTTATCGTGGTCCCGTAGAGGTTGCCGGCGCGGTCAAAGATCAAGCCAGCCTGAGGTTCCTGCCCGTCGTTGCCACCCTGGAAACGATGCAGGACGGTTTCTGTCCATCCGCCTTGCGAGGGCGTCAGTTCATAAACCGTTCCACAGCCCTCGCCGGAATCGCAAGGGCCAGTACCACCGTAACCCGTCGTGCCATAGAGGTTGCCGGCCGCGTCGAAGGTGACTTCGCTGTAAGGATTGCCGCCGTCGGGCGCGCCGGCAAACTCGTACAGCACGGTTTCCGTCCACGGGCACAGAAACGAGCGGCAGGCAGCGATGGGAGGCTGCAACTTGAAGACAAGACCGCAAGTTGCTCCATTGCACGAGCCGCGGCCGCCATAGAAGGTGGTTCCGTAGAGATTGCCGTCCGGCCCGAAGACCAGCTTGCCATAGGAATCAGCGTAATAATGCAAGGGAGAAATGACCCAGGACGATCCCTGCAAGGCGAGCCTGAAGACCGGATTGGAGCCGACGCCGTTTTCCGTGCCATAGAGCCGGCCCGAGCGGTCCATCACCAGGCCGGCGTAGGGATTGGAGCCGTCGCCTTGGCCGGTAAACGTATGCAAAACCTGGAACGTTTGCGCCGGACTCAGAGCCGCCGCCATCAGAATTGCCGCCAGAATCGCCAAAATGGAACGCATTTGCCTGCCCCCATCAAGACCGAAATGGGAAATCCGAAAGCTCAATCACCGTCCAGCCCGGCGACCGCTGCGGAACCTGTGGGAGGGAATTCCGCTTCCGGTCGCCGGGTGGCATCGTCACCTGGCCGTGAGTCTGCGCCAAGAGATTGATAAATCTGAGATCCACCCCATCCTCATAGCGGCGCAAGTTTTGCGCGCAATCGGAAGAGAATCAACTTAATTCCACATTACGGTATAAGTTATTGATATTAAGGTTGTTACTTCCAAATCTATCTCGATTGAAAAATTGTCCCATCTCGCGCCCTTCGTGAAGGAGCTACCGCGGGTTCAAGGACGGGGCTACGGCGGTGTCGGCCGTCCGACGGTCGTTCGCAGGAATTGGCTAAGCGGGTCGCACCAGTCATGTACGAAGTCCAGGCTTGTCTCCTGTCGAAGTTCGACAAGAAGGGGCGCCTTGTCGACTGTCGACAGGAGCAGTTAAATCGGACTCGCTCCTCCACACTTCCGGCAAGGGGCTCCAGGGATCGACGGCCGCCTTCACTACAATGGTCTGCCACGGCCTGTCACGAACCCGGAGGTGAAGCTTGCGCTGGTCGCTGGAAAACAAAATTCTGCTGGCAGTGGCGATTTTGATTTTGCTGGTGCTGATCGTGGTCGGCGCTGCGCCCCACGGAACCTCGCTCGCCGACCGATTCAGCGCCGACGCGCGCCACTCCCTGCGCGTGCCGCTATTCACCCTCGGCAAGCTGGGCGTGACGCCGATCTTCCTGGTGAAGACGCTGATCTTCCTGCTGCTGCTCAGCGTGGTTTCCAACCGCCTGCGCAAAGTGACGTATATCCGCCTGCGCGATGACACCGGCATGGGACCGGAGCGCAGCTACCTGATGGCGCGCGTGGTCTCGATGCTGGTCTATTTCATCGGCATCATGGCCGGACTGGAGTGGGCGGGCGTCAGCCTGAACACGCTGGCGATTGTGGCAGGCACGCTGGGCATCGGCGTCGGCTTCGGCCTGCAATCGCTGGTGGCCAACTGGGTGGCGGGGCTGGTGCTGCTGGTGGAACAACCAGTTCGCATTGGCGATTGCATCGCGGTGGGCAACACCAGCGGCATCGTGATGCGCATCGGCGGCCGCGGCACTTGGGTGCGAACTTTCGACAACGAAGTCATCATTGTGCCCAACTCCAATCTCACCACCAACAATGTGGTCAACTGGTCGGCCAACGATCCCAAGATTCGCCTGTCCATTCCGGTGTCGGTGGCCTACGACAGCGATCCGCAGCAGGTGCGGGCGACGCTGCTGGAAATCGCCGGCCAGCACGCCGACGTGCTGAAGGATCCGGCGCCGGAGGTGGTGATCGCCGAACTGGGTGACAGCACGCTGAACTTCCTGCTGCGCTTCTGGCGCATCATCGCCGATGACGACAACTACCGCATCAAGAGCGATCTGTATTACTCCATCCTGCAAATTTTTGCCGAACGCAAAATCGAGATGCCGTACCCGCAGCAGGACGTGCATGTACGCTCGGTGGACGCGCCGATTGTGGTCTCGGGGATATCGAAGGCCGCGGCGAGTTGACTGCGGGGCACCCGTCTCCAAGGCCGAGCGGCTATGGACTCCGGTCTCACAACCGGTTGTGACGCCGGTCACGCTGTTTTCCGCTGAACAAAAGCGACGAATCTTGAAAACAAAAGGCTTGCCCTGCGATCCGCCGCAAGATATTGCCGACAAATAGGTTAAAGGTAATCCCGTCATGGCAAAGGAGTTCCAGGCGCGGCGGACGAGCGCGTCGTGAGCCTGCACGGGCCCGCGCGATGAGTTGCTGGTGCATCGTGGCTGCGGATCGCGAGGCGGTGCGTCGCTTTTGTTTGGTCACCCAAGGCGGCTCAGCGCCCACTTCCACGGCGATGCGGATCAGCGTGCGTCGCGACAGCCTGCCGGCCGCCGATGAAAGAAGGCTAGTGAGCCGCGTGTGACGGTGCTGGGTCAACAGGATTCGCGAATGGTCATAGCCCGTCATCGCAGCCGAATTGCACCGTGTGCCGTCCCGCGTGTTGTACGGCCAGGTGCGCAGCATCATCCGCTCCTCCTGACTCTCAGCCTAGACACGCGGCACCCGCCAAGTCATGCAGAAACTCACGACAGACGGTAACGAAGGTACATGAACTTTGGGACAGGTTTTGTAAACCTGGATGCCCCGTTCTGTCATCCCGACCGCAGCGGAGCGGAGGGACCTGCTTTCTTCCAATCGTTTGGCGGCGGGGCCTTTTGAAAGGGTACGACTTCACCGGCTGCTGAAAAAGTCGGAAAAGCAGATCCCTCACCGACTAAAGTCGGTTCGTGATGACAAAAGGAAAGGGCTTATCGGCCCGACTGAAGTCGGCCCTGATACAAGGCGCGCGAAGACGGAGTTTTTCAGCAGCCTGTAAAGTCGGGCCCTGACACAAGTCATGCGCAAACGGAGTTTTTCCGCGGGCCATCAAAGTCGAGTTCTGTGAGTTGGGGGCTGAGTGGATTGTGGAGGGAGCATGCGAGCATTCCTTCATCCTGCTTGTGTCGATGCGAGACTACACGACAGCCTTGGCCTCGTCTTTCGGGGGGACAATGAGTAGCACAATGATTCCTATTACTCCGAAGAGGATCACATCTTCGTAACCGCGTGGAGTCCCGTGCCTTGCTGCTTCGACAGACTGGATGAGCATGGTTGCCGAATGTGCGAGGGCTTGCCATGCCGCGAAAGCAATCACCAGCCTGTACTTCGCGGGTTTCGGAACAGCCAACAACAGAAACACTCCGAGAGTGACAAGAAATGTGATGAACATCGGCTCGCATTCGTTATCGTGCATTTCAATCAGCCATTTGCTGTGCCATAAATCGGTGAACAACGGATAGAGCAGCCCAACGTAAAACAGACCGAGCAACGCAACAACGATTTGTCGGATCCGTTTCATTAGAGACCTCCTTGGGCGGGTGGCCCAGCCTGGCATCCTGGGGATGGGGCGGGGCCAGCCTACCATCATGAAGGCGCCCATCCAAGCCGGGGTTGCTTGGGTGGGGGTTTTGCGGGATGCGCGATGGGTGTTTTGCAAGCCAACCACTCTCCCGCTCGAAGGGGAAGTCAAAATCCCCACCCAACCAAAAGAAGGTTGGATGGGGCACCCGATGTTCGATGGCTTAAGAGTTCTTGCCCGGGCCACCGTGCCGCCGGCTTAAGCCGGCTCCGGAGACAAGAAAAAGCGCTTATCGGCCCGACTGAAGTCGGGCACTGACACAAGGCGCGCGAAAACGGAGTTTTTCAGCGGCCTGTGAAGTTGTGCCCTGATAGAAGTCACGCGAAAACAGAGTTTTCAGCGGCCTGTAGGTGTGCACCAGAACTCAGCCGCCGCCCGAAGTTCGCCTGCTAGGGAGTGATTTCCCAGATCACGCCACAACCATAGGCGCAACCGTACTGACTGCCTCCAGCGGAGGTGGTGCCGTACAGATTTCCTTGCGAATCGAAGACGACGTTGCTCATGGGCGCTGCGCCATCGTCGTTGTTGAAGTCGTGCAGCGACGTGTAAGTCCAGCCGCCGATTCCGGGCGTCAGCTTGAACACCGATCCGTGTCCGTAGGCGCCGTCGGCCAGATTGGTACCGTAGAGATTGCCGGCGCCATCCATCACCAAGCTCGCCGCCGGTCCGCCTGCGTTGCCGGAAAGACCATACAGGGCCGAGAAGTTCCATCCGCCGCCGGACGGCGACAACTCGTATATCGTGCCGCCACCATTAGCGCCAAACTCGGCGGTAGAGCCATAGAGATTCCCGGCGTTGTCAAAAATCAATGCCGCGCGGGGATAACCTCCGTCGGTGCCTGCCTGAAATTGATAGAGGATGCTCAGCGCCCCAGCGGGTGTCAACTCGTAAACGTTGCCATAAACGCCGGTGTAGCCATTCACTTCCACGCTACCGTACAAATTGTCCTCGTGGTCGAGCGTGACTCCCGAGTCGGGAAACTTCACCGGCCAGACGAACTGGTGCAGGTTCTGGTACGTCCAGCCGCTTCCCGAGCGCGTGAGTTTATAGGCAACGCCAGCGCCGTACTGGCCTCCCGTAAACGTTGCGCCATAGAGATTTCCGGCGGCGTCAAAGACCGGGTCGCCCTGGGGTTCCGATCCGTCCGTAAAGTTGAAGCTGTAGATCGTGGTCTTCCTCCAGGTACAGAGAGGTGTCTTGCAGCCAGAGAGTGGAGGCTGGAGGTTGAAAACCGTTCCGCATCCTTCACCGCAGGAGGAATCTGTGTTTCCTCCCACCAGCGTGGTGCCATAGAGACTGCCGTCAGGACCGAAGATGACTCGCGAGTTGGGAAGGAATCCGTCGCTCGCGCCGGTGAAGTTGTAGATTGGCGTCAGGAGCCAGCCGGTTCCCGACTGCACGAACTTGAAGACGGTTCCGTAGTCATGGGTGCCGCCTGTGGAGGTGGTGCCGTAGAAACGTCCCGAGGCGTCGATGGTCAATCCTGCATCCGGATTGCCGCCGCCGCCGAGGGCGCTGCGAAATCGGTGAAGCACCTGGAAGGTCTGGGCCTGCGCGGCTGGGGCTGCGAGCGAGAACAGCAGGACAATGAGCATCAGCAACAGCGACGAAGTTGCCGCCCGCGGAATAATTCTTGATTCGAGTGTCTGAGAGGTGTGAGCCACGATACTACTCCCTTCGAGGCTGAAGGATTGAATGACTCTATAGAGGCCGCAATTTTACCTCAAAATCGCTGTTGCGATGAGGTTGGGATCGGCCGCTTCCCACACATCCGAAAAGCGCGGATGTGTGGGGCACCCAGCCGGCGCGCACACGGTCCTCGCGTGTTGTAAAGCCTCCTGAGGTGGGCCACAATGATCAGCCAGTCAAGCAGCTTGCTTTCTAAGGAATACCGTGCAAAACAAATCTGGCTTCCTTGTCCGCCCCACGGTCGCGCTTGCCCTGGCGGTCACTATGGTTTGGAGCCTGACGATTTCGGCTCAGACGCTTTCCGTGCTGCATAATTTCTCCGGCGGAAGAGACGGAGCGAATCCATACGCCGGAGTTACAGTCGACAGGGCGGGTAACATTTACGGAACAACCTCGGCGGGGGGTAATAGGGGTGGAGGCTGCACTCAGTTTGGAGGCTGCGGCACGGTTTTCAAGCTTAGGCAATCTAGTTCCGGCTGGATTCTTAGTTCGCTTTATGTTTTTGACAGTGGGCGAGACGGATTCGATCCTCTGGCTAGAGTTCTCTTCGGGCCCGACGGTAGCCTGTTCGGTACCACTAGCCTTGGTGGCCATGAGGACGGCGGAACCGTTTTTGAGTTAAGCGCCCCTGCTGGCGCTTGCAAAAGTGCCCTTTGCCTTTGGAATCAGACCGTCTCGTACCTTCTAAATGGCGGCTCGGGTTACGGCGACCTGACCTTTGGCGCTAGCGGGAGTATCTACGGCACAACAGTCAGCGGCGGCAATGGGTTAGGTATGGTCTTTGAGTTGACGCCCTCCAACGGCGTCTGGGCGGAAACCGACCTGTATGCTTTCAATGGCCAACCTGACGGCGAGTATCCCTACAGTGGTGTGGTCTTTGACCAAGCGGGTAGGCTCTACGGCACTACTCTTTATGGCGGTGGCGGCACTGAGTGCGGCTACCAAGGGTGCGGTGCGGTCTACCAATTGACCCCTTCGATGTCCGGTTGGACCGAGGCCATTCTCTACGCTTTTCAGGACGGAAGCGACGGCGCATGGCCCTACGGTGGCGTAATCCTTGACCAAGCGGGCAATCTTTATGGCACGACCACTGAAGCGAGTAACGGCGGCGGTGGTACCGTGTATAAACTAGTTCCTTCGGGCGACAGTTGGACGCTTGCAGTCCTCCACACCTTCTCGGGGTCAGGGCCGTTCGTGAGCCTGGCTATCAATATGAACGGTAATCTTTATGGGACGGCAGAGGTTTCCGGTGCTTATGGACACGGCTCTGTTTTCGAGTTGAAGCTTCAGCAGAATGGCAGTTGGGTCTATGTCGATCTCCACGATTTTACCGGCGGCAGTGACGGAGCAAATCCGTTTAGCAGCGTAGCGTTCGACGGCGCGGGTCACCTCTATGGCACCGCATCCAGCGGTGGAGCTTTTGGCTATGGCGTCGTCTGGGAGATCACGCCATAGTTGCGCGATAGCGCATCCATAATCTACCCGTCCGGTCACCGCACCTGGGCGCGGAATTTCTTCTCTAGCTCGGCGAAGCGTGGATCGGCACGCATCGAGTCGAAGCTGGGATCCCAATTCATCCACAGTAGAAATTCCGAGTGGTCGTCGAAGGCCTTATCGAGCCAGGCAAACGCCTGGTCGAGGGCGCCGTAATCGCCGTAGGCCAGCGCGATGTTCAGCGGCGCCACGTACTCGCGCTCGCTTTTCTGCTTCATCTGCTCGATGATGCTGAGCGCCTGGCTGCGACGTGAAGGACTTTACCGAGCCGGCCATGCTGCAGCCGCAGACCGGCAACGGCGGCGTGGTGGGCTTGTGGCAGGTGACCGATACTTATCAGGGGCAGCCGGTTGATCTGTACTGCGATAGCTGGCACGCCGACGGCAACGAGTTGTTCATCGACGCCACCAATCCCGCCGCCGACAACGTGTGCCAGGGCATCTGGACCGCGACCAACGGCACCACCTACAAGCTGAAGCACATGTCGTGGTATTTCGACGACATGGGAAACGTCCAGGGCTACGTGGTTTTCCACGACGTGGTGCAACTGGGCAGCGACAAGAACACCTTCAGCGGCAGCGAGAACGTTTATGTGTACGACCTGAAGGGCAACCTGCAAGCCGAGTACGGTCGGAGTGGGTCTCGGCCCTCGGAGATCTAGAAGTCCACCTAAATGCGCGTGGGCGGTGAGCACGTCACCTTCATGAACGTTGCGGCCGGAGTGGGATCAGTTTTCGTCCGACACTTCGCGAAATCCTTCCCCAGCGTGCCCTCGAGTGCGGCGGGAAATTCTACATATCAACCACCTTTAGGCCAGCAAAATTAGCGTTGACAGAGAGCTTTCGGGCTTATACTGCGCCGAATAGTAGGAGGTTATTGTGCGACTACTATTTCTCGCGACCTTGGCATTCCTGGTGGCTACGTGCGAGCCAGCCACATCCCAAAACAAGCCTGAGAACAATAGCCAGCCGCGTGTCGGAGTTTACTGTAGCCGATCGCAGCCGGGCCTCTCGCTGGCTGAGGTGCAGTGGTCGCTAGGCAAGTCAGGCACACCCAACCTGAGCGAACTGGTTCCGCAGCAGGTGCTGGACGTCACGGTGTACAAAGACGGCTTCGCCCGCGGCCTGTACAAGACGGTGAAGCCGGGAACCGAGCAGCGCGAGTTCGTTCGGTTCAAGACGCAGGAGCAGCAGGAGACGAAGGAAACTCCCGGCCTGCAAAATCTAAAGCTCGCGCAGTTCGCCACCTCGCAAGAGAAACCCCAGGAAGGCCTGCGACTGATGATGCGCCCCATGGAGGGGCAGGAGTCGGCAGTCGCCAAGATGCAGGGGCTGGAGCCGGGCATGCGGTACTTCGTGCGCATCTCGTCGCCCGGCGCCGAGGCTAAGACGGTCGCGTTCACCGCGTCGGTGTGTCCGGTGGACCATGTTGAGCCCGAACGTAAGTAAACCGCCACGCCAAATCATTAGCAGGGAGATGAGAGCGATGAAAACAGCTCGCAACACTCGCGCGTTACCGTTGCCGCCCGCGACCCTGATGACGATGGCCGCTCTTGTGCTGTGTTTCAGCGGCCTTCCCAGCGCTGCGCAGACCATCACCGAGATCAATCCCAGCCAGTCCACGCTGTACTCGAGCGACCCTGACGGCGCCAGCGGCGGGCGGGTGAATCATGTAGGCGTGGCCCCGACCGACAAGAACATCATCTTCGCGGCCAGCGAGTGGGGCGGAATTTACAAGAGCACGGACCGCGGACAGACCTGGGCCCACCTGAACGATCATCATCCCACCGTGACCTGGGACGTGAAGGTCAGTCCCAGCGATGACAAGCGGGTGATTGCGACCTCGTTCTACGATGGGCGCGTCAAGAGCAGGGCGGGGATCAACCTCAGCACCGATGGCGGCGCCACCTGGACGCATCCCGCATCGGCCACGCCTCCGGCCGGCTTCTGCGATGCTACCCGCCGCGATGAGCCCGCGGCCTTCGGCATCAGCTTCGATCCGCAGACGCCGAAGGATGTTTACGTCGGCACCAATTGCGGTCTGGCCATCAGCCACGACGGCGGCAATACCTGGCAATTCGTCGATCCCACACCCAACGATCCCGCCGACGATGTTTGGTCGGTAGCCGTGCACCACAACGGAATCATCGACCTCTGCGGCGACGACGGGCATCGGCGTTCTACCAACGGCGGCACGAGTTGGACCTCCGCCAGCGGCGGCGGCACACCGCTCAACTCCGGGCGATGCTCGATCGCCGCTTCGCCGGACGAATCTTACGTGCTGTTTGCGGTGGTCGGCACCACCATTTTTGAATCTGACAACGGCGGCCAGAGTTGGACCTCCGGCGCCTATACCAACCCCAAGCCACAGGGCCGGATTCCCTTCGTCAAGACCAACTCGCGCGGCTCACCGAACTATGACCTGTGGTTTGGCGATGTAAGTGTGTTCCGCGGCAAGTGCACCACGCCATCTCCGGCCGCGCCGGGCGGAAGCCTGCGCTGCCAGGCCTCCACCAGTTGGGCGGGAGGCTTCACCCGCAGCAACGGTTCGCATGACGATATGGGCGATGTGGCGTTCGATCCCGCTCCCGGCAATGCCCCGGACACGCAATGCCAGCAGGACTGTGACAAGCAGCGTGACCAGTGCATGAGCCAGGTGGGCAAACCCGGCGGTCCGCTAGCCAAGGACTGCGTGCAGGAGCTGAAAGTCTGCCTGAATCAGTGCAAGCCGGTCCAGGGCAAGCCGCTGGACGCCTGTCCCATGATCATGTCCTCCGACGGCGGAGTGTTTCCCAATAAGTCGGCCACCACTCCGTCGTGTCAGACTCCGCAGTGGGACCAGCCCAAGGTGACGCCGCACGGACTGTGGGCGTTCGGGATGAATAGCGTGCACGCCGCCTCCGGCGACAATGAGAGCCTCTACTTCGGGGTTCAGGACGACGGGACCTTCGCCGCTCCCAACGCCCAGACCAATTCGCCCCTCTGGTCCAACCGCGATTGCTGCGACTCCTTCGACATGGCCGTGGACACCAATCAGGTGGTGTACACGGTGTGCTGCTTCAGCCCCCGCGCCACCCGCTTGTTCCTGCGCCATTCCGGAATGACCGGCGGCGCGGAGATCGGGAACTATCCGGCGGGAGACATCATGGGATGGATTACGCCCGACCAGGTGGACCGCTTCGGCGGCAACGAATATGTGTTGCTGACCGATACCGGAGCGTTCATCACCAAGGACATTACCGCCAGTCCGATCGTATGGAGCGCGCTGGGCAGCCGTCCCAATGGCGCCTGCGGGGTTCGCGCCTCAGTCAAGAGCGGAAAGCCGTCCTTCTTTGTGCAGGCCGGCAGTTGCGATACCGCCGGCACCGACCGGATCTGGCGCTATGACGGCACCGCCACCGGTGGCACCTGGCAGCAGATCGATCCCCCTAAAAGTTTTGCCGGGTTCGGCATATTCACCGTGGATAGGAGCAACCCGGAGCGGATGTTCGCTTCGGCGATCAGCGGCGCCTCGGTGGAGATGGTGATTTCCACGAATGGCGGCTCGACGTGGAGCAAGCTGAGCACGCTGGACACGGCCATGACCGGCGGCGGGACCTACAACTACAGCAACAGCAGCGGCCCCACGGACTTCACCGAATTCAACGGCTACGTGCAGCCCACGGTGGTCGGCTTCTCTCCCTTCAACAACAAGGTGCTGGTGGCCGCGGGCGCCGATTCCGGAGTGTTTCTCAGCTCCGACACCGGCGCAACCTGGACCACGGTGACGGACAATTCCGGCGGTGGGGGCAATCCGCATGTGCCGCGAGCAAAGTTTGCGTCATTCGACCGCGGCGGCGGAAACTTCACCATCTATCTGGGCACCCAGGGACGCGGGGTGTGGCGGCTCGACTACCCCGATCCCTCCGGCGCCTGCCAGGAGAAGTGTGCGAACCAGGACAAGGCATGCGGCCAGGGCTGCGACAAGGACCGTGATAGCTGCATGCAGCAAATTCCTCACAATCCCCAGCTCTGCGTTCAGGAACTGAAAGCCTGCTTGAACCTTTGCGCCAAGGATTACGCCACCTGCAAGAGCCAGTGTCCGTAGCGGCGGCGCAGGCGGCTGATCCGGGCGCGACAAAATCGGGAGGGCCCCCAAGCCCTCCCGCGAATTTCATCCTCCCCGAATTTGTCAGCTTCCTGCTCTACTTGTAGCGCACGGCCACAGCGGTGGCGCAGCCGCTCATCAGCAGCTTGCCGCTGGGATCGAAGAACTGCACCGTGGCGTTGGCGGTCAACTTGTCGCCGAGCAGCAGAATTTTCTGGTCGATCCGCTGCGTCATCGCCAACTGACCGTCGGCGGTGATGAAGGCAATGGAGCTCGCCTGGTAAACGCCGTTGCCTGAAGTGGTCCAGTAGCCCTCTCCCGGCAGCCGCAGGTTGGGATAGAACTTGGGATTGGCGGTGGACTCGTTCAGGGTTCCGCCCTGGTTGAAGGTGAGCAGCGACGGGAAGGGATCGCCCAACGCTTGGCCGGTTTGGCAATTGCGCTGGGTGACGGAAACACGCCAGGTCGCCTGGATGGGGTCGCCGTTGGACGGTTTGGACTGGGCAATCAGCGCCTGAACGCACGTCAACAGGAATGCTATCGCCAGGACCGCCGCCATTCTGGTGGAAAATTTACTGGGATTCATCTCGAGTACATCCTTTCTTGAGGATCTGTCCGAGTGCCCGTCGCTCGCTTGCTGTACGGCTCGGAAGTGCAGCGAGTATGGCGGCGAAGGCCACGGGAAGATATGCAGCGCTGGTAAAACGCAAATCAAATGGCGATAAAACCGGTGGCAGTCGTGGCTTCGGCGCCGCCGGCAATGCCCAAGTTCGCGCGGTGTGCGGTGGGGCCGCCGGGAATGCGATATCTTTATCGGAGTCTTTGGCGGGAGAGCCGTCGCCTTACCGCAACCGTGGGGAATTCATCGCCAATTCGTGCTTGCTTTGGGAGCTTCGAACTCGATCTCCGCACCGGAGAGTTGAGCTCCGGCAAGCGCAAACGTGTGCTCCAGGAACAGCCCTTCCGGGTGCTGACGATGTTGGCCAAGCGCGAGGGGCAGATTGCCACGCGCGAAGACATCCAGAAAGAACTGTGGCCCAACGACACCATTGTCGAGTTCGACCACGCCATCAACACCGTGATCGGTAATCTGCGACGCGCGCTGGGCGATTCGGTTTCGTCCAGCAAATACATTGAGACGGTGGCGAGGCGCGGTTACCGGCTGTTGCCGCCGGTGCAGTGGATTGCGCCGCCAGAGGGCAAGTCCGAGGACGCTGCTTCGGCCAAGACGCCGGCGCTGATTGGCAAGAAGGTTTCGCATTATCGCGTGCTGTCGGTTGTGGGCGGCGGCGGCATGGGCCTGGTGTATGAAGCCGAGGACATCAAGCTGGGCCGGCGGGTGGCGCTGAAGTTTGTCCCCGAAGAATTGCGCGAAGACGCGACCACCCTGAAGCGCTTCGAGCGCGAGGCGCGTACCGCTTCCTCGCTCAGCCATCCCAACATCTGCACCATTTACGAAGTCGAGGAGCATGCCGGGCACCCGTTCATTGTGATGGAGTTGCTGCGCGGACAGACGCTGCGCGAGTTGCTCGCCGGCGCGAGTCAGGCGCTTGCCCTGGACGCGGTCCTGGACATTGCCGCGCAGATGGCCGAGGGGCTGGAGGCGGCACATGGCAAAGGGATTACCCATCGCGATATCAAGCCCGCCAATGTTTTTCTCACCCATTCCGGCCAGGTGAAGATCCTGGACTTCGGCTTGGCTAAGCTGACCGCGCATGATGCAGCCCGCCAACCCGACGGTACCGTGGCTGAGACGCAGGTCTCGAAGCCCCCGAGCGTGCCGGACGATCTGCACCTGACGCGCAGTTGGCAGATGATGGGCACCGTCGGCTACATGTCGCCGGAGCAGATTCGCGGCAGGCCGCTGGATCGCCGCAGCGACATTTTTTCTTTCGGCGTGGTGCTTTACGAATTGCTGTCGCGCCGGCGCGCCTTTGCCGGGGAAACCGCCGGCGTTATCCAGGACGCCATTTTGCATCATGCGCCCGTCCCGCTGGCAGGCCGCGCCGCAGAAGTCCCGCCGCAACTGGAGCGGCTGGTGTTTCGCATGTTGGAGAAGGACGCTGCGCAGCGTCCGCAATCGGCGGCGGCGGTACTGGCGGAGTTGAAGGAACTGAAGAAGCGTGCCGATTCCGGCTCGGCGAGTGTTTCGGCAGCATCTTCGGCGCAGCATATCCGCTCGCTGGCGGTGCTGCCGCTGCTCAATCTTTCCGGCGACGCGCAGCAGCAATATTTCGCCGACGGCATGACCGAGGAGCTCACCACCGGGCTGGCGCAGATCAGCGCGCTGCGCGTGGTCTCGCGCACCTCGGCCATGCGCTATCGGGGCAGCGACAAGACCATCCCCGAAATTGCCCGCGAGCTGGGCGTGGATGCGCTGGTTGAAGGCTCAGTGCTGCGCGATGAGAAGCGGGTCCGTATCACCGTCCAGATGATTGATGCCGGCAGCGATACGCATCTCTGGGCGAAGAGCTACGAGCGCGACCTCCATGACGTGCTGCGGTTGCAGAACCAGGTGGCGCGCTCCATTGCCGGTGAGATCCAGTTCGAAGTTGACGCCCGCCGAAGAACAGCGGCTCTCGGCAAATGAGGTGCTGGACCCGGCGGCACACGACGATTTCCTGCGCGGACAGATGCTGGCCGCCAAACGCACCGGACCCGATCAGTGGCAGGCGATTGCCCTGTATGAATCGGCCACGCGGCGCAATCCGAAATTCGTTCCCGGCTTTGTTGCGCTGGCGGACGTGTATCGTACGCTGGCGTTGAACAGCAATATTGCTCCGCGTTTGGTGTTTCCCAAATCGCTGGCGGCAGCGCAAAAGGCGGTGGAACTGGATCCGCAGCACGCCGAAGCGCACGTGATGCTGGCCGTGGCGACGGCGGAGTACGAGTGGGACTGGCTGCGGGCGGGAGAGATGTTCGAGACGGCGATCCGTCTCAATCCCAACTCCATGTTCGCGCACTCGCACTATGGCCATTATTTGGGCCGCCTGGGCGAGATGGAAAAGGCTTTGCGCGAGGCTCGCCTGGGCAGCGAACTGGACCCACTTGAGCCGCGCGGAACGTTCCTACTGGGCGTGGTCTCGTACCAGGCACGGCAGTACACGGAGGCCCAGACCATTCTCGAAACCGGCGCCGAGCTTTATCCGAATTTCTGGCCCATGCGGTTGTATCTGGCGAAGACGCTGCTGGAAATCGGTCAGTTTGCCAAAGCGGTGAAGGAATTCGGCAAGGCGGGCGACTTCACCGCCGAACCGTGTGCGACGCTGGGCTACGGCTATGCGCGGCGTGGCCGGACCAAAGAGGCCCAGCGCGTCCTGGACGATCTGGAAAGCCGGCGGGCGAATACCTACATTCCCTCCAGCTTGATTGCCAGAATTTATGGCGCCCTGGGAAAGCTGGACGACGCCTTCGCCTGGCTGGACAAGGCCTGCGAGGAACGCGACACCCGGCTCACCTTTCTGCTTGTCGATCCCTCGAGCGACCCAATGCGCGCTGACCCGCGATTCGCCGAAGTGCTGCGGCGCGCGGGCTTCCCTTCCTGATTCAGTGGGGCATTTGCGCGGCGTCGACCGCGCCAATAACCTCTACGGGAAGCTGACCTTCAGGATTTCTCCGCCGCTACCCACCATCCATCCATTCTGCGGATTGGCAAAGGCAACCGCCCAGTATCCGGTGACGCCGGGAAGCTGATACCAGGTGGTTCCTTCGTCGGGTGTCCAGGCGGCGCCGCCGGTGTCGGCGGTGATCACGACGGTGCGGCTGTAGTCGGTGCCGGTCTTCGACTTCAGGTTGACCTGTGCGCTGGCCGCCGAAGCCGGTGGTGTTGCTGAGGTAGGCGAGGCCGAAAATCGCATAGCGTACCGGAGGCTGGCTGGTGAGCTGCCAGGTCTGGCCGCCGTCGCTCGAGGTTGCAACTTGCGCGGTCAGCGAAGCGTTGGTCGGCACCAGATCGCCGCCACCGAGAATGCCGTTGGAGGAATCGCGGAAGGCGACGCTGAAACCGCCGGCGGTAGGCCCGCTGTGCAGCGGCGTGTTGTAGGCCGCCCAGGTATTGCCGCCGTCGGTGGTGGCGAGAATTCTCGCGATGGCGGAGCCGCCGGTGGTGATCCACGCATTAGCGCTGCCCTGGGTCGCGACACAGGTCCCGCTCGAGGAGAACGAGGCTTCGCCCGGCAACGCCGGCGGCATATTGTTAGCGATGCTCATCCAGTTCATGCCGTCGGTGGTGACGAGATCGGGGAAAACGCCGTTCACCGAATCGCTGTGGGCGATGCCGTTGGTCGGCGTCCAGAAGGCAAAGCAATCGTAGAACGCGCCCACCAGGTCATTTCTGAACTGCTCGGTCCAGGTGTATCCGCCATCGGTGGTCTTGTAAATGCGGAAATCGTGAGTGAAGTTGCCGATGGACAGCAGGTAGGCGACCTGGTCGCTCACCCCCTGCACATCGCGAAACTGAATGTCGCCGCCGGTCTCGGTGGGCACCACGCCGGAGCGCCAGGTATCGCCGCCATCGGTGGTGACGGCGAAGGTGCTGTTGGTGCCGGAGGCCCAGACCACGTTTTCATCCACCGGACTGACGGCAATCAGCGTCGCGGTGGTGTTGCTGTTTTGCGGCGTGAGTGTGGGCTGTTGTGCAAAGATCGCGGGAGTGAGAGTCAGGAAAAAAGTTGCGGCGAAGGCGAGCAGGGCTGGTGTGCGTTTCGACATGGGGGGCATCCTCCGAAACGAAATTTGCTGCGGAGTATAGGATGCGCGCAAGAAAGGCGTCAACCGCGAGGTTGCGAAGAAATGCGGGGTTGTGATTCGCGAACGTCGCGTTTGGCAATCACTTCCTGACCGCCTCCACGCGCACCATCATCTTTTCCGGCGCGCCGTTGGCGCTGGAGTACTCCTCGATGATGAGTTTCCCATCAGGCGCCGGCTTGGCCACGTTGCGCAGCGAGAGCTTCATCGCGCCAATGGTGAACTCGGCGCGAAAGGTCAGAGCGTCGCCCTCGAACTGGCCGGTCTCGACAATGGCTCCCGGAAAGTTGCCGAGGGCGAAAGCTTTGTAGGCTTTCTCCTGGGGGTCCCAGGTCATCACCATGACGCCTTGAAAGTCACCCACCGGTCCCTGGGAATGGAAGTGATTGATGATGGAGTTTCCGCCCGGACCGAGTTCGCTGATGTAAACCCCGGTGTTGACGCCGCCGTTGGGGAACATCGCCGACTTGGGATAATTCTCGGTGTAATTCCAGGTGCCCACGTAGAACTTGGCGAGACGCTGCATCTCCGGCAATGGAAGCGCCGGAGGTTTTTGTTCCTGAGCGCGGGCGATTGCGCAGAACATCGTCGCTGAAATCAACGACAACAGAACTATTCGAATGCCAATTATCGTGCGTGACACCCGAGTCATGGCGCTCCTCCAGTTGTGGACAAGTCCCGGCAGTATATCGTTCGGCTGGGGTTTCGGCGAGCAGGAAAAAGCCCTGTCCGAACGAATGGCGGACAGGGCCCAAGGGATGTCACCCGCGGCGAATCAGACGCCGATAACGCCGACCAGCTCCTTCACCGAGTCAGCGCTCTTCTGCAACGCCGCCTGCTCCTCCGGCAACAGCTTGATCTCGAGGATCTTCTCGATGCCGTTGGTGCCCAGCTTGCACGGCACGCCGACGAACAGGCCGTTGATGCCGTACTCGCCTTCCAGATACGCGGCGCAGGGAACGATCTTCTTCTTGTCCTTGAGGATGGCTTCCACCATCTCGGACACGGCGGCCGAAGGTGCGTAGTAGGCGCTGCCGGTCTTCAGGTGCTTCACAATCTCGGCGCCGCCGTCGCGCGTGCGCTTCACCAGCCGCTCGATGGTTTCCGCATCCATCAGCTCGGTGATGGGGATGCCGGCCACCGTGGAGTAGCGCGGCAGCGGAACCATGGTGTCGCCATGGCCGCCGAGCACGAAGGCGGTAACGTTCTCGACCGAGACGTCGAGTTCGCGCGCAATGAAGGTGCGGAAGCGCGCCGAATCCAGGATGCCGGCCATGCCGATAACGCGATTGCGCGAGAAGCCGCTCTGCTTGTAAGCCGCCTGCGCCATGGCGTCCAGCGGATTGGAGACGATAATGAGGATGCAGTTGGGCGAATATTGCACTACCTTGCCCACCACGTCGCTCATGATCTTGTAGTTGGTGTTCAGCAGATCGTCGCGGCTCATGCCCGGCTTGCGCGGAATGCCGGCGGTGATGACCACGATGTCCGAATTGGCGGTGTCGGCGTAATCGTTGGTGCCGAGAATGTAGGAGTCGCGCTTCTCGATGGGCATGGCCTGCAACAGGTCGAGGCTCTTGCCCTGCGGAACGCCTTCAATGATGTCAATCAGGACAACGTCAGCGTGCTCCTTCGACGCAATCCAGTGCGCCGCGGTGGCGCCTACGTTGCCCGATCCCACTACCGTAACTTTCTTGCGCATGATGCCTGCTCCGTAAAATCAAAATGAATTGGGGATAACCTGCCGATGAGAGCGCCGTTCCGGACCTGGCTGGCCCGGAACGGAAATGTTGCGAAAAACCTGCCTGACCTTTTAGTGCGTGGCCAGCGCCGCCACTTCCATATTGCTGATCATGTGGGTGGCAAACTCGCTGGTCTTGACCTTGGTGGCGCCTTCCAGCATGCGTTCGAAGTCGTAAGTGACCTTCTTCTGCAGGATGGTGCGCTCCATGGACTCTTCAATCAGGCGCGCAGCCTCGTGCCAGCCGATGAAATCGAACATCATCACGCCGGACAGAATCACCGAGCCGGGATTGATGACGTCCTTATCGGCGTATTTGGGCGCGGTGCCGTGGGTGGCCTCGAAGATGGCGTGCTGATCGCCGATATTGGCGCCGGGCGCGATGCCGAGTCCGCCAACCTGCGCCGCCGCCGCATCGGAGATGTAGTCGCCGTTCAGATTAGGGGTGGCCAGCACGGCGTACTCGTCGGGCCGGGTCACAATCTGCTGGAAGATGCTGTCGGCGATGCGGTCGTTGATCATCAGCTTCTGCTTCCACGCGCCTTTGCCGTGGGTGGCGTAGATGGCGTCGAGCACGCTCTTCACTTCCTTGTGGAGGCTGGCGCGAAAATCGGCAGGGGCAAATTCCAAGCCGGGCTCGACCATCTTGGCGTTGTCTTCGACGCTGAGGCCGGGATTGCGGTCAAGGTTGTCGATGATCCAGCTCTCGCGCTCGGTGATTACCTGGTCGCGGAAATTGCTGGTCGCCTCCTGGTAGCCCCACTCGCGGAATGCGCCTTCGGTGAACTTCTGGATGTTGCCCTTGTGGACGATGGTCACCGACTTGCGATGTTCCTTGAGCGCGTACTGGATGGCCATGCGCACCAGGCGCCGGGTGCCGGTAATGGAGATGGGCTTGATGCCGATGCCGGAATCCTCGCGCACGTGTTTGCCGGTGCCGGCCAACATCTTGTTGTTGATGAAATCAATGAGTTCTTTGGCCTGCGGTGTTCCCTGCTTCCACTCGATGCCGGCGTAAACGTCTTCCGTGTTCTCGCGGTAGATCACGATATTCATGCGCTCGGGATGTTTCACCGGCGAGGGGATGCCCTGGTAATACTTCACCGGACGAACGCAGGCGTAGAGATCGAGGATCTGCCGCAGCGCGACGTTCAGCGAGCGGATGCCGCCGCCGACCGGCGTAGTCAGTGGGCCTTTGATGCCGACCCGCAGTTCGCGGAAGGCGTTGACGGTCTCGTCCGGCAGCCAGGTCTTGAAGCGGTCCATGGCCTTTTCGCCGGCGAAAACTTCGTACCAGGCCACGCGGCGCTTGCCCTCGTAGGCGCGCTCCACGGCGGCGTCGAAGACGCGGACGGAAGCCTTCCAGATGTCGCGGCCGGTGCCGTCGCCCTCAATGAAAGGGATGATGGGATTGTCAGGAATGACCAGCTTGCCGTTCTCGAAGGTGATTTTGGTTCCGCTGGAAGGTAAAGGAATTCCGTTGTAAGAAGCTGCCACACGACACCTCGGCGATTAAGTTCGGGATGAACCTGGGTTGCGCCGGAAGAAGTCGCCGGTTGCAGCAGCGCAGCCGGTTTCGGGCCGGCTACAGAATCATTGCGTAAGACGGTACTCCGCGGCACATCTTTTTCGCACATCCTGCCGCGCACGGACAAGCTGCTGACCGGGTTCTTCCGAACCTCTCAACGTTATCACCGGCTGCTGTGAGGTTCAATGTTTAGCCCGGTTCAGTCATCACACATAGGTGTGATGTGTCTCACGTCGCAGCAGTTAGCGGCGAAGACCTCGATCTTGTGTGGTAGTCAGGCTAAGCCGTTCCTGGCGAACTCTGGCTTATCGGCGCCGCAGATAGATCTCGCGATTGCGCTGCATCAGTTCCGCCAGGCGCATCTCGGGATCGAAGCTGTCGTCGGCGCCCAGCATCCGCCACAACAACTTCTGCACTGAGCGGTGGGGATGCTCGGCCGGGGGAAACCACTTGCGCGAGCGCCCGCTGACCAGCCGCACCAGATGTTCCAGCGTGCGGAGAAAAATCGCCGACTCTTCCAGCGCGCGATACTCATCTTCCGACAGCGCTTCATACTGGCGGAGCAGTTGCAAGCGGCTGACCAGATTTGC
Organism: uncultured Acidobacteriaceae bacterium; assembly: GCA_963763975.1. Classification (GTDB taxonomy): domain Bacteria; phylum Acidobacteriota; class Terriglobia; order Terriglobales; family Acidobacteriaceae; genus Bog-257. The sequence continues at coordinate 106,304 of CAVXQR010000025.1, forward strand.
TGCCAGAAAGGCGCGATCTCGGATTTGCAGCATTCCCGCAAGGTAGTCGAGGTCGTAGCTCCCGCCGGCGCCGGTCTTGAAGCTGGGCCCGGCCTCGCTCTTTTCCAACCGGCTGCGCAACTCGTGCAGTTCCTCCATGAAGGTGGGTTTGCGAGATAGTTGTTCGATGCCCTGCTGCGAAACTTGTAACGCGCGCGCCGCCACCGCGGAGTCCCCGGCGACGAAACGCAGCTTCAAATACGTTAGCGCCTCCCACGGTTTGGCTTCGTCCTGAAAATAGGCGGCCAACTGCGCGGGCGTCACCACCAGCTCGCCTTCGCGGCCATGCGGTCGCAGGCGGGCGTCCACCGGAAAAACCGAGCCGTCGTGGGTGTAGGCAGTCAGCGCTTCCACCAGCAGTTCCGCCGCGCGACGCATCGCTGGCGGATTGGCGGCCTCATCGCATACAAACAGAACGTCGGCGTCGGACAGCAGATCGAACTCGCGCGAGCCGAGTCGTCCCAGCCCCATGACCGCAAAGCCGGCGGGCGCGCCCGACATGGCCAACGCGCCCTCAATCGCGGCGTCGGCCGCAGCCGTGGAATCGGCCAACGAATCGAAGACCGGCCGCAACTGGAACAGGTCGCGGGCGCCCGAAAGAAAGATGCGGCTGCGATGATCGCGTCGCAGGATGGACATGGCTTCGGCGCGCTCGACCGTCGCTTGGGCCAGATATTGCGAAACCACATCAGCCGGCTGCCCGTTCGCGGTGTCAGCCTTCCCGAAAAAAGCTGGCTCTGCATCCGACGATGGCCCGGCGATCTGATCGAGCAATTGCACCTCGGCTGGATGCCGCACCAGAATGTCGGCAAGGAATTCGCTGTATTCAAAGATGGTGAGCGCCTTCTCGACTGCCGCCGGCGAACGCAGCACCGCGCCGTATCGGTCGGAGGTGGTTCCTGCCGAACTCAGGAAGCGGTCGAGGTTGCCGCGGGCATGGGGCGAGAGTTCGGCGCGTCCCACCGCCTCACGCAGGTGCGGCGCATCCAGCGCCAGGCGTTGCAGGATCAGGTTGAAGGAATTTTCCGGGCTGGCCGGCGCTTGGCTGCGCAGTTGAAATGCCGGCGCTTCCTGCCGGCTGTGGTTTTGCTCCTGAAAGACCACGCGCTGGTAAATTTCCGCCACCGCCGCCATGCGTCGTCGCAGATGCGAGAGAAATTCCTCCGGCGATTGCGCGGCCGTTCCTTCGCGCACCAGGCTGTGCGCCAACATCTTCAACTCGGCGCGGTCGGACGGCACGCAATGGGTTTGCTGCCCGTGCCGCAGTTGCAACCGATGCTCGACAGTGCGCAGGAATTCATAGGCGTTGGTGAGGTTATGGAAATCTTTGCTGCCGATGTGCTCCTTGTCGAAGAGCTTCTGCAAGGCGAACAACGTGCCGCGCGAGCGCAGCCAGGATTCACCGCCGCCATAGACACGTTGCAGGCACTGCACCAGGAACTCGATATCGCGAATTCCGCCGGGATCGAGCTTGACGTCAATGCCGCCGGCGGTCGCTTGCCTAACCAGCCGCTGACGGCGATGGGTGCTCATTTTCTCGCGCGTCTGCAGCGCGGTCTTGATGGCGGCAAAGTTCAGTTCCAGACGATAGACCCGGGGCTGCAGCGCCCGCACGAACTCGCGCGCCAACGCGATGTCGCCGGCTGAATGGCGGGCCTTGATCATGGCCTGCAATTCCCAATCGTGAGCGACACGGGAGTAGTAATCAATCGCAGGCGCCAATGGAACTGCGGGCTCGCCCTCGGTACCCTGCGGACGAAGCCGCAAATCAATGCGGAACACCGGGCCTTCGCGCGAGTGCCGGGCCAGCAGCTCCGTCACCTGCTGGGCCAGGCGAATGAAATATTCGCGGCTGGAAATCGCCGCGCCCGGCGCCTCCGGCCCGCTGTCGTACAGAAACAGCAAGTCAATGTCGGAGCTGTAATTCAACTCATCGCCGCCCAGCTTGCCGAGCGACAAAATGGCGAAGCGCGCTTCCCGCGCCCGCCCGTTGTCGTCCAGTTGCTGAGGTATGCCGAAGCGCGTGTTCAAGCTGGCCTGCATCTCCCGCAGGGCCGCTTCCAGCAGGACATCGGAGAGGGCGGAGATTTCCTGCGTGGTCTCGGCCAGGGTAGCGATGCCTAGCACGTCGCGCAGCGTGATGCGGACGTATTCCCGCTTCTTGAAGCGCGTGAGCAGCGCGGCCAGGTCGCTCTCCAGCGAGCGCGAGCACATGCGGGCCAGGCTCTCCTGGAATTGCTCCCGCGAACGCGTGCGGTCCAGGCTCTTCTCCCGCAGGAAAAGCTGGAACAGGTCGGGATTATGGATCAAGGTCTCGCCCAGCCACGGACTATAGCTGAACAGGACCACCGCGTAGTGAACAAGGAACAGATGCTTTTCCAGCAAGCGCAGAAGATCGGGCGAAGGAGCTTCGGTCAGGCGGCAAAACTGGGTAACGGCAGCGTCAGGATCAGGCAACGCCGCCAGCAGCGGTTCGAGAGCGTTATAGATGGCGGAGGAAACCTGCTGCCGAATCTGCAAGAGATTGCGCTCGGCGGCTTCCCGATCGCGAAATTCAACTTCGCGCGGTGCAGGTCGAGGAACGATTTGCGTCAGGTCCGGCACGCCAGCTCAGCGGGAGGGAAACCGGCGTTTCCCTTCCCGCCGTCAAGATAGCATGCGGAGTTGCGCGCCCCCCCGGGCATCAGGGCGATTGCGCAATCCGCGTTTACCTCCAGGCCGACCGCCTCAGGCCCTCAGGGTGTGATCTCGTACACCACACCTGCGCCGGTAGTGCCTCCCGAACTTGTGACTCCATACACGTTGCCTTCATTGTCGAAGGCCAGTTTGCCGAGCGGCCAGAAGCCGTCGTCGTTATTGAAGTCGTGCAAATCGGTATAGACCCAGCTTCCGCTCGATCGCGACAGACGGAACACATAACTGGGATAGGCGACGTTCACGTAAAGACTGCCGGCGGGATCTATGCTGATGTCGGCCTCGTATAGGCCGCTGTAATTATTGAGCACCGTGTAGTTCCAACTGCCGTTGGAGGGCGCGAGTTGGAACACGGTGCTGGCGCCCACTCCCTGCTGGCAAACTCCGCGATAGCAGCCGCCGCCAATGGTGTTGCCGTAGAGAATTCCAGGCGAATCCATCACCAGGCCCAGCGGATTGCCGCTGTCCGTGCTGCCGTGGAAGGTGTAAAGAGTTTGCCGCGTCCAGGCGCCTTCTGACGGCGTCAGCTCATAGACGGTGCCGCAGTTGGCAAAACCTCCGGTGTAGGTCGCTCCATAGAGATTGCCGCCCTGGTCAAACATCAGGTCAGAGAGCGGGCTGGCTCCTCCCGCCCCGCCAATGAAGCTATAGAGCTGATGATAGGTCCATCCCGAAGTGCCGGGAGTGAGTTCGTAGACGGAGCCAAATCCATTCAGGCCGCCGTTCAGGGTGGTGCCGTAGATGTTTCCCGCCGAATCGAAGATAAGCCGTCCCAAGGGATTGCTGCCGTCGCTGCCGCCGGTAAAGCGGTAGAGAATCTCGTCGCTTCCACCGGCAAAGACCCGCGTGGCGACGCTGGGAGAAGGCCGCAGGCGATACACCGTTCCACAACCCGATCCCATGTAGCAACCGCTTCCACCCCCATTGTGGGTGGTGCCGTACAGCAGACCATCCGGGCCCGGGGTCAGCTCGCTCTGCGGATCGAGGCCGTCGTTGCCGCCAAGGAAGCTATAGAGAAGACTGAACAGCCACCTCGATCCATAGCGGGAGAGTTGATAAATATTGCCGACCGGTCCAACAACATCTCCGTTCCGATCAAGAGTCGGGCCTGCCGGCGGGCCCCAGCCGTCCAGGCCATGGCCGAAGGTGTGCAGCAACTGAAAGCCCTGGGCCGGCGAGGCTGATGAACGCCCCAACTCAGTCGCCCGCGCGCGCAGCCCTTGCGGCGCCTGCTGACGCTCCGTGCTGCAACCTGGGCCTGGCCCTCCCTGAACATTGAAGGACTCAGACGGAAGAGTTCCAAGCTGGTTTTCCTGCGCCTCCGAGGGACCGTTGTTCTCGTCCCAATACACCGGGTTGCCCTGCGAGGTTACGGCATTCTGCAAGGTGAGCCACGCGCCAGCCGGAATGTTGACATTCATGTTGCTGATCTGCGCGTCCTCAATCTGGTAGCCGTACATATTAGTGAATAGTTCGGTCTGAGTGAGATTGGTGCTGGAGGTAGCGGTGCCATAAGCAATGTCGGCAGCAAAGGGCGTGGTGCCCAGCGACCAATCCAGGCTGTAGAAGCTGTCACCGGGATACATCCAGAAGGCAAATTCCAGGGCATTGACTGTGCCGCCAGTGCCGATGCTGTCGGTCACGGAGAAGCCGAAATTCACGGTCCAGGCGTCTACTTCGCAATTCTGGATGTCGCAAATGCCGTTGCTGGGTCCGTTCATGTAGATGTATTGCACCTGCGGCAGCGGATTGCGGCGCGGGTAGCTCTGCGATTGTGCGGGCGGATGCAGTCGTGAGGCAAAGCGCGGCTGCGAGACTGCCTGGCGCGCGGTGGCGGGGACAGCAGTCTGTCCGTGCGCGGGTAGAACTGCCAGCACCAGGATGAAGAGCAACGCCAGGACCAGCGCCAGCAGCAGGCCGGATTGCGCCAGCAGCGAGGGTGCAGAGTTGGAGGGCGAGGACGGAACTCGGTGCGCATGGGGCAGAGTGCGGAACATAAGCGTCGCCTCCTAGATGGCGCGTGGCTAACAGCGATGGCTCGAGACGAGACGCGAAATGGTTGGCCGGGGGATAGCGAGGAAGATCAGTTTCTCGAGCCGCGTGGGCGCGTCAACGTGGGCGGGAAAAAGGCCTGCGATTCCTCTGCCGAGAGACCCGCCAGCATTGCACACCCGCGCGGGCGCGCTTGTCAGTGACGGCTGGCGCAGGACGTGGTGACCCCTGCAAAGAAGGAAAGGCCGGAAGCCATTCGCTCTTCCGGCCTTCAATCGCTAATCAGCTAAGAGCAGCCTGGCGAATTCAAAGTTCTCTGCCGCATCCAGACAGAGACCCTGCGCCCGGTGTTATCTCAAATACCAGTCCATAGCCAAAGGCTCCGCCGCTGGAGGTGGTTCCAAAGGTATTGCCATTGGCATCGAGCACCAGGATCCCAGTCGGATAAGCGCCGTCGGCTCCGCCAGCGAAATCGTGCATGGTGTCGGCACCCCAGCCGGCGCATCCATACATATAGAAGACCGAGCCGTAGTGATACGCACCGTCAGCATAGGTTGTGCCCAACGGGCCATTGGGGCCGCCAATCAACGTGGACCACGGCCCCGGCCATGGCACGCTGTCGTTATTCCCCGGAAAACTGTAGTTGAACATCTGGTTGTTCAGCAGAAAAGCGGTCCCACCTCCATTTGCGCCGCCAACGCTGGTCGTACCCGCACCTCCACTCATACCGCCGACCGGGTTGTTGCCGTCGCTTCCGCCCTGAAAAGCATGCAGAACGGTCAAGATCCACCCAGACGCCGATTCCGTTAGCTGGAAGATCGTGCCGCAGGGACCGTAGTTGCAACTGTAGTTGCCGCCATATACCGCTGTCCCAGAGACGCTGCTTGGGCCAACCTCCAGCGTCCCCAAGGGGGTGCCGCCGTCGGAACCACCGGTGAAGCTGTACAGTACGGCTTCTGTCCAGCCCAGCGAGGAAGGCGTCAGGCGGAAAACCGTGCCGTTGTTATAGGTGCCGCCGGCAGCGGTTGTGCCATAGAGATTGCCGGCCTGGTCAAATACCACATCCCCCAGTTCGGGATTCGCTCCATCGCTGCCGCCCTGGAAGCTGTAGAGAACGGTTTCCTTCCAGCTGCCAAAGAAGCTCGGCGACATGGCGGGAGGCGGCTGGAGTCGAAATACGGTGCCGCCGTTATATTCGCCACCGGTGTAGGTTGTGCCATACAGAGTGCCATCCGGTCCGAAGATGACGCGATCCGTGGGGCCAGCGCCATCGGTTCCGCCGCGAAACGCATACAGCGGCGTCATCACCCAGTGCGAGCCTCGCTTTGACATCTTGAAGACCGTGCCCGCATTATTTCCCCCGGTCCCGGGGCACGGTGGGCCGCATGTGGTGCCATAGAGATTGCCCTGTGCGTCCATGGTCAGTCCGGCATAGGGATACCCTCCGTCGGCGCCGCCGGTGAAGTTGTGCAACACGGTATAGGTTTGCGCCTGGGCGGGCTGGGCGGTGAAGATCATGAAAAACAAAACCAGCATAAGGAAGAGCAGCAGAAACAGGATGGCGAGGGTCGCACTTTCCGGACGCAGACCCTGACCGAAGATCACCTGGGGAAAGCGTGCTTTGGTGTGCATTGCAGTATCCTCCGTGCCACGCGGTGAAAGGTGAGGTCGAGTGCTAATCGAGGCCGCCGGGGATGCCGGGAGGAATGCCTGCAATCTAGCCCGGCGCGCCCGGCGCCGTTGGGAAACGAGCCTGAGGTTCCTCTCCCGAGACACCCGTCTGCATTGCACACCCGGGCCGGTGCGCCTGTCAGTGATGGCTGGCGCAGAGCGACGTGATGGTTTTCAAAGGGGGAAGACCGGCACGCTCGCGGCATGCCGACCTGCGGCATTAAACTTAGTCGCCCTGGTAGACCACTCCACAGCCATCACCGCCGCCCCAGGTGGTGCCGAACACGAAGCCCGAGAGGTTGTCGTACACCACGCTGCCGAAAGGAAACGCGCCGTCCTTGTCCCCCCACTCAAATTGATTCATGAGGCTGTACCACCATTGGCCGTCGCGGTAACCCACCGCGAATAGCGTACCTGCTCCGCCCTGCGGAAGCCGGCAACTCCCAGACCGCTGCAACCCCTTGCCCAGACTGCAACCGTACTGGATTGCGGTGCCAAACAGCCAGCCATTACCCATTCCCAGAGTGCTCGATGGACCCGCGCCATCGATGTTTGGGTCAAAGTCGTACGCGACCGTGAACGTCCAGCTGCCGCCGGACGGCGCCAGCATAAAAACTGTGCCGCCCCCGAGCGTCCCTCCTGATGGAGTTGCGCCGTAGAGGTTGCCGGAGCTGTCCATAGCCAGACCGGCCGCGGGATAGGTTCCATCTACGGAGGTGAAGTTGTGCAGAATGGTCTCCGTCCAGCCTCCGCCAACCGGTGCCAGTTCAAATACGGTGCCGTATCCATAAGCGCCGCCGTTGATTGTCGTTCCATAGAGATTGCCTTGAGCATCCAGGATGACTCCTCCGTCGGGATTCGACCCGTCCGTCCCGCCCTGGAAGTCATACACCGAGGTCTTCGCCCATCCCACTCCGGACCGCGTCAGTTTATAAATGGCGCCATTGCCATAAGCGCCACCGGATAGCACGGAATCGTACAAGTTTCCCGCGGGGTCGAAGGCCACTTGGCCTCCTCCGGGAGTGTATCCGTCGGCGCCTCCCTGGAAGCTGTACTTAACGGTTTCGACCCACGGGCACAGTGCGTTCTTGCAGACGGTCGGCTGCGGCGCCAGGCCATACACAGTGCCACCGCCGGCCACGCCTCCCTGCGCGGTAGTGCCATACAGAACCCCATCCGGACCAAATACCATGCTGGACGCCAGGTTGCAGCCGTCATTACCACCCTGAAAAGTGTAGAGGGTTTCGAGCTTGCTGCCACCGTAGGACAGCCGCGTCCGGAACAGGGTTCCACATCCCTGGCTTGTGGTGCCATAAATGTTGTCTTCTTGATCCAGGGTGACACCAGTCACAGGGTATGAGCCGTCGGTGCCGCCTTGGAAGTGGTAAAAACCATAGACCAGTTGCGGGCCGTCGGCAGACAGGTCGCGCGTGGAAACAGTCTGGGACTGCATCGATTCATCATCGGCACAGTGGGCGCCTACCGCTCCTTCGATATTGAAGGATTCCGAAGGAATGGTGCCTAGCGAACTCTCCTGCGCTTGCGACGGGCCACCATTCTCGTCCCAGTAGATGGGATTGCCCTGAGTGGTCACGGCATTTTGCAATGTCAGCCAGTAGGTACCTGATCCCAAAGAAGCATTTAGTCCGGAAACCGTCACCACGTCAATGTCGTAGCCGTACTGGTTGGAGTACTGAAAAACACTTGAAACGCCCACTGTCGTTGGTGTTCCGCCGAAAGGGGTAGCGTCGATGGAGTAGTCAATTGTCTGGAGGACGTCGCCAGGGTAAGCCCAAACCGCAAACTGAAAACCGCTCGTCGTGGCGCCAGGAAATGAATTGGTCGCAGCGTAACCGAAGTTGAGCGTCCAGGCGTCCACCGTGCAATCATCGATGTCGCACAGCCCGTTGACCGGGCCGTTGGCGTAAAGCATGGTGCCGTCCTGCGGCAAGGGACGGGCGCCATAGGAACGCGAACCTGGCTTCAATTTCCCCACCGGTCGCGCCCGTCGCTGCGCTGTGGGATGAGGCGCCAGCCCCGATGCTACCGCCTGCCGCGCCGTGGGTGGCACCGCACTCTGCGCCCAGACCGGGATGCCGCTCAGCGCAACCACAAGTGCTATCGCCAGAGCTAAGGCCAGCCAACGCAGCGACTGCGCTGGCTGAGAGGAACGCGCAGCCCTCGCCGCGCACGAGATGCTATGAGAACTTGCGATTAGGAATTGGCGCTTGCTGTACATGGCTTGCCTCCTGAGCTTGCGGCGATCGACTTACCTGGGGAATGGGCGCAATAGGAGGCAAGGGGGAAGAGGCCCGCAGCTCTTACTTCTCGCGGACTCTCAGGGAGTGGAGTTGGAACCAGGCCGGGAACCTTCTCCCGAGACACCCGTCAGCATTGCACACCCGAGCGGGTGCGCCTGTCAGTGACGGCTGGCGCACGGCGCGGTGATAGTTCGCACAGCGGGAAGGCCGATAGGCGTTCGAACTGCTGGCGCGGGCTGAGGTGATGATCTGCCGCGTTCTGAAAACGCGGCGGCAGACAAGACCAGCCGGCGAGGATATAAGGCGCGAGCAGCTGGGCTCGGCGAAGAAACCTGCAGCACTTTTACCTCAGCGCCCCAGCACTGCGAACCGTTCCGTCTCCAGCCCGCAGGATCGCCCTTGCCCAGCCAAGGCGAGCAACTCCTACTCCCTAACCGGCGCGGTCACCGCCGCCCTGGCACTGCGAACAGTTCCGTCCCAGCCCACGCTCACTGCAGCGGCACGGTTACCAGCCGTCCGGCGAGGTCGCCCGGGTTGTCGCGCATCGTCACCAACACCTTGGATCCCTGGCGGGTGACGGTGTACAGCAAATCGCATTCCGGGCAAAGCCAGTAACAATGGTCGGAGAGTTTCTCCGTCAATTGTGGCGAGTCGAAACCGCGAGTAGGCGGAAGCAGAAAGAGCCGGCCCTTGCTCAACTCGCGAAATTGCCGGTTGCATGTGGGATTGACACAATTGGCCACCACGACGCATCTCCTTGACACAAAGACGCGATGGCATCCGCGGGGCGCCGAGCGAGATGCTTTGGCGTGGTTGTGTGCCGGTTAGGTTCAATATGCAACTCCTTGAGGTTTGCCACAAGTTACGGAGGTGCAGTACGAGTAACTGTACTTTCGTAAGTCTGCCTGGCGGCGTAACCTCCTGCTCCCCTCCGAAGCCAATTGTTCGTCGCAGGACGCTCCGGCTTCGCCAATCCGGGGACGCCCCGCGCTTGTCACTGGCACCAGATAGGCGCGGAAGCTACACTGGCGTCGCTATTCCTGAATCGCGGAGCGGCGCTTGAACTGGCTCGATGCCAGGTTCGGTTTGCAGACCCATGGCACCACCCTCAGTCGCGAGGTGGTCGCCGGGCTGACCACGTTCACCACCATGTCCTACATCGTGGTGGTGAATCCGGCGATCCTCACCAGCGCAGGCATTCCGGAAGGGCCGTCATTTGTGGCGACGGCACTGGTTGCGGCCGTTGGTTGCCTGCTGATGGCGTTCTACGCCAACCGGCCGTTCGCCATCGCGCCCTACATGGGCGAGAACGCCTTCATCGCGTTTACCGTATGCAAAGCTGCTGGGCTTCCGCTGGCAGACCGCGCTGGCGGCGGTGTTCATCGCCGGCGCGCTGTTTATCCTGCTGACGCTGCTTCACCTGCGGCAGTGGCTGGTGGAGGGTGTGCCCACTTCCCTGCGCTACAGCTTCGCCGTCGGCATTGGACTGTTCCTGACCTTCATCGGCCTGAATGAAACTGGGCTGGTCACGCTGGGCGTGCCGGGAGCGCCGGTGAAGGCCGGGCCGCTGACCTCGCGTCCCGAACTGGTGGCCATGTTCGGCTTTCTGCTGCTGGCGGTGCTGGTGATCCGCAAGGTCCCCGGCGCGATTCTGCTGGGCATCTTGATCACGGCAGGGGTCGCTTTCCTTTGCCGGACGGCGCCTCCGCCTCACACGTTGGTCAGCATGCCTCCCAGCCTGGGGCCAGTTTTGTGGCAACTGGATTTCCGCGGCGCTTTCACGTGGAAGGCCTTCCCGGTGGTGCTCACGATTTTCATCATGGCGTTCGTTGACACCATGGGGACGCTGATCGGCCTGTCGGCGCGAGCGGGCTTTCTGGACCAGAACGGCAACCTGCCGCAGATCGAGCGGCCCATGCTGGTGGACGCCATTACCACCACGCTGGCACCGGCGCTGGGCACAACCACTTCGGGAGCTTTTATTGAATCGGCCACCGGGATCGAAGCCGGCGGACGTACCGGGCTGGCGGCGGCGGTCACCGGCTTGTGCTTCCTGCTGACCTTATTCTTCTCGCCGCTGGTTGCGGCTATTCCCGCTCAATCGTTCGGCCCGGCTTTGATCATTGTCGGACTGTTCATGCTGGCGCCCATCACCCGCATTGATTTCAGCGACTACTCCGAGTCGATCCCGGCCTTCGCCGTAGTTGTGCTGATGGCCTTCACCTTCAATATCGCCATCGGCATTTGCGCGGGCTTCGTGCTTTACCCGCTGTGCAAGCTGGTCAGCGGACAGGCTGCTCGCCTGAAGCCCGGCCTGTGGGTGCTGACCGCGCTGTCTCTGCTGTTCTTTGTCTTCTACCCCTACAGCTAGGCGGGTTTGGCCGAAATCTCCATTTCGGCATACGCCCTAACCTGATATAGTCGCAGGACACCAAATCAGTCTGGATTTTGAGGCCGTGAATCGTAAGCGCCACGAAGGAGTGTGACCCTAAACATGCTCACCAAGAAGCTACTCACCGCGGCAGGCGCAGTTCTGTTCGTCGCCTGCCAGGGATTGACGCTGGCTGCGCAGACACAGACTGCCGCCAAGCCGGCCGCCAACTCCGGCTCGTCGCAGGCCGACGCTGCCAAACAGGCGTCGCTATCGCCTTTGGTTCCCACGTCGCAGGCCGACTATGAGTACATCTCCGGCGACGAGCGCGCCAAGTGGTTCGTGGTCTCCACCGTCGGCCCCATGAGTCTGTTGGGCAGCGTGATTTCCGCCGGCTGGGGCACCATGCTGAATACCCCGAAAGAATACGGGCCGCACTGGGAAGGCTTCGGTCAACGTTACGGCATGAGCATCGCCGGCAACAGCGTGAGCAATGCCATGGAAGCCACTCTCGGCGCCGTGGTGAAGGAAGACCCGCGTTACTTCGCCACCAGAAACGGCAGCTTCGGGGAGCGCGCCAAGAATGTCGTGGACCTCACCTTCCGCGCTTATCACCCGGATGGCCAGCGCCACGTCGCCTACGCGCGCTATGCCGCCTACATCGGCAGCAACTTCCTCTCCAACACCTGGCGGGTGAACAGCGAAGCTGACTGGCAGCATGCCTGCTACCGCTCCGCGGAGGCCTTCGGCGGTCGTGCCGCCGGCAATGCGGCTCGCGAGTTCCTGCCACTCATCTGGAACCACATACACCACAAAGATACCGATAACCCTTAATCCATTACATCGAACTTCGGGACGGTCCGTCCGGAGCGAGACATGCCCAAATATTCCGTGGTAGAAGATCTGCCGGCAGCGGTTCCCACCCCGCTCGACAGCAGCGCCAGCCAGACCCTCCACACCGACGACCGCTGCAAGGTTGTGGCCATCGCCGTTGCTTCCGGCCAGGAGATCCCACAACAGGCCGCCTCGCCCACCACGCTCCAGGTGGTAAAAGGCCAGGTTCGGCTGACGCTTGACGGCGAGGAAAAGGAACTGTCGGCAGGGGCGTGGGTCTTCATGGAGTCGAATGTGCGCTATGTCATCTACGCGCGCACCGAGCTTCTCCTGCTGCTGACCAGGCTGACCAAATAGACTCGGCGGCAAGCTATGGAAGGATGACGGCGGCTCCGTCAATGGCGTCGTGCTTGACGGCGATCAGGGCTTCGTTCGCCTGATCGAGGCGGAAGGTGGTTACGCGCGATTCCAGCTTGATCGCTGCCGCCAGATGGAGGAAATCGCGGGCATCTTCGCGGGTCATATTAGCCACGCTGCGCAACTGGCGCTCTCCCCACAGCAAGCTGTCGTAATCGAACTGCGGAATGCGGTCCAGGTGAATGGCATTGATGGCCACGATGCCGCCCTTACGCAGGCTGGCCAGCGCGGCCACAACCACGTCTCCGCTGGGCGCGAAGGTCACGGCGCGATCGAGAGCCGCCGGCGGCCGATCATATTCGCTGCCCACCCAAGTGGCTCCCAGCGACTTCGCCAGGCGCCGGTGCGACTCTCCGCGTGTGGACACGTACACTTCGCAATCCCAGGACTGCAGCACGCGAATGGCGAGATGTGCCGATGCTCCGAAGCCGAATAGTCCAACCCGTTCGCCGCGCTGCACTTCGGCAACCCGCAAGCTGCGAAAACCGATAATGCCGGCGCACAGCAGCGGCGCGGCATGCAGATCGTCCAGCTCTGGCGGCAGAGGAAAGACGAAATCAGCGCGCGCCACCGCATATTCAGCATAGCCGCCATCCACGGTGTAACCGGTGAAGGTTGGCGCGTCGCACAGGTTTTCCATCTGGTGACGGCAGAACCAGCATGTGCCGTCCGTACCGCCCAGCCATGACACGCCCACGCGTGTGCCTGCGGGAAGATCGGGCGTTGCGCCTTCCACGATGTCGCCCACAATCTGGTGGCCGGGAATCAGCGGCTGATGTTTGAGCGGAAGGTCGCCTTCGGCAATGTGCAGGTCGGTGCGGCAAACGCCGCAGGCACGGACCTTAAGCAGCACCTGACCCGGACCGGCTTGCGGCCGATCAATGTCCTGCAACTGCAAGGGACGGCTGCTAATTTCGCCTTGTTGGTGGACTACAGCGGCTCGCATGGCGAACTCAACTACACATCGGTGATAGCCGCATCGGACTTGGGCTTGTAGCTCAGCGCCGCCTGCGTCAGCCTGGTAAACATCTCCTCCACTCCGACTCCGGTCTTGGCGCTGGTCAACTGGATCTTCCAGCCTTCGGCCTCCAGCTTCTCCAGGTCGGGCGAGGTGATTTCCCAGCGGTCCCAAAGGTCAGACTTGTTGACGATCAGCATGAACGGCACGTCGCCGACCGCCTCCAGCGCGCGCTTGTGAATGCTCTTGGCGGTAACCAGCGACTCGGACCAGGTGCCGTCCACGATCAGGAAGTAGCCGGCGGCGCCGCGCAGGTAGGAGGTTTGCACCTGCGAGCGCGAATCTTCGCCCGCCAGGTCCCACAACATCAGCAGCACGTCCTGATCGTCAACCTTCACCTGCTTCTTGTCGATCTTCACGCCCACGGTGCTGAGATACTTGGCGGAAAAAATTCCTTCCACGTACCGACCCACCAGGCTGGTCTTGCCCACTCCGAACGAACCCAGCATGCAGATCTTTTTCTGGATCATTGACCCTCTCCGTGCTGCGAAGACTCGACCTTCAGGGAAACGCTGCGGTTCACTTCCATCTGGCGCGATGCCGAGCCGTGGTGGATGGGCGCGCTGTCACCCAGGCCGACAGTGGAGATTATATCGGCAGGCACTCCGCGCTCGCGCAAGGCGCTCAGAACATGGTCAGCTCGCTCCCTGCTCAGGGTGGCGTTCTTGGTCTCGGGGCCGCTCTGGTCGGCGCGTCCGTAAATGATGACGTGCACGTTGCGGCCCAGCTCTCCGGCGGACTGCTGCAACTTGGCCAGCAGAATTTCGATGCTGTCCAGACGTATGGATTGTTCCGAGCCGATGGCCGACGAGTTCACCGGAAACAGCAGCATGCTCTCTTCCAGGCTCTGTTTCACGTTGTCGAAGTTGCGTTGTCGCTGAAAGCGCTCGTCCAGCGACTGGTAGGGCTGGAACTGGAAATCCATGCGCTCGGGATGCATGCCGGTCTGGATGGCAAGCTGAGATGGGTTGGCCGCCAGCGGATCGCGCAAGCCGCGAACCGTATAGTGACTCCAGCTTCGACTGTAGCCGGTGAGTACGATACCTGGCTCCTGCCGAAGGCGAGTCAGGTACCGGTGCCAGCGATGCACGCGGCTGTAAACGCCCCAGCCAATGAAAGCCGCCACGATCAGCAGTGCGGCCAGCGCGCCGGTGAACCACCAGGAGCGCTGCTTGTGCGCGGCCACCGTCTGCCCGAGCAGGCACTTTTGCAGGTAGGGTCGCGTGGCCTCAAAGGGCGCATCGTCGCCATTGAACGCTGCCAGTTCGGCGGAGAACTTCTGGTGGATCAGCTCATTCTCGCGGGCGAAAATGTTGCGCAGCTCCGGCGGCGGATTGCCCAGAATCGTGCCTGCCAGCAGCGCCTGCGGTCCGTGATGCACCCAGATGGTGAACTCGCCCGCCTGCATGGTCTCAAGATCCTGTGAGTTCTTGCTGGTAAAGGAATCGCGCACGAAGTCCTGAATGGCGGTCAGCATGCCGGAAACCAGCTCCGCCTCGCTGACACCTTCACCCGGCGCTGACAGGTGCTGCAGCACCAGGCCGGTCTCGCGATGAATCAGAAACACCTGCTGCACCTTGTAGCGCAAGCTGCGCAGCAGCGCGATTTCGCCGAAGGACTGACCGGTGCGCACAGCTTCCAGGCGCCACTTCATGCTCTCCCATGAGAGGCTGCGCTGCAGGGTGAAGTTGATGGAGTCGGCCATGGTGCGGAAGGCGTTGGCCACGGCCTTGCGCACCGCGTCGCCGATGATGGGCGCCAGCGCGGTGGCGAGGATGCGGGGGTTGCGGGTGACGGAGATTTGCAGCGCCTGTTCGACGATGGGATGAAACGCGCGCTGCAGGCGCTGATCGCGACGCAGGGCAAGCGCCATGGCCGACGCCAGGATCTGGCTGGTCTCCTCGGCGCGCAGGTTGGGATCGTCGAGGCGCTTCTGCAACGCCTGCAACTCGACGATCTGCTGACCGAGCAGCAGGGCGCGCAGTTCGGCCAGCTCATCGTGGCTGGGGTCGAACTCGGGATCGCGCTTCAGGTCGGCCGGCGTCGAGCCCATAGACCGTTATCCCTCGGAGGCGCTCCGCACCGGCTTGGAACGCTTGCCGTTTTCGCCCTCGTCCTTCAGGCGGACGGCCAGCTCGACGAAGAGCGCAGCCAGGGCCGAACGGTCGGTCTTGGCATTGCGCAGTTCCTGGACGCGGTTCTCCACCAGGGAGCTTAGCGATTCGTTGCGCTGGCGAATCTCGTCCAGCAGCTTGCGCGATTCGGCCATCAGCTCCTGGCGGCCCGCACTCTTATCCTGGGCGCCTCGATTGTCGAGGTCGAGTATCTTCTTGGAGAGCTGCGCGGTGTTGGCCTTCAATTCGCGCGAGATGGCGTTCAGCGTCTCTTCGCGCTCATCGCGCTCGGTCTTCAGCCGCGCGGCCAGCGATTCGGTCTCGCTCTTGAAGAAGGACTCCAGCGAATCCAGGCGGCGGCGCATGGTGTCCTTGATCTCGGCGGTCTCGCGCGACAGCGCGTCTTCCAGACGGGCGAAGCGGGTTTCGTAATTCTTGATCTGGGAGCCGAACAGGATCTCGCGAATCTTGTCGACGCTGGCGCCGCTGGCTTCGGCGGTTTCCGCCATTGCCGCATCCACCGAGCTCGGCTTGGCGGACGGCTTTTCCTTCTCACGCACAGGAACCGGGGTCATAAGGCATCCTCCATGCCTGCTTGGCATTAGGGCTGGGGGCACAATGCTATACCTAAACCGGCGCGAGGGAAACTGTCTTTAGCTTTGCGCTTAGTGCTGCTTGTGCGAAGATGGCAGCTCCTATGCCAATCTCCCCGCCTTCCATCACCGCGATCTGGCGGCAACGCGCCGAGCGCTGCGCCGTGCTGGCGGAAGACTTCGAGGCGTCTCGAGACGTTTTGCGGTTCTACGAGCAGGTGTTGCGCTTCCAGGCGGAAGCCGCGCGCCGGGCCACCGGCAAGTTCTCCGCCGGACCAAGCCTTCGCGAGCAGGTTGATGTCGGTTTCACCGCCGAGGCGCTGTTGCCCGAGCTCCTGCAACTGGCGGAGACCAGAGGGCCGAAAGCGCTGGCCGCTGAAGCTCGAAAGTTGCGAGCCGCGAGCAAGGAGTCTCATCGCGATCTGCTGCTGAGCGCCATGGCGTCGGAGATTCGATTCGAGGCAGGGACCTTCTTCGCCCGCGCCTGCCTTCAGCCGCTGGCGGAGGCGCTGCAAATGCAGATGGGCGAACTGCCGCATGCGCCGACGGGAAGCTGTCCGGCATGTGGCGGGCTGCCGCAGTTGGCGGTGCTGCGGTCGGTGGGCGAAGGCGCGGAACGGTCGCTACTCTGCTCGTTCTGCCTGCGCGAGTGGGTCTATCGCCGGGTCATCTGTCCGTTCTGCGGGGAGACCGACAAGGACAAACTGCCGCGCTTCTCGACCGAGGAGTTCAGCTACATCGGCGTCCACGCCTGCGACACCTGCCATCGTTACCTGAAGGCCGTGGACCTGAGCCTGGACGGCCGGGCCGTCCCGCTGGTGGACGAAGTAGCCGCCGCGGCGCTGGATGTCTGGGCCGGCGCCCAGGGCTATCTCAAAATCGTCCCCAATCTCATGGGGTTCTGAGCCGCAAACCTGCCGGGCGAGCCGCTCCAAAGCCCGCGAAACACACCAGCAAAAACCCGAGCACCGGCATTGCAAGCAAAGGGGTTAGCGCGCGACTGTGCGTAATCGTATGATTCCAAATGGTTTACATGTTATTCCAAGATAACAGAGGGGTTAGGCCGCCAAAAAATGGATTCGTATGGCAAAATCGCATGCGGTTTTGCCATTTTGTATGCATGCATACGTAAGCGAAAAATCTTACCCGCCCGCGGTTACCTGCGATATACTCATCGGAATTTACGGGCCCGTAGAGACACCGTACCTTAGGCATCGACCGAACGTGTAGTGCCGGAGGATGTGTCATGGACGTTAGCCGCCGCTCATTTCTGAAGACCGGGGTGCTGGGAGGAATCGGGATTTCCGCCCTCGGTTTCGACCTGCAACCTCTCGTCGCGCAGTCTTCCGCCTTCAAAATCGCACGCACCACCGAGACCCGGAGCACCTGTCCGTACTGCGCGGTGAGTTGCGGCGTCATCATTCACACCATTGGCGACAAAGCCAAGAACGTGACCCCGCAGGTGGTGTACGTCGAGGGCGACCCCGATCATCCCATCAATCGCGGCACGCTCTGTCCCAAGGGCTCTTCCCTGCAACAGGACATCGTGAATGACCGCCGCATTCTGAAGCCGCAGGTGCGCCGTCCCGGCTCCGACCATTGGGAGGACATCCCGTGGAACCAGGCGATCGACGAGATCGCGCACTGGACCAAGAAGACGCGGGATGCGACCTTCATCGAGACCGACGCCAAGGGCAACACCGTCAACCGCCTGGAGACGGTGGCCTTCACCGGCGGCTGCACCGATACCAACGAGTTCAATTACCTGGCTGTGAAGACAATGCGTTCGATGGGGGTGGTGCGCCTGGAAAACCAGGCGCGGGTTTGACACGGCCCCACGGTCTCAAGTTTGGGACCAACTTTCGGACGCGGGGCGATGACCAACGGCTGGATCGACATCAAGAATACCGACATGATGTTGATCATGGGTGGCAATCCGGCCGAGAACCATCCCTGCGGATTCAAATGGGCGGTCGAGGCCAAGCGCAACCGCGACGCCAAGATGATCGTGATCGATCCGCGCTTCACCCGCACCGCATCGCAGGCCGATCTCTTTTGCCAGATTCGCGCCGGCAGCGACATCGCCTTCCTCGGCGGGCTTATCAGCTACGCCATCGCCAACAACCGGGTGGCGCACGAATATCTGGTCAACTACACCAACGCGGCGTTCATCATTAAAGATGGTTTCAAGCTGCCGGAGGACGGCCTGTTCTCCGGATTCGATGAGTCCACCAAGACCTACGACAAAGCGACCTGGAACTACGAAGAGGGCGGCAACCTGACCGGAAAAGCCGGCACCGAGGGCGCACCCAAGGGCCACGAAGCTAAGCAAGCCGCTGCCGCGAAGGCTGTGGCCGGCGCTGCTCCTCCGCCTCCCTCTCTGCCACCGAATGTTGCTTATGACACTTCCCTGCAGCATCCGCGCTGTGTGTACCAACTGCTGAAGCAGCAATATTCGCGCTACACGCCGGAGATGGTGGAACGCATTACCGGCATTCCGCAGGCGGACCTGCTGAAGGCCTGGGACATGTTCACCTCCGTCCGCAAAGACGGCGACATGAAGAAGGTGGCCACCGTTATCTATGCGGTGGGCTGGACGCATCACAGCTTCGGCACCCAGATCATCCGCACCGCGGCGATGTTGCAGTTGCTGCTGGGCAACGTGGGACGCGCCGGCGGCGGTGTGAACGCCCTGCGCGGACACTCCAACATTCAGGGCGCAACCGATATGGCCGGCATCTTCGACATCCTGCCTGGTTATCTCAAAATGCCCACACCGGCCGACAAGGACCTGAAGACCTACCTGGACCGCGTCACGCCAAAACCATCCAAGCCGGGCGAGTGGGCGTCGTTCAACTACTGGTCGAACACGCCGAAGTTCACGGTGTCGTTCCTGAAGGCGATGTACGGCCCGGCGGCGACCAAGGAGAACGATTTCGCGTTCAACTATCTGCCCAAGATCGATCGCAAATATTCCTGGGTGGAAAACTGGAACGACATGTACGAAGGCAAGGTGAAGGGATTCTTTGCCTTCGGCATGAACGGAGTGATGATCGGCCCGGACTCGAAGAAGAACATCGACGCGCTGAAGAAGGCCGATTTCCTGGTGGTGTGTGAGATCTATCCCGACGAGACCAGCGCCTTCTGGGAAGCACCGGGCACGACGCCGGAAGAGATGAAGCAGATCAACACCACGGTGTATCGGCTGCCGGGCGCGGGCTTTGCCGAAAAAGACGGCACCATGGTCAACTCCGCGCGCTGGCTGCAATGGAAGTACACGGCGCTGCCTACGCCCGGCAATTGCAAGCTCGATCAGGACATCCTGGCCCAGATCTATCTGAAGATCCGCGAGCTGTACAAGAAAGAGGGCGGCAAGTTCCCCGATCCGATTCTGAACGCCACCTGGAACTACACCCTTCCCAGCAGTCCTTCGCTGGCGGAGATTGCCAAGGAGATCAACGGCAAAGCGGTGGCCGATATCAGCGACGAAAAGACCAAGCTGTCCCTGAAGGCGGGACAGCAGCTTCCAGGTTTTGCGGCGCTGCGCGACGACGGCAGCACTTCCTCGGGCAATTGGCTGTACTGCGGATCGTGGACCGAAGCCGGACCACTGATGCAGCGGCGAGGCACTGAGGATCCCTCGGGTTTGGGTATTTATCCCAACTGGGGCTGGTCGTGGCCAATGAACCGGCGGGTGCTGTATAACCGCGCCTCGTGCGACCTGACCGGCAAGCCCTACGATCCCTCGCGCAAACAGGTGTGGTGGAACGAGACGGCGCAGAAGTGGGTGGGCAACGACGTTCCCGACTTCAAGCCGGATTCCAAGCCCGAGGAGCACATGGGCCCGTTCATCATGAATCCGGAAGGCGTGGGACGGGTCTTTGTTCCGCTGGGCGCGATGGCCGATGGCCCCTTCCCCGAACACTACGAGCCCATCGAGAGTCCCATCACCAATCCGCTGCACCCCAATCAGTCGAACAATCCGGTGGTGAAGAAGTTCAACACGCCGCTGGACAAGTACGCCAAGACGGGTGGGGACTACAACATCATCTGCACCACCTACCGGCTGACCGAGCACTATCACTACTGGACCAAGAACAATCCCATGAATGTCGAACTGGTGCCGGAGCCGTTCGTTGAGATTCCGGCGGAACTGGCCGACGAAATGGGAATTCGCGGCGGCGAGAAGGTGAAGGTCAGCAGTATTCGCGCCGACTACATCGCCAAGGCGATGGTGACCAAGCGCATCAAGCCGATGAACGTGGACGGCAAGAAGCTTTACCAGATCGGTGTTCCGATTCATTGGGGCTTCAAGGGAATCTCGGAGAGCGAAGGCCGCACCTCACTGATGCCGGCCAATCGGCTGACGCCGACGATCATGGATCCCAATGCTTACACGCCGGAATTCAAGGGCTTCCTGGTGAAGCTGGAGAAAGTATGAAGGTAGAGCGGCGTTTCATTGCTTTGAAAGGGTGTGGCTTTGAAAGGGCACGGCTTCAGCCGTGCCGCAACCACGTCGTTGGAGTTCGGCCTTTAGGCCCTGCGGGAATTGCCCTCAGCGGCTAAAGCCGGCTGAGTTTGGGTTATGAACGGCACGCCTGAAGGCGTGCCCTTTCAAAGCGAACTTGAGCTGTTAACGGCACGCCTGAAGGCGTGCCCCTTCAAGGCAGAAGGATTTTTGAGGAGGCCCAGGGATGAGCGATCGCAGAACGCTGCAAATCCAACAGATCTCGGGCCATCCCGGTCCGGTCGCCGGCAAAGGGATGCAGCGGCAAGAAATCGTCTGCAAGCTGATTGACACCACGACCTGCATCGGCTGCAAGGCCTGCGAGGTGGCGTGCGTGGAGTGGAACGATATGCCGTTCCAGCAAACCATGTTCGACAACACCTACCAGACCATGCCCGACACCAACTGGAACTACTGGAACCTGATCAAGTTCAACGAGGTTTCCAATCCCGATGGGACCTTCCAGTGGCTGATGCGCAAGCACCAATGCATGCACTGCGCCGATCCAGGCTGCCTGCGGGCCTGTCCGGCTGACGGCGCGATCGTGCAGTACTCCAACGGCATCGTGGATTTCCAGCAGGAAAACTGCATTGGCTGCCAGTTCTGCGTTTCCGGATGTCCGTTCAACGTGCCCAAGTTCAACGAGTCCACCAAGAAGGTTTACAAGTGCACGCTATGCTCGGACCGCGTGGGCCAGGGCCTGGAGCCCGCGTGCATCAAGGCCTGCCCGACCGGCTGCCTGCACTTCGGCACCAAGGACGACATGCTGGAGTTGGCCGAGCGCCGCGCCACGCAACTGCGCGACGTTTCCGGCTTCAAGGACGCAGGCGTGTACGATCCGGCAAGCATCGGCGGAACGTCGGTGGTTTACGTGCTGCATGACGCGAAGAACCCGGAGAAGTACGGCGCGCTGCCGTCGAATCCAACCATCCCGCTGGCGTTCACGCTGTGGAAGGACTGGTTCAAACCCGCAGGACTGATTGCCGCGATGATGGGTCTGGTCGGCGTGGTGCTGCATTACGTCACCGAAGGTCCGCGGCGAGTGCAGCCGCAACCGCCGGTCCGCATGGTGGACACCGGCGACGATCTCAGGAGGCCCGATGGCCACGCAAGCTGAGCGCTTCGAGGAACAGCACGGCCGCTTCATCAATCGCCTGGGCAAGACCGTGGTCTATGCCGGCGAACTGCTGCGCCACCGTACCTATACCCGCTTCCTGCACTGGAGCTACGGCATCTTCTTCTTCCTGGCGTTGCTGTCGGGCTTCGCCGTCTATCTGCCGTGGATTTTCCGCTGGTTCGCGCCGCTGTTTGGCGGAGGCGCCATGGCGCGCCTGCTGCATCCCTGGTTTGGACTGGGGTTCGTCTTCTTCTTCAGCCTGCAAATCATCAACTGGATCGCCCCCATGCGCTGGGGGCCAGGCGATACCCGCTGGATGAAGCACATCCACGCTTACATCACCCAGCGCGATGACGCGGAGCCTCCCGAGGTCGGCTTCTTCAACGCCGGTCAGAAGATGCAGTTCTGGGAGATTGTCTGGGGCTGCGTCGCCTTCGTCATCACCGGCTTCATCATGTGGTTCCCGCACCCCTTCGGCCGGGTGCTGGTGGGCATCAGCTACATCGTTCACGATATTTCGGCGCTGATCATGCTGGCCGGAATCTTCGTCCACATTTATCTCAGCACCTTCGGCGAACCTGGAACCATCCAGTCCATGACTCGCGGAACAGTCAGCGAAGCCTGGGCCTGGACGCATCATCCTGCCTGGTTCCAGGAGCAGACCGGCCGCGATCCCCGGGCTGCGCTGGAAGAAGCGCGCAAGGAGCATGAGGTAAAGCCTCCGTCAGCGCTGTGAGATAGCTGCTTCCGCTAATTTCAAGCTCCAAGCAAGGCTGAAGGCCTCGGCGCCAGAAGTCGCTGAAGAGGATTTGCCGGCGGTCGAGCACTCCGAGCTTTATGAAACTCATCTCTGTCAATTGCGGGCTACCCCGGGACGTTCCATGGCACGACCAGACGGTGACCACTTCCATCTGGAAGCAGCCGGTGCCAGGCCGCGTGGCCCTGGGCAAGCTGAATTTGGAGGGAGATCGTCAGGCCGATCTCAACGTCCATGGCGGCGCTGCCAAGGCCGTCTATTGCTATCCGGTTGAGCACTACGATTATTGGCGGGCGCAGTTACCAGGACGGGAGTTGCCGCTGGCGATCTTCGGCGAGAACTTTACGATACAAGGCCTGCTGGAAGACGCCATCCATATTGGAGACACATTAGCGGTGGGCTCAGCCGAAGTTGTGGTAACGCAACCACGTCTTCCCTGTTACAAGCTGGGCATCCGATTTGGGTGGGACGAAATGGTGAAGCGGTTCTTCCGCAGCCGGCGGACGGGCTTTTACCTGGCAGTCGAACGCACCGGAGAGGTTGGGGAAGGCGATGAAATCCGCATTACTGGCCGCGACCCACAGGCGGTTTCCGTGTCAGAGATCAATCGCTTATACAGCACAAAGGAATATACCGGCGAGGATATCGGCGTTCTGCGTCGAGCCATGAAAGTTTCAGCCTTGCCCGACGACTGGAAGCAGCATTTTCAGCAGCGCTTGCAAAGTATGCACGCTTGATTTGTTCACTGCAGTGAAGCGCAGATTGGAATTGAGGAAGTTCGCTGCTTGACTTTCGGGGCCAACTCCAGCTATTAAGGTTATAGATCAAGGGTGAAGGAGTTCACCTTTAACCGCTGTCCCTTTCTTAAGTCCGGGACAGATGATGACTCCTGACAAGGAAGCTTGTCGCGGAGTCATGTCCCCGGCGAGTTCCTGTCCAACTTAAACGAGATTCAACCCGGGGGAGTCGTCCGCCGCGAGCGGCGCCACCTCCCGAGAGCTGCATCTCGAAAGGAACGACATTGCTGCGATACGGCATGGTTGGCATCGGCGGATTTCTGGGCGCGATGGCGCGCTACGCCGTGGGAACTTACATTGCAAGCCGCCTGGGCGTGCGCTTTCCCTACGGCACGTTTGTCATCAACATCAGCGGATGCTTCGCCATTGGCCTGGTGCTGGCGCTGTTTGCCCGCGCCTCGGTCAGCTCGAACTGGCTTTACCTCATCCCCATCGGCTTCATCGGCGCCTACACCACCTTCTCGACATTCGAATATGAGACACTGAGGGCCGTCCAGGATGGACAGCTCAACACCGGACTGCTGAACGTCGGGCTCAGCGTAGTGATCGGCTTCGTGGCCGTCTGGGCGGGCGCGTTTCTGGGAAGAGTGCTGGCATGAGCGGGCGCCCTGAACCGAGCGGAGGAGGTCGGATGCTAAGCAGCGGACCGGCCAAAAAAGTTACGGTTTACGTCATCGAAGGCCAGAGCTATCACAACACGGCCGCGTATGCCGCGGTCCTCGACTATCTCTTCTTTCGCGGCATCTCCGACGCCACCGTAGTGCGCGGCATCGCCGGCTTTGGCACCGACCACAAGCTGCACACCAGCCGCCTGGTGGACCTGGCCGACAAAATGCCCATCAAGATCGAGTTCATCGAGAGCGCCGAACGCGTTCGCGAGGTCCTGCCGAAACTGACGGAGATCGCCAGCAACGGATTCATCGAGGTGCAGGACACCACCGTCATCGTCGCGCCGCCGGCCGGCAGCAAACCGGAAGAGAATATTCCTGCCGTGAAGCTGGAAGGCCAGGCCAAGCTGATGCGCATCCTCATCGGCGAGAGCGACCGCTGGAACGACCGGCCGCTTTACGAAGCGCTGGTGCAGGCGCTGCGGGCCAACGATATTGCCGGAGTGACCGTCTATCGCGGCATCCTGGGCTATGGCGCCAACCGCCGCATCCATAAGGAATCGGCGCTGAAGCTGTCGCACGACGCGCCTATCCTGATCACCGTGGTTGACACCGAGGCCAAGCTGCGCGGCTTCTTCCCTATCCTCGACCAGATGGTGAAGCAGGGGCTGGTCGCGCTGTCCGATGCGGACGTCATCCACTATTCGCACGCCCAGCCGGCTGGCGAAGGCAAGGCGCAGTCATGAAGCTGGAAGGCAAAGCCAAGATGCTGCGCATTCACTTTGGCGAGAACGATCGTTGGCAGGGCCGCCCGCTCTATGAAGCCATCGTGCAACGCTGCCGCGAGCTGGACATCGCCGGAGCCACCGTCTATCGCGGCATTGAGGGCTACGGCGCCAGCACCGTCATCCGCAAGTCGCATCTGCTGCGCTTCTCTTCCGATGCGCCCATCCTGGTGCAGGTGATTGATACCGAGGACAACATCCGCCGCCTGTTGCCGGCGCTGGAGGAAATGTCCTTTGGCGGCATGATCGCCATGTCGGATGTCGAGGTCATCAAGTACGTGCACCAGCACGGCCAGCACCCGCAGGAGAGCTAGCGACAAACCTGGCGAGCGCTAGGGCGTGATCTCCCAGATGGTGCCGCAATTCACTTCGAAGATGCAATTCTGGATGCCGCCTTCCGATGCCGTGCCGTAGATATTTCCCAGGCCATCGACAAAAGGTGCACCTATGGGCTCAATGCCGGTTTGATTTTGAATTCCGTAATCGAAGCTGAGGAGCTGCGTGTAGGTCCAAGCACCATTATGCGGCGTCAAGCGGAACACACTTCCGGTGTAATTGTCGCCATCGAGGTAGGCGGTTCCAATCAGTGAGCCCGTAGCGTCCATCACCAGGTTGTCGATGGGTCCAGCTTGACCGCTAAGGCTGTAAAGCAGCGAAAAATTCCACGTGTTCCCGCTGGGCGTAAGCTCGAAGATGGTACCGCCGTCGGGTCCGTAGTCGCCTTCTACGGTTGAGCCGAAAAGGTTGCCGGAGGAGTCGAAGATCACTCCGCCGTACGGCCAATATCCGTCATCAGCGGCTTGAAAGGTGTATAGAATTTTGTGTACCCATCCAGAGCCGGAGGGACTCAGCTGATAAACGGTTCCACAGCCGTTGTCACAAGAGGCGACGCCGCCGCCTGAAGTTGTTCCGTAGAGATTGCCGGAGGCGTCAACCGTGACACCGCTGGCCGGATATCCACCGTCGCCGCCTCCAGCGAAGCGATAGATGACTTGGTAGGTCCACCCCGAGGGCGACGGTGAAAGCTCGTAAACGATTCCGCAACCACCCGAGCAGGCGGTGTTTCCGCCGGCGTGCGTGGTGCCGTACAAATTCCCTGCCCTGTCAAAGACAACATTCCCATAGCCGGGAGAAAGTCCATCGGGCGCTCCGGTGAATGCATGAAGCACTTCTTCCGTCCAATTACAAAACGCTGCTCTGCAGGCAGTACTGGGAGGGCTGAGCCGATAGACGGTGCCGTCGCCATTCAGCCCTTGACCATTTCCGCCGGCCGCGGTTGTGCCGTAAAGCGCTCCGTCGGGCCCGAAGACAACCCCACTGACGGGCCAGTAACCCTTCCCGTTATTGCCGTCGAACTGAAACAGAGGATTCATCACCCAGCCGTTGCGCAGGCGCTTCAGCTCGTAGGCTGTGCCCGGGGCCTGTGCCTCGGCACTAGTGGTGCCATAGAAGTTACCCGCCGCATCACGCGTCAGACCGGAATACGGCGCCCATCCGCTTTGCTGGCTGAACTGAAAAATTGTGTTGAACTGTTGCGCCGGCGCGAACTGCACCACTAACAAGATCAGCACGCAGCAAATGGCCAGTTTCGTGACAATTTGGAAAGTCGCATTGCGCAGGCTTGACCGAAAGGGTGGAAACAGCGTCATGAATGGCCTCTCTTTAAGGAACACAGATGGGCGCGAGTGCCATTTTCAAGGTGGCAGTTTATACCGAAAATCCGGCCGCGCGCACAGAATCTGTGAGATTCAAAGATAAAGGCCGAGCCCAGGGCCTTCGGGCGGGCCTTGCGAATATCGCTGACTGGGCTTCGCCAGCGAAGTACAATGTCGCCGTTCCAGGAAAGGACTATCCCATGAAGCAACTGATTCGGGGAGGGCTGGCGCTGTTACTTCTTCTGGCGCTGAGCCCGGGGATTTATGCGCAAAAGAAAACCTCGTCGCAGGCCGCTCAGCCGGCGGCGACCGACAACCAGCAGAAGAATGTTCAGGAGTACGTCGAGCTGTTGCGCTCCAACGTCCGGCAGCAGAAGGCCGAGATCATGGGCGCAATGCTGGCGCTGAACATCGAACAGGCCGCGAAATTCTGGCCCATCTACAACGAATACGACGCGGAGTTGACCAAGCTGAACGATCAGCGACTGGCGAACATCAAGGACTATGCCAGCAACTACGACACCATGACCGACGCCAAAGCGGATGAGTTGGTGCAGAACGCCTTGAACTACCGCAAGCAGCGCGCCGAGCTGATGACGAAATACTACGGCCGCATGAAGGATGCGGTGGGCGGAATTCAGGCCGCGCGCTTCCTGCAGGTCGAAGAGCAGTTGCTGCAAATCATTGATCTTCAGATTGAGTCGAACCTGCCCGTGATTGGCCAGGGATCGTAAGGAGACAGACATGCGAAACGCAATGCTTCGGACATCGGTAGGGCTGGCCGCGTTGCTCATGCTGTTGGCGGCGGTCACGCAGATCGCGGCTGCACAGCGCAAGATCACGGTCCCGGCGGGTACACGCATCCTGGTGCGCATGGTGGACAGCGTTGACTCCAGCAAGCAGCAGGTCGGCTATCGCTTCACCGCCAACCTGGAGACCAATCTGCAAGTGGATAACACCGTGGTCGCGCCGCGCGGTACCACCTTGTACGGACGCCTGGCCAATGCCAAGTCGGCGGGCAGAATGTCGGGCGGCGCCGAGCTCACCCTGGAGCTCACCGACATTGTCATCAATGGCACAGCCTATCCGCTGCTGACCAGCACCTATGAAATGCGCTCGCAAGGCCAGGGTGGCAAAACCGCCAAGAAGGTGGTTGGCGGCGCAGGACTGGGCGCACTGATTGGCGGGCTGGCAGGCGGCGGCAAAGGCGCGGCTATCGGCCTCGGCGCCGGCGCTGCTGCCGGAACGGTCGCATCGGCAGCCACCAAGGGCAAGCAGGTGCAAGTGCCCAGCGAGTCGCTGCTGGAGTTTCGCCTGGAGCAGCCCACCTCGCTTCCGGTGGGCCGCTAGGCTCAGCCAGCGATCGGTAACGGGAAAGATGGATCTGTGGGGAATTGAGCTTTAGGGCTCACTGGCCGTTGAGCTTGAGGCCTAGGCGGCGACTAGCGGGAACTGACAAAGCATGGAAGTGCTCCCTTATCTGTTCGTCGCAGGGGTCGTGCTGTTAGGGCCGTGGGCTCTACTGTTTGCAACTCGGCGCCGTATGCGACGGGAGCGCGACGCCGATGCGACGCGCTGGGCCGAGCTGACACGCCGCGTCTATGAATTGGAGCAATCGCTCCAGCAGTTTCGGGCTGCACCACCGGCGCCGGCTGAACAGCAGCCACCAGTTGCGCAGCCCGAGCCGGTCCAGGCTTATGTTGAGCCGACTCCGGAAGTCGCAGCACCGGCTTCGGCGGTGGAACCTGAACGGCCCGCTGAGCTGTCCGGCACGCAGGTTCCAACTCCGACGCCAGATTTCACCGAGCAGCCAGCCCTGATTGCGCCGCCACCGCCGCCCCTTGCTCCTCCCATCGCGGCCTCCCAGCAAGAGCCGCCTTCCTTTGCGCAACCCGTGGCTTCGGGCTGGTTCGACAGCGTCAAGGGAGGATTCAATCTCGAAGAAGCGCTGGGCGCGAACTGGCTGAACAAGATCGGCATTGTCATCCTGGTGTTCGGCGTCGCCTTCTTCCTGGCTTACCAGTTGCGACAGGTCGGACCGGCGGGCAAGGTGCTGGTGGGCACGCTGGTGGCTGCCGCGCTGCTGGGCGCAGGCATCTTCTTCGAGCGTAAGCCGGGCTTCGCCATCATCGGACGGGCCGGCATCGGCGGCGGATGGGCGCTCGCCTTCTTCGTCGCCTACGCTACCTACCACGTGCCGGCGGCGCGCATCTTCAGCGCGCAAACCCCTTCCCTGCTGCTCATGCTGGCAATTGCCGCCGGCATGGTGCTGCACACCTTGCGCTATCGCTCGCAGGTGACCACCGGCCTGGCATTTCTGCTGGCGTTCTCCACGCTCACCATCAGCCAGGTCACGGTGTACTCGCTGGCGGCTGGCGTCATCCTGGCGCTGGGGCTGGTGGTCATCGTCGGACGCATGCAGTGGTTTGAGCTGGAGATCTTCGGCATCGCCGCGGCCTACTTGAACCACTGGTGGTGGCTGCGCCGCATCATCGAGCCGATGGGCGCGCACAAGCATGCGTTTCCGGAGTTCTACGCCAGCGCCGCCATCCTGCTGCTCTATTGGGCCATCTTCCGCGCCTCGTACATTCTGCGACGCTGCGATGAGCGGCAGGAGAAGATTTCGACCATCGCCGCGCTGCTGAACTCCGTCGGCCTGCTGGCGCTGCTGAAATATCAGTCGGTGCATCCGGAGTGGGCCTTCCGCGCGCTGTTGGCGATGGGCGCGATTGAACTGGTGCTGAGTGTATTGCCGGTGACGCGGCGCCGCCGCATGGCGTTCCTCATCCTGGCCACCATCGGCGTGACCTTGCTGGTGGCGGCCATGCCGTTCCACTTTACCGGCGGACGGCTGGATGCGTTGTGGCTGCTGGAGTCGGAGACCCTGCTGCTGGCGGGCATCTTCGTCCGCGAGATCCATTTCCGGCGGCTGGGCATGGTCACGGCCGTGCTGGTTCCCATCTACCTGCTGGCAGGCGATGCCGGTTGGCTGTTCGGGCTGCGTTACTACGGATTGCCGGCCACGCGCGACGTTCCTCTGGCGATTCTTTGCCTGATCGCAGCCTGCGTATTCTTCGCCAACTCCCACATTGTGGTACTCCGATGGCCGACGCTGTTCGAGCCCAATTTGATCGTACGGTGATGCACCGGTTCTCGTTCGTCGGCGCGTTCCTGCTGTTTGTGGGAGCCTGGGCGGCGTTCCCGTTGCAACTTACGGCAGTGGCCTGGAGCGTCGTCGGCCTGACGCTGCTTTACCTCGGCCGACGTCTGAAGCTGGAGCAGCTTCCCTGGGAAGCGCATTTCTACTTCGCCTGCGCGCTGTTGGCGGCGCTGTTTAACAATCTGCCCAGCAATGCGCATTGGGGAAACGTCAGCCAGCGACTGGTGACCGTGAGCATCGTGGCGGCGCTGTTCTATTTGGCTTCGATCTGGGGCCGCAGCGAGATCGAGCTATGGCCGCGCATCTCGCGGGCGCTGCCCGCCGCCTATCGCTGGGCCGCATCAGCCCTGCTGTTGCTGCTGGCCTACTACGCGCTGCTTCCGGTGAGCGTGGCGCCCGCGTGGGTGCTGCTCGGACTGGTGCTGGCGGAAGTCGGGTTCACCCGGCAGTTGCCCGACCTTCGCGCCCAGGGCTATCTGTCGCTGGCTTGTGCTTTCGTCGCCATTTTCTTCGTCAACCTCAATGCCGATGTCCAGGTGGCCGACATCAGCACGCGCCTGTGGACGGTGGTGCCGGTGGGGCTGGCGCTGTATTACGAATATTTTCGCCTGCAATCGGTGCCGGCCGGTTATCGGCTGGAGCGGCGTTTTCACTTCGCGGCCATTGCAGCCTGGTGCGGCACCGTCACCGTCGCGGCGCTGCTGCGCTTCGAACTTAGTCCGGATTGGGTTGCCGCCGCCTGGGCGCTGCTTACGTTGCTGCTGATTGCCGCCGCCTGGCGCAGCGTCCGCGAACTGTTCCTGGCGCAGGCCCTGGTGCTGGCACTGGCCGCAACTTGCCGAGGTGCACTGCACAACCTCTACGAGCGCAGCTATCTTCCCGGGCCGTTCTGGCACAGCCGGACGGTTTGCACCAGCGTGACTGCCGCGCTGTTGTTCGCGACGTTATGCTTCGCCTTCCCGTTGCGGCGCCGCTTCCAAACCGCTGACGTAAACGTTGAGTCGAGTCGGTGGAAGGTGTTGCTGCATCACCCTGAGCAAGTACTATTCTTCCTGCCGCTCGGGCTTCTGACCGCCTTGCTGGCGGTCTGCTTGCGCCGCGGCCTCATCACCGTCGGCTGGAGCGCTCTCGGCGTGCTGGTGTTTGTGTTTGCGCTGTGGATGCGCGAGCGTAGTTTCCGCCTCGCCGGACTCGGCCTGCTGCTGCTGGCGGTCGCCAAGATTCTGTTCATCGACGTCTGGCAGCTCAGCCCGCGCGATCGCTACCTGACCTTCATCACGCTGGGCTCGGCGCTGCTGCTGGTGTCCTTCCTGTATTCGCGCTATCGGGAGGCGATCTGGCGATACCTATGAAGCGCTACCTTGCACTTGCCGCCATTCTCGCGCTCGCCATCGCCGCAGTGGTGCTGTCGGAGCGCCGCCATGTGGAGGCCGAGGTTTCGCCCGCTCCCATCCTCTATTTCGTTGCTGACACCGAACGTGAGCTGACGCGCATTCCGGTTTCGCTCACGCGCATGTCCGACCATCGGGAAATCGAAATCGGTGACGAGATGGCGCGCGGCTATCTGGAGTCGAGGAAACAAGACACGCCGGAGAATCGCGAGATTGCTGCCTACCTTAGCGAAGTAGGCGCGCGTGTTGCCGAGCATGCGCATCGCAAGCTGCCCTACAAGTTTCATTACATCCCGGAAGACGATTTTGTGAATGCTTTCGCGCTGCCGGGCGGACACGTTTTTGTCGGCAAGGGGCTGCTGAATCTGATGGACACGGAAGACGAGTTGGCCAACATTCTCGGACACGAGATCGAGCACGCCGACCTGGGACACTGCGCCGAGCGCGTGCAAATCGAGGGCGCAGTCCAGAAGCTGCCGATGGGCGGTCTGGTGCAACTGCCGGTCGAGATATTTGAAGCTGGCTACGGCAAGGACCAGGAGCTGGAAGCCGATCGCGAAGGCGCGAAGCTGGCGGAGGCGGCGGGATACTCCGCCGAAGGCGCAATCAGCATGTTCCGCAAGTTTCAAAAGCTGGAAGACGAAGTGCGCCAGTATCGCGCGCGGGGAGCGCAGCCGCGCACCGTGCTTACCCTGCCGATTGAGCTGGGCAATGCGGTGGTGCTGCAAACTTTGGAGGGCTATTTCCGCAGCCATCCGCCGGCGAGCGAACGCATCGCGCAGATGCAACGGCTCATCGCCGCGGAGCACTGGCCGACCGAACAGCCGCAGAAGACGCTTGCCGTCGCCTATCTGCTGATCACCGACCAGGCCAGGGATTATTTTCAGGCAGACCAACTGGATAAAGCTCTCGCCGCGGCGAAGAAGGCACTGGCGATGAAGCCGGATTATGCGCCTGCGCTGCTGGTGGTGGCCGACGTGGATTTCGAGAAGGCTGATTTCAGCGGCGCCGCCGAAATGTATGGGCGGGCGTTGCGGCTCGATCCCAGGCAGGACGAGGTCGCGCTGCTGTATGCCACGGCGCTGTCGGCGTCGTTGCCGGCGAAAGAGGCGCTGGCGCGATATACCGATCTGGCCGATCAACTTCCCAAGTTGCGCGAGCGGGCGTGGTTCACGGAAGAACAGGCCGGCCTGAAGTTGATGACTGGCGATACGGCGTCGGCGCACGCGCTTGCGCCGGAGTACGAGAAATCAGACGCCGCGGCCGCGCCGATTCTGCGGGGACGGCTGGGCTGGTGGTATTACCGCTTCGGCGACCTCACTACCGCAGCCGATCTGATCGGGCAGGCCGTGGAGCAGCGGCCGCAAGTGGCCTGGCTCAGCGCAAAGCTGGGCTGGGTGCTGATCGCACAGAAGAAATACGAGAGCGCGCAGAAGCGACTCAACGGCATCGAGCGTCCCGAGGATGGGCGCATGAGAGCGGAGATCGACATGGGCCTCGCGGTTGCAGCCTGGAGTCAGGGGCAAACCGATCTGGCGATTTCGAATTTCCGGTGGGCAGTGGGCGAACGCAGCGCGTGGTTGAATCCTCAGTGGGTGACGACGCTATACGGGCCGCAGGTCTCAGCTGCGACGCAGGCGATTTACGCCGCAAGCGAGAAGCAGAAGAAGGCGCAAAAGGCAGCGAAATCCTAGCCGAGAGACGTCAACCAGGATGAGGCCTTGCGCAGCCACTCTGTCTGCCAGCCCGTTGTCATCATTTTCTGGCTTTCAAGTTTGAACCGCGACGTGGGTCTCGGTCCGTTCCACGCCCGCAATTTTCTGCAGCTTCTCAATGACCAGGTTGTTGAGGTCCTTCAATTCCCCAAATTCCACCACCGAGTACACGTCGCCGGTGCCCCAACAGGCATCGGCCATCTGCACCCCTGGCCAACTCGACATGACGCGGGCGATCTCAGGGGCCGCGCCCGCCCTCGCCGTCACCACTATGTAAGCTTTCATACCTGCCTCCCGAATTTCAGTCCTATCCCGATCCGACGATAGGAGCTTCGAAGCCGCGTGTCAGTGACAAGCCTAACGCCCGGGTCTCGCGGATTTCGGAACCCGAGTTGAGGCCGAGATCTACGGGTGCCCCACTCATCCGCGGGTTTCGGACGAGTTGGATCGCGAATCCCGATCACTCGAACCAACACTCCAACGTCGGAGCGCTGTCAAATCGCTGAGCCCGATTCCCAATGCTTTCAGCGCGGCTTCTTTGGCGGCGAAGCAGGCCGCATAAAGGCGCGCAGGATTGCCGACGCCATTACCGCGCTGGGTCTCTTCGCTGAGAAACACTCCCTCCTCCTGCCGCCACTCCCCGCGTGCCCTAAACCGACGATCACGGTCGCCACCCTTGCGTGCGAGCGCCGGCCACATCGCTCGAGTGGTAAAGCACTTTTCTTCCGCAATGGCGTGGCACAGGAACAGCTTAGAGTCGTAGCTTTGAACGCGAGATAGGGCGCGGTGGAAGGCGTTCTCCGACCCGGAGAAATGTCGGTCGCGAGAAAGACCCTGGGTGTTGCTATGCGGGAGAGGGGCTGGCTAGTCACTTCGCGCCTCTATGAATGCGGTAAGAAAAACTCTCCCGTATAGGCATCTTCATTCCGGTGGTTCAAGAAATCGGTGACCGCAGTCACGGAAACGGGTGATAGAGAAGGGCGACAAGATGCGCTTAACACGATCTATCCGCTAAGCTATCAACGTGCCGGCCAATATCGAACAAGCGCTGCATCTGATCCAGGAGAATCGTCCGCAATCCGTCGATCAGGCGCTGGCCTTGCTGCAGCACACGGTGTACTCCTTCAGCATGAAGGTCTGCGGCCATCCCCAGGATGCCGAGGACACCATGCAGGAAGTGCTGCTGAAGTCGATCTCGCATCTGGCCAAGTTCGAGAGTCCGCAGGCGCTGACGGTTTGGCTATACCGGGTGGCGCGCAACCACTGCGTCAGCCGCCGTCGCGGCGATAAGAACTCGCCTGCCAAGAATTTGTCGCTCGATGAGCTGATGCCGGACGGCCGCGAGCTGCGGCGACTCATGAGCCGAACCCTGAGTCCCGAAGCCGCGGCGCTGAATCATGAAACCGCCGAACATCTTCAGCAAGCCATCTTCGCCCTGCCACCGGCGTATCGCCTGGTACTGGTTTTGCACGACATGGAGGAGCTGCCGACCTCCGAAGTGGCGCAAGTCCTGGGCATTCGCGACGGCACGGTGCGGGTTCGGCTGCATCGGGCGCGGCTCTTCGTTAGGCAGCATCTGGCTCGCATCGCCACCGGCGAAGGACGATCCAAACTCGACATCCACGCCAGCGCCGAGCCGGCCCGCCCGCAGCGCTGCCGCCGCCTGTTCGCCGCGCTGTCCGACTACATGGACGGGATCGTGGATGACGCGGTGTGCGAGGAGATGGACCGGCATATCGGCGATTGCGCAGCCCTGCCAGGCATTTCTAAGCAGCCTGCAGCAGACCGTGGCGCAATGCCGCTCGTATGCGCCCAACTGCGATTCCGCGCGAGCCGAAGGCCTTCGGCGGGAGTTGGCCGTGAAATACCAGGTGGCCGTGGCCGCGTTGGGAAGGCAGCGGTCCGCGCCAAACAACTGAATCTACAGGGCCATCTGGCAGTTTTCCCATTCCGGGGATCAGCTCGTCTGCCTCCTGAGAAAAAATTTCGTGTAACGGTATCAGCCGTCACTGCGTTTCTTCCTGTGGCCCGATGTAATTAGCCACGGAGAGAACCATGATTTCGGCAAGCGTAACTTTGACTCAGCCTGAAGGCACTCATCGGCAATTCATAGCCACCAGCGGCACCGGGCATCATCTGCTCATCGACGATCCGGCCGGCAATACCGGCGCCAAACCCATCGAACTGGTAGCCGTCGCCCTGGCGGGATGCACCGCCTTCGACGTCATCAACATCCTGCGCAAGAAGCGCCAGCAGGTCACCGGATACGAAGTAAGAGTTGAGGCGGACCAGGCGCCCAATCCGCCGCAGGTCTTCACCCAGGTTCGCATTCATCACATCGTGACCGGGAACGATGTTTCCGCGCAGGCGGTCGAAGAGGCCATCCGGCTTTCGGAAGAGAAGTATTGCTCGGTCGGCGCCATGGTGAAACAGAGTGCGCGAGCTGCACACTACATTCGAGATCGTGCCCGCGGCCGTTCCGGTTGGAGCTTGAGAATGTGGTCGGCTGCTCGCTTCGTCGGACCAACTTCAACTGCCAGGCCTCGGTCTTCGCCGCTGCTCATCGCGGCGCTGATGTCGGCAGTGCTGTTCGCGCTGCTGACTCCGCCGGCTTTCGCACAAGATGCTCCCACTCCGCTGACCTTGCCGCAGGCGGTCAGCATGGCGCTGGAAAAGAATCCGCTGCACAAGGCCGCGCTGGCGGGCACGCATATTTCGCTCGCCGAGATTCGAGTGGCCCGGTCGCCGCTGATGCCGAAGCTCATGTTCACGGAAAGCGCGATGCGCGGCAACGATCCGGTCTTCGTCTTCGGCTCCCGGCTGCGTCAACAGAGCTTCAATGACTCGGACTTCGCGCTCAACAAGCTGAATACGCCGACGCCGATCAGCAACTTCTCCAGCCGCTTCTCCGGGCAATGGAGCCTGTTCGACGGCCTGCAAAGCTGGTACGGCGTGAGCCGCGCCCGGTACATGCGGCAAGCCGCGGAGCAGCAACTGGATCGCACCGATCAGGAACTGGTGTACGAGGCGGTGCAGGCCTACGACGGCGTGTTGCTGGCGCAAAAGCAAGTGGCCGTGTTGCAAGAGACCCTGAAGACCGCGGAGGCCATCGAGGCGCAAAGCCGGGCGCGCGTGGAAAGCGGCATGGCGGTGGATTCCGATCTGCTCAGCGCGCAGGTGGCGACCGCCTCGCGCAAGCAGGAAGTTATCCAGGCGGAAAACTCGCTGGCCCTGGCGCGCTCGCAACTGGCAATCGCGCTGGGAATGTCGCCGGCCGTAATTTACCAACCGCAGGAAAGTCTCACCGAGCACAGCTTCCCGGCCGTCACCGTGGGCGACTGGGAGCAGCAGGCGCTGGCCAAGCGTCCCGACCTGAAGCGGGTGGAATCGGAGCGCAGCGCTCAGGCGAAAACCGTCTCCATGGCCAAGGGCGCGTTCGCTCCGCGGCTCAACGTTTACGGCTCGTGGGAAACCGACAGCCCTTCTCCGGGATGGAATGGCGGCAACAACTGGATTGCCGGGGCGGAGGTGCAATTCGACCTCTTCGATGGCGACAGCAAACGCGCTCACCTGGCAGTGGAACGAGCGAAGCAGGAACAAGCCACCGCCATGCGCGACGCCTTTCGCGACCAGATTCGCCTCCAGGTCCGCAAAGCTTATTACGACTACGACGCGGCCCGCCAGCAGGTGGAAGTGGCGCGCGGCGCCATCGAGCAGGCGCAAGAAAGCCTGCGCATCAATCAGAACCGCTATGACGGCGGCTTGACGACGGTGAGCGATCTGCTGCGCGTGGAAGACGCCGCGCATCGCGCCCAGACCGACTATTGGCAGGCGGTGTATCGCATGCAAACCAGTTACGCCGGAGTGGAACTGGCCGCCGGCACCCTTACTCCCAGTTCTCCGGCGGTGACTCAATGAGCTACCAACCCTTACGTCCGAATCGCGGCATCCCGATTGTGGCGACCGCGCTGCTGCTTCTGCTCGTGGTTTTCTTCAGCGCGTGCTCCAGCGAGAAAGCGGCGGCTCCGGCGGCTCCCGAGACGGTCTCCGGAATCCCAATCTTCACCGCCCAGCGCGCCACCGTTCCCGATTACCTGGAAGCCACCGGCACCGTCCGCGCTGCCGATTCGGCGCAGCTTTCCAGCCAGATGATGGGAACCATCACTCACGTCAACGTGCACGAAGGCGATCGCGTTCGCCGCGGAGAAGTCCTCATCTCCATCGACGCGGCGCAGTCCAAAGCCGCTTACCAGAGCGCTACCGCCGGGGTGCAGGCTTCCGAGCAGAACATTGCCGCCGCCGATGCCGACTATTCGCTGGCCGAGTCAACCCTGCGGCGCTACCAGATGCTTTACGACAAGAAGTCAGTGAGCCCGCAGGAATTTGACGAGGTGAAAACCAGACTGGCGGCGGCCAAGGCCCGCCGGGACGCGGCCCACGCCGGGCGCGCGCAGGCCGAAGCCGCGGTCTCCCAGGCCAACACCGCCGTCGGATACTCCAGCATTCGCGCTCCGTTTGACGGGCTGGTCACCGCGAAGATTCGTTGACCCGGGTGCGATGGCTGCGCCGGGCGTGCCACTGCTGATGGTCGAAGATCCCAGCCGCTTTCGCCTCGAAGTCCAGGTGGACGAGAGCCAGATCGGCGCGGTCCACCTGGGCGCGGCAGTTCCCATTGTGATCGACGCGCTGGGAACGCAACCGATCAGCGGCAAGGTTGTACAAATCGTGCCGGCCGCCGATCCGTCCAGCCGCAGCTTCACCGTCAAGATCGAGTTGCCGGCGAATCCGCAGATTCGCTCCGGCCTCTTCGGGCGGGCGCAATTCGCGCGCGGCCAGCGGCAATCCATCCTGGTCCCGCAAGCCGCAATGGTTCATCGTGGCCAACTCGACGGCGTCTACGTGGTCGACAAAGACGAGATCGCCAGCTTGCGTTACATCACACTGGGCAAGCCTTCCGGCAAGGAGGTCGAAGTTCTCTCCGGGCTGGACAGCGGCGAGCGCGTCGTCGCCGATGCCGGCGGACGCGATCTCAGCGGCAAACGAATTGGAGCGCAGTAGTTATGGCGGCTGAGCAAAAGACTCCACTTCGTTTCGCAGGGTCGGTGGCGCACGCCTTCATCAACTCCAAGCTGACGCCGCTGTTCATTGCCGGCGCGCTGCTGGCGGGCGCTTTCGCCATTCTGATGACGCCGCGCGAAGAGGAGCCGCAGATCGTCGTGCCCATGCTCGACGTCTTCGTGCGCATGCCCGGCGCAACGCCCGGCCGAAGTGCAACAGCGCGCCACCATACCGATGGAGCGCCTGCTGCGCGAAGTGCCGGGCGTGGAGTACGTGTACTCCATCAGCCAGCCCGGCATGAGCATGCTGGTCGTCCGCTTCTACGTGGGCACCAAGGAAGAAGACGCCATCATCAAGGTTTACAACAAGCTGTATTCCAACCTCGATCGCATTCCCGCAAGGCGTTTCTCCAGCCGCTGATCAAGGTCCGCTCCATCGACGATGTGCCCATCATGGCGCTCACCTTGTGGGGCGAGCATTACAGCAGCTACCAGCTTCGCCAGATTGCCGGCGAGCTCGACCACCAGCTCAAGCAGATTGACGATGTCTCGGAGACCAAGATCATCGGCGGGCTGCCGCGGCAGGTGCGAGTGGTGCTGGACTCGCAGCGGCTGGCGGCTTATGGCATGACCGCCGGAGCGGTTACCGCGCAACTGGAGCAGGCCAACTCGCGCAGCGCATCCGGAAGCTTTGCCCAGGACAACCAGGAGTTTCAGGTCGAAGCCGGACGCTTCCTCGGCAGCGCGGAAGACTTGAAGCAAGTGGTCGTCGGAGTTTCTCAGGGCAAGCCGGTTTACTTGCGCGACGTGGCTGCGGAGATCGTGGATGGTCCCGCCGAGCCGCAAGACTACGTGCTCTACGCCAATGCTGCCGGCGCTCCCAAAGCCGCGCCCCGCGGCGACTTCCCTGCCGTGACCATCACGCTGGCCAAGCGCAAAGGCACCAACGCGACCGTGATCAGCGAAGCGGCAGAGAAGAAAATCGCGGATCTGCGCGGATACCTGCTGCCTTCCGATCTCAATGTCACCGTCACTCGCAACTATGGCGAGACCGCCAAAGATAAGTCCGACGAGCTGCTGAAGCATCTCTTCCTGGCCACGCTGTCGGTGACGCTGCTGATCGCCTTGGCGCTGGGATGGCGCGAATCGGGCGTAGTGCTGATCGCCATTCCGGTCACCCTGGCGCTCACGTCTATTCATCTTCTACATCTTCGGCTACACGCTGAACCGGGTCACGCTGTTCGCGCTGATTTTCTCCATCGGCATCCTGGTGGACGATGCCATTGTGGTGGTCGAAAACGTGGTGCGGCACTTCCGCCTGCCGTCGAGCAAAGGGCGCCCACTGTCGGATGTAGCGGTGGAAGCGGTGGACGAAGTCGGCAACCCCACCATCCTCGCGACTTTTGCGGTGATTGCCGCCATCCTGCCCATGGCCTTCGTGCGCGGCCTGATGGGTCCGTACATGCGGCCGATTCCGGTGGGCGCATCGGCGGCCATGTTGTTCTCGCTGATCGTGGCGTTCGTGGTATCGCCATGGGCGGCGTTGCGGTTGCTACGCCACTACGCTTCCGGCGACGGACATCAGCACGAAAGCGAAGGCTGGACCACGCGCTTCTACCGTCGCGTGATGAATCCGCTGATCGAAAATGCGAGGCGGCGCTGGCTGTTTCTTGCCAGCATGGTGGTGCTGCTGCTGCTCGCCTGCTCGCTGGTGGCGTTCAAGCTGGTCAAAGTGAAGATGCTGCCCTTTGACAACAAGAGCGAGTTCCAGGTGATGGTGGATATGCCCAACGGAACCACGCTGGAGCAGACCACGCGCGTCGCGCAGGAATTGGGACAATATCTCGGCAGGCAGCCGGAAGTCGAGAACTACCAGATCTACGCAGGCACGTCGGGTCCCTACAACTTCAACGGACTGGTGCGCCATTACTTCCTGCGGCACGGAGCCAACCAGGCCGACATTCAGGTCAACCTGCAGAACCGTCATGAGCGCAGCGCGCAGAGCCACGACATTGCCAAGCGGCTGCGTCC
Source organism: uncultured Acidobacteriaceae bacterium (assembly GCA_963763975.1). Taxonomy (GTDB): domain Bacteria; phylum Acidobacteriota; class Terriglobia; order Terriglobales; family Acidobacteriaceae; genus Bog-257. Next base: position 145,888 of record CAVXQR010000025.1, read on the forward strand.
GGGACTGGTCGAGATCGGCAATCGTTACGGCGCGCGCCTCAAAGTGGCTGAGGTACCGCCCGGACCTCCGGTGCTGCAGACGCTGGTCGCCGAAGTTTATGGTCCCGATTATCAGCAGCAGATTGCGATGGCCAAGCAGATCAAGCACATCTTCCAGACCACGCCCGGGGTGGTGGACGTTGACTGGTACGTGGAAGACCCGCAGATAAAGTATGACTTGAAGGTTGATCTGGATAAAGCTGCGCTGCATGGGGTTTCCGCAGCGGACGTTAGCCGCACCCTGGCCATCGGACTGGATGGCGCCAACGCCGGCCTGCTGCATACTCCTGATTCGCGCGAGGACGTTCCCATCCGCGTGCAGTTGAGCCGTGCCGACCGCTCCAGCATCGCTTCCCTGCAATCGCTGCACCTGCCCAGCATCGGCGGTGGCCAGGTTTCCATCGGCGAGCTGACGGACGTCGAGAAGAAGACCCTCGACACCACGCTCTACCGCAAGAATCTGCGCCCGGTCGTGTATGTGCTGGGCGATGTTGCCGGCGAGGAAGAAAGCCCGGTTTACGCCATCCAGAAAATGGGCAAGGCCATCGACCAGCTCAAGACCGCGGATGGCTATCGCATCCAGCAGTACAACGTCGTTCTGCCCACCGAGACCGATCGTCTGGCCATGAAGTGGGATGGCGAGTGGCACATCACCGTGGAAGTGTTTCGCGATTTAGGGCTGGCCTTCGCCGCGGTTCTGGTGCTGATTTACGTGCTGGTGGTGGGATGGTTCCGCTCGTTCATCGTGCCGCTGGTGATCATGGCGCCGATTCCGCTGACGCTGGTCGGCATTCTTCCGGCGCATGCGCTGATGGGCGCGTTCTTCACCGCAACTTCGATGATCGGCTTTATCGCGGGCGCCGGCATCATCGTCCGCAATTCCATCATCCTGGTTGATTTCATCGAACTGCGGCGGGAGCAGGGCATGAGCCTGGAGCATGCCGTGGTGGACGCGGGCGCGGTGCGCTTCCGTCCCATGCTGCTGACCGCGGCTGCCGTGGTGGTGGGCGCCAGCGTAATTTTGTTCGATCCCATCTTCCAGGGACTGGCAATTTCGCTGATGGCGGGCGAGGTAGCTTCCACGGTGCTGTCGCGCATGGCGGTTCCCGTCCTTTACTACATGGTGGAAAAACACAAACGGCCGGCATCGAGCAGCACTCCGGTTGCGGAGCGTTTACAGGAGGCACACGCATGACAATCGAACGCGGTTTGCGACTAATGGCGGGGGTGTTCGTTCTGCTCTCGCTGGCGCTGGGCTACTGGGTCAATTCCTACTGGTATTTGTTCACTGCATTCGTCGGCCTGAACCTGCTACAGTCGGCGTTTACGAACTGGTGTCCGGGCATGTGGATGCTGGCGAAGCTGGGCCTGAAGCCGGCAGGCAGTGTGTAATAGGAGAGACTATGCCAGGATGGGTGTTCCTAGTCGGGTTTGTGGTTGTGTACTTGCTGTTGACGCAGTGGCTCCTGCCCAAGCTCGGGGTACCCACTTGACGCACCGCGCGTGGCCCCGAGTCTCGGTGCCAAACTGTGAAAGAGCCGCCAGCCCCCGCGGTGAACAAGCATGAGTCGTAATCCAACAGCATTCGATTCGATGAACCGCGAAGATCTCCTGCGGGCACTGGAGATGTTCGCAAAGAACTGGCTGGCCCACGATGGCTGCTGGTTTCTGGCAGCCGAAGAGAAGTTGGGGATGGAGGCGGCAATCGAGCTGGATACAAGGGCCTGGGCGCGATTCGCGGCCGCTGAGGCAAGCCGCATCATGATCACGTTTCATATTCCGCCTCAAGGTGGGCTTGACTCGCTGGCAACAGCGCTGGGACTGCGCATGTATAGCCTGATCAACACTCAGCGGCTGGAATGGTCGGCGGACAAAAAGCATCTGCGCTTCTTCATGGACGTTTGCCGGGTGCAGGAGACGCGGCGCCGCAAGGGTCTGCCGGACTTCCCCTGCAAGTCGGTCGGCACCGTGGAGTTCGAAACCTTCGCCCGAACCATCGACTCTCGTATTCGCACGGCGTGCCTGCATTGCCCTCCCGAGTCCGAAGGCGGGCAATACTGCGGCTGGGAGTTCACCCTGGAACCGTAGGGCGAACAATTAGCCGTCACCCAGCTCTCCAATTTCGCACTCCAGCCGGCTCAATCGTTGCAGGGCGGCCTCCACTGCGGGGGTGCCTTGTTCCTTCGCGGTCTTGGCGTGGTTGAGCGCCTGCTCCGCGATACGTGTGACTTCGTGAAGCAGCTTGCGGATTTCCACCGCCAGGAAGTCGCGGCTCTCCTGCACCCTTGCCAGGATGTCACTCTGAACTCGCGTGCTGTTGACTTCCATCAGCTTGTCGAGGAACTCCCTACCTTCTTGGGCGATCATCCTTCTGGCGCCGACGAACACCAAAATGCAATCAGCCAGCCAGCGCAGCGGCGAGGCCGGCTGCGCAAGCGCGATGAATTCCTGAAACGTAAACCTGGAACGAACGCGAAATCCGGTTTCAGGATCGAGCGCATGCGGCATGCGCGCCAGCTCGGGCACGCCCGCCTGCGCCAGCCTGCTGAGAAACTCATTGGCCATGCGCACAAAACGCTGCGAGACCTGCCGGTATTCGCGTTCTCCTGCTTCCTGCTCCGGCCGCAACCAGGGCAGGACGTGAGCTCGGGCAATTTCCTGTGCGGCCTGCATGACTCGCCGGCGGTATGCCGGTCCCGAGCCGTGTCTGAGGGGCGCAATCGTTCGCTCAAATTCTTGGGTTGCCGAAGGGAGCGTCGCGGCGATGAAGGTTTTGTGACGCCCCACAAACAAGTCGGAAAGTCGCTGCTGCTCGGCCATGAAGAGATATCCCAGCTCGCGCATCGAGCGGTCAGACTCGGTGATCGTGATTTTCATCGCCGCAATTCGCTGCTCGGACTCTTCGACCGGCCGCTGCAGCGCTTCACGTTCCTCGCTGATGATGGCCAGCAACGCTTCACTCAGCCGGTTGATGCCGCGCTCACAGGCGGAATGCATCAGATCGCGTCCGGATTCTTCTACTAAGCTGTGAAGCGCGCCCAGCAGTCCGGGCCAGTCGCGTTCCGGTCCCTGCTTGGTCAACCGTTCGGCGGCACTCACTTCGAAAATCGGACCGGACGCGCGTCCCAGAGATTTCTGAAGCTGTCGATCGGCAAAGGCGACGGCCGCTGCTTTCTCTTCGGTGGTGGTCTTGTCCGCCTTGTTCAGAACAATGACCAGGTCCGCGACCTGCTTTCCGACGGTCTCAACCAGCGAAAGTTCTTCGCCGGCCAGCGGAGGATCGGCGCCGATGACGACCAGCGCCGCGTCAATGTGGGGTATGAAGGCTTGCGTCGCCGCGGTATTGCCGGTGAACACCGATCCCAGTCCGGGGGTGTCAACGAAACACATGCCGCCGGAAAGCAGCGGGCTGGGGATAAAAACCTCCACCCCACGAATTGCCTTGGTGTTTTCGGGATTGCATTCCTCGGACACGTACTGCTCAAGCTCGGAAGGGTTGATCTCGTTCCATGAGCCATCTTGAAGCTGAATCCTGGCCGCGCGCTTGCCGTATCGGATTACGGTGGGAACCGCGGTAACCGGAGTGAAACCTACGGGGAGAACCGGGTCGCCAATCAAGGCGTTGATCAGCGTGGATTTGCCGCGTTTGAACTGGCCGATGCAGGCAACATAAAAGCGGCCCTCGGCGATTCGACCGGCGAGAGCGCGCGCGTCTTCCTCAATGCGCTGAGATCCCAGGCTCTGCGCGAAGGAAGCCAGCCGCAGCAAACCAGCAACACCGTCACTCGCCTCGTCGTCCGTAGTCCGCGAAGGTTCCGGACCGATTGACCCGTTCACTCTGAGCCTCGGGTTACCAACTTCCTCGGCCATTGTTGAACCCTCGCTGGACGGTAGCGGCGTGTCGTGTTAACAGCAACTCAACATCCTATGCGGCGAGCGCTGTTTGACGCCAAGTAAAATCTTCGCCGCTTTTCCCCTGGCTGACGCCGCATTGGTGTTTCCCAATCTTTGGAGCGCCCCTCTGGCACTGATTCTGCAGATTGTCTAAGTAGGCAAAACCTTGCTCCGTAGTTCGAGCTTGTCAGACCATGTGCAGCACCGTTCGGCCAGGGCGACAGGAACCGTTGCAACGAGAATTGCGCGGCGGGCACCACTTTCCGGCGCCCAAACCCACATCAGTTCCCAAAAACGGAATCCCGCAAAACATTTCTCGCCAAGCTGTAACAAAACCTACTGCCATGAATTTGTTCACCGGATGCCGTGCGGTCCAGGACTGCCTGAGCCTCGGCATGACAAAAGGAAACCCATATGCGTTCTTCGAAAATATTGCGATTCATCTTACTTTTTCTAACGGTTGCGTGTTTGGCGGCGGCGATTGCCTACGCTGACAACAGTCAGGATGGAAAACTGCTGTACCGGGCCAACTGCAAGGTATGTCACGACAAGGGATCGCCCCACGGGCAATACACTCCCATGACCCTGACGCAGGACCAGTGGCGCAGATTCTTCAGCGGCAAACTGGTTGCCGCGCATAAGACCGCCATCGAGCCCAAGTCAGGCAAGAAGTTACTGGAGGTGTTGAGCCCAACTCAGCTCAAGGCCATTCAGCGCTTCTGCGTTGATCATGCGGCGGATTCCGAACAACCGGCTACCTGCGGCTAGACCGGACGATGGGTTAGCAACAGCGCTATTCATCCCTAAGCGACTCGAGGACAACCGTGCACAAACTACCTACTATTCTCATGGTTACGGCACTGCTGCTGCTGGGTACCCTTGCATCCTGGGGCCAGCAGACACAGAGTCCGGCGAACGCCAACGATGCGGCGGAACTCCGCCATGAAATCGACCAACTTAAACAGACTGTGTCCGCGCTGGAAACCCGTCTGGCCGCACAGGAAAAGAGAGAAGCGGACGGCCAGCCCGCGGCGGACGGCAATCATCTGGTGGCCGACCAGAATTCTCAGGCCACCGTGGATGTGAAGGACATCAACAACCGGCTGAATCTTTCCGAACGCAAATCGGCGCTGGACCGCCTGAACTGGAGCGGTGACTTCCGCTTCATGGGCTACAGCTACAGCGCCAACATTCCCAGTCACTTCGACGGCATGCAGTTGCAGAACCTGCTGGTGAAAACCATGTTTTTCATGCAAACCAATCAGGGGCAAATGCCGACCAGCGTGACCCAGATCAACAATAATGTCGCCAACAAGTACAGCGATTATCAGTACTTCACCAGCAATCTGACCTTTGCCCAGCTCAAGGGAGCGATGGCGCAGTTCCCCGCGCCCATGCAGCAACAACTGATGCAGATGCTGATGCCGGCGACCTTTGTGCCGGGATATGCCGCCAATAACAATGCCACGTTCACCAACCGCCTGCGCCTGAACTTCGACGCCAAGGTCGCGGACAACGTGATCGTGGCGGCGCGGCTGACCATGTACAAGGTGTTCGGCAATTCCACCGGGGTGCAGGTATTCGATGGGCAGCCGACCTCGATGTACAGCGACGGAACCACGGTCAGCGTCCCGAGCTCGGACATCATCCACGTGGAGCGCGCCTACTTCACCTGGAACAACATTGCAGACTCTCACTTCTATCTTTCGGTGGGACGCCGGCCCTCGACCGACGGTCCGCCGCTGAACTACTCTTCCGACGAACCTCGCGGCGGAACCCCTTCGGGCACGCTCATCGACTACCAGTTTGATGGCGCCACTCTGGGCTATCACATTGGCGAGAAGATGACACTGCGGGCTTGCTGGGGGGTAGGCTTCACCGAAGGCTATGGCAACGGCCAGAACCTGATTGCCCCGGCCGACCGTATCAAGGGCGTGCAACTGCTGGGTGGAAACCTCGATCTCTACAGCACCGATCACAGTCTGGTCCAGGTCACCATTGCCCACGCCTGGAACGTCACCGACGGCTTCAACGGTCAGATTGTTCTACCGGTTAACCCGGTCACCGGCGATCAGATCGATGCCCCGGTAATGATGCGTTACAGCCCGACCACCAACCTGGGCTCCATCAATCTTTACGGTGTCAACCTGCAACATCGGATTGGGCCCTTCGACCTTTACGGCAGCATGAACTTCGACGGCACCCGGCCCAATGGCGAGACCTCGGCCTTCGGCGGCCTGATGTCGGATCCCTTCGAGACCCCGGTGAACCACAACGGAGAGATGGTGTTCGTGGGCGCCCGCTTCAACTTCCCGCAGAACGATGGACGGACCAAGATCGGCTTCGAGTTCAATCACGGCTCGAGGTACTGGTTCAATTTCGCCCAGGCGGAAGATGACATCCTGGCGCCGAAGACGGCCACCCGTGGCGATGTTTACGAGGCCTACCTCACTCACCGCATCAGCGATCACTTCATCCTCCGGGGAGGCTATCAACGCTACAACTACAAGTACTCAGGTTCGGGCTGGAACGTCGGGGCACCGCAACTCTTGGACGCCGATCCAATTTTGGGCTTCCCTACCTACCAGAACGCCAACGTATTTGAGTACGGCATGGAGGCCCGTTTTTGAGGGTCGCCTGATTGCTAACTCCTGATTGCAAGCCGCAGCCGTAGCGCTGGATTGCGGTTGCGGCTTGCACACTTCCACCAGAAAAGAACGCCGCCGGGTCCGCTAGCCGAAGGGAACGGCGTCACAAGAGAGAACTCCGTTGAGTAAACCTGCGAAAGACGATCCCGCCCTCCGAACTCCACGGATGTCACGCCGCGATTTCCTGAAGGTCTCGGCGGCAACTGCCGCGGTGGGCGCTTCTACCGGCACCGCCGTCGCGGCGGTGAATCCTCCGGGCTGGCGTGGCGACACCCGGGTGCAGCAGATCGCGACCAATTGCGAGATGTGTTTCTGGCGCTGCGGCGTGATGGCCGAAGTCGCCGACGGCAAGGTGCTGAAGCTGCAAGGCAATCCCCATCATCCGCTGACCAAGGGAAAATTGTGCGCTCGCGGCAATTCCGGTACGGCGTTGCTGTATGATCCTGACCGGCTGAAGTATCCGCAAATCCGCACCGGCGCGCGCGGCGAAGGAAAGTTTCGGCGAGTGAGTTGGGACGAAGCCCTGGATTTTCTGGCGTCCCACTTGCAGGGATTGAAGAAGCAAGTACGGCCCGGAGAGCGTGGCGCTGTTTCCACACGGCGTACATTCCGGCTTCTTCGCCACCCTGATGAAAGCGTACGGTACGCCGAACTCGGCGGAACCGGCTTTCGCGCAATGCCGCGGCGCGCGTGACATCGGCTATCAGCTCACCTTCGGGCGTCCGGTCAACTCTCCCGAACCGGTGGACCTGGAAGAGTCGAAATGCATAGTGCTCATCGGCAGCCACATTGGGGAAAACGTCTTTACCTCGCAGGTGACGGCGTTCGCCGAGGGACTATCCAAAGGCGCGAAGCTGATCGTGGTTGATCCGCGCTTCTCCACCGCGGCGTCCAAGGCGACCTACTGGTTGCCGATCAAGCCGGGAACCGACACGGCGCTGCTGCTGGCGTGGATGAATGTGGTGCTCGCCGAGAAACTCTACGACCTGGAATTCCTGGACCAATATGCCGTGGGGCTGAAGGAACTGGAGGCGCACGTCGCAACTTTCACCCCGGAATGGGCGGCGCCGATCACCGATCTGCCCGCCGCACAGATTCGCGACACCGCCCGGCTGATGGCCGCGTGCAAGCCGGCGGTGGCGATTCATCCTGGCCGGCACGTGAGCTGGTACGGCAACGACACTCAACGGGCGCGGGCGATGGCAATCCTGACCGCGCTGCTGGGCGCCTACGGACGCAAGGGCGGGATTTTTCTTCCCACCAAACTGGCGACCGGCAAGATCCACATGCCTCCCATGCCGGAGACGGAGAAGCCGCGCGGCGATCGCGACCGGTAGTCTGTATCCGCTGGCCAGCGAGGAAGCGCACGGACTGACCCAAGGTCTGGTCTCAACCACCCTTACCGGCAATCCTTACCCCATCAAGGGATGGATTGTTTACGGCCAGAACATCCTGGAGAGCATTCCCACCCGCCGGCAGACACTGGCGGCCATCGGGAAGCTGGACTTCATGGCGGTAGTGGATGTGTTGCCGGTGGAGCAGACGCGCTATGCCGACCTGGTTCTGCCGGAAGCGACCTACCTGGAGCGCTACGATCCGCCGGCCGTGGTCACCACCGCCAAGCGTCCGTTTGTCGCCATCCGGCAGCCGGCCATGTCGCCGCTGTATGAATCCAAGCCGGGCTGGTGGATCGCCAAAGAAGCCGCGAAACGGCTCGGCCTGTCGGACTACTTTCCCTGGAGTGACCCTGATGACCACCTGCGCCGCCTGATCGCGCCGCTGGGAATCAATGAGACGGAGCTGAAAGCGCTGGGCGCGGTTGCCTTTCCCGGCAAGCCTTACATCGAAGATCGCGGCGAAAACGACGGGCCGTTGTTTCCCACGCAAAGCGGAAAGATTGAGTTGCTGTCGTCGGTGATGCAGGATCTGCATCTCGATGCCCTGCCCAAATATGAGCCGGTCGAAGGTCCGCCGCCGGGCTACCTGCGCTTCATCTATGGCCGCGCGCCGGTGCATTCGTTTTCGCGCACGGAAAACAACGCGTGGCTCGACGACCTGATGGCTGAAAACCCGATATGGGTAAGCCAGGAAGCCGCTTCACGAATGAGTTTGCGCGATGGACAAAAAGTCTGCCTGGAGAACCAGGATGGGGTGCGCAGTCCGGTCATAACCCTGCGCACCACGCCCGCCATGCGCAGCGACGTGGCCTACACCGTCCATGGTTTCGGTGCCCAGGCGCCGGGGTTGAAGAAGGCCTATCAGCACGGCTTCTCCGACACTGCGCTCATGACCCGGATTGCCATCGATCCCTTGATGGGAGGAACGGGCATGCGCGTGAATTTCGTCCGCATTCATCCCGCGGAGAGAGCTTAGGAGCGGCAGCATGTCTCGATACGCAATGTTGATTGACCTGGAACGCTGTGTGGGCTGCCAATCCTGCACCGTGGCCTGCAAGTCCGAATGGGCGGTGCCCCTGGGCGGGGCGCGTACCCGGGTTCGGCCCGCGGGAACCGCAGGGACAGTATCCCAATTTCAAATCCACGTTCTACGTTTCGCAATGCAATCACTGCGATCATCCCACCTGCGTGCCGGCCTGTCCCACCGGAGCCACCTACCAGGACAGCACCGGCGCGGTGCGGGTCAACCGGGAACTCTGTATCGGCTGCGGCAGTTGCGCTGCGGCCTGCCCCTACGACGCGCGCTACGTGGACTCCGCGGCAGGCAAGGTGGACAAGTGCGATTTCTGCGCCACGCGAGTAGCCAAAGGCATTCCGCCGTCGTGCGTGCTTACCTGCCCGGCGAACGCCAAAACCTTCGGCGATCTGGAGGACACCTCGGGAGGAGTCTTCAACGCGGTGTACCGGGGAAATGCCAGGCGGATTGAGTCAGCCGACGCCGCCATCGGGCCTAACGTTTACTACCTCGGCAGTCCCGAGCGGCTGGAACTGGCAGCCGCCAGCTTCGCTCCCCACGCGCCGCATACCGTGGCCGCCAATCGAGTGTGGGCCGCGGTGGCGGAGAAAGCGGTCTTCCTCGCCGTGGGAGCTACGTTCCTGGGGCAGGCAGTTGCGTTTTTCCGGCAACTGGCAGTGGGTGAACAGCAGTTCGACGAGTAGGAGAAAGCGATGTCCACAACTTCCGCCGGATTTTTGCCGCAGCCCCTTACCCCGCAACAGGCGCGGGAAATGGCCCAGCGGCACATCAAGAAGCACCAGGTCGCTGTGGTCCTCCTGCATTGGTTCAATGCATTGGTGTGGCTGCTTGAGCTGGCGACCGGGACAGCCTTGGTGGTCAGCCCGGCATTGCGATTCGCGCCGCAGTGGTACCTGACGTTCATGCAGCAACTATTTGGCTCGCCGGCCAACTTGCTGCGTTTCCATATTGCCGTCGGCCTCACCTGGATCGTCGTTTGTGCGGTATATGTGAGCTTCGGCTGGCGACACTTCGTGCGTGCCGAGGTGCTGGCCAAAGAAGTCGCCTTGGATGCCGACGACATGGCGTGGTTGAAGGCGCGGGCCATGGCTTTGCTGAAGCCATCGCACTCGCCCCTGCCTCCGCAGGGAGCCTACAACGCCGGTCAAAAGCTCTATGCCCTGCTGGTGTACACCGCCATTCCGCTGATCATGCTCACGGGACTGATCATGAGCTTCCATCTGCTGGGAACGGCGATGGTGCAGTGGGCCATGGTGGTGCACTTCCTGCTCGCTGGAATCGTGGTTTCCGGCCTGATGATTCACGTCTACATGGGAGCGGTGTTTCCGGAAGAACGGCCCGCCTTCTATTCGATGATCACCGGGATGGTGGACGAGCTTTACGCCTATCGGCATCACTTCAAGTGGTGGGCCGACATCAAGCGCCAGCAGTTGGAGTGGGAGAAGGAGCTGAATCGCGAATCTGCCGGGAACGAAGCCCAACCGCCGCAGTCGGAAGGGGAAGCAAGCTAAAGTCGAAGCCGAGGGATTCGCAGGGCGTGTCGAGGGTATTTCCGCCAATTAGTGGTGTGACGCTCGTCACCTGTCAAAGACACTTGGGCACGGTATCCTGCCTGGGTGAGAGGCGATATCGAACGGGCTCTGGAGACCTACCGTCAGCGATCCCCTGACTCGCTGGAGAAGGCGGTCGCGCTGCTGCAGGATACCGTCTTTTCGTTCAGCATGAAGGCGTGTGGCCATCCTGAAGACGCCGAAGATACCATGCAGGACGTCCTCATCAAGGCAGTGCGCCATCTTGATGGGTTTGACAATTCCAAGGCCTTGACCGTGTGGCTGTACAAGGTGGCGCGAAACTCCTGCCTGGCGCATCGGCGGCGGCCGCAAAGCGCGCCCTTTCTGGATCTGTCGCTGGACGCGCTGATGCCCGATGTGCAGGAACTGGCGCTGCTGACCACGTGCCCATCCTCCAACCCGGAGCAGCAGACCGCGAGCCGCGAAACCCGTGAACTTCTCGATCAGGCAGTGAAGGAACTGCCGCCGGCATACCGTTGCATCCTGGTGCTGCACGACATGGAGGGCCTGGACCACTCTGAAGTCGCGCAGGTAACCGGACTGTGCGAGGGGACGGTCCGAGTCCGTCTCCATCGGGCCCGGCTGCACGTACGCAGAAAGTTAGCTCCTCACCTGTCAGGAAGCCCGGCACCGGCAATCGCTTCGCCTTCCGCCGGCGTGCACCGGAAAGCCAAGCATTGTCGCGAGCTTTTTGCGCGTCTATCGGACTACATCGACGGAGTGGTTGAAAACGATTTCTGCTGGCAGATGCAGAAGCATCTCAGCGACTGCGAACCCTGCATGGCGTTTCTGGCCAGCCTGGAACAGGTGGTCAACCTCTGTCGCGCCTACGAGCCGTCGCGCCAGTCCGAGCAGGCCGAACAGTTGTGGCCGCAACTGGTCCGCGAATATGAAACCGCCACCGAAGCCCTGGTCGGAAAGACCTGAACATAACCCTGACCTGCGTCAGCTTCAGCGGATGGTTATTCGCGCATAGGATTTCGTTCGCTCATACCTTATTCTTCGAATCGCAGGAGGTAATATTCGTGGCACAACCAACCGAACACAACCAACGATTTCGGACGTCTCACCCAGAAGTATGGGAAGCGTTCTCCAACCTCGCCGAAGCCTGCCATTCCGGCGGCCCGCTGGACGAAAAAACTCGCCGGCTGGTGAAACTGGCGTTTGCTTTGGGATCAGGACTGGAAGGCGCCACTCACTCCGCGGTACGCCACGCTCAGGATGCTGGAATTTCCGCCGGGGAAATGACGCACGTTGCCGTGCTGGGTATTACCACTCTTGGCTTCCCCAGCGCCATGCGGGCCATCTCCTGGATTGAGGATTATGAACCGGAGAAGCGCGCCCCTCGGGTGCCGTGAGCGTAACTCCTGGCTCAACTGCGGCCATCCACTAAGCTATCAACGCGTCCGCCAATATCGAACAAGCGCTGGATCTGATCCCAGGAGAAGCAAGCGGTCGATCAGGCGCTGGCCTTGCTGCAGAACACCGTGCACTCCTTCAGCCGGGCGGCTGCCAAAGTCTTGCTCGATCTACCAGATCCTTGGCCGATTTCTGATGAGAATGTGCCTTCCGCTCACCCCGGCGTCACCGTGATCCGGAATCCAATGAGTCGAATTGCATAAGTGACTAGAAATCCTGGCGTCCCCGACGGGATTTGAACCCGTGTTACCGCCGTGAAAGGGCGATGTCCTAGGCCGGGCTAGACGACGGGGACGCTTGCTGGGTGGGAACTTGGCGTCGAACACCTCATAGTAACAGCCGCTGGAAATCAGTGTCAAAAGCGGAGCCGGCGCGGCGTGCAGCCCTCAACCCTTGCTCTGCGAACTTAGCCCTTGCTCTGCCACGAGCAGCCACGATGCGCGGCAACAGAGGAGCGGAATGCATGTCGCACAGCACTGGCTCAGCCGCGCAATCCGCTACACTGCTTGCGCAACCCCGCCAGCACGCGATGACCACTTTTCTTCGCCGTTCAGCCCGACGAATGCGCCGCCTGCTGAGTCTGGCCGCAGCAGTGGCGGCCGCGCTCTGGGATTATCACGAGCTGCCGCGGCAGGCGACGCGCCTGGCACGCGCCGAGTGGCTGCAACGCACCTTCCAGCGCGGCTTGCGGGCCATCGAGGTGGAAGTGAGCGTCGAAGGTCCGCTTCCCCGCAGCGGCATGATGGTCAGCAATCATCTCAGCTATCTCGACATCGCCGCCTTCAGCGCGGCGGTGGCGTGTGTCTTCGTCTCCAAGGCCGAGGTTGGCGGGTGGCCGCTGTTCGGCAGATACGCCAGCGGCGCGGGCACGGTTTACGTGCAGCGCGAGCGCAAGGGTGATGCGGCGCGCGCCAACCTCGGCATCGCCGAATGCCTGGCCGGCGGCGTGCCGGTGGCGCTGTTTCCCGAAGGCACCACCACCGACGGCAGTCGGGTGCTGCGCTTTCATTCGACCATGTTGCAGCCTGCGATCGATGCCGGCGCGCCGGTCACGCCATGCGCCATCCGCTACGAGGTGGAAGACGGAGATGTGGCGCTGGAAGTCTGCTGGTGGGGCGAGATGAAAGCGCTGCCACACATCTGGAATCTGCTGGGGAAAGAAGCGATTCGTGCGCGAATTGTTTTTGGCGAGCCGATTCAGGCGGCGGGCGAACGCAAGCAATTTGCCGCCGCTCTGCGGGAGCAGGTCTTGCGGCTACAGCAGCGGCTAATGGCAACGGCACGGCCATCGGACGGCTAAGCCGGACTGGCAGCAGCCGCTTGCCTGCTATCAGCGACATGACTACAGCCCGCTACATCACCGCACGCGCTGCTTGGAAGGCGCGGCTCTGCCGGTCTCTGGCGGAGACTGCGAGGGTGGCGCTTTCCCAGCGCCACGGCTCAGGATCGCCGGGTGGTGCCGCCGGCGTTCAACTGCTTGGTAATGTTCTTTACGTCCTTCTGCAGATTCACCAGCGCGCGCAGCAGGACAGAGTTGTCAATGCCTTCCGACGGCGGCCCGGAGCCGGCAATGCTGCTCACGCTATTGACGCCGCCCGTGCCGGTGCCGCCGGTACCAGTGCCTCCAGTACCAGTCCCGCCTGTGCCGGTGCCACCGGTGCCGGTCCCGCCGGGAGGATCGTCGGCGCCGGAGAACACATATCCGTAGTTGCGCAGGACCTCAATCATGACTCCCGGCGAGCGCTTGAGATCGATGGTGTCGCCGTATTTTTTCTGAATGTCTTTGACTACCTTTGCGTGCTTCTTGGAGATTGCCATGCTGGGCTCCTTGAACAGCGGTTTGACCGAGGCCCCTGAATTGCCTCTGCCTCAACCAGGTCACGAGTGTAGTTTTCCTGCCCTTGAGCAGGGGCACGCTGGAGTGGATCATGCGATGGTCGCAGGCGCCACTGGGAAATAGATTCTGCCACACCAGCAAACGGCCGGCCCTGGCTTCCACGTAGACGTCGAGAGCGCGAAAATGGGTGCCACCGCCCTTGGCAGGCGTGGTGAGGTACAGCAGAAAAGTTAGCATGCGCTCGCCGGCGCGATGGTCCTGCCAATACCCAGCATCGAGGTGATAGTCGAACTTGCCGTTACGGGGATAGTTGGTGGCCTGCCACAGTTCCAGGTTGGCCGTGTCCAGAGGGAACAAAGTCTGCAGGCGCGATTCCAAGCCCCGCAGGATGGAATGCAATTGGTCGCTGAACCAGTCCTGATAACCGGTTTCGCTGACCCGGAATCCGGTCAGCACATCTTTATATTGGCCGGTCTCCTGCCGCGTATAAGTCAGGCTGGGCTGCCAGGGCACAACCTCCAACTCTTCCAGGATGGCAGCGCATTCCGCGGGCGAGACAAAATTGTCGATGAAGAAGATTTCGTCGGTCAGGCTGGTCTTGGGCCAGTCGTGATTTTTCTCTTTCGCTCGCCCGGCCGTAGCTAGGGATGCCGCTGTGGTAGCGGGTTGGCGCTTGGCAGACGGCTTGGCCTTGGCACGAGGCATTGCGGCAGGGTCGCACATTGTCGAAAACCTGTCAAAGCTTTTGAGCGCGTGGCAAGCCTGGCACGGCTTGACGGCGCAGATCGAATCGCGGATCGCCCGCGTGGCAAAAGCTATGTGCCGGGCGATGGCCGCTTGAAGGTGACCTTCACGCTGGTCTCCACACCAGCCTCGGCGATGAAGGCCAGCTTGCCTGAGGCGGTGAAACCCAGCGAAACTTCCACCGAATCCATCTTCATGTCGCCGGTGATCTTGGAAAACGCACCTTGCAGAATCTGGTTCATTTGTTCGGCGATGCGATCGAAGTCGGCCTTCACGTCGTCCACGCGCTTGCCGAAGATGTTGTCGAGCACCGAACCGAACGAGGTTAGATGCATGATTGCCGGATTAGCCGGGTGCGCGGGGCCCTGGAACAGCACCAGGTCTTCGGAGTCGATGTCGGCGCCGCGGAAGGGAATGTGGTCGAGCTTGATGGTGCGCAGCGTGGGTTTCTTTTTCTTGGGCATGGGTTCCTCCGGCTCGGAACCATGGTATCCGATGACGCCCTACATCTTGGCACTGTCGGCCTTGTCGCTGGGAAACAGCAGGCCGGTGTTGCCGTCGCCGTCCTGCCAATCGGGAGCGTCGAGCTGACGCGTGGTCTTCTCCACCTGCTGCACGTCTTCCAGGTCGCCCGGCGTGAGCGAGTGATCAAGCTCGGCGAGTTTGCGCGCCACCGGAAACACCGAGCGCTGCATCGAGCCCACAGCTTTGTTATACGATTCGACGGCCGCGCCCAGCCGGCTGCCAATGTCCTCGAAGTGGCGCGTCATCACGCACAGGCGTTCGTACAGCAGCTTGCCGGCTTCGCTGATGCGCTGCGCACTCTCCGCCAGGTTCTTCTGGTTCCAGCCATAAGCAACGGCGCGCAGCAGCGCGATCAGAGTAGTCGGCGAGGCGACGATCACGCGGCGGGTGACGCCGTACTCGATCAGCTCGGCATCGCCATCCAGCGCGGCGCGGAAGAAAACTTCGCCGGGAAGAAACAGCACGACGAACTCGGGCGTGTTTTCAAACTGCGCCCAGTAGGACTTCCCTGCCAGGTTATCGATGTGCTGCTTGATCTGGCGCGCGTGGTCCACCAGGCGAGCGCTGCGAGTGGCGTCGTCGGGCGCTTCTAAAGCCGCAAGATAGGCGATCAGCGGCACTTTGGAATCAATGACGATGTTCTTGTCGCCGGGCAACTTCACCACTACGTCGGGACGATAGCGGCGGTCGTTATTGGTCACCGTCTCCTGCTGCTGGAAGTCGCAGTGATCCAGCATGCCGGCGAGTTCCAGCACTTTGCGCAACTGCAACTCACCCCAGCGGCCGCGCGCCTGAGGATCGCGCAAGGCCTTCACCAGGTTGCCGGTTTCGGTCTGCAGCGCCTTCTGCGTCTCCAGCAGCGACGCCACCTGCTCGGTCAGCCGGCCGTAGGCTTCGGCGCGCACCGTCTCAATCTGGCGCACCTGCTGGTCTACGTGCTTCAGCGATTCAGCGATCGGCGCGACCAAGCCTTCGACGGCCTTCTGGCGGGCTTCCAGTTCGCCTCGGGCTTGCGTTTGGAAGCTGCCCAGCGACTGCTTCGCGAGATCCAGAAAGCTGGAATTATTGCGATCAAGGGCTGCGGCCGCCATGGCCTTGAAGCTGTTTTCCATCTCCTGGCGGGCGCTGTTCAGAACCTCCAGTTTTTCCGCGGCGCTCTTGCGTTCCGCCTGCAAGGCGCCTTCGAGGCGCGCCCTCTCGGCCAGGGCGTTGGTGTGGGCGACGCTCTTTTCCGCCAGCTCGCGACGGGTTGCCTCGAGTTGCTGCTCCAGCGAATTCCGGCGTTCTTGTAGCCCCGCGGTGCGCGAGCGGCCGACCAGCGCGGCCAGCGCGTAGCCGAGCAGCAAACCTACGGAAGTGAGGAGCAGCACAACGGGAATGGTCATCACGGGCCCTGACGCCGATGCTGTATTGTATGTTGACTGCGCAGGCGAACGAAAGTCCCGCGTACCGCGTCTAACACTACGATGCTTTACCCTGCTCTACGCTACTGCCGCATCGCGGCGCTGCTGGCCGTGTATCTCCTGGCCAGCGATTTTCTGCATTGCACGCGCAGCAGTTTGACGCCACCGCCGAAACGCAAATCGTGCAGATGATCAATCAGGAGCGGGCGAATCATGGCCTTACGCAATTGGTGAGTGGACTCGCGACTCACCGAGGCTGCCCGCAAGCACACCGCGCTGATGGTGGAGCACGTACGCTGTCGCATCAGTTTGACGGCGAGAACTCGCTGCCGCTGCGTTATGCCGACGAGAACATCCGCTCGTCGCGGCAATCGGAAAACGTCGGCATGGCTGCGGATGTTGCCGAGGCGCACGGGTCGTTCATGCGCTCACCGCCGCATCGCGCCAATATTCTCGAACCCACGCTCAACGCTATCGGCGTGGGCGTGTTGCGACGCGGCCCGGCGCTCTACGTCACCGAGGATTTTGCGCTGCGTACTCCGGATTACTCCGAGCCTCAGGCGGATGCGGCTTTCCAGAAGGCCATCGAGAGCTATGCGCACTCGCAGGGAATGTCTGCTCCACAGCGGCAGCCGCAGCGCGACTTGCATCGCATGGCCTGCAATATGGCGTTGAATAATGCGCTCAACCCGAAAGCTGTATCGGTCCTGCCCAACGTGCACGAAGCTCTGGTGTGGACCACCGATGATCCCACGCAGTTACCCTCAAATGTAAGGCAGCGCCTGTCGCACCCGATCTGTAGAGGGATACTCGCTGGGAGCTTGCTTTGCTCCCAGCGTCAGTAATCCTGCGGGTGTCTATTGGGTAGTAATGGTGGTGTATTAAGCTGTGGACGTCGCGCGAGCGCGCCCACTTGCGCTATCGAGGATCGCTGCAACCGGCGGACATCCGCGACCGCCCGTCTTGCGGTATGAAACCCGACGCTTCGTTCAAGTTGGATTTCACGTAGTCCTCACCGGCTTGCATCATGTGCATCCACATTTTCTGCGCATGACCGTCCTGGTTGAGGAAGTTAGCAACTTCGGCGGAGCTCATGTGCCTTCCCAACTCGCGGGCAAACTGCAGCACATGAGCGAGGGTTATCTCCGCCGTAACTTTTTCACGCCAGCATTTTTTCTTAAGGTCGATCATTTCTGCTTCCCGACAGAAGTGAGTTCCACTTACGACCCAAGGAATACCGCAGCCGCGACCGGCGGGGTATGAACTGCGTCACGTCCTCCTGTGACCGGCATCACAAGGGCGCGGGACAAGCGACTGTGAGCGGCTTTTGCGCGGACGCAGGCACCCTGGCCGATGTGCTAACCTCGCTTCGAGATGGGAGATAGCTCGCGAATCTACGTTGGAACAGCCGGCTGGTCTTATAAGGACTGGGAGGGAATCGTGTATCCCGCCCAGATCAAAAAGTCGCAACATCCGGTGGAATACATGGCCCAGTATCTAGATGTCCTGGAGGTCAATACCTCGTTCTACGGGCATGTGAAGCCGGAATGGGCGAAGCTGTGGGGCCGGCTGGCGCGAGGGGTCAATCCGGATTTCCAGTTCACCGCCAAGCTGAACAAGGCCTTCACCCACTCGCCGATAGCGATGGTGGAAAGCACCTCGGCGGATACCATCCATGCGACTGGTGAGGACGAACGGTTGGCCAAAGCCGGCCTCGATGCGTTGGTGGACGAGGGCATGCTGGGCGCAGTGCTGGCGCAGTTCCCGATTTCCTTCAAGAATACTTACGCCAACCGTGAATATCTCGACACCGTGATCGAGCGCTTCAAGGCGTATCCGCTGGTGGTCGAAGTCCGGCACAACAGTTGGACCAATGAGGGAACGCTGCGCTACTTCGCCAAAAAGAGTGTCGCCTTCTGCAACATTGATCAGCCGCAACTGGGATACGCGGTTTCGCCCAGCGAACACGTGACCGCGCCGCTGGCTTATGTGCGCCTGCACGGCCGCAACTACGAGCAGTGGTTCGACAGCGATTCCCGCAACGATCGCTACAACTACCTCTACAGCCGCCCGGAGCTGGAAAGCTGGAAGACACGCATTGACGCGCTTTCAGCCAAAGCCGGCAAGACCTTCGTCATCACCAACAACCACTTTGAAGGCAAAGCCGCGGTGAACGCGCTTCAGCTCAAAAATATGCTGAGCGGCCGCGCCGTGCGCGTCCCGGACATCCTGCTGCAGCGCTACTGGGAACTGGACGAAATCTCCGACCGCGACTCTTGCTAAGTCTTACGGAGTCTGTGTCGCGACCGGCGATGAAGTTCGCGGTGGAACCATGCTATCGAAATCCGTTTCCGCCAGCCGCGAAGCGACGGCATTTGTGTTAGCCGCGGGCGTCAGCCCGCGGAGCAAGTGGAAGAAACGAAGAGCCGCGGAGCGGCGACACCGTTTGCGACACAGCCTTGCACACCCAGCGTCCACATCTGAACCAAGCGCTTCTGCCCACCAAAAAGTGGGGTTCGCCCGCGTTTACAGAACGTTAACGGAACGTTTTTCGTCCTGGCTCGTATATGTCTGCAGAAGTTGGTCTATCAGGAAGCCATTGAGGCGACCGGACGCAACGCAAACCAAGGAGCTTGTTATGGACGCGAAGTACAACTGGCTGATCGACAATGCGGCGGTCCGCGTCACCCTCAACACGGTGGCGTTGGCGCTGTGGATTGCGGCGGGCGTGGGAATTCTCGAGCTCGCCAGTCGAGCCTAACCCCTCGGGGCAGCTTTCCCGCCAGCCGGCCGATCCGAAGCTGATATCGGTGAGGGGTCGCTGCTGTGGCCGCCTCTGCCTCGCACAAGATCTTTGAGAAGTACAGCGCCCCGCCCGGTGACGGCGGGGTTTCCATTGGCAATAGATAGAGGATTGACATCGCGCGATGCCGCTGCGAAATTCTGCCGTGCGCAGGCAAAATGGGCGCGCGAAACTTAACGGTAGTGAAAACGGCACACCCACCGCATCGCCAGATGCGGCGGGCGCCGGGGGATCAGGCCTTGTCGCGCTTAGTTTCGACTTCGCGCAGGCGGGCAGCCTTGCCGCGCAGACCGCGCAGGTAATACAGCTTGGCGCGACGCACGTGCGCCGAGCGCAGCACTTCGATCTTCTCGATGACCTTGGAGTTGGTGGGGAAAATGCGCTCCACGCCCTGGCCAAAGCTCATCTTGCGCACGGTGAAGCTGGGCTGGTTGCCGCGCGACTTGGAGATGACCACGCCTTCAAAGGCCTGCAAGCGCTCTTTGTCGCCTTCCTTGATCTTCACGTGCACGCGAACGGTATCGCCCGGCTTGAAGTCGGGAAGATCGGTGCGGCGCGTCTTGGCAAGCAGACGGTCAATGATGGGAGAATTCGACATTGTTCTATTCCTTCCGTGAAACAGCTTTTAGCTCTTAGCTATTAGCTTTTAGCAAAATCAAAACCTTATGCATCGCGATCGCGTTGCAGTTCAGCTAGCAGCTTGCGATCGTCGGCGCTCAACTCTGCGTCCCGCAGCAGGTCCGGACGATTGCGCAGCGTTTTCTGCAACGCGCAACGCCGGCGCCACTTCCTGATCTCGTCATGGTTCCCGTTCATCAGCACTTCGGGAACCGGCATACCGCGAAAATCCGCCGGCCGGGTGTAATGCGGATAATCCAGCAATCCGCCCGAACCGCAGGTCGAACTCGGCGGCTCGCCAACTTTTGTTTCGGCAACCGTGGTCGCCGTAAACGACTCCTGCTGCGCCGAAGCCGCGTTGCCCAAAGCGCCGGGAATTAGCCGCGTCATTACATCCACGATCAGCGCTGCGCCCAACTCGCCGCCGCTCAGCACAAAATCCCCGACTGAGATTTCGCGGTCGGCGAGATGCTCGGCCACGCGCTCGTCCACGCCTTCGTAGCGGCCGCAGATCAGGACCACGCGCTCGCGCTGCATCAAGTGCTGCGCCACGCTCTGGGTAAACATCTCACCCTGCGGCGACAGCAAAATCACCGTCTCGCGCGATTCCGGCTTCAGCCGTTCTTCGCGCGGCGAAATCTGCAGCGACTCCAGCGCCTCGAAAATCGGCTCCGGCTTCAGCACCATGCCTTCACCGCCCCCGAAGGGACGGTCATCCACGGTGCGATGGCGATCGTGCGTGAACTCGCGCAAATCGCGAACCTCAATTTCAATGAGCCCGGATTCGCGCGCCCGGCGCACGATTCCGTAATCCAGCGGTCCGCGAAAGAAGTCCGGAAAAATCGTGAGGATCTCGAACTTCATCGCAACCGTGCCGCCGGCTAAAGCCGGCTGTTCTCAATACCAACCTTGACGCTGGCCTAAAGGCCAGCTCTTCCACCGGGGCCTAAAGGCCCGCGGAACCATCAAGAGAACTCGCCTTACGCGGCGCTGAAGCGCCGCACTACAAGAGCGCTTTGCTTTACGCGGCGCTCAAGATCCGCCATGCGCCGCACTACCTTCGCTTGCGCCGCTCGCCCGCCGAGCGCGCTTCCCCAGCTTCCGATTCCTGGCGCTGCTTCTCGTCGGTGCTCAGCGGTGCATCCAGATCCAGCAACCCTTCGGGCAACTGCATCTCGATGCGCCGCTCTTTCAAATCCTGGCGCGTCACAAACTCGGCGGCGTACGGAACATCCACTTCCCTGCCGTCGGCCCGACGAATCACCAGCAGCGGCGCTTCGCCTGAGCCAAACTGCACATCGCTCACCGTTCCCAGCAAGTCCAGCGAATCCGGCGGCCCATTCCAAACCTGGCAACCGACCAGATCGCTGACGTAACTGGCGCCATCTTCCAGCTCGGCGCGCTCTTCGCCGGGAAGCTGAATCTCCAAACCCTTCAGTTGCTCAGCGTCACTAATGCTGTCAACTCCGGCAAACTTCAGAACCACGCCACCCTTGTGCAGCCAGTGCTCTTCCAGGTGCAGCTCGCGGCGGTTTCCGTTGGCCGCCAGTCCCCACAGCGTCTTGCGCTCGGCAAAGCGCTCAGGGAAATCGGTGTGCAGCTCGGCCAGCACTTCGCCGCGGCGGCCTTGCGGTCCCAGCACGCGCGCGATGGTGATGAAGTCGCCGGCTATTCCAGAATCTCCAACTGGTGACGCTTGCGCGAGCGCAGCGCCGCCGCATTCATGATGGCGCGCAGGCTCCGCGCCATGCGGCCCTGGCGTCCAATCACTTTGCCCAGGTCGCTTTCCGCGACCTCCAGTTCGAGAACGATCTGTCCGTCCTCGTCGAAAGACTCGACGCGCACTTCATCCGGCTTGTCCACGATGGCCTTGGCCAGATGTTCGATCAGGGCAGGCACATTGGCTGCGGTGTTCGACATGCAAGCGGCTCCTCTCCAGAGGCAATTCCGTTAGGCAGCAGGCGTTGGTTCGGGTGTGGGCGCGGCCGCGGCTTTTTCCACCAGCTTGCGCACGCGGTCCGACAACTGCGCGCCCTTCGACTTCCAGTAATCAATGCGTTCCCGCTTCAGCTCGACGCTGGCAGGGTTGGTACGGGGATTGTAGGTGCCTACCACTTCCACCGAGCGGCCGTCGCGAGCGCGGTCCTTCTCGATGACAACAATGCGATAGTAAGGCTGCTTGCGCGCGCCACGGCGCGACAGACGAATCATCAACACAGAAAGTAGTTTCCTTTCCTGCTAGTGGGCCGCAGTCGGAGTTCGAGCGCTAAGCTAAATCAGCAAACGCGGAAATCCGGCGGCAACAACATTCCTCAGGCGAGAACAGGCAAATGGGCGCTCCAGCGATCAACCACCCCAAAAACCGCAAAATCGGCGCTTTTCGGGGACCCCGGCGTCGCTACCGCACCCCAACAGACGCAGCTTATGGCGCCCGTCGGACCTCACAAACCTTGAGGCAACAACTCATTCATTATTGCGGATATAAGCCGGTTTGGCAAGGCAGGAGGCCAACGGGGGAGATTCAGGTAGAGCTGGCCTTTAGACCAGCGTCCCATGGTCTGTCATCCCGACCGAGCGCGAGGGAGCGCAGCGACTGGAGCGCGACCGAGGGATCTGTGGTTCCTATGCAAGGGGACTCGCTGGGCTACAGTAGATCACTATGTTCCGACTGCTCTGCATTACCGCGCATCCCGATGACGAAGCGGGCGCTTTTGGCGGCACCTTGCTGCTCTATGCCCAGCGCGGCGTTGAGATTCATCTCGTCTGCCTGACCGCCGGGACCGCGGCGCGCAATCGCGGAAATGCTCGTTCGCCGGAGGAGCTGGCCGAGCTGCGGCGACAGGAACTCGCGGCCTCGTGCAAAGTGCTCGGCATCGCCGGATGGGAGGTCCTCGACTATCCCGACGCCGGCCTGGACCGCGTCAATCTCTACGACGTGGTCGGCGAGCTTTGCCTGCGAATCCGGAGAATCAAACCGCACATCATCCTGACCTTCGGCTTCGACGGCGGCCTCACTGGACACATCGATCACGCCATGGCCGGAGTCTTCGCCAGTGTGGCGTTCGAGTGGGCTGGGCGTCCGGACCGCTATCCCGAGCAACTCACGGACGGCCTGGCGCCGCATCGCACGCAGAAGCTGTATTACGTCACGGCGGATTTTGTCCTGTCCGATCGCCAGCCGATTGCTCCGCCCACCGTGACAGCACGCATCGAGGTCGGCCATGCACGCTTCGAAAAGAAGACCGAGGCCTTTCAGAAGCATATGACCCAGAAACCGCTATTCGAGAGGGTGCGCAAAAATCTGGGACAGCAGGGCGGGGCCTTCGAGATGTATCACCTGGCCGCGACGCGCGAGCCGCGCCAAGCAAAGATGGAGACAGACCTGTTTGACGATGTGATCGAGGAGTAACAGAGTGTGCCCCTGGGCTCGCGGGTTTCGAGACCCAGGTCTTGATACCTTGAATTGAGGGACCGATCCAGCCGGCTCCTACAGGGCCTGGGAGCTACTTGCGGCGCTTCTTCTTCGCGGGCTTAGCGGGCTCGGAATCCGCACCGCCCAGCTGTCCGGTCACGCTGGCCAGGACCTTCTGGAAGGCCTCTTCCTTGGTCATCTCTTTCTTGCCGGTCCGGTTTACCCGATGCTTGTGCTCGTAGCTGCAAGTGCGGCAGCGGACCTTCTGCACCTCCTCGCCATCCATGGAGACAACCGCGTGGTCCATGGTGCGCTTGCAGCGCGAGCAGTAATCGTCAATGTAGTCGCCGAGTCGCGGCAAAAGCGCACCTCAACCGTTACTTCTTCTCTTTGGGTGGATATCCCTGAAACAGCTTGGCTACGGCCTTGTCCAGAGTCTTGATGTTCTTGTCGGAGTTGTCGCTGATGGTGTCGGTTACCGCTCCGCGCCAGAGTAACTGCTTGTTGCGAGCGTCAGCGATCTCGACCACCAGCGTTCCCTTTTTGGTGACGTAGGTCTGGTAAGTAACTGGGCCGCCCCAACCCCGGCCCCAGCCCCATCCCGGGCCGAATCCGTAGCCGGTGCCGACCACCTGCTTCTGGTCGTGCATGCTGTTGCTGTAAACCACCCAGACATCGGGGTCGGTCGCCACCTGTTTCAGCCCCTTGGCCATCAATTGCTGATCCACTGCGTTGACGATGCGCTGGTCCCAAAGGCCG
This sequence comes from uncultured Acidobacteriaceae bacterium, assembly GCA_963763975.1. Taxonomy (GTDB): domain Bacteria; phylum Acidobacteriota; class Terriglobia; order Terriglobales; family Acidobacteriaceae; genus Bog-257. The sequence continues at coordinate 169,993 of CAVXQR010000025.1, forward strand.
TGCGCCGGATCCGGACTCTTCTCCCAGGCATAGGTGTGGTATTTGGAGAAATCCGCCTGGCGGTCCCAGTCAATGTTCGTCTTCTGAGCGACGGCGGCAAGCGGCAGCAGCAGGACAGCAAGCAGTGCGACACACACGCGGATCTTCATGAGAGCAACACCTCGCAGAATTGAACTGGCCTCGCGACGGCAGGACCGAGGCCGCCTTCGGCAGAAGAAGGCACGAAAAAGATACACGGCTGCTTCTGCGTCGTCTATCCCCTTTCGCCGCCCGCCGCAGTCGGGAATGGCCGATTCGTGCCGTGTCGTTCCAGTTCGGGACCCTCATTCGCGGTGTACCCTTGTAGTTCCGGGGTGAGCCTGTGAATGGAATGAAAATCTGTGAATACCTGTGGCTGGGCTGGATTGCCATCTGGCTGCTGTGGGCGATTCGCACCAAACCGGCGCAGCGCCGCGAGAGCGTCAGTTCGCGACTCAGCTACACCATCGCCGTGGTTGCCGGCGGGTTCGCCATGTTCGCGGACGAGGTGCAGGCGGCATGGATGAATCGCGTCATCCTTCCCCGCGACCTCTGGATCGCATGGCTGGGCATCGCCATTACCGCGGCCGGGCTGCTGTTTGCCACGTGGGCAAGAGTGCACCTGGGCGGCAACTGGTCGGGCGCCGTCACCGTAAAGTTCGACCACCAACTGATTCGCACCGGGCCGTACCGCTTCGTACGTCACCCCATTTATACCGGGCTGGTGTTGGCCATGCTGGGTACGGCGCTCGACCGCCGCCAGGTCCGCGGCTTCGTTGCCGCTGCGCTCTTCTACTTCGGCTTCACCATCAAACGGCGCATCGAAGACGGCTACATGCGCGAGACCTTCGGCTCCCAATACGACGACTACATGCGCTCCACCGGAGCGCTATTTCCGCGGCTCTGGTCCTCGGCCGGAAGCTGAGGCCGGGCCGCCATCTTCCTGTGCTAGACTCGCTGGCGCTTAATTCCCTTCGCACGCCAGGAGTCTCCGCGATGTTGCGACAAATTTTGGGATATTTGTTTCTCATTGCTGCCCTTGTCGGCACTGCATGGAGCGCCGAAAGCGGCCAGCAGACGCTGCAGAATTATTTCGTGGGCAAGCAAGTCCAGCTCAAGATTGACATGCCCGGCACCCAGCGCGGCGTGGACCTTCGCATGGACCGCTCCGAGCCCATGGATTGGAAGCAATACTCCTCGCGGCTGAAGGAATTCGGGCCAGCCATTCGTATCGGCGATCGCGCAACCGTGACTACGCTGGTGGTGAAGAAAAACCTGATCGAAGTCCAGCTCGACGGTGGCGGCTTCGGGACATTCTGGGATGACGACAACACCGTCGTGCACCCTTACAACGTCGGCAAGAGCGACTACGAGAAGCGACTGGAACGAGAGATTCGCGACACCTCCGACGACCGCCGCCGCCGCGAGTTGCAGCGCGAACTGGATCGCGTTCGCAGCCGGCGTCACTACGACGAGATGGCGGCGCAGAACGCCGCGATGATTGCCGGACAACTGAAGCAGCAGCAGGTCAATGAGAAGCGTACGCGTGGCGGCTCGCGCTTCAACCTGCGCTGGCCCAACACGGTGCCTCCCGATCAGCTCACGCCGGACGCCCTGATGGCGCTGCTGGAAGCTTATATCGACTTCGGCGATCTGCAAGGGCAGAAGGCCATCTTCACGCCGACCCAGCCGCCCGCCGCCGCGCCCGCGGCGAGCAGCGTGAACGGAAATCCCAATGTCTCGCTTACCGACCTGAAGCGCGGCATGAGCATCGGCGACGTCAGCAACATGCTCGGCCTGGGGCGGCAGTTGTCGCAGTCGGTCTCCGAGGAAGGCCTGAAGACGCAGATCTTCGAATACCTGCCGCAGGACTATCGGGTGGAAGTGACCTATGTGGACGGCGTGGTGGTGCGCTATTCCATCAGCTCGCGGTGACTGCGGCGGGGGGAAGAACTCCGGCTTGTTATCATGAGCCGGTGACCCGAACGGCGCGCGGAAAGTTCATAACCTTTGAAGGCCTCGACGGCTGCGGCAAAACTACGCAACTGGAGAATCTTGCCGGTGAGCTGCGCCGGCAGGGTCTGGACGTAGTGACCACGCGCGAACCCGGGGGCACCGAGACCGGCGAACGCATCCGCGCCGTGTTGCTCGATTCCCGCACCGCCGGACTCCACGCCTACGCTGAGATGGCGCTGATGTTCGCCTCGCGCGCGCAATTGCTCGCGGAGGTCATTGAGCCCGCGCTGCACTCCGGCTTCTGGGTGCTGTGCGATCGCTTCACCGATTCCACCGAGGCCTACCAGGGCGCAGGCCGGCAATTAGGCAAAGAAACGGTCTGGGAGTTGCATCGCCTGCTGTGCCGCAACCTGTGGCCTGACCTGACCATCTTGATGGATTCCGATGTGAGCGCCAGCGTGACCCGGGCGCGGCGTCGCAACAAAGCTGCCGCGCAAGGCCTGGCGGACGAGAATCGCTTCGAGAAGGAAAGCCGCGCGTTCTTTGAACGCGTCCACGAGGCATTCTTGGAAATCGCGCAACGCGAACGCAAGCGCGTGGTCATGATTGATGCCCGCCGTCCCATCGAGATTGTTCATGGCGAAATCGTGGCGGCGGTGCGCGCCCGCGTGATGGGCGAAGAAAAAGCATGAGGCGAAGCCATGCCCTTCTCTGATTTTCACGGCAATGCGGAGACCGTCCACACGCTGCGCTCCATGCTGGCGCGCGAGCACTTCCCTCATGCCGTGATCCTCTCGGGTCCGGAAGGTTCAGGTAAGTACACGCTCAGCCAGATGGTGGCCAAGACCATGAACTGCCTGGAGCGCCCGCTGAGCGAGGGTTTGCCCGATTTCTGCGGCCACTGCGCCAACTGCGTGCGCATCGCCGAGGCCGACGATCTGGAGCAGCGCTTTGCGGAAGCCGTGGAAGCTCGCGAGAACATGCGCGACGCCGACAAGCGCGAAACCCGGCTCTTCGTACAGACCCATCCCGACGTCATGATCATCCCGCCTGATCCGCCACAGATGCTGGTGAAGGTGGACCAGGTGCGGCATGTCGTCCACGAGATTTACTACAAGCCGGTCGAAGGTCGCGAGCGGGTTTACATCTTCAGCCATGCCGACTTCATGAAGGAGGCGGCGAATTCGCTGCTGAAGATACTGGAAGAACCGCCGGATTTCGCTACGATATTTCTGCTCACGGTGAATCCTTCGGCACTGCTTCCTACGATTCGCTCGCGCTGTATGCAACTGCGCCTTTCGGCCCTTTCCACCGACGAGGTTGAGCAATATCTTGCGAGCGTCCGGCCGGAGTGGCAGCCGCGCGAACGGGCGCTGGTGGCGCGCTTATGCGGCGGCGGCCTGGGCCGGGCGCGGAGCTTCGACCTTGCCGCATATCTTGCTGCCCGCCAGGACGCCCTGGCCATGCTGGCGCCGGCGATGGCCACTTCCGACCACAGCGCCCTGTTTCGCGTGACCGACACCTATCGCGCCGGTGCCGACGGAAAGGCCAAAACGGAACACTTGATTCGCACCTTGTATTCCCTGCTGGAAGACCTGCTGTTCCTGAAGTCGGGAGCCAAGGAACTGGTGCGCAATCATGACATCCAGCAGGAATTGGCCAGGATGGCCGAGCAGGTGGATTTCGCCTGGATCAGCGCAGCCTCGCAGCGGCTGGGCGAGGTGGAAAGCGGCATGCGCCGCAACCTGCTGCGCTCGCTCTCGCTGGATAGTTTTGCGGCGGCGCTTATGGAGCCTGAACGGCCATTCCGCTAACACCAAAGTCGTAACATGGTGGATTGTCTTAGCCGAATGGCTGTGTTAGGGTATCGTCACGTTCACACCTGAGGTAGTCAAGGCAATTCAAGCAGGACCGTTGCCAGGCCACGAGCGCGGGTTACTGGCTTGAGTTCGCGCAATCCCAAGACTGGTGTGCAGACCACAGGAGCAGCCCCCATGAAAGATTCCATGGACTCCACCGCCGTGGGTCGCGCCATCGAACCAGAAGCGTTTGCCAATCGCAAGCTGATCCGTCCCGCCCTCAGCCGCAACGAACATCCGCGCCCGGACAATGGTGACCGCCGCGAACGCGGAGAACGGGTCGAGCGGCCCAGCAACGGCAAGAAACCGCCGCCGCCGGAACAGACACACGCGGAAAATTTCTATTATCAGAAGCAGATGCAGTCCAAGACCCCCATGGTCCTGGTGCTGCACGACGGCGAAGAAATTCGCGGCATCATCGAGTGGTACGACAAATATTGCCTCAAGGTAAATCGTACCGGCGCGTCGAACCTGCTGATCTACAAACCCAGCATTAAATACATGTACAAGGAAAGCGAAGGCCCGCAGAGATAGGTTTTGCGGACCTTGGCTAGGAAGGAAACCGCGCGGGGGCGCGGTTTTCGTGTTTGCGGACGCACATGAATTCCGGTGTCGCGCTTCGCGGGTTCCTCCCGCTTGACGCTGTGTACATTTGTACATATTATTGAGGAGAACGATGTGAGGTTTGAATGGGATCCCAGGAAGGCGGCATCGAATCTCGTAAAACACGGCATTGATTTTGCCGATGCGGTATCGGTCCTGGAAGACGATTCTGCACTGACGATTCGCGATGTCGGGACTGACGAGGAAGAACGATGGGTCACCTTGGGCAGCGACTTGTTTGCGAGACTGCTGGTGGTCATTTACACCTGGCGGGGACAACGCATCAGACTTATCTCGGCTCGCCTTGCAACGCCCAGTGAGAGAGAAGAATACAAGAACAATTTATGAAGCATGAATACAGTTTTGCACGCGCCAAAAGAGGGCCCGTCATCTCGGTGCCTAAGGGGAAGACCCGAATCACCATACGCCTCGATGACGACGTTCTGGGCTGGTTTCGAGAGCAAGTCAATCTGGCTGGTGGCGGCAACTATCAGGGTTTGATCAACGATGCTCTTCGGCAGCACATGCGTCATGCCCAGGAACCGCTGGAAACCACATTGCGGCGGGTAATCCGAGAGGAACTGGGCCACGCCGGATAAGCTGGCGCTCGCGCCAACTGGCCACTGGCCACTGCCTCTCACAGCTTCGGCGCGTCGAACCTGCTGATTTACAAACCCAGCATTAAATACATGTATAAGGAAAGCGAAGGCCCGCTGCGGAAATAGGGAGCGACCCCATTTCCGCCGGCCTTGGCTATTTTTTCCATCGGCCCTGCTAACGACCTGACGTCACCATCCGAAGTTCGAAACCCTGAGGAGGAACCCGCTGTCCTGGTTCCTCCTTGGTTTTTGCGGCGGACAGCAGCGTGATCGCTTCTACTCCAGCGCCGCGCGCCGCGTCCATCACCGCAATCACGTCGGCATAGGGACTGTGTTCGTCGGCTTTGACGTACAGCATCTTCTTCGAACCTGCAGACGTTGCTTGCCGTAGCTTCGCCGCCAGTTCGGTCTTGTTCACCGCCTGAGTTCCCAGGTACAACTTCCCGTTCGCAACTACGGTGACGATGACGGCATCTGGCTTGTCGGCTTCGGGTACCGCAGTTGCGTTACTGCACGACGGCATGTGCACGCTGATTCCCTTCTGCATCGCCTGCCCCGAGGAGATGACTGTGAAAGCGATGATCAGGCCCAATTCGATTAGACACACTTCGAGTATGCGTTTCATACGAGCGCTCCTTTTTGACGTTATTTAGCGGGCTAGGGCTTGGCCCCGCCCAGCGACGCGGTGGCGAGAGTGCCGCCGAGTCCCATGGTCTCCACTGCCGATGACGGCACGATCACCATGGAGCCCTTTTCCTTGATGGCTTCATACAACATGTTCATGGCACGCAGATGCAGCGCCGTGGGATTTTCCCTGTAGGCCGCAGCGGCCTGCACAAACTTCTCCGAGATTTCGGTTTCGGCCTGGCCCAGGATGATGCGCGCCTGGCGCTCGCGTTCCGCCTGCGCCTGGCGCGACATGGCATCTTCCAGGGCCTGCGGAATGCGCACATCCCGCACTTCCACGGACTGCACGGTGATGCCCCAGGGATTGGTCTTCTCGTCCAGGATGCGTTGCAGTTCGCGTCCCAGGGTTTCGCGCTCGGTAATCATCTGCGCCAGCTCATGCCGGCCGATGGATTCGCGCAGCGCCGTCTGCGCGCTCATGTTGATGGCCTCCAGGAAGTTCTCCACCTCCAGGATGGCCTTCTCGGCATTCCACACCAGCCAGAAAACAATGGCGTCAACATTGACCGGGACAGTGTCGCGAGTGAGCGTGGATTCCGCGGTGACGTTGGCCACGCGCACGCGCTGGTCCACGAACGGGCTCAGCGTCTCGATGACCGGAATGATGAGAAACAGTCCCGGCCCGCGAAGTCCGGCGTACTTGCCCAGCCGCAGCAGCGCTACCTTTTCCCACTGGCGGATGACCTTGATGGCGAACAGCAAATAAACCCCGACCAAAGCTCCGATGATGATGGCCACCGGCTGATGCAGCGTGACCGTTACCAGAGCGCCGGCGACGACGCAGACGGCCAGTGACGCAACTGCCACGCCGTTTACTTGCGACAAACTTAGCTTTGCCATGACTTCATCTCCTGCGATTAGGCTGGGCCGAAAAAGTCTCCAGGTGCTCGATCAGGTCCTCTACGGTGAAACCGATGGTGCCGGCACGGACCACGGCATCGGCAGCAATCTGCGCCAGTTGGCGAGAACGCTCCTTGTCACTGCCTTTCATTTCCTGGGCGCTGATGAAGGTGCCGGTTCCCTGGTGAGTTTCCAGCACTCCTCCCAGTTCCAGCTCGCGATAGGCGCGAACTACTGTATTGGGATTGATGGACAGGTCTACGGCGAGCTGGCGGACGGTGGGCAACTGATCGCCGACGGTGAGCGTTCCCGAGGCGATGCCGCCCCGCACCTGGTCAATGATCTGCCGATATGCGGGAACGCCGCTGTGCAGGTCGAGCCGGAAACGGTAAGCGGCTCGGGGCTTCATCACCCACACAGTGTACTATAAAACTAGTACACTGTGTCAAGCAGGAAGTCGTAAATTTTTGCCGTAGCCTTTTCCGGCTAGGCCGCGGCCTTGGCAGCCGCTTTGTTGGACGTGATTTTAGGTCGCTTAAATTCCCGCCAATTCAGCACAATGTCGGCCAGCGGCACGGAGAAGATGACGCAGGTCCACACCAGTACTTCCGTAGCCATCAGGCTGTCGTCGACATGCAGCAAGCCTCCGAGAACGCGAACCTCGAGGAAGACCAGAGCCACAGCGTAACTGCGGGTCATCCACTGGCGGTGCTGCTGGATATTGCCGCGCAGGATAAAGAACAAGGCTATCGCCGTCGTCAGCATCAGCAGAGCGGCATCCGCCCCGGCCGCCATGGTGAAGGAGCGCGGGGCATGGAAGCGTTCGTTGAAATATTGAATGTAGGCGCCGAGCGGCGCGACGATCAGGGCGCCGGTCACATAAACCCATCCTACAAAACGATGCAGTTTGAGATAGCGCTGGCGCAGGCGGTCGGAGAACTGCATCGGACCCAGCAGGAGGGCACAACTGCCGGCAATGCCGTGGGGCAGCAGCCACCACTTGAAGGGCTGGTAATGATTCCAGACCGGATCGCTGCGATGAATCAGAAAGCTTTCGTTGTGAACCAGAACGTAGGTCAGCATCAGACCAACGACGGTCCACAAGGACAGTTGGGCCCAGTTCCGCGGCCTGGCAGCCAGCGGTTGCGACACAGTAGCCATACCACCTCACCTGAGGGAAATGTGTCGCAAACTATATCGCAAAACCGGACAAGATTGTTGTTAAAGCAAACTCGTAACGATGACTGGCAAATTTCGGCGCACTTACAATCCGCGAGGTTTATCGAAGGAGATACAAGAAATATCCAAGCAAACCGACGCCGCAGAGATACTGCATCGCAACTACCCACCAAAACTCTCTCCGATTTTCGGCGCGACGGACTATACGACCAAAGGGGGCCAACGTTTTTCCAGTGACCGTCCCAATTACACCGAGAAGAATTAGGAGAGCTCCAAATATCAACAGACCATACGCCGGCCGTGAATCCGAGTAAGCCATGGCGATTGCCACCAATCCCGTACCGACCAGTTCTACAATTTCGGAAGCACGATTCCCTTCTGGTTCTGGTACTTCCCTTTGCGGTCGCGGTAGCTGGTCTCGCACTGTTCGTCGGACTGGAAGAACAGGATCTGGCAGAGGCCTTCGTTGGCGTAGATGCGCGCCGGCAGCGGCGTGGTGTTGGAGATTTCCAAGGTCACAAAGCCTTCCCATTCCGGCTCGAAGGGCGTGACGTTTACGATGATGCCGCAACGCGCGTAGGTGGACTTGCCCACGCAGATGGTCAGCACGTCGCGCGGGATCTTGAAATATTCGACCGAGCGGGCCAGGGCAAAGGAGTTCGGCGGCACGATGCAAACCTCGGCCTCGATGCTGACGAACGAGCGCTCGTCGAACTTCTTGGGATCGACGATGGTGCTGTTCACGTTGGTAAAAATCTTGAACTCGTCCGCCACCCGCAGGTCATAGCCATAGGAAGAAAGGCCGAATGAGATGACGCCCTCGCGGACCTGCTTCTCCGAGAAGGGATTGATCATGTCGTGCTCGATCGCCATGCGGCGGATCCAACGGTCGCTCTTGATGGCCATGGAACTCCTTGGGCAAAATGTGGAAGCCAAAATGAAAGGATGGCGAAAGAGGCATCTTACGGGTTCGCGCTGTGGATTGACAATGCCCGGACGCCTGCGGCCGTCCAGCCTAACTCCGACTCCAATTGGTACTTAACGGAATTGCCGTAATCAGGTTAGAATCTGGAATACGGCTGACCGGAACTGTTCCGGCAGGCGGGCGAACGGAGCGGAGCCACCTGTGATCAAACTGGATCTGATCAACGAGGTTGTCAGCAAAACCGGGGTAACCAAAACCAAAGCTGAGATGGCGGTGGAAACCGTCTTCGAGAGCATGAAAAAGTCGCTGGCGCGCGGCGATCGCATTGAACTGCGGGGCTTTGGCGTGTTCACGGTGCGGCCGCGCAAGACCGGCATCGGGCGCAATCCGCGGACCGGAGCGGAAGTGAATATTCCGCCGGGAAAGGCTGTGCGGTTCAAGCCGGGCAAGGAACTGCAATCCATCGAGTAGCCGCAAGCCGCCGTGCATGCAGAACCGGCGCCCACGCCCAGCTGCTGAATCAGCCTGAAGCTGCGGCCGCTTGCCGGAATTTTGTGCCGCCAGCCACCGGTCTGTCATCCTAAGAGCCAGATGTCCGAACCCACGCCGCCGGTTTCTTATACGTTTGAGGTTACTTCCCCGCCGCCAGTGTTTGTGCCGTCCGCCCCGCGTAACCGGCAATATTGGCTGCATATCCTGCTGCTGCTGGCGACCTTTGCCAGCACGCTGATCGTCGGCACGCAGCTCGAGCTGAATTTCCGCAATAACCTGCCGGCCTTCAGCACCGACTCCTTCGTCTTCCCGCTGTTCCATGCCGGCGGTCTGTTGCACAATCCGCGTCTGCTGCTGCTGGGCATTCCCTTCTCGTTCACCCTGATGGGCATCCTGCTGGCGCATGAGCTGGGGCATTTCTTCCTCTGCCAGAAATACGGCATTTACGCGACGCTGCCCTACTTCCTGCCAGCGCCGACGTTTATCGGCACTTTTGGCGCAGTCATTCGCATCAAGTCGCCGATCCGTTCCCGGAAGGCGCTCTTTGACATCGGGATCGCTGGACCGATCGCCGGATTCGCCGCCGCGTTACCGGTGCTGCTCTGGGGGTTGGCGCTCTCCAAGCCGATCACCGTACCGCCGTCAGAGGAAGTCGTGCAGTTCGGCTATCCGCTAATCTTCCGTGTATTTCACTGGCTGCTGACGCTGTTCCAGCCGCACACGGCACCGTTGAGCGCTCTGAACCTGCATCCCATCGCCCTGGCGGCATGGGTAGGCATGTTCGCCACCGCGCTCAACCTGCTGCCAGGAGGCCAGTTGGACGGTGGACACATTGTGTACGCCTTCTCGCCGCGGGCGCATCGCTGGGTCTCGCGCGTCAGCATCGTGGTGCTGCTGCTGCTTGGGACGTTCTTCTGGACGGGATGGCTGCTCTGGGGCACGATCCTGGGCTTCACCGGCATGCGGCACCCGAATGTCCCAAAATGGCCCGGATTGGACCTTCCCCGCCGCTGGCTGTTCTTTGCGGCCATCCTGCTGCTGGTCCTGACCTTCGCCTTCGCACCCATGAAGGGCTACGCACTGTTCAACATCTAGCGACTTCACACAACAAAAAAGCGCCGGAGGGGTCCCCGGCGCAAGCACAGTAGTGCGTACCGCTATCCGTTGGCTTTGTTGTGGCAATCCATGCACTTTACCGGCGCGGCCTTGCCACGGCCGTTCTCGGTCTTGTGGCAATCAATGCAGAGCCCCGCGGTCGCCGTCGGATTGTGGAAGGCGGCCTGTAACTTGGTGGTGACCGGCGGTGTGGCCGGCGTGGTGTGGCAGTCGGTACAAGCCTCCTGCGGCGATTTCAGCGGTTTCTGCGGCTTCGACGCATGGTGGCAGACATCACATTTGCCCGCCACTTTCAGGTGAGCGGGGTGGTCGAACTTTACCGCTCCCATGGGAGCGCCCTTCAGAATGACCGGGCCGGCAGGAGCTTTCTGCGCTAACAGGCTGCCCGAAAACAGAAATAGAACAAACATCACAAGCGAAACTGACGGTACAATTCGATTTAGTTTCACGACACCTCCAAGATGGCGATGGTGCGCAGGGTACGCACTGCCCTACCCGCGGCAACTCGATTCTAAGAAGGCTGCGGGCCAGCCCGCTGTGATGCAGGTGTCACCAGCCTGTGACAAACCCAGGAGCGTGAACATCTACTCTGGTCACAGACTTTGAGATAAACCGCGAGACGCTGCGCCTCAAGAGCCGCAATATTGGCAGCTGATTCCAATCGGGAGATGGTTATTTATGCGCAAACCTTCAGCACTTCTACTGCTGGCCGCCGGACTTAGTTTGTTGCTGCTTCCGCTGCTGGCCTGTGCCGATTCGGCCCCGTCGGTAGGCAGCACGGCCCCCGACTTCACCTTGAACTCGCAGGAGGGCAAGCCGGTCACGTTGTCGCAATATCGCGGCAAGTGGGTAGTGCTCTATTTCTATCCTAAGGACATGACCAGCGGCTGCACCCTGGAAGCGCACAATTTTCAGCGCGACGAACAGCTGTATCAGGCTAAGAACGCCGTCATCCTGGGCGTGAGCGTGCAGGACGCCAAATCACACCAGGAGTTCTGCACCAAGGAAGGCCTGACCTTCAAACTGCTGGCCGATACCGACCACAAGGTGTCGGAGGAGTACGGTTCGATCATGAACTTTGGGGTCGCTAAATACGCAGCGCGGCACACCTTCCTGATCGACCCCCAAGGCAGGATCGTGAAGGAATATATGGACGTTTCGCCGAAAAACCACAGCCAGGAAGTGCTGGCCGACCTGGCAAAGTTGCAGAAGTAAGCCTTCCAGGGGCTCGTCCCTGCCATGTCCCCTGCCAACCTGTTCAGGCCGAAACCCCTCGCGGCCCCGCTCCGTTTATCCATACCCGCAAACACGTGTATGTGACGCCTGTCACAGACTGGTAAGTACCCACATCACAGCCCCTCGGCAACCGCGCCGCTATCTTGGAAGTACCGATTCGCAGTCGGAACCGCCGGCACCGAGCCGGTATGGGGGATAAATAAGTGAAAACAACGGAATCTTCTGCTTCGCCGGCCGCCACCCTTCTTTCCAATTCATCCGCGTCCGGCGAGGCATCCACCCTGGCGACCTCATCCCAGGATGCGAAGCGGACCATCCGAAAGAAGGTGACGGTTGACGGCAACGAAGCCGTCGCTTACGTCGCCTACCACGTCAGCGAAGTCGCCGCCATCTATCCCATCACGCCGTCCTCGCCCATGGGCGAGTCGTCGGACGCCTGGGCCGCCATCGGCGACAAGAACATCTGGGGCGCGGTGCCATCGGTGGTCGAGATGCAAAGCGAGGCCGGAGCCGCCGGCGCCCTCCATGGCGCGTTGCAGGCTGGAGCGTTGGGCACGACGTTCACTTCGGCGCAGGGCCTGCTGCTGATGATTCCCAACATGTACAAGATTGCCGGCGAGCTGACGCCGACGGTCATTCACGTGGCCGCGCGCTCCATCGCCGCGCAGGCGCTCTCCATCTTCGGAGACCACCAGGACGCCATGGCCGTGCGACCCACGGGATTCGCGTTACTGGCGTCGAACTCGGTACAGGAAGCCATGGATCTGGCGCTGATCGCGCACGCTGCGACGCTGGAGTCGCGCATTCCCTTCCTGCATTTCTTCGACGGCTTCCGTACCTCGCACGAAGTTGCCAAGATTGAGCAGCTCGCGATCGAAGATCTGCGCGCCATGATTGACGACGACTACGTTCGCAGCCATCGCGAGCGCGCGTTGTCGCCCGATCACCCGGTGCTCCGCGGCTCGGCACAGAACCCCGATATTTACTTCCAGGCGCGCGAAGCTGTGAATCCCTATTACCTGGCCTGTCCGACGGTGGTGCAGAACGTCATGGACAAGTTCGCCAAGCTGGTCGGCCGCAGCTACAAACTGTTTGAGTACGAAGGCGCGGCCGACGCCGAGCGCGTCATCATCATCATGGGTTCGGGCGCGGAGGCCGTGCACGAGACGGTGAGCTACCTTACCGCTAAGGGCGAGAAAGTCGGCGTGCTGAAAATCCGCCTGATGCGGCCGTTCTCGGTCGAGCACTTCCTCGAGTCGCTGCCGAAGACGGTAAAGAGCATCGCGGTGCTGGACCGCACCAAGGAGCCAGGCTCCATCGGCGAGCCGCTGTACCAGGACGTGGTCACGGCGCTGACCGAAGGCTTCACCGCCGGTAAGGCGAAGCAAGCCAGCTTCCCCAAAGTTGTCGGCGGACGTTACGGTTTGTCGTCCAAGGAATTCACGCCGGCGATGGTCAACCGCATCTACGACGAGCTGAAGAAACCTGCTCCGCAGAACCACTTCACCATCGGCATCATTGACGACGTTACCTACAGCAGCCTGGACTACGACGCCGAATTTTCCACCGAATCGCCGGACACCATTCGCGCCATGTTCTACGGGCTGGGCGCGGACGGCACCGTTGGCGCCAACAAAAACACCATCAAGATCATGGGCGAAGAGACCGAACTGCACGTGCAGGGCTACTTCGTGTATGACTCCAAGAAGTCGGGCGCGGTCACCACTTCGCACCTGCGCTTCAGCAAGCAGCCCATCCACTCCACTTACCTGATCTCGCGGGCCAACTTTGTCGCCTGCCATCAATTCGGCTTCATGGAGCGGCTGGATGTGCTGAAGGCCGCCGACGATGGCGCGGTTTTCCTGCTGAATAGCCCCTTCGGGCCCGAGGAAGTTTGGGACAACCTGCCGCGCACGGCGCAGGCGACCATCCTCAAGAAGAAGCTGCGCTTCTACGTGATTGACGCGGTGAACGTGGCCCGTGCCGCCGGCATGGGCGGCCGCATCAACACCGTGATGCAGACCTGCTTCTTCGCCATCAGCGGCGTGCTGCCACGCGAAGAAGCCATCGCCGCCATCAAGCATTCCATCGAGAAGACCTACGGCAAGCGCGGCGAATCCATCGTACGCAAGAACTATGCCGCCGTGGATTCCGCCCTCGAACACCTCTACGAAGTGAAGGTACCGCAAACCATCACCTCGAAGTTCGAGATGCGGCCGCCAGTCCCGGCGAATGCTCCTGACTTCGTCCGCAACGTGGAAGGGCCCATCATCGCCGGCGACGGCGACCTGGTTCCCATCAGCGCTCTGCCGATTGACGGCACCTTCCCTACCGGCACCACGCAGTGGGAGAAGCGCAACATCGCGCTGGAAATCCCGGTGTGGGATGAAGAGCTCTGTATCCAGTGCGGCAAGTGCGTCATGGTGTGCCCGCACTCCGTGATTCGCGCCAAGGTGTATGACGCCAAGGCCATCAACCACGCTCCGGAAGGCTTCCAGACCGCGGTGCCCAAGTGGCGCGAGTTCGCGGACCTGAAGTACACCTTGCAAGTGGCGCCGGAAGATTGCACCGGCTGCGGGCTATGCGTTGCCATCTGCCCGGCCAAGAGCAAGAGCGAAGCCAAGCATCGCGCCATCAACATGGAGGCGCAACCGCCGCTGCGCGAGAAGTACAACGGATATTGGGACTACTTCCTGTCGCTGCCCGAGCTGTCGCGCGAGAAGCTGGCACATGGCCAGGTGAAGGATTCGCAACTGCTGCTGCCGCTGTTTGAGTTCTCCGGCGCCTGCTCGGGCTGCGGCGAGACGCCTTACATCTCGCTGATGACCCGCATGTTTGGCGACCGCGCGCTGATTGCCAACGCCACCGGCTGCTCCTCGATTTACGGCGGCAACCTGCCGACCACGCCTTACACCAAGAACGCCGAAGGGCGCGGCCCGGCCTGGTCGAACTCGCTGTTCGAAGACAACGCCGAGTTTGGCATGGGCATGCGCCTGGCGGTGGATAAGCAGAACGACTACGCCAAGGGCCTGGTCGAGCGCCTGTCCGCCGAACTTGGCGACGACCTCGCCTTCGGTCTACTGACCGCCGACCAATCCACCGAGTCCGGCATCTTCGCCCAGCGCGATCGGGTGAAGGCGCTGAAGGAGAAGCTGGCGCACAATAATTCGCCGATCGCCCGCGACCTGCTGGCGGTGGCCGACGAGATGGTTAAGAAGAGCGTCTGGATCATCGGCGGCGACGGTTGGGGTTACGACATCGGCTACGGCGGCCTGGACCACGTGCTGGCTTCCACTGCCAACGTGAACATCCTGCTGCTGGATACCGAGGTGTACTCCAACACCGGCGGTCAGATGTCGAAGTCCACGCCGCTGGGCGCGGTGGCCAAGTTCGCCGCCGGCGGCAAGCGCACGCCGAAGAAGGACATCGCCATGATGGCCATGAACTACGGCCGCGCCTACGTGGCCCACATCGCCATGGGTGGCAGCGATACCCAGACCATGAAGGCCTTCCAGGAAGCGGAAGCCTACGACGGGCCGTCGCTGATCATCGCCTACAGCCACTGCATTGCACACGGCTACGACCTGGTGCACGGCCTGGAGCAGCAGAAGAACGCGGTGCAATCCGGCCACTGGCCGCTGTTCCGCTACAACCCGGCGCTGGCCAAGGAAGGCAAGAATCCCTTCGTGTTGGATTCGCGCGCTCCCAGCATGCCGCTGGAGAAGTACATCTATAACGAAACCCGTTACACCATGCTGGTGAACAGCGATCCGGAAGAGGCGAAGAAGCTGCTCGACGAAGCGCAGCAGAACGTCAACGAGCGCTGGAAGCTGTATCAGCACATGGCAGCCATGAGCTTTGAGAAATAGCGAACGCTGGCGAAGGAGAGAGAGCCGTCATGATTGACTTTTCCACCAATTACCTGGGATTGAAGCTGAAGAATCCCATCGTGGTTTCCGCCTCCCCGCTGACGGAGAAGCTGGAAAACTTCGCCCGGCTGGAAGATGCCGGCGCCGGCGCCATCGTGATGTACTCGCTGATGGAAGAGCAGATCGAGGCCGAGAGCGAGAACATTGATAACGCGCTGGAATCGGGCATCAACAGCTACGCCGAATCCACCTCTTACCTGCCGGACATGCGCAACTACCACATCGGCCCGGACCGCTATCTGGAGCTGCTGCGCAAAGGCAAGGCTTCGGTCAATATCCCGGTCATCGCCAGTCTGAACGGCAATTCCCCGGGCGGCTGGATTCGCTATTCGCAGTACATGGAGGAGGCCGGCGCCGACGCCCTCGAGCTGAACATCTTCGACGTCGCCACCGATCCCTCGATCAGCGCTGAGGAACTGGAAGGGCGCTACTGCAACCTGGTCCGCTCCATCCGCAAGAGCGTGCGGATTCCGATCGCCGTGAAGATGGGTCCTTACTTCACCTCATGCGCCAACTTCTCCAAGAGGCTGGCCGAAGCCGGCGCCGATGGCGTAGTCATCTTCAACCGCTTCTATCAGCCGGACCTCGACCTGGAAGAACTCGAGGTGGTGCCGAATCTGGTCCTGAGCAGCCCACATGAACTGCGGCTTCGGCTGCATTGGGCGGCGATTCTGTATCACCAGGTCGAGACCTACGTTGCCATCACCGGCGGCGTGCATGACGCCTCGGACGTTCTGAAGTCCATCATGGCGGGCGCGCACGTGGCCATGATGACCTCAGCCCTGCTGAAGTACGGCATCGAGCACATCGGCGTAGTGCTCGCGGGCATGGAATCGTGGATGGAGGAGCACGAGTACGTTTCCATCAAGCAGATGCGCGGCAGCATGAGCCTGGTGAACGTCGACAACCCCACGGCCTTCCTGCGCGGCAATTACCTGAAGATGCTGACGTCCTATAGCTGGCGCGAGCCGGGCACGGCATTGACGAACTTCTAACCCCGGACGCTCTCGCTCCGGGCAGCGGCCCTGGAGGACTGCAGGATACCCACCACGAAACGGTGACTGTTGGCGCAACGGTAGGCCAGCAGTCCCAAAATGGAATTGTTCTCCGACGGCTCCCTCGCGGGGGCCGTCTGCATCACCGGCTCGACTTCCTCAGACCCACAAATCGGACAGGTTGCTGGCTCAAACATACACGCGTCTCCCCGACGAAGCGGCGACTCCCATCGGGCTGAACACTGGCACGCAGGCCGCGAATATCGGACGGCCCTGACCCCACCAGTGTTAGCTGTTCTGCTAACGTTTTCCTGCATTTTCGGCCGCCCGTCAAATTAATTGGACATTACGGGCCAATTGATTGAAATCAAATAAATTACGCGATTGCATTACCCCCTGAAAAGGCGAATTGTGATAGGATTCGTCACACTGTAGCCAATTGTGGGGAACCCCGGATGCCCGTCTCTAGTCCAGCATTGCGGTTCGGACCTTACGAGATTGATTTTGAGGGGCGAAGCCTGCGCAAATTTGGCTATCGCATTCGCCTCCAGCCGAAGTCCTTCCTCGTGCTACGCGCGTTGCTGGATCGTCCCGGTGAGCTCGTAACCCGGGAGGACCTGAAAGCCCAGCTCTGGCCGGAAAATACTTTCGTCGAGTTTGAGTCCAGCTTGAACGTTGCCGTGCGGCGGCTGCGCGAAGCCCTGGGCGACGAGGCCCAGAATCCCGTCTATATCGAGACCGTGCCGCGGGCTGGATATCGTTTTATCGGTGTAGTAGAAGCCGGATCGTCCTCCGACGTACGCCCAGCTCTGACGCTCAACGACATTCGCGAGGCATCCTCGGACGAAGGTCTGGTGGCAGTTCCTGCTGGCCTTGAATCCGAGGTCCACAGCGGACACGATTTGCCGCTTGCGATACCGCACCTCCACTCCCCGATTGCTTTCTTCTGGAAGTACGCCGTGCCGGTGGTGGTTCTGTTGCTGGCCATCGTGGCAGGAGTATTTGTGTGGCGGCAGGAAACGCCCCGCGCCCTGGCGGCGGGTCCATCCATCGCCGTTTTGCCCTTCGCGGACATGAGTCCCGACAAGAACCAGCAGTACCTCTCCGACGGGCTCGCCGAGGAATTGCTGAACCACCTGGCCAAGACGCCCGGCTTGCGGGTGGCGGCGCGCAGCTCGTCCTTCCAGTTCAAAGGCAAGACCGCAGATCTGCACGCCATCGGCGACAAACTCAACGTCAACACCGTGCTGGAAGGCAGCGTACGCAAGGACGGCGACCGGGTGCGTATCTCCGCCGAGCTGGTCAAGATAGATGACGGCTTCCAGCTTTGGTCCGGTAGCTACGATCGCAACCTGAAGGACGTGATGACGCTGCAGGAGGAAATCGCCCGCGCCATCACCAGCGAGCTCAAAGTTCGCCTCCTGACCTCGAACGTGGCAACTGTTGCCGAGCGCAATCCCAACACCGAGGCTTATAACGATTACCTCCAAGGCCGGTACTTCTTCGAGCGGCGTTCGGTCGAAGACCTCTCTAAAGCCACCTACTACTACGAGCAGGCCATCAACCTCGATCCTGGTTATGCTCGCGCCTGGTCGGGGTTGGCATGGGTCCGCATGAGCCAGGCGGACTCCGCCAACGGTCTGTCCTTTGAGGACGGCTACCGGCTGGCGCGCGAAGCCGCGCAACATGCGCTCCAGCTCGATCCGAATCTCGCCGAGGCCCATGCTGCCATCGGCCGCATCAAGCGCACCAACGATTGGGACTGGACTGGCGCCGATCAATCCTTCCAGAAGGCCATTGTTCTCGAGCCCCAGAACACCATCGTTCTGGTGGGAGCGTCCAGCCTGGCTGCCAGCCTGGGCCGCTTCGACGAGGCAGTCGCCCTCAGCCGCCGCGTCGTCGAGCTCGATCCGCTCAGTATTACCGCCTATATTTCGCTGGGCATGCACGCCTACTATGCCGGACAGATGGACCTGGCTATCAGCGCTTACCGCAAGGCCCTGGAGATCAATCCCGAGGATCCCAGCGCCCACTACCTGTTGAGCCTGGTGTGGCTGTC
This sequence comes from uncultured Acidobacteriaceae bacterium, assembly GCA_963763975.1. Classification (GTDB taxonomy): domain Bacteria; phylum Acidobacteriota; class Terriglobia; order Terriglobales; family Acidobacteriaceae; genus Bog-257. Next base: position 188,486 of record CAVXQR010000025.1, read on the forward strand.
GCAAGGCAAACCGCAGGACGCCCTGACCGAAGTGCAGCAGCAGCGCGATGGCGGCGGCCGCGGCGTAGGTGAGGCGCTCGCCTACTTCGCCATGGGACACAAGCAGGAAGCCGACGCCACGCTGGACAAGCTGGTCAGCCGATATTCCACCGAAGCGGCTTACCAGATTGCCGAGGTGTTTGCGTTCCGCGGCGAGAACGACCGCGCCTTCGAATGGCTGGAGAAGGCTTATGCCCAGCGCGACGCCGGGCTGGCGGCCGTGAAGGGCGATCCTCTGCTGAAGAATCTGTGGAAAGACCCGCGCTACTCTGCCTTCCTGAAAAAACTGCACTTGCCTGCTTAACCAAAGATTAGCGCATCGCGCTCGTCTGCGGCTTCAGCACAATCACTAGCACCCGCCCATCCGATTTCATGTCTCCGCCGGTTTGGCCGTGGTGACTGGGTGCGCGCGCGTCATGTAGGCCATGGCCTCGACCTGCCCGGCCTACTGCAAGGTGGCCCCGATGAAGTCGCGTTCGTTGTCCACGTCCTGATCAATGCGGTGGGTGATGCCGTTAGGAGTGCGCTGGTCGCGCTCAATGCCGACGTCATCCGTGCCCGCGCCAACCCACACTGTTTGCTGTGGCGTGCTCCACGGCGCCTGCCAGATGCGAAAGTGATTGCGCTGCGCCGCCACCATTACCGGCTCCGCGCGCTCGTAACCGTAGTCCTGCGACCGTCCGAAAAGGTACAGCATGCTCATCGGGACGGCGGTGTAGGTGTTTCTGGCCAGCGTCGCCAACAAGGCGCTGAGCACCGCCTCTTTGTCGGTCTTATCGGCCTGGAGCCACCCGGCGGCCTTCAGCGCGTCGGCCCTGGAGCACGCTCTCCACTTCATCGTGCGCCAGCGACTTTGGCAGCACCTTCCATTGTCGCGGCGTGTCCAGGTTCAGAGTGGGGTCGGCCGTGATGTAGCGGTCCAGCAGCAGGTACTTATAAAGATGGCGCAGCGCCGAGAGCTTGCGGGCCACGCTGCGGGCGTCCATGCCGTCAGACAGCAGTCGATTGAGGAAGTTGCGAACGTCCTGACGGCGGGCATCGCGCAGGCCGCGCTTGTGCTTCAGCAGGAACTCGCTGTACTGCTCCAGGTCCGAGCGGTAGGCGGCAACGCTGAGCCGCGCCAGCCCCTTCTCGACCTTGAGATAGTCGAGAAACGAGATCAGCAGGCGCAGATTGGGGTCCGCAGTCGCCACGGAGTGAGTATGACGCGTCGCTTTGCCGGAGGGTATAGCCGGTTTGGTGCGCCTCGCGTTGCGGGCAGTGGATTGAACCGCAGAGGCACGCTGACACAAAGGAATTGTTCGTTTGGATTCCTCTCCGGCCGCTTCCGAGTGGCGCGCCCTTATCGGCTCTAAGGCCTTCCTTTGGCAGGACAATGAGTAAGGGCACGACCTTCGGTCGTGCCGCGATCAGTGCGTAGATAACCGGGCTTCAGCCCCTGCGCCCCGGAGTCGCTGGTCGCAACCTACCCATATAGCTTCCTATTAATCTCGGTTTCCAGTTGCTTCCTGATGATTTGGTCGCGCTGATGAACCTCCTCTAGGCGCGCCTTAGTCTTAGGATATTCCTCAGCAGAAAAAGCCTTCTCAATCTCGTCGAGGTGCTTTCGCAGCAATTCGTCCACTTGCAGCAAGTTGAGAATTGACCCTCGCTTGACGCCGGGCACATCCAAAACCCACAGAATTGTGGATAACTCGTGCAACGCCTTCGGGGAAAAATCCGGCGCGATCTGGACGGCCAAGTCATCCCGTCCGCGGGTAACTCTCATCTGTAAGTCCGCAAATTCAACGGTAACGATTGCGTAATCGAACGGCAGCGGAAACGGAATGCCCTCGGTAGGAATGATTCGCGCGTCCTTCTCACGGAATATAAAAGGCACGAAACGCTGAATGTCGTCTGCCAACTCGGCCTCGCCTTGCCGGGCTAACTTTCGGTCATACCATGAAAACAAGACGTTATAGATTGGGCTCAGCACGAACCCGACCCCACGCACCAGCGGTCTCAGGCCCAAAAGAACCCAGCGAATTACTTTGTTTCCCATGAGTGCCGTTCTCTCCGGAGGATCATAAATCTTACCTTCAGCTACGCATTTACTGAATTCGAACACGCCGAAGGCTCGGGCTGAAGCCCTGACGTCAAAGAGGCTGTGTTATTCGGCACGACCGGAGGTCGTGCCCTTACTCATGTCATTCCTGAATCTGGGCGACGGCTCTCTCCAGGAGGCCCGCGCTTCCACCGGTTTGACGAACCCGTCTGTACCTGCGTAGGGTTTTAGATTGCACTGATCTGGGAGGCAAGATGAAGCGTTGCTTCAGGCAATTGGCCGCGCTTTGGCTGCTGGCCCTGGCGCTGCCGCTGGCCGCGCAGGACCTGGCGAACTACGAAAAGCGCGTCACCGTAAAGACGTTGCCCAACGGGCTGACGGTGGTGCTGTGGCGGCGTCCCGAGGCGCCGGTATTTTCCTTTTTCACCATGGTGGACGCCGGTTCGGCCCAGGACCCGCTGCACGAGACCGGTCTGGCGCACATGATGGAGCACATGGCCTTCAAGGGCACGCCCGACATCGGCACTACCGACTACGCCGCCGAGAAGCCGGCGCTGGAAAAAGTCGAGCAGGCCTACGCCGCCTATCTGGCTGAGCGAATTAAGCGCGTGGGCCAGGACCCGCAGAAGCTTGCCCAATTGGAAGCCGACTGGAAGGCCGCCATGAAAGAGGCCGACAAGTACGTCATCAAGAACCAGTTCGGCGAGGTGATCGAGAGCCACGGCGGCGTGGGCGTCAACGCCTTCACCAACTATGACGAGACTGCCTACATGTACTCGCTGCCTTCGAACATGTTTGAGCTGTGGGCGTCGCTGGAATCGGACCGCATGATGCATCCGGTGATGCGTGAGTTCTACAAAGAGCGCGACGTGGTGATGGAAGAGCGGCGCATGCGCACCGACAGCCAGCCCACTGGCCGCCTGGTGGAGCAATTCCTGGGCACCGCTTTCGACGGCAATCCTTACCACCGGCCGACCATCGGCTACGCTTCCGATCTTCAGACGTTCTCCGCCACCGACGCGGCCAACTTCTTCGCCCGCTACTACGTTCCCGGCAACATGGTGATCGGACTGGTCGGCGACCTTGATCCCGACAAGGCCATGCCCATCATCGAGGAATATTTTGGACGCCTGGCCGCCAAGCCCAAGCCGCAGGAGATCACCACGGTTGAGCCGCGCGCAGAATTCGGTGCGCGAGGTCACGCTGCAAGATCCGTCGCAGCCTCTTTACCTTGAGGGCTATCACCGCCCCAGCTACCTGGATAAAGATGATGCGGTGTACGACGCCATCAGCGACATCATGTCCAACGGACGGGTCTCGCGCCTGTATCGCTCGCTGGTGCGCGACAAGAAGATCGCCGCCGCGGCAGCCGGCTTCTCGGGATGGCCCGGCTCGAAATACGCGCATCTGTTCGCCTTCTACGGCGTGCCGCTGCCCGGCCACAGCAACGAGGAAATTGCCAAGGCCATCCACGAGCAGATTGACAAGCTGAAGACCGAAGACGTGAGCGACGATGAGTTGCAGATGTTCAAGACCCGCACCCGCGCCGACTTGCTGCGCAGCCTGGCCAGCAATGAAGGCCTGGCGCAGCAACTGGCCGACTACCAGACCCGCTACGGCGACTGGCGCGAACTGTTCCGCTACCTGGACCGCGTGGACAAGGTGACCAAGGCGGACATCCGCCGCGTGGCTAATCAGGTTTTCCAGGAGAACAACCGGACCATCGGCGTCATCCAGACGGAAATGGCGGCCAGCGCGCCGTCGGCGAAAGGAGCGCAATAAGTGCGAAGCCTGAAACTGCGGTTCTTTCTGCTCATCTGTTTCACGCTGACGGTGGCGGCCTGCGGCATCGCGCAGGTCAAGCCCTGGAACCAGATCCAGCCTCCGGCGCTGCCGGCGTTTCATCCGCCGGAGCCGACGCGCGTACAACTGCCCAACGGCATGGTGATTTTCCTGCAGGAAGATCATGAGCTGCCGCTGATCGGCGCGACCGCTCGCATCCGCGGCGGCGGCATCTCCGAGCCCAAAGACAAGACCGGGCTCACCGATCTTTACGGCGAAGTGTGGCGCACCGGTGGCACCAAGACGCGCACCGGCGACCAGATGGATGACTTCCTGGAGGCCCGCGCCGCCAAGATTGAGACCGACGCCGAGTCCGAGTCCACCTCCATCTCGCTGGACTGCCTGAAGGGCGACTTCGATGCCGTGTTCGAGATGTTTCTGGACCTGCTGCACAACCCGGAGTTCCGTCCGGACAAGCTGGAGCTGGCCAAGCAGCAGATGTACACCGGCATCGCCCGGCGCAACGATGACGTGGACAGCATTGTGGGGCGCGAAAGCCGCATCATCGGCTACGGCAAGGACAACCCTTACGCGCGCGTAGCGGAGTTCGCCACCGTCCACGCGGTCACGCGCGACGACCTGGTGAAGTGGCACGACCAGTACACCTATCCCAACAACATCATCTTCGGCATCACCGGCGACTTCGACGCCAAGCAGATGGAAGCCAAGCTGCGCCAGGCGTTCGAGTCGTGGCAGAAAGGTCCGGAAGCCAAGCAGCCGGAGATCAAGTTCAGCGAGCCCAAGCCGGGCATTTATTTCGTGCGCAAGACTGACGTCAACCAGACCAGTATCAACATGCTCGACCTCGGCATCGAGCGCCGCAATCCCGACTATTTCGCACTCTCGGTGATGAACGAGATGTTCGGCGGCGGCTTCTCGTCGCGGCTGTTCAACAATCTGCGCACCGGCAGCGGACTGGCTTACAGCGTCGGCGGCGGCGTGGGTTCAGGATGGGACCATCCTGGGCTGACCCAGTTCGAGATGCAAACTAAGAGCGGAACGACGATCGAAGGCATCGAGGGCATTGACGGCCAGATTGACGGCCTGCTGAAGACGCCGCCCTCCGACGCCGAGCTGAAGAAAGCCAAGCAGAATATCCTGAACTCGTTCATCTTCCGCTTCGACACGCCGGAGAAGGTGCTGCGCGAGCGCATGAACTACGAGTTCTACCGCTACCCTGCCGACTTTCTGGAGCGCTATCGCACCGAGGTTGAGAAGGTGAACGCCGACGATGTGCTGCGCGTGGCCCGCAAGTACGTGCATAAGGACCGCCTGGCGGTGCTCGTGGTTGGCAACGACACCGAGTTCGGCAAGAAGCTCGATACCCTGGGCCCGGTGGAGAATGTGGACATCAGCATTCCACCGCCGCCGGCCAGCATGATGCAGCAGGGCCCGGGCACGCCGTAACCGAACCGGCGCGAACATTGGGTGCCCCACACATCCCATCTTTTGGGATGTGTGGGAAGCGGCCAGACCCAGACTTATCGATTCACGCCGAGCTGGGTTCCCCACACATCCGCGATTTTCGGATGTGTGGGAGGCGGCCAAACCCGACCGGCCAAACCAGAATCCACTTCCGAATCCTCCCATCGCGCCGAGCCCGTATCAGGGCGTGGATTCAGCCGCGCCGCACCGCGCTAAGAACATTCCGTTTCGCCGAGTCATGAGTAAGGGCACGACTTCAGTCGTGCCGCTCCGCGCCCCATTTTGATTTGTCATTCCGAGCGGGCTTCAGCCCGCGAGCGATCTGCTGTTCTTCATGCACCTGCACCTCGGATGAGGAAGGGCGGCGCTCCTACGGGGCGCGGGGCGTGTAGCCAAGCGTACCCAGTGTTCCGCCTTCGGATGCACGCTGGACTAAACTAAGTCGCGCCTCCGGCGCTCGCATTCGCGCGCATCTTCGGTGAGAGAGACTACCCGCGAACAGCAGATTCCTCGCTTCGCTCGGAATGACAACTCGGAACCGTACGGCCCGGCTGAAGCCGTGCCCTGATGCAAACTTGGCCACCTCCATACAGCTTCCCACGCTCTACCCTGCATCGAACTAGCTTCGGACTCAAGCATTCGGAGCATCGATGAACAAGAAGGAAATCAACTCGCCCTGGCTGACCGCCAACTTCGTTCTCTGGTTCTGCGGATTCGGCGGGCTGGTGCTAGTGGCGTTCCTGGGACATTACGTCTGGCACATGTTCTAGCGCGCGACCGCACCAAAGTTCCACAACCGTACATAAAGGAAAGATCATGCACATTCATCGCACTCGTATCGCCATCGCACTCATCGCGCTGTTTGCCTTCTTCACCGCCGCCTGCAATAACGGCTCCAATACCGACGCGGCTTACAAGGCCGCCATCAACGATCATTACCGCGCCTTCCCTGCCTGCATCTGGTCGCAGTCGAAGAAGTTCCCGGTGCAAGCCGCCACCTCCGACGACGCCAAGACCGAAGGCTACGACGCGCTCACCGAGGCCGGCCTGCTGACCCGCACCACGGCGGAGAAAAAGATCATCATCATCTCCAAGCAGGTAAACAACTACGATCTCTCGCAGAAAGGCCGCTCGGTATGGACGCCTGACACTTCGCAGCCCGGCTATGGCAACTTCTGCTACGGCAACCGCGAGGTGACTTCCATTGACAGCTCCACGCCCGGCACCAACGGCGCCGGCGCCAAGACGGTCACTGTTGCTTATCACTACAAGATCGGCAGCGTTCCCAACTGGGCCAATTCCGCGGTGATGAAGACCGCCTACCCCAACATGGCGTCGGCGCTAAACGGCACCGGCACCGACACCGCTACCCTGACGCAGACCGGCGATCGCTGGGAGTTCACCAAGTAGGCTGGTTAGGGCCGTTCAGCAGCGGAGATGAGGAAAGAGTCAGCGTTCCCGCAGCCGGCCTGAAGCATACTTGTGCAACAAGCTGGAGATCAGCGTCTGGTAAGGTAGACCTTCCTCGATCGCCCGCTTCTGGATAGCCTCCAGGTCTTTGCTGGAGATGCGAATGTTGAGCCGACGGTCCTTGCGAAATGTCGCCTTGGCATAACCGGCATAACGGCTCGCTGCCCGCTTGGCTCCTTTAACCGGCCGCCATTCCCCACGCTGAATGGAATTGAGAATCTCCTTTTCATCATGGTCAAGTTTCATCGTCGTTCCGCTCCTCACCCAGACACTCCTTCGTCGCTCTACGGCTGGGGATGATGGTCTTCAAGAAGATCCATCGTTCGTCTTCCACGAAAGGTACCAGGTAAATGTCATGGTTCCGGTTGACGACGAAAATTCGCTGGCCTTCATATTTCGAATGGTTCGGATGTTCGAGGACATCAAACAGATCTCCACGTTCGATAAGGAACACAATTTCTTCGAACCCGATGCCCCGTTCGGCCTTCAGCTTTTCGTTCTTGTCGTCGTCCCAATTGAAATATTTCACCGATCGCAATATAGCACGATGTGTGCCTAAGAGGCACACGCGGGGGGGACCGAACAGCGCAACTCCGCCAGCCGCGACCAAATCGCCGGTTTGTCATCTAATCAACAGAGGTTCAAGAAAGCAAAAATACGTTATGAAGCTGTCAAGGTTGAAGTGGTTTGGAATCTTCATCCTGGCAGCGATTCTGTCTGCGCCCGCGTGGGGCGCAACTCCAGCGCTACCAGGAACACTGAATTACGTTGAAGGCAACGCGGCAGTTGGTAACGATACCCTCAACGCAAAATCCGTCGGCTCGGTGACTCTCGAGGCCGGCCAGACACTCACAACGCAGACCGGCAAAGCCGAAATTCTGCTGACCCCCGGCGTCTTCTTCCGCGTGGATGACAACAGCTCAGCCACGCTGGTATCGCCCAGTCTGACCAACACCGAGGTCGCACTCAATAGCGGCCAGGCCATGGTTGAAGTTGCCGAGCTCTATAAGTCCAACCTGTTGCGCGTACAGCAGAACGGCACTACCACGCAGTTGCTGAAGACCGGCCTGTACGGCTTCGACGCCAGCAACGGCGATGTGAGGGTGTTTAAAGGCGAAGCCCTGGTGGAGGACGGCGACCAGAACGTCAAGGTCAAGAGCGGCCACGAACTGGATCTCAACCAGCAGGGCAAGCTGAAGACCCATAAGTTCGACAAAGACTCGTACGAGCAGAGCGACATTTATCGCTTCAGCGATCTGCGCTCGCAGTATCTGGCCGAGGCCAACGGTAACGCAGCCGGCTTGTACGCCAGCGGCGGTCCGGGATGGTATGGAGCCGGCTGGTATTGGGACCCGTACTTCACCGCTTACACGTGGATTCCGGGCGATGGCATGTTCTTCAGCCCCTTCGGCTGGGGATTCTATTCGCCGTGGCTGGTGGGATACTCGCCGTTTTACTACGGTGGCTATTACGGCGGCGGCTATTACCGTGGTTATGGACGTCCGTACTACGGCCATCCCTACTACGGACATGCTTATGGTGGCCACGGCTACACCGGCCGGCCGGGATATGCAGCCCGAGGTAATCCTGGCTTCCACTCAGGACGCAGCTTCGGCGTGATGGGTGGTGGCGGCTTCCACGGCGGCGGCTTCCACGGCGGCGGCGGCGGCCATCACTAAACTCGAACCGGCGGCGCCAGACCGCTACAGCGAGCAAGCAAACTGTAGCGATCTGGCGTTCGCGCCAATGGCTCGCAGTCTCAACTAAGCTGAATTTCGCGGCGGTGCGTCCGGCGAGTGCCTTACGGCAGCGGCGGCAGGCCGGCTTTGGCCATCAGGTCGCGGAACGCGGGATCCTGGTGCAGATAAATAAACGCGTCGTCGGTGCCAACCGAGATGAACTCCGGCTCGTGCCGGGTCTTCGAAATCTGCAGGTGATTCATCGCGTTGGCGGTGTCGCGCAGGCGTCCGTAGGTGGTCGCCAGAGCATAGTCTGAGATCTCGCCTTCGCCTGACAGCTTGGTCTGCTCTTGCAGCATTCCCTCCAGCATGGCTTGCCTCCCGCCGTGCTTGTAGCCGCGCTCGGCGGCATTCACCACCGCCATCTGCTGCGCGTCCTTCGAGAGTTGCGCCGCCTTGCGCGCCTCTACCAGGTAGTTCGGGTAGTCGCCTTGCTGGAAATGGATGTAGGAAAGATAAATGTGGGTCGAGTAGAAGTTGGGCTGCGCCTCCGCCAGTTGTTTCAACAACGCCAGCGATTCATCGGTCTGCCCTACGTGAAACAGGATCAGCCCTTTGTCCGCCAGGATGGGCGTGGACGAGGGATCCAGTTGCTGCGCGCGGTTGATTTCTTCCAGCGCCTCGGGAATGCGTCCAATGCACATTAAAAACGTCGCATACCAGTGGTGCGCAGTCACATAGTTGGGATTCAGCTCGAGGGCGCGGCGAAATTCCCTCTCCGCTCCGCTGGCGTCCCACTTCCAGTAAAAGGTGACGAAGGCCAGCGAATTATGCGCCTCCGCCGAGGAAGGATCGAGTTCCACCGCTTTTCGGGCGGCCGCCAGCGCCCGCGGAAACGCCTCTTCCGGCGACATGGCAGTGTATTCGCGCAGCAGGTTGTAAGAATCGGCCAGCCCGACATAGGCCGGCGCGTAATCAGGATCGTGCACGATGGACTGAGTGAAGAAATCCACCGCCCGGTTCAGGTCGTCCGGCGTGCGCTTGTTCCAGTAATAACGTCCCTTGAGGTAAAGGTCCTGGGCCTCGGCGTTGGTGGTCGAAGCGGCTGAATGCGCAGCCTGGTTCTGGTTGATGGCTGTGGAATCGGCTTGAGACTCGAGCGGGCCGCGATCGGCCAGAAAGACGATCACACCGGCAATCAGTAGGATCACCATGCCGGCCAGCGCGATCCATAAGGAGCGCCGCCGCCGTCGCGACCGCAGCCTTTCCAACTCGTCGGCATCGGGGACAATGCCCGCGGCCTGACCGCCCGAAGACGCCGGCTCCAGAATCGTCACCTCGGCCGAACCGGCGGAGTTCATCCAGCGGGTCAGCTCGTCGGTGAAGGCGAAGACCCGGCCGCGCGAGCTGCCCGGCAAGCGATGGACCGGCAGTGCCTTCTCCCGCTCCCAGCGGCGCACGGTGCGCTCATCTCGTCCGAAGAATGCTGCTATCTCCTTCCAGGAATCGAGGCGGCGTTTGGTGGTTCGGAGTTCGGCGATGGACTGCATACCGATAATGTCCGGAAATGTCCGGTTTTGTCCCCTTGGTGTCCTGTATGTCCCGTTGTGTTTGGGGGCGAAGCAGGACAAGTATATGCCAAGTATCCGAAACGCCTACGAAAACATCGTGCCACGGAAAACCGTCGATTAACTGCGCGCCGGCTGTCTTGTTACCTGCCGTCACTAACGGGGGATGACCGCAATCCCTAGGTGGTACCTGTTCCCAGGCATAAAAGATGTGTCCACTTCAGAGCGTCGCCCGGTTCATGCACGTGGGCAGCTCCTAACCCCAGTTAGACCCTGTGTGAGGACCGAATGAAAAAGCTACTTCTTCTTGCATTGCTAGCCTGCGTGGCGCTATGTGTCGCCCCGCCCGCAGGAGCACAAACTCTGATTGGAAACATTACGGTCGGTGCCCAACCGCTCGGCTATGCCTACAACCCAAACACCAATCGCATTTACATTGCGAACTATTGCGGCAATGACCCCAATTGCGGCACCAGTAGTCCGGGCACGGTTTCCGTGATTGACGGCGCCACCGACACGGTTGTGGCTACCATCACGGTTGGGATGCATCCCGAATTCGACATTCTGAACCTGAAGACCAACACCCTCTACGTCAGCAACCGTAAGGACAACACAGTCACGGTGATTAACGGCGCAACCAACGCGATCATCACCACGCTGAATGTGGGATCGCATCCCAGTTGGATGGACATCAACCCCAATACCGGCTTGATCTACGTGGTCAACACCGGCAACGGGGCCAACAACACCGTCAGCGTCATTGACTCCAACCACAACACTGTGGTGAGTACGATTACGGTTGGCTGGTATCCGCTGGCCGTCATGGTGAACCCGCTGACCAACAAGATCTATGTTGTGAATTTCTGCGGCAACGACCCGAACTGCGAAAGTACGGGAACCATGACCGTGATTGACGCCAACCACAACAACGCCACCACCACGGTGACCGTGGGTTACGGGCCGGGCTCGGTTCAGGCCGATAGCGCAACCAACAAGATCTACTCCATGAACTCCTGCGGCACCAGTGTCGATTGCGTGCAAAACGGAACCGTGGTTCAGGGCACGGTGACCGTCGTGGATGGAACTACGCTGGCAACCACCACCTTTAACGGCGGCAACGGCGACGATGCCATGATAGTGAACCAGGTGACCAACCAGCTCTACCTGGCGGATTCGGCTGACAATACCATTACCTTTGTTGACCTGAGTACACTGGCCATCTCCAAGGTCAGCGTCGGGCCGACGCCGTTAGACGTCGAAGTGAATCCCGCGACTAATAAAATCTATACCACCATCAACGGCGCTAACCAGCTGACCATGATTGACGGAGTCACCCATGCCACCAGCTCGGTGAACGTCGGTAACGGACCTGGAAATGCGCTGGTGGATCCCGTCAACAACCGGGTGTACACGCTGAACGATGGTGACGGCACGGTTAGCGTTGTGGGCGGCGGCGCGTCGGCGGCGCTGCAGTTTGTGCCGGTCACGCCCTGCCGGCTGGTGGATACCCGTCTGAATAATGGCGGCTCCGGACCCATCCAGGGCGGCACCTCGGAGAGCTTTACCCTGCCGGGCGCGGGAGGCTGCAACATTCCATCGGACGCTAAAGCCTTTTCCCTCAACGTGACGGCGGTCCCCAGCGGCACGCTCGGATACCTGACCATCTGGCCGACCGGTGAAATCCAGCCGGTGGTTTCTACCATGAACTCGCTGGATGGGCGCATCAAGGCGAACGCCGCCATCGTTCCTGCCGGATACAACGGTGCGGTCAGCGTCTATGTCACCAACACCTCCGATGTGGTGCTGGATATTGATGGATACTATGTGACTCCCACAACGGGAACGCTGCAGTTTTATCCGCTGCCGCCTTGCCGCGTCGCCGATACCCGTAAGGCCGATGGCGATCTGGGCGGCCCGATACTCTCCGGCAAGACGGAACGGGACTTCCCGGTGCTGGAAAGCAGTTGCGGTATTCCCAGCAGCGCCAAGGCTTACTCCTTTAATTTCACCGTTGTACCGCCCGCCATTCTGGGCTATCTGACGGTGTGGCCGGTTGGTCAGTCGCAGCCGTTGGTTTCAACCCTGAATGATCTGACGGGAACGATCGTCGCCAATGCCGCCATTGTGCCGGCCGGTACCGGCGGCGCCATCGCGGTTTACCCGAGCAACGATACTCATTTGGTGATCGACGTGAACGGCTACTTCGCCGAGCCCGGAACTGGCGGCGCGTCGCTGTATACCGGAACCCCGTGCCGGGTGTTTGATACGCGCAAGGTCGGCAGCGGCTATCCCTTTAGCGGAACTCTGAATCCGCCCGTGGATGTAAAAGACGGCCCCTGCGGAATTCCTACTGCTGCAACAGCTTACGTGTTCAACGCCACCGTCGTACCCACCGGCTCGCTGGCCTACCTGACGCTCTGGCCGGACACCGAGCAGCAGCCCACGGTTTCAACCTTAAACGCCTTTGACGGCGCGATTACCTCGAACATGGCGATCGTCCCGAGCGTCAACGGCAAGATTGACGCCTATGCCGCGGGAACGACGCAACTGGTTCTGGACATCTCCAGCTACTTCGCTCCGTAACCACGGGCGGTAGCGGGAGCAATTCCGGCGCAAGATACCGGCGGCAATTCGATAGAGTTCGCTATATCGAATTGCCGCCGGACTGCTTTTCTCGCCTCCATCTCACTCCCCACCCACCACCCAAGTGCCATCCTGAAACGGACCACACTTTGGTTCTAGGCAATTATCGCGTCGCAAAAGTGTTGGGATAGTTCGCACCGCCGTGCTATCATCCCGCCAAAATTGCGAAAAACTGCTTTGCTGCCCGGCACCCGCCCAACGCCGCGGCGGCGGACCGTCCACGCCACATTTCACGCGATTGTCCACATACCTGGGGGAGTCCATGCTGACCAGCCGGCGCCACCTGCTCTTCGTTTTGATCGTCTGCGTTTTTGCCACAACTTTGCCCGCTGCCTGGGCGCAAACTTTGGTTGGAACGGTTACGGTCGGGACCACTCCAGTGGGAGTCGCGATCAATCCCGCGACCAACAAAATTTACGTCGCCAACCAGGGCAGCAACAACGTCACCGTGATCAACGGCGGCTCGCTGGCACGAGCACGGTAACAGTTGGGAATTCTCCGTCGGCCATCGCCACCAATTTCGCGACCAACAAGATCTACGTTGCCAACCAGAGCAGCGGCAATGTCACCATCATTGATGGCGCGACGCTGGGCACCAGCACCGTGACCGTCGGCAGTTCGCCATCCGCGATTGCGGTCAATCCGGTGACCAATAAGATTTACGTGGTCAACAGCGGCTCCAACAGCGTCACCGTGATCAACGGTTCCACGCTGGCGGTCACCAGCATCACCGTGGGTTCGGCGCCGGTGGCGGTGGCCATCAACCAGGTCACCAACACCATTTATGTCGCCAACCGCACCGGCAACAGCGTCACCAAGATCAACGGCGACACGCTCGCTACCAGCACAGTCAGTGTGGGCAATCAGCCGGTGGCGCTGGCGGTCAATCCGGTCACCAACTTTATTTATGTAGCCAACAAGGGCAGCAATACGGTTACGGCCATCAATGGCTCCAACAACAGCGCCTCGAACATCGCGGTGGGCACGCAGCCGGTCTCGGTGGCGGTGAACGCCGCCAGCAACAAGATTTACTCCGCCAACAACGCCGATGGCACAGTCACCGCGATTGACGGCATAACCCACGCCACCACCGTGGTCAGCGCCGGAACCCAGCCGACGCAGATTGCCGCCGACCCCGTGACCAACCGGATTTACCTGACCAACAGCGGCAGCAACAGCGCCACCATGATTGACGGCGCGGCCCTGTGGGCGACCAACGTGGCCGTCGGCAGCGCGCCGGGCGCGATGGCCATCAATGCCGTGAACGATCGCATCTATGTGGCCAACGCCAGCGACGGCACCGTCAGCGTGCTCGGCGGCGTGGGAACCAGCGCATTGCAGTTCGTTCCCCTGGCGCCATGCCGCGTGGCCGATACCCGCAAAGCCAATGGTCCATTCGGCGGCCCGGCGATTACCGGCGGCACCTCGCGCAGCTTCGCGCTGCCGCAGAGCGCCTGCAACATTCCTTCCACCGCAGTGGCCACCTCGCTGAACGTGACCGTGGTTCCGAACGGCTCACTTGCATATCTCACCATCTGGCCAACCGGCGAAGACCAGCCGGTGGTCTCGACCATGAATTCGCTGGATGGACGCATCAAGGCGAATGCGGCCACAGTTCCCAGCGGATACCTGGGCGGGGTGAGCGTTTACGTCACCAACACAACCAATGTTGTGCTGGATGTGAACGGCTACTTTGTTCCCACCGGCGATCCCGCGCTGGCTTTCTATCCGCTGACGCCGTGCCGCGTGCTGGACACCCGCAATAGCAGCGGACCGCTGGGCGGGCCGTCGCTACAAGCTGGAACGCCGCGCTCCTTCCCGCTGCAGTCGGGAACCTGCGATATTCCCTCGAACGCAGCCGCCTACTCGATGAATTTCACCGTGGTGCCCAAGACCATCGTGGGCTACCTGACGGTGTGGCCGACCGGCCAGACGCAGCCGGTGGTTTCCACGCTGAATGACCTGACCGGAACCATCGTAGCCAACGCCGCCGTGGTGCCGGCCGGAGATGGCGGCGCCATCTCCGTATATTCCACCAACGACACTGATCTGGTGGGCGACATTGATGGATACTTTGCCCCGATCACCAACGACGGTCTGTCGCTGTATGCGGCCTCGCCCTGCCGCGTGCTCGACACCCGCGGCGGCAATGGCGCATTCAGCGGAACCCTGAATCCGCCGGTGGACGTGGGCGACAGCGTTTGCGGCCCGCCCGCCTCATCGCAGGCTTATGTCTTCAACGCGACCGTCATCCCGCAGGGTCCGCTCGGCTATCTGACGTTGTGGCCCGACGGCCAGCAGAGGCCCACGGTCTCAACGTTGAACGCCGTGGATGCCGCCATCACTTCCAACATGGCCATCGTGCCCAGCAGCAACGGCAAGGTGGATGCCTACGCCGCCGGCACTACCAACCTGGTGCTGGACCTTGCCAGCAGCTTCGCGCCGCTGAGTACGCTTGCCATCGAGACTACTTCGCTGCCCTCGGGCGTGCAGGGCGTGCCCTACAGCGCCACGCTGGGCGCAATCGGCGGCATTCCGCCATACACCTGGAGCCTCACCATTGGCAGCCTGCCGGCCGGACTCACGCTTGATCCAGCCAGCGGCAACATCTCCGGCACACCCACCGGCGATACCGGCCCCTATCTCTTCACCGTGCAAGTGCAGGATTCGCAGGGTAATACGCAAAGCGCCAACATCAGCCTGATCATCCAGAGCGGCGAGTTAACCATCACCACCTCCCTGCTGCCCAACGGCACGGTTACCATCTTCTACAGTGCGGCGCTGCAGGCGGCCGGGGGAACTCCGCCCTACACCTGGAGCGTCGTCAGCGGAGACGGAGACTTGCCGCCGGGACTCGACCTCGACACCCACAGCGGCATCATCTCGGGCACGCCCACCGACAGCGGCACTTACCCATTCACCATCAAGGTGCAGGATTCGCTAAACAACAGCGCGCAGAAGTCGCTGCAGATCATCATCAATCCGCAGACCACCAACGGCGCCTTGAGCGGTAACTACGCCTTCTCGTTTAACGGTTACAACAGCGGAGGCACCAGACAGCCGGGAACCGCCGGTCCCAGCCTGGTCACCATGGCGGGCAGCTTCACGGCTGACGGCAATGGCAACCTCACCAGCGGCGTGGTGGATTTGAATTCCAACGGCCTGAACCAGATCAACCTGCCGCTGCAAACCGGTTCGGTATATGACGTAACCGCCAATGGTTTGGGCACGCTTACCATGGTGACCAGCCAGGGCACCTACAACTTCTCGGTGTCGGTGTCCAGCACCGGCAACGGGCGGTTGATCCAGAACAACGCCGATCCCGCAACCCGCGGCTCGGGCGTGATCTATGTGCAGGATCCCACCAGCTTTAAGCTGCCGGCGCAGGGCGGTTATGCCTTCGGGTTGAGCGGCACGGATGTCAACGCCGCGCGGCAAGCCTCGGCCGGGGCCTTCGTGCTCACCAATCTGGGAACCATCAACAGCGGCACACGTGACAGCAACGACAACGGGACGGTCACCCCCAGCCAGTCGTTCAGCGGCAGCTTCCAGTCGCCCAGCAACACCACCGGTCGCGGCACCTTCACCTTGACCGCCGGCGGAGTGACGCTGAATTACGCCTACTACGCGGTGAATACCTCGCAGTTCGTGGTAATCGGCACCGATCCGCTGGGCGCCAACAATCCGCTGGCGCTGGGCACGCTGCTGGTGGAGACCTCCACCACCTTCACCAACACCTCGCTCAAAGGCGTTTCCGTCTTCCAGCTCAATGGCGTCGCTCCCAATGCTCCCCGTGGCAACGGCAGCGGCGGGGCCAGCTTCCTGGCCGACACCACGCTGGGCGTCTTCAACTCTGCCGGCGCCGGCGCGGGCAGCTTTGCCGGCGATGAAAACGTTGGCGGCGCCATGAGCCAGCCCAACTACGCGGTCACCTATACCGTGGCCAACAACGGTCGCGCGGTGCTCAGCAACTTCGGCAGCGTGGGTCCGGTGATTTACATCACCAGCCCCAACATTACTCAGAATGGCGCCGGCTTCTCCGGCTTCGTGCTGGGAACCGATGCCGAGGTGACGGTGGGCCTGGTGCAGCCGCAGGCGGTGGCTCCGTATCCCATCGTGGGCATCTATTTGGGCGGTACGGTGACGCCAGTGCTTTCGGCGGTCACCGACACGGTGGACTACCTGACCGCTGACCAATCTGGAAATATGACCATTACGGAAAAGAGCAGCGGGCCGGGCGGCACCGGTTCCACTCAGTACACCTTGACGTACACCGTGGATTCCACCGGACGGGTGGTGGTTTCCGACGGCAGCGGGCAATTCAGCGTGGGCTATGTGCTCTCGCCCAAGAGTCTGCTGCTGATACCTTCCGGCGGAAACGCCGACAACCCCAACGCAAGCACCCCCGCCATCAGCAGTTACGCGGTGGGGGCTACCGGCCTGCACTAAGAATTGCTCAGTTGCACTCTGACCGGCGGAGGCGACCCTCCGCCGGCTTTTTTTGCGGCCTCGAGACTCCCCTAAGCCGTTGCGCCGATTTGCCGATGAGGTCTTTGAAGGGCTTTCCTCATGGCATTGGTAACCCTCGGACGACTGTTTGACGGTGCCGGCACCGAATCCTACCGCCGGATGATCGATCTGATGATTCGCTCGGTGAGTTTGCACGCGGTCGATGCCAACCATGCCGAGTACGAGCGTTTCAAGACACGCATCGGCAAGATCCAGGCAACCCTGAAGCAGAACTCCAGCCACGAGCAGTCCATGGTGGCGGTGGGAGCGGTGTGCCAGTTGCTGGAGGACTACAACCGCTCGGTCAGCAACTTCATCCGCGCCGAAGGCAAGGAACTGCAGCACATGGTCTCGATGCTGACGGCGACCCTGCTGACGGTTTCCTCGGCCAGCGAACGCTCCACCAAAAACCTGGGAGAGCTGGAAGAACAGCTCGGCCGTGCCGCGGCCCTGGAAGACATCAAGGTGGTGCGCATTCGTCTGGAGTCCTGCCTGAGCAGCGTGCGCGAGGAAACCGCTCGCCAGCGCAGCGAAACCAAGGTGGCCATCAACGCCCTGCAGGAAGAGCTGGCCGAAGCCCAGCGCAATTGCGCCAGCGGCGGGATGGCCAGCCGCGATACCGTGACCGGACTGCTGAGCCGTCCGGCGGCGGAGCAGGCGATTCGCCAAGCGGTTGCCGATGGCGTGGGCGCCTACGTGATCGTCGGGCTGGTGGAGAAAATGCAGTCCATCAATGCCCGCTTCGGCTTCGTGGTGGGCGACGAGATCCTGGGCGAGTTTGCCAATCGCGTGGCCCGGCAATGCGGCGCCGGTTCCGCCTTCTATCGCTGGAACGGGCCGGCGATTGTCGGCCTGCTGAAGCGCAGCGATCCGCTGCATGTGGTGCGCTCGGAGGTCTCCAAGGTGATGGAGCAGCCGCTGGAAAAGGCGGTACTGCGAGGCGACCAGAACGCTTTCATCACCACCGTCGCGGCCTGGACCATCGTGCCGCTGGCGCCGCCTTCCGGCGGCATCATCTCATCCATTAACCAGTTCGTTACCGGGCTGGCGGCAGCGGAATAGACTGCTTGGCTGCCGACGGCTCAAGCCGTTCCCTCCTTCTGCCGATAAGACACTCGAAACCGTCTGATCCGGCAATCCCGGGTGGGTTACGGCCGGGGTGATTTCTGTAGCCGGGGATGGCCGAGGACAGTACGACATTTGCGTGCGAGTGACCCTCATGCTCCTGAAACGAAGTCTCCAACTCGGCGCTGTCCTGGTTCTCTTGTCCGGGGCGGCCTTTGTGTTCTACGGGATGCAGAAGCTATGGGTCCCGGCGGGCTGGAGCGGCATGAGCCTCACCATCCTCACCGCCCTGATGCTGACCGCGGCCGTCGCGGTGCTATTCCACGCCTTTGGCCGGGAGGGTGGCCGGGAAGGCGACCGGCAAAACCCGTGTGAGGCACAGCAAATTCGACTGGCCGCAATCGAGTCTCGCCTTCGCCGTACGGAAGAAAGTATGGAGATGGCGGTGGAAGCCGGCAAGCTGGGCTTCTTCGAGTGGGACACTGCGCACGAGGAGCAGATGTGGTCCGACACGGTGCGCAGCCTCATGGGCGTTGCTCCCGATGCGCCGGCGACCTTTGAAACGTTGCTGGGGACCATGCCTGCGGAGGACGCCAGCGCCCTGATGCGACAGATTCAGAGAGTCTCGCCGGCCAATCCTGAGTTCGCGCTGGAACATCGCTCCATCTGGCCCGACGGCTCGGTGCACTGGATCTGGGCCCGGGGCCAGGGCTACTTCGACCAGAACGGGCGGCCGGTGCGGATCTCCGGCGTGGTCATGGACATTGACGACCGCAAGCGCGCCGAAGAGCAGATTCGCCTGCAGGCCACCGCTCTGGAAGAGGCCGCCAACGCTATCGTGCTCACGGACCGCGAGTCCAAAATCCTGTGGGTCAATCCCGCTTTTACCCGCATGACCGGCTATACCGCCGAAGAGGTCCTGGGCCAGACGCCGAGGATCCTACGTTCCGGCCTCCAGGATTCCCACTACTACCAGGAGTTGTGGAAGACCATAACCGCGGGAGAGGTATGGCGCGGGCATCTGATCAACAGCAGGAAAGACGGCTCAACCTACCACGAGGACATGACCATCGCGCCCATCCGTTCCTCCGGCGGCGAGATTACCCACTACGTGGCCATCAAGGAGGACGTCAGCGAACGCTACCAGGCGCAGCAGGCGCTGGCGGCGGCGGAGCAGCAGTATCGCGGCATCTTCGAAAACGCGGTGCTGGGAATCTTCCGTACCACGGCGGACGGCAGGTTTGTGTCGGTCAACCCGGCATTCTTCAAGACGCGGGCTACGATTCGCAGGAGGATTTTGCCGCGTAAGTCCACACCGTTGACGACCTCTACATTGACCCGCAGCAGCGCCAGGAACTACGGCGGCGGATCTTTCCACGGCGTGGTGCGCGACTTTGAGATCGAGGTGCGCGTCGCAGAGACGGCCGCCATCTCACCCTGAGCATCAATGCCAGCGGCGTGCCGGATGCGACGACGGGAGAGATGATCCTGGAGGGCACGGCGCAGGACGTGACCGAGCGCAAGGCCGCCGAAGCGCGGGTCGAGTTCCTGGCCTATTACGATTTGCTGACCGGGCTTCCCAACCGCGCCGCCTTCCAGGAGCAATTGCAGCGGACAGTGGAGGAGGCGCTGGCCTCCGGCAGCCGCTTCACCGTGCTGTGGCTGGACCTGGACAATTTCAAGACCATCAACGATTCGCTGGGCCACTCGGTCGGCAACCTGCTGCTGCAGCAAGTAGCCGCCCGGTTGCGCGACTGCGTGGGCGCCAATGACATCCTGGCGCGCAGCGAGGGCGACGGATTTCCGCTGGTGTTGCTGGATGTCGGCGACCACGATGCGGCCGCAGCCGCAGCCGACCGCGTCCGCCAAAAGCTGGCGGGAGAGTTCAACCTCGAAGGCCAGATCCTGAACATCAGCTCCAGCATCGGCGTGTGCCTGTTCCCCGAGCATGGCACCAGCGCCGAGATCCTGATGAAGAACGCCGACGCCGCCATGTATCACGCCAAAGACAGCGGCCGCAATTGCTGCAAGTTCTTCACTCCCGAACTGAATAGCCGGGCCATGGAGCGGCTGGCCATGGAAAGCAGCTTGCGCATGGCCCTGGAGAAGGAAGAGTTCTTCGTGGTCTATCAGCCGCAGGTGGACCTGGCTTCCGGCAAGATCACCGGCGCCGAAGCCCTGCTGCGCTGGCGGCATCCGGAGCTCGGCTTGGTGCCTCCCAGCAAGTTCATTCCCATCGCCGAGAGCAGCGCGCTCATCGTTCCCATCGGCAAATGGGTGCTGAAGACGGCCTGCCGCGATGCCCGCGCCTGGCAACTGGCCGGGCTTCCGCCCATCACCATCGCGGTCAACGTGTCGGCGGTGCAGATGCGCTACGAGCGCTTCCTGTCGTCGGTGAAACTTGTGCTGGAAGAGACGGGATTGGATCCGCAATATCTGGACCTCGAGCTGACCGAGGGCGTGCTGTTCTCCAGTTCGCAGAAGACGCTGTCCCAGTTGCGCGAGCTTTCGCGGATGGGGGTGCATCTGTCGATTGACGATTTTGGCACCGGCTACTCCAACCTGAGTTATCTGAAGTCGCTACCGGTGGGCAAGCTGAAGATTGACTGCTCCTTCGTGCGCAACATGACCACCGATCCCTACGACGAGACCATCACCGCGGCGGTGATTGCCATGGGACATAGCTTGCATCTGCAGGTGCTGGCGGAGGGCGCGGAGACTGCCGACCAGGTGGCGCTGCTGCGGGCGCAGCATTGCGACGAGGTGCAGGGATTCTTCTATAGCAAGCCGCTGGTTGCCGAGGACTTCCGGGCCAAGCTGGAAATGGCCTCGCAACTGGTTACGCCGGAGTGGCAATCCATCGAAGTTCTGGCGGCGCCGCACCCCCTGCCGGTGAAATTGCGGCCCATCGCCAGGCTGTGAGGCGCAGGGACTAAAGCCCGTGCTTTTGTTGGCGCGTTACGGCGCGGCTGAAGCCGCGCCCTGATACGGGTGTAGCACGAATCGAAACGGGTTAGGCATTGCCGGTGCCCCAGAGCCTGCCCTGAACGCAGTTGGAGGGTTCGCCCATCTTTTGGGCTAACCTGGGATTACAGATATCGGTGGCGCTCCAAAGCCGAGATTCTTGAGCCCAGGTTAGCGTCCAAAAGAGGGACGCGGACCTGGGGCACCCAGAGTGAGTAACGATCCACGATTCACGATCCACGACTCACGCCACCAGTTCCAGCTCGATCTTCTTGGCCGCGGCATCCAGGCCGGCGATGCGGAAGCTGCGAATCTGCCCTTCGCGCGCGGCCTCCTGACGAGCCTTCTGCTGGCCGCCGCTTCCCTTCCAGCGCGCTTGCAGCATGGAACTCAGCGACGACACATCCGCCTTCGCGGCCGAGCCTTCTTCTTCCGCAGGAGCCAGCACGCGGCACGTACCCTGAATCCCCTCGCCCAATTCCACTCGCATGCGCTCCCCGGAAATTTCCAGGATGCGCCCGGTGACCGGATCGCCGGCTTTATGTTCGGCGATATATTCTTCCAGGCTGCTGGGCACCAGTTGCTTCATGCTCAGGCGGACGGCGCGCTTCTCGGAATCAATATTCACCACCTGCGTGCGCACGATCTGGCCCACCTTCAAAACTTCCTGCGGATGATTGATGCGCTTCTCGGCGCTGATTTCGCTGACGTGAATCATGCCCTCGATGCCTTCTGCGAGCTGCACAAACGCGCCGAACTTGGCGATGCTGGTGATGGGACCTTCGACTACCGAGCCTACTGCCAGC
Organism: uncultured Acidobacteriaceae bacterium; assembly: GCA_963763975.1. Classification (GTDB taxonomy): domain Bacteria; phylum Acidobacteriota; class Terriglobia; order Terriglobales; family Acidobacteriaceae; genus Bog-257. The sequence continues at coordinate 210,540 of CAVXQR010000025.1, forward strand.
CGCTGGCCAATGTCGGCCCAGGGATCGCCCAGCGCCTGTTTCAGTCCCAGCGAGATGCGGCGCTCCGTCGCAGCCACGCCGAGCACCACGGCTTCCACCGACTCGCCCGGCTTCACCACCTCCGACGGCTTGCGCGACTTCCGCGACCACGACATCTCGGAAAGATGAATCAGGCCTTCGAGTCCGGGCTCCAGTTCAACGAAGGCGCCGAAGTCGGTCACCCGCGTCACCGTGCCGCGCACCCGTTCGCCGGATTTGTATTTCTCCGCCGCCAGCGTCCACGGATCGGCCTGGAGCTGCTTCAATCCCAGCGAAATCCGCCGCTTCTCCGCATCCACCTTTAACACGCGCGCCTCGATCTCCTGCCCTTCGGTCAGCACGTCGGAAGGCTTGCCGATGCGCGCCCACGCGATGTCGCTCACGTGCAGCAGCCCGTCAATGCCGCCGATGTCCACGAACGCGCCGTAATCCGCCAGGCTGCGCACCGTTCCCTGCACGATGTCGCCTTCTTTGATCTCGCTGTAGCGCCGCTCTTTCACCAGCCGCTCTTCTTCTTCGGCCAGCGCGCGGCGGTCCACCACCACGTCTTCCTCGGTCACGTCGAGCTTGGTGATGCGGCAGCGAATTTCCTGGCCGACCAGCTTTTCCAGCTCAGCAGCATCGCGGGTGGCGCTGCGCGAAGCGGGCATGAAGGCGCGAACGCCGACATCCACGCTGACGCCGCCCTTCACCACCGCGGTAACGGTGCCGAGAATCGTGGCTTTCTCAGCGAACGCCTTCTCCAGCGCGGGCCAGTCCGCCGGACGAGCAACCCGCGAGCGCGAGAGCAGGTAGTAGCCCTCGGGATCGCGGCCTTTGACCGAGACCGGGAGCTTGTCGCCGACCTTTGCCGGCTGCGTCTCCGGGAAGGCGGTGAGCGGAAGAATGCCTTCGCTCTTGAAGCCGATGTCGAGCAATACCGAATCAGGCGTGATGGCGACGACCGTGGCCTCGATCTGGCGGCTGCCGCCGTCGGCCGGACGCGCGTGCGCCTGCTCGTACTGCTGCAAAATGTCGGCGAAGGACTCGGTGGTTTCGGGCGGAGTTGGAGTGTCGGAAGGGTTGGGATTGGACACGGAATACAGCCTATAGGATGAGATGTTTTGCGGTTTCAGGATAACACCGAATGGCGGGTGGATTTCGGATGTGTAGGAGACGGCCAATGCGCAGGGTGCCCCAGGTTCGCCTATCTTTTGGGCTAACCTGGGATTACGGATACCGGCGGCGAGCCAAAGCGGAGATTCTTGAACCCAGGTTAGCGTCCAAAGGAAGGACGCGAACCTGGGGCACCGGACGTGCTAGCTGCTCTTCTTTTTCTTGGGGACCTTGGCGCCCTTCTTGCGGGCTTCCGAAAGGCCAATCGCGATGGCCTGTTTGCGGCTTGTCACGGTCCCGCCCTTGCCGCCTTTGCCTGACTTCAGCGTGCCCATCTTCTCGCGGTGCATCGCGCTCTTGACGGCCTTGCCCGCCGCTTTTCCATATTTTCGGCTGCTGCTCTTCTTCTTCGCTGGCATCTTTCCTCCCTTTATCCATTTGGAGGCCATGCGGGGAGGAGAAGTTGTCCAGCGCGTCGCCTGCCGCTGCGCGTACGCGCGCTTCGCGCTGATAAGAGGAGGCCGTCAGGCCGACGAGGGATCTGCTGTCCGCAGGCGTCTGCGCATACGCACGCTTCAAGCGTACAGACGGTTCGCGCGTACGCAGGCTTCGCGAGTGCAGACGCTTCGCCGGTACGGACGCTTCGCGCGTACGCAGGCTTCGCGAGTGCAGACGCTTCGCCGGTACGGACGCTTCGCGCGTACGCAGGCTTCGCGCCGATAAGAGCGCCGGAGGCGCGACATAGTCTAGCCCAGCATGGAGCGCCCTCTTTTGGCGCGGAATGCTGGGTAGGCTCAGCCCCGCGCCGCCGCGCACCGTAGGTGCGCCGCCTTCCCTTCACGCAACGAGCCTCCGCGTGGATTACGCCCACGACGATACGTGAGGGACGACGGCAAAGGCGGCGCCCCTACGGGGCGCGGGTCTTGAGGGCGAGCGTACCCAGCGTTCCGCTTCGCTGCACGCTGGACTAGACTATGGCGCGCCTCCGGCGCTCTTATTCGCGCAGACCATAAGTTGGCGCAAGTACCGGCGAACAGCTTCGCGCAGACTACAGATGGAAACGGACCCGGCCAACCGCTGGTCTTTCGCTACGCTCAGGATGACAAATCGAATAGAGGCGGCGGTTTCGGCACGTCGCAAATCCCTACTCTGGCATACACATACAACCCAGTCGGCGCATGAGGGCATCTTAGCTGCGACGGCGAATCGCAATGACGTTCGCTGGCCGTCGCATTCGTTCAAGGTACCTCGTACCTTCTCATGGGCTGTTCTTTTGTTACGCTTCTCCGTCGGCCACCAGGCTGGTGTCTCGCCTCGCTTGTATTTCTCCCTCTACTCCTGCCCGTCGCAGCAACGGCCCAGGACAACTCGCAAACCAGCACACAGACGCTGAAGGCGCTGAGCCTCGAGCAACTCGGCAACATCGAAGTCACCACCCTGACCAAGGAGCCGAAACTTATCTGGAAGACGGCGGCGGCGGTCTTCGTCATCACGCAAGACGACATCCAGCGCTCCGGCGTGACCAGCATTCCGGAGGCGTTGCGACTGGCGCCTGGCGTCGAGGTGGCGCGTATCAACAGCAACGAGTGGTCCATCGGCATTCGCGGCTTCGGCAGCCGCCTCTCGCGTTCGGTGCTGGTGCTGATGGACGGCCGCATCGTCTATTCCCCGCTCACCGCTGGCGTGTACTGGGAAGTGCAGGACACCATGATGGAGGACATTGACCGCATCGAGGTGATCCGTGGGCCGGGCGGCACCATCTGGGGACCGAACGCGGTCAACGGCGTCATCAACATCATTACCAAAGACAGCAAGGACACCCAGGGCGGCCTGATTTCCGCAGGCGGCGGAAATTTCGAGCACGGTTTCGGCGAAGCCCGATACGGCAGCGGCAACGGCAAAGACTTCACCTATCGCCTGTATGGCAAGGGCTTCGGTCGTGGACCCGAGTTCCATCCCAACGGAATCAAGTATGACGATTGGGAGGCAGGCCAGGCGGGCTTTCGCATGGACTGGAGCGAACAAAAGCGCGACCACGTCACTTTGCAGGGCGACATCTACGACGAGCAAGCCGGCCAGAGCGTGGGCGCGTCAACCTACAATCCGCCGGCGAATTTCATCGCCAACGGTGAGGCCCACCTCAGCGGCGGCAATATTCTGGGACGCTGGCGGCGTACCTTCGGCGAGGGCAAGGATTTCCAGCTCAACGCCTATTACGATCGCACCGATCGCCATGAGTTGAATGTGGGCGACGTTCGCAATACCGTGGACATTGATTTCCTGGAGCGGCTGCCGGCGCCGCGGCAGGAAATTTCCTGGGGCCTGGGCCTCTACGCCAGCCACGGCGACGATCTGGAAGTCGTCTCCGGACTGTACTTCGATCCCAACCAGCGCACCGACCAGATTTACTCGGCCTTCCTGCAGGACGAAATCGCGGTGGTGCCCAAGAAGCTGTCGTTCGTGGCGGGAACGAAATTTCTGAAGACCAATTACACCAGCCTTCTGCTGGAGCCCAGCCTGCGGCTGCTTTACACGCCGACATCCACGCACACGTTCTGGGCCTCGGTCACGCAATCGGTGCGCACCCCGGCCGATGTCGAGCGCGACCTGTTCCTGTCCAGCTACATCGGCACGGCGTCCGATGGCCTGCCCTTCTTCGCCAGAATCAATGCCAATCGCAATTTCAAGTCGGAGCGGCTAACTGGATACGAGGCGGGATACCGCCGGCTGGTCACCACTAAGCTGTACCTCGATCTGGCGACGTTCTTCAATCAGTATCACGATCTGCTGAGCGAGGACCTCATCGGGCTTCCCTTCGTCGAAGACAATCCTGCGCCGACGCATCTGCTGCTGCCGGCCAGCTTTGGCAATGGACTGAGGGCCACCACCGAAGGCGGCGAGGTGGACGCCGAATGGCAGCCAGTGCATTTCTGGCGGCTCTATGGCGCGTATTCCTTCCTGGAGATGCACGTGGGCAGAGGCGCGGGCTCGATGGATGTGGGGACGGCGCCGAGCGTGGAAGGCTCCAGCCCGCAGCACCAGGTGTTCTTGCAGTCGAAGCTGGATTTGCCCAAAGCGGTGACTGCCGATTTCCAGGTGCGCTATGTGAGCAAGTTGCCGGCCGAGATGGTGCCCGCATACTGGACGGGGGATATCTCGGTGGGATGGACCGCTACCAAGCAACTGCGCTTTACCGTGGTAGGACAGAATCTGTTTCAGCCCTATCACTTCGAAGCGCTGTATGACCCGCAAGGCCTGGTCGGCATTCGCAGGTCGGTGCTGGGCAGGATAACCTGGCAGTGGAAGTAGCCAGCGAACTTTGTGTGAACGCCGCCGGCGACTTTCGCGTCAAGCGCACGCAACCATGATGGCCGAACTACAGCGCGCTGGTCTCCCGGCCTGCACTGCCGTACGCCGCAAGCGAGGCCTCGCCCCGGTATTGGCCGCCGTGGTTCTCAGCGTGACCCTGGCCACCGCCCGTCCCCAGGCGGCGCATCCCACCCAGTACGACGTCGAAGCTGTCTATCTCTTCAATTTCGGCAAATTCGTGTCTTGGCCACCGAAGAACACTACCGGCTTCGTGATCTGCATTCTGGGAGAGAACCCCTTCGGCTCGGCTCTGGACCGCACCATCTCCGGCGAAAACATCGCGGGCAGGAAAGTTGAGGACAAGCGCATCGCGCGCGAGACCGATGTGGCGGGTTGTTCGATTCTCTACATCAGCCGCTCCGAGGAGCAGCACCTGCCGCGCATCTTCAGCGCAACTCGCGGCCTCCCGCTGCTGACGGTCAGCGACATTCCTGACTTTGCCCAGCGCGGCGGCATGATTCAGTTCGTGGTGGACAACGGCAAGGTGCGCTTCCAGGTGAATCGCGCTCCGGCAGAACGCAGCGGACTGGCGCTCAGTTCGGAGCTGCTGAAGGTGGCGGTGCGGGTCACCAACAGCGCCGGAAAAGAGGGCCAGTAGTCATGCGCGACATACGCAGCTCCGCCATTTCCCGCAAGCTCACCTGGATGGTCATCCTGGTGAGCGGAGTGGCGCTGGTGTCGGCATGCACGGGGTTCTTCCTCTACGACCAGTACACCTTCCGCGAGAGCCTGGTGCGCAGCCTATCGGCACAAGCCGAGATTATCGGCGCCAACAGCGTTTCCGCGCTGACCTTCAACGATCCGCAGAGTGCGGAGAATACGCTGGCGGCGCTGCGCAGCCTGCCTAACATCATCGCCGCAGAAATGGTGACGCCTGACGGCCAGACCTTTGCCCGCTATTCCCGGGCCGCGGGCGCCGCCACCCAACACGGACCATACCAGCCCAACGCCAAAGAGTCGCACGAGTTCCGCGAAGATCGCGTGCGGCTGCAACAACCCATTCTGTTTCAAGGCCGGCAAATCGGCATGGTGTACATCTGCTCGGACCTGAGCGAGCGGACCCGGCGGCTGAATCGCTATCTGCTGATCGCCGGCATCGTGCTGCTGGGCTCGCTGATTATGGCGCTGCTGGTGTCGTCGTCCTTCCGGCGCTCGGTGGCGGAGCCGATCGTGCAGCTAGCCGATACCGCGCGCGTGGTTTCGCAGGAGCAGAATTACGCCATCCGGGCCACGGTCACCGGCGGCCACGACGAAATGTCGGTGCTGATCCGCGCCTTCAACGACATGCTGAGCCAGATTCAGCGCCGCGACAGCGCTCTGCAACACGCGCGCGAAGAACTGGAACAGCGCGTGGACGACCGGACTCGCCAACTGGTGGCCGCCAATCGCGAGCTGGAAGCGTTCTCCTACTCGGTGTCGCACGATCTGCGGGGGCCGCTGGAGGTGATCAACGGCTTCAGTCACATCCTGGCGACCGAGCATGGAACGCAAGCTCGACCAAGTGGGCCGCGACTGCGTGCAGCAGATCAACCTCTCTACCCACCGCATGTCGGAGCTGATCGAGGACCTGCTGAATCTCTCGCGCGTCAGCACCACCACCATGCACCATGAGAAGGTGAACCTGAGCGTCATGGCGCGGGGCATCTCAGAGCAACTGTGGCGGCGGGAGCCGGGGCGCAACGTGGAGTTCCAGATCCACGACTGTCCCACGGTGGAAGGCGATGCCCGGCTGCTGCGGATTGTGCTGGAAAACCTGCTGCGCAACGCCTGGAAATATACTTCGCGCAACACCTCGGCCCACATCGAGTTTGGCTGCGAGGAGCGCCGCGGCCGCACCACTTACTACGTGCGCGACGACGGGGCGGGCTTCGACCCCGCGCAGGAGGGCCGGCTGTTCAAGCCCTTCCAGCGACTGCACACGCCCAGCGAATTTCCCGGCAGCGGCATCGGACTGGCCACGGTGCAGCGCATCATCTCGCGCCACGGCGGCGAGGTGTGGGCCGAGGGCGCTATCAATAAGGGCGCTACCTTTTATTTCACCCTGTGATTTTTCCGGCAGACACAGTTACTCATGGGATGCCCTATGCCGCCAAACGGCGGATTGTCGCGGCTTGGCGCGATTTGACACTCATCCTCAGGCCGAAAGTGGTCCATCTTTGAGGAGATGAAAGCGGTCGACGATTTCACTCGTAAGTCCGACAGGGAGAGCATTTGCATGCACTGCTTTGCAACGGTGCATGCTTATGGGCGCACACTGCTTTCATTGGAGAGAGCCGAGGCGGACCATCGTGTAGTTTGTATGCAGCGACCGGGTTCGCGGCTGGCATTCATCAGGCCCTAGCTACCAAAGCGGAAGCCATGGCTCAGTTGGGTTACGTGAGAATTCTTGAATTTTCTTGCCGGAATCCTGCCCCTGTCGAAAAACCTGCATCGAACTTGTTGTCAGACGTTCCGGCAACCACCGCATAACGTCAGGAAAAGGCCGCCGTTTCGCTCCGGCGGCCAATCTTATTTGCGCCACCATCTCGCAGTAAGGCTGCTGCCAGATTAGAAATTTCCTTCAGCTTCCTATTTTGGAACTGCCAGCCAGCCGTAGAGCTGGTTACTCGGTTGGTTTCCCACCCAATCCTGCAAGCCCCTGCAACATTGTGGAATCTTCCGCCGCGTTGCTTCCGCTACTCTCGCCTCGCACATATCGCCAGTCATTTCATGGCTGCGATTTGCAGGAGGGCATTCATTGAAACTCGAATCCTACAGGCTCAGAGTAATCTGCCTGGCATTTGTTCTTTCAGTCATATTTGTCCTATGCGGAACAGCACAAGCTCAGACCTTTACCGTACTTCATACTTTTACCGGACAAGGTGACGGAGGAGTTCCGCTGGGCACCCCGATGATGGATGCGAAAGGGACTCTCTACGGCACAACCTACTACAACGGCTCAACTGGCAAAGGCACAGCCTATAAAATCGGTTCTTCCGGTGGTGGCGCCTGGACGCTGACCACCCTCTATGCCTTCGGCACCGGCGGGCAGAACGACGGCCAAAATCCCTATAGCAACCTGGTTCTCGACTCCAAGGGCGTCCTCTACGGGACGACCCCATGGGGAGGCGCTAATAACTTTGGTACGGTCTTCGCCTTGTGGCCGCCGCCGAAGGTGTTGCCCGGAACCATTCTCTCTCCCTGGCCGGTTAGCTGGCTGCACGGCTTTAATTACTCCGACGGTCAATACCCATTTTTTGGCGATCTCACCATAGACCCACAAGGCAATCTATACGGCACCACCGAAGATGGTGGCGCATACGGCCAGGGCACGGTTTACAAGCTGACCCCCTCCAACGGCGGTTGGACCTATCAGGTCCTTTACAACTTTCAACCCGGCGGTTCAGTGGGAGCTTTTCCAATGAGCGTCCTGACCCTGGATGCGGCAGGCAATCTCTATGGCACCACCACCAAAGGAGGCACCTCGAATAGTGGCGTGGTGTACGAGGTTACTCCGGCGGGCGTTGGCTCTGTGTTGTACAACTTTACCGGCGGTGATGACGGGGCCTTCCCCATGGCAGGCGTGATCTTCGATAGCCTGGGCAATCTCTATGGCGCAACCTCGGCTGGTGGCACGGCCGGTGGCGGTGCAGTGTTCGAACTCTCCCCTGGCAACGGCGGTTGGACCTATAGCATGATTTACCCAATCACCGGTTGGGGCTACGAGTCCAACTTAGGGACCGGGATATGGAGAAGTCTGGTGATGGATCCAGCCGGCAATCTCTATGGGGTGACCTGCCCGATGGAGACCGGTTATTACAGCCAAGTCTTCAAGCTGACGCACGGGGCCGGCGGCTGGAGTTACACCACGCTTTACAACTTCACCAACGGCGCCGACGGGAGCCTTTCCGAAGCCGGCCTGGTTCGCGACTCGGCGGGCAATCTCTTCGGCGTGGCATCGTTCGGCGGAATGGACAACAACGGAACGTTCTTCGAGATTAAGCCGTAACCCGGTGTTCTCGTTTTCGGCGGGGCCGATCGTTTGCAGCGGGCCCCGCCTTTGTTTTCGGCTGACACAGGCCACGCGAAAACAGGTTCTTCAGCACCTGTTCCTTCGTGACGAAACGCAAGCCGCAAGCGAGTGCTCCCCGGCACCCCACTAATACGAGCGTTAGAAACCTCGCTAAGCTACGTCCCTCCCGATGTTTGCGCAGTAATGTGGAATTAAGTTGCGCGGCTTCCTCAGCCGCAGCATAGTGCAGCATACGGCCGGCTAGATCGCAGCCTGATCGCGAGGCCCCGGTGAGTGTACTGGAGTGCTGCAATTTGGCGGTCGCGTGGAGACCACCTCAATGACAACAACGATGTTTCGTGCCTGTTTTGCTTCGCTGAAACTCTTGAGTTTGTGGGCTATCGGATTCCTGCTTCTGCTCTCTGTGCTTGCTCTCGATGCTCCGTCCCAGACTTTCACCATGCTGCACGAGTTTACCGGCGGCGCTGACGGCGGAAACTCGACCGCGGGCCTGGTCCGCGACGGTGCCGGAAACTTCTACGGCACGACCCAGTACGGCGGCGTTGGCGGCAACTGCGCCTTCCAGGAGTGTGGTGTGGTCTTTCGCATGGTGCAGAATGGCTCCAACTGGGTGTTGACGCCCATTCATAACTTCGCCGGGCCGCCCAACGACGGCGCCACCCCCCTCGCCCGCGTCATCTTTGGTCCTGACGGCGCGCTCTATGGCACCACGGCCAACGGCGGCGCCAGCACTTCGGCGTGTACCGCGGGATGCGGCACGGTCTTCAAGCTCCAGCCTCCGTTCAGTTCCTGCAAAACCGTCCTGTGCCCGTGGAAGGAAACCATCCTGTACCAGTTCGCCGGAGGTTCCGACGGCAGCAACCCACAGAATGAAGTAGCCTTTGATGCGGCCGGAGATCTCTACGGAACCACGCTGTGGGGCGGAACCAATAGCTGCAATTGCGGAACGGTCTTCCGGCTGACGCACAACTCCGACGGTAGTTGGAGCAAGGGCACCCTGTATTCGTTCCAGGGCGGGCTGTCCGACGGCCAGCGCCCGTACGCCAGGGTGGTCCTCGACCAGGCAGGCAACATCTATGGCACCACCAGCAACGGCGGCGGCACCGGCTGCGAATTCGACTACGGTTGCGGCGCTGTCTATGAGCTGTCGCCTTCCGGCTCAGGATACGTGGAGAAGGTCCTCTACTCCTTCACCGGCGGCAGCGATGGCGCCTATCCCAACAGCTTGACCAGCGACGGCCACGGCAACCTGTTTGGCGCCGCCGATGGCGACGCCAGCGGCACCGGTAACGGGACCATCTTCGAACTGACGCCAGGACAGGGCGGCGCGTGGAACTTTGCGCTGCAATACGCGTTTACCAGTGGCGAAGCTGCCTCAGCCGGCCCACTGACGTTTTATGGCGGAAATATTTTTGCCTCCTCTTCCGGCGGCGGCAATGGAGCGGCCGGCACGGTTTTCAAGCTGACACCCTCCGGCAGCGGCTGGACCTACAGCACGCTTTACGATTTCGAATTCGGCGGCAACGCTGGGTCCATTCCCCTGGGACAGGTGGTCGTAGATTCGCAGGGTAATCTCTACGGCACGACTTCGACAGGTCCGTATCCCTCGCCCAACGCAGGATCGGTGTTCGAGATCACGCCCTAGATTTGCCGGCTGCTGTTGGCTAAGGCAGTTAAAGCGCTGTTCAACCATTCCGCCACCGTACACAGGAGAATCTTTATGAAGCACCGCCGCTCGCGCTCGACCCTGACCCTGAATGCAGCCATCGCAGCCGCATTTCTCGCCGGCATTCTGCTGGCATCGCCGGCCGCGGCGCAGACCTTCCACGTGCTGCATACCTTTACCAATGGCGCCGATGGCCGCGATCCCGCTGCCGGCCTGACCATGGACCGCTCCGGCAACCTCTACGGCACCGCCGCTTATGGTGGCCGCACCAACTGCGACCAGGAGAATGGCTGTGGGACGGTCTTCAAGCTGACCAAGGTGCAAGGCGGATGGGTGTTCAGCACGCTCTATCAGTTCAATTACAGCGATGGCATGGCGCCGGCAGCGCGCGTGATTTTTGGCCCCGACGGCAGTCTGTACGGCACCACCGAGTTCGGCGGAAACAGCAACCCCACCTGCGAAAACCTGTTTAGCGGCTGTGGCGTGGTTTTTAAGCTCAGTCCCCCGCCCACCACTTGCCGCAGTACTTCGTGTCCCTGGAACGAGAAGGTGCTGTATAACTTCACCGGCGACGACGGCGCCTTCCCGGAGAACGAAGTGGTCTTCGACAGCACCGGCAGCCTTTACGGCACCACCCAGTTCGGCGGCACCGCTAATACTTGCCTCGCCTACGGTGTCTTCGGCTGCGGCAACGTGTACAAGCTGACGCCCTCCGGCGGCTCATGGATGGAGAGCGTCCTCTATAACTTCCAGAACAACAGCAGCGACGGCATCCAGCCGATGTCGAACCTGATCTTCGACCACTTCGGCAACATGTATGGCACTACCTTGGAAGGAGGCACGACCGGCGCCGGCACCGTGTACGAGCTGACGCCTTCCGGCTCCGGCTGGACCGAGCAGGTGCTCTACGGCCAGTTCAACGTGAATAACAATACCGGCGAAGAGCCCTGGGGCGGCGTCATCTTCGGCAACGACGGCAATCTCTACGGCACCACCAGCTACGGCAACTACTACGGCGATACCGCCGGCACCATCTTCAAGCTCACGCCCGGCAACGGCGGCTGGGGACTCGACGTCCTCTATACCATCCCGTCGATTGCTCCGCAGATCGGCGGCCCCAACGCCAGCCTGACCAAGGATGCTGCCGGCAACCTGTACGGCACCACTCGCACCGGCGGTGTGAACGGCGATGGCCAAGTCTTCAAGATTACCCCTGACGGTAACTTCACTTCCCTGCACGACTTCAGCCCGGGCTCCGACGGCTGCGAGCCCCAAAGCAACGTGACCATGGACAGCCAGGGCAACCTGTTCGGTACCACAACGTTCTGCGGCGGCAACACCCAGTACTGCACCATCGGCTGCGGCGTGGTGTGGGAGATTACCCCGCAGTAGGGCGCGGGGCGCGGAGTCCACACAAGACGGTATCGACGGGTCCAATTTTTGCCAACGGCCGGCTTCGAACCCAACCAGAAGCCTGGGTGTCGCCGCTAGCCGCCGCCACCCAGGAATGCTCCCCCGTCCTGCCACCAATGGGCGGAACGCCCAGCCTTGGTACGTCATGAACCGGCCAGTGCGCGCCAAAAGTCCTGAATTGTCCTGAAATGTCCGCTCATATCCCTATGCTCGGGGAAGACCGAAGGTGCTTAAGTACACGGCAGCCACAGTTCCACCATGTCCAGATTCTCCGTTCACTAAAGAAAACAGTCAGGGCAGCCGCAAGCCGGGACCGGCCGGCGCGGGTGGTCCTCTGTTTTCCGCACATGGTTTGGTTCTTGGCCACTTTTTGCAAGTCAACCAATTTGGTAGGGGAGCGTTGGATGAACCTTCGTCTGAGCTGTCTTGGTCTCGCGTTGCTATCGGTCGTGTCCCTGGGTGCGCAAACCACCAGCACTACTAGCCCAAGTGCCGTCACCGCCCAGGTGCCACGACTGGTGAAGTTCACCGGCGCCGCCAGGACGGCCGTGGCCGATGCCTCCAGCAACGGAATCGTGCTGGCGCCGGGAGCCGCTCCCACCAGCGTGGTTGCCATCACCTTCTCTTTGTACGCGGAGCAGAGCGGCGGCGCGCCCCTGTGGTCGGAGGTACAAAACGTGCGGGTTGACGCTGCCGGCCGCTACACCGTGCAGCTAGGGTCAACCAAGCCCGACGGCCTGCCGGTTGAGCTGTTTACCTCGGCACAGGCGCAGTGGCTGGGCGTCCAACTGCAGGGTCAGGCGGAGCAGCCGCGGGTCATGCTGCTGAGCGTTCCCTACGCGCTGAAAGCGGCGGATGCCGAGACCTTCGGCGGCAAGCCGCCGTCAGCCTATATGCAGACCGCCGACAGCTCCGGAAGCGACGGAAGCAGCGGCGGGCTCGGGCTTGGGCAAAAAGTGAAGAACGATCATCCCTTGTCGCTGAGCGGCAGCGGCACCACCAATTACATTCCCTTGTGGACCAACGCTTCCAACCTCAGCAGTTCGATCATCTTTCAGGGCATCGGTCACGAAATCGGCATCGGGACTTCCAATCCTGTCACGCCGCTCGAGGTGACGGGAAGCAATTCCATCGCGATCGTGGATGTCACCCAGACGGGGTCGTCCGGCCCCGCCATTGTCGGCGACGTCACCGCTACCAGCGGAAATGGCTACGGCGTGACCGGAACCACCGCCAGCCCGGCGGGTACCGGCGTCGTCGGAGTGAATACCGCGACCAGCGGGAACGCCGTGGGTACGGCAGGCAGCAGCAGCAGTTCCAGCGGCGCCGGGGTCGTGGGCGTGGCGACAAGTTCGTCCGGCGTCAGCGTCGGCGTGCAAGGGACCACCGCAAGTCCGGTCGGCGTGGGCGTTATCGGCGAGAACCTGAAGACCACCGGTGTCGGCTATGGCGTGGTGGGAAACAGTTCGAGTTCCGACGGAGTCGGCGTCAACGGCAACGCTACCTCCACTACCGGTTCTAACTTCGGCGTGTTTGGGCAAAGTTTCAGCACTTCCGGCACGGGCGTCAGCGGGGCTGCCGCGGCAACCACTGGATTTGCCGTTGGAGTCTCCGGCGACAGCGCCAGCACTTCGGGTGTAGGTGTGGTGGGGACAGCGCTTTCCGATACCGGCTCCGCGTTTGGAGTGAAAGGCGTCACCGCCAGTTCCGCCGGCGTCGGTGTGTACGGCATCGCGACCAGCGACACCGGAGCCAACCTGGGCGTGGAGGGCACGGCTGATAGTCCGTCCGGTGCGGGCGTACAGGGTATAAACAACAGCACCACGGGCAGCGCCTTCGGCGTCGGAGCTGTGACCGTAAGCACCGCCGGCATCGCCCTGTACGCAGTCGCGGTCGAGCCCAGCATCACAACGGGGGCTGCACGGCCCGTCGCAGTGTGGGGTTCGACCACTGTGAGCGGCGGCGTCGCGGTGGCGGGAACGGCCGACGACGGCTACGCCATGGCCGCGGCCAACTACTCAGTTAACGGGGCTACGGTACGTTTCGAGAACCAAGACCCAGATGACCCCACTGCCCTCGTCGTTAGGACGATTGGCGTTGCCGGATCCTGTTTTATCGACGTGAGCGGCGATCTGCTCTGTGAGGGAACGAAGTCGGCAGTCGTGCCCGTGGATGGCGGCGCTCACAAGGTGGCTCTCTATGCCGTCGAGGCTCCGGAAAACTGGTTTGAAGATGCGGGCTCGGCCCGGCTGACGCATGGTGCGACGGTGGTCCACCTCGACTCCACCTTCGCGCAGACGGTCAACAGCGGCGTCGAGTATCACGTGTTCCTGACTCCGAAAGGCGACTGCAAAGGCCTCTACGTTACCGATGAGACCGCCGACAGCTTCGTAGTGCGCGAACTGGGACGAGGCACGGCGAACATTGCCTTCGACTACCGCATCATGGCGCGGCGCAAGGGCTATGAGAATGTCCGGCTGGCCGACCAGACCGCGCGCTACGCCAGGGCGGCGGAAATGGACAAGCAGATGCCGCGCTCGCAGGTGAAATTGCCCGCCGGCTCGAACCCGGTTGCCGTCGCAAAGCCGCAGCACCCGCAGAATGCAGCGACGAGGAGACCCATCCCGCCGCAGGCCCCGGCATCGCCAGTGCGAAGTAAGATCACTAAGCCCTGACGGCAGTCGTGACCGAGTGCCGGGTGAATCGCCTTCAGCAGGACAAAGACTGAATCCGCTGGCGAAAACCGGGCATCCGGGGGTTCATCGCGCAAGATAACTGAACGCGAGAACCAAACGACTGGAGCAGTCCATGGAAGAAGAAAGAATCCGTGCAGTCCTGAATGCGCACTGGCAAGCGTCGGCAACCGAGGACCTCAACGCGGAACACGATATTTACGCTGACGATGCCATCTGCGATTATCCCCAGTCGGGGGAGCGAATCCTCGGCCGAAGCAATCTGCAGGCCTTGCGGAGTCATCACCCAGGCAAGCCATCGGACTTCAAGGTGAGGCGAATGCTCGGAAGGGATGACCTCTGGGTTACGGAATACAACATCAGCTACCAAGGCAAGCTCGCTTACACGGTGAGCATTATGGAGTTCCACGACGATAAGGTCGTCCACGAGACCCAGTATTTCGCCGATCCTTTCGAGGCGCCGTCGTGGCGCAGCCAATGGGTCCAGCGCATGCCGTGAACGCTGCATTCGGGACCGATTAGTACGGAGAAGCGTGGCTTGGCGAAAGTGAGGGTGCGATGGAGATTTGGCTGCCCCCCAGGGATTCGAACCCCGATATGCTGATCCAGAGTCAGCTGTCCTGCCGTTGAACGAGGGGGCAGCAATGCGGCTTGGTTGTGGACGCGCGCGGAACTACGGCGCTCTTCGATTGTATGGGCGACGCTTGCGCAGCGTCAACCGGCGGCCTTGAAAGGGCACGGCTTCAGCGGTGCCGATAAGCGCCTTTTCCTTGTCATCCTGAACCGACTCAGTCGGTGAAGAACCTGCGGTTTTACTTTGTCGGCGGCCGGTGAAGGCGTGCTGAACTCTGCGCGACTCCTACTACTCGCGCGCTAATTCACGGCCAGCGTGGTGGTCAGGCTGCCGATGCGGCCGCTGACGTTGTCGCGTACGATGAAGCGCACCTGATAGTCGCCGGGCGGCAGGTCAAGGGCGTTCTTGTAGAAGATGCCGTCACTCTTGAGCTTGGCCATGGACTCGGCGCGCACGTTGCCCTTGATGGTCTGGCCAACGGTATCGGCCGCTGTGCCCTTCAGCGTGGCCTGCGCCAGAAATTCCAAGTCGAAGTGGTTTTTGTCAGCCTCATCAATCAGTCCGGACTCCGGCACCTGCAGCGCGAAGGCGATCTTCTTCTTCGTGCCGTCGGCGGTGGTCCCCAGCCAGCGCGCGGTCACGGCGATGCCGGTGCTCTCCAGCGGCGAGCCCAGTGCGAACTGCATGTCTGCCTTGTGAGTGATGTCCGGATCAACATTGGCGGCGGTGACCAGGAAGCCGGCGCGGGCGCGCACGTTCACATCCTTGCGCGATAAATTGACCTGCAACTTGCGCCAGCCCGGCCGCGTGTTGTGGGTGTCGAGGTAATAGGTCAGCAGATAGTACGAGGACGAATCGGCGGCAGCGCGGCGGAAGGCCCCGCTCAGATCGTTGGTGTTGTAGTAGGCAACGCCGCCGGTCATTTTGGCGAAATTCTTCAGGCTGTTCACGCTGGATTCGTTCAGCAGGTCCACGCCACCTTCGGGTGCGCCCAGCATGGAGCCGTTATTGTCGCCGGCAAAGGTGGGATCGCTGAGCAGGCCGTGCGCGTCCACCGGATACACCGAAATCTGCGCATCGTTCAGCGCCTTCATAGCGCGCTCGTAGAGCGAGGCCAGTTCGCCGCCGCCCGGAATGGTGGTGTAGGAATCGAGATAGAACGGGAAGCTGCCGGTCACCCACACCAGCGACTTCCTGCCGGGCACGCCAGAGAGCGACCACGCGATGGAGAGAAACGCGCGCAGCGTAATTTCGATGGCCTTCGCCTGGTGATAGGCGCCTTCGACAGCGTCCTGGCGCAGAATGAAGTCGCGCACCAACGCGTCAATGGGCGTGTTGGGCGAGATACCGCCCAGCATACCGTTGGTGGTGACGCCGGTGGAGGCAAGCACCTGCGCGTCCTTGTCCAGAAGTTCCATCGGCGAGACTTCGCCGGTGGCCTTCTTCAACGCGGCAATCAGCACATTGGGATCGGTGGTGATGCCGCTAAGCACCTTCACGCCTCTGCTGGTGATGACGCACAGGCCGAAAGCCTGATTGGGCTGCAGTTTCCCGGCAAGATACTTGATGAGCTGGCTGCGGGCGTTGGCCTGGTTCAGGAACGGCGTGTTGACCGTGTCCAGCACCATCAACGTGACCGAGTGGGCCGCCTCGCCGCTTGCCGGCACATTGCTGATAGGACCGGCTGGCGCGGGCGTGCTCTGGGCAGCCTGCTTCGCGGTGATCTTCTCGAAGCCGACAATGTGCTGCTCTTTGCCGTCCTGCATAACTTTGAAGTCGGCCTGGGTGAGAGTGGTGATGGGCACGCCCGATTTGTCGGTCACCACCACCGGCACTTCCACCAGCGTGGTTTGCGATTTGAAGCGCAGCATTTTGCCGTCGTCGGCGCGCTGCGATGGCGTGGTAGGCACGTCGCCGGTCTCGTGCAGTGGAATTCCCAGCACGCCGGAGGTGTTGCCGCTGGATCCGCCGAAAGGATCCTGCGCGGCCAGGGCCGTCGGAGAGACGAGCAAACAGCAGATGCAAAGCACGCAACGGAAGCTCATGGCTGGTTCCTTGCGCGAAAATCGCGGTTGCCGCCACTATACATTAGAATCAGGAGGAATCGCACCGCTCGCGGGGCGCTCATCGCTGCGAACGCGCAACTGGCGTCATAAAGGAAACATGTCATCCCAGATAGGTTCGCTCACGTTATCGAATGATCCCGCGGAGGTCGCGCGCCGTCCGCTGGATGCTTCGCAATGCGCGCTGGTGGTGGTGGACATCCAGCAGAAGCTGCTGCCGCCCATCTTCAACAAAGAATCGCTGGTGAAGAACGCGCAACTGCTGGTGCGGCTGGCGAAGATCCTTCACTTGCCGGTGTTGCTGACCACGCAGTATCGCAAAGGCCTGGGCGATACCGTGCCCGAGATCGCTTCCCTGCTGGAGGATATAAGTGCGATCGACAAGCTGGAGTTCAGTTGCTTCGGCAGCGACGTCTTCTGCTCGGCGCTGAAATCGCTGCCCGGGCCGCGTAACACCGTGCTGCTCTGCGGCATGGAAGCGCACATCTGCGTGACGCAGACGGCGCTGGGAGCGCTGAACGACGGCTACCTGGTACACGTCGCCAGCGACGCCATCGGGTCGCGCGCGGAGTCGAACTGGAGGGTCGGCCTCGACCGCATGCAGGCCGCCGGCGCCGTCATTTCCTCCACCGAGATGATGATGTACGAGCTGCTGCGCTCTTCCGGCACGCCGCAATTCAAGGAAGTGCTGCCGTATCTCAAGTAGCTCACATCTGCAGCGTCGAAATCTGCACGTACTCCGACGCGTCTGGACGATGGCGCGCAGTTCGCTTGGGCAGCGTGCCGCGGTACATGGCAATCTCGTCGCAGGCGTGCTGCCGCGGGCACTTCAGGCAGTCCTTCAGCGCCTTGTCGGGCAGCGCATCTTTGTCCACCACGCGGAATCCCATGCGGGCGAAGAAGTCCGGAATACGCGTGAACAGGCAGACGCAGGTCACGTGCTGATAGCGCGCCTCGTCCATCAGCGCGTCCACCAGTTCCCGGCCGGCACCCTTGCCCTTGGCGCCGGAGGTCACGGTGATGGAACGGATCTCCGCCAGATGCATGCCGTAGAGGTGCAGTGCGCCGCAGCCCACGATCTCGCCGTCGTTTTCGACGACGATGAAGTCGCGGATGTTCTCGCAAATGTCGGCCAGCGAGCGCGGCAGCAGCGTGCCATCGCCCACATGGACCTGAATCAGTTGCTCGATGGCCATGGCATCGGGCAGTCGTGCGTTACGCGCAAGCATGGGCAACTCCCGCACCGGCAGACAGCTTCTGCTTGATTTTGTACAAGGCCTCACTGACCCGAGCGGGCGCGGTCCCGCCAATCACATCATGGACCGCCAGCACATTCGCCAAGGTCAGCGCCTCGTAGAACGCCGCGCC
Source organism: uncultured Acidobacteriaceae bacterium (assembly GCA_963763975.1). Classification (GTDB taxonomy): domain Bacteria; phylum Acidobacteriota; class Terriglobia; order Terriglobales; family Acidobacteriaceae; genus Bog-257. The sequence continues at coordinate 228,832 of CAVXQR010000025.1, forward strand.
GGCCTCGATGCCGCACTCGGCGAGCTGCTTCTCAGATAGTTGCTCCAGCTCGCAGCCCTGCGCCAACGCCGTGCGCACGGCCTTGCCGACGAGTTCGTGCGCGCGACGAAACGGCATGCCCTGCTCGACCAGATACGCCGCGGCGGCGGTGGCGTTCATGCATCCCGTGGCGGCAGCTTGCTGCATGCGCTCGTAGTCGAAGCCAACCGCGCGGATGAAGCCGGCGGCCACTTGCAGCATGGCGATCATCTCGCGCGCCGCTCGAACACCGGCTGCTGCGTCTCCTGCATGTCCTTGTTGTAGGCCAGCGGCAGCGACTTCAGCGTCATCAGCAGAGTCATCGCCGCGCCGCAGATGCGACCGGCTTTGCCGCGAATAAGCTCCAGCGCGTCGGGATTTTTCTTCTGCGGCATGGCGCTGCTGCCGGTCGAGAATTGCTCCGGCAACTGCACGAAGCCGTACTCCACCGTGGCGAACAGAATGAACTCCTCCGCCCAGCGGCTGAGGTGCACGGCCAGCAACGAAAGCGCCTGCACGAACTCGATGGCAAAGTCGCGGTCGCTGGTGGCGTCCATGCTGTTGGCGGTCACGCCGTCAAAGTCCAGTTGACGCGACATGGCCCAGCGATCCAGCGGCAGAAACGTTCCCGCCACCGCGCCCGAGCCCAGCGGGCACAGGTTCAAGCGCTTGCGGCAATCGGCCAGCCGGCCCTGGTCGCGAAGAAACATCTCCGCATACGCCAGCAGCCAATGCGCCACCAGCACCGGTTCGGCGCGCTGCAGGTGCGTGTATGCCGGCATGGCGCAGTTCCCTGCCGCCTCCGCCTGCTGCACCAGTCCGCCGGCCAACTCCGACAAGCAGCGCGCTGATGTTGTCAATCTGCTCGCGCACGTAGAGCCGCAGGTCGGTGGCAATCTGCTCGTTGCGGCTGCGGCCGGTGTGCAGCTTGTATCCCACCTCGCCGGCAAGCTCCACCAGCCGCGATTCGACGTAATGGTGCACGTCCTCGATGGAGGGATCGTCGTCCGCCGGCACGCCCTCGCGCGAGATCTGCTCCAGCGCGAGGATGGTGGACGACAGCTCCTGCTGGCTGAGCACGCCCGCCGCGGCCAGCGCCACGGCATGCGCCTGGCTGGCGCGCACCTCGAAGGGCAGCAGCACCTGATCGAAGGCGAACGAACGCTGCCACTGCTCGAAGTCGCGCGTCGGCGGGCTGGTTGAAGCGGCCGGACCACATCTTCATTGCACCGTCTCCCTGCATTCCTCTGCCTGCGCTCCGACAGGCGTGGGCTGCTTTTTCTGCATCTGGATCATCGCCCGCGTCCGCGCCGGCAACCCCAAGATGCGGATGAATCCTTCGGCATCTTTCTGGTCATAGCTGGCGCCCATGGTGAAGCTGGCAATGTCGGGACGATAGAGCGAGCTCTCCGACTTGCGTCCCGCAACCTCCACATTGCCTTTGTAGAGCGCGAGCGTGACCGTGCCGTTCACGTCGGCCTGCGTGCTGTGGACGAACGATTGGAGCGACTGCCCGCAGCGGCGTAAACCATAGCCCGAAGTACACCAGCTCGGCATACTTCAGGCCGATGTGCTGCTTGAAGTGCGCGGTCTCGCGATCCAGGCACAGCGCTTCCAGCTCGCGATGCGCCGCCAGCAGCAGCGTGCCGCCCGGCGTCTCATAGCAGCCGCGTGACTTGATGCCGACGAAGCGGTTCTCCACCAGGTCAATGCGCCCGATGGCATTGCGCGCGCCAATTTCATTCAGCACTTCGATCAGCGCGACCGCATCCAGTTCAATGCCATTTACCGCAGCCGGAAGGCCTTGCTTGAACTCGATGCTCACCTGCTCCACCGCGTCCGGCGCTTCGCGCGGCGACTTCGTCCATGTCCACGTAGTGGGCAGCGGCGCGTTGTTGGGATCTTCCAGCTCGCCGCCTTCGTGGCTCACGTGCAGCAGATTGCGATCGCGGCTGTGGATCTTCTCGCGGCTCTGGGCCACGGGAATACCATGGGCTTCGGCGTAGTCGAGGCAGTCCTCGCGCGACTGCAGCGTCCATTCGCGCCACGGCACGATCACCTTCAACTCCGGCGCCAGCGCCTGGTAAGCATGCTCGAAGCGCACCTGATCGTTGCCCTTACCGGTGCAGCCGTGCGCCACGGCGGTTGCGCCCTCGCGCAGAGCGACCGCCACCTGATACTTGGCAATGACCGGCCGCGCCAGCGAGGTCCCGAGCAGATACTTGTGCTCATACACCGCGCCCGCCTGGATGGCCGGGAAAACATAGTCGGTCAGGAATTCCTGGCGCAGATCTTCGACCACAACCTTCACCGCGCCGGTTTTGTAAGCTTTCTCCACGACAGCTTCAATGTCGTCGCCCTGGCCCACGTCGGCCACGAAGGCGATGACGTTGCAGTCATAGTTTTCCTTCAGCCAGGGAATGATGATGGAGGTATCGAGGCCTCCGGAATAAGCAAGTACGACTTTCTCACGCATTGGCACTCCTCGGCGGGAAGCGGTGGACGCCGCCTTCCAGCAGCAGAACAAGAATGGCTTTCTGAATGTGCAGGCGATTTTCCGCCTGGTCGAAGACCACCGAGCGGCGCGAATCAATCACCTGCGCGGTAACTTCGTCGCCGCGATGCGCCGGCAGGCAGTGCATGAACACCGCATGCCTGGACGCGCCGGCGAACAGCTTCTGGTTGACCTGATAGGGCGCGAAAATCTTGCAGCGCGCGGCCGTTTCCTCTTCCTGCCCCATGCTGGCCCATACATCCGTGTAGATGGCGTCGGCGCCGGCCACGGCCTCCAGCGGATCGTTCACGATCTTGATCTGCGCGCCGGTTTCTTCCGCCAGCTCACATGCAGCGCTCACCATCTCGCTGTTCGGCTCGTAACCTTGCGGCGTTGCGATGGAGCACGACACGCCCAGACTGGCGGCGGCCAGCATCAGCGAATGCGCGACGTTGTTGCCGTCGCCAACGTAGGCGAGGTGCAGATCGCGCAGACTGCCGAAGTGCTCGCGCAGGGTGAGCATGTCGGCCATCGCCTGGCAGGGATGCTCCAGCTCGCTGAGCGCGTTGATGACCGGAATGGCCGCGTGATGCGCCATGGTGGTGACCGTCTCATGGGCGAAGGTGCGCAGGACGACGCCGTCCACCCAGCGCTCCAGATTGTGTGCCACATCGCTCAGGCTCTCGCGCGCGCCCAGGCGCGACTGCGTCTGGTCCACGAAGAACGAAACGCCGCCAAGACTGTTGATGCCGGCTTCGAAGGTCAGCCGCGTGCGCAGCGACGGCTTCTCGAAGAACAGGACAATCTGCTTGCCGACCAGCGTGCCGCGAAAATCCGCCGGCCGCGCCTTCATCGCCGCAGCCAGCTCCAGCGCGCATGCCAGCTCCGCCGGCGAAAAATCCTGAATGGAAATCAGGTCGCGACCCGTCACGCCGCGTTGCTGCGCATAGGCAGGGTTCACGCCCGGGGGAATGGTGCTCGTAATCAATTCTTTCAACTCGCTTTCTCTGGACTCTCAGCCAGCGCTCAATCGAATGTCGTGGGACCTCAGGCGACGGCCGCGACCGGAGTGCATCGCTCGAGCGCGCGGTCGAACTGCCCGTCAATGATCTCCGTGCCGCACTCGATGGCTTGGCTGAAAATTTCCGGCAACACTTCAGCGCGCGATGCCGGCAGAATTCGCACCCGGCCCACGCCCTTCTTCAGCGCGCTGATGCAGGCCTCCAGCTTGGGCAGCATGCCGCCGCTCACCGTCGCCTGCTCAATCATGCCGGCGATATCGCCAACGTTGAGCCAGCGAATGACCTCGCCGGCGGCATCCTTCACGCCGGGTACGTCCGTCAGATAGACCAGCGCCTTCGCGCCGCAGGCCACAGCGCACGCCGAGGCCATCTGGTCGGCATTCACGTTGTAGTACTCGCCATCGAAGCCCAGCGCCAGGCTGGCAATGACGGGCATGATGCCGACGCTCCACAGGCGTTCGATCCATTGCGCATCCACGGCGCAGATTTCGCCGACGTAGCCGAGGTCGGGCTGTTTCTTGCGCGTGGCGCGCACCAGTCGCAGGTCGCCGCCGCAGATGCCGATGGCTGCCTGCCCGGCTTCGCCTACCGCCGCCACCAGCTCTTTGTTCATCCTGCCGGCCAGCACCATCAGCGCGGCGTCGCGCGTGGGCTCGTCGGTGATGCGCAGTCCGTTGATGAACGACGATTCGCAGCCCATCTGCTTCAGCGTTCGCGTAAGCGCCGCGCCGCCGCCGTGCACCACCAAGACTTTGTGACCGGCCTGGCTGAGCGCGGCGACTGAGCGAGCGAAGCGCGCCACCAGCAGCTTGTCGTCCAGCGCCGCGCCGCCAATTTTCACCACCAGCTTCATTGCAGTCCCTCGCTCTGGTTCAGCCCAAACATCAGGTTCATGTTTTGCACGGCCTGCCCGGCCGCGCCCTTCAGCAGATTGTCCAGGCACGACACCAGCACCGCGCGGTCGCCGTCGGGCGCGAGTGCAAATCCGATGTCGCAGTAATTCGTGTTCAGCGAAAACTTGATCTGCGGCAACCGCGACGCTCCAAACACCCGCACCCACGGCTTGCCGGCATAAAAATCGCGCAGGCATTGCTCCAGCTCTTCCGCGCTCGCCGGCTTCGCCAGCTTGACGTAAATAGTGGACAAAATCCCACGCGGAATCGGCAGCAGGTGCGGCGTGAACTGCAGGCCGCCGTCGGCAATACCCAACTGCTCCAGCATCTCGCCGGTATGGCGATGGCCGAAGACGTTGTAGGCGGAGAAATCGTCCGCCACTTCCACAAAGTGCGTCTTCGAGCTCGGCGTTTTGCCCGCACCGGAGACGCCCGACTTCGAGTCGCAGATGATTCCCTGCCTCAGGTCCACGTATCCGGTGGCGACCCACGGCGCCAGCGCCAGAATCACCGACGTGGGATAGCAGCCGGGATTCGCTACCAGCTTTGCGTTGGCGATCGCGTCCTCATGCAACTCCGGCAGGCCGTACACGGCGGTCTCGTCCAGTTCATGATGGCCGTTGCCGTTGATGAAGCCGTACACCGCGCGATGAGCCGCCTGCTTCAGCCGCCAGGCACCGCTGAGGTCAATCACTCGAAAACCGCGCCCAATCAGCTCCGGCACGAACTCGCGCGAGAACTCATGCGGCGTCGCCAGGAACACGACGTCCACGCCGGCATCCTGCAAGCGCTGCCAGGAAAAGCTCTCGAAGGGATAGCCGCCATTGCCTGCCAGTTGCGGATAGGTCTCCGCCAGGTCGGCGCTTTCGCCGTTGCGGGCGAACAGCAGCGGCTTCTTCACGCCGCCATGCCGCGCGAGAATCCGTACTAGCTCAAAACCGGAATAGCCGGTCGCTCCGAAGATGGCCGGCTGCAAACTACCCTTCGTCATCTATGCCAGAAGCCCCCGAATGCGCTGCGCCAATTTCGCCGCCGATTTTGCATCGGGAGCGATAGCGAGAATGGTGTCGTCGCCGCCGATGGTGCCCACCACTTCCTCCCAGTCTTCGGCGTCAATGGCGGCGGAAACCGGCTGGGCGCTGCCGGCGCTGGTCTTCACCACCACCAGGTTCTGGGCGGTGCGCACCTCCCAGACGAATTCGCGAATCAGGCGGTCGATGGAAGGCAACTGCAACTCAGGCTCGCCCTGCGGCAGCTTGTAGCCTTCGGAAGTTTTGACCAGCCCCAACTCGTGCATGTCGCGCGACAGCGTGGCCTGCGTCACCCGGTGTCCCCGGCGATAGAGCAGGCGGCGCAGCTCTTCCTGGCTGGCGATTTCCTTCTCGCCTACCAGGCTGCGAATCACGGCATGTCGCGACAATTTCGACATAGCATAATTATACAGCAGTATGCATATTAATACTTTGATGCCGCGTGTCAACAATTTAGGGCGGGGAGGAATAAAGAAAGGCGGAAAAACGCAGCTTTACGACATGAGGCAGCAGCAAGGAAGCGGCGGGGAAAATGGCCGCGCGATTATTGCCGCAGCAGCATGGCCAGCCGTGGGAACACGAAGCGCCCCCCGGCATCGTCAATGACGTTCACCTGGCAGGTGTAGAAGCCCGGCTTGAGCTCGCTGAGCGGGACATCCAACTGGAACACCGCCGCGTGCCGATTGGCGACGCTGACTTCGCGCACTTCGACAAGCGAAGTTTCGTAGGCCTTGGTGTCGCCTTTGAAGAAGGCCACGTTACTGAGTACGCGCACCGCGTTCTTGCTGTCGCCGGTCGCAGCCCCAGGCGCGCCGCTGCTCTTCCCACCGCCGGACGCGAAGCCGCCTCGGCCCGTTGCGGCTGAGGCAACGCTATGCGCCGGATCGTACACCTCGTAGTACAGATACAAATGCTGGCCGCTGGAAAAAACGCGGGTCACACTGGGGACAATCTGCGAGCCGTTATGCACCAGCGGATCGTTGGCGTCGTGTTTGCCGGCAGGCTGCACCTGGCTGGCCATCACGATGGAGCTCATCTTCAGCGGTGCCGACTTCAAGTCGGGAATAACGAAATCGGTCTCAAACGAGCCGATACGGCCGCTCTGGTTCTCGCGCACCACGATCTTCAGGTGATACTTCCCCGGCGCCAGCAGAACGTAGTTGTCGTACTGAACATTCTTGCGGCGCACCTCGGCGGACGTGTTCACCGCCAGCTTGACGGTGTCGCGAATGCCGCCGGCGGGCGCCTTCTTCTCGTCGGTCACCACGCCGAAAACGTCGAGCGTGGCCTTGTCCTGATCTTTGCTGGAGCTGAAGGGAATCTCCGAGCCGGGCACGATCAGCGAAATCGGCACGTAATAGCGATTGTCGGCCATGCGGAAATACGCCGTCGCCAGATAAATGGGCAGGTCGGTGCTGGGCAGGTCGGAGGCCAACTCTTCCTGAAGCTGGCGCTCGCGCTCGTCGCGGTTGGAATGCTGGAAGTCGGCCTCGGCGTAGTAGCCCTTGCGATATTCGATTTTCAGCCCGGGACGATTGACTTTCACCGTGATGCGGCGGAATTTGCCGTCGCGCGCGGTGTTGGTGCTGTGATAGCCCAGCAAGTAATACATCGCGGTGTCGTCCTGCACGCCGCGAAACACCTGGCTGAAATCGTTGGAGTCGAGATAGGCTCGTCCGCCGGTGTCCGCGGCCAGCGTGACCAGCGTTTCCTGCGTAGTGAAGTTGGCGTTGAGGTCGTTGAGCGTGGCCTGGCCCGTGTACGGCGCCTTGCCGCGCAGGCTGGCATTTTCCGCCTCGCCGCCCGGAGGCAGCGCCTGCAGCCCGCGAATGTCCATGGTGTAGATGGACATGTTGGCCAGCACGGCGGCGTTAGCGGCGGAGCGTAGCTCGGACTCGTTCTCGATACCGGTGCGGTCCATGCCGCTGGAGAAATAGATCAGCGCCTTCTTCTGCGGCACGCTTGCCACTTGCTGCGCCACGGTGCGCAGCGCTTCCAGCCGGCGGTCGGTGTTGAAGATGTTGTACTCGGTATCGTCCACGGTGAAGGAGTTGCCGCTATCGGCCGTGCCCTCGGTGGTGCCCGTGCTTCCCTCTTCAAAGCCAGCTCCCGCGCCCAGGTTGAAGCCCTGCAGCACCTTTTTCAACCGCACGCGGTCAGAGGTGAAGTCCTGATTCACGGTGATGGTGTTGCCCAGCGGAGATGATGGACACCAGGTCGGCCGGCTGCATCTGCTTGTCAAGATAGTTCTGTGCCGCGTCCACCGAGCGCTGGATTTCGTCCGGCTGCATGGAGGAAAGATCGAAGAACAGGATGATGAGCCGGCGGTCTTTGATGGCTTGCTGTTCGGCCGACGGCAGCGGATTGGGATGGCGGCGGTGGCACGCACTTTTTTCGGCGTTGCGGTCAGCAGGTTCAGCCTGCTCCACCTGCGGCAGCACCGGCGTGGTTTCCGTATTCTCGATATCGAAGGAAGCCACCTTCTGCGGCTTGTTGTCTTCCAGCACGGTGAAGTCTTCCGGCTTGAGGTCGCGAACCAGATTGCCGTTCCTGTCGCGAACGGTCACGTTCACCAGCACCAGTTCGGCCTGCGTCTTGAAGGTGTAGCCGGGCTGCTGCTGGGCCGAAAATTTCCGCCGGCAGCACAGCAGACTGGCAGCCAGTAAAAGGGCCGCGCATTTCTTCATCCAATGCTTGAGGTAATGCGACATATCTCTCTTCAATCTTAGAACCTGAATCGCGCCGTCATCAGCACGGTCCGCATGGCGCCAACGCTAATCACCCGGCCAAACGTCGGCGAGTTCACCACCGTATCAATCCCGCATAATTGAGGATGGTTGAACACGTTCGACGCCTGCATGCGCAGCTCCAGAAAGCGCGATTCCTTGAGCTGGAACATCTTGGTCATGGCCATATCGAAGGTCACCGTGCCGGGCCCCTCGATGCTGTTACGGCGGGCGTCGCCGTACTGCCCGGGGGCGGCACGACGAACGCCGCAGTATTAAACCACTGCCCAGCGTGGGATTCGAGAGCGCAATCGGCTGGCCGGTCAGGTCGGGACGCAGCGTGCCATTGACGCCGCTGTTGACGTCGCCATATCCGCCCAAAATCCGCGGAGTGAACGGCAGGCCGGAGCGCGATGGTCCAACTCGCCGCTCCAATGCCAGTCGCCGAGACATCGCGCGCGATAGCGGGCTGGCTCAGCCACCGCCGCTCATGTCCGAAGGGCAGCTCCCACAGGTAGTCGCCGGTGAACTTGTGCCGCTGATCGAAGCTGGAAAGCCCGCGCTCGGCTGCCAGGTCGAAGGCATTCTGCGCGACGAGCGTGGTGCCCGACTCCGGCGTGCCGCGCCGGGCCGACCAGCGCCGCGCCGCTGCCGATGGTGGACGCGTTATCCAGCGACTTGGAGAACGTATAGGTGCCGCCAACGGAAAGGCCAGGCTGCAGCCGCTTGCGCAGCCGCACCGAGCCGGCGTTGGCGCTGGAATCGCCGACGCGAATCTTCCTAGTAGAACGCCTGCACGCCGGGGATGCGCACGCCGTCGCGGTGCGCGATTCGGCGCTTCCAGCATATCGAGACCGGGTACCCTTGGTGCCGGTGTAGTCGAGATTCAGCAGCAGCGTGGGCCGAATTTCCTGCTGGATATCCAGGTTCCAGATCTGCACATAGCCCAGGCGGTAGTTGGGATTCACGGCAAAATTGTTGGTGATCGAGCCGGGCGGCAGGCGGCGGAAATCCATTCTGCAAAGTGAGCTGTGCCGTTCACCGACTGCACGTTGGTCTGCGGTGGTCGAGAACGGCGGCTGGAACGCCATGTTCTGCGCGATGCTCTGATAGGCGCTGGTGTTGTAGTTGATGCCATAGCCGGCGCGGACCACCGTCTTGCTGAGCGGCTTCCAGGCGATGCCCAGACGCGGGGCGAAATTGTTGCGGTCGGGCCGGACCAGCGATGCCGGGAAACTGGCCCGGTGTACGGGCCGGTCATGGCCGGGCTGCACCGGCGGCCGGATTGCAGTGAATCCCGGCGCGAGATCCAGGTTCACGATGCGGTCGTTGAGTCTCGCTAAAGGGCGAGACGTATTCGTAGCGCACGCCGAGATTCAAGGTGAGGTTGCCGCGCAGCCGCCATTCGTCCTGCAGCGAACAGGTCCCAGGAATTGCCGCGGAAATGGTAGTTGTTGTCGCCGAACTGAACGGAAGTCAGCTGCGGCAGGCCCAGCAGGAAATCGGCAAAGTCGTAGCCGGTGCCCGGCAACGGCGGCACCATTGATGATCTGCGCCGTATTCAGACCGGTAAAGACGAAGCTGCCGCGCGCGTTGCTGTCGGTTTCGGTGTTGATCTGGATGCGCCGGAAGTCGCCGCCCCAGCGCAGCGTGTGCTTGCCGTGCCGGTCCAGATCATGCTGTCGGAAAAGGTCCAGGTCTGGTTGCGTCCAGGCGGGATTGATATCGTAGAGGCTGCCGAAATGGGTGAACGAAAGATTGGGCAGGCCCCAGTCAAACGGGTTCGTGGAAACGCCGGTGATGCCGAGATGCCCGTGATGTCGTTGAGAAAAGCGTACAGATTTTGAGTGTGAGATGCGGCTGCGATTGAAGTCGAAGCGCGCAATTGTTGATCAGTTTGCCGAAGCTGCGGACGTAGCCAATGGGAACATCGAAGTTGCTGGTAGTGGTCTTGCCGCCGACGCTGGGGAAGGCATTGGTCAGGGTCTGATCGGTGCCGTGATAGTGGAAGCCAAAGTTCAGATCGTTCTGCGGTCCACGATTGCGGCCGCGCCCGCCGCGCCGATGGATGTTGCCTCCCAGCGCCTGGTTCACGCGAATATTGAAGTCGTTGCTGTCGCTGGTGGCTGCGGTTATGTACTGGAAGTTCTGGAAGTCGCCGGGCAGATTCGGCAGCGGAATGTAATTCAGCAAGCCGCGCGCCTGCGAGCTGATCAGGTTCTGCGGAATGATGTTGCCGTAAAACGGTAGGCCGGTTGCGGGATTGAAGATCTGCACCGGCGAGCCGTCCACCAGGGTGTTAGCGAAGTTGCCATTACGCTCGTCCAGCGTCGGCACCGTCGAGAATGAGGTGAAGGGCTGGTCGCCGAGGGTTCCGTTGTAATGCAGGAAGAAGAAGGTTTTCGTGCCGCCGTTATAAATGTGCGGGATGATCAGCGGGCCGCCGATAAGCGCGCCGAAGCGCTGTTGCAGGTAGTTCGGCTTGGGCGTGGGTATGCCGCGCAGTGCGAAGGGCGCCGCGTCGAGCGAAGCGTCGTCAGCCGAGTAATAAATCGCGCCGTGCGGCTGGTTGAGATTGAAGCCGCCGCGGCCCATGCCCATGCGCATGCCGCCGCCTCTGCCGCCTCCAAAGCCGCCTCCAAACCCTCCACCGCCCGGGCCTCCGCCGGCGGCGCTGCCAACGCCCGGAAGTCCGCCCTGCTGGCCGAAGCCGCCAAAGCGCGAACGTAGCTCATCGGTGCTCATGCCGGCAAGGCTGGGCGTGTTGGAGCCCGAGACCGCAACCGATTCAGTCGAGACGGTCGGCGGGATTCCGGGTACCGGCATGCCGGAGGGCGCAATCTGGTCGGAGCCATTCACGCCGCTGTCGCCGGCCTCGCCCTGCATGACCGACAAGGCCTGAAAGCCGCGAACCGCGGCAGCCATGCGATTCTGCGCATTGCCGGCCGCTCCCTGGGCGCGCGAGAGCAACACGATCTGGAGGTCGGCGCGAGGATTCCGGTTCGCCGCCGTGACGTTGACATGCGCTACCGCCGTGGCAAATGCCGACATCTGCGCCCGCACCGTGTAATCGCCGTCGCCGGGCAATTGCAGCCGGTAGCTGCCGTCGGCTGCGGTCCAGCCCACGACTTTCTGGCCGGTGGAAGGATTCAGCGCCGTGACTGTGGCTCCCGGCACCGGGGTGTTGCCGGACTTTACGATGCCCTGCAACGTCCGGCCAGCAGGAGGCGCAGCCTGGCCAAAGCTGCAGCACACGGCAAGGATCGCGAATACGGCCAAGGTGGCGATGCGCTTCAAGGCTGGCAGCTCTCCCGGCTGAACAGGGCGCTGAAAAAGTCGGAAAAGCAGATCCCTCGCGGGCTGACGCCCGTTCGTGATGACAAAAATAAAGGGCTTATCGGCACGGCTGAAGCCCTGCCCTGACACAAAACGGTCGAGAGCGGAGTTTTTCAGCAGCCTGTGAAACCGTGCCCTGACGCAAAACCGCGCGGGACCACCGGGCGAACAGACGGCCCACGGCGCCAACTGAATAAGAATTCGGCATGCTGAGTTATAAGTATTCCGTTGGCGGGGCAAATTAGTTCGTAAAGTTTGGTAAACCCCTAACCGGCGGAATTGCCGTGCGTCCAAGACTGAAACGGCCTTTTTCCCGTGCGGGCCGCCACTGGTGCAAACGATTCAGACCTAAGCCTTTGCAGAAAAATAGCCGCAAGCGTCAAAATCATCATCGAACTTCAACAGGGCCTAAGATGTGGACGGGCCTGACATCAGCCAAAGTTGTTATAACCAGTATTCCTGCCGTCAATCGGAGCGACGATCGACTTCGCATGAATTTGCCATCGAATCCTACCTGGTACAAAGATGCAATCATCTACGAAGTCCACGTGCGCGCCTTCTACGACAGCGTGGGCGACGGCATGGGCGATTTCGGCGGACTGACCCAAAAACTGGACTACCTGGAAGACCTGGGAGTCACCGCGATCTGGCTGCTGCCGTTCTGCCCCTCGCCGCTGCGCGATGACGGCTACGATATCTCCAACTACACCGACGTACATCCCGCCTACGGCACCCTGCGCGATTTCCAGCGCTTCCTGCGCGAGGCGCACCGGCGCGGCCTGCGGGTGATTACCGAGCTGGTGCTGAATCACACCTCCGATCAGCATGTGTGGTTTCAGCGTTCGCGCCGCGCCGCGCCCGGCAGCCGCTGGCGCAACTTCTACGTCTGGAGCGATACGCCGGAGAAGTACCGCGACGCGCGCATCATCTTCAAGGATTTCGAGACCTCGAACTGGACCTGGGACCCGGTGGCCAAGGCGTATTACTGGCACCGCTTCTACTCCCATCAGCCGGACCTGAACTGGGACAATCCGGAGGTGCGCGAGGCCATGCTCGCGGCCATGGATTTCTGGTTCGACATGGGAGTGGACGGGCTGCGGCTGGACGCCGTGCCCTACCTGTTCGAGCGCGAAGGCACGAACTGCGAGAACCTGCCGGAGACCCACGACGCGCTGCGCGAGCTGCGCGCGCACGTCGACGAGAAGTATCGCGACCGCATGCTGCTGGCCGAGGCCAACCAGTGGCCGGAAGATGCGGTCGCCTACTTCGGCAAGGGCGACGAGTGCCACATGGCGTTCCATTTTCCGGTGATGCCGCGGCTGTTCATGTCGATGCGGATGGAGGACCGCTATCCGGTCACCGACATTCTGAAGCTGACGCCGCCGATTCCGGAGAACTGCCAGTGGGCGCTGTTCCTGCGCAATCACGACGAGCTGACGCTGGAGATGGTGACCGACGAAGAGCGCGACTACATGTACCGCACCTACGCGCACGACCGGCACATGCGCATCAACCTGGGCATCCGCCGCCGACTGGCGCCGCTGCTGGAGAACGACCGCCGCCGGATCGAACTGATGAACGCGCTGCTGTTCTCGCTGCCGGGAACGCCGGTGATCTATTACGGCGACGAAATCGGCATGGGCGACAACGTCTATCTGGGCGACCGCAACGGCGTGCGCACGCCCATGCAGTGGAGCGCCGACCGCAACGCCGGTTTCTCCCGCGCCAATCCGCAGCGGCTGTACCTGCCGGTGAACATCGATCCGGAGTATCACTACGAAGCCGTCAACGTCGAGACGCAGCTCAACAACTCGCATTCGCTGTTGTGGTTCACCAAGCGGCTGATCCAGCAGCGCAAGCAGTACCAGGCCTTTGGCCGGGGGGCGCTGGAATTTCTCTACCCCAGCAATCGCAAGGTGCTGGCCTTCCTTCGCCAGCTCGACAACGAAACCATCCTGGTAGTCGCCAATCTTTCGCGTTTCGCCCAGTGTGTTGATATGGACTTGAGCCGGTTCAATGGCTCGACGCCGGTCGAGGTGTATGGCCGCTCCAAATTCCCGGCGATCACCGAGAGCCCTTACCTGCTCTCTCTGGGACCACATGCTTCCTACTGGTTCCACCTGGAGCCGCGCGAGGTCACGCAGGAGTCGCTGAACGTGACTACCGGCACGCAGCAGCAGTTGCCGCTGGTACAGGTGGCAAGCGCCGATAACGTCTTCACCGAGCCGGTGTTGAATACCCTGGGCCGCATCGTGCCGCGGCTGTTGCGCTCGCGGCCGTGGTTCCTGGGACGCAATCGCTACATCACCAGCCTGGAACTGCACCACGTGCTGGCGCTTCCGGAGACGCACGTCGCACCTGTTGTATCATGCGGGTGGAATATGGCGAGGGCGATCCGGAAATCTATTCCCTGTCGCTGTCGGTGGCCACCGGCGCCAAGGCGGAAGCCGTGTTGCACGATCGTCCTGACGCCATACTGGCGCGGCTGCAAGGGCCGGGCTTCGAAGGCGAGGCCATTCTCTTCGGCGCCACCATTGATCGCGACTTCTGCGATGCGCTGTTGCGCGCCATCGTGCGCCGGCGGCGACTGCGCGGCGAACTGGGCGAACTGGTCGGCTCGCACACTCGCGCCTTCCGCAAGGCCTGGACCTCCACTACCTCCAAGCTGGAGCCGGCAGCCCAGCCCTCGGAAAGCTGCTTCACCGTGGTCAACTACGGCGACGACTTCGTGCTCAAGCTCTATCGCAAACTGGAGGAAGGCATCAATCCCGGCCGCGAGCTGCCGGAATTTCTGACCGAGGAGACCAGCTTCACTGGCACCCCGACGGCGCTGGGTTCGCTCGACTTCCGCCAGATGCGCGACGGCGTGGTACACGAAACCAACGTCGGCACCCTCACCAGCTACGTGCGCAGCGCCACCAACGGCTGGAGCTACACCGTGGACCAGCTCGGCCTGTTCTTCGAGCACGCTCTGGCCATTCACCAGGACGACGGCCGCATCGCCGAACTGGACAAGCTGGACCTGCTGTCGCCGAAGCTCGAGGTGCCGCAGCTCATCGCCGAGCTGTTGGGCAATTACGTGGAAGGCGTGCGCATGCTGGCCCACCGCACCGCCGACCTGCACCTGGCGTTGGCCAGCCGTCCCGATGTGCCGGCATTCGCGCCCGAACCGTTCACCACCTTCTATCGGCAAAGCATTTATCACGGCATGCTGGGGCAGATGAACCGCGCCTTCGACGGCCTGCGCTCGCGAGCGGCTCGCATTCCCGATGAGGCGCAGCCGGAAGTTGCGGAGGTACTGAAGCGCGAGGGCGAGATTCGCACCGCGCTGGTGACGTTACGCGATAAGCGCATCTCCGGCAATCGCATCCGCAATCATGGCGACTATCACCTGTCGAATGTGCTGCATTCCGGCAGTGACTGGATGATCACCAACTTCGAAGGCGATCCTTATCGTCCGCTCAGCGAACGCCGGCTGAAGCGCTCTGCCCTGCGCGACGTCGCCACCATGCTGCGCTCGTTCCACTACATTTCGCACGCCGCGCTCTTCGGCGACATTCCCGGCATCGTACCCAGCCGCGAAGCCGCGCCGCAACTGGAGAGGTGGGCGCGGCTGTGGTATCGCTGGGTGAGCGCCATCTTCATGCAGAAATATCTGCAGGCAGCAGCCAACACCCAGATACTGCCGCAGAGCGACGACGAGCTGCGCACTCTGCTGAGCGCTTACATGCTGGAGCGCGCGCTGGCCGAGATCGAACACGAACTGGAATACCGGCCGCAGTGGCTGCGGATTCCGCTGTACGGCATCCTGGAGCAGGTGCAATTGACGTAGAGAAGTTTCGACGCGAGCGGCGCTTTACTTCGACGGAATCAGCCGCGCCTGTTCGTACTGGCTGAAGACAGCGTTGGCGCCTTCATGCGCCGGCGTGCCCGCCAGCAGCTGTTCCTTGCGATACACCAGGTTGCTGGCGTTGAACGTCGCCAGCTCGAAGCCGTGGCCGTGGGTGATGGCGTCGGTGGGACAGGCTTCCACGCAATAGCCGCAGAAGATGCAGCGGTTGTAATCAATGTTGTAAACCTTGGCGTAGCGCTCAGCGCCGCTGATGCGCTTCTCCGCCGTGTTCTCCGCCGCCTCAATGTAAATGCAGTTCGAAGGGCAGGCCGCCGCGCACAGGAAGCAGGCAACGCATTTCTCGAGGCCGTTTTCGTCGCGCTGCAATACGTGCATGCCGCGGAAGCGCTCCTGGAACATGGCGCCGCGCGTCGGTCCCGGCCCGTCGGGATAGTTCTCGACAATGGTCGGCTTGAACATCTCCATGAAGGTGATGCTCATGCCCTTGGCGATGGCGGCAATGTTCTTCACGATTCCCATAGGCTGCTTCAGTATAACAATCCGGAGCGCCGGGATGCATCATCCCATTCCGATTGAGGGGAGACGCTCGCCTATCCGCCGTATTGCTTCTGCAACAGGTCGTAATGATGCTTGGTATGTCCGGCGATGATGTAGGCCATGGCGCGCACGCTGACCGGCGATCCATTGGCCACGCCGGTGCGCGTCCACCATTCCGGCGAGAAGGAGCGGAACATCGCCATGCTCGATTCGCGGATCTTGTCGAACTCATCCAGCAACTCGGCGAGCTTGCGCGAGTCCGATTGCGCCTCGCGGACGTAGTCATCCTGCTCGAAGCCGTGCAGCTCTTTCTGGTCGGCGCGGGCGAAACGCAGCGCGCGATAGCTCTGCACCCGCTCGGCGTCGCAGATATGTCCGATCACCTGCTTCACATTCCATTTGCCGGGGGCGGGCGGCTTTGAGGCATCGGCTTCGGAGAGCGAACCCAGCAGCTTGCGATAAGCGCCGGGCTGCGCCAACATGAAGGCGAGCAGGTCGTCCTCCGGCACTCCGGCAATGTAGTTGGCGTAAAAGTCGGCGTATTCGGAACGTTCAGGACGGGCAAGCATTCCGATACTGTGGCACAGGGGAATCGTCCGTGGCAACGGGGGCAGTGCAGGGCGCTGCTTCTCGGTGATCAGTTGTCGGTTGTCGCCGTCGGCCGTCAGCTGTTTCCGGTCGACTTCGCCGACGCGAACGCAGCGTCCTGATTGGCATCCTGGCGTTCGCACTTGTGCAACTGAAACTGTTGTCGAATCTCTTCTTCATTCCCCGAAAACTGGGTGTCGCAATATTCACAAACCGCAAGTGAGGGACTGATCTGCACGTAGCGGAGCTTCCTCTTGCTGATCATTGCCATGGCCCATCCTTGCGAACATCATACGCCGCAGAATGTAATCCTTCTTTATAAAAGTTCTGTTTTCAATCTGTTCCCTCGTAATCCAAAATTAAGTTGCTTTCCTCCCCCTAAGCGCACAACATCACCGCCCAGAACGTACTTCGCGGATCGAGGAGTGTTGCTATGACGCGCTTGCAGCAAAACCGTGCTTCGAATTTCGCCATAGGAGGGATCGCGCTCCTTTCCCTGCTGTTCCTGATCACCGCAGCGCACGCCCAGACCTTCAAGGTCCTGCACACCTTTACCGGACCGGATGGGGCCGGTCCGGTTGGGGGCCTCACCATGGATCGAGCCGGTAACCTCTACGGCGTGACCATTACTGGAGGCGACGATACCAACGATTGCCCACAAGGCGGCGCCAACCCTGGCTGTGGCACGGTGTTCAAGCTCTCTCGCCAAGGCTCCGGCTGGGTGCTGAACTCCCTGTATGTCTTCCGAGGATACTCGGATGGGATCTTTCCTTCCGGCAGGGTAATCTTTGGTCCGGATGGCGCCCTCTACGGCGTGACCGAGGAAGGCGGACAAGCCAATTGCAACGCCGGCTTTGGGTCTTGCGGCTTGGTTTTCAGGATGACCCCTCCCGTGACCACCTGCAAGTCCTTCATCTGCCCATGGCTGAAATCAAACATCTTCTCCTTCGACGGCGATGATGGCGATGAGCCCATGAGTGAGGTAGTGTTCGATCGCGCTGGAAATCTTTATGGGACCACGTTCGGCGGCGGTGGCCTTGGCGATGTTACTTGTTTCTATAACACCAACGGTTGCGGAACAGTTTACGAACTGAGCCCATCCAACGGTAGCTGGACCGAGACGGTCCTGCACGCCTTTCCCGTCTCCGACAGTGATGGGCAGAGTCCCTATGCCCCATTGATCCTCGACAGTGCCGGCAACCTCTACGGGACGACGGGACAAGGGGGCAGCTCCTACGGAGGAACGGTCTTCCAAATGTCGCCTCCAGGCTCCGGCTGGACGGAAAATCTGCTCTACACCTTTACCGGAGGAAGCGATGGATTTGTCCCCGAAGGCGGCTTGCTGCTGGCTTCCGGCAAGCTCATCGGCACCACCACCGAGGGCGGCGCAGGCGGCGGCGGAACCGCCTTTGACTTAACGCCGGGCCAGGGAGGTTGGGGCTTCAACCTGATCTATAGCCTGACGGGCCCACAGTACTATGGATCGGAGGCTGCTCTCACCATGGACGTATCCGGCAATCTCTATGGCACCACGGTCGCCGGCGGAGCCTATGGATACGGATCGGCGTTCAAACTTACACCCTCGAACGGGGGCTGGACGTACACCTCGTTGCATGATTTTACCGGGGGAAGTGATGGGTCCTATATAAGCGGCAGGCTGATCCTGGACGCCGATGGCAATCTCTACGGAGTGGCCGACGAAGGCGGCTATACAGGACCATGCTTCCGGGGCTGCGGCATAGTCTTCGAGATCACCCCGTAACGCGTGCATAATTTTCCACCTGCTTCGAAGGAGCAGCCGGCATCCAAGATGAAAGAGGTGACTCATGTCCGATAGCCAAAAAGGTTCAACCACTCCGCCACAACCGCCAGCCAGCAAACCTTCCTCCGAGGAGGACGCCACCACGAGGAAGTTGGAAAAGGATGCCGATGAGATGGCGGGCCAGGCCAGCGAAACCGAGAAGCGATACGACACCGACCATAATATTTTCACCAAGTAAGAGGTTGAGTGCCCCGGGTCTCGAACCCCCGCGAGACCTGGGGCACCTCCGGTGTTACCTCATTCGCAAGTCTGATGTCGTAGGGCGGTCCACCCCGTCGCTTTGCGCAGCCCTGTCATCCCGACCGGAGCGTCCACCCAACCGCCTCTTTTGCGGGTGGGCGGACACGGAGTGGAGCGACCTGCCGTCCGCCTTGCGACGCAACTTAGGCTGCGTGCGGAAGGCGTTGCGAAATGACGGCCCTCTGCGGCCGCAACAGGATCCGAAACACCAGCGCGTGCGTGACCAGCAGTAGCGGCACCACCAGCGTGGGAATGAAGTAAGCCGCGCCCATCACACCCGGCGCGTTCGCTATCGAGATGCGCGTTCCCTGGTAATACGCGTTCAGCAGGTCCACGGTGCCGACGATATTGAACACCCAGATCGGCCCAGCCCAGCCTTTGCCGCTCAGCATCGTCAATGCCAGCACCGCGAGGACCGCGGTTGCCAGGTCTCCGTAGGCGACCTGGCGTGCGAATGACGCCGGCAGATCCGCCGCGACCACGCCAGGAATCAAGAACGAAAGTCCCATGAAGCGGAAGGCATGCAGAAACAGGATGGGCCTCAGCGCGTCCGCCCGTTCGCGCCCGCGCAGCGCCGGCCAGAAATACTGGCGTGCAACCAATCCCCACACCACCAAGCTGAAAGCGATGGTGATTCCGAATAACGCTGGATATAGCATCTTTAACTCCTTCGGGCCTCGACAGCCCTGGTTACGTCGTTGCTGAATTTCATGGCCTGGTCCCAGCGGCGTTCTCCCAGCCTCTTCCTGACAAGAGCTTGGGCCTTCTCCCATTGCGGGCGCCGCACGCTCGAACTTGGCCCTTCCTGCCTTGGACAGTTGAATTCGCCACTCTCTCCGGTCAGCGCCTTCCCGTCGTGCGATCCATCCCTGCCGCTCCATGATGGCTAGCGTCCGCGTCAGGGTGGTGCTGTCCATCGCGAGCAGACGAGCCATCTGCCCCTGGGTAAGTTCACCCGCAAGCGAAAGCGTCTGCAGGATGGTGAACTGCGATCCGTGCAGCCCGGCGGGCCGGAGCGCATCCTCGTAGATCTGGGTGAGCGCCCTGGCTGCCCGCCGCAGGTTTGCGCACAAGCAAGGCAGGTCGGGTAGCGGCATCGTTTTCATGATGGAATAGATGTATATACATCTATTTGCGATGCTGAAAAGTGACGTCCACTCTGCCCGGCGGGGCAAAAGCGCTCGAATTCTCACATGAATGGATTTACTGGCTGGGAATTCCCGGCTGCACGAAGGTTGGGGCAGCTTGGTGCAGGTTGCGGCAGCTTGGTGGTTTGGGGCAGCCCTGTCATCCCGACCGCAACCCTGTCATCCCGACCGGAGCGTCCGCCGGGTTTTCCCACCCGCCTCTTTTGCGGGTGGGCGGACGCGCAGTGGAGGGACCTGCTGTTCGTCGAGTGAGGCAGGATCTCTGACCGTCAGCTTTCCCATCTCACCCCAGCCCGCGGCAAGATCCTCCCATGTCGGGTTTTCGCGCTCGATCAGCCAGACTTTCTTTTCACGGCGCCAGCGCTTGAGCTGTTTTTCCCGAGCGATGGCGTTTTGAACCCACTCATGCTGTTCGAAGTACACCAGCCGGTGCACCTTGTAGTCGCTGGTAAAACCGCCAAAGTCGCCGCTGCGATGTTGCAGAATTCGCGCCGTAAGATTGTTGGTCACGCCGATGTACAACGCCCGCGACTTGCTCGCGAGGATGTAAAAGTAATACTGTGTTCCACGATCCGATGCTAGGCAAGATGGTTGCGCGAATCGGTGAGCTGGATCACACGGCGAACAGCAGGTCCCTCCACGCGGGCTGAAGCCCTTGGTCGGGATGACACCTCAGTTAGCGGCATCGGACCAGTACCGCACACTGCGGAGCGGATTCGCCTGGCATATCGTCGCGAATCGGTAAGCGGCCTCACTCGACGAACAGCAGGTCCCTCCACTGCGCGTCCGCCCACCCGCAAAAGAGGCGGGTGGGAAAACACCGCGGACGCTCCGGTCGGGATGACAGGGTTGCGCAAAGCGATGGGGGCACACCTACGACATCAGACTTGCGAATGCGGACAGCAGGTCCCTCCACGCGGGCTAAAGCCCTTGGTCGGGATGACACCTCAGTTAGTGGCATCGGACCAGTACCGCACACTGCGGAGCGGATTCGCCTGGCATATCGTCGCGAATCGGTAAGCGGCCTCACTCGACGAACAGCAGGTCCCTCCACTGCGCGTCCGCCCACCCGCAAAAGAGGCGGGTGGGAAAACCCGGCGGACGCTCCGGTCGGGATGACAGGGTTGCGCAAAGCGATGGGGGCACACCTACGACATCAGACTTGCGAATGCGGACAGCAGGTCCCTCCACGCGGGCCAAAGCCCTTGGTCGGGATGACACATCAGCAAGAGCTGTGACAGCACCGGCTTCACGCACAAGCACCGGCTTTACGGACAACGGACAACCGACAACTGACAACTGGTTTACTCCAGCCCAAACTCTTTCCAGCGCCGCGTCACTGCGGCCTTAGTCTTCTCGTCCATGCGAATCTCGTCGGGCCAGGAACGGGTGAAGCCCTCGGTCGGCCACTTGCGGGTGGCGTCAATGCCCATCTTGGAGCCGAAGTCGGGCAGCCGCGAAGCGTGGTCCAGCGAATCAATCGGCCCCAGGGTGAACTGGATATCGCGCTCGGGATCAATGTTGTTCAGCACCTTCAGCGTCACCTCGCGCAGGTCCTGCACGTCCACGTCTTCGTCCACCACCAGAATGCACTTGGTGGACATGGCCTGGCCCATGCCCCAGATGCTGCTCATCACCTTGCGCGCCTGCCCGGGATACGACTTGCGGATGGACACGATCATCAGGTTGTGGAAGACGCCCTCGACCGGCAGGTTTACGTCCACCAGTTCGGGAATAGTCACGCGCATCAGCGGCAGGAAGATGCGCTCCACGGCCTTGCCCATCCAGGCATCTTCCATCGGCGGCTTGCCCACGATGGTGGTCGAGTAAATCGGGTCCTTGCGATGGGTGACGCAGGTAACGTGGAAGACCGGGTACAGATCTTCCGGCGTGTAGAAGCCGGTGTGGTCGCCGAAGGGGCCTTCCATGCGCAGCTCGTCGAGCTCCACGTAGCCTTCGAGCACGATCTCCGCCTCGGCCGGAACTTCCAGGTCCACGGTCTCGCACTTCACCAGCTCCACCGGCTTCTGGCGCAGGAAGCCGGCAATCATGAACTCCTCGACGTCGGGCGGGGCAGGCACGATGGAGGCGAACATCAGCGCCGGTTCGGTGCCGATGGCGACAGCGACCTCCATGCGTCCGCCAACCTGCTTGCCTTCGGCCACGCGCGACCCGCCGCCGGAGCGCGCCATCAGATCGAGCGCGGCGGTCACTGGCTGCGCCTCACCGGCTGCAGCCGCCTTGCGCATCTGCTCGCGATAATGTTCGGCGCCTCCCTTCTGTCGCTGCCAGTGCATGCCGGTACTGCGTGCGTCATACACCTGCATGCGATATGTTCCGACGTTGCGTTTACCGGTCTTGGGATCGCGGGTGATGACCGACGGCAGGGTGATGAAGCGTCCGCCATCCAGCGGCCAGCATTGCAGCACGGGGAAATCCAGCAGCGAGAAGTTGTCGCGCTGAATCACTTCCTTGCACGGGCCGGCGGAGACTTCCTTGGGAAAGAACTTCCCCATTTCCGCCAGCATGGGCAGCATCTTGATTTTGTCGAGCAGGCCCTGCGGCGACTTTACGTCCATGAAGGCCTTGATGCGGCCGGCGATTTCGTCCAGCGAATCCACATCCAGTGCCAGGCGCATGCGGCGCTCCGAGCCGAACTGGTTGATCAGCAGCTTCGATCCTGGATATCCCTTGACGTTTTCGAACAGCAGCGCCGGGCCACCGGGGCCGTGTTTGCCGCGCGGTCCCCACTTGGACACCCGGTCGGTGATCTCGGCAATCTCAAGTACCGGATCAGCTTCCGCCTTGATGCGCTTCAATTCTCCGGCTTTGTCCAGCGCGGAGATCCAGTCTCGCAGGTCGTTATAGGGCAAACAGGCCTCGCTTCCGTGCTCCCGGGCGACGCGCAGGATCGGGCGTCATTGGCAGGAACCGACAATTATAGAGGGCAGCCGTTACGACGCACGGTAGTGGTGAGCCGAGCAGGGTTACGGGCTCAACTCGCGCCCTGCCCGGTACATCTCACAGGCTAACTTTTCCGGAAGGGCTAACGAGATGTACGCAACCGCGAAAACTTGCCGGCGGCAAGCAGAAAGCTTTTTAACACGGAGAATACGGAGACCGCGGAGCGCACGGAGGAAATTGAAATCAAGAATCCCCGGGTTCTCCGTGGTGAAAGGCTTTCTGTTTGGGGCGGCATACGATACTTTCGGAATCGCGCACGGGTACCGCGGCATCTTTATGCGACAAATTGCGCCACCGCAGGGCATGACTGCGACTTGCGGGTTGTAACTGGCACGGCAGTGCCGTGCAAATTGTGGTGAGCAGCCCATGAATTGCCGTGAATTTTGCCGCATGGTCTTGATGCCTGCGGCGCAGGTGGCTATACTTCATGCACTACGGGGATCGAGGAGCGGTAGGACTTTGTGTCTGCATCCCCAGAGCAGTCTCAAAAAGCAAAAATAGGCAGTAACCCCAACTTTTTTGCCGTGAGAGATTTCACCCGCTTCGAGGCTTTTCCTATTTGCTTCGCTGGTCGTCTGTCCAGCAGCACCCCTGAATCTGCGCGATTCCGCAACCGACCCCAGGCAGCTCAAAAACAATTCAAAAATAAAGGAATGTCACCATGCCTGTGACCCGCATCGATTTTCCGCTCGACAAATTGACCACTCCGCAAAGCGAAGAGGAAATCCAGCGCAAGCTGGCGCACGAACGCGCCCGTCTGGCCAGCATGATGGGCCTGGACAGCGGACCGGTCCGGCATTTCAAGCGCCCGGTGGAGAATCCCTTCACTGCCGAGGAACGCGGTAAGGTCACCATCCTGTTCGGCGGTCTAACCTGGAAGCATGAGCGGGTCATCCAGGCGGTGTTCGAGGGCTGCGGCTATCGTTGCGAAATCATGCCGATCGCCAACGTCGCGGCCTTCCAGTTGGGGAAGGAATACGGCAACAACGGACAGTGCAACCCGACCTATTTCACCGTCGGCAACCTGGTGCAGCACCTGCAAAGTCTGGAGGCGCGAGGCCTCAGCAAGCAGGAGATCATCAGCAACTACATCTTCTTCACCGCCGGCTCCTGCGGCCCGTGCCGCTTCGGCATGTACGAGGCGGAATACCGCCTGGCGCTGCAGAACGCCGGCTTCGACGGCTTCCGCGTGCTGCTCTTCCAGCAGAACGATGGCGTGAAGGCCGCCAGCGGCGAGGCCGGGCTGAAGTTCACCGTGGACTTCGGCATGGGCATGTTTAACGCCCTCAACCTCGGCGACATCATGAACGAGATGATCTTCCGCGTCCGTCCCTACGAAGTGGAGAAGGGCAAGACCGACCAGGTCTTCCACGATTCCGTGGACACGCTCTGCCGCATGCTGCGCGAGCGCAAGCCCTTCGAAGACCACGAAGATCT
Organism: uncultured Acidobacteriaceae bacterium; assembly: GCA_963763975.1. Taxonomy (GTDB): domain Bacteria; phylum Acidobacteriota; class Terriglobia; order Terriglobales; family Acidobacteriaceae; genus Bog-257. Next base: position 252,941 of record CAVXQR010000025.1, read on the forward strand.
GCCGGAATGGATGGCCAGGAAGATCCGCGCCAACAAAGGCAAGAAGTGGGAAGTGTGGGTGAACTCGCTGCTGAAGGTGCGCGAGCAGCTCTACGGCGATCCCTACAAAGAGGCGCTGACTGCGGTGCATGACGAGCTGGCCACCATCGAGGTGGACCGCCTGCGGGTGAAGCCGGTGGTGAAGATCATCGGCGAATTCTGGGCGCAGACCACCGAGGGCGACGGCAACTTCCACATGTTCGAGTTCCTGGAGCGCGAAGGCGCACAGGTGCTGGTGGAGCCCATCGCCACCTGGGTGATGTACATGATGTACCAGGCCAAGGCTAAGGCGGCGGCACGGCGGCAGCTCGACGCTCCCTTCAAGCAGGTGCGCTGGTACGAGCTGCGCAAGAAGGCGCTCAACGAGCTGAAATTCCGCCAGAAGCAGTGGCTGTTCGGCATCGGCGAGCGCGTTTACGCGCGCCAGTATCATCGCGTGGTGGAGCGCCTGGGCAGCATCGCGCACCACCTGGTGGACCAGAAGGAAATGGCCGAGATGGCGCATCCCTTCTATAACCAGTACGCACGCGGCGGCGAAGGTCACCTGGAAGTCGGCAAGAACGTCTGGTACACCAAGAACCACCTCTGCCACATGGTGCTGGCGCTGAAGCCGTTCGGATGCATGCCTTCGTCGCAGTCGGATGGTGTGCAGTCGGCGGTGGCCAACCACTTCAAGGAGATGATCTTCCTGCCCATTGAAACTTCGGGCGAAGGCGAGATCAATGCTCACAGCCGCGTGCAGATGGCGCTGGGCGAAGCCAAGGTGAAGGCCCGCATGGAATTCGACCAGGCGCTGAAGGCCACGGGCCAATCGCTGCAGGACGTGAAGGACTACGTGGGCGAGCATCCCGAGCTGCGGAACCTGTTCTATCCGGTGCCGCATCGCGACGGCTATGCCGGCATCGCCGCCAATTTCGTTTTGCACGTCGGCGACCTGATGAAGGGCAAGGCGAAGCTGGCGCGGGTTCCTGCGCCGGCTCCGCGCAAGCTCGCGGTCTCGCCGGCGTTCGGAGACTAACAGCGATTTAGGCGTCCAACACAGAAAGGAACGTTCGCTCGATGGCCACCGAGGTGCATCTACCAGAGGGGACTACCGCAGCCCCTACACACCGGCTGGATGTTCAACTGCACGACCTGTTGATGAAGCCGCGGGACACGCCGCGCTTGCTGCCGCCGGCGCCGGACGGCAAACAGCAAACGCTGCCCACGCCGATCTTCCCGCAACATCCCGAGCTGATGACGGCGCCGGACGAAGATTACTTCCCCAAGAACGGCAGACGCACATGGTCCACCAAGCATATCTATCGCGCCATGCGCGGCTGGGCCTTTCCCTGGATCCGCTCGCGGGTGCTGCCAGGCGACTTCCACCCCATCATTGCGTATCTGTTCAATGAGTGGAAGTGCAACCTGGATTGCCACTACTGCTGGGCCTTCGACAACAGCGTCCGCGGCATGACCGAGGACACGGCAAAGCGCTCCATCGACTGGCTGCGCGATTCTGGCGCGGGTGTGCTGGCGCTGATGGGCGGCGAGCCGCTGCTGCGTCCCGACTTCGCCCACAAGATTATTTATTACGCCGCCAAGAAGGGCTTCTGGGTTTACCTGCCGACCAACGGCCGCCTGATGCGGGAATCGGTGATCGACAAAGTCGCCGATGCCGGAGTTGGCGTGGTCAATCTGGCGGTGGATTCCTGGGATGATGTCGCCGGCAGAGGGCTGCCGAAGGCGATCGTGCCTATCCGCAAGTATTTCGACTACCTGGTGAAGAAGCAATACAAGTACGGCTACTCGGTGTTCCTGAATATCAACATCTGCGCCAACAATATGGATGACGTGCGGCAGTTGACCGAACTGGCGCGCGACAACGGCATCGCCACCGACTACCATATCTGTGAGTCGCCGATGACCGAGCAGCCGCATTTCAAGCACCTCTACACCAATCCGACGTTCATCCGCGAAGAGCACCACCCCGCCGCGGCTGAGCTGATTGATTGGCTGATTGACAAGCAGAAGTCGGGCTATCACATGGTGAACTCGGTGGAGCGGCTGTCGCAGATGAAGAACTTCATCCAGGGCGACCTGCACGACTGGGGCTGCCGCGCCGGGCACAACTCGCTGATCGTTCGCGTGGACGGGACGCTGGCGCCGTGCTTCCCCATGTATTCCGCCAGCTACGACTGGGGCACCATCGAGGAACACAAATTCGATACCGGTCAGCTGAAGCACATGAAGAAGGAGTGCCAGAAGAGCTGCTTCTCCACGCTGAATCACATTCTGGCGTGGTGCTACAACGACAAGCGGGTGATCGAATGGTTGTTGCGGCAGGCGAAACACGGCTTCCGCCGAGTGGAAGGCAACTTCGGAGAAGCGTGAGAAGCAGTGGCTAGTGGCCAGTGGCTTGTGGCCAGTAGTTAGTGGCCGGTGGCTGGTGGCCAGGGCATGAGTAAGGGCACGACTTCAGTCGTGCCGATGGGCCGAACATAAATCCGGGGCTTCAGCCCCGGCGACGGTTTGTGTCAGGGCATGGCTTTAGGCGTGCCGAAACGTCGATATTCATTTATCCGGAGCCGGCTTTAGCCGGCGGCACCTCCCGGATCGAATTAATACTGCGCGTGGACGCGAGCCTAAAGGGTCGCTCTACCCAAGCCCGAAGGGCGAAACAAACGTAGCCCAGCGCGTAAGCGCTGGGAACGAACCGATCAAAGCGGGCAAAGACCCGCACGGAGGGTTAGTGAGTCACTCTCATCATCACGGAGCAAACCCGGCCGAAGAGCACGGCGGCGGCTGCTGCGATGCCGCCAACCCCAAGGTTGACGTCTCGCTCAGCGCCCTGACCAACTCTGCGCCCCAGGAAGAATCGCTGCCGGCGCGCATCCTCGCCAAATCGCGCGCAGTGACCGGCCAGTCCGGGCATAAGGCGGTATACACCGTCGGCATGGACGTGGGCTCGACCACGGTGAAGGCCGTGGTGGTCGAGGCCGCCACCGACAAGATGATCTGGCAGGATTACCAGCGCCACGAGACCAAGCAGCCGGAGAAGCTGCTGGAATTCCTCAAGCGCATGGAAGAGGAAGTCGGCATCGCGCCACACAACAGCCGCATCTTCATCACCGGCTCGGGCGGCGGCGCGCTCGCCAATCTGATCGGCGCCAAGTTCGTGCAGGAAGTGACCGCGGTTTCGCTGGCGGTCGAGAAGCTCCATCCCGAAGTCAACTCCGTCATCGAGCTCGGCGGCCAGGACGCCAAGATCATCGTCTTCAAGGAGGACGAGAACACCGGCCGCAAGAAGAAGATTCCCTCGATGAACGACAAGTGCGCCGGCGGCACCGGCGCGGTCATTGACAAGATCAACGCCAAGCTGAAGATTCCCGCCGGCCGATCTCTGCGAGCAGGGCTACAACGGCATCAAGCTGCATCCTGTGGCCGGCAAGTGCGGCGTGTTCGCCGAGACCGACATCAACGGCCTGCAAAAGCAGGGCATCCCGCCGGACCAGCTCATGGCTTCCCTGTTCGACGCCATCGTGCTGCAGAACCTCACGGTGCTCACGCGCGGCCACACGCTGCGGCCGCATGTGCTGCTGCTCGGCGGCCCGAACTCGTTCATCCGCGGCATGAAGGAAGCCTGGCAGCTCAACATCCCGCGCACCTGGGAAGAGCGCAAGGTGCCGATTCCCGAGGGCGTCGATCCCCGGGACCTGATCAAGGTTCCGGAGAACGCGCAGTATTTTGCGGCGCTGGGCGCGGTGGAATTCGGCAAGGACGAAGAGCCGGAAGTCGGCATCTACATGGGCTGCGAGTGCCTGGAGGATTACATCACCGTCGGTCGCCAGGCGGAGAAAGCCAAGTCGGGCGCGGCCGGACTCAGCACCTCGGAAGAGGAGCTCGCGGGCTTCAAGCAGAAGTACACCATCCCGAAATTCATCGGCGCGACCTTCACTCCGGGCCAGACGGTCAGCGGGTTCATCGGCATTGACGGCGGCTCGACCTCGACCAAGGCGGTACTGCTCTCCGAGAGCGGCGACGTGCTGTGCAAGGCCTATCAGCTTTCCGGCGGCAATCCCATCCAGGACACCATTGACATGTTTGTCGCGCTCCGCCAGCAGGTCGAGGCGCAGGGATGCACGATGGAAGTGCTTGGCGTGGGCACCACCGGCTACGCCAAGGACGTGCTGAAGGATGTGCTCAGGGCCGACGTGGCGCTGGTGGAAACCGTGGCGCACACCGAATCGGCGATGAAGTTCTACAAAGAGCCGCACGTGATCGTGGACGTCGGCGGCCAGGACATCAAGCTCATCATCCTGAAAGACGGGCGGGTCAAGGACTTCAAGCTGAACACGCAGTGCTCGGCGGGTAACGGATACTTCCTGCAAGGCACGGCCGAGTCGTTGGGCTACAAGGTGGACGAGTACGCCGACATCGCGTTCTCGGCGCAAACCATGCCGGTGTTCGGCTACGGCTGCGCGGTATTCATGCAGTCGGACATCGTGAACTTTCAGCGCCAGGGCTGGCGCGGCGAAGAGATTCTCGCCGGGCTGGCCAACGTGCTGCCCAAGAATATCTTCCTGTACGTCGCCGGAATTCCGAACCTCGCGAAGCTGGGCTCGCGCTTCATCCTGCAAGGCGGCACGCAGAAGAATCTGGCGGCGGTGAAGTCTGAGGTGGACTTCATCCACTCGCACTTCCACGGCGCGGGCGGCGAGCCGGAAGTCATCGTGCACCAGCATTGCGGCGAGTCAGGCGCCATCGGCGCGGGCGTCGAAGCCATGCGTATCTACAAGAACGGCCATCGCACAACCTTCATCGGGTTGGACGCGGTGCAGAGCATCGGCTACCGCACTACTCGCAATGAAGACACGCGCTGCTATTTCTGCAAGAACAACTGCCTGCGCACCTTCATTGACGTGAATGTCGGCAAGGCCGAAGCTGAGCCGGAAGCGCCGAATCCGCTGCCCATGTTCAAGTCGAAGGTGCCGCTGCAGGCGGGCGAGCGACGGCTGATCATCTCCACCTGCGAAAAGGGCCAAGTCGAGGACGTCGGCGCCATGCGCGGCATCAAGGCTGGTCTGGACGCGATCAAGACCGCGAATCCTAACTTTGTGGACCTGGCGGCGCATGAGACCTGGCGCTCGCGCAATCCGCAGAAGGTGGCCGATCCCCTTCCCACGGCCAGCCGCTGGGGATTTGGCAAAGCCGCGGTGGAGCAGCGCGCCGAGCTGATGAAGAAGCGCGCCACCATGCGCGTCGGCATGCCACGCGTGCTCAACATGTATCAGTACGCGCCGATGTTCAGCGCTTATCTGGAGAGCCTGGGACTGGAGCCGGAGAACCTGGTGTACTCCGAGTTCACTGGCCAGGACATGTATCGCGCCGGCGCGGGCCGCGGCGCCATCGATCCGTGCTTCCCCTCGAAGATCGGCATTCCACACGTTTACAACCTGATCTTCCAGAAGCACCAGAAGAAGCCGCTGGATGTCATCTTCTTCCCCATGATTGACACGCTGCATCAGCCGCTGAAGAACTGTACCGGCAGCAATGCGTGCCCCACGGTGACGGCGACGCCCAATGCGGTGAAAGCCGCGTTCACCAAGGAAAGCGACGTCTTCAAGGAGAATGGCATTCGCTACGAGGATCCCATCCTCAACATTGACGACCCCAAGCTTTACTCGCTGCAAATGTTCCAGAGCTGGGGCCCGCTGCTGGGATTGTCGGAAGAGGAAAACCAGCGCGCCATCGATGCCGGCTTCAAGGCCATGGAAGATTACGACCTCGGCATGCGCAAGCACGCGCGCGAGGTGATGGACACTCTGGAACGCGAGAACCGCCTGGGCATCGTCATGCTGGGCCGCGTCTATCATCATGATCCCGGACTCAACCACGAGATCATGGAAGAGTTCCAAAAGCTGGGCTATCCCATCTTTTCGCAGAGCCTGCTGCCCACGGACGAGGACATGCTCGACCGGCTGTTCGGCGAGGAAGTTCGCTCGGGAGCGATTACGCACGCACTGGACATTCGCGATGTGTGGAAGAACGCCTACTCGGCCAGCACCAACATCAAGATCTGGGCGGCGAAATTTACCGCGCGCCATCCTAACCTGGTGGCGCTGGAGATCAGCAATTTCAAGTGCGGACACGACGCGCCCATCTACTCGGTGATCGAGGACATCATCGAGAAGTCGGGTACGCCGTACTTCTCGTTCAAGGATTTGGACGAGAACAAGCCGACCGGCTCCATCAAAATTCGTGTGGAGACGATTGATTACTTCCTGAAGCGCTATCGCGAGGACCTGCTGAAGAAGGCCGACGCGGCGTCGGAGCTGGAGCGCCAGTTGCAGGAGTACGAGCGCTCGCTGCGCATGAGCCTGACGGCGAAGTCGGTGCGGCGCGAAAGTGAAATTGTTCCGTTCCCCGCGCCCATGGAGCGGGAGCCGGCCTCGGCGGCGGGAGACGATTAGGTGGTGGTAGAGCTGGCCTTCAGGCCAGCGTCCAGTCGAACGACCTTTAGCCGCAGCTTCTTACCATGCCTGTGCAAGGACTCAAGATACTTCCGGCAGAATTCGGAAACCACTTTTGTTGGACCTGCGATAGACGGAAAAATCGCGACGGTCCAGGGTAAAGACTGTATCAATGCCCTCCCGCTGCGCCAGATAGACGAGCGCGGCATCTGCCAGTTGCGGCTTCAGGTCGTCGTACTTGCTCATCACGTCGGCTATTTTGCCTGCGTCGGATTCCAGCAACGGGAACAACAGCGGAAATCCCTCGCCAACGCTTCGCAAAAGCTGTTGAACAGCATTTTGGTCGGATCGCAAAAGCCACGCCGCTTCGGTAATGACGGGCCAGCAGGAGAAGAGCGCACCCGGGAGCGACCGCAGCGCGTTGACACAGGTTTCGTGATGCTCATCGCTGCGGAGGAGGATTGCAACTAACGGGCCGGTGTCCACCAGAACACGTTTCATCTGGACTTACCAAAACCCTTAAAATGACGGGGATTGGTGCTGAGATCGTTGGGTCCGTTCCGCATGACGCCGATCAGTCCTGCCCGTTTCGCCAGATCGTATGCCGAAGGTTCCTCGGCGGTCGTTGCGAGGTAGTTCTCCAAGGCTTCACGCACCAATTCGGAAGCTGGCCGACCTTTATTGGCGGACTGTTTCTTAAGCCGATCCCCGAGCGGACGGGGGATTCTGACGGAAATACGTTGTGTCGCCATATAGGGTCTCCTGCTGTCCGACATTCTATCGCGAATGTCAGACAGAAGACAATCCTATGGTCTTGAATTGCAGAGCAGCGCCAAGCAAAATGATCCGCAGCGGCTTCCTGGACCGCTTACATTTTCGCGTCTCGCCGCGCTATACTCTTTCAGCCAAAGGTCTTTGGTCATGCCCTTAACCACCGATACTAAGAAAGTCATGTTCGAAATCTACCGCCAGGGCGACTTTGGCGGGCGCTACCGGGTGGTGTACTTCACCGAACTGGGCGAGCACGACAAAGAAGAAGAGATCGCCGAGGCCATGCGCGGCGAACACATCTTCGACGGCTTTCTGCTGCACCGCGAGCGCAACCAGGCCAAGCAACTGGTGGACCAAATCCTGGAGCGCCTGAACCAGGGTGAATCGGTGGACGCCGACTCCATCCGCGAAAGCCTGGGGCCCTACCTGGCGTAAAGAATGGCGCCGCTCACGCGGCTCAGAGAAAATTTTGCTGCCGAACCGGGGCCTTACGGCCCCGTCTAACTTCATCCCGCCGCTTTGCGGCTGGTTGTATGCTTAACTTAAATTTGGGTCACGGAGATATTGCCGGATGCCTAAAGACCGCAAAAAACGAGAAGCTCCTGGTCGCTTCCAGAACCGAGAAAGCGAGCCTGGATTGACCCATGCTTTCGATCTGCTGGCCTCGATGCCAGACGACTTCTTTGCGGATGCAAGGAGTGATCAGCTTCCGCAAAAGAGGAGACGCTTGGCGACAGGGACGAAGGTCGCCATTCGAACAACAGCCGCTCGAATCTCTCGCTAGCGTCTCTCTGGCTTTGCTGCGGCTTTCTTCTTCACCCCTGCACCGGCCCTAGGGCGCGAAGTAGCTGGTGATGTCCAGCACCAACTGCGTGGTGCCCGAGGCGTAGGCGTCAATCGAGCCGTCCTGGTTGGGCACGATCGCCATGTTCGAGGTGATGGCGCCGTCCAGCGCATTCAGGGTTGACACCACGGGCTGGCTCTCTCCATCCGGCCACAGCGTCAGATAGCCGAGCGGGCCCTGCGGCACCACGGTGGCGTTGAAGACGTAGGCTTGCGACGCTGCTGGCGGACCACACGGACTATTCAGCACATTCACCGTCAACTCGCCATTGAAGGCGCCGTTGGCCTTGCGGGTGTCGAGCACGCGGCACGGCGTCAGCGGATAGAGCGACAGGCCGCCACTGCCAGGAGCAGCAAAGTAGCCATTCACGTCAATCACCAGATCGGTATCGTTGCTGGGGTAAACCGTAATCCCGCCGCCCGTCCCAGCCGGCACCAGCGCAGCGTTGGCCACGATGGTTCCGGTCAGGTCGTTGAGGGTCGAGACCAGGGGCTTGCTCTGCCCTTCCGGCCACACCGTGAGATATCCCAGAATCCCGCCATTCTTGGGCACGACGGTGAAGTTAAACGAGTAGGCTGCGGCGCTGTCGGGTATTCCGCAACTGCTTTCCAGCACCGGGAAGCTGCGGTTCTGTCCACCGCTGAGGAACGGCCCGCCCAGGTCGCCATCCGCTTTGCGAGTATCGGCCACGCGGCACGGCGTCAGCGGATAGAACTGCAAAGTTGAGCCGCTGGGCTCGGTGAAGTAGCCGTTGATATCGAGCACGACGTTGGAGGTGTTGGTGACAAACACATTGACCGAACCCGACGGCGTGCCCGCGGGAATGATCACGGCGTTGGCTTTGATTCGTCCGTCGAGCGAATTCAGCGTGGAGACGATGGGTTGGCCTTCGCCGGTGGGCCAGATGGTCAGATAACCCAGAACGGCGTTGGGAACCGCAGTTACATTCAGCGAATAAGCCACGGCGGTCGAAGGAATGTTGCAGGGGTTGCCGCTCTGCGACAGCGGAAAGCGCGATAGGTGTTGCCGGTGATGGCCGGCCCACCAAAGTTGCCGTTGGCCAGGCGTGTGTCCACCACGCGACACGGTGTCATGGGCACAAACTGCAATGCCACCGGCACCGGATTCACGATCTGAGTAACCGTCCCGCTGCTGGGCCCATAGTTGGCGTCTCCGGAATAGCTCGCAGCCACGGCATCGGTCCCCACTGCCAGCGACGACGTCATGCAGATCGCGGTCAGCGACTGGCTCAGGGTCACCGATCGTGCATCCCGAAATCGCTACGCCATTGGAGGTGAAGCTAACGGTGCCCGTCGGCTTCGGCGGGCCTGCGGGGCCAACCATCGCGGTGATGGTCACTTGTTGGCCAAAGGTGGAAGGGTTGGGCGAACTGGTCACCGCGGTCACGCTGTCGGGGTGCACAACTTGGGTGACGGTGTTGGAGGTGCTGGGCGCCAGGATCGGCGAGCCTTGATAGACCGCGGTCACGCTGTCGCTGCCTACGCTGAGTCCCGGAGTAATTCAGAACGGCAACGCCAGAATTGTCCAGCGAGGCCGACCCTATGGCGGCTCCGTTGCTCTTGAACACTACGGTGCCCGCCGGGGTCGAACCGTTCTGCGCCGTCACCGTCGCGGTCATGGTGACCGCTTCTCCCTGGTAGGACGGATTGGGCGAGGTGGTCAGCACCGTCGTGGTGGGGGACTGTTGAAGTGCCAATTGGAAGACAGTGCCAAAGTTGTCCGTGCCGCCGACCAACGTTGTGCCATAGAAACTTCCATCGGCTTTCTGGAGCAGGCCTCCCTGGGGACGGGCACCATCACTACCGGCGAAGCTATGCAGCAAGGTCAGGGAGCCCGATGGGGTGATACCAAAGAGAGATCCAACATTGTTGACCCCGCCGGCGTAGGTCGTCCCATAAAAATTTCCGTCTGTGCCCTGAATCACCGCCGCGCTGAGTTCACCTCCATCACTCAGGTTGAAGCTGTGCAAGGTGGTGAGCGTGCCGCTGGGTGTGATTTTGAAGACCGTCCCCCAAGTGAAGGTTCCGCCGCGGAGGGTTGTGCCGTAGAGGTTTCCGTCCGTGCCCTGTAGCAGCGCAGCTTCAGGAAAGTTGCCATCGACGCAGCCGGATTGCGAGCAGAAGGTGTAGAGCACGGTCGCGGCGCCGCTGAGCGTAATTCTCACCACCGTACCCGCGTTATTGGTGCCTCCCTGGAAAGTGGTCACATAAAGATTTCCATCGCTGCCTTGAATCACACCGTTGGGCAGCTGGCCGGTGGTCGCCGGATCGAAGTTGTAAACGACGCTGTAGGCGCCACTGGGTGTGATCCTGTAGAGAACACCGCCCCGGCCCGTGCCTGCGAAAATCGCCGTACCGTAATAATTGCCGTCGCTGGCTTGCACCATCGTGCTTTCAGGCCCGCTGCCGTCGGCGCAGTTGGTTTCCGTGCACATGCTGTGCAAGGTGGTGAGCGTACCGCTGGGGGTAATTCTGAAGACGGTGCCGTTGCTGTTGTTGCCCGAACCGCCATTCCCCGTGGCGCCGTAGAAGTTGCCGTCAGAACCTTGCACCAGGCCGGCATAGGGGGCGGCGCCATCCGTGCATTGCGGTTTAGAGCAAAAGTTGTAAAACACGGTGACCGTGCCGCTGGGCGTCATCTTAAAGACAACACCAGCGTCGGTGGTCCCGCCTTGGGTGGTGGTGCCGTAGTAGTTTCCGTCCCTGGCCAGTATCAAGGATGCTGCTGGCCCGTTGCCGTCTGTACCGGTGAAGCTGTGCAGGGTGGTAAGGGTTTGCGCGTGGGATGCAGTGGTGGCTGCGGCGCAAATCAAACTGACAACGAAGACAACTCTCCACAAGCTGGACTTCCCCATGTCTCCTCCTCAGGCACCTACACCGAACGTAAGTCAGTCTTTCCCCGAGGCAATTTCGCAGATGGAAATTACGGGAAGTCTTTCTGCGGTCATCTCCTCTTTTTGGCTAACTTCTTTGCCGGTTTCTTGACCGGTGGCTGCTTGACTGCGGCTTTTTTCGGCGCAGGCTTTTTGGCCGGAGCCGCCTTGCTGGCTGGCGCCGACTTCTTAACCTGAGCCGCCTTCGCGGGTGCAGCCTTGGCTGGCGCAGCTTTCGCCGGCGCAGGCGTGGCCGGCGCAGCTTTGGCTGGCGCAAGCGCGGCCTTTGCCGGAACTCCCTTGGCAGGAGCTTTTTCCGGAGCAGCCTTCTTCCCCCTCCCTGGAGCGTCGGGCAAGGCCGGCTTCGCCTCTGTGATCGGCGCTGCCGCTGCCGCGACTGGCGCAGGCGCGCCCTTGGGTTTGCGGCCACGCTTGGCTGGAACCGCGCCATCCGGAGTTGCCGCCGCAGCGGCAGCCTTGCCGCGTCCGCGCTTCGGAGCGGGCGGCGGAGGCGGCGGAGGTGGCTCGTACGGCTTCAGGAAATTCACAATTTCGGTGTGCGAACGCAGCTTGCCATCCAGCAGCAGCAGGAAGGCCTCGTCCATGATCTTCTGATACTCAGGAAGCTGCGGGGTGATGCGCATCTCCGCCATCTCCGGGAACGGCAACTTCTCTTTCACCTGCCGCCACTTGGTGAAGAAGTTCTTCAGCTTCTGCATCACTGCCTGGTTCCTGCCGGTCAGCTCCAGGAACAGAATGTTCTCCGGCGTCGCCTGGGTCAGAATTTTCCAGGAGCCCGAAACCGTGGCGGCTTCCTTGCTGGTCAGCTTCTTGGCCAGGTCGTGGGCGCCGCTCTCCAGGTGCTTCCACTTGTCAATGAAATCGCGCCGCGGAATCGCGCGCTGCAGGTCGGAAACATCCTTATCGCTCATGCGGCGAGTGAGAAAGTACATCACGATGGGGCCGGTCTCAACCAGGTAGCCGAGATCGTTCAGCATCTGGCGCGCCTTGACCACCTGTCCCAGATCGGCGGCATCCACCTTGGCCATGGTCCAGTGGGGATGCAGCAGCTTCAGCCAGCCTTCTTTGTCGAGCGCGCGGGCCACGGTCAGCGGATCTTCTTCGTGCACCAACTGCTCGATTTCGTAGCCGACGCTGCGCTTGCCCAGGTACTCGATGTAATTATTTTCCTTGGCGCTGTCGTAGCGGGCCTGGGTGCGTTCCTCGAGAGGCCAGTGGAAGCGCGCCGCCAGACGGGTGGCGCGGATCAGCCGAACCGGCTCTTCCAGGAATGCATAATTATGCAGAACGCGCAGCACCTTGGCTTCGATGTCAGCGACGCCGTTGAACGGGTCGAGCAGCAAGCCGCGCGAACCGGGATTCAACGAGAGCGCCATGGCGTTGACGGTGAAGTCGCGGCGGCGCAGGTCTTCGTTGATGGTGGCCGGGCTGATCGCCGGCGGCTTGCCGGGCTTGTCATAGACCTCGGCGCGCGTCATGTTCAGCTCAGCGCGCACGTTGCCGGGCATCAGCAGGTGCAGGTTACGGACATCTTCATCCACGCCGCTGACCTGGATGCCGGATTTCTCCAGATCCTTCTGCAGTTTCAGGGGGTTACCCTGAATGCTGAGGTCAACGTCCCGAATCGGGAAGCCTGTGACCAGGTCACGGATGGAGCCACCGGTGAGGTAGAGATTGAGCCCGGCGCGGCGAGCAATTTCCTGCACCAGGTTCACACCATTTTGCTGATCCGGGGTGAACCGGGTTTCCATGCTATAGATGTAGTCGGCCATCTAAATGTATGTTTCTAAAGGCAATAACCCGCAGATTAACGGAGTTGCGGCGAGGCAGCCGGAGCGGCTCAACCGCCGATTCTGAAGTCCGAGCTCCCTCGGCAGACTGAGGAGAGCCACTTACGCGAGCACAGGCCCTGGAGTAGCTATTAATCTTGCAAATCGCTGGTTTTGCAGCACTTAGGCGCTGTCCTGCACCTGAGTCGCTGCAAGCGAACAATAGCATAACGTTAACGTTTTGGCTACAGAGTAGCTTCGCGGGGGCGTATTTTCAGTAAAAGTGCGACAATCGGGCTAAGGCCAGCTCGCTCACAGCCATGTCCTCGACCCGCAAGAAAGTTATCGTCCGCAAGATGGATCGCGACACCGTCAACGGTTACGTGGGCGCGGCGTTTATTGCGGACGGCAAGCTGGAGCTGCTGAACACTGCCGGCAACGTGGTGCTGATCGAGCTGCGCGACGTGAAGGGCGTTTATTTTGTGCGCGAATTCGGCGATTCGGAAGCCCTGACGCGCAAGACCTTTACCTCGCGCCCCAGAATGGAAGGCCTGTGGGTGCGCCTGCGCTTTCGCGACAACGAAGTCATCGAAGGCATGATGCCCAACGATCTGCTGCAGGAAGGCAACGAGGGTTTCGCCATCATCCCGCCGGAGACGCGCTCCAACACCCAGCGCATCTTTGTGCCGCGTTCGGCGCTGGCTGAGATGACGGTGCTGGCCGTGATCGGCGAAAAGAAGCCCGGCCGCCGCGGTCCGCGTCCCGAGGACACTCGTCAGGTGCCGATGTTCACCTGATGGCGGCTCCGCAATCCACTTCACCGCATTGCAGTTACATCCAGGAAACCAACCGCTATGAAACTCTCTGAGATTGCCTCCGCGCTGGGCGCTACCCTCGAAAACGCCGATCCTGACACCGAAATCACCGGGGTTGCGGGCATCGAGGAAGCCGCCGCCGGACACATCACCTTTGTCGCCAATCCGAAATATGCCGCCGCCGCGAAAAGTACCGCAGCCTCGGCGGTCATCGTGGATGAGCGCTTCCCTGCCATCGCCACCGGCATGTTGCGCAGCAAGAATGCTTATCTGGCCTTCGCTCGCGCCATCGAACTTTTCTACCAGCCGCCGCGTTACGCGCCGGGAATCCATCCCACGGCGGTGATCGCCGCGGACGCCAAGATTGGGCGGCAACGCGCATATCGGCGCCTACGTGGTGATTGACGACGACGTCGATGATTGGCGACAACGCCACGCTTCTGCCGCACGTGGTGATCTATCGCGGCGCGCGCATCGGCAGCGGCTTCTTCGCCCACGCCCATGCGGTGGTGCGCGAGCACTGCGTGCTGGGCGACAACGTGCTGCTGCAGAATGGCGTTATCGTCGGCTGCGACGGCTTTGGCTTTGCCCGCGACGGCGATCACTGGGAGAAGATCGCGCAGTCCGGTCCGACCATCGTGGAGAGCGACGTCGAGGTGCAGGCCAACTCCTGCATTGACCGCGCCAGCATTGGCCAGACGCGCATCGGCCAAGGCGTCAAGATTGACAACCTGGTGCAGGTGGGCCACGGCTCCGAGGTCGGCGACCATACCCTGCTTTGCTCGCAAGTCGGATTGGCCGGCTCCAGCGTCATCGGCAAGAACGCCATTCTCGCCGGGCAGGTCGGCGTGGCTGGACATTGCCGGGTGGGCGATGGGGTAATCATTACCGCGCAAAGTGGTACCCATGGCGACATTCCGCCGGGTTCGATGGTGAGCGGCAGCCCCGCGTTCGAGCACAAGCAATGGCTCCGCGCGGTGAATGCCTTTCCCAAACTGCCGGACCTGGTGCGTGCCGTACGCAAGCTCTCACCGGAAAAGGGCGAGGATCCCGGCAGCTAGTGCTGCTCTGATTAACCTTGACGCCTCATTCGGCAGAGCCGAAGATTTCAGGCGACTCCGGCGGCCCCAAATGCTTCTAACAGCGTAGCGATGAGCCAAGACCTGACCCAAGTCCCGCCCGCACTGGGGCCGCAGATGGTTCCCCTCAGCCCTATCCGGGTGCTGCTGCTCGACGACCGCGACGAAAACCTGGTGTTGCGCGCGGCCATTCTGCGCCAGAAGGGGTACGAGGTGGTCACCTGCAACTCCATCGAGCAGGCAGAAGCTCGTCTCCAGGACATTGACATCGCCGTGCTCGACTACCATCTCGGCGCGGGCAAATTCGGTACCGACGTAGCCGAGACCTTGCGCCGCAAGCGTCCGCAGGTGCCCATCATCATCCTGTCAGCCACACTGGAGCGCAAGTTCGGCGGCATCGCCGACATGCACCTGCTCAAGGGCTACAGTTCGGTGGACGACCTGGTGAACGCGCTGCGCTCCTTCGAAGCCAAGAAGCGTGGACGTCCGGTGGTGGTGGACGCGCGCGATTTCTACTACTCGCGAATTTCCATGGCCATGGGCGACGACATTGTGCTGGAAATCCTGGACCGCGAGGGCGACTGGCAGTTCGTCAACGATTACTTTGCGGCCATGAACAACCACAAGCGCGCGTGGTTCGTGGGCAAGAACCTGTTTGAGCAGTTCCCGCAGATGGGCGACGAGTACCGCGAAATACTGCGCACCGTGGCCGATACGCGCGAGACCTACATTGAGCGCCGCGGCGCCAAAGCAGTGTCGCACCTGCCCATCGAGAGCCCGCACTGGGCGTGGAACGTGCTGATTTTCCCCATCAAGCTGCACGACGACCGCGACGGCGCAGTGCTGACCGCGCGGCTGATCGAGAAGAAGTAGCCTCGCCCGTCCGGCCTATCCAGGTTCAGACCCGGAACATTAGGTGGAAGGGCACGGCTTCATCCGTGCCGAAAACGGTGCACAATTTTGATTTGTCATCACGAACGGGCTTCAGCCCGTGACGGATCTGCTTTTCCCATGCATCGCGCCACAGTCGAGCAACAGCAGATGCCTCGCTGCGCTCGTCATGACAAATCAAGACCCGAACGTCTCTCTCGTCCGCCTTTTGTATAATCGAGGGTTTGCACCCCATCGCTGGAGAGATTCTGTTGGCACAGGCGGAAATCGGCATCATCGGCGGCAGCGGCCTCTATTCCATGCCCGGCTTGACCGACATTCATGAGGTCACGCTGGAAACCCCGTTTGGCGCGCCCTCTGACGCCTACGTGCTGGGCACACTGGCTGGCCGCAAGGTCGCCTTCCTGGCGCGACACGGCCGCGGACATCGCCTGCTTCCCACCGAACTCAACTATCGCGCCAACATTCACGGCTTCAAACAGCTCGGCGTGGGCCGCGTGATTTCGCTTTCCGCCGTGGGCTCGCTGAAGGAAGAGCACAAGCCGCTGGACTTCGTGGTGCCCGACCAGTTTGTCGATCGTACCCGTCATCGCGTGGACACCTTCTTCGGCGACGGCATTGTGGCGCACATCGCGTTCAGCCATCCCATCTGCGGCGAGGCTGCCGAAGTCCTGACCGAAGCCTGCCGCCGTGCCGGCGTGAAGGTGAAGAATGGCGGCACCTACCTGAACATGGAAGGCCCACAGTTCTCCACCCTGGCGGAATCGCGGCTCTACCGCAGTTGGGGTATGGACGTCATCGGCATGACCAACCTCACCGAGGCGCGACTGGCGCGCGAGGCTGAGCTTTGCTACGTCACCGTGGCCATGGTCACCGATTACGACTGCTGGCATCCCGAGCACGATGCGGTCAGCGGCGAACAGATTATCGCGGTGCTGCTGAAGAACGCCGAGCACGCCGCCAGCGTGGTGCGCGAAGCAGTAGCGGCCATGCCCAAGTCGCGCGGCTGCAAATGCGGCTCGGCGCTGCGCGGCGCCATCTTCACCCAGAAAGACAAAATCCCGTCGGCGACCTTGCAGCGGCTGCAATTGCTGATCGGCAAATATTTCGATTCTCCAGAGAAAGCGGGAACCTAGCTCTTGTCCATTCTCGTAGTCGGCTCCGTTGCCTTCGACAGCCTGAAGACGCCCTACGGCGAGCGCCAGAAAATCCTGGGCGGCGCCGCCACTTACTTTTCGCTCTCCGCCAGCTACTTCACCGACGTGCGCGTGATTGCCGTGGTGGGTGAGGATTTCACGCCGGAGAACGAAGCCGTGATGACCCGCCGTGGCGTGGACACGCGCGGCATTCAGCACGCCAGCGGCAAGACTTTCCACTGGACCGGCGAGTACGGCGAGAACGTGAACGAAGCCAAAACGCTCAACACCGAGCTGAATGTCTTCGAGAAATTCGAGCCGCAGATTCCCGCCGAGTATCGCGACTCCGACTTCCTCTTCCTGGCCAATATTGATCCGGTGCTGCAAACGCGAGTGCGCGATGCCATGCCCAAAGTCAAAATGGTGGGCGGCGACACCATGAATTTCTGGATCACCGGCGCGCGTCCGCAACTGGAGCAGATGCTGAAGCGGGTGGACATCCTGTTGATCAACGACACCGAGGCCAAGATGCTGGCCGCGGACAGCAGCCTGCCGCGCGCCGCGCGCAAAGTCATGGAGCTGGGGCCGCGCGCGCTGGTCATCAAGCACGGCGAGTACGGCGCAACCATCTTCTTCCGCGATGGACAGTTTGGCGGCGGGCATCATCCCTTTCGCGCTCCGGCGCTGCCAATGGACGAAGTGCACGATCCTACCGGCGCGGGCGACAGCTTCGCCGGCGGCTTCATGGGCTACATCGCCTCGCAGGGCGAGATCACGCGCGAAGTTCTGAAGCGCGCCATGTTCTACGGCAGCGTGATGGGATCGTTCTCGGTGGAGCGCTTCGGCACCGAGCGCCTGCAATAGCTGTCGCGCGAAGAGATCGACCAGCGCTTCCAGCTCTTCCGCGAGCTCACGCATCTGGAGTAGGAACATGGTTCTTCGTGAAATCTCGAATCGTTCCGGATACGGAAGCAATGGCTGACATTTATTGCTCAAGTTGCGGCCGACTTCTCCACGATTTTCAAGGGTCTGGTTATTGTCAGTTCTGTAGGGCGCATTTGCAGGTCGAGCCCACTCCGGTTACCCCCCCGGGCTCGGGAGACTATCGTTACCATCAGCCCATTGCATGGCTTTTTGATCTCCTTGCTATGTCCATCGCAGCGATGGTGTACAGCGCAGGTGCTGACTGGTTGGTTTCGCTGCTTCTATTTCTTGGGTTGGTTCTAGTTTTTTACCTCGTAGGAAAAGCATGGACGCACACGGTGCGAGCGGCCCGGCCAGCAGCGACCTTTGCTGTCAATGAAGGATTAGTCGGGGTCGCACAAACGATCTACCAGAAATACATCCACCCGGTTCTGTATGGCCGCAGAGGCAGCCACAGATGACGCCTGAAACCGAAGCCAAGCTGAATGAGTTGGTGGTGCGGACGCACAGAGATAGGGACGACTTGTTGGAGGAGGCGGTTAAGCGCCTGTTCGCATATCACGAAAGGCTTGAACAAGAAGCCCAGAACAGTTTAGCAGCGGCGGAGCGAGGCAAAATCGTCCCGGACAACGGCCTACGTGCGTGGATCGAACAGGAAAACGAGTTCGAGCCGGTAGAACTTTCCGGTGAGCCTCTGTCGGAAACTATCCGTCGTGAAAGGCGCTGATCGTGCAGAGCACGATCAGTATCGCAACAGCGCCACAAGGAGCGCTACAAGGTCTGCCGCGAGCTCACGCATCTCGACTAATCCCTGGTGGTGAAGTGACGCAGTCTGACCGCTCGCAATCCGAACAGCGTCTCGCCCGCCAGCGCGACGAATCCGCGCTGACGCTGGCCGCCGGCTTCCTCGCGCTTGCTGCCCTGCTCTTCTATTACATCAAGCAGGACCTGCTGCTCTACGGCGACGCCGTGGCGCACATCAACATTGCCCGGCGCGTGGTGGACAACCGTCATCCCATAGATTCGCTCAGCCAACTGGGCACGGTGTGGCTGCCGCTGCAGCACATCGCCATGCTGCCGCTGGTGTGGATCAACTCGCTGTGGGAAACCGGCATCGCGGGCGCGATTCCCGGACTGGTGGCCTACATCCTGGGGACGCTCGCCATCTTTCGGCTGGTGCGGGCGCACGGGCCGCGTCTGGCCGCATGGGTTGCCGCCGGAATTTACGCGCTCAACCCCAACCTGCTGTACCTGCAAACCACGGCGATGAATGAGCCGATCTTCCTGGCATTCTTCCTGTGGTCGCTGGTGTTCCTGGATGAGTTTCTGGGCTCGGCGTTTCCGGCCGCGGGTGCGACTCCCCCATCGCCGGCGAGAACGCGGCGAGCGTTGGAACTCTGCGGCATCACCGTCGCCGGCGGCGCCTTCACCCGCTACGACGGATGGTTCACCGCCATCATTCTGCTACCGCTGCTGCTGGTGGGATTCGTGGCGTGGTGGCGGCAGCCGCATGAACCGCGGCAACGGCGCGCGCTGGCCAAATCGCTGGCGGAAGTTGTGCTCCTGAACGCGCTGGTGCCGACGTTCTGGCTCATCTACACCTACTTCGTTTCCGGACGCGCACTCGACTTCCTCAACGGGCCGTACTCCGCCAAGGCCATCGCTGCACGCACCACGGCGAAAGGCGCTCCACCGTATCCCGGGCAGAACGATCCCTTGACCGCGCTGATTTACTTTCTGAAGGCCGCAAAGTTGAACCTCGGGCCGGCGGCGTGGGGGCAGATTTTCTTCGCGCTGGCCATCGCCGGCACCGCGGTCGCCCTCGGGCGCTACCGCCGCAACGGCTGGCTGCTGCTATTGTGGCTGCCGCTTCCCTTCTACGTTTTTTCGCTGGCCTACGGCAGCGTGCCCATCTTTCTGCCGGTGTGGTATCCGTTCTCGTACTACAACGTGCGCTACGGCCTGGAGCTGCTGCCGGTCTTGGCCGTCTTCCCGGCGCTGCTGATTGGGACAGTCGAATCCTTGACCGCTTCGCATCGCCTTCGCGCCGCGAGTTGGGGATTGCTGATCGCCTTCGCCGCCGGAAGTTGTGCCGCCGTGTACTTGGAGTCACCGATTACGCTCCGCGAGGCGCGGGAAAACTCGCGCGGCCGCATCTACCTGGAAGTCGCGCTGGCCAAGGCTTTGCGCGAGATGCCGCCGTCAGCCACCTTGCTGATGTACGGCGGCGACCACGTCGGCGCGTTGCAGATGGCGGGCATCCCGCTGCGGCGCGTGATCACCGAGGGCGAGCATCCTGACTGGGAGTGGGCGACGGCGCAGCCTTTGCAGCATGCCGACTACATGGTGGCCTGCGCTGGCGATCCGGTGGATGTCGCGGTGCGGCCGTACAAACACGAGCTGACAGAATTGCTGGCCGTTTCGGCGCCGTGGCAGGCGCGCTGCGTGCTGTACCGCAGGACGACTCCGCGACAGTAATCGCCAGTGCGGAACTTATTGCCTTCGCCTGCCTTCTGTCAGGGCGCGACTTCAGTCGTGCCGATAAGCGTCCTTGATTATTGTCATCACGAGCCGACTTCAGTCGGCGAGGGACCTGCTTTTCCGCCCGCACAGCGAAAAAGCCGATTCCTGTTTTGCTACGCCATCGCCACGCGCACTCCCGCAGTTAACACCCAGCCGCCGCGCGCTTTGTTACAATCCGCGCAAAGGCACATGGACATCTTTCAACAGGCAGCGGCGTTATTTCCGAGCTCGTGGCACATCTCTCCGGGCGCGGCCGAGAGCCTGTTGCGCCTGATGGTGGCCACCATCCTGGGCGGCGCCATCGGCCTGGAGCGCCAACTCAAGCACCGGCCCACCGGGCTGCGCACCAACATCTTCATCTGCTTCGGCTCGGCCATGTTCACCCTGCTGTCGGAGCGGGTGGCGGGCGAATTCAGCGGCGACCATACTCGCATCGCGGCGCAGATTATTCCCGGCATCGGCTTCATCGGCGCCGGCTCCATCCTGCACGATCGCGGCTCGGTCTCCGGGCTGACTTCGGCGGCGACGATCTTTGTGGTGGCCGGCATCGGCATGGCCGCCGGCGGTGGACTGTTCCAGACCGCCATCTTCGCCACCGTGCTGGTGCTGATCTGCCTGCTGGTGCTGGGCTGGGCGGAAACGCGCTTCAACCTCAAGCCGCTGACCCTTTCCTACGAAGTCATCTCCACGCCCTGCGAAAGCGCTGATCCGGTCGTGAACGAGATCAACCGCCTGCTGGAGCTCGCCGGCCTGACCATGCAGACGGTGCACATGAGCAAAACCGAAGACAATCACTGCCGGGTGCAGTTCACGGTCGAGGCTTTTCGCAACGCGCACAACAACCTGAGCGAGCGCCTGCGCAAACTGCCGGTAGTGATGACCATGGCGCAATCCGAAATTCCCGAGCGCGACTGATGGCCAGCATTCCCTTCGTCAAGGCCAGCGCCTGCGGTAACGATTTCCTGATCATTGATTTCGCCCACGCTCCCGGCGACCTGCACGGCTTCACCCGGCGCATCTGCGACCGCCACAACGGCGTCGGCGCCGATGGCGTGGAATGGGTGTTGCCGGCCAACGACGCCGACTTGCGTGTACGGCTGCTGAACGCCGACGGCTCGGAAGCCGAGATTTCCGGCAACGGCACGCGTTGCGTGGCGGCGTGGTATTGCGCCGAGCAGCAATGCCGGCGGGTGGTGATACACACCGGCGCAGGACTGAAGACCTGCGAGCTCATCGGCCACGACGGAAACGATTTCGAGTTTCGCAGCTCCATGGGCGTTCCGGAAGTCGGCGATGCGTTCGCTATCAAGTTCACTTATGGCGAAGTTGCGGGCATTCCGGTTTCGATGGGCAATCCACACTTTGTGGTGCGCGTGCCGGAGTTCGAGCTGGGATGGCAGGCCAAGGCCGAGCAGATGGCCAAGCACCACGACTTCAAGTATGGAATGAATGTCGAGCTCGTGCGCGTGCTTTCCGCCAGCGAGATCGAGGTTCGGTTCTTCGAGCGTGGGGTGGGCGAGACCATGTCGTCGGGCACCGGATCGTGCGCCGCCGCAGTGGCTTCCATGCACGCATGGGGCGCGAAATCACCGTTGCGGGTGATGGCGCCCGGCGGCGCGCAAACCGTGGAATGGGATGGCGAAGTCTTCCTCACTGGCCCAGCGACGCTGCTGTGCCGTGGCGAATTCTTCGCGTGAGCCGGCATCCGCTGCGGCATTGGCGGCGGCGCCGAATTGCCCCGCGCTGCGCCGCATGCCTTGTTAAGATAAACAATCGATGATGGATTCCCCGCCAGCTTTGCGCGTTCGGCCGCCTGCGCTGCTCCCCGGCGACACCGTGGGCATCATCGCGCCTGCCAGCGGCTTTCAGCGCGACGCCTTCGAGGCCGGCTGCGCTGAATTGCTGCGGCTGGGCTATCAGCCCTTCTACCTGGATTCCATCTTCGAGCGTGAATTGTTTTTCGCGGGCTCGCGCCAGCGCCGCCTCGACGAATTGCACCAGATGTTTCGGCGCCCCGAGGTGAAGGCGATCCTCTGCGCCCGCGGCGGCTACGGCGCTAATTATCTGCTGCCTGATGTTGACCTCAACCTGGTTCGGAGCAATCCCAAGATTTTTGCGGGCTGTAGCGATGTGACCGCGCTGCTGACCTATTTCACCGACGTCGCCGGGCTGGTGACCTTCCACGCGCCGATGGTGGCGGGCGACTTCTCGCGGCCTGACGGCGTTGACATAGAAGCCTGGCTGGCGGCCGTTTCCGGAGCCGACGGCCTCGACCGCGTCTTCACCGCCGACGAGGTGCAGCCTCTCGTACCGGGATCGGCCGAGGGAACACTCTACGGCGGCTGCTTGTCGATCTTGTGCGCGTCGCTGGGAACGCCTTACGAAATTCGCACGGCCGGAACATTGCTGTTCATTGAAGACCGCGCCGAGCGCCCGTATCGAATTGACCGCATGCTGATGCAACTGAAGCTGGCGGGTAAATTTGATCAGGTGCGCGGCATCCTCTTTGGCGAAATGCTCGACTGCGCCGCCCGCGATGACGAGGATTACACCCTGCCGCAAGTGGTCAACCGCATCATCGGCGACCTGGGCATCCCGGTCGCGTTCGGCTTGAAGTCGGGACATGTCTCGCGGCAGAGCATCACGTTGCCGTTCGGTGTCCCGGCGGCGCTCGATGTGGGCGAGACGGTGCGGCTGCGATATCAGGCAGCGGTACAAACACAACCGGCCACAGCGCCGGCATCCAGGCGATGACTCTCAAACACATTCACCTTATCGGAATCTGCGGCACAGCGATGGCCTCACTGGCTGGAATGCTGAAGCAGCGCGGCTTTCACGTCACTGGCTCTGACAATGCGGCATATCCCCCAATGTCAGACTTTCTGGCCGGGCTGGGCATTGAAGTCTCGCAACCCTTTCATGAACAGAACCTGGCCCCGCGGCCCGACCTGGTGGTGGTAGGCAACGCCATCTCGCGCGGCAATCCCGAACTGGAGGTAGTGCTCGACCAGCGCATTCCGTTCGAGTCCATGTCGCAGGTGGTGCACGACGAATTCCTGGTGGGGCGCGAGCGCCTGGTGGTCGCCGGCACCCACGGCAAGACCACGACTTCGTCCATGCTGGCGTGGCTGTTTCATCATGCCGGCCGCGAGCCCGGCTTCCTGATTGGCGGCATTCCGGAAAACTTCGCCAGCTCGTTCGCGCTAGGCAGCGGCCGCGAGTTCATTCTGGAAGGCGACGAGTACGATACCGCGTTCTTCGACAAGGGCCCGAAGTTTCTGCACTATTTTCCCGACGCCGTCATCCTGACGTCAGTCGAATTCGATCACGCCGACATCTATCACAATCTCGACGAAGTGAAGACGGCATTCAAGCGGCTGGTGAATCTGGTTCCCCGGCGGGGCCTTCTCATCGGCTGGGACGGCCACGCCAATGTGGACGAATGCGTGCAGCGCGCCTTCTGCCGCGTCGAGCGTTACGGATTCGGCGCGAATTCCTACTGGCGGATTGCTGACGTTGAGTACACCACTTCACTGACGCGCTGGAAGGTGCTGCGCGATGGCAAGCCGTGGGCGGAGTTCGAATTCCCGCTGGCCGGCGAATACAACGTGCTGAATGCCACGGCTGCCGCGGCTTTGGCGGCAAACTACGGCATCGCAGTCCCGACTATCGCCGAAGCGTTGCGGCAATTCCGCAGCGTGAAGCGCCGGCTCGAGGTCAAGGCTGAGGTCAACGACATCACCATCATTGACGACTTCGCGCATCATCCTACGGCCATCGCGCAAACGCTGAAGGCGGTGCGCACACGCTATTCCGGACGGCGGCTGTGGGCCATCCTGGAGCCGCGCTCGAACACGCTACGGCGCAAAGTCTTCCAGCATGAACTGGCCGCCAGCCTGGCGATCGCCGATGCCGTCGTGCTGGCCGCCATCTTCAAGTCGGAGGCCATACCCGAAGCGGAGCGATTGGACGTCGCGGGCGTAATCGCGGAACTGAAAGCCGCCGGCAAGCCGGCGCACCTGCTGGATAACGCCGACCGCATCGTGGACGCGATTGCGCCGGAGTTGCGGCCGGGCGACGTCGTCGCGGTGCTCTCGAACGGCGGCTTTGGCGGCATCTACGAAAAGCTGCCTGCGCGCCTGCAGCAACTGGCTGAGACGAGGACCACCGCATGACGCGCCTGCGTGGAGTTTTTCTCGGATGCGCGCTGTTGTGGGCTGCGAGCGCGGCAGCAGTGACCAACATAACCTGTACATCTCCCGCGAGCGCCAAATCGGAGCCGACGGAATACTTCGTCTCGCTGGCCGATCCAGCCACGCATCTGGCGCACGTGAGCATCCGCCTGACCCAAGGCGAAGGCAAACGCGTGCTCGACATGCCGGTGTGGAACGCGCTTTACCAGGTGCGCAACTTCGCCACCAACATCGAAGACGTGCGGGCGATGGATAGCGACGGCGCTCCCGCACAGGTCTACAAGGTCAAGTTCAGCGAGTGGGAGATCACCGCTCCTCCCGGCTGCGTGGTGGTGAAGTACGACATTTACCTCGACAGCGGCGGCCCCTTCGGCAGCATGCTCAACGGCAATCACGCCTTCTTCAACTGGGCCATGGTGCTGATGTATTCACCGGAGCTACGTAATCAGCCGATGAGCATTCACCTTCTGGATACTCCCACAGGGTGGGGGATGCGCGATCTGCACGTGCTGGGCGCAGCCAATCCCGGGCAAGTAGATTCGGTGACCGGTGTAGCCAAAAATTACGACGAACTGGCAGACAGCCCGGTGGAAGTCGGCACCTTCCAGCAATCGCAGTTCAAGCAGGACGGCGCCACCTACCACATTGTGGTAGAT
Organism: uncultured Acidobacteriaceae bacterium; assembly: GCA_963763975.1. GTDB lineage: Bacteria > Acidobacteriota > Terriglobia > Terriglobales > Acidobacteriaceae > Bog-257. Next base: position 277,947 of record CAVXQR010000025.1, read on the forward strand.
GCCGACCCCGCCGATTACAAGATGCCGGCGCTGGAGGAGATGCTGAAGAAGATTACCCATGCCGAAGTGAGCTGGATGGACGACCGGCCGTATCAGGAATACACCTTCCTCTATCACCTGCCGCGTGGACGCGGCGCCGGCGGCATGGAGCACGCCTACGGCACGGCGATTGAAATGAGTGCCGATCACCTGAATGAGAGCATTGGTCCACTGGCGAGCGTGAGCGCGCATGAGTTCTTTCACCTGTGGAACGTGAAGCGCATTCGGCCGCAGTCGCTGGAGCCCATCAACTACCAGGGCGAGAACGACACGCGCTCGCTGTGGTTCAGCGAAGGCCTGACCAGCACGGTCGGCGACCTGATGCTGGTGCGTACCGGAATCATTCCTGTGGGGGGCTACTTCGGCGTCCTTAGCAACCAGATCTCCGAACTGCAGAGGCGACCGGCGCACCGCTGGCAATCGGCGGAGAACTCCGGCCTGGATGCGTGGTTCGAAGGTAATGTCTTCTACCGATCTCCCGACCGCAGCATCAGCTACTACGATAAGGGCGAAATCCTCGGCGTCCTGCTGGACCTGCGCATCCGCGAACTGACCAATGGCCGCAAGTCGCTGCGCGATTTGTTCCAGTGGATGAACCAACATTACGCCAAGGAGCACAAGTTCTTTCCCGGCTCCGCCGGCGTCCAACTGGCAGCGGAGACAGTCAGCGGCCACAGCTTCGTCGATTTCTTCCGCGACTATGTCGCCGGGGTGAAGGAAATTCCCTACGACGATTTCTTCCGTTATGTAGGACTGCACCTGGTGCCGGTGCAGTTCGCCTCGGGCAGCCCCGGATTTACGACTACGACCAATATTGGCGGACAGCCGGAGGTGGCCACGGTGGAGCACGGCAGCGATGCCGAGCGCGCCGGCATCCTTCCCGGCGATCGCATCGTGCAACTCAACGGCGAGCCCGGTGACGCCTATTTCGAGTACCGCATGCTGACCTCGGAGCCGGGTGCGACGATTACGTTGCAGTTGGAGAACCGGCGCGGGCGGCGTGATGTAACGCTGAAGTTGGCCCCGCGCCAGCGGCTCGAATCTCAGCTTAAAGACGTGGACCACGTCACTGCAGAGCAGCGGGCGCGCCGCGCCGCGTGGCTGCACGGCGAAGCGGAGAGCGGAGCGCCACGGTGATCCGCACCATAGCGGTGCTCACCTTCTGGAGCTTGAGCATCCTCCTGATTGGACCTCTGCTGGTGCTATGGGCCGCAATCACCGGCAACGTCAATCCTCTTTACCGCGGAGCCACCAAGCTCGCCATCACCGGGGTGCGACTGGTGGGTGTTCGCATCGAATTGCGGGGGCTGGAAAATCTCGCGCCCGGCCAGAACTACATCTTCATGTCAAACCACGTGTCGAACCTCGACCCGCCGGTGCTGATTCCCAGCATTCCCGGACGCTGTTCGGTGCTGGTGAAGAAGGAGCTGTTCCGGGTTCCTGTTCTTGGCACTGGGATGAAGCAGGCGTCTCTGGTACCGGTGGATCGCGCCGACCGCGAGGCCGCCATCGAGAGCGTGAACGCAGCAATTGACGTGCTGCGACGAGGATTGCACCTGGTGATTTATCCCGAAGGCACGCGTTCGACGGACGGAAAGTTGCTGCCGTTCAAGAAGGGCGCGTTTCACCTGGCGATGAATTCGGGAGTGCGGGTGATTCCCGTGACACTGCTGGGAACCTACGAGGCTTGGCCGAAGACGCGCTTCGCGCTGCATCCCGGCACGGCGACGGTGGTGTTTCATCCGCCGATTGATCCGAGGCAGTTTGGGGATTATGAGGCGCTGCTTGAGGTAGTGAGGCAGTCGGTTGCCAGCGCGCTGCCGGTGGAGCGACAGCCAGCCGTTAGCAATTAGCAATTGGCAGTCAGTTGGTAGAGCGGGCCTTCAGGCCCACGTCCAGTGCATTCCCATTTGAACTGTCATCCCGAGCGGTCTCCTCTTGAATTGTCATCCCGAGCGGAGCGAAGCGGAGTCGAGGGACCTGCTGTTTCCGCACGGCGGTACAGAGTTGCGCTTAGCGACGGACAGCAGGTCCCTCCACTGCGTGAATTCGTTCGCTGCGCGCCGGGGTCCCCGACGCGCGCCGCTTTTGCGCGTGACGGGGTGGTCGAACGAATTCACTCCGGTCGGGATGACAATTACCTTGGCCCAGCGTCGGCTTTAGGTTTTCCTAGCCACTAGCCACTGGCCACCAGCCACTGCTTCCCTAACGCAGCATCGCTATATGCCCGCCCTGGGCCAGCCCCAGCGACCAGTTCACCGCATTGATGAAGAAGTTGGGGAACAGGCCGATGCCGACGGTGCCGATGGCGGTCACGGTCAGCGCCAGCCGCATGGCCGGGCTGATGTGCACCGGTTCGGCATCCACCGCCTGCCGCATGAACATCGCATTGGCAATGCGCATGTAGTAGTACAGGCCGATGACGGCGAAGAGCACGGCGACCGCGGCCAGAGTGTAATGGCCGGTCTGGATCAGGCTGAGGAAGATGAAGTACTTGCCCCAAAAGCCGGCCAGTGGCGGAATTCCGGCCAGCGACAGCAGGAACACCAGCATCAGCACGGCTTCGGTCGGCGCCTTGAAGAACAGTCCGGCGATGTCGTCGATAGTCGTCGCCGATGATGTTGCGGCGGCGCAGCGAGGTGATCACCGCGAACGCGCCCAGGTTCATGAAGGTGTACACCAGCAGGTAAATCATGATGCCCTTGATGCCGGTGCGAATTGCTCTGGCCGTCGCTGGCGACCAGGCCGAGCAGCATGTAGCCGACGTGCGCGATGGAGGAATAGGCCAGCAGGCGCTTCAGGTTGGTCTGCGTGATGGCCGCCAGGTTGCCGCGCGGTCAGGGTGGCGATGGAGACGAAGATCAGCAACGGCACATACATCGGAGCGCAGCGGATACAGGCCAAAGAGGAAGATGCGCAGCAGCATCGCCCATGCCGGCGGCCTTCACCGCCACCGACATGAAGCCGGTGATGCTGGTCGGCGCGCCTTCGTAGGCGTCGGGCGCCCACTGGTGGAACGGCACTGCGGCGATCTTGAAGAGCAGGCCGGTCGGCCGTCGTCAGCAGCGCCAGAATACGATGACCGGATCCTTGGGACGCAGCGCGATTCCTGTTGCAGGCGCAGCGCGATCTCTCCGAGGTTGGTGCTGCCGGACAGTCCGTAGAACAGCGACAGGCCATAGGCGAAGATGCCGGAGGAGAACGCGCCCAGCAGCAGATATTTCAGCGCGGCTTCGTTGGAGCGCTTATCGCGGCGCAGGAAGCCGACCAGCACGTAGGTCGAGATGGCCATCAGCTCCAGGCCGATGAACAGCAGCACGATATCGTAGCCGGCGGCCATGCACATCATGCCGACGATGGAGAACAGCATCAGCGCGTAGAACTCGCCGTGGTTCTCGCGCTCGACTTCCAGATAATGCATGGACATCAGAACGGCGAGCGCGCCGCCCACCAGGAACAGGTAGAAGAAATAAATGGCGAAGCGGTCCACCAGCAGCGTGCCCATGAAGCCGGAGAAGCCCGCAACGTCGTTGCCCAGGCGCTCGGCAGCACGATAAGCCAAGTGCATCTTGCCGGTGGCGATGGCGGAGAAGCCAATGCCGACCAGCGCGATGAAGGCGTTGATGCGCTTCCATTCCGCCGGCAGCATCAGGTCAATCACAGGATGCCCAGGCCAAACAGCGCCAGCAGCACCATGGGCAGCGCCAGCAGGTAGTCGGTAATCGAGAACGTGAAGTATTGCGCCAGCGAGGCGGTCACGAGTTCATCCTCACTTCGCGGCGGGCGCGTCAGAGGCGCTCGCCGTGGTTACAGTTGCGGCATGTCCCGCCCTGGCCAAAAGACGGCCAGAACGGGGCACCCGGTGTTGCGCGGGATACGTCAGCTTCGAAATCGGCGCAGGTGTCGCCGCCGGTTGCGACTCGACCACCGGCGTTGCTGCTGGTGCGTTCTGGGCGTTCACCGGCGCGGTAACCGCCGGCTTCAGTCCGGGATAATCCGGACGTACCGTCGCTACCAGGTTGTTCACCGGCTGATCGAGAGAATCTGGAAGAACGGCTTCGGGATACAGGCCAATCCAGAAGCGCGATCAGCACCAGCGGAATGAAGGTCGCCAGCTCGCGCGCGCTCAGGTCGAGCAGCTTCTCGTTCTTCGGGTTCTCCACCTTGCCGAAGAACACGCGCTGATACAGCCACAGCAGGTAGGCCGCGGCCAGAATCACGCCCGGCACCGCCCACGCCGCCCAAAGCTTGTTCTCCATGAAGGTGCCCTGCAGGATGGTGAACTCGCCGACGAAGCCATTCAGCAGCGGCAGGCCCATGGACGACATGAACATGATGAGCGCGATGGTGGCGTAGACCGGCATCACGGTGGAGATGCCGCCGTATTCGGAGATCTCGCGCGTGTGGCGCCGCTCATAGAGAATGCCGACGATCAAGAACAGTGCGCCGGTGGAGATGCCGTGGTTAATCTGCTGCAGCACCGAGCCGCTGAGGCCGAGCGGGCTGCAGAGCGAAGATGCCGAGGGTGCAGAAGCCGAGGTGGCTGACCGAGGAGTAGGCCACCAGCTTCTTCATGTCCTTCTGCATCAGCGAAACCAGCGCGCCGTAGATGATGCCGATGAGCGACAGCGTGATCATGCACTGCCGCACCCACGGGGTCATGGCGACCGCCGGGAAGAACGGCAGCGAGAAGCGGATCAGTCCGTACGTTCCCATCTTCAGCAGAACGCCGGCCAGGATGACGGAACCGGCAGTCGGCGCTTCCACGTGCGCGTCCGGCAGCCAGGTGTGGAACGGGAACATCGGAACCTTGATGGCGAAGCCCAGGAAGAAGCCGAAGAACAGCCAGATGGCAGCATGGCCGCCGGAATCAGCGGCGCGGTGGCGTAGAGGTCCGGCAGATAGAAGGTGTACACGCCCGGTCAGGGTGTGGTGATGGAAATACAGGAACAGGATGCCCAGCAGCATCAGCACCGAGCCGAACAGGGTGTACAGGAAGAACTTGATGGCCGCGTAGAGCTTGCGCGGGCCGCCCCAGATGCCGATCAGCAGGTACATCGGCACCAGCATGGCTTCCCAGAAGACGAAGAACAGGAACAAGTCAAGCGCCATGAAGACGCCGAGCATGCCCGTCTGCAGCACCAGGAACCAGATGTAGTATTCCTTCACGCGGTCCTGAATCGCCGTCCACGAAGAGAGGATGGAGATGGCGCCCAGCAGCGTGGTCAGCATGATCAGCAGGAAGCGAGATGCCGTCGATGCCGATGACGTAGCCGGCGCCGATGGAGGGGATCCAGTTATTGGGCGAGCCCTCGACGAACTTGAAGCCCGGCGCGGTCCTTCACCGCCCAGAACCAGGGGACCAGCGGCAGCGAAACCACGAAGCCGAGGATGCCAAAGATGTTGCGCCATCCAGCGGATCGGCGTCTTTGTTCTCCTTCGGGACGAGCAGCAGGAGCGCGGCTCCCACCAGCGGCGTAAACAGAATGATGCTTAAGATATGGTTGTACATTTTTTATAGCTCTTAGCTTTTAGCCATTGGCTCTTAGCAAGAATCAAAACCGTTTCGTTCCCTGTGGTGCGGTCGGTTGTCTATGCGAAACCAAACTGACAACGGACAACTGACAACGGACAACTGCCTCTTCACCACTTCCACACGTAATACCAAACGAACCCCACCAGGCCGACGACCATGACCAGCGCGTACCACTGCACCAGGCCCCACTGCAAAAGCCGCATCGGGGAACGACGCCGCGCTTGGTCAGCAGGCCGAGCCGTTGACGCACAGGCCGTCGATAATCCACTTGTCCCACAGCGTGGAGATCGTGCCGCTCATGCGCGTGATCCAGCCGGCGCCGTTCACGCCGCCGTCAATCACCTCGGCGTCAAACTTCCAGAGGCCGTCGCCCAGGCCCATCGCGCCCAGCCGCACCGGGCCAATCTTGCGGCGTCCGGTGAACAGATAGTCGTAGATCTCGTCCACGTACCACTTGTTGAACAGCGTGTGATAGAAGCGCGGCGAAACTGCTGGATCGGCTCCTTGTAATCCTTGCCGGCGTTGCCATAGGCACGCTTGGCCAGCCACCATCCCAATCCGGCTGCGCCCACGGACAAGGACATCAGCAGGTATTCCATCGGGCTGGTATGCTCTGTTTCCTTCTCGCCGGCGGCCACCTGCGCCGCCGCGCCTTCGTGCTGCCAGCACCACAGTTTCCTGGGCAAACACCGGCTCCAGGAACTTGCCGAAGCGGTCCGATCCTCCCAGGCTGTGCGGCACTCCCAGCCAGCCGGCGCCGACGGCGCAGATGGCCAGGATGATCAGCGGCACGGTCATCGACTTGGGCGATTCGTGAATATGGTGCTCGACTTCATGCGACATGCGCGGCTTGCCGAAGAAGGTCAGGTAAATCAGCCGGAACATGTAGAACGAGGTCATCAGCGCGGTAAAGAAGCCGATGTACCACAGGTAACGGAAAGCGCCGCCTTCGCGCGACCAGGTCTCCCACAGGATGTCGTCCTTGGAGAAGAAGCCGGCAAAGCCGGGAATGCCGGAGATGGCCAGCGTGGCGACCAGCATGGTCAGGAACGTGGTCTTGATTTTGCCGCCAGCGCGCCCATGTGTTGCATGTCCTGCTCGCCGCTCATGGCGTGAATCACCGAGCCGGAGCCGAGGAAGAGCAGCGCTTTGAAGAATGCATGGGTGAAGACGTGGAAGACGCCGGCGGCGAATGCGCCGACGCCGAGCGCCAGGAACATGTAGCCCAACTGCGAAACCGTGGAGTAGGCCAGCACGCGCTTGATGTCGTTCTGCACCAGGGCGATGGAGGCGGCGAAGATGGCGGTCAGCGCGCCGACGATGGCCACGGTCTTCATGGCGTCCGGAGCGAGCACGAACAGCGCGTTGGAGCGCGCCACCATGTACACGCCGGCGGTCACCATGGTCGCCGCGTGGATGAGAGCGGAAACCGGCGTGGGACCTTCCATGGCGTCGGGCAGCCAGACATACAGCGGAAGCTGCGCCGACTTGCCGCAGGCGCCGACGAACAGCAGCAGGCAGGCCGCGGTGATGACCGGATCGCCGATGGCGAAATGTCCGCTGCGCGCCAGATGATTGACCGTGGTGTATTGCACCGAGCCGAAGTACCAGCAGATGGTGAACGTGCCGAGGAGGAATCCGGCATCACCGACGCGGTTGGTGATGAACGCCTTGTTGGCGGCCGTCGAGGCCGAGTGTTGCTGGAAGTAGAAGCCGATCAGCAGATACGAGCAGAGACCGACGCCCTCCCAGCCGACGAACATCACCGCATAGTTGTTCGCCAGGATCAGCGTCAGCATGGCGAACATGAACAGGTTCAGGTAGCCGAAGAAGCGGTAATAGCCGCCTTCATGCGCCATGTAGCCCATCGAGTAGATGTGGATGAGCATGCCCACGCCGGTGACAAACAGCAGCCAGATGGCCGACAGCGGATCGAGCAGGAAGCCGGCATCGGCATGAAAGGCCGCGGTGCCGCCGTGGGTCGCGTACGCAAGCGAATCGGTGCCGGTGCCCATCCAGGTATAGAGAATCTTCTCGAAGGGCTTGCCGGGATTGGCGGCCGAGTATCCCATGTACTGCCAGACCGCCAGGCAGGACCAGGCAAAGGCCAGCACCACCAAGCCGACGCAGATGCCGTTCACCGTCTGCTTGGTGAAGCGGCGTCCGAAGAAGAACATGATCGCCGCGCCAAGGGCGGGAAACAGCGGAATAATCCAGATATGATCTAGGAAAAACATAGCTTTTAGCCGTTAGCTCTTAGCTTTTAGCAATTAGTAATTAGTCATTAGTCATTAGTAATTAGTGAAACCCTCGCGAATCCTGAAGCCGCGACTAGCTAATTACTAATTGCTAATTACTAGTTGCTAATTGCTGCCTTCCTACCACTTCAGCAGATCCACTTCGTCCACGTTCACCGTCTCCTTGTTGCGGAAGAAGGCGATCAGGATGCCGAGGCCGACGGCGGCTTCGGCGGCAGCGTCGGCAATTACGAAAATCGAAAACACCTGCCCGTGCAGGCCGTAGAGCCGCGAAAACGCCACCAGGTTCAGGTTCACGGCGTTCAGGATCAGCTCGATCGACATCAGGATGATCATCACGTTGCGGCGAGTGAGCACGCCCACCGTGCCGATAATGAACAGCGCCGCCGCAACAACCAGATAATGCAATGTCGTGATCTCAGTCATAAGAAGCTCTTAGCAGTTAGCTATTAGCCGTTAGCAAGAAAACCCCAGGCCCTAATCTTTGTCCCGTAAAACGGACAACTGACAACCGACAACGGACAACTGCTTTTCAAATCCTTTTCTTCGCCATGACTACCGCGCCTACGATGGCCACCAGCAGCAGCAGCGAGGCGATTTCAAACGGCAGCATGTAGTTGCCGTAGAGCGCGAGGCCGATCTGTTGGGTGTTATTCCCTTCCAGCCCGCCGTAGCCCTGGTAGAACACCGAGGGGAAGGCGTCGCGACCGCTGCGAATGACGAACAGCAGCAAGCCTCCCAGCGCCAGCGCCGCGGCAGTGGCCACCATCCACTGCTTGTTGAACTGGTACTCGCGAATGTTCTGCTCCAGGTTGACCAGCATGATGACGAACAGGAACAGCACCATGATGCCGCCGGCATAGAGCACGATCTGCACGCCGGCAACGAAGGGCGCATACAGCATCAGGTAGAAGCCGGCCAGCGACAGCAAGGTCACGATCAGCGACAACGCCGCATGCACGGGGTTGCGCCGGGTGATGACCGCGATGGCCGAAACAATGGCCATGATCGCCAGGAAGTAGAAGAAGAACGTTGTCGCGACTGGGGTCATAAAAGCAGCTCTTAGCAATTAGCTCTTAGCAATTAGCTCAAAACAAAACCTTGTCATCCCTACGCGAAGGGCCGAGTTCGCAAACTGACAACTGGCAACCGGCTACTGACAACTGATTCACTTCGCGTATTTCTCCGGCTCCTGGCCCTTTTCCAGCGCCTTCTGGTCCAGCACCATGCCTTCGCGGCTGTAGAGGGCCATTTCGTAGCCTTCGGTCAATTCCAGCGCGTCGGTAGGGCAGGCCTCGGCGCACAGGCCGCAGAACATGCAGCGGCTCAGGTCGTAGGTCCACGACACCGGCTCTTTGCTTTTGGTCAGCGGGTTGCGTTCGCCCTTCACCATGATCAGCTGCTCGGGACAGGCCAGGGCGCACAGATTGCAGGCGATGCAGAGCCGACTTGCCGCTGTCTCCGGTTCGACCTTCAGCCGCGGCTGGCCGCGGAAGCGCTCGTTGATCTTCGGCCGCTCCAGCGGATACTGCTCGGTGATGGCCTCGCTGGGCTTCTGATAGTCGAACGTCACCCGCAGACCCTTGATCAGGTCGACCATAAAAATCTTGCGCAGCAGAGGCGACAGGCTCACTGGAGCACCCCCAGCATGGCAGAAGTAATGGCTGGCAGCAGTCCCCAGATCGCGGTGGCAATCAGCACACCCAGCGCGATAGGCAGCAGCACCTTCCAGCCAACTTTCATGAGCTGATCGAAGCGATAGCGCGGGAACGTGCCGCGGTACCAGATGTACAGATACATGAAGAATGCGACCTTGGCGGCGAACCAGTAGATGTCCTGCACCCGCTCGCGAACGCCGGGCACCAGCAGCACCAGGCCGATGAAGGCCAGCAGCGCCCGAAGGTGCCAAGGCCGATGGTCTCGGCTTTCATCTGCACGATCTTCGGCATGCGGATGGCGCCCAGGAAGCAGAGCCAGGCGAGCACGAAGAACGTCAGTGCCGGAACGAAGGAGAATGCCAGGTCCCAGGTCGGGCCGCCCAGCCAGTTGGAGAAGGGCCGCAGCCATCCGCCCAGCCACAGCGTGACCGCGATGGCCGAGACGGCCAGCATCGCCGAGTATTCGGCCAGGAAGAACAGCGACCAGCGGAAGCCGCTGTACTCGGTATGGAAGCCGGCGACCAGCTCCGACTCCGCTTCCGGCAGATCGAAGGGCGCGCGATTGGTTTCCGCGACCATGGCGATGGCGAAGATGGCGAAGGCCAGGAATCCCAGCGGGAAGAACGAGAAGGCGAACCAGGTGTGCTGCGCGCTCTGCGCTTCCACAATGCCGATCATGCTCAGGGTGCCGGTGCCGGTCTGCACGCTGGTCATCATGACCGCGGAGACAATGGCCAGGCCCATCGCGATTTCGTAGGAGACCATCTGCGCGCTAGAGCGCAGCGAGCCCATCAGCGGATAGTGCGAGTTCGAGGACCAGCCCGCCATGATGATGCCCAGCACGCCCAGCGACGAGACGCCCAGCATGAAGAGCACGCCGATGTTCATGTCGGTGACGGCGTGGGTGCGGCCGAACGGCACCACCAGGAACGTGGTGAAGGCGGTCATGGTGACCACCACGGGCGCGATCCAGAAGACCAGCTTGTCGGCGTTCTCCGGAATGATGTCTTCCTTGATGAGCAGCTTGAGGGCGTCGGCAAAGGGCTGCAGCAGGCCGTGCGGGCCCACGCGCATGGGGCCGAGGCGAATCTGCATGTGGGCCAGAATCTTGCGCTCCAGCCAGTTCATGGACATGACCGCCAGCGAAACGCCGGCGGTGATGGCCAGGATGTAGATGGTCGCCCAGAACAGGCTGCCGGCCTCGCCCGGGGTGGTGCTGGAGCTGAGATAGGTTTTGATTGCGTCGAGCATTAGCGGTCCACCTCGCCCAGGACGATGTCCAGCGTGCCGATGACGGCGACCACGTCGGCCACCAGCAGGCCGTGCACCATCTTGTCCAGGGCCTGCAGGTTGACGAACGACGGCGGCCGCACGCGCACGCGATAAGGCTGCGTGGAGCCGTCGCTGACGATGAAATATCCCAGCTCGCCCTTCGGCGCTTCGATGGAGTGATAAATCTCGCCGGCCGGAGGCTTCAGCACCTTCGGCACCTTGGCCATGATCGGGCCTTGCGGTAGCGCTTCCACTGCCTGGCGGATGATGCGTACCGACTGGCGCATCTCCTCGATGCGCACCAGGTACCGGTCATAGGTATCGCCGTTGATGCCGGTGGGAATGTCGAACTCGAAATTCTTGTAGCACGCGTAGGGCTGCGCCTTGCGCAGGTCCCACTTCACGCCGCTGGCGCGCAGCACCGGGCCGGTCACGCCCAGCGCGATGCAATCTTCCGGCTCAGAATGCCGACGCCCTTGGTGCGCTCCACCCAGATGCGATTGGTGGTCAGCAGCTCTTCGTACTCGTCGAGCTTGGGGAGGAAGGCGTCGCAGAAGCTGAGGCAGTCCTTCTCGAAGCCGTCGTAGGCCTCGTAGAGGCAGCCGCCGATGCGGAACGCATGAGTGGTGAGGCGAGCGCCGCAGTATTTCTCGAAAATCTTGAGGATCTCTTCGCGATCGCGGAAGCAGTAGAACAGCGGCGTCAACGCGCCTATGTCGAGCGCGTGTGTTCCCAGCCACACCTGGTGGCTGGCGATGCGGCACAGTTCGGTCAAAATCACGCGGAGGTGCTGCGCGCGCTACGGCGCTTCCACGCTGATCAGCTTCTCCACCGCCTCGCAGTAGCCCAAGCCGTTGGAGACCGCAGCCACGTAATCCATGCGGTCCACATAGGGATTGAACATCGCGTAGGTGCGGTTCTCGGCAATCTTCTCCATGCCACGGTGCAGGTAGCCGATGACGCACTCGGTGCCCAGAACCTTTTCGCCGTCCAACTTCAGGATGACGCGCAACACGCCGTGGGTGGACGGATGCTGCGGTCCCATGTTCAGCACCAGCTCGGTGGCGTCGAGGAAGGTTTCGTCTTTGGTATCGAGATCGAGGTAGTCGGTTCGTTCGCTCATTGCCCGCTCTCGATCCCCAGATTGATCTTCACCCAGTCGTTGTCCTGCTGCAGGATGGGATAGTCCTTGCGCAAGGGGTGTCCCTTCCATTCGTCGGGCATCAGGATGCGCCTCAGGTCGGGGTGGCCGTCGAAGACGATGCCGAACATGTCGTAGACTTCGCGCTCCAGCCAGTTGGCCGTCGGCCAGATGCCGGTAACCGAGCGAAACCGCTCGCCGTCGCGGAGCTGGGTCTTTACCCGGATGCGCTGATTGTGGTGGAACGAGTAGAGGATGTAGACGATGTCGAACTGCTGCTCGCGCTTGGGGTAATGCACCGCGGTGATGTCCACGCAGTAGTCGAAAAGCTGCTCGTCGAACATCCGCAGCAGGACTTCATACACGATGGAGCTGTCGGCGACGAGATACTTCTGGCCGAGATAACTGACGGCCTCGCGGATGCCGGAGCCGTACTGGCTCTTCAGGCTGCGTACCAGCTCGGAATCCCAAGGCTCAGGCTTGGGGGCTTCCGGCTTGGGGGACGGGTTTCGCAGGAGCGGCAGCGGGCTTCGCGGCAGCAGCGGCAGGAGCAGCGGCTGCGGCAGGAGCAGCGGCTGCGGCAGGCTTGGCTGCGGCTTCCGGCTGAGTGGCTGCGGCGAGCTTGTCGGCGGCTGCCGGCCTTTCGGAGGCCTGTACGGGCGTCGTGGCCGGCGTGGGTGCAGATGGTTTGTCCGCCGACGGCGTGTCGCCGGCGGGGGGTGCGGGAACGGGGTTAGTTTCCTTGATCTCGTCGGGCATGCGCTCTGCCTCTTCCTACTCCCCTTCCCGAGACTTCCGGGAAGCTAAGTTGTAGCAGTTTGAGGGGGCAGGACTCCGGTACGAGGGTCACGTGATGCTGTGACCGCTGTCACAAATGAGCGGGCGGCCAGACTGGCCGCGGGAATCGTGCGATGACAGAAATTGTTCGCACTCCAGAAAGAGGCGGCCGGGGTCCGTTCAAGGGCAGCTTGAACGGGAGCTGGCCGGTACACATGAAAATCCCCACTCAAGGCCAGAAGATGGCCTTGAATGGGGCACCCTCCATTAACGTCTTCCCAGAATTTTGGCCCATAAAGTGCCACGACCAGTCTGCCGATGCGTTTTTTTTACGACGTTTTCTTCAGGAGGAATTCGTGAGCGACTCGCGCAAAAAGCTTGCCATCACCCGCAGGGATTTCGTGAAGACGGTAGGAATTGGAATGGGCGCCTTGCAAGGCCTGGCGGTTGGAGCCGGCGTGCTCGAACTCACCGGCTGCGGCAGTCCGGTCAGTCCGGTCGACCCACCCGCCCCGCAAATTGTTTCGTGGCCCATCGCTAAGCAGGTGTACACCACCGCGCAGCGGCAGGTCTGTCCGGTAGCGCTCAGTGCTTCCGTCCGCCAGCTACAACCGGGCGATGTCGCGCTCTATGGGCAGTACAAATACAGCGCCTGGACCCTGGGCGGTCCATTGCAACACATCGTGCGCCGCGATCTTGCCCCGGCTTATGCGGGGGCGCCTAACCTTGCGCGTCTGCTGTATTACTTCTCCATCTCCGACATCCACATTGCAGACAAGGAATCGCCCGCGCAACCGATCTACATGGGCTGGAAAGCCGCCTACGGTCCCAGCTCCAGCGGTCTGTCGTCGGCCTATTCGCCGATCCTGATGTCCACTCAGCAGGTACTGGACGCCGCCGTCCAGACCATCAACGCCCTGCACCAGGCCTTGCCTTTCGACTTCGGCCTGTCCCTGGGTGACGCGTGCAATAACACCCAGTACAACGAAGTGCGCTGGTTCATCGATACCATCGACGGCAAGGTCATCACCCCCAGCTCGGGCGGACATGTGGGCGCCTCCAGCATTGATTATCAACGACCATTCCAGGCGGCTGGACTCGACCCGTCGCTGCTCTGGTATCAGGTCATGGGCAACCACGATCAGTTCTGGATGGGTTCAGCCTTCGAGAACGCCAAGACGCAGAGCGCCCATGTCGGCAATACCATCCTCGACATCGGCGACAACGGCGACCCGCCGCCGATAACGATCAACGAAACCGGCGCCTACCAGGGCGTGATTAACGGCTTGACGCCCTATGGCGATATGTGGGGAGGCGGACCGGAGGCCGACTTCGATCTGCCGCCAGAAGTGGTTGCCGATCCCAAACGGCATTCGCTGTCCACGCCGGAGTCCACCACCATCAACTGGATGACGGAATTCTTCAACACCACGACCAAGCCGGTAGGACACGGCTTCAGCCACGACAATCTGAAGAGCGGCATGGCCTGCTACAGCTTCCTGCCCAAGTCGGAAATTCCCATCAAGATCATCGTGCTGGACGATACGGTGAAGGGACCGGGCCAGGCCAATTACGCTGCCGGTGCGCTCGACGACGCGCGGTATCAATGGCTGGTGGACGAATTGAACGCCGGACAGAGCGCCAACCAGTTGATGATCATCGCGGCACACGTGCCCATCCTGCCGCAGACCAGCCTCACCAACACCACCCCGTCTCCCATGTGGCCCGGCCCGGATTACACCGAAGGCTACATGCTGAACATGCTGCACAGCTATCCCAACCTGATTTTGTGGATGGCGGGACACCGTCATGTCAACGTCGTGACTCCGCAACCGGACCCACATGGCGATCCCACCCGGGGATTCTGGGAAGTGGAAACCTGTTCCCTGCGCGACCACCCGCAGCAGTTCCGCACCTTCGACATTCGCCGCAATGCCGACAATACGGTGTCGATCCTCATCACCAACGTCGATCCTGCGGTGGCGCCCGGCTCGCCGGCGTACAAGTCGCGTGGCTACGCGCTGGGGGCGTTCCGAATTTTCGGCGCGACTCCGCAGATCATCGCCGACACTACCTCGCACTCCTACAATGCCGAGTTGGTGGTGCAGTTGACGCCGGTGATGCAATCGGTGATTTCGCAGGCAGGAGTAGGCTTGTAGGGAGGGCGTTGACGGATGTTGACTCCTGGCCGCTGCCGCAACCTGGCGGTACGGATGCGAAAGCGTGGTTATTATGAATCGAAGTATCGTTGCGTTTTCACTGTTCCTGTGCCTGAACTTGATGCTGCTCACAGGATGCGGTAGTTCATCGCCTACGATTCCCGCTCCGCTCAGCTTCAGCAACGTCAACCTGATCTTCATGGTAAGCGAGGATTTGGCTTACCAGGCGCCCGGCGACATGAATGCCGGCACCGCGAACCTCACCAATCAGGGCCTGCAGCGATCGCTCCGCATGGCGACATTTTTGCAACAGAAGGTGCTGGGGAATCAGAACGTAACCCAAATCTACGCGCTCGAACCCACCACTCATTTGCAAACGCCAAACCACTATCCCGACATGGTCGCAATTGAAACCATTCAGCAGTTCGCCATGATCAACCAGGTCACGCTGTCCAGCGATTCGTCTGGAGGCACGCCCCTTGCCGGTCACAGCTTCCCTATCAATGCGTCCTACGCCCCAGGACGACTGCCCGACGGAGTGGTGCAGCCGTCGCAATTCTGCGCGAATTGCCAGGGCATAGACTTCCGCGACCAGGACGGCGACAACCGGACCCTGCTGAACACGGTGGTGACGAAAGGGGCGCCGGGTTTCTACGTCTTTTCGGCTCCATGGGAAACGGTGAGCGCATTGATGGTGTACCTCAACCAGGGCGAAGGCTATAACCTGGCCTTTCCGGCGAAGTATCTCGGCCCAAACTATATCTACGCCGTCGCCATCACGCCGTCCGGAAGCGCCAGCCTGTCTACCTACAACAGCAAGCTGAATCCGCCTTCGTCCTACCCCGTGCTGTCCCCGGCACCGGCCAGCGCGGCGTGTACGGCGCAGACGCACTTCAGAATTACCGTGACCGGCGGTCAGATGGGCGCGGTCATTCCGGCGGGCATCAACACCAACGAAACGCTTTCCATCATTCGGCACGCGGACGCGCATCCCACGACCTACTGGGACGACAACAACTATATCGGCGCCGGGCAATGGCGCGCTCTCGATCTTCCCAAGGCCCTGCTCGGCAAAGTAGTGGCTGACCAGGTGTATTCCAACGACCCTGCCCAATATGGCCCGGGTTCCATCAGCGCCTCGAGAGATGCGACCTGGTCGTCGGTTGCGCCCCCGCTGACCGCCGCCCCCTACGCCATCGCCAACAACCTGCCCTACAATCTGGTCACCGGCTTTGACCTCTCCGATCCGCAAGTCGCCGAGAAGACCAGTAATTTCTTCTTCACCGGCGGCCAATTTTCCAATCAGAAGGTGCTGCTGGCATGGTCTTTTCAATTCATCCAGCCGACGATCCAGGCGCTGCTCACCAGCTATAACGCCGCCCAACAAGCTCCCCCTGCCGACGCGTGGCCGGGCACCGACTACGACACCATCTGGACGGTGAAGCTCGACGGGTTAGGCAACTTGACGGTGGACAACGGGACGTGCGAGGGCATCGACTCCGCCGCGCTTGCCAGCTACGCCGCCGCAATTCTGATGGTCGCTCGGACGCCGAAGATCACGGAAATGGAGGCCATATTCCGTTCCCACGCCATTACCTAGAACCGGAAGCTACACTCCAGCTAGCGCGGCATTCAACTACGCACGAATTTTTGAAGGTTCGCGAAAAGGCAGATCTGCATTCTCAGGCGAGAACTGAGAGTTGACAACCGACCGCGGGCAACGGCGCACCGACAAGCGAAAACTGCCCTACACCCATTCCAGAGCGCCCTTCTTCCAGATCCAGATGTACCCCACGATCAGGATGCCGAGGAAAAGCATCATCTCCATCAGCCCGAACAGGCCGAGCAGCTTGAACTGCACCGCCCAGGGAAACAGGAAGATAGTTTCCACGTCGAACACCACGAACAGGATGGCGACGATATAGAAGCGGACGGTGTAGCGGCCACGCGCGTTGTCGAAGGGCGTGATGCCGCATTCGTAGGGCATCAGCTTGGTTTTGAAGGGGTTGCGCGGGCGAAGCAGGGTGCAGAGCAGCAGGGTGCCGGCGGCGACCAGAAAGGCCACGAAGGCGAAGATGAAAATGGGAACGTAATTTTGCGGCATACATTCCAATCCAGTCACGCGCAGGTGTGACGTGATATGCAGAACCGGTCACTATACCGCCGCGGAGAAACCGGCCGCTATGACGTGCGTCACAAAATCGCTGGCAGCGGTCAGCTCTCAGCCGTCAGCTCTCAGCTCTTCGCTTTTAGCTCTTAGCTGTTAGCTCTTAGCTGTTAGCTTTCGGGCGGAGTTTGTGCTGTTTCGTTGAAAGACGCCGCACAATCAGACCGATATCTGATGCGGCTCCAGGCCAAGCCATCGAGTGCGGGGACAGTGAGAGCGTGCACAAAAAATCCAGGGCGGAAATCCGAAAGCTAAGAGCTAAAGGCTAAGAGCTAACGGCTGACGGCTGATAGCTGATAAGCTGATAGCTGCCAGCTGAATTATCCAACCGCCTGCACCAGCAACACCGCTCCAATCACCAGCAACCCGCATAAATGTATTTGAGAAACGTCTCTCCCCGCAGGCGATGGTTCACAACTCTTCCCAGCAGAATCGCAGGCACCATGGCCGGCAGAGCCAGCAGGTAGTAGCGTGTGACCGCGGGCACCCACAAGCCCTTCATCCAATAGCCGGCCATTCCCAGAATGCTGGCGGGCAGAAAATATCCCTGCAAGGTGGCACGAAAATGTTGCGCTGACCAGCGCCGCATGGCGCCGTAGATGGCCAGGGGCGGCCCGTTCATGCCGTAGGCGCCGCCCAGCACGCCCGCGACGAAGCCGCAGCCCAGCAGCCACGGCATGCTGTCCTCTTTGAGCTCGGGAGGGCGATCACCGAGGAGCGAATACACGGCGAATGCCATGATGATCAGGGCCAGCGCTGCTTTGACGATGCTCTGGTGACTGCTGGTCAACAGCGCCAGGCCGACCGGTATGCCGAAGACCGTAGCCAGCGTCAGCCATCCGGCGCTGCGCAGATGGACCTTGCGGTGGTCCTGCGCCAGAACCACGAGGGCGATGGTGATCGAGATCAGCACCGCCAGAGGGGCGGCAATCTGAAGCGGCAGGCGCAATGCCAGTAGTGGTACAGCGATCAGCGCCTCCCCGAATCCGAACGCTGAGCGGACCAGCGTGGCCACGAAAACCACGATCAGCACATGCAAAGCGGCGGCGTTCGAACCGCCGCTCATCAGCCACTGGAGATAGCCATGCAACACTTCGTGATTCTACCGGTCGCTCGCCTCATGTTTCCATGAAGCGAAGTGAGCCGGGACGCGGGCCTGAGGGCCGCACTCCAGCTGTTCCTTCTGCCGAAACAGCATACAGTCGCGGGGTTCTCGGACGCTAGGCGCAAAAGCGAATCGCGAAGAGCGGAACCCGATGATAGGCTAATGCCGATATGTCCGCTGAAAGCGCTCGTATGCGTGAACCCCACTGGCCGGCCCTGGTGGCCATGGTGGCCGACGCCCTGATTCACTTTGCTTTGCCGGAGCGGTTCTCGGTGGGACCGCGCTGGCTACTGTTCGCGGTCATCCTGGTTCTGCTGATCCCCATCACCTTCACCTATCATCGCGGACGGTTGGACCTGACCAAAATTTTTACCTTTGTCGCGCTGGTCGTGCTGGCGGTGGCCTTGATTGGCTCGCTCAGCCTGCTGCTCGAAGGGTTTGCCCAATCATAAAGACCCACCCAAGACACTGCTGCTATCGGCCTCGCTATTGTGGTGTACCAACGTGCTGGTGTTTGCCCTGTGGTACTGGAAGCTGGACGCCGGCGGTCCGCTGGGGCGCGAGCAGCCGGGTGGCATGAAGAACAGCGCTTTTTTGTTCCCGCAGATGACCCGTCCGGAGCTCATGGAAACGGGCTGGTCGCCGAATTTTGTGGACTACCTGTTCTTGTCATTCAACACCAGCACTGCGTTTTCGCCGACGGATACAGCGGTACTGTCGCGCGGGGCGAAGCTGGCCATGATGCTGCAATCGTTGATCTCGCTAACCGTGGTTGCCTTGCTGGCGGCGCGCGCGGTGAATATCCTGTGAGGTTCCACTTGTCCGAGGGGAAGGAGACCAGTGAAGACCCTGGCTAGGATTGCGGTTTTTGTGGCGGGAGTGGGCGTGGCCATTCTTGGCTGGCGCATGTCGCACAACGAAGCGTTGACCTTGCAGAATGGCAGCAGCGCGGCCATTTCCGGCGCCGAGGTGCTCGATCATTGCCGGCGGCTTGATCGCGCTGATGGCGTTCCTGCCGTCGTCGGGGACCATGGCGCGATGGATGTCGCTGAAACACCGCAAACCCGCGCCCCACGCGCAATTCCGGCGCAAGCATCGGTGATAAGCTTGTGTTCCTCGAACCGTTGCGCCAATGTCAGGGGATGCCAAGTGAAATCTCAGGTTGGCGTCCAAGCCTCGGCGACCCGATAAGTCTGTAGGAGCTATGCAGCATGGATCAAGGCTACGTACTTGAAAGATCGCGCTCGCACGAGCTGAAAGCTGCCGCCATTGTCTATTTGCGCTTGCACGGATCGTTGGCGCGCGGCGACGCCTCTTCGGCGTCGGATGTGGACAAAATTGCGAAGTTTGATCCCTCCAGGAGCCTGTCTCTGCTGGCCATGGTGGCGCTGGAAAATTGCCTCGCGAACCTTCTAGGCGGTGCGGTGGACCTTTCTCCTGCCAATACCCTCAAAATGCCAGTACGAGAAAAAGCGACGCGCGAGGCGATTCTTGCCTTTAAAGACCTCGCACCACGATCTTTCGCAGAATTCTCTATAATCAAGCTTTTCCACCATTGGCCCGGCTTCAGCCGTGGCCCCAGGAAGCACTGTGGCACTCGACCAGAAAATCTACGACCTGCGCAAAGACAAGCTGAAGCAGATTGAGGCGCTGGGGCAGCCGGCATATCCCTACCGCTACGAAGCCAGCCATTCCATCCCGCAAATTCTAGCCGGTTATGGCGAGAAGACCGGCCCGGAACTTGGAGGCGGAGCGCACCACGGTCACCGTGGCCGGCCGGCTGATGTCCATCCGCCTGCAAGGCAAGGCGGGGTTTGCCCATCTGCAACAGCATGGCAAGCGGCTGCAGATTTACGTGCGCCTGGACGCGGTCGGCGAGAAGGGCTTCGCGCTTTATAAGCTGCTGGACCTCGGCGACTACATCGGGGTGAAGGGCTATCTCTTCCGCACCCGCACCGGCGAGCTCACCATTCACGTCGAGGAGATCACCTTCCTGGTGAAGGACTTGCTTCCGTTGCCGGAGAAATGGCACGGACTGCAGGATGTGGAAACGCGCTATCGCCGCCGTTACGTGGACCTGACGGTGAATCCCGAGGTGCGCGAGGTTTTCATCAAGCGCGCCAAGGTAGTGCAGTCGCTGCGGCGCTTCCTCGACGACAACGGCTTTGTCGAGGTGGAGACGCCGATGATGCATCCCATCGCCGGCGGCGCCGTGGCCAAGCCGTTCACCACGCACCACAATGCGCTGGACATTGATCTGTTCCTGCGCATCGCTCCCGAGCTTTATCTGAAGCGATTGGTGGTGGGCGGACATCGACCGGGTGTACGAGATCAACCGCAATTTCCGCAACGAGGGAATCTCCACCCAGCACAATCCCGAGTTCACCATGCTGGAGTTCTACATGGCCTACGCGGATTATCGCGACATGATGGACTTCACCGAGCGCATGCTGGGCGAGGTGGCGCGCGAGGTGAATGGCACAACGGTCGCTCAGTTCAACGGCCACGAGATTGACTTCGGCAAGTTCCAGCGGCTCTCGATGCGCGAAGCCATCCTGCAAGTACTGGCCGGAGAACGCGGGGGCAGCGCCGGAGATGGCCGATTTCTCCAGCGCGGAAAAGCTGGGCGAAATCGTGCACCGTTATAACGCTGCCAATCCGCACATCCCGTTCGATCCGGCGGCACCGGCGGGCAAGACGGTGGCGGAGATCTTCGAGTTCGTGGCCGAGCCGCACCTGATCGAGCCGACCTTCATCTACGACTTTCCGCTGGCCATCTCGCCGCTGTCGAAGAACAAGCGCGAGCCCGAGGAAAATGCCGACTGGGTGGAGCGCTTCGAGATTTTCGTCGGCGGCCTGGAGATCGGCAACGCCTTCAGCGAGCTCAACGATCCCGAGGAGCAGCGGCGGCGCTTCGAAGGCCAGCTCAGCGAACGCGCCCGCGGCGACGAGGAAGCCCACCAGATGGACGAGGACTACATTCGCGCGCTGTCCTACGGTCTGCCGCCGACCGCCGGCGAAGGCGTCGGCATCGACCGGCTTACCATGCTGCTGACCGATTCGCGCTCCATCCGCGACGTGATTCTCTTCCCACTGCTGCGTCCGCTGAAGCGCGAAGAAGAGGAAGCGATGGACGAAGCCGAGCCGCGAACGTAGCACCCTGCGCGGGAAAATCCGGAGCAGCAAAAAGCCCCTCTTGCGAGGGGCGCTTTGTGTGTGAAGAGTGTGAACAGGGAATAAATGAAGCAGGTAGGTTAGCTGACCAGCAGCTCGCGCAGCCGCAGTCGCGCCTGATGCAGGCCGTGAATGGATTCGTCCTCGCTGATACCCAGCAGGCGGGCGACCCGGCTGTGGGAGTACTGCTCAACGTCATGCAATACGAAGATCATCTTTTCGGTGGACGGCAGTTGCACCAGGGCGCGCTCCAAGTCCACGCGCAAGGTGTTGCGGCGCACGGAAAGCACGCGCGTCACCGTCTGGCATGCCAGGCTCAACTTGCCGATGGGCATGCACTGGCGCAATTCGTGCAGCAGCGCGCAGTCAATTTCGTCAGCGCTGGGCGCATCGCAGTTGTTGCAGGCGCTGGTAAAGGCCTGCAGCATGAGTTCTTCCGCCGCCAGCTCGTTGTCGGTCATCCAGAACGCAATGGCGTAGATCCGGTGGCGATTCTGTTCATAGGCTTGACGGCAGCGGTCCAGAGAGCTGGAAGCCATCATGGAAACCGGTGCGGCAAAGTCAAATGTCCTCGCTTGCTGGATGGTCGGCATATATTCTCCTCAGGGTTTTGTCGCCGGCTGGGTTGCTTAGCTTCCTGGGTTTCGCCAGCGACGCCTTAATCCAATGCAATCAAGCTGCCTAAAATGGAACGGGAGGTAGTGCGCAAACCTCCCTGCGGTTCAAACTACTCATTACATGAGGCTTACTCCCACTACAGACTCTCTGAAGGCCCGTTTCCTCTATCGATGGCTAGGCCCAAATTGGGCTGGCTCCGGCGAAGATTTGCTTGGGGATGGCAAATGTTGGCATTGTCATACCAACTTACAGCCACGCAGCGTGTAAGTTTTACGGGAATTGGCGCTTCACATCGCCAGCAACTCGTTTAACACGATGATTCCCCGCAGATGGTCCTTTTGTTCTACGCCACCAATGCAAAAATGGGTAGAATCGGGTGTCCAGCGGTACAAGTAACATGGCGGAAGAGCGAATCATAGTTGTTGATGATGAGGACCTCATCCGAGAGGTGGTCTGTTCTATCCTCTCGCAGGCGGGCTACGACTGTGTGCCGGTAGATTCGGCCGCCGAAGCGCTGGCCATGCTCAACTCGGATGAGCGCGTCGCCATGGTGCTCTCCGACGTCATCATGGACGGCATGGACGGCCTCACGCTGCTGTCCCGGATTCGCAAGGAACATCCCAACATTCCGGTGGTGATGGTCACCGCGGTGCACGACATTTCGGTGGCGCTGGCCGCGATTCGCAACGGTGCTTACGACTATCTGCTGAAGCCGTTTGAACGCGAGCAACTGCTGGCCACAGTGCGGCGCGCGATCGAAAACCGGAGACTGCGGCTGGAGAACGAGGCCTACCAGAAGAAGCTGGAATCGCTGGTTTCGGCGCGCACCGATATGTTGCGCCACGCGCTCGCCGACCTGGAACGCTCCTACGACATCACCCTGGAAGCCCTGGGCGACGCTCTCGACTTGAAGGACGCGGAGACCGAGGGACATTCGCGCCGGGTCACCGCGTTCACCATCGCCATCGCGCGCGCCATGGAGCTGCCGCAGGACCGGGTGCGGATCATCGCTCGCGGGGCCTTTCTGCACGATGTGGGCAAGATGGCCATTCCCGACGCCATCCTGCGCAAGCCCGGAAGGCTGACACCGGAAGAGCAGGCCATCATGCGCCAGCACGCTCTGCTGGGCTACCAGATTCTCCGCCGCATTCCCTTCCTCCACGAAGCCGCTGACATTGTGTACTCCCACCAGGAGCGCTATGACGGCAGCGGTTATCCGCGCGGCCTGAAGGGCGACCAGATTCCGCTGGGGGCCAGGATATTTGCCATCTCCGATACCTTCGACGCCATGACTTCAGACCGGCCGTATCGCGCCGCGCAATCAATCCCGTCGGGGCGCCGCGAGATCGAGCGCAACGCCGGCAGGCAGTTTGATCCGGAAATCGTGAAGTATTTTCTGGGGATCAACGAACAACTCTGGCAGGATCTGCGCAACGAGATCGAAAACCAGACCGCGGGACGGCGCTTTCAGAGTGGCAGGCCCCGCAAGCCGGCTTCGCCGCCGCCTCCGCCACCGCCCGATGCCGGACCGCGCGATTTTCCCATGGACACTCCGCCGCCAAGGAGCAATTCTTGAGGCTGTCGGAAGCAGAGATTCAGCAGGCGCTGAGCACTCTTCCCCACTGGCGTTCGGAAGGCAATACCATCGAGCGCGTCTATCAGTTGGGTAGTTTTGCAGAAGCCATGGCGTTCGTGAACCGAGTGGCTGAAGTCGCCGAAGCCGCCAATCATCACCCCGATATTTACATCAGCTACACCAACGTGAAGCTGTCGCTGGTGTCGCACGATTCCGGCGGGGTAACGCAACGCGACATCCGCATGGCGGCTAAGATCAACGACCTCTCCTAGCCGGCGGCTTCCTCATAACATTGGCTATTCGTGGCGCAGGGCGTCCATGGGCTGCACCCGCGAGGCGCGCGTGGCCGGCACCCAGGCGCTAAGCACTGCAACCGCAAACAGCAGGAACGCCGAAACCAGCAGGCTGGGCGGGTCGGTGGGCCGCAGTCCGTAGAGCATAGAGGCCACCAACCGCGCCAATAGCAACGCGATGCCCACACCAAACACCACGCCTACCATCGCCATCCACGAGGCCTCGCGCAGCACCATCCATCGCACCTGGCCGGTTTGGGCGCCCAACGCCAGGCGAATGCCAATCTCGTTGGTGCGGCGGGCGACGGTATAAGCCATGATGCCGTAGATCCCGATACAGGCGAGCAGCAGAGCCAGGATTCCGAAGCCGGAGGTCAGCTTGGCGAAGACCAGCTCCTGCTGCATAGTGGCGGCAATCTGCTGGTCCTGGGTGCGAACGTCAATCAGCGGCAGGTCGTGATCAATGGATTGCACGGCATTCTTGATTAACGGCGTAATGCTCTCCGGCTTGATCCGGGTCTTGACCTCATAGGTCATGCCGAACAGCCCATAGGCTTGCGTCAACTGGCGATAGGGCAGGAAGAAAATCGGCGGCGGATCGCCGCGCAACGAGTCGTAGCGGATATCGCCGCAGAGACCCACAATCTCAATCCTGTTCTTGCGGCCGTCGGTGGCAAAGGTCTTCCCTACCGGATTGGCGCCGCCAAAGAATTGCCGTGCCAGTGCCTGGTTGACGACAGCGACCTTGGGCGAGGTTTCCGTGTCGCCGGCGTTAAAGCCGCGTCCGGCGAGGATGGGAATGCCCATGGTGCTAAAAAACGATTGTCCGACGTCGGCCTCATCCGACACCTGGTTCTTGGAGGGATCAGCCTTCTCGCCGTCGGGGACAAAATCGCTGTTGCTCGTGTTGTTGGCAACCAGCGGCGGATTCGAGAGCGTCACCGCTTCCACGCCGGGGACGGCGGCAAGCTTCTCTTCGATCTGGCGATGCAGGGCAATGTCCTTGCCCGCCGGATATCGCGATGCCGGCTGTTCAATGTCGAACAGCAGAATGTTGGCCGACCGGAATCCGGGATTAATGGTGACCAGATTCAGCAGCGTACGCAGGAACAGCACGGCGCCGATCACCAGCACGGTGGAGAGCATCACCTGAAAACCGACAATGGACTTGCCGAAGTAACCTTTGCGGCGGTGGGTAATGGTCTGCGCGCTCTCTTTCAGGTCAGCGTTGACCTCGGCGTGCGTGGCCTGCCAGGCTGGCGCCATGCCGAAGAGCAACCCGGTAACGATGGTGATCGCTGCGGTGAAGGCAAAGACGCGCCAGTCGAAGGTCATGTCGAGCTGCGAGTGCTCCCACGCGTTCTCCATCATGCGGGGAACCACGTTGCGGCCCAAGTAACTGAAGAGCAGGCCCAGCGCGCCACCGGCGGTGGAGAGCAACAGGCTTTCGGTCAAGACCTGTCTCAGAATTCTGCCACGTCCGGCCCCCAGTGCCATGCGCACGCTCATCTCGCGCTGCCGCGCCGACCAGCGCGCCAGCAGCAGATTGGCGATGTTGGCGCAAGCCAGCAGCAGCACAAAGCCGACCAGCGACATCAGCACATAAATCGGCTTGGCAAATTGCTTGCCGGCATAATTCAGGCCACGGCTGCCGTCGCCCAGCACCAAGCGCGGCAGGCTCTCATCTTTCTCTACGGTGATGGTGGAGCGCACCGCGTTATCCAGGGCCACGGCGAGCGACGCTTGCGCCTGCTGGGTGGTGACGCCCGGCTTGGCCCGTCCTTCAATCAGTACCCACCACAGTTTTGGGCTGGTGAGCAGCGAGCCGTCCTGCTGTCGCGGTATAACCAGCGGCTGCACGCTGAACGGGAAGAAGATGTCGGGCGAACTCTGTACGTTCTTGGCGCCGGTAAAGCCGCGAGGATTCACGCCAATGATGGTTATCGGCGTGAGATTGACGGAAATGGTTTTGCCGATCACATCGGGCGAGCGGCCGAAGCGCCGCGCCCACAAGCCGTCACTGATGATGGCT
Source organism: uncultured Acidobacteriaceae bacterium (assembly GCA_963763975.1). Classification (GTDB taxonomy): domain Bacteria; phylum Acidobacteriota; class Terriglobia; order Terriglobales; family Acidobacteriaceae; genus Bog-257. Next base: position 303,752 of record CAVXQR010000025.1, read on the forward strand.
ACCGCACCGCTGGCCGGGGCGTCGTCCGAAGCTCCGATGGCACGGCCAAGCTGCGGCTCAATGCCCAGCTGCTGGTAGTAGTTCCCGGAGACCATCTCCGCCTGCATCACCTCGGCGCTGCCATCGATGGTGGCGTTCACCCGCCCGATATCTTTGAAGGCGAACAGATCTTCAAGAACTTTGTTCTGCTGCCGCAACTGCAAATAAATGGGATAGCTGAACGAGGTGCTGGTCACGTCGCCATTGCCCGTGGAATTCCAGTCGCCCCATACATGATGCACGGCAACATGCTTCACGCCCTGCCAGGAAAACAGGCGGAGCTGTTGGGGATTCGGCACACTCAGGCGCTCAAACAGCAGCTCCTTTGCCAGGGTGAACATGGTGGTATTTGCGCCAATGCCGAGAGCCAGGGAAAGCACGGCAATCGCGGTGAAGGCCGGGCTCTTGCGCAGCACGCGGAAGGCATAGCGGAGGTCGCTGCGCAGCTCATCCCACAGGCGCAGTCCGCGCGAGGCGCGCATGTTATCGCGGTGGGTGTTCATCTCGCCGAATTCGAGGCGGGCGCGACGCTCGAGCCTCTTCCGAAGCACGCCGCGAGCGATCAACTCCTGGGCGTACTGCTCGAGATGGAACTGCGATCTCCGAATCCATCTCGCCTCCAGTTTCGGGCGGCGGATGATCGCGGAAAACCAGCTCACCACCTGGGAGCGAAGGCGCAAGAAGAACTGCGTCATACTTCCTCCGGCGTGGCTTGCAGGATGCCGTTAATCACCCCGCTCATGCGGTTCCACTTCTCCGATTTCGCTGCGCAGCCGGCGACTTCCTGCCGCGGTCAGGCGGTAATACTTGGCCTTGCGGTTGTTCTCGCTCTCGCCCCACTCGCTGGCGATCGCCCCCTGATGCTCCAGGCGATAGAGCGCCGGATAGAGCGAGCCCTGCTGGATTTCCAGCTGCTCGCCGGAAATCTGCTGGATGCGCAGCAGCACCCCGTAGCCATGCAGCGGGCCCAGCGACACGGCCTTCAGGATCAGCATGTCCAGCGTGCCTTGCAGCAGATCGTCGGGCTGCTTTCCCATTGTGGCTGCTCTCCTCGTCAATCTAGGGGAACGATAATTCGCTCTCTCCTAGATTGTCAAGGGGGGGCCGGGCGTTGACATAAAATGCTGCTTTCCCGGAGATCTATATGCTTCCTCGATTGCTGCTCCTCGTGATGCTGGCGGCGGGAGCCGCCACGGCGCAAACACGTCCAACCGCTGACTCTTCCCTGCCCGCTGCCTGCAAAGGCCTGAGCCAGCAGTTGAAGGGATTACAGCGAACTGATCGGGATGCCTCGCTGAATGAGTTGCGAAAGATGCAGGACGGTAGCCGCGATTGCCTGCAACGATTGCTGTCTGCTTTGCCGGAGCCGCAACGCCGGATCCGCCAACGATGCTATCCGTCTCTACGGCGACGCCGATGCCAACGCAGAACAGCAAATTCGCCGGCAGGACGCTGCGACGGCCCGCGCCGAAAACGAAGAGCAGTTGAAGCACGCCGCCGGTCAGACGGCGGGACTCTTCGCCCGCTTGGGCGAGCTCACCTACCGCTACAACGAATTTCTCAAGCAGGTCTCCGAGCATCTGCAGCAGGAAAACCAGTCGCCAGCGAATTCCACCTCGCCCGCCAAGCCTGCCGCTCCCATCACGCTCCCGCCGAAAGCCGAGATGCTCGACTGCCACGATTTCCGCATCGGCCGCTTCGACGCCTGCTGGCCTCCGGACTATGACTAGAAATACGCTTCGTTTCCCGCAAAAAGTGGGGGTATAATCGGCCCCCGTTAACGAAAGGGGCTGAGGAGACCCTGCGAATGAAGCGACTATTTTGGGTGCTATTACTGCTCTCCGGTAGTGCGTTCGCACAAAGTGACTTCAATGGAACCTGGAAGGCCGACCTGAAGTCGGCGCAGATGGGAAAGAAGCCCGATGTTTACGTGCTGAAGGACGGCATGTATGAATGCAAGACCTGCGTACCGCCGTACAAGGTGAAAGCCGACGGCACCGACCAGTCCGTCAGCGGCCATCCCTATATCGACTCGGTCAACGTGACGGTGGTCAACGGCCACGAGACCAAAGAAGTGGACAAGAAGAACGGCAAGGTGGTGAACGAGTCCACAGTGACGGTGGCGCCCGGCGGCAAAACCGCGATAGTCGAGTTTACCGACAGCAGCAATACCAACGACAAGCCTGTCCACGGCAAGGTGACGATCACTAAGGTCGCTCCCGGACCGGCCGGTTCGCACGCGACCTCCGGCTCGTGGCGCACCACAGGGTTCGACAGTATCTCCGACAACGGGCTGCTGTTCACCTATAAGGTGGAAGGCAATAACTTCTCGATGACCACGCCCACAGGCCAGTCTTATACCGCTCCTATGGACGGCAAGCAGGTGGACTACAAGGGCGATCCCGGCACAACCGCGGTCTCAGTGAAGAAGCTGGGGCCCAATACGGTAGAAGAAACCGACTACCGCAACGGCAAGGTGCTAAGCGTCACCAAGATGACGGTGTCCGCTGACGGTAAGAAGATGACCATCGTCAATGACGACAAGATGCAGGGGCGCGTCAACCATTTCACCGCTGAGAAGCAGTAACCAGGTTTGCTCTCCTGAATCAAAGCTCCCGCGCTCTTAGCGGACGCGGGAGCCGGATTCACGATCTCCACAAAGGAGACGCTCCTGCTCGGCTTGCGCAAGGCAGTAGCGCCTCACAACGTTTCAACTCTTCGCAACAGGGTGCGCCCCCGTCATGGTTTTTTGTGGCAAACCATCACCTTGGAACGACCCGCAGGAGCCGGAACTTTCTGAACCTCAGCAAAGTACTGTTGCAGCACCTCCCGCTCGCGCTGCAGGAACGAAATGGCTCGCCCGCTGCCGATAAACGTGAGGCGAAGATAAAACAGCGCTCTCACCAAACGATTGCTGGGCACGTCGTGCTCCATCATGAGAAAGGTCCCAGCCGGTTTCAGAATGCGAACGATTTCCTGCAATGCCCGGGTTTGTGTTTCTCCCTTCAGCTCGTAGAACGCGTGCGAACAAGTGACAGCGTCGAACGTGCCCGCCGCAAATGGAAGGGCCCCGGCGTCGGCTTCCACTAGGTGGACGTTGCTCAAACTCCGGGTCTTCTCCCTGGCCATCTTCAACATGCCATGGGAGAAATCCACCCCGACCACCCGGCCGCCAACTGCAACCTTCAATCGCAAGTAGGTGAGCAGCGTACCGGTGCCGGTGCAGAGGTCGAGAACCGAATCACGATTCTGAATGGGAATCTGGTCAACTAGAAACCTTCTGGCCAGCCCTTGCTTGTCTCTGGAATGGAGAGCAACAAAGCGGTCGTAAACTCGTGAAAACCTGTCGTAGTACGCTCGTCTCGTGCTTTTCATGATCCGCCGGCTCGGCTCCCCGAGTCACTGTTCCCTGGGAGGCATCAGAAAGATTCCCCAGGCATGCGCGCGCTCCACTCCCTTTGCGGTCAGGAGCTGTGCTTCCGCCACGATCTTTCTTCTGCGCCGCTCGACCACCCAGCCGTGCACCCGAAGCGGATCTCCCGGTATAACTCTGGCATGGAAGCGCACTCTTAGATCTACCGTGAGGGCTTCCCAGCCGCGAGCAATGACGGCCCGCGACATGGCCTCGTCCAGTACCGCCGTGACCACACCACCATGGACAGTGCCGCGAAAACTCTCCCATCCCTGGGAAGGAAGCCAGGTCGCGTTCGCCCCTGCGGGTCCAACGAGGAAGTCGAGTTGAAGTCCGTTAGGATTGTCCGCCCCGCAGACAACACATTTTGGATTCAACAGCTCATCCCCGCTCCATGGGGATACCAGGGAATTGTGATCGTTTGGGGCTGGAAGAGATTCTGCGGAGTGGCAAGACATTGCCCAACCTCCTTCAAAGGATGTATTATACACCTAGATGCTGACAGCATCCCATAATGGCGACGCGCAAACTGGCGGAGCCGGTAACGGAGAACAATTTATGCGAATCGCGATTCCCCTGGAGTCTGGAAAGCTGGCTGGCCATTTTGGTCATTGTGAGCAGTTCATGTTTGCGGACGCCGATCCGAAGACTCGCCAGGTCTTGCAAAAGACCCTGGCGACCCCTCCCGATCATGCGCCCGGTGTATTCCCTCAGTGGCTGGCTGAACATGGAGTGAACGTAGTGATCGCCGGCGGCGTCGGCACGCATGCGCGCAATCTGTTAATTAGCGGAGGGGTCCAGTTATTGGCCGGGGTGTCTGCCGCGGAGCCCGATGTGCTGATCGCCGGTTTTTTGGACGGAACCCTGCAAACCAGTGACGCTGGCTGTGACCATTCAAAACACGGCTGCAGCCACTGAAGCATTCTGGAGACGACGCGATTGCCTGTAACTGCCAGAAAGCGGAAATCCGCCGCCAGGTGTTCTCGCCACGACTATCCCTGCACCTGTGCAATGGGGCACCTGTACCGTTTCGTGGAACCGGTACTGCTTCTGATGGTCAAGGAAAAGGGTAAGTCCTACGGCTATGACCTTCTGGGGAGTTTAAGCGAGTACGCCTTTACCGACGGGGAAATCGAAAAGGCCGTCGTGTATCGCACGCTTCGACGTCTCGAGCAGAACGGCTACATCACTTCTGACTGGGAGACCGGAGAACCCGGACCCGCGCGTCGGGTTTACAAAGTGACGCGCGCCGGCGAACGTCACCTGAAGGAGTGGGCCCAGGTGTTGGGAAAGGTGGCAAATTCAATAAACCGCTTTGTCAGGCGCGTCTCCTCCTACGAATAGTTGAACCAATGCGTGCTCAATGGCTGTCGTGCCTTCGCAGTCGCGCGACGGTCAGCCTTCTGAAAAGCCCTGCATCGCTGAGGTTGCTTCATCGAACATCAGTTGCCAATATCCAGGGTGCTCCAAAGCGACCCGGGTTTGTGATCCCGGTCACGGAAAACTGCGCGGCGCCCAAGTCTAATCACGATTGGCTGTAACGATGCCGTCTGATGGTGCGTATGGTGCGGCAAAACGAAGCTGCCGAAACTGTGCGTCCCTGATTCTGGCGCGCGATGAAACGGCGCACGCTGCCGAAAACTGTCTAACGCCTTGAGAAATATCATGTCGATGCAGGATCGTGTTTTTAAGCATACTGAAGCGCATAAGCTGGAAGATCCTGAGCGCCTGAAGTGGCTGCCACCATCGGAAGTATTGGCTCATTTAGGGTTTTTGCCCGGGATGAAGGTGGCGGACATAGGAGCGGGAACCGGCTATTTCAGCATCCTAATCGCTCGCGCCGTGGGCAACTTGGGTCAGGTATATGCTGTTGACCTCCAGCCCGAGATGCTGGACTTGCTACGCCAGAAACTTTCGCAGCAGGCGTCACTCACCAATATCCAGCTACTGGCAGGAGACGCTCTCAAACTTCCTCTTCCAGACCGTGCCGTAGACGCAGCGTTTTACGCCAACATCTGGCACGAGCTTCCAAGCCATGACTCCGCATTTCTGGAAGCTCGGCGCGTTTCCGTCCCTAGAGGCAAGATCGCGATTGTGGACTGGAGGGATGACTATGCTCCTCCGCCGGGGCCGCCGCAAGACCATCGGATTTCCGTTGAAGCGGTAGTCACCTTTCTGAAGGCCAAAGGCTGTCAAAGAGTGCTCTCCCAGCACGTAGGTCAGTACGGATACGTGGTGACGGCAGAGCTGACACCTGCGACATAGGGATGGCCAGGCGCTCATGCATGCAGAGATGACGACTCTTCACCGCCTTATTCCCTTGGCGATCCACGTGCCCGGAAACCGCTAATAGGCGGAAATCGATGATCCCTAAATGTCGTAATACATCGCAAATTCGTAAGGATGCGGCCGCACGCGAAGTGCGTTCCACTTCCTTTTCCCGTTTGTACGCGATGTAGGTCTCCAGCAAATCTTCGGTGAAAACATCGCCCTTCAACAGGAACTGGTAGTCCACCGACAGTGCATCCAGCGATGCTCTCCAGCGATGCTGGAATCGAAGGCACCTTCTGCAACTCCTCCGGCCCCAGGTCGTAAATGTCTTTATCCAGCGGCAAACCCCGGATCGATGCGGTTCTCAATGCCATCCAGTCCGGCCATCAACATCGCCGAAAACGCGATGTACGGGATTGCAACTGGGATCGGGAGGGCGATACTCGACGCGCTTGGCTTCCGGAGCAGAAGAGTACATCGGAATCCTGCACGCGGCGGAGCGGTTGCGGCGCGAATAGGCAAGGTTGATCGGCGCGTCCAGCCCGCAACCGAGAGCCTCTTATAGCTGTTGGTGGTCGGAGCCGTCAGCGCTGCCAAGCGCCGCGCCGTGCTTGATCAGGCCGCCGATGTACCACAACGCAATCTCGGAAAGTCCGGCGTAGCCGTCGCCGAAGAACAGCGGCTTGCCGTCCTTCCACAGTGACTGATGCGTGTGCATGCTGTTGCCGTTGTCCTGGAAGAGCGGCTTGGGCATGAAGGTTGCGGTCTTGCCATTCTGGCGTGCCACGTTGCGCACGATGTACTTGTAGAGCATCATCGCGTCGGCCGAGCGCAGCAGCGAACTGTAGTGCAGATCGATTTCGCCCTGACCACCGCTGGCCACTTCATGATGATGGCACTCAACGTCGAGGCCGCACTCCTGCATCGTCAGCAACATCTCTGTTCGCAGGTCCTGATGATGATCAGTGGGCGGCACCGGGAAAATAGCCCTCGCGGTAGCGCGGACGGTAGCCGAGATTGTCCTCGCGGCGCGCAGAGTTCCAACGCCCGTCGTCGGCGTCGATGTAGTAGAAGCCGTGATTCGGGCTCTGGTCAAAGCTGACGTTGTCGAAGACAAAGAACTCCGCCTCCGCCCCAAACATCGCCTGATCGTCCAATTCCAGAGGAAGCCAGATACATTTCGGCTTTGGTGGCGATATAGCGCGGGTCCCGGTCATACCGTTGCCTGGTCACAGGATCGATCACGTCGGCGAATCATCCCGAGGGTCGGAACCTCCGTGAATGGATCCATTAAGAACGTGGACGGGTCAGGAATGAGAAGCATGTCGCTCTCATGAATGGCGGCCCATCCGCGAATCGAGGAACCGTCTATTCCGAATCCGTCGTGAAATGACATTCGCTCAATTTGCCGATCGGGTACGAAATATGGTGCCAAAGGCCGTGAAGATCGCTGAACCGCAGATCAAACATCTGAATGTTGTGCTCTTTGATGAAGGCCATGACGGCTTTAGGATCAGGCTTGGTGTCAGCCATTGGAAGTCTCCTTATTTTCTTTGCCGGTAACGCTGAACGTCCGGTCAGTTAGTGGCGGAGCAAAAGAGGGGATGAGCTCAGCGTTGCGACCACCGAGCAGCGACGGAACGGCGCGAAGTTTCAGGGCCGGATACGACAGCAGGAAATGCATGGGAAACAGAGACAACGTGGTGTGACGACGGCACGACTGGGCGAGGCGTACACCCTTCAGCATAGGAGCGCGGCGTCCGCCTGGGAAATTGAATGTTTTTATGGGCCGGATAAAGGACGATTATGCTGTCCAAGCGCATGATTCTGCTGACGCAGGCTGTCGCGCACCGTAGAATCAAGGTGCCTGAATTCGCGGATTCGGCGGAATAATTCAGCCCGCGGGCGTTGTTGCCTATGGATTTCGATCAACTGGAAACGTTTCTGGCGGTGGCCAGGCTGAGCAGCTTTTCGCGGGCGGCGGAGCGGCGCTTCCGAACCCAGCCGGCGATCTCGTCGCAGATTCGCGCGCTGGAGGAGGAAGTCGGCGCCAGGCTGCTGGACCGCAGCGGCGGCAAGGTCGCGGTTACGGCGGCCGGAAAAGTGTTTCTGCAATACGCCGAGGAGACGCTGGAACAGCGACGCGTTGTTCTCATCGCCCTGGCCGAGATGGAGCGCGTGCCGCGCGGCGAAATCGTGGTTTCGGCCAATGAAGGTACCTGCCTGCACATCCTGCCCGAAGTGTTTGCCGGCTTCAAGCGGCAGTACCCCAATGTGGGAGTCAGCGTAAAACGGCTGGAGCACGCCAAGATTCTGGAAGCTATTATCGAGAATTCCTGTGATTTCGGAATCGTCTCAACCCCCGTCCCCGACAAGCGGCTGACGGTGGTTCCCATCCATCGTGACGAACTGGTGGTGATCACGCCCGCGCACCATCCGCTGGCGCAGCAGCAGAAGGCGACGGTGGCTGAGATCCTGGAGTTTCCTCTGCTGCTGCCCAAATTGGGACGTACGCGCGATGCACTCGACAATCTGTTCCACGAGCGCCGGCTGAAGCCAAACATCTCGATGGAGCTGGATTCCAGCGAATTGCTGAAGCGTTTTGTGGCCGCCGACGTCGGCATCGGCTTCATTCCGCGCTCGCACGTGGCGGAAGACCTGCGCGCCGGCGTGCTGGCTGTACTGGCGCTCGGCGATGCCGCCATTGCGCGCGAACTGGCGCTGGTTTTCCGCAAGGACAAGGCGTTGAGCCGCGCTGCGCTCGCCTTCATTGATATTGCCGTCAAGCTGAAACCGGAACTGGCCGGAGCGGCGCGCTCCTGACTCCCATCTATCCCTGCCGTTCCGGCGCATTCATGCACTTTTCACATGCAGCCCGGCAACGTGTGATATTTTACAATTCGATTACTTCTTCACCCTGCTCTTCGGAGGCGCTCAAAATTGGGCAAGGACATGGTCCCCAAGCGGATTTTTCTCACCAAGGGGGTGGGAAAACACCGCGAACGACTCACCTCATTTGAATTGGCGCTGCGCGATGCCGGCATCGCGGCGCAGAATCTTGTGCGCGTTTCATCCATCTTTCCACCGCACTGCAAATTGATTCCCCGCAAGGAGGGCCTGAAATTTCTGTCGCCGGGTGAAGTGGTGTTCGCGGTAGTGGCGGAAAATTCCACGCGCGAACCGCACCGTCTGGTGGCCTCCAGCATCGGATTGGCGATTCCCGCCGACCGCAGCACCTACGGCTACCTCAGCGAGCATCATTCTTTCGGCGAGAAAGAAGATGTGGCGGGCGACTATGCCGAGGAACTGGCGGCGGAGATGCTGGCGACCACGCTGGATGTGGAATTCGACGCCGACAAGTCCTGGGACGAGAAGAAGGAAGTCTACCGGCTGTCGAACAAGATTGTGCGCACCGCCAACATGACGCAGACCTCGGTGGGCGACAAGCGCGGCTTGTGGACCACGGTGATCGCCGCCGCCATCCTGATTTTCGAATGACCCACGGCCTGCTCCGCGGCAGGCGACAATGCTCGCGCTTGTGACTTACAATCGTTGCAAGAATGCGAGCTTTTGCGGTCACGTTGTTAACGCTGGTCCTGGCAGTCGCGGTTTCGGCACAGCAGCCGAATACAACCAGCCAGGATTCGACCCAGCCGCCAGCCGCGGCAACGCAGGCGCCGGTGACGGCCCCGCCCGCTGACTCCAGTCCAGCGGCTGCTTCCGGCGACGCCGCGCCGCAATCGCAGGCTGGCAGCGCCTCCCAAGAGTCTCAAAAATCTGAAAGCTCGTCCTCGGAACTGCCGATCGCCAAGCCTGGCACCTCAATCGTTCTGCCGGATACCGATCCTCGCGAACTGAAGGAAGCTGCGCGCCTGTTCAAGGCCGGGGTGAAGCTGAAGGACAAGGGCAAGCTGGACGAGGCGTTCAAGAAGTTTGAACGCGCCTCGGAGTTGGCGCCGCGCAATGTGAGCTACCTGACCGCCCGCGAACTCGCCCGTCAGGAACTGGTGATGGATGCCCTCAAGAAGGGCAACCGGGCGATGCTGGACAACAAGGAAATCGACGCCATGGCCGACTTCCGCAAGGCGCTGGAGTACGATCCCACCAACGATTACGCCCTGCAACGGCTGCGCGATTCCATGCCGGACGATTCGGCACTCAGCAGCCACACCATGCGCGCCTGGGAGCAGTCGACGCCCATCGAGCTACAGCCGTCAGATGCGCACCACGACTTCAGCTTTCGCGGCAATGTCCAGACGCTGCTGACCCAGGTGGCGCAGGCGTACGGCATCACCGCAATTTTTGACAGTTCTGTGCAACAGAAGCGGGTGCGCTTCGAGATCCAGGACGTGAACTTCGCCACTGCCATGGAAGCGGCCACGGCGGTCACCAAGACGTTCTGGACCCCGCTCTCCAGCAAGCAGATCATGTTTGCCGCCGATACCACCGAGAATCGCCGTACCTTCTCGCGTATGACGCTGCGCACCTTCTATCTGCCGGACGTCCAGAACGATCGCGAGCTGACGGAGATGTCGAACTCGCTGCGGGTGCTGTTCAACCTGCGCTTCATCACGGTGGACAAGGCAGCCTCCACAATTTCCGTCCGTGGTGAGGGGCCGGCGGTGGAAGCCGTTTCCCGCGTGCTCGAGAGCCTGACCTCCGGCCGGCCGGAAGTCATGCTGGACGTGCGGGTGTACGAGATCGGCTATAGCTTCCTGCGGCAGATCGGCACCACGCCGCCGTCGCAGTTCACCATGTTCAACATCAGCCCAGCGCTCATCGCCTCGCTGGGCGCGAACGCGCAGAATCTGATTAACCAGCTCATCGCTTCCGGCGGCATCAACTCCGCGAACTCGCAGAGCATCTCGGCACTGCTGGCGCAGTTGCAGAATTCGTCGCAGAATTCCTTGCTGTCCACCCCGTTCGCCACCTTTGGCGGCGGCCTGACCACCTTCGGCGTGAGCGGCGGCACCGGCGCGACCTTTACGCTCAGCCTGAACACCTCCGACATTCGCAGCCTGGATCACGTGCTGATGCGCGCTTCGCAGAACGACGCCGCGACCATGAAACTTGGCCAACGCTATCCCATCGTGAATGCAACCTTCGCGCCCATCTATAACACTTCCGCCATCGCGTCGGTCATCGGCAACCAGAGCTACATTGCTCCCTTCCCTTCCTTCCAGTTTGAGGACCTGGGGCTGAGCCTGAAGGCGACTCCTGTCATCCATGCCGATCGTGACGTGAGCCTGAAGCTGGAGATGCAGGTGCGGTCGCTGGGATCGCAGAATGTGAACGGCATTCCCATCATCAACAATCGTGAGTACAGCGGCTACATTACGCTGAAGAACGGCGAATCCGGGGTGGTGGCCGGGCTGGTCACGAAGGATGATATTCGCAGCATGGCAGGGTTGCCCTTCCTGGCCAAAGTGCCAGCCCTCACCTATGCGGCTGCCCAAAGCACCAAGAACGTGACTGAGGACGAGCTCATGGTCGTCATTACGCCGCACATCCTGCGCATGCAGGAGGACAGGCCCTTCGCCATCGAAATGCCCGCCGGGCACTAAACAAAAAAAGGCGGCGCGTGGCCGCCTGGTTCGAAAGCTCATTCCCGATTATTTGGCCGGCTGGTTGGCGTAGTACTCCACCATCGACTTCAGAACGTCGTAAGGAATGGTGCTGCCGCCGACGACACGTCTGCCGTTGATGAAGAGCGTTGGCGTGCTGCTGACTTCCAGCTTCTCACCCATCGCCAGAGACGCGCGCACCCGCTTTTCGGTTTCCGGCTTGGCCACGCAGGCAGCGACGGTATCCGGGTTCGCTCCCGCGTCCTTCGCATAGCCCTTGAGCATCTGGTCGGCATTCTGCTCGTTGATCTCGCCCTGGTGTTCATAAACGGTGGCAATGAACTTCCAGACGGCGTCGCCATTCTCCTGGCCGACACAGTCCAGGTACTTGGCGCCAATCATGGCCCACTTGTGGATCTGCTCCAGAGGGTAGTTCTGGAAGACCAGCCGCATCTTGGGCTCGTCCGCCAGCAGCTTGGTGATATTGGGCTGGGCCGCCTTGCAGGCTGGGCACTCGAGGTCGCCGAATTCCACCATGGTCACCGGGGCGTCCTGCGGGCCGTGAGAAGGGCCGGTCAGGTTGCGCAGTTCGGCGCGAGCGCCCGCGAAAGGGTCGGCGCCGAAAGGCATCAGTTCGCCGCTGAAGGTGTATTTCTGGTCCGCGGTCACGTAGAAGCGAATCACCTGCTGACCCTGCGGCGTGCTGAACAATACCGTCGCTTGGGACAAGCCCGCAGCCTCCGCCGGCTTGATTTCCACGATTTTCCAGCTCAGGTCGCTGTTCCAGCCGAACATCTGCTTGAGGAACGCGGTAAGCGTGGCTTCGCTGGGAAGGTTTCCGGAGGAAGCGGCAGTGGTGGTGGCGGCTGGTTTGGCAGCGGCAGGCTTGCTCTCCTGGGCAACGCTTGTCAGACTGACGACCAGCAGGGTGACGACGAACACAGTTTGCGTAAAGCGGTTCATGTTTCCTTTCCAGATTGGGTGGGAGTGCAATCGATTATAGGTGAAGACTCTAGACTTCTGATTTGGCCGCGATAGGATAGCGGCGACCAAAGCCGAAGGCTTTCTCCGAGATTTTCAAGCCGGGTGCGGCTTGCTGCCGCTTGTACTCGCTCTTGTCCACCATGCGAACAATCTTGCGCACCAGATCGAGATCGAAGCCGTGCGCTTCGGCGATGGCGTCCGGGGACTTGTTGTCTTCGACATAATCCGACAGGATCGCGTCCAGCACATCGTAAGAAGGCAGCGTGTCGCTGTCCAGTTGTCCAGGGGCGAGCTCCGCCGAAGGCGGCTTGTCGATGGTGGATTGCGGGATGAGCGGCGAATGCGAGTTGACATACTGGGCCAGCCGGTACACCAGGGTTTTGGGTACGTCGGAGATCACCGCCAGACCGCCGCACATGTCGCCGTAGAGGGTGCAGTATCCGACACCAATCTCGGACTTATTGCCGGTAGTCAGCAGCAAGGCACAAAACTTGTTGGACATCGCCATCAGCAGCGATCCGCGGATGCGCGCCTGCAGATTCTCCTCGGTCACGTCGGGTTGGCGTCCGGCGAACACCGGTTGCAGCGCTTTCAGCTGCGACTTGAAAATGTCGCCGATGCGAACGATATCGAACTTTATGCCGAGGTTGCTGGCCAGTTGCGCAGCGTCGTCTACACTGCCTCGCGAGGAATACGGACCGGGCATGCCGATGCCGATGACGTTCTCGCGCCCCAGAGCATCAACCGCGATGCAGGCGGTCAAAGCGGAATCAATGCCGCCGCTCAGGCCCAGCACCACGCGCTCAAAACCGCATTTGCGCACGTAGTCGCGCGTTCCCAGAACCAGCGCAGCGTAGGCGCTGGCCTCATCGCCCTCCAGGTCCGCGTGCATGTCGCCGGTCAAGGTTTCCGTGTCGAAGAAGATCAGGTCTTCGGCAAAGGATTTGCCTTGCGCAATGACGCGGCCGTCCGGCGCGATGGCAAGACTGGAACCGTCGAAGACCAGGCTATCGTTGCCGCCCACCTGATTCACCATGGCTACGGGGACGCGATAGTGCGTGGCAATGGTCGCCAGCATGTCGCGGCGAAACTCACGCTTGTGCATGCAGAACGGTGATGCCGAGATGTTCAGCAGAATCTGGCCGCCCGCCCCAATCAGTTCCTCGACCGGATCAACCCCATACAAACGCCGGTCCCAGAAATTCTTGTCATTCCAGGCGTCTTCGCAGATGGTCAGGGCGATCTTCTTGTTGCCGGCGCAGGTCAATTCCTGACGGTCAGCGGGCGCGAAATTTCGCATCTCGTCGAAGACATCGTAGGTGGGCAGTAGGCGCTTCGACTGAATGAAGGCAATTTTGCCATCGCGCAACAGGGCGGCTGAGTTCATCGCCGTCTTGCCGGTAGGCGAGTGCGTGCCAGTGACCAGCCCGCAAATTACGGCAATCCCTTCCGTCTGTTTGCGCGATGGATTCGGCGCACTGAAGGTTGCGCTCGACGAACCAGGAGCGCTCCACCAAGTCGCGCGGCGGATAGCCGCAGATTGAAAGCTCAGGAAAAAGTACGAGTTCCGCGCCGGCCTCCCGGGCACGCTGGGCGTAGGCGACGATTTTGGCGGCGTTGCCAGTGAAATCGCCAATGAGGGTGTTGATTTGGGCGAGCGCAATCCTCACAACACCAGTGTACTTGAAGCTGGAGATTCGCTGGCCAAAGTGGACGCCGCTACTTGCCGCTGATCGAAGAACCTGCCATGTGCGGCGGCTGGCCGTCGGGAGACGGAGAGGTCGGCGGCATGTCGGGCGGAGGATACGGCGCGGGAGTAGATGTTTGCGTGCCCGTAGGCGGCGGAAATTCCGGCTGCTCTCCCGGACGCCGCAGCGTCGGAGCATTCGCCGGTTTCTCTGCCGGCTTCTTCTTGGCCACTTCGGTGCTTTCGGCGGACTTGAGGTCCACTTCCGGCTTGGTCCTGACGATCTTCTCGCCATCGACACTCATAATTTCCAGGCGGGTCACCAGTTCGCCCTGGAATCGCACGAAGTCAACTTCCTGCGGCGGAGTGCCGTAGATCCACTCCTCGTAGTCCTGGCCCTTCTCGTCCTTGTCGCGGAACTTCTGCGGCGGACGTCCCTTGGCATAGATCACCATGTCGCGATCCATTCCGACCAGCACCTTATGGTTCTTGATGGCGTCCTGGACCTTGGGTGGCAGCGTTTTTTGGTAGGCTTCCGCAACCGTCAGCGCCTTGAAGTCGAAGACGGGCGCAAGCATGTCGCGGACCTGATCGCCGGTCAGCTCGGGAACGTACTTGTCGAAGGCGAGGGTGACAAGAGAGCCGAGCGCAGCGGCGCTGGGCGGCGGTCCGCCAACCGTGGACATGCTTCCGTTGGCGCCCATCTGGACATGCTGATACCACTTTTCGTGCTTTTTGGGACCGCCATTGATTTCGAAGATGATGGCCTTGTCCTTGATGACGACGTTGCTGATGACCACGCGATCGCCCGCTTTGGCGGCCAGGCCATTTTGCATAATCAGGCGCGCCACACCCTGGTCGCTAGGCGTCAGCTTGCCATCCTTGATTTCCAGGCCCTGCCTTGCCCATGGGAAAGGACTTGCGGGCAAACACACGCTCGGCGGTCAGGTCGCGCATGACCAGCATCTTGGTCTGCGGCGTCATTCTGGGCTGATTGTCAGGAGTTTGATGGTCGCCGGCAAAGGCCGGCAAACTCAGCAGAGCGACTGCCGCGGCAAGCAAAAGGAGGGACTGGCGGCTCATGGGACACCCGGTGCGTTCGATTATATGCCCGTCCTGACGCCGGCAAGGACACTACGGTTGGATGCTCTTGGGTGCCGATTGGTGAGCAACTTCGTAGCCCTGCGGCGTGGGCGCCCAAAGAATCCGTAACGGCATCTTCCAGACGGCAGCGATGCCCAGCAGCAGAACCAGCACGCAAGGCAGGCTCGCTTCCAGGCCGTAATCCCCGCCCGTCAGCCACCGCGGGCCGGTGACGGAGGTACGGATAACCACGTTGAAAAGCCTTATACCGCTTACGGGCAGACCGAACAGCGAGACCTACTGTGGCGTTCCAGCCCAGAGTGAATGCCCCACGGGAAGCCATAGCGCCCTGGTCCGCAGATAGGCGATGGCCAGCATAACGCCGATTAGAACAGTGTTAATTAGCCCCAGAGAGCTGGCGTTGGGATTCCCCAGGTGGACGGCGCCAAACAGCACCGAAAACACCAGAATCGCTCCGGTGGGCCCGATTCCGGCCTCCAGATGCTGGAAGGGATACCCGCGAAACATCAGTTCCTCGGCCAGCGCTCCGGTAACCAGCACGATGAGGACGACGCCTGCCTGCCCGGCGCTATGCAGCGTCCAGCGCACGCGGGTGGTGTGCGAGCTCCAGATCAGTATTGGAACCACCCCCAAGGTGGTGAGCAAGCCGCCCATCGCAAGGCCGATCAGGAAGTGCTTTCGCCAGCCGCGCACTGCCGGCAGTCCTAAACGTGCCAGGCGGCACTTTTCTACATGGTCGGCGACGGTCAACAGCCACAAGAACATCGCCAGTAGCAGCGCCGCCAGCAGTGATCGGAACACCAACTCGAAGATAAGAACGTGATCGCCGGTTACCATCCCGGCCAGGTAACCTGCCAGCCAGAAAGGCGACTGCTGAGAGCAACGCGGAAAGCACAAAGGCCCACACCGGATACAGGCGCCCGCGGCTGTCTGTAAATAGGGTCACAGGGGAGCGTTTTCTGGCGCAGAGACAGTATGAAAAGTCAGGCCCTCGGTGCGCCACGCGAAAGTCCAGCGGCTGGCCTCCGTTGGACGCGATGGCCTGGTTCACCCGCTTGGCGGCCCCAGGTTCTACGACGGCGATCACGCAGCCGCCGCCGCCGGCGCCGCAGACCTTGGCCGCGCGCGCGCCGTTCTGCATGGCGACATCAATCAGCCGGTCAATCAACGGCGTAGTAACCCCGGGAGCGTTGGTGCGCCGGAGCTTCCATTCTTCCCGAACCAGCCGCTCGACATCGCTCCATTGCGAATCCGCCATGGCGCGGTGCATGGCCTGGGCAATGCTCGTGATCTCGGCGAAGTTCTGGATGACCCGCGCGTCGCCGTCAATGTGCTGCTTGAACACCGCCCAGTTGTTGATGCCGGATTGACGCGGCGCGCCGGTATAAAACAACACGAAGCGCTGGTCCACTTCGTCCAGCGACGCCGGGATGCGCTCCCAGTGAATGTTGTCGGTGTCGAGGTGAATGGCGCTGACGCCGCCGTACATGGCGGGATAGTAGTCCTGGCATCCGGTGGGCACGCGAATCAGTTGCGCTTCCACGTTTTGCGCCAGCACGCGAACTTGCTCCAGGCCCATGTCACGATCACAGAAACGGGCGAGCGCCGAAGCCGTCGCAATCATCAGTGCCGACGAACCGGAGATACCGGCTCCGGCCGGCGATTGCGAATGCGTTTCCAGGATGAATCCCGACTGCGGCTGGAAGAAACGCACCAGGTAGGCCGCCAGCGGGTGCTGATATTCGCTGGCATTCAAGAGCTCGTCCAGGTTGGCAAATTGCTCGTGGCGGGCGGTATCGTGCGATTGCAGCGTGATCGAGTGTCCCGGCTGCGGAGTGATACGGCAACTGGTAAGGATGCCGAGCGCGAGATTCACGCTCACGGCGCCGGAATGAAACAGATACAGCGGCCACAGGTCAATGGTCCCGCCGGCCAGGTCGGCCCGGCAGGGCGCGGTGGTGAGGATGGCTTGGTTCGCCGACTGACGGAATCCGGGAAATATCTCCATTTACTGTTCTGCGCCGCCGGCCAGTTCCCTTCCTGCCGCCAGCACTTCGCTGATGACCTGCTCGACATCGCCCAGCGTGGTGCGATGATTCACGATGCAGGCCCGCAACGCGAAGCTGCCGCGGATGGTTGCATTGGACAAGAATACTGTTCCGCGACGCACCACGCGTTGCAAAATTTTCCGGTTCAGCGCATCGGTATCCGACTGGGAAACCCACTTGGGCTTGTAGCGAAAACAGACCGCACTCAGCGGTATCGGCGCCAGCAGCTCCAGCTCGCGCTCCTCGCGGATTTGTTCCGCCAGGAATTGGGCGCATTCCAGGTCGTTGCGAATGGCTTCGCGGAAATTCGCCAGCCCGTGATAGCGCAGGGAGAGCCAGAGTTTAAGTGCACGAAACCGGCGCGAAAGTTCGAGCGACTCCTCGAAAAAGGCGAAGCTCTCCACCGGGTCTTCCAGTAGCGATTTAGCATAGTCGCCGGTGTGCGAGAAGGCGCGGCGGGCGGCGGCCGAATCGCGATACAGAAGGCATCCGCAGTCCAGCGGCTGATACAGCCATTTATGGGGATCCAGCGAAATCGAATCCGCCATGGACATGCCATTAAATTTCTCCGGGATGGCGAGCGCCGCCAGCGCGCCATAGGCGCCGTCCACGTGGAACCACATCCCGAACTCGCGCGCCAGTTGGGCCAGATCGCGAAGCGGATCAATGCTGCCGGTGGAAACGGTACCGGCCGAACCCACAATCGCAATCGGCGTCACCTCGGCGCGAATGTCCTGCTCAATACTTTGTCGCAGCATGTCCAGGCGAATGCGAAAGTCGTCGTCGCAAGGGATCAGCCGCAAGTTCTCGGTGCCAATCCCCAGCAGCGAGACCGTCTTGGGAATGGACATGTGAACTTGCTCAGAGGCGTACACCGTGCCGTGCTGAGTGATGCCGGTTTCATTCGCGGGTGCGCGGGCCTCGCGCGCCATGGCCAGGGCCATCAGGTTGGCCGACGAGCCGCCGCCGGTGAGGCTGCCGACAAACAGCCGACAGCCGATCGCCTGCGCCAGCCAGCCCACCACCACGCGCTCCAGCGTGACCGCAGACGGCGACGAGCGCCACGCGGTAACGTTCTGGTTCAACACGCTGGCCAGCAGGTCGGCGGCCGCGCCTACCGGCTCGCCTGAGCCCATGACGTAGCCAAAAAACCGCGGTCCGCCCACGCGCGCCGAGTTGATAACCAGCTCCAAGTCGTCCAGCGCGCGAATCCCCATTCCCATTTCCTGCAATGAGTTAGAGAATAAAGCTTCAGCACCACTTCCAGTCACCCCTGGGAAGGTGGGAAGCTCATTGATAGAGCTCAGATATTCCAGGCAAAGCTGGGTGATGCGCTCGAAGACAGTTCGATATTCCGCGTCAGGCAGAAAAAGTGGATTCATGGCGCAGTCGGGTGGAATGCCGATACAGTGATGTGCCGCACCCCGAGAAAGACGACGAGGCACATTGTAAACCGCGCTTCAAACCGAATCCGCGATTAAAGTTCGTGGAAGCTAATAAGCTCGATGTTGCGCTTCCGTAAGATATCCCTGGCGTCTGCAGAAGTAAGCAGCTCCAGCTCCTGTTCGCGCGACTGGTGCAGCCGCGTTCGCACCCGGTCGAGATCGCTGTCGCTGTAGCCCGGATGGCACACAAACTCCCACGTCCCCTCCGGCAGAGCATCCATCATGGCGGTAAAGAGCTGGCGGTCCAGCGAGCCGGTTACCAGGACAGCCATCGAGCCGTCGGGCGTCTTCAGTCCGTGCTCCTGCACTTCCCGGCGAAAGCGCCCGGCGAAGTTGCGCAGCACGCTCATCTCGGCAAAACGCAGCCACAGCTTGCGGCGCCGGAAAATGTCCCCGAACGGCAGCGGCCAGAGTTGACCGAAGGGATTGCGTACCGCCTTGACGCCGGCGGCGCGCGCCGCTCGCAGCAGCGGCTTGAGCGCGGCGGGAAACATATGCGCATGCTTGTGAGTGTCGAAGTGCGATGGCTGGACGCCCGCAGCTCGCAGCCGCTGGAACTGCGCCGTGGCCTCGGCCTCGATCTCGGCGGCGGACAGTTTGCGACGGAAGGATGCGAGGGCGAAGCTGCTGACATCGTCGCGGAATTTACTGACGCCGTTCGCGCCTGACACGAGCAGGCTGGGAACCTGCGCTGGCGGAAGCAGCGGCTGTCCGTCCATCAGCATCACGTGGCAGCCCGCGCTGAATGCCGCGCCGCCGGCGACCGCCAATTCCCTGGCCATCGCGGCGGCTTCGTCGAAGGCCGCCGAGTTGGCCATCAGCGTCGCTGAGGTGACGATGCCGTTGCGTCGCGTTTCCCAGACCGCGCGATTCACGCCGGCGGTTAGCCCGAAATCATCCGCGTTGACGATGAGTCTGCGCACGCCTCAGTTTACAGGCGCGCTTCGATGGCGATGCAAGCCAACGGCCAGAGTTTGACCGTCGCAAACAGGCTCATGTAAACTCAAACAGTTGCATCCGCTCTCGTACCGTCTGCAGAAGGCGCGTACCAGGGGCGGTTAGCTCAGTTGGTTAGAGCGCCTGCCTTACAAGCAGGAGGTCGCAGGTTCGAGCCCTGCACTGCCCACCATTCCTCCCGTCATTCGCATTAAAGATGGAAGGACGTCCGAGCGGCAACATCCGCGCAAGCGGGGTCGTAGTTCAGTTGGTTAGAACGCTGCCCTGTCACGGCAGAGGCCGCGGGTTCGAGTCCCGTCGACCCCGCCATTAAATTCCAATGGCTTACAGGATGCCCCGCAAGGGGCATTTGTAATTCCCACTAAAGTCGTTATCCCCCGGACTGCTCGCCGCCATCTTTTGGCAACCGCGCGCCAGCCCAATCGCGCTTCCTTCACCTAGACAAAACTCTGTTGCGTGGCTGAGGCTTACCGGCTACTGTATTGCACCTACCCCACGGACACTCAGAAGGCTGAAAGGAACCTACGTGTCAACGGCCGCCCGACGGGAAGTTCTCGCCCACAGCATCGCCAAGAGCAAGCCCAGCCATTTCCGAACGCTGGTGAGCCGGTATTTCTATCTCTGGATGTCGTTGCTGATGGCGGGACTGGTTGTGGCCGGCTTCAGCCGCACGGTCACCGACCATCTCTTCCATGCCTCTCCGCCGCGACCGTTGCTGCTATGGTTTCACGGCACGGCATTTGCGAGCTGGGTAGTGTTTTTCATCCTTCAGTCCGCTCTCGTCCGCGTACACAAAGTGAGCTGGCATCGCTTCCTGGGTTGGTTTGGAGCGGGGCTTGCTGCGGTGATGGTCGCACTCGGCTTCACCGTCGCAATCGTCATGACGCACTTTGACATGGTGGTGCTTCACCAGTCGGACGCAAGTACTTTTCTGCCCATCCCGTTTTACGACATGATCGCCTTTGGGGTGTGCATCGGGCTAGCCATTTACTGGAGGAAACGCCCGGACTTCCATCGCCGGCTGGTGTTCATCGCCACCTGCGGTCTGATGGACGCGGCTGTCGGCCGCTTCGACTTTATCTTCAACCACAGCCTCTTCTTTCCGTGCCTGGACCTGTTGATGGTGCTTGGCATGATGCGCGATCTATACGTGGATGGCCGCGTCCACAAGGTATATCTGTATGCATTGCCGCCGTTGATCGTCGGCCAGAGCCTTGCTGTGTACCTCTGGCGGGCCAATCCGTCGTGGTGGCAGACGATTACAGCGGCGATCATCGGATAAGCCGCATTTCAATAACGGAAATTGGTGGGCCGTCTGCGCCCTGCGCCGGCACAGGGATTACCATACCCTCATGCCGCATAGCCTCCGGCGTATCGCGCCCGGACAGAACCTGCTCATCGATGCCGACGACACGCTGTGGGAGAACAACATCTACTTCGAGCGCGCCATCGCCAACTTCATCTCGTTTCTCAATCATCACGAATACACGCCGGAGCAGGTGCGCGAAGTGCTGTACGAGGTGGAGCGCGAGAACATCCGCACTCACGGCTACGGCATGGATAGCTTCGCCATGGCGCTGGTGAAGTGCTTCGAGCAGCTTTCGGTGGAACCGCTGACCCAGGCGCTGCACGAGACCATCCGCGGCTTTGCCTATGCCATTGCCGAACATCCCATGGAGATCCTGCCGGAGGTCGCGGAGACGCTGAACGATCTGCGGCGGCGGCATCATCTGCTCCTGGTGACCAAGGGGAACTTCGCCGAGCAGACCGGCAAGGTCGAGCGCTCTGGGCTACGCGACCATTTCACCGCCATCGAGGTGGTAGCCGAGAAGGACGCACCCACTTACCATGGCGTGGTGGAAAAGTACGGACTGGTACGCGAGCAGACATGGATGATCGGCAACAGCCCGAAATCCGACATCAATCCTGCGTTGGCAGCCGGCCTGAATGCCGTGTTTGTCCCCCACAACAACACCTGGATGCTGGAGCGCGACGAAATTCGCGCCGAGAGCGGTTCGGGGCAGCTTTTGCAGGTTGAAAGCTTCGGTCATTTGCGCCGGCTTTTCTAGCCTCCCGACGACAACTTTTTGCGCCGGCGAGGTTTATATTTTGCAAGGCTATCCGCATGCCAGCCGTAAAGAATCGCCATAGTCAGCGCAAGCCATTTCGTCCCTTCCGCTGGATCGCTGCGGCCCTGGCACTCGCTGCGGCCAGTTACCTGTTCGCCGACAAACACCACAAAAATGAAGATCAGATGGACGCGCAGAAGCGTGCGCAACATGCCTTGGAGCGGTTGACCTTCGGCCCGCGTCCAGGCGATGTGCAGGCGGTAACCGCCATGGGCCTGGATAAATGGATCGAGCAGCAGTTGCATCCCTCCGGCATTGACGACACGGCCATGACGGCTCGACTCGCTGAGTATCGCACTCTGCCGATGAGTGGGCGGGAGTTGCTGCTGGATTTTCCTCCCAATCAGGTGGCGAAAGCGGTCGTGGATGGAAAAATTCCGATGCCACGCGATGCCTATGAACACGCCATCTACGCCGCCGCGATCGAGAGGCTGCAGCAGAAGCAGGAAAAGAAGCAAGCTGCCGCGCAAAGTGCAGCACAGGCTGCTACCGGCAAAATGGCTGAGGCCTCTGAAAACATGATGGCTGCGCCTTCGCCGCATGACACATCCAGTGTTACTGCCGATGTGCGCACTCGACGTCAGGATCGGCGTGAGGCGCACAGCCTGATTGACGACCTCAGCCAGCTCCCAGCAGATGCCCGGATGCAACGCATTCTGTCACTGCCGGTGGAGCAGCAAATTGCTCTCACCCAGGGACTCCCGCCCGAAAAACGCGCCGAACTTTTCGCCGGCTTGTCGCCGGTGCAGCGCGAGACCATCCTGGCGCTCAACAATCCGGTGCTCCTCATCAACAGCGAAGTGCAGTCGGCGAAGCTGCTGCGCGCCGTTTATAGCCAGCGGCAACTGGAAGAGGTGTTGACCGACTTCTGGTTCAACCACTTCAACATATTCCTCGGCAAGGCCGCCGAACGCCGCACCGTGACAGCGTACGAGCGCGACGTAATTCGGCCTCACGTACTCGGCAAGTTTGAAGACCTGCTGATCGCGACCGCCAGGAGCCCGGCGATGGTGCAGTACCTGGACAACTGGGCGAGCGTGGGACCGAACTCCGATGCGGCGCTGAACGGCCCGCCTGCGCCTGGCATGTACCGGCGCGGGATGTACTATCCGCGGCCGAATGCGCAGCATAATGCTCAAACGAGCCGCCGCAGTGGGCTGAACGAAAATTACGCGCGCGAACTGATGGAACTGCAGACCCTGGGTGTAAATGGCGGCTACACCCAGAAAGACGTCACCGAGGTAGCGCGTGTTTTCACCGGCTGGACACTGGAGGAAATGTGGCAAGGCGGCGCGTTCATCTTCCGTCCGCGGATTCATGAACCCGGCGACAAAATTGTCCTGGGACATCGCATCAAAGCCGGCGGCGAAGGCGAGGGAATCGAAGTCCTAACGCTGCTCGCCCACCAGCCGGCTACGGCGCGCTTCATTTCCACGGAGCTGGCGCAGCGCTTCGTCTCCGACAATCCGCCGTCCTCGCTGATTGACGCCATGAGCGACACCTACATGAAGAAAGACGGCGATCTGCGCGAGGTGTTGCGGACCATGTTCTATTCGCGCGAGTTCTGGTCGCCGGAGGCGTACCGCGCGCGGGTGAAAACGCCGCTGGAATTCGTGGCGTCGGCGCTGCGGGCCACCAATGCGCAAATCAGCGATCCCATGCCTCTGGTGAACCAGCTCAATCGCATGGGCATGCCACTGTACGGAATGCAGCCTCCGACCGGCTATTCCACCAGGGCAGATGTCTGGGTGAATTCGGCGGCCTTGCTGGATCGCATGAACTTTGGTCTGGCGCTGGCAATGAATCGTCTGCCGGGAACGCACTTTGACTTGGCGCCTTTAACGACGTCGGCAAGGGCGCTGCCTCCAGGCGTCAACGCGAGCGATCCCTACCAGATGCAGTTGCAACTGGAGAAGGCCCTGCTTGCAGGTGATGTTTCCAAACAGACGCATGAGACCATCGAGTCGCAGATCGCGAGCCCTACCCTGGTCGCCGATGACAAGGGCCAGCAAACGGGTCCACAGTTGAATGTCATCGCAGGATTACTGTTAGGATCGCCAGAATTTCAGCGGAAATAAGCGGCAGTTTCCAAGTCAACAGGAGATTTATCGAGGCAGTATGGGTATCACACGGCGAGCATTTCTGAGGAACGGAGCGATGGCGGTGGTCGGCACCGCGGCGATTCCGTCCTTTCTGACGCGGGCAGCATGGGGAGCGGTTGACCCCGGCTCCAACCATAAACGGCTGGTCATCATTTTTCAGCGCGGAGCGGCTGACGGTCTGAACATCGTGGTGCCCCATGCCGAGAGCGCCTATTACGGCATGCGGCCCAATATCGCGATACCGCGGCAGCAGGTGATTGATTTGAACGGCTTCTTCGGGCTGCACCCCGTAATGTCTCCGTTGAAGCCGCTGTGGGACCAGGGACACTTGGCGATTGTGCATGCCGCCGGCTCACCGGACACCACGCGTTCGCACTTCGACGCCCAGGACTACATGGAATCGGGAACTCCGGGTGTGAAAGCAACAGAGGATGGATGGCTGAACCGCACGCTGCAAAGTGAGCCGGCGACAACAGCGATGCCATTCCGTGCGGTTGCCTTGGGTACTTCCCTGCCACGCATCCTGTCGGGAAAGGCTCCAGCCGTGGCCCTCAGTAACGTAAGTGATTTCGATATCGCCGGCGGAAACTCGTCGGAGGCGCCGCTGAGGAATGTCTTCGAAGCCATGTACGCCGGCTCGGGAGATGCCGTGCTCAATGGCACCGGCCGCGAAACCTTCGAAGCGGTGAAGATGCTGAAGTCCGCCAACCCGCAGCGCTACACGCCGGCGGCGGGCGCCAATTACCCCAAGGGCCGCTTCGGCGACGCCATGCGGCAGACGGCGCAGCTCATCAAATCGAAGCTCGGGGTGCAGATTGCATTCACCGATATTAGTGGCTGGGACCACCACGTGAACGAAGGATCGAGCGAAGGTCAGCTGGCCAACGTGTTGCGCGACTTCTCGCAATCTATTGCCGCTTTTTGGATTGACTTGGGCCCGCTGGCTTCCGACACCGTGCTGGTCAGCATGTCGGAGTTCGGGCGTACGGCACGCGAGAACGGCAATCGCGGGACCGATCACGGTCACGCCAACGTCATGTTCATGCTCGGTGGCCCGGTGCGGGGCGGACGCGTCTATGGTCGCTGGCCCGGGCTGGATCCTTCGCAGTTGAACGAAGGACGTGATCTGGCGCTGACGACCGATTTCCGTAGCGTCCTGGGAGAAGCGGTGGCAACGCACCTGGGCAATCGGGACCTGGCGACGGTGTTTCCCGGCTTCGACAATTCCGCGCAGAAATTCCTGCGCTATCTCGGGTAGCCGATTTGCTACAACCGCGAGGGGTTGCTTCGTACGCGGCTATAATCCTCGTCATGGATGAACAGGATTTTCGCAGAAACGCGGACCATGCCCTGGAGCAACTGAAGCGCAGTCTGTATGCAGCGGAGGATGACGCTGACTTCGAGGTGGAAGAGAACGCCGGTGCGCTGCACATCGGCTTCGAAGATCCTCCCGGAAGGTTCGTGATCTCGCCGAATGCTCCTGTGCGACAAATTTGGATTTCCGCGTTGTCCACCAGCTTCAAGCTGGACTGGTCCGAAGATCGCCAGGAGTTTGTTCTCCCTAAGAGCGGCGAGGGGCTGAAGACCCTGATGGCGCGCCTCATTTCCGAACAACTAGGCGGTCAGAAGCGTCAGCCTGGAATAGCTGGTGCGCCAATCCGTATCATGCCTTTGAGATGGGATTCATGCCTCTCGTCGGCGTTAAGCGCAGCCGCCGCATCGCCCGCGACCGCGCGAGGAATCAGACTTCCGCGGGAACAGCTTGAGGCTGCAGCTTGGTCTTCAGGTCAGCCGCAATCTGCTGGCCGTGGAAGCGTCCGTTCTCAATGAAGACCTCGCTGGTCCGCATGCCGGCGACGATCACGCCCGCCAGGTAGATGCCGGGGACGTTGCTCTCCAGGGTTTGCTGGTTCACCACCGGCCGCTTGTCGGCCTCGCCGCTGATTTGGATCCCCAGGCTGCACAGAAATTCAAAATCAGGATGGTAGCCGGTAAGGGCGAACACGTAGTCGTTGGGCAGGACGACTTCGCCATCGGGCGTCGCCAGCACCACGTGTTCCAGCGTGATCTCTTTCACGATGGTATTAAAGAAGGCCCGCACCTGTCCAGACTTAATGCGGTTTTCAATGTCGGGCTTGATCCAATATTTCACGGAAGGACTGATGCCCGGCCCGCGATGCACCAGGGTTACGCGCGCGCCATGCCGCCACAATTCCAGGGCGGCGATGGCGGCTGAGTTCTTGCCGCCAATAATCAGCACGTCGAGCCCGAAGAAGGGATGCGGCTCGCGGTAATAATGCATGACCTTGGGCAAGTCTTCGCCAGGGACGTTGATGTAGTTCGCGCGGTCGTAATAACCGGTGGCCAGAATCAGCTTGCGAGCGCGATATTCGCGCTTGTGGCCATGCAGGTTGGTGGTGTGCACGACGAAGTTATTGTCTGACCCTTCGATTCTCTGCACCGGTTCATATTGGCGAACGTCGAGCTGATAGTGCTCGGCCGCCTTACGGTAATACTCCAGAGCTTCCTGGCGGGTGGGCTTCTGGTTGGGGCTGGAAAATGGCAGGTCGCCAATCTCCAATAATTCCGGGGTGGTGAAGAACGTCATGTTGCTGGGATAGTTGTAGAGCGAGTTAACCAGACAGCCCTTATCAATGTTGGTGACGCGAAAGCCGGCGCGCTTGGCATCGATGCCGCAGGCGAGTCCGGTAGGGCCTGCGCCGATGACGACGACCTCAAATTCGAAGCGGTCCGCCGGTGCGATGATTTCACTTCCCATGGGAAAAGGATAACCCAGTCGGACCGCCCGCCAGTTCAGCCACCTGCGGAATCACTGCGCCTTGGACGCAGCGCCGTTTCCGCCGGTCAGAGCTTTCAAATAGCGGTAATAGAAATCCACGCCCTGGTAATAGGCTTCGGTGCGAATGCGCTCGTCCTTGCCGTGAGCGCGAATGTCGTTGGTATCGATCCCCACGGCAGTAACCCCATAGGTCGGCATGCCGGCTGCATCGGTGTAAACGCCGTCGGATGCGCCGGTATTCATGCTGGGCACCACCGGCACATTCCACATCTCGGTGACTACTTCGCGCAGCGGGTTCATGATGTCGGGACGCAGAGTAACTGGCGCATGTCCCTGCGCTTCGGGCGCGGTAGCCAGCAGCTCGCCGTCATTGCGCACCCATCGCACCGTAATCTTGGGGTCGTCCACGATGCCGATCAGCAGCTTTCTGACCTCCTCGCGGGTGTGGCCGGGTAGAATCCGGCAGTTGATATTTGCCGTGGCCCGCTGCGGCAAGCGCGTTGTTGGCATGGCCGGCCGCCAGTCGCGTCGGAATGCAGGTGGTGCGCAGCAGCGCGTTGTTTTCGGGATCGGCGGACAGGCGCTTCACCGCAGCCGGATCCGGAGGTTGCTGGAGAATGCCTTTCATGTCCGCCGCAGTCTGGCCCTTCTCGATGCTGGACATCTGAGTGAAATAGGCGCGCGTCACTTCGCTCAACTCGAAGGGAAACTGGTAGCGCTGCAGCCGCCCGATGGCATCGGTGAGCCGGTAGATAGCATTGTCCGGCAGCGGCAGCGAACTGTGCCCGCCGGGATTGGTCACCTCGAGCTCAAAATCTGCATACAGCTTCTCGGTCGCATCCATGCCGACCATCAGCGGCTTTCCGTCCACCAGATCTATCGAACCGTTATCGGGATTCAGCACGAACTCGGCGTCAATCAGTTCGCGATGGTTCCGTATCAGCCAATCCACGCCATTCGATTTGCCGCCTTCCTCATCGGCGGTGAGCGCCAAGATGATGTCGCGATCGGGCTTATAGCCCTCCTTCAGAAAGCGAATCAGGGTGGTCACGATGATGGCGTCGTCGGACTTCATGTCCTGGGTGCCGCGGCCATAGTAATAGCCGTCTTTTTCCACGAACTGGAAGGGATCCGTCGTCCAGTCTTCGCGGCGCGCTTCCACCACATCAAGGTGTCCGATCAATAGAACCGGCTTATGCGCTCCCGTGCCGTGCAAGCGAACTACCAGATTTTTCTTGCGATCATTCGGTCCCAGGATCTGGATATCGGCGGCGGGAAAGCCGGCATCGCGCAACCTCTGAGCCATAGCTTCGGCAGCGGTGGTCACGTTTCCCACCGAGTCAGTGGTATTGATCTCGATCAGTTGGCGAAAAATGTCGTGGGAAAGCTGGCGGGTGGATTCGTCAACCTGGCCTGCCAGGGGCGCGACGGCGAACCAAGATCGTCAGAGCAAGGAAGAGAAATCGTTGGCGGCTCAGTGAGCATCTCCTATGGAATCTGCAAGTGAGACTATCAAAAGCAGCACTTTGTCCGCCATCTACCGCCGTTTCAGCGCCGTGCTACGAACCCGGCGAGTCAGGCATGCATCTCACGGGTTAAAGACAAGGCCGGTAGTAAAGGCGGGAGAATCCCTTGAAAAAGTTGCTGTTTTTCGCAATCGCTGCGATGGCACTTCTGGCGGCACAAGCCGCGTGGGGACAACAGGTAGACCTGGGATTCGGAGCGGGAACCACGTTCTCGCCCAGCGCGGCGAGTGCCTCGGGAAGTTTCACACCGCAATCGATGGGCAGTGGCACCTATCTCGATTTCAGCGGCGACGTGCTGTTCTGGCACAACCTGGGCGTGGAGGGTGACGTGTCCTGGCGCGCCAGCCAGAACGCGTACTACGGCATTCAGCCATTCCGCCCGATCTTTTATGACTTCAACGCCATCTACGCTCCCCCGCTGGGCGAGCACGCGCGACTGGAACTGCTGGGAGGACTCGGCGGCTCAAGCACTCGCTTCTATACGCCGTACTACAACTGCAGTTACTACTACTGCACCAATTACGTCAGCAGCAATCACTTTATGGGCGACGTCGGGGTGGGGTTGCGACTCTATGCCAAGGGCGGCTTCTTCATTCGCCCTGAGGTGCGAGAGTATTTCATCCACAACAATTTTGAGTTCAGCAGCGGCCATCTGACGCGCGCGGGCGTTTCCATCGGCTACAGCTTTGGAGGCCGTCAGTGAGGTCTTGGCTTTAGCGAGTGTCGAGGCGCCGGATGGTCTCCAGCACCACGTCGCCGGCGATGGCCATTGACTGCGGGCTCAGCTTGTCCACCGTGTCCTGCGGCGTGTGCCAGTACACATTGTTGTAGCCGTAATCCAGGTCAATGATGTCCACTGACGGCACGCCGATCTTCAACATCGGCAGATGGTCGTCATCAATGCCTCCGGCAAGCTGGTAGAAGTGCGACTGGTAGCCCATGTCGCTCGCCGCCTGATACACCAGATCGCTGAGCCACGGGGTCGAGTTGGTCTCCTTCTGAATGTCGAGGTCGGCATCGCCAATCATGTCCACTAGAATGAACGCCTTGATCTTTTTCGCGGTACCGTCCTGCTTCCAGCGCTCGGCAAGATGACGCGTGCCGTACACGCTGTCGGTGTCGGTCCACTTGACGAAGGCCTCTTCTCCATCGGTCCAGACTAGCCAGATCGTGTAGCCATCGCGCGGTTTGCCGCGCAGTTCATCAGCCAGCGCCAGCAACAGCGCTGCCGACGAACCGCCATCGTTGGCGCCGACGAAGCTCTTAGGCAGCGGATACGCGGTGTCGTAATGCCCGGCGACAACGATGATGCCGTCTTTCTTGCCGGGAAACTTCGCGATGATGTTGTTCATCGGAAACTTGCCGACCGGCGTCTGGGCCTCAAACTTGTCCTGCTCGACTTCATCGCCTTTGAGTTTCGAGAGAATGTACTCCTCTTCCTTGGCATGGCCCGGGCTGCCCGGGGGGCGGGTTCCAAAACTGACAATCTCTTTCACGTACTGCAGCGCGCGGTTGCCGTCGAGGTTGGGCTTAGGCCCTGGCGGCGGTGGAGTGGGCGTGGCCGCAGCATAGGAGGCTGTTGGCCGAACTTGTCGCTGCGCCGGACTGGGCGCTCGCATCCGCGCCGGTGGTGCTCTGCGGCTTGCCGCAGTTCAGGGTCGTGACGGCAAGAATCAGGGTGGTGAGCAGCGGAAGGAAGGCGCGGCAGCGATGGCTCATGCTGGCGATATTGTAAACGCCAGCCCGGTGACGGCTCGATAGCTTAGAAGATTTCGCCACACAAAAGGAAACGGCCGCTCTGTCGGGCGGCCATTCATGTGCCTCATCAAGCAGCTTGCTAAAAGCTAAGAGCTAAGAGCTAAAGGCCAACAGCTCCCTCCTACCCGGCGACTTCCTCCAACTGCTTCTGGTCAATGTCGAAGTTGGAGTACACATGCTCGACGTCGTCCTGGTCTTCCAGCGCTTCCAGCAAACGGATCATGGTGCCGGCCTGGTGGCCTTCCAGCTTGGTGTAATTCTGCGGGACCATGCCGATCTCCGCCACTTCCGGGGTGATGCCGGCCTTCTTCACCGCCTCCAGCACCGTCTCGTAGACCGCGGGGTCGCAGAGAATCTCCCAACTGTCGCCATCGTCCTTGAGGTCGTCGGCACCGGCCTCCAGCACCAGGTTCATCAGGTCATCTTCCTTGGCCGCCGATTTGGCGATCACGATGTCGCCTTTCTTGTGGAACATCCACGCCACCGAACCGGCTTCGCCCATATTTCCGCCATTCTTGGAGAAGGCGTGCCGCATTTCGCTGACCGTGCGGTTGCGATTGTCGGTAGAGACTTCCACCAGGATGGCAACGCCGCCGGGACCGTAGCCTTCGAAGGTGATTTCTTCGTACGAGACCCCGGGCAATTCGCCGGTGCCGCGCTGGATGGCGCGCTTGATGTTATCGGCGGGCATGTTCTCCGCCTTGGCCGCCGCCACCGCGCCGCGTAGCCGGGGGTTCTTCTCAGGATCACCACCGCTTTTCGCCGCGATGGTGATTTCCTTGATTAGCCGGGTGAAAATCTTGCCGCGCTTAGCATCCAGCGCGCCCTTCTTATGCTTAATTGTGGCCCATTTAGAGTGGCCTGACATGGAGAGACCTCTTCAGAATTTTTGATGACTTCGGATGATGACTCACGACTGCCCGCAGCATGGAAAAACACCGCGGAGACACGGCGGGCGGTGCGGACAACGGTTGATTATATCATCGGGAAATAAGCTGTTGGCTGGGGAAATGGCCCGGATTCAACGCGTACCGGGCTTCCCCAGGATCCAGCGCTGCCAGCTGCGAGGCACAAGTCCTGCTTTGGCGGCGAACGGCAGGCGATAGGCGAAGGCCAACGCCACCAGGATGAGGACGGCCAGCCCCACGAGGATGTGACTCATACCACAGCCTCCCTTATTACCAAAGAGATGCCGCCCGCCGGCGACGGGTCGCCTCCGGCAGCGGCCGCATCGTCAGCTAATGGACGGCTCAAAATGCCGCCTAAACCTTGGCTTGTTTCTTTTCCGCTTCCGCGGCCCGGCGCTGCAATTCTTCCGGCGAGACATCTTCGATGTGGGTCGCCACCCACCAGGTGTTCCCGTTGGAATCCTCAACACCGCCGTGACGGTCGCCGTAGAACTGATCCGCGGGCTCACTGATGGATTTCGCCCCCGCAGCCAGTGCGCGCTTGTACAACTCGTCGACGTTAGGAACGTACATATAAAAGTGGCCCGGCTTGGGCGTCCATTGATCGCGCGCCTGCCCGATCATGACGATGGAATCGCCGATACGCACTTCCGCATGGCGAACGTTTCCCTTCTCATCCGTGTGAGCAAAGGTTTGCTCTGCATCAAAGGCGCGCTTTAGGAAATTAATCTGCCCGGCCGCATCGGCGACGGTCAAATACGGAGTGACGGTGTGGTAACCGTCAGGAACGGGTTTTACAGCCATGGTGCTTCCTCCAGTCGTTATAGAGTAACCGCAACCGATGCGGCGGTGAATCGTTACTGCCAAGCTAGTGCGCCATTGAGGGACCAGGGCGCTTGCGCACGCGCTTCACCGCAAAGGCAATGGGCGCGCAAATGAAGCACAGCAGCGCGATGTAACGGAAGTTATCCACGTAGGACCACAGCGCCGCCTGCTGGTTCAGATTCCTTCCACGATCTTATAAGCCTGGCGTCCGGCAGTAGCGACGTCGCTGTATTGCGTAAGATAACCCAGCAACGCGTGATACTGCTGCTGGAAGATGTGACTGGAAGGTGCAAGATCGCGGGCCAGATCGTTGCGATGCACCTGCTCGTGCCGCGCCAGCATGGTGCTGACCATGGAAATGCCGATGCTGCCGCCGACGTTGCGCATCAGGTTATAGAGACCGCTGGCGTTGCCGATTTCCTGATTGGAAAGCGTGCCCATGGTGGTGGTCGCGTTGGGAACGAAGATAAGGCTTATGGACGCACCGCTGAGCACAATGGGCCAGAATAGCGACCATGGTCCGACACCGAGATAGGCCTGTCCCAGCCACAGCGTGCAAATCCCCGTGCTGACGAAGCCGGCGCAGATGAGATAGCGGTTGTCCACCCTTTCGGTCAGGATGCCGATGACCGGCATAAAGAACAGCGCCCCCAGCCCGCGAGGGGCTACCGCCAGTCCGGCTGCCAGCGCGGAATACCCCAGCAGCTCCTGGAAAAACAGGGGCAAGATGGTCACCAACCCATACACCACACCGCCGAATATGAAGATAAGAATGCATCCGATGGTGAAGTTCCGGTTCTTAAACACAGATAGGTGAACCAGCGGCTTGTCGTGCGTCAGCTCGCGCCAGAGGAAGGCGATGAAGGCCACCACCATGATGAACGTCGTCCAGCGCACCCAGGTAGCGCCGAACCAGTCCACTTCCTGGCCCTTGTCCAGGACAATCTGCAACGCACCCAGCCACACGGCGAGCAGTCCCAGTCCGATGCCGTCGAATTTACCGGCCACGGCGTTCTTGATATAAGGCGGGTCTTCGACGAAGCGCATGATCAGTAGCACGGCCAGGATTCCGACGGGAACGTTGATGTAGAAGGCCCAGCGCCAGGAATACGTTTCCGTCAGGTAGCCGCCGAGCGTCGGCCCCACCACCGGAGCCACGACCACGCCCAGCGCGAAGGCGGACATGGCCAGGCCGCGCTTTTCCGGCGGGAAGCTCTCCAGCAGGATGGCCTGCGAGAGCGGCTGCAGAGCGCCTCCGCCTGCTCCCTGCACGGCACGGGCAATCAGGATGAAACCCAGGCTGGTCGCGGCCCCGCAGAAAAATGAGGACGCGGTGAAGATGATGATGCAGACGATCAGGAAACGCTTGCGGCCGAACTTCACCGAAAACCATGGGCTGGCCGGAAGAATAATGGCATTGGCAACCAGGTAGCTGGTCAGGACCCAGGTGGCTTCATCGTTGGTGGCGGAAACGCTGCCGGCGATATACGGCAGCGCGACCGCAGCAATCGAGGTGTCGAGCACCTCCATGAAGGTCGCCAGCATGACGGCGACGGCGATCATCCACGGGCTGGTCTGCGGGCGCGAAACCGTTACCGCGCCCAAGGTTTGCGTGCTGGCAGCCAAATATCTTTCCTGTACAACGGCTTAAGACACAAGCAAGAGCACGGCGTGCAGAATCCCAACAAGACGCCCTGCGTCTTTCTTCAATTTTGTATTGGATGACGCCGGAAACGAATAAGCATTGCATTTTGAAAAAACAGATTCCGGCAAGCCCGCCGACAAGAACCCGAATGCCGGATTAAGTTAACCTAGAGATATGGAATTGTTCATCAACGGCGAGAAGAGGAGCTTCGACCACGCGCTCAGCCTGGCCCAACTGGTAGAGGGTCTGGGAATGAAGGGCGATCGCGTCGCCGTCGAATTGAATCGAGAGATCGTCCCACGGGCGAGCTGGCAGGAAACACTTCTGAAGAACAGCGATCGCCTGGAAATTGTGCATTTCGTAGGCGGCGGATAGAGCGTCACTGGCTATTGGCATTCCAAAAGGTGTCGCGCTAGTTGTCGAACGCGAGTGTGTGAATGCCTGGTAAATCGTAACCGTCGCTCGGTTGACATGTCCGGCGGGCAATTCTAAACTCGAATGTTTACCTGCTGTTGCACGGCCTTTACTGAGCGTAAGACCGATCATGCCGGATTCTTATTTCGTCCGATATTTGCCCTTGTTGATCCACATCCTTGTGGCCGGAGGTTTGGCCACGGCGATTGTGACCCTTTCCTGGTTCATCGGCCAGCACAAGTACAACAAGTCCAAAATGTCGCAGTACGAATGCGGCATGCAGCCGGTCGGCGACGCCCGCCAGCGCTTCAGCGTTCGCTTTTACCTGGTGGCGATGTTGTTCATCCTGTTCGACATCGAAGCCGTCTTCCTCTATCCCTGGGCCATCATTGCCCATCCTCTCAAAGACCTCGGCCTGGGCATGTTCTGGTTCACCGAAATGCTGGTGTACATCCTGATTGTGCTGGCCGGCTTCTTTTATGTCTGGAAGAAGGGCGTGCTGGACTGGAACAAGCAGACCAAGGCAGACAGGATCTGACATGGCGTTGACCCCGGCGATCACCGACATCGAGCAACTCAAAGACCGTCCAGCGCTCGCCTGCCTGCTGGCATGGGACGCGAAGGCCGTGACCGGGGCCAAGTTCGATCGCAATGAGCTCACCATCTGGGTGGAGCGCACCCGCATTCGGGAAGCCTGCCAGACCCTCAAAACCGACGCTCAACATCCTTTCAACGCCCTGGCCGATATCACCTGCGTGGACTGGTATCCCAACCAGCCGCGGTTCGAGGTGGTCTATCAGCTTTTCTCCATTCCCGACAAAAAATATGTGCGGCTGAAGGTGCAGCTTCCCGGCGACGATCCCAGCGTGGATTCGCTGACGCCGCTGTGGCCGGGCGCGGACTTGTTCGAGCGCGAGGTTTTCGACCTCTTCGGCGTGCGCTTCAATCAACATCCCAACCTCAAGCGCCTGCTGATGCCGGACGATTGGGAAGGTCATCCGCTGCGCAAGGATTATCCCGTCGAGGGCTATCGCTAACCCATGGCACACATGACTTCACCGCCGGTGCTGGATCCGTCTGCCGATAAGACGATGATCCTGAACATGGGTCCGCAGCACCCTTCGACCCATGGCGTGCTGCGGCTGCTGCTGGAAATTGACGGCGAGACCATCGTGCGCATCATGCCCGATATCGGGTATCTGCACACCGGCATCGAGAAGACCTGCGAAGCCAAGTTTTACCAGCAGGTCGTGCCCATGACCGACCGCATTGACTATCTCTGCCCCATGACCAACAACCTGGCGTATTGCCTGGCGGTGGAGAAGTTGCTGGGGCTGGAGATTCCGCCAAAGGCGCAGTGGTTGCGAGTGATGCTGAACGAGTTGACGCGCATCAATTCGCACCTGGTGTGGCTGGGCACGCATGCCATGGACATCGGCGCCATGACGGTGTTCCTGTACTGCTTCCGCGAACGCGAAGACGTGCTGCGCTTGTTTGAAGCGGTTTCCGGCCAGCGCATGATGACCTCTTACTTCCGCATTGGTGGGGTCGCGCTGGAGCCGCCGGTCGGCTTCTTCGATCGCGTGCGCAAGTTCATTGACCGCTTCCCTTCCAACATTGACGAGTACGAAAATCTGCTGACGCAGAATCCGATCTGGGTGGAACGCACCAAGGGTGTCGCGTATCTGTCGGCAGAAGATGCGGTGGCGCTGGCTGCCACTGGCCCGACGTTGCGAGCCAGCGGCGTGGATGTGGACCTTCGCCGCGATGTGCCCTATAGCGGCTACGAGAATTTCAAGTTCAAGGTGCCGGTGCTGAAGGACGGCGACGTTTACGCCCGATATCTGGTGCGCGTCGCGGAATTGCGCGAGTCGCAGAAGATGGTGGTGCAGGCGCTGGAAGGCATTCCCGAAGGTCCGGTAAAGGCTGACGCTCCGCATGTCGTCCTACCCGACCGCGAAAAGATGAAGACGCAGATGGAAGCGCTCATCTACCACTTCAAGATCGTGACCGAAGGCTTCACGGTGCCCGAAGGAGAAGTTTATTCGGCAGTGGAATCGCCCCGCGGCGAGATGGGCTATTACATTGTGAGCGACGGGACGCCTAAGCCGTATCGTGTGCACATGCGTTCGCCTTCGTTGGCCAACCTGCAAACCTTGCGGAAGATGTGCGAAGGCCGCCTGATTGCCGACGTGGTTGCCGCCATCGGCTCCATCGACATCGTGTTAGGCGATGTGGACAGGTAGTGTAGTGGTTAACGAATACTGAACGGCGTATGAGTACAACAGCCCCGGCAACGGTGACGGACCAGAAACGCGAACTGCTGCGATATGCACTGGCGACGCTCGCCTATCGCGGAGGCAAAGCCATGCGCGGCGCTCCTGCTGGCTTTAGTGAGTTTCGCAGCGGCGAGACTAACCGCACTCCGGGGCAGATTCTGGCGCACATGGGCGACCTGCTCGACTGGTCGTTGTCGATGGTCAAGGGTAAGGAAGAGTGGCACGACTCGAAGCCGCTGCCGTGGGAAGACGACGTGCGCCGATTTTTCGCGGCGATGCAGGCGCTGGATGATTACCTGGCCTCCGGGCAGCCCATCGCAGTCAGCGTGGAGAGGCTGTTTCAGGGACCGGTGGCGGACGCTCTGACCCACGTCGGGCAGATTGCGATCCTGCGGCGGATGGCGGGAGCTCCGGTGAAGGGCGAGAACTACTCCAAGGCCGAGATCGTGATAGGGCGGGTTGGCCCGGAACAGACCCAGCCGAAACGCGAATTTTGATTCGAACATGAAATTCTCTGACCAACTCGAGCAGCGCTTCGCCACAATGGTGGGCCACTATCCGACCAAGCGGTCGGTGCTGGTGCCGATGCTGCTGTATATCCAGGATGAAGTAGGCGCGCTCACCGATGAAGCCATTGCCGAAATTGCCCGGCGAACGGAATTGAACGAACTGGAAGTGCGCAACGTGATCAGCTACTACTCCATGCTGCGCACCCATCCCATCGGCAAGTACAACATCCAGGTCTGCACGAATGTCAGCTGCCTGCTGCGCGGCGCCGATGACCTGTTTGAGCATTGCAAGAAGAAGCTGGGCGTCGGTAATCGCCAGACGACTCCCGATGGCCTGTTTCACCTGGAAGAAGTGGAATGCATAGGGGCCTGTTCCTGGGCGCCGGCGCTGCAGATGAACTACGACTTTCATGAGAACCTGACGGTCGAAAAGATTGACCAGCTGATTGATGAGTTGAAGAAGAAGGAACAGCAGTAAAAGCTGGCTCTTAGCCATTAGCTTTTAGCAGTCAATGTCAAACTGGTCTTGCTAAGAGCTAACAGCTAGAGCCCGAGCGATAGATAGCTGTAGCGCGTACACATTTACATGGCTTATCTGGTTTCCCATCCCGATGAAGTACGAGTCGTCTCCAAGCGCTTTGGCCTGGGGGCGACCAACCTCGACCGCTATCTGGAGCTCGACGGTTACAAGGCCGTTGCAGAAGGCCACTCAGATGGGTGCCGACGCGATCATCAACGAAGTGAAGGCGTCGAACCTGCGCGGCCGCGGCGGCGCCGGCTTTCCCACCGGGATGAAGTGGTCGTTCGTTCCCAAGCAATCGCCGAAGCCCAAGTACGTGCTGTGCAACGGTGATGAGAGCGAGCCGGGCACCTGCAAAGATCGCCTGATCTTCGAGCACGATCCGCACTCTGTGATCGAAGGCGTAATGATCGCGGCGCTGGCTGTGGGCGCCAAGTGCGGCTACATCTATCTGCGCGGTGAGTATCGCTACCTGCTGGAGATCATGGAGAAGGCCGTAGCCGATGCCTACGCGCGCGGCTTCATGGCAAAAACATTTTCGGCTCGGGCATCGATCTCGACATCTTCACTCCATTCCGGCGCGGGCGCGTACGAAGTCGGCGAAGAGTCGGCGCTGATGGAGTCGCTGGAAGGCAAGCGCGGGATACCGCGCATCCGGCCGCCTTTCCCGGCGGTCGTCGGACTGTGGGGCGGCCCGACGGTCATCAACAACGCCGAGACGCTGGCCAGCGTGCCGCACATCATTCTGGGCGGCGGCGAGTGGTTCGCCAACCTGGGCACGCCGCGCAACGGTGGCACGCGCCTGTTCTGCATGAGCGGTGAACTGGAGCGGCCGGGAGTTTACGAACTCCCTATGGGCTACAACCTGAAGAAGATGATCTTCGACGTCTCCGGCGGGATGGTGAAGGGTAAGTCGCTGAAGGCGGTGGTGCCGGGCGGCTCTTCGGTGCCCATCATGACCGCCGATGAGATTGATGTCGCCATGGATTTCGATTCCATGATGAAGGCCGGCTCTATGCTGGGTTCCGGTGGCGTCATCGTCCTCGACGACCAGATGTGCATCGTGAAGTTCGCGCTTCGCATGACCAAGTTCTATCAGCACGAGAGCTGTGGCTGGTGTATTCCCTGCCGCGAAGGCACCGACTGGATGAAGAAGACGCTGGTGCGCTTCCACTCCGGCGGCGGCGTCGCCAAAGACATCGACAATCTGAAGTATCTGGCGGAGAACATGCTGGGCCGAACATTCTGTCCGCTGGGCGATGCGGCGGCAATGCCGATCATCTCGTACGTGCAGAAGTTCCGGAAGGAATTCGAAGACCACCTCGACGGCAAGCCTTGCCCGTTCGAAAAGGTTCGAGAAGCGGTGATGGCGGGATGAAGCAGTTGTCGGTTGTCGGCTGTCAGATTCGCAGACACGGCGGTGTTTCAGCGACAACGATTTTAGGTTTTGCTAATTGCTAGCGCGGCTAATTGCTAATTGCTGGTCTTATGGCTGACGTAAATCTCACAGTTGACGGCAAGAAACTCACCGTTCCCGCGGGGACGCTGCTCATTGAGGCCTGTAAGAGCACCGGCATTGAGGTGCCGTCGTTCTGCTATTACCCCGGCCTCTCCCTGCAGGGCGCCTGCCGCATGTGCCTGGTAGAAATCGAGAAGATGCCCAAGCTGCAGACGGCGTGTACCACGCCGGTCGCCGAGGGCATGGTGGTCACCACCGAGAGCGACAAGATCAAGCAGGCGCGCAAGTCCATGCTGGAACTGCTGCTGGCCAATCATCCCCTGGACTGCCCGGTGTGCGACGCCGGTGGCGAATGCGAACTGCAGGACATGACCTTCAAGTACGGCGCTGCCGAATCGAAGTTCATGGACATGAAAAACCATCGCGACGAGCAGCAATGGTCGCCGGTGGTTTACTTCGATCGTCCGCGCTGCATCCTGTGCTACCGCTGCGTTCGCGCCTGCGGCGAAGGCATGGACGTGTGGGCGCTGGGCATTCAGAACCGCGGATCGGGCTCGATCATCGCACCCAACAAGGCAAGACCACCTGGAGTGCGAAGAGTGCGGCATGTGCATTGACATCTGCCCGGTGGGCGCACTGACCTCTGGCGCCTACCGCTACAAGACGCGGCCCTGGGAGATGAAGCACGTCGGCACCGTTTGCACGCACTGCGGCGACGGCTGCAAGACAACGCTCGGCGTAAGGCGTTCCGACAACGGCATGAACATCGTGCGCGGCGATAACCGCGACAAGAGCGGCATCAACGGCGACTTCCTGTGCATCAAGGGCCGCTACGCTTTCGATTTCGCGAACGATGATGCCCGACTCCGCCAGCCGCTGGTGAAGCAGGACGGCAAGTTCGTCCCGACGAGCTGGGAGAAGGCGTTTGAACTGATCGCCGGCAAGTTCCAGGAAGCCTTGACTGGCAGCGGGCCCGAATCCGTCGGCGTCATCGGCTCCAACCGCACCAGCAACGAAGAGAACTACCTGCTGCAGAAGTTCGCGCGCCTGGTGCTGGGGACCAACAACATTGACCACCATCGCACGGCGGACTTTACTGCTTTCGCTTCCGCGCTGGCGGGCAAAAAAAATACCACAGCCTCGATGCGCGACGTCTTCGATGCGCCAGCAATCCTGCTGATCGGCAATGATCCCACGCAGCAGCATCCGTTGCTGGCCTGGCAAATCCGCACCAACGTGCGCCTGCACCGCGCCAAGCTTTACGTAGTGAATTCCTCGCCCATCAAGCTGCGCCGTCAGGCGACGACCTTCGCGCAGATCGCGCCCGGAATCGGAAGGCAGCTTCGTACAGTTCCTCGCGGGAAACGACGGTGCCGGCGACAGCGTTGCCTCTGCGCAACTAAATCGCGAGAACGTTGGCCTGTTACGCGACGCGCTCAAGAGTGAAAAGGGCCTGGTGATTGTGTTTGGCTCCGAGCTTCGTGGCGGCGATGTTAAAGCGTTGGTGATTTTGGCTTGGCGCAGGGAGCGAAGTTCCTCTGTCTGGGTGACTACGCGAATTCCCGCGGCGCTGCCGACATGGGTCTGTATCCTGACCTGCTGCCGGGATACGCGCCGGTGAACAGCGCCACCAGCTTCCATCAGGAATGGCTGGACGAGATTCCCGCAACTGCCGGCATGAACCTGCTGCAGATGATGGACGCCGCCAAGGCAGGCAAGCTGAAAGCGTTGTACGTGGTGGGCTCCAATCCCGTGTCGCGCTATAACCTTGACCCCTTTGCGCTCTCCAAGACTTTCGTCATCGTGCAGGACATGTTCATGACGGAGACGGCGGCGATTGCCG
This sequence comes from uncultured Acidobacteriaceae bacterium, assembly GCA_963763975.1. GTDB lineage: Bacteria > Acidobacteriota > Terriglobia > Terriglobales > Acidobacteriaceae > Bog-257. Next base: position 343,980 of record CAVXQR010000025.1, read on the forward strand.
ATATCGTCCTGCCGGTGGCCAATGCGTATGAGAAGGCGGGATCGTTCACCAACACCGCCGGCGATTTGCAGATGCTGAAGAAGGCGGCCGAGTTCTCGGGCGTGCGCAGCGATTTCGAGTGCATCGTCCGCATCGCCGCCACCATGGGTTACGACGTTCACAAGCTGGTGCCGTTCAGAGGCGGCGGCGTACGCGCCGACATGGGGCAGACGCGCGGTGCGCAGTCGGGCGAATCCGACCGGCATGCGGTCTGGCTAGCGAACCACAATCTCGAACCGAAGATGTCGCCCTACGATCCGACGGCCATGCTGGACGAAATTCAGCGACTGGTGCCGGGGTACGACATCTCGCGTCTCGGCTTGCTGGCCGGACAGGACCAGCACACGCAACTGGTACAGATCACCGGCGCGACCGGCGCGGGACATCCCGACCTGGTGTTGCCATCAAATGATTCCCTGTTCACTTCTGGAACTCTGGGCCGATTCTCGGCAACCCTGAATACGGTGTACGAGCGCTACCACGCTCCCAGCGGCCCTGAGATCACTGCAGACTATGACCCGACGGTGCGAACCGGCGAATAACGCCGTCGCAACCGCCGAAAGAAGTTCGGACGCTGTTACTGGTGACAAGGCAGTACAGGCGGTAGTGCGCGAAGACGCCGCCGGAACCTGGAACTAATAGCGCAATGGGCATTGGCACATTCATCCTGGTATCGGTCATCAAGATCCTGCTGGCAGTCTTCATCCTGCTGACGGCGGTGGCCTACACCACGTTGCTGGAGCGCAAGGTTGTCGCCCACATCCAGAACCGCTGGGGACCATCGCGGGTGGGACCGTTCGGCATCTGGCAGCCGCTCGCCGACGGCTTAAAGTTTATCTTTAAGGAAGACCTTACACCTCCTTATGTCTATAAGCCTCTCTACCTGCTGGCTCCTATCATTGCGTTGACCACGGCGCTGACCTCGATCTCGGTGATTCCGGTAGGGCCATGGATAACCGCCTTTGGCATTCACACGCCGCTGCAGATTGCCGACGTGAACATCGGTCTGCTGGTCATCCTGGGCGTAACTTCGGTTGGCGTTTACGGCGTGGCGCTGGCGGGCTGGTCCTCCAACAGCAAATACTCGATGCTGGGAGGTTTGCGCGCCTCGGCCCAGATGATCAGCTATGAAATCGCTCTGGGACTATCTCTCATCGGGCGTGCTGATTGGCGCGGGAAGCTTCAACCTGCAGGACGTCGTCGCCGCGCAGGCCGGAACCTGGTTCGGATTCATCCCCAAGTGGTTCATCTTTCAGGGACAGATTGTCGCCTTCTTCATTTACATCATGGCGGCCTACGCTGAGACCAACCGCATCCCGTTTGATCTTCCGGAAGCCGAGACGGAACTGGTGGCCGGCTATCACACGGAATACAGCTCGATGAAGTTCGCCATGTTCTTCATGGCGGAGTACGCCAACATGGTCACGGTTGCCTGCCTGGCGTCGATCCTGTTCCTGGGCGGATGGTCGGGACCGGTATTCGGTCCTCCGTTATTGCAGGCCTTGCTGCCGGTGTTCTGGTTTGTTTTGCGCGTGTTTGTTTTCATGTTCATTTACATCTGGGTGCGCGGCACGTTGCCGCGTTTCCGTTATGACCAGCTGATGGCTTTCGGCTGGAAATTCCTGTTGCCACTTTCGATCGCCAATGTGGTGGTCACGGCGCTTGTAGTGGCGTTGAAGTGACATGCTAGCTCTTGTACTGTTCTTCATTTTCGCGGCAATGTGTGTGGGCGGCGCCATCAACCTGCTGGTGCAGCGCCATCCCATTAATAGCGCCCTCTCACTGATTGTGGTGATGGGCTCGCTGGCCCTGATTTACCTGCTGCTGGGCGCCGAGTTTGTGGCCGCTCTGCAGGTCATCGTTTACGCCGGCGCAGTCATGGTGCTGTTCGTGTTTGTCATCATGCTGCTCAACGCCGGAGCGGAAGAGCGCCTGGGCAAGGGGAGCCGCGTGGCGCTGGTCCTGGGAGTTCCGGGGCTGATCATCGGCCTGAGCATCGCCGCATGGACTGTCGCACGCATGACCGGTCTGGATCGGGTCGCCATTGGCGGCCCGCAGATCATGAACGGCACCCAGTCCTTTGGCAATCCTCAGGCGGTCGGAAGGTTGTTGTTCAGCGACTACCTGCTGCCCTTCGAGATTACTTCGATCTTGATTCTGATCGCCATTATGGGCGCGGTGGTGCTCGCCCGAAGGGAGCAACCGTAGATGGTCCCTTTGAGCTATTACCTGATTTTGAGCGCGATTCTCTTCGCCTGCGGCGTGGTGGGCTTCCTGATTAAGCGGAACATCATCACCATTTTCCTGTCTATCGAACTGATGCTGAACGGCGTGAACCTGACGTTCGTGGCCTTTGCCGCGCAACTCAAGGCCCTCGAAGGGCACGTTTTTGTATTTTTTGTGATGGTGGTTGCTGCCGCCGAAGCGGCGGTGGGATTGGCCATCATCATCGCAGTGTTCCGGACGCGCGAAACCCTGAATGTGGATCGCGTGAACCTGCTCAAGCTGTAGGAAGACGCTTTTCGCTGTTCGCTTTTCGCCATTCGCCAGAGTGACGCGGCTGGACTCCTTTGGCGTATAGCGATAGCGAAAAGCGAGAAGCGAAGAGCGACCTTTATGCACCTTTGGATTATCCCGCTGCTACCGCTGGCGGGAGCTGCCATCAACGGACTGCTGGGCAAGCGCTTTCCCAAAGCGCTGGTGAATACCATTGCATTGGGCTTCACTGCGGCGGCCTTCGCCATGGCGCTGTGGGTAGCGGCGCAGTTTGCCGGCCTGCCCGCCGACCAGATTCCGCATATCGAACGCTATGCCACCTGGTTGAGCGTCGGCTCGTTTTCGGCGGAGTTCGGCATTTATCTCGATCAGCTTTCGCTGGTGATGCTGCTCATCGTCACCGGCGTGGGCTTCGTGATCCACATCTACTCGGTCGGCTACATGGAACATGAAGGGGGCTACTACCGCTATTTTGCCTACCTGAATCTCTTCATGTTCTTCATGCTCACCCTGGTGCTGGCGAACAACTACTTGTTGATGTTCGTCGGGTGGGAGGGCGTGGGCCTGGCGTCATATCTGCTGATCGGTTTCTGGTTCCTGAAGAAGACGGCCGCCGATGCGGGCAAGAAGGCATTTATCACCAACCGGGTGGGCGACTTCGGGTTCCTGATCGCGCTGTTCCTGCTGATCAAGCACTTCAATGTGCTGCAATACGACAGCATCTTTGCAGCAGTGAAGGGTTACCCGGTCGAGACCGGCGGGGCGGGTCTGCTGACTGCCATCGGCCTGTTGATGCTGATGGGCGCACCGGCAAGTCGGCGCAGATTCCGCTTTATGTCTGGCTGCCGGACGCCATGGAAGGTCCGACGCCGGTATCCGCACTGATTCACGCCGCCACCATGGTCACGGCCGGCGTTTACATGGTGGCGCGCTCCAATCCTATTTTCAGTCGCGGGCCGGAAGCGCTGATGGCAGTGGCAGTCATCGGCACCTTGACCGCAATTTTCGCCGCGTCCATCGGTATCGTGCAGACCGACATCAAGAAAGTACTGGCGTATTCCACTATCTCGCAGCTCGGCTACATGTTCATGGGTTGCGGTGTGGCCGCGTTCTCCGCGGGCATCTTCCACCTGATGACACACGCCTTCTTCAAGGCGCTGCTCTTCCTGGGCGCCGGCTCGGTCATCCACGGCTTGGGCGGCGAGCAGGACATGCGTCACATGGGCGGGCTGCGCAAGTACATGCCCTATACGTTCTGGTGCATGACCTCGGCCACGCTGGCGATTTCCGGCATACCGCCGTTTGCCGGCTTCTTCTCCAAGGACGAAATCCTGTGGAAGACCTGGGCCAGCGGCGCGCACATCCTGTGGCTCATCGGCATCATCACCGCCGGCATGACTGCCTTCTACATGTTCCGGCTATGGTTCCTTACCTTCACCGGCGAGTATCGCGGCCCCAATCCTGAAGACTGCCAACCACGGCCAGGATGCGGATGCGCAGCACGCCGGGCATGCCGGTGCGGTCCATAACGCGCAGGACAAGCATGCTGCCGATGATCATGGCCACGGAAGCCCGCACGAGAGCCCGATGGTGATGGTCATTCCGCTCATCATTCTGGCGATCCTGTCGCTGATTGGCGGCTGGGTGGGAATTCCAAGGTTTTGGGAGGCGCTGACCGGTTCGACCACTTCCTGGCGCCGGTCTTCGAGGCCTACGCCCCCGCAGCCTCGATGGCGCAAGCGGCAGCGCCGGAAGAATCCACGAGCACGGAGCTTATCTTCACCATCATTTCGGTAGGCGTCGCCGCCTTCGGTATCTTCCTGGCATGGCTGCTGTACTCCAAACGTCCTGATCTGCCCGGGAAGATGGCGCGCGGCTTTGGCGGGATCTATACCCTGATCCGCGACAAGTACAAGATTGATGAACTTTATGGCGCGGTCTTCATACAACCGCTGATTGCGCTATCCACCACCGTGTTCTGGAAAGGCATTGACCGCGGCCTGATCGACGGAGCGGTAGATGGCGCAGCCGAAGGAGCTCAGGAGACCTCCGATGCCCTGCGCCACATGCAATCCGGCAACATACGCTCCTATGCGGGCTGGGTGGCTCTGGGCGCGGCTGCGGTCATCGCCTTCATGGTGTGGCGAGGTGTGCGATGAACTTCATCAATAGCAACATCCTCACCATCGTGACCTTCCTGCCGCTGGCGGGCGCAATTTTACTGACCTTTCTGCCGCGGCGCGATCGCGACATCCGCTACTTCGCGCTGGGCGTTTCTTTGATCACGTTTTTCGCCTCGCTGCATCTGGCTTGGTATTTCGTGCGCGGGCAGAACGGCTTCCAGTTTGAGCAGAACGTCCCGTGGATTCCACACCCCAACATTCACTACCACCTGGGCATGGACGGCATCTCGCTGTGGCTGGTCATCCTGACCACCTTCCTGATGCCGCTGTGCGTGCTGATTTCCTGGAAGTCCATCAGCGAGCGGGTGAAGGAATTCTTCATCCTGATGCTGGTGCTGGAGACCGCGATGATCGGCGTATTCATCGCTCTCGATCTCTTTCTGTTCTATTTCTTCTGGGAAGCAACGCTGATCCCGATGGCGTTGCTGATTGGCATGTACGGGCACGGCCGCAGGATCTACGCCGCGGTGAAGTTCTTCCTGTACACCATGATCGCATCGGTCTTCATGCTGGCGGCCATTATGTGGCTTTATGCGCGGACCGGCAGCTTTGACTTCGTAACCATCCAGGCAGCCATCCAGAACGGACAGGTCGCCGGTCTTGCTCAGGCAGGCCTGTGGCTGTTCCTCGGCTTCTTTGTGGCCTTCGCCGTCAAAGTGCCGCTGTTCCCTCTCCATACCTGGTTGCCGGACGCCCACGTGGAAGCGCCGACCGCCGGCTCCGTGTTGCTGGCGGGCGTACTGCTGAAGATGGGCACCTACGGCTTGCTGCGCTTCAATCTCGGGCTGTTCCCCGCCGAAGCGCGCCGCAACGCTCCCTGGGTCATCACGCTTGCCATCATCGGCATTGTTTATGGCGCCCTGGTAGCGATGATCCAGCCGAACATCAAGCGCCTGGTGGCCTATACCTCGGTCAGCCACCTGGGATTCGTGGTGCTGGGAATTTTCAGCTTCACGCAACTGGGGGTGGATGGCGCGGTGTTCCAGATGATCAACCACGGCGTCTCCACCGGCGCGCTATTCATGCTGCTGGGCATGATCTATGAGCGGCGCCACACCTATGACTTGTCCGAATACGGCGGATTGGCCACGCCGATGCCGATCTATGCCACCTTCTTCGCTTTCATCATGCTGTCGTCGGTGGGACTGCCGCTGCTGAACGGCTTTATCGGCGAATTCCTGGTGCTGAGCGGTGCCTTCCAGGCGCGCGCAGATTTACGGCATCGTGGCCGCCACCGGCATCATCTGGAGCGCCTGCTACCTGCTCTGGATGTACCAGCGAGTTTTCTACGGTAACGTCACCAATCCTAAGAATGCCGGCCTGCGGGACCTGGACGCCCGCGAGCAAGTATCGCTGTGGCCGCTGGCGATTGCCGCTCTGGTGATGGGCGTTGCCCCCATGCTGTGGTTGCACTCCATTGACCCGGCGGTGCAGGCTGCTCTGAAGCAGTTCGCCGGCGGGGTTCAGGCGTCGTTACCTTCGGCCACGCACGCCACTCAAGCTTTCTTACAGGTGATCGCTCGATGATTCCGGCGGTTGACTACATACGGATTCTGCCCGAACTGGTGCTCAGCGTCTTCGGCATCATTGCCATGATGGTGGATCCGCTCCTTCCTGAACAGGGTTCCAAGAAGCCGCTGGGCGTAGTCGGAATTGTGGGAATCCTGGCAGCGCTGGCGGCCACCGCCTATCAGACGAACTACTATGGCTCGGCGTTCCATGCCATGGTCAGCGTGGACACCTTCAGCGTGTTCTTCCATGTTGTTGTGCTTCTCATTGCGCTGGCGGTGATCCTGACGTCGTTTGAATATTTGACGGTCCAACGCATCAATGCCGGCGAGTACTACGGGCTGATTCTGTTCGGCACGGTCGGCATGATGCTGATGTCGTCCGCGGTGGAACTGGTGCTGATTTTCATCGCGCTGGAAATCTCCTCCATCTCGACGTACATCCTGGCCGGTATGCGGCGCCGCTCGGCCGAGAGCGCCGAAGCCTCGCTGAAGTATTTCCTGCTCGGCTCCTTCGCGACGGCGTTCTTCCTTTACGGCGTGGCCTTGATGTTCGGCGCCAGCGGCACCACCAACGTTTACGGCATCGCCAGGTACATGCAAACCCAGCAGCCTACCCAGTTGGCCTATCTGGCGGTGGGCCTGATGTTCGTCGGCATCGGTTTCAAGGTGGCAGCGGCTCCCTTCCATGTCTGGACGCCTGACGTGTACGAAGGTTCGCCTGCTCCGGTCGTGGCCCTGATGTCCACCGGGCCGAAAGCCGCGGCCTTCGCGGTGCTGCTTCGGGTGCTGTTTGCTTCGGGAGCTCCGGGATGGTTCTGGATGGTCTGGGTTTCCGCCGTGCTGTCCATGACGCTGGGCAACATCGGCGCGCTGGTGCAGAACAACGTAAAGCGCCTGCTGGCGTATTCTTCCATCGCTCACGCCGGATATATTCTGGTCGCCTTTGCGGCGGCACAGCAGGTCGGCATTTCGGCTGCGATTTTTTATACCGCTTCCTACGCTGCCATGAACGTCGGCGCCTTCGCCATCGTCAGCCACCTGGCGTCAACCGACGAAAAGTACGTCACCCTGGATGACTACGCGGGATTGGGACGCCGCTCGCCGCTTCTGGCGGCCGTCCTGACCATCTTCCTGCTTTCGCTGATCGGCATTCCCGTCACCGGCGGATTCTTCGCCAAGTTCTACGTCTTCTCGGCGGCGTTGCAATCCAATCTGGTCGGTCTTACCATCATTGGCGTGCTCAACAGCGCCATCGCCGCCTATTACTACCTGCGCATCATCATCTACATGTACATGCGCGACGAGCGCGTCGAGGCTCCGGTCGCGCGCATACCCGCCGGCCTCGGCTTTGCCCTGGCTCTATGCCTGACCGCGACCATATATCTCGGCGTGCTTCCCGGACGCGTGCTCGACTATGCGGTTGAGAGCGCACAGTCGCTGCTGAAGTAGCCAATACCGCTTAGTCTTCGATAGGTGCTCGGCCAGCTTTTTGTTGTGGCGTCACTGACAAAGTCTTTATAGCTGCAAGACAATAGACCAGGCAGGAGCAGTGTCCGGCCTGGCCTTTTTCCCACCTGCCCGCGCCCACGCGGCGAGAAAAAGACCTCCACAGTCTCAAGCGTAAGCATCGTTCCTTCACCCTCAGCCTATCGGTGGCCCCACCACCACGGAGGACGATATGAAGCAGCACAAGATTTCCTGGACGAGAGGCGCTACTCTCCTCGTGATATCGCTCACGTTGGTGATGGCAATCGTCGCTTCCGCGCAGAGCACCGTCCCACCGACGGCGCGGCAGGCGGCACAGTCGCCAGCGTTCACGTCGAAGTTACATCCGAGCGCTGGCCGCAATCCGCAACACCCTTCGCATCCGCGACCCAGGCCGGCATCACCGCAGGACGTCGCCTTGTACGACAATGGCCCGATCAACGGCAGCGTCGACGCGTGGACCCTTAATTACGGTTACGCGGTGACCGACTCGTTTACCCTGACCTCTGCGGCAACCATCACCGGCTTCACCTTCGGGGTTTGGGTCTATCCTGCCGACATACCGCGCTCGATTGACTTCTCCATCGGCACCTCGCCTTTTGGTGGCGCTCCGAGCACCGTGGGGCTGACCGACACATTCCAGTATGTGAACCAGTACGGCTATGACATCGACTGGGATGGGACATCCGGTTTGAGCATTCCACTTGGGCCGGGCACTTATTGGCTGACCTTACAGAACGCCGTCACCGCCCTGGGCAACCCTCTGTACTGGGATGAAAACAGCGGCCCATCGCAAGCCGAGGAGAGCTCACTCGGCACGATTCCGTCGGAAAGCTTCACAGTTATCGGCACTACTGAGCCACCGCCTCCGGACTGTTCCACACCAACGGTGATCTCAAATATTGACTACGGATATCTGGAGGGGGTAACCATGGACAAGGCAGGCAACCTCTACGGGGCAGCATCTTCCCAACAGCTCGGCAATCCTGGCATGGTTTACAAGTTGTCCTCGAAAGACCCAAACTGGATCTTCGACCCCCTCTATAACTTCACCGGAGGATATGACGGGAACTACATCGGGTCAGTTGTGCTGGGTCCGAACGACACAGAGAGTGGTATTTACGGCGCCGCATATTATGGGGGCATACAGGACTGCCAGGGGGGGTGTGGCCTGGTTTTTCGACTGGTACCGGAACCGAACGCCTGTCGGACCGCTCTGTGCAGTTGGAACGAGGATGTACTTCATCGCTTCAGCTTGAGTGACGGCACATGGAGTCCGTGGGGCAATCTCGTCTTCGATCAAGCCGGCAATCTTTACGGAACGGCGTACGACGCTGATAACCAGACCACGGTGTATGAGCTGACACCATCTCTTGCAGGGTGGACGCTCAAGGTCCTCTACAGCTTCCCTCAAGACACCTTGGTTGATTCGCTGCTGTTAGGCATGGACGGAAATCTGTACGGCGTTGCAGAGTGGGGCTCAGGTTGCGAGTGGGGGTGCGTTTTTCAGTTAACCCCTAGCGGAAGCGGTTGGACAAGGCAAGATATCTTCACCTTCACTGATCGGAGGTACGGCTACTATCCCCACAACCTTGTTCAGGATTCTTCTGGCAATCTCGACGGCTTCTATCAAGTGGACGACACCTGCCTCCCAAGCGGATACCAATACTCCTTCGGTAACATTTACCAGTTGGCCCGGTCAGCGGGAGGTTGGGAGTTTCGCTGGCTGGGTTACTTCGGCTATTATGCGCAGTCCTGGGGCACCGGCTTGGCCATTGACAAGGCGGGTAATCTATACGCCACTACAAGTCACTACGGCGGAGAGAGCTGCGATCACAACGACTATGACTCCAGCACTGTTTGGGAGTCCAATGGGTCATCCCTTCAGCCGGTCTTCGGCAGCCCCTTTTTCGAAACCGGTGGTCCGTTGACCGTAGATAAAGATGGCAATCTCTACGGTACGGGTTATTGTCGCGGCAGTTCCGGTGTGGTCTGGACAGTGCCGCACCCGCAGCGCTTAGCTAAGTAAATACCTGCATGCTGGAGGATACGGGCCTTGGTGACTCAACTCGATGCGCGGGCAGGAACTTCGCGCAAAGCAAAACGCCTCGTCCTGCGACGAGGCGTTCAATGCGATTCGGAGAGTCCGGCTAAACGACCTTCACGAACATGATAACCAGGGTGAACAGTACCAGCGATTCGATGAAGGCCAGTCCGAGAATCAGCGCCAACTGAACCGCCGGGCGCGCGGCAGGATTGCGGGCCATGGCTTCGCAAGCGGCGCCACCCACGCGGCCCTGGCCCAGAGCGGCCAAGCCGGCGGCGATCGCCATGCCGAAACCAGAGGAGATGGCGACCCAGTTGGTCGCCGGAGCAGTCGTACCGCCCTGCGCGTACGCCGGCATGGTCATCATCGAGATGGCCAGCAGCGCGAAGACTACAAGCATTACTTTCCGCATCTGTGTTTCTCCTTATAAATCGCCGCCAGTGGGTGGTTGACGTTCACCGAGCTGACGCCCTCACGCTGGCGGCAAAATCTTTGCTATCGCTCCAAGGGAGCCTAATCAGCACTCTTCAGCAAGCTTCTAATGCTCATGGGCAACGGCTTCACCGATATATACCGTGGCCAGGAGCACAAAAATGTACGTCTGAATCACCGCCACGCCAATATGCAGCAAGATGAAGACCACCGGCAGAAGCAGTGGAACCAGCGAGAAGAAGACCAGGATGACCAGATCGCTGGCAAACATGTTGGCGTAAAGACGTATGGTCAGGGAAAGGATTCGCGCCAGATGGCTGAAAATTTCGATGGGGAACATCAGAAACGCCAGCCATATCTCCGGACCCATGAAGTGTTTCAGATAGCCAAACCGATTGGTGCGGAAGCCCTGAAAGTGATAGTAGACCCAGGTGACCAAAGCGCAGCCCAACGGTACAGCCGGCACGCCTGTCGGGGTCTCGAACCCCGGAATCACTCCGATGAGACAGCCCACCAAAATGAACATTCCCAACGCAGTCAAGTAGGCGGTATAGCGATCGTAGCCGTGCCCTATGACTTCGTGTCCCTGCTGGCTGACAAAACCATCGATGCTCTCCACCGCTTGCTGCATCACGTTGGGGTCGTCGACTGAGAGCCGCGAGCGCACCAGCAGGAAAAACACCACCAGAATGGCGAACACCAGCAACTGCATGGCGACGTAATTGGGTATAGGGGCCTGGGTAGATGCCGGATGAACGTGGAAAAGGCCAAGAATGCTATTGGCCACGCCGGCGAAATGCTTATTCAGGAATGCGGTAATCCAAAGTTGCTCGGGCATGAAGGCTCAGTCGATTCAAAAACCCAGCGATTCGCTTGGTTTGACACACTCGCGGCCATGTCCCGCAGGCGTATCAGATATGAAATGGGAAATCAGAAACCGTGCCGCAGTATCACAAAAGCCTCGACTGCGACTTCGCAGGCAATGGCTGCGATGGGCAGGCAAATACCCCCAAGGAAGCCGTAAAGTGCCGCAAGAGAAACATTAAATATAACATATGCTCCGCCCGCGATGAAGACGTAGCGCGCCACTCCCCGCAGGACGATGCCGCCCCCTCGCTCGCGGCTCTTCCCTGTCGCAATTCTCTCGCCCAGGGCTTCAACCACGTGCTCCAACCAACGCTGGTTGATGTAAGAGACGATGGCTCCCACCAGGTAGCCGACGGTGACCGGCCACCGGAAACGGAATAGGCAAACCAGAGCGCCGCCGATGGAAAGCACCAGCAGAAACCGCCGGATCCGCCGCAACGCATTGCTGAGGAATTCATCGGCCGACGGCGAGGTTGAGTTGGTTGGAATCATCAGCGGTTGCGGCAACGCCCCGTCAAGCGCGTGTCACGGTGCGAATCATGTCAGCGAAGCCGACGACCGCGCCCAGGATCACGCCAGCGATGTAAAGCCAGTGGGTGTGGAACCAGTAGTCGAACAGCTTGCCAACGATCAGTCCAACTACAATGGCCGCCGGGATGATAAACGCGACCTGGGAATAACGCGCCCACTGCACCGCCGCGCTTTCGTCTTTCTTCCCTGACTCGTGAGGCATGCAGCAAGCCTATCATTGCGGCGCAAGTTGCGGCAGCGCCGCATTCTTCCACTACGGACGACTCTGAATGCCGCGCATTTCCACCGCGGCTGGCTCTAAGTCCCCCATATCTCCATCTCGCCTGGTTCAGAATGCCGCACATTGGAGCGTGACGCAGCGGTTTGACCGCATTGGTCGCAGCCGTTATTATCGAAATGCGGGGTGGAGCAGTCTGGTAGCTCGTTGGGCTCATAACCCAAAGGTCGTAGGTTCAAATCCTACCCCCGCAACCAAAAGATTCCTACAAAATCAATGGCTTAGGCGTTTGCGACGCTTAAGCCATTTTCGTTGTTGGCTCCAAACGCTTCGAGACTCGCGAAGAAGTTGGGGCCAACAACCGACCAAACCCAGACGCGAGTTGGTGGGGGATTTATCGCAAGTTGATCCGATGTTTATTGGCTTTGGTGAAGGCAAACAGCTGCTGAGCAATTGATTCAGCGTGGGAATAGTATTCGTGATCGCACTGGGTGAGCGTGTTTTCGCGCTCCGAATATTTGGTCGCCATTGCGCGTTCGATGCCATCAGAGGTCAGCTCCGAAGTTCTAAGCGCGGCAATCGCACTCACAACCCGAACGTCGTCTTGTTCTGTCTGTTCCTGCCATTCCAAGACTGCCACCAGATTCGGTCCGGCAGGTGTTGAGCCCTACTCGCTCCTATTTCCAAATCGGAACGAGATAGACAACGCATGCTGCAGGTTTGTGCAATCTCATACAAGTTCGTGGCATACGCCGTCCGCGCACGCTCGAATAATGTCCTCATGAGAATTAGCAGATTTTTCGCCATCGCACTCTTAGGCTTCGTTTTTTCCCTGCAGTGTCTGTCACAAGTGCACGTTCCGCCTCCGCCTAGCGGGGGCATAACCGTCGAGAACATCATCAGCTTGTCCAACTCCGGAGTCAGCGCCGAGACCCTTGTCGGCCAGATTCGTATGCGGAGCACGCCGCTGTCACCCACGCCGTCGCAACTGGCGCAGATGCGTGATGCCGGGGTTAACAACGCGGTGATCCAGGCAGCAGTCGGCGGCTCCGAACCGATAGCCAGCGCTGCCAGCATTGAACCGCCGGCCCCCGCTTCTTCCTCAGCGCCGGCCGCTTCGGGCAGCACGCCAGCCAGCTCGCAACCGGCAAAGCCTGCGCCCTCCACTAGCAGGGCGGAGTTCCAGCGTGCCGAAGTCGTCGGTGGCTATTCCTATTTGAATGTGGATACCAACGGGCTGACATCGCGTCAGAGCATGAACGGATGGGAGAGCTCGGTCTCCATCAACATCCTGAAAAATCTGGCGGTGGAAAGCGACGTCAGCGGTTATTACAAGAATGACGTGTTGGGAAGCGGCGTGAACGTCCGCGACTATGCCGTTGCCGGCGGACCTCGCTTCAACTTCCGCCCGGTGTTCTTTCATGCGCTACTCGGCGTGGATCACCTGAGCGGGCATGCTTATGGACTCTCTGCCTCGCAAAACAGCTTCGCGGCTGTGTTCGGCGGCGGAGTGCAGTATCCGTTCGCTCCGCATTGGGCGGTTCGAACCGCGTTTGACTATGTCCTCACCAACCACGATTTCTTCGGCGGCACGGCGACGCAGAATAACTTCCGTGTGGGAGTGGGCGTGGTCTACCTGTTCGGGCCCGTCGGCGCTAAGTAAAATCGCCAGCTAAACATGTGGCCCTGCCCTGGTAGCAGGCCGAGCCACGTTTCCGACTGGTTGCGCGCATGGGCCCTTCCCACCCTCGGGCTCAAGCGGCGCGGGCGAAACTCCGGGGTCTGCGCGGCGATGCTATGCCCCCGGAATCTGTGCTTCCTTCCCGCCAGGTTTGACCAGCCGTCCCCCAGTTCCTTCCGTTGACGCGCTTGCGCGCAGGGCAGCCTAGCATGAGCATGCAAAAGGAGCGCCCGTGATTGGTGAACTGCTCGGCCACTGCCGGGTTACGGCGAAAATCGGGGAAGGCGGAATGGGGGTTGTCTATCGCGCCTATGACGAGGTCCTGGCATCGCGATGTGGCCCTGAAGGTGGTCAAGAAAGGCGCCGGCCTGGACGCGTCGGCGAGCCAGGACCTTCTGCACGAAGCGCGAGACCCCGACGCCGCTTGGCTCTCCCGTGCCTCTCGGTCTATGGGCCATCGTTCAGCGTTGCCTGACCAAGGAGCCGGAGCAGCGTTATCAGCGCGCCAGCGAAATTCAGGCTGCCCTGGAAGCCGTCCAGGCCGCCGCCATCGTCTCCGCCGATGCCGCCCCTGATGTCGAACAGCCCAGAACTACCGTTCTGCACAGCGTTAAACAGGTGCGGCAACACATCAATATTTTTGTCGGCGACGAAAATGTGCGCTATACCGGCGGTCTCACCAGTCCGCTCACCGCCGAATGCGAAATTTCGATTGTCCCCGCAGTCAGCGGCGGCTGAGACCGGCGCCCAGCAGGGTTTTCACAATCTTGCCGGGGATTTCCAGAATCTTTCAGCAAATACGCCACAGCGCTGGTTCTTCGTGGTATCAGCCATAAGGCTGCTCTATAGTCTCGCCAGCTACTTCGTCATGGCCACTTCAGAACTTACCCAGCCAGGAGTTGATGTCCTTGTAACTCCCGATGTCGCGGCGGCGGCGGCGGGCACTTCAGCCCCAAGTCGCACCGCCACGCTCGGCATGATGTTTTTTGCCGCGACCATGTTCCTCAGCGCGTTCCTGCTGTTTTCGGTTGAGCCCATGGTCGCCAAGATGGTGTTGCCGCTTCTCGGTGGCACTCCCGCGGTTTGGAACACCTGCCTCGTCTTCTTTCAGGCGATATTGCTGGCCGGATATCTCTATGCCCACCTGTCCGCAAAATTCCTTCGCCCGCGGCAGCAGGTGATCTTGCATTTGTGTGTGCTGTTACTCGCCATCGCGGTGCTGCCCGTCCATATTCCCGCGGGGTGGGTTCCACCCGTGCAGCAGAATCCTGCACCGTGGTTGCTGACGCTGCTGGGAATTTCCGTAGGACTACCGTTCTTTGTGCTTTCCGCCGGCACTCCCATCCTGCAAAAATGGTTTTCTAACTCCGGCCATCACCAGGGCAGCGACCCGTATTTTCTCTACGTCGCCAGCAACGCCGGCAGTCTGTTCGGTTTGTTGAGCTATCCCCTGGTGCTGGAGCCGACTCTTCGCCTGGCGACGCAAAGCCGCGCATGGAGCTGGCTTTATGCTCTGCTCTTTCTGATGGCGTGCGGCTGCGGAGTCATAACCTGGCGCGCCGCCCGGCTCGGAACGTCCTCCGAACCCGCGCCGCAAGAAACATCGCCAGCCGAGAACATCAGCAGCAAGAGCCGGCTGCGCTGGATCGTCCTGGCCTTCGTGCCTGCCAGCCTGACTCTCGGCATCACTACCGCTCTCACTACCGACATTCCGGCTATCCCGCTCTTCTGGGTTTTGCCGCTGGCGGTTTATCTGCTCAGTTTCATTTTTGTGTTCGCGCGTAAGCCGCTCATCTCGCACGCCTGGCTCATCCGGCGACTTCCCTTTCTGATTCTAGGGGCGATGTTTCCCGTCGTCTCGCGCTCGACTCTGCCCATCCTGGTATGGATTCCGCTGGACTTGCTTACCCTGTTCGGCGTGGCCATGGTGTGCCACGGGGAACTTGCCCGCAGCCGCCCATCCACGCGGCACCTCACCGAGTTCTATCTCTGGATTTCGGTGGGAGGCGTGCTCGGCGGCATCTTCAACGCCCTTCTGGCGCCCTTGATCTTCAGTTCGGTGATTGAGTTCCCCTTGGTGCTGGTGCTGGCCGCGCTGCTGCGCCCGCCGATTGACGTAAAGCAAAGCACTCCGCGTGCCCGCCGCCTCGACTTCCTGCTACCGGTGAGTCCTGGGACTGACCCTGCTCGCCGTGATTTGGATTTTGCAGTCGCTCGGCCTGAAGCCGGGTCGCGCGATGAACATCCTCATCTTCGGCTTCTCTTTGGAGTGGTGCCTGTCTTTCGGTAAACGGCCGGTTCGATTTGCCATGGGACTGGTCGCCATCCTTCTGGCCAGCAGCTTGTACACCGGACCGTACGGTCACATCCTCCATACCGAGCGCAGTTTCTTCGGCGTTAATCGCGTAACCGACGACGATCACAATCAGTTTCGAATGCTGTTCCATGGCGGCACCGTGCATGGGCTACAGAACCTCGATCCTGCAAAAGCCCGGGAGCCATTGTCGTACTACACCAGGCTGGGCCGATCGGCCAGGTGTTCGCCGCGTTGCCTGCGCAGGGCGGCGATCAGATTGCCTTCGTCGGCCTTGGCGCCGGCTCCATGGCCTGCTATGTCAGCTCGTCGCAGCACTTGACCTATTACGAGATTGATCCCGCAGTCGAGCAAATCGCTAGCGATCCCAGCTACTTCACGTTCATGCGAGATTGCGCGCCGCAGGCCCGGATTGTACTTGGCGATGCCCGGCTGTCGTTGCGCGCCGCTCCCGACCAGCGTTATCGCATGATCGTGGTTGATGCGTTCAGCGGAGACTCCATCCCCGTGCATCTGCTCACGCGCCAGGCGCTGCAGCTATACCTGGCCAAGCTGGCGCCACGCGGAATCCTGGTCTTCCACATCAGCAACATTCACCTTGACCTTCAGCCGGTGCTGGCCGCCCTTGCCGCCGACGCTGGATTGAGCGGGCTCGTCGAGGACGACACCGCCGTCAGCGAAGTCGAAATCGCCAATGGAAAGTTCCCATCCACTTGGGTCGTCATCGCACGTCACCCCAGCGACTTGGGCAAGCTGCCGAGCGACGCACGATGGAAACCTCTGCTGGCGAAACCCGGCTCCAAAGTCTGGACGGACGATTACTCCAGCGTCATCAGCATCGTTAAATGGCAGTGAAGCCACTTCATCGGCTTCGGAAATCGGCGGTGTCGCGAGTTCGGCGCAGACGAGCGGAGCGCTAGATACCGCCGTCATGATTCCCCGCCGAGCACAACAGGCTCCGGGTGATCAACCGCGTCCTTTGCGGGACGAGCCTCGGCATAATCGCGCCCGCGAGGATGCGGAAGACGCCGCAGGCGATTAGCATGGACTGGCAATCACCGCCAAGCACGAGAGGAACAAGCAATGGCAAACCCTTTTGTACATCTCGAACTCAACACCCCTGATCTGGCCAAGGCGAAGGAATTTTATAGCGCCATGTTCGGCTGGCAGTTCCAGGACATGGACATGGGCCCTGGCGGCATCTACAGCACCTTCAAACCGGACAATGGACCCGGTGGCGGCATGATGACAGTGCCGGGCGGCAATAACGGCTGGCTTGCCTATATTGGAGTGCAGGACATTGAAGCAGCGACAGCGAAAGCGAAGTCGCTGGGCGCCAAAATTTGTATGGGACCGCATGAAGTGCCCAACGTCGGCCGGTTCACCATCATCACCGATCCCACCGGCGCAGCGGTTGCCATGTTCCAGCCGAAGTAGACCGGGCTGGTGGCGCTGGTCCAGGAAAACAATTTGCGAAGCCGGGCTGGCCACCGCTTGATCAGGGTATTTGGCGATGCAACTACAATCCCGACGCCTTGGTGCGCCCACCTTCTCGATGTTTCGTGCCGGGAGAGTGGGCGCCGTTCCTATCGTTCGCAAAGCACAACCGAGACAGGAAAAGACAGGTTGGAAAACGAGCTCGGCCGGATTAACTTTTTCGTCACCTTAGAGGGGCTAAGATAATGGGTTAGTTACGTAGTGGCCAGAAGTGCTACCTCGGAGACAACCCTAGCGGCCTGAAGGGATTAAGGCCGTTATTTTCTGCGAATTTAGGGAATACACCTTATTTATCTCAGCGGTGTAAAACGAGATAATCCTTTCAACGGTTAGCGCTCACACGTTAGCCCCTTGCGTCCCTTCCGAAGTACTCAGCCAGAAACCAGCAAATTAGGAGTCTTTATACATGAAGTCGATTCTCGCCTTGGCAATGGCATGCCTGGGGCTGTCGCTGGCAGCCTCGGCAACGGTGCACGTGACCGTCAGCTCACCGAGCAACGGAGCGCAAGTGGCTTCCCCCTTCAGTTTGGTTGCTAATGCAACCAGCTCGTATCGCATCACCGGATGGGTCGTATACCTCGACGGCCATAGCGTTTACAGCGCAGGCGCAACCAACTCCATCAATGCCAGCATTTCGGCGGGAACCGGCAATCATCAACTGGTGACGCGGGCCTGGGACGCCTCTGGCGCGTATGGCGACGTCACCGAACAGATCACCGTCACCGGCGGCGGTGGCGGTGGTGGAGGCGGCGGACTTCCCACTCCTCCACCCTATGCCCAAGTGTTCAGCAATATCGACAACCGCGGTAACTGGTTCAAGTGCCACGATCCTGGCTGTGCCGGCGGCAGCGGCAGCGGCAGCTACTGGATGGCGGAGAACCAAGGCACCCCCTCGCGCGACGGCACCAGCACGGAATTCTTCAACTCCGGCGTGTGGGCCAATGCCCTGTGGTCGCAGAAGGTGGGGGCCAACAACGGCATCACCAATTTGCTGTGGGACTTCTACATCTACATGGACGACAGCTCTCGCAGTGCCGCCCAGGCTCTGGAGTTCGACGCCTTCCAGTTTGTTCATGGCTATAACTACATGATCGGCAGCCAGTGCAATTACGCCGCCGGAATCTGGGACACCTGGGACGAATCGACGGGGCATTGGATCCACACCAGTATTCCGTGTCACAAGTTCAGCTCGAACGGCTGGCACCACATTCAGTGGTACATGACCACCGATCATTCCGCTCACTCGTACACCTACCGCACCCTGGTTGTGGACGGCACACCGCACACGGTCAACCTGACACGCCATGCCAAGAATCTGGGCTGGGGCGACAACCTCGGCGTCCAGTGGCAGCTCGACGTGAACGCCAGTGGCCAGGGCTATCACGAGTGGATTGACAGGGCTAAGCTCACCGTGTGGTAATCGGCGGGCGAGAAGAACATCGGCGGGAGGCTGGTTTGCCTCCCGCCTTTTTTGTTGCCCGCCGGACTTGCTTTCGGGACTCCCCCACCTCAGCCCTGACTGGCGAATCGCGGGCAATTGCGACACAATACAAGCTGCCGTCTCCAGCAGCTTGTTGCTGCGTGATTCCTACAACATGGACGTCCTGCGAAGGCTCTTCGAACAGCACTTTCACGTTCCCGCGGAACGCATCCAGCCGCTACAGGGAAACCTCGGCGGCTCGGGCCGTAGCATCGTTCGTCTCTCTGGCGGCGGCCATCACGCCATCGGCATCGTCTATAACGTCGCGGAAGAGAATGCCGCCTTCCTGGAATTCACGCGCCACTTCCGGCAGCACGGATTGCCGGTACCGGATATTTATGCCGAGGACCTGAGCCAGGGCGCTTATCTCGAACAGGACCTCGGCGATACCACGCTTTTCGATTTCCTCTCGGAACACCGTGAAGGCGAGGTCATCGCTGACGCCGCCGTCGAGGCTTATTTGCAAGTGGTGGAATACCTGCCGCGCTTCCAGATCGAGGCTGGTCGCGACCTGAATTACAAGAAATGTTATCCGCGCGCCAGTTTCGATCGCCAGTCTATCACCTGGGACCTGAACTACTTCAAGTATTACTTCCTCCGCCTGGCGGGAATTGCCTTCAACGAGCAGGCGCTGGAAGACGATTTTCGCCGCCTGACCAAGTTCTTGCTTAGCGCCGATCACGACTACTTCTTGTATCGCGATTTTCAGTCGCGGAACGTCATGCTGTTCGAAGGCCAGCCCTATTTTCTGGACTACCAGGGCGGCCGAAAAGGCGCGCTGCAATACGACATTGCTTCCCTGCTGTATGACGCCAAGGCCGATTTGCCGCCCGCCCTGCGCGACCGCCTGCTCGACCACTACCTTGACCGCGTCGCCGGCTTGATAAGTTTCGATCGCGCAGTCTTCATGCGCTATTACTCCGCCTTCGTTTATGTGCGCATCATGCAGGCTTTGGGCGCTTATGGCTTTCGCGGATTCTACGAGCGCAAAACGCATTTCCTGCAGAGCGTGCCTTATGCGCTGAAGAACGTCCGCTGGCTGCTGGACAATGTCGAGCTGCCGATTGCGTTGCCCACGCTGCTGGACGCTTTCCAGCGCATGGCCGCCTCCGACAAGTTGCAGACGCTGGCGCCGCAATCGCCGGGCCTGCTGGTTCGCATCCAAAGCTTCTCCTTCCACCGCGGACTGCCGCTCGACGACTCCGGGCACGGCGGAGGCTTCGTCTTCGATTGCCGAGGCCTGCCCAATCCCGGTCGCGAGGAACGGTTCAAACCTCTCACCGGGAAGGACGCTGTGGTAGAGGAATACCTGCAGGCGCAGGAGAGTGTCGGGCAGTTTCTGCAGCACGCCGAAGCGCTGATTGACGCCAGTGTGGACAACTACCAGCAGCGAAACTTCAAGAGCCTTATGGTCTCGTTCGGCTGCACCGGCGGGCAGCACCGCTCGGTCTATCTGGCGGAACGACTCGCCGAGCACCTGCGCGCGCGGGATGGTATCGAGGTCGTGCTGCATCATCGCGAACTGGAGAATCGGGAATGAAGGCCATGGTGCTGGCGGCAGGGCTGGGCACGCGATTGCGGCCGCTAACCAACGATCGTCCGAAAGCGCTGGTTGAGCTTAATGGCAAGACGCTGCTGGAGATCACGCTGGCGCGGCTGCGAGCGTTCGGCATTCGCGATGTCATCCTCAACGCCCACCACTTCGCCGACCAGATCGAGAGCTACCTGCGGCAGCATGACAATTTCGGCATGCACGTGGAAGTTTCCCGCGAAGACGTGCTGCTGGACACCGGCGGCGGACTGAAGCAAGCGGCGGAGTTCTTCCTCTCGACTCCCGAAGAACCATTTCTGATGCACAACGTGGACGTTCTCAGCACCATCGATTTCGGCCAGTTGACGCAGTTCCATCGGGAGCGCGGTGCTCTGGCGACGTTGGCAGTCCAGCCCCGCCGCACCTCGCGCTACCTGCTGTTCGACCAGCGCGGTCAACTTTGCGGACGCCGCCTTGGCAACGATCCGGAAACCGTGGAATGGGCTGTCCCCGTTGACCGATCTGAGGGGCTGGCCTTCTGCGGAATTCAGATTATTTCGCCGCACCTCTTGCAGCTCATGACCGAGGAAGGCGTCTTCTCGATCATCACGACCTACCTGCGGCTAGCGGCACAGGGTGAGCGGATCGTCGCTTATCGTGCCGACGCTTCCTATTGGCGCGATCTGGGAACCATCGAGCATCTCCAGCAAGCCGAGCAGGACCTGGCCAGCGGCCGCTTCACCTTCTAAGCTCAGCCCCGGAAACCGGACTCGCCACAGCCATCTCCCTCCTTGTACGATGGGCGGTACACCTCATTCATAAAGGGAGAACTTCATGCCATCCGTACTCGCTGATTTGGAACCCAAACCGGTCTGGACTCATTTCGAAGCCTTGACGCAAATTCCCCGCCCCTCCACCAAAGAAGCCGCCGCCCGTGAGTATGTGCTGGCCCGCGCCGCTGCGCTGGGGCTCGAGGCAGTTCATGATGCGGTGGGCAATACCGTCGTCCGCAAGCCCGCGCATCCCGGCCGCGAGAATGCTCCCATGGCTTTGCTGCAGGGCCATCTCGATATGGTCTGCGAGAAGAATGAAGGCACCCCTCACGACTTCGACAAGGACCCGATCAAGCTGGTACGCAACGGCGACTGGCTGAAGGCCGAAGGAACCACGCTGGGCGCCGATAACGGCGTTGGCGTGGCGGCGGCGCTGGCGGTGATGGAGAGTAAGGACATCGCCCACGGGCCGCTGGAGTTTGTTTTCACCATCGACGAAGAGACCGGCCTGACTGGCGCTGCTGAGTTCCCCGCCGGCTTGCTGAAGTCGAAATACTTCCTCAACCTCGACAATGAAGAAAAGAACACCATCTGCATCGGCTGCTCCGGAGGTGTGAAGACGGTTGCCCGCCGCAAGATCCAGTTGCAGCCCACCGGTCCGGGCGACGCCTGGCGCATCAAGGTTTCCGGCCTAAAGGGCGGACACTCCGGCGTGGACATCCACCAGGGACGCGGCAATGCGCTGCGCATCCTCGGCGTCACCTTGCAGAACGCGCTCGCCGATTTGCCGGTGCAGGTTGCCGAGATCAACGGCGGCAGCGCGCAGAACGCCATCCCGCGCGAGGCCTTCGCCGTCGTCGTCGTGGATTCTGCCAATGAAAAGAAGCTGCGATCGGCGATTGCAAAAGCGGAGGCTGAGTACAAGTCCGACCTCGGCAGCTTCGATCCTGATCTCGCGATTACGCTGGAGAAGGCAAACCGCCCGGCGCAGGTGATGGCGGCCGAGGATGTCGCGCGCACCATAGATTTAATGGCCACATTACATCACGGAGTGCTGGCCATGAGCCCCGACGTCCCCGGCCTGGTGCAGAACTCCACCAACCTGGCGATCGTCACCACCAAGGGCGATACTGTCGAGGTCGTTACCAGCCAGCGCAGCGCCATTGACAGCAGTCGCCAGGCCACGGCCCGCATGATCGCCACCGCGTGCCGGATGGCGGGCTTCGAGATTGAACATAGCGGCAACTATCCCGGCTGGAAGCCCGATCCGCACAGCGAGATTGTCGAGAAACTGCAGCAGGTCCACACCCAAATGTTCGGCGAGCCGGCAAAACTCATCGCCATGCACGCCGGCCTGGAATGCGGGGTGATCGGCGAGAAATATCCCGGCATGCAGATGGTGTCGTTCGGACCGACCATCGTTGATCCTCACAGCCCCAATGAGCGGGTCGAGATTTCGTCGGTTGAGAGCTTCTGGAAGTATCTCAAAGCGGTGCTGGAAAAAATCTGATGACCGTCTGATGAAAATCGGCCGTAACCCGCGCCGGACGCGGTACTCGCCCTGAAAATTACTTGACAAACCAGCGGGCGAAAGTAATCATCCGGACTCCGGTGGGGTGTCATGTTGGGGTGGGCGTGTGTTCCAGACCGAACGCCTGCGGCCGTACGCCGGCCCGCGGGGCTGGCTGCTTTTGGCGGAGCCCTCATGGTCTTCCACGGCAGCGCTTCCCGCGCTCTATGGCTGCGCAACCCTGATACGCCCAGCATTTTTTCGCCGGCATCCGGCCCGGCGACTAACATCTATCACCTGTCGCTCTTCGTTCTGGCAGTGACGGGCGCCATCTTCATCACCGTCTTCAGCCTGCTGGCCTACGCTGCCATCAAGTATCGCCACCGGGCCGGCGACGATCGCGAACCGCCGCAAATTTATGGCAGCAATCAGATGGAGCTGGCCTGGACGGTCATCCCCGTGCTGATTGTTGTGGTGCTGTTTCTGGCGACGGCGCGCGTCATCCATGCGGTCGAAGATGCACGCTTCCCTTCCGGCACGCTCGAGATCACGGCGGTCGGGCACCAGTTCTGGTGGGAGTTCCAGTATCCAGGCCAGCACTTCGTTACCGCGAACGAGCTGCACATTCCCGCCAGCAATCCTCTCCATCCCACGCCGTCGCATATCACCTTGAAGTCGGCCGACACCGACCATAGCTTTTGGGTGCCGCAACTGGCCGGCAAGACCGACCTGATTCCCAACCGCGTGAATAGCATGTGGACCGACCCGCGCCAGCCCGGCGTTTACCTTGGCCAGTGCGCGCAATACTGCGGGACGCAACACGCCAAGATGCTGTTGCGGGTTGTGGTGGATTCGCCGGCCGACTTCCAGCGCTGGGTGGCGAGCCAGCAGGCGGCAGCCGTGAGCGACCCATCCGCGGCGGAAGGACGGCGCATCTTCGAGACTACCGCCTGCGTGAACTGTCACACCATTGCCGGCACCGGCGCCAAGGGAACGTTTGGTCCTGACCTCACGCACCTGATGAGCCGCGCGACGATCGCCGGCCGGCGCTACAACCAATACGCCGGAAAACCTGAAGCTTTGGATTAAGAATCCTGACGACATCAAGCCGGGCTGCCTGATGCCGGCCATGCAACTCAGCAACTCCGAACTGGACGCGGTTACGGCCTATCTGCTGACCCTGCGTTAACGCTGTCGAGACGTTTTTATGTGGGACGCTGAACCGATTGCCAATCCGATTTTTGTCGCCCCCGACCGCGCGCTGCGCAAGCCGCTGTTTGACCGCGTCCACGAGTGGATTGTCACGGTTGACCACAAGAAGCTCGGCCTGATGTACATCGGCTACGGCATCCTGTTCCTGGTCATCGGCGGGCTGGAAGCGACCATCATGCGCATCCAGTTGGCAGTGCCGCATAATCATTTTGTTTCGCCGCAGACCTTCAACCGTTTGTTCACCATGCACGGCACCACCATGGTCTTCCTGGTGGGCATGCCGCTGCTGTTCGGATTCGCCAACTATTTGGTGCCGCTGATGATCGGCGCGCGCGACATGGCCTTCCCGCGGCTGAACGCCTTCAGCTTCTGGATGAGCGCTCTCGGCGGCATCATCCTTTACTTCAGCTTTATCGGCGGAAATGGCTTATATGGAGCAGGTAGCGCTCCTGACGTTGGATGGTTCGCCTACGCGCCGCTGACCTCCCCGGCGTTCTCGCCCGGGCACAGCACCGACTACTGGATCATCGGCCTGCTGGTCAGCGGCGTTGGCAGCATCGGCACCGCCCTCAACATCGTCACCACCATCCTGTGCATGCGCTGCCCCGGCATGATTCTGCGCCGCATGCCGCTGTTCGCCTGGCTGAACCTCGTCACTTCGTCACTGGTGCTGATCGTCATTTCCCCGCTCACCGCCGCGCAGGTCATGCTGCTGATTGACCGCTACCTGGGCGGCCACTTCTTCGACACCCAGGCCGGCGGCTCCGCCGTTATCTGGATGCACTTCTTCTGGATTTTCGGCCATCCCGAAGTTTATGTGCTCATTATTCCCGGCTTCGCCTTCGCCTCGGAGATCATTCCGGTGTTCTCGCGGAAGCCTATCTTCGGCTACTCCATCATGGTGGCGGCCACGCTGACTATCGGCTTCCTGAGCCTCGGCGTCTGGGCGCACCACATGTTCACCGTGGGGATGACGTTCGCCGGCGAACGCCTTCTTCACCGCCTCCACCATGGCCATCGGGGTGCCCACCGGGATCAAGATTTTCAACTGGCTGGGAACCATGTGGGGCGGAAAGATCCGCTTCGGCGTGCCCATGATGTTCTGCGTGGCCTTCCTCTTCCAGTTCCTGATTGCCGGGCTTACCGGCATCATGCTGTCGGCGTCGCCCTTCGACTGGCAGTTGAGCAGCTCCTATTTCGTGGTCGCGCATTTTCATTATGTTCTGATCGGCGGGCTGGTCTTCACCATCTTCGCGGCGCTCTATTACTGGTTCCCCAAGGTCACGGGCCGGATGTTCAGCGACACGCTGGGCAAGTGGCACTTCTGGCTGTTCCTCATCGGCTTCCATCTCACCTTCGATTTCATGCACATTCCCGGCGTGCTGGGCATGCCTCGCCGCATTTATACCTACGAGCCCGGCCGCGGATGGGAGATCTGGAACCTGATCATCTCCATCGGCGTGCTGTTTCAGATTCTCGGGGTGCTGATCTGGGTTTGGAATTTCATTCATTCGTACTTCAAGGGAGCACCGGCCGGCAATGATCCCTGGGATGCCTGGACGCTGGAGTGGTCCACGACTTCGCCGCCGCCGGACTACAACTTCGCGCAAGATTCCCGTGGTCCGCAGCCGCCGTCCGCTGTGGGACTTGAAACATCCGGAAGATCCCGACTGGAAATACGAATAGGAGAACCGATGGCCGCCAGCACCATCACGTTATCGCAAGCTGACATGCCGCTGTCGCATGAATGGCGCGGCCGCGTCGGCATGTGGTGCCTGATCGCCGCGGAATCGGCCATCTTCAGCATCTTCGTGGTCGCCTATCTCTATTACGCAGGCAAGAGCCTCAGCGGGCCCACGCCGCGCCAGGTGCTGGAAGTTCCGATTTTCACTTCGATTTGTCTTTTCTCCAGCAGCTTGACCATCTCGCTGGCAGTGCGCGTCCATCGCGCGCGGCGCGCAGCAAGGCCTTCGGATTGTGGTGGGGGTTGACCATCGTGCTGGGGCTGATTTTCATCCTGGGGACGGCGCGCGAGTGGTATGGCCTGATTTACGAGCATGGCCTGACCATCAGCTCCAGCCTTTTCGGGACCACGTTTTATTCGCTGGTTGGACTGCATGCCTTCCACGTCATTGTGGGGCTGCTGGGCCTTTCCATCATCATGACTTTCGGGCTGCTGGGACTGGTGAAGCAGGAGCACACCGAGCGCATCGAGGTGTTCTCGCTGTACTGGCATTTTGTGGATGCCGTCTGGGTAGTGGTGCTGACCGTGGTGTACTTCGTCGCGCGCTGAACGACAAAAGTATGACTTCGCCCGAACAAAACGTGACACCCGCAGCCGACAGCATCATCCTGCCGGCGCCGACGGCGTGGCCGTTTGTACTGGCCCTGGGCGTATCGCTGGGAGCGGCCGGACTGCTCACCAATGCTTCGCTCAGCGTTCTGGGCGGCATCCTGTTCCTGATAGGAGCGGTGGGGTGGTTTCGCCAGGTACTGCCGCACGAACATCACGAGGCGGTGCCGGTCGTCGAGGGAGAAGCCGCGCCGGTTGCGCTGGTGTCGCGCGAAGTCACCCGTCTTCCCGTCGCCGGTGAGATCCAGCGCGCGTGGCTGCCGCTGAAGGTATATCCGGTTTCCGCGGGGATCAAAGGCGGGCTCGCAGGCGGCGTCGCCATGGCGCTGCTGGCCATGCTCTACGGCGTTATCTCTTTTCGTAGCGTGTGGTATCCCATCAACCTGATCGCCGGCAGTCTTTACGATGCGCCCTCGGTGCCGACGTTGCACGAGTTGGTGCATTTTCGCTTCGACTGGTTTCTGTTTGCCCTGGCGATGCACCTGACCATGTGTCTGCTGGTGGGATTGCTCTACGGCGCCATGCTCCCGATGCTGCCCACGCGGCCCATCGTGCTCGGTGGCATCATCGCTCCCCTGCTGTGGACGGGCCTGCTCTACACCATCCTGGGGTTCGTGAACCCGCTGCTTGACGATCAGATTAACTGGGTCTGGTTCGCGGCATCGCAAGTGGCATTCGGCATAGTCGCCGGACTGGTGGTGGTGCGGCAGAACAAGGAATGGACGGCGGAGAACCTGCCCTTGGCGATGCGCGCGGGCATCGAAGCGCCGGGCATCATCCATGAGCGCGACCACAAGGACGGGAAGCCATGATAGCCCGTCTCGCCGCGCTCGCAGCAATTTTGCTTCTCGCTGGTCTGGCCGGCTGCAATCTGCCGGGACGTCCCGACGCTGCCGACATCGTGCCGCGGCCCAGCGCCGTGCATGGATGCGACGCTCCTGTTTCGCGAGAACTGCGCCGGATGTCATGGCGCGGAAGGACGCAACGGCCCCGCGCTCGATCTTTCCGATCCGGTTTACCTTGCGATCGCCTCCGATGACGTCCTGCGCCAGACCATCTCCAAGGGACGTCCCGGGACCGCCATGTCGGCATTTGCCCGCAACCAAGGCGGCATGCTGACCGACGAGCAGATCAACGCCATCATTCATGGAATCCGCCAGCGGTGGGCGAAGGCCGATGCGCTTTCCGGCGCGGCTCCCGCATATGCGGCAAGCTCGGCCGGCGATGCGGCGCATGGTCACGAGGCTTACACGACCTTTTGCGCCTCGTGCCACGGAGACGGGCTGCAAGACGGCCCGAAGGCCGGGTCGGTGCTCAATCCTGCGTATCTCAGCTTGATCAGCAATCAGGGGCTGCGAACGTTGGTCATCACCGGACGTCCCGACTTCGACGCGCCCGACTGGCGCGGCAATGTGCCTGGCCATCCCATGACCGACGGGGAGATTACCGACGTTGTGGCGTGGCTGGCGTCGCAGCGTCCCGCTTCGCAAGGAAGTTCTAACCCCACACCATCGCCGGCAGGAGGTACTCATTGAGCGAGCAGAATAACCTGTCGCGTCGCGAAATGTTCGTCAAGTTTGGACTGCTGTTCAACGGCGTTGCCGCGCTGTTACTGGCCACGCCGGTGGTCGGCTATCTGCTTTCGCCCATCTTGCGCGGCAAAGATAACCGCTACAAGCAATGGATCACCTTGGGCGAACTCGACGAATTCCCTGAGGGCCAAACGCGGCTCGCCAAGTTTCGCAATCCCATCGCCGACGCCTGGGACGGTCAGACCGACGACATTCCTTGCTGGGTCCGCCGCGTACAGGGCGAACAGTTCCAGGTATTCGCCATCAATTGCGCGCACCTGGGATGTCCGGTGCGCTGGTTTGCCCAGTCGGGATTATTCATGTGTCCCTGCCACGGCGGCGTGTATTACCAGGACGGTTCGCGCGCCTCGGGGCCGCCGGAGCGCGGACTGTTCGAATATCCTTATAAAGTCGAGGGCGACCACCTGCTGATCGAGACGGGCCAGCTTCCCACGCTTTCCACCACCGCCAGCGCGGCGAGGAAAGGCGGATGCCAGGGATGAGCCTCCGCCGCATCGGCGACTGGTTCGAGCAGCGCCTGCAAATCGGCGCCGCCGTGCACGAAGCCATCACCCACCCGGTGCCGCGCCGGTCGGCGAGCTGGTGGTACGTCTTCGGCAGCGCCGCGCTCACCATCTTCATCGTGCAAGTGGTAACCGGAATTCTGCTCGCGCTGCTGTACGTGCCATCGGCCGCCGACGCCTGGAACAGCCTGCAGGCGCTGAATCACGCGACCACGCTGGGATGGTTTCTGCGCGCCGTCCACGGCTGGGGCTCGAACTTCATGGTGGCCGTGGTGCTCATCCACATGTGCCAGGTGTTTCTCTTCGGCGCCTACAAATTTCCTCGCGAGCTGACATGGATCGTCGGCGTCTTCCTGCTGCTGATGACCCTGGGCATGGCCTTCACCGGCCAGGTGCTGCGCTTCGATCAGGATGCCTACTGGGGGCTGGGCATTGGCGCTTCCATCACCGCGCGTGTCCCAGTGCTCGGCAGTTACCTGGTGCATCTGCTGCTGGGCGGCCCCATCATCGCCGGCGCCACGCTTTCGCGATTTTTTGCGCTGCACGTCTTCGTCATTCCCGGATTGCTGATCGCCTTCGTCAGCCTGCATCTGCTGATGGTGCTGAAGCTCGGCATCAACGAATGGCCCATGCCGGGACGCGTAGTGCGCCGCGCTACTTACGTGAAGGAATACGCGGAGCTGACCAAGACCGATGGCACGCCATTCGTTCCCGGCGCCATCTGGAAGGACCTGTTCTTCTCCGCCGCGATCATTCTGGCGATTCTTGCCTGCGCGGCTTTTTTCGGACCGTTCGGGCCCAGCGGTCAGCCTGATCCAACCATCGTCCAGACTATCCCTAAGCCGGACTTCTTCTTCCTGTGGCTCTACGCGATGCTGGCGCTACTGCCGCCGTCGATGGAAACGCCGGTGCTCCTGATCGCGCCGGTGATCGTAATCGGATTTCTGATTCTGCTGCCGTTCCTGTCCAACGAAGGCGAGAAAAGCTGGAAGCGGCGCCCGATCGCAGTGCTGACTGTAGTGTTGCTGGCCGTCGCGCTCGGAACTTTCACTCGCCTTGCCACCTACTCACCCTGGAGCCCGGTGATGGATGCCTGGAGCGGCGACCCGGTGCCTGTGAGTTTTCTGAATGGCCGCTCGCCGCTGGAGCGGCAAGGGGCGCTGGTGTTGCAGGTGAAGCAGTGCCGCAACTGCCATTCCATTGGGG
Organism: uncultured Acidobacteriaceae bacterium; assembly: GCA_963763975.1. Lineage (GTDB taxonomy): Bacteria > Acidobacteriota > Terriglobia > Terriglobales > Acidobacteriaceae > Bog-257. The sequence goes on from CAVXQR010000025.1 coordinate 373,440, forward strand.
GAACGGGCGGAAAGCGCGGCCCTGCGCTGGATTCCGTCGCCACTCGCCTGACCCGCGATCAGCTTGTGCGCCAGGTCATCCAGGGCGGTGGAAACATGCCGGCGTACGGCAAGAACCTCAGCCCCGCCGAAGTGACCGCGCTGGTGTCGTTCCTGGAGACGCTGCATCCGGCGAATCAGCCTGCGGCGCGCGACGCCTCGCAGGCAACGGCGGCTGGCACGGGTGCACGATGACGCCGGTGTGTTCATGTCGCGCTGCGCGCGTGGTCGGTTCCTCCGGCCGCGACGCTGGCGATCCTGCTCACCGCTGTCACCTATCTGCGCGGCCGATGGCTGTTGCGCTCCGCCGGCTTTCCCGGCCTGCCGACATGGCGCGCCGCCTGCTTTGTCAGCGGACTGCTCTGCCTGTGGATCGCCCTGGCTTCGCCGCTCGATACCTTCTCCGGATTTCTGCTGACCGCGCACATGCTGCAACACATGGCGCTGATGATGCTGGCGCCGCCGCTGATCCTGCTGGGCGAGCCGCTGATTCCTGTGGTGCGCGGCATGCCGCGATTCGCCGCCCGCGAGTTTGCCGGCCCGCTGCTGAACTCGCGCACGATGCAGCGCATCGGACGGCTGCTCATCCATCCCGTCTTCACCTTGCTGCTGATGGCCGCGGTGATGTTCGCGTGGCATGTTCCCGCGCTCTACCAACTGGCGCTACGTTCGTCCGCCTGGCACGAGTTTGAGCACGGATGTTTCTTCTTCGCTTCCCTACTCTTCTGGTGGCCGGTGATTCAACCTTGGCCAAGCCATGCCTGGTGGCCGCGCTGGGCGATGGTACCTTACCTGTTGATCGCCGATCTGCAAAACACGATTCTGTCTGCCATCTTGGTTTTCTCCGACCGCATGCTCTATCCCGCTTACGGCTTGTTACCCACCGCGTTCGGCGCATCGCCGCTGCAGGATCAGGTGGCTGCCGGAGCCATCATGTGGGTGATGGGATCGCTGGTCTTTATCGTGCCTGCGGTAATGATCGCCGTACGGGGACTTGGCCGACCCGCACTTTTCCGAGTTCGCCCGCTTTCGAGCGAAATCGGACGCATCGCGCTGCCAATCTGCGCATGTTGACGTTGCGGCAATTTGGCTATCCGCGGCTGTCGCCGGAGGTCATCGAGGCGGCCAGCTTTTTGCTGCTGTTTATTGCCGTCGCGGCGCCGTTTACCTGGAGCTTCTCCATCCCCGACGACGATGACAATCAGACTATTCGCCTGCAGCAGCAAACCGGCGCACTGATGGTGACGGTGCTGGCTCCTGAAGATCTGGCTGCCGGGGATTCGCAGTTCAGCGTGCTGGTGCAGGACGCCGCCACGGGTCAGCCTTTGCCGGACGCGCGCGTTCAATTCAGCACCGCCTCAGCGGGCGCAACGCCGGCCACGTGGATAAAGGCGGGTCATGAAGACTCGGCCAATCCGTTGCTGCAAAGTGCTGAGATGAACCTGGCGGAAGGTAACGAGACGATTTACATCGCCGTCGAGAACGGCGCGCAGAGCGTGCGTCTGACGCTGCCGGTCGAGGCTATAGCTCAAACAACCGGCATCGCCGACTATTGGCCGCGGTTGCTCTTCCCACTGATTGGCCTGCTGCTGCTGATGGTCTACGGCTGGCGCCATCGCGTGCGCGCCCGCCGGCCAGCCCCGCAGCCGCTTTCGCCCGCCTCGCCGTCCTAAACCAGCGCCGCTCGCAACCCGGCTTTTTCCAGTTCCTGCTCCACCGCTACGGACAGCCGCCGTATGCCCTCACGGATCATCTCCGGCGTGGCGTTGGAGAAGTTCAGCCGCATGTGCGAGCCGTCGTGGCCTCCGGGATAAAACGGATCGCCGGGAACGAACGCAACGTTCTGCCGCAACGCTGCATCCAGCAAGCGACCTGAGTCCACTCCATCCGGCATCGTCACCCACAGGAACAAGCCGCCCTGCGGCCGCGTCCAGGTGACTTCCGTGGGGAAGAACTCCTTCAGCGCTTCCAGCATGGCATCGCGCCGCTCTTTGTACACATGGCGGATCAGCTTGACGTGCTCGTCCACGAAGCCATCGCGCGCCACTTCATAGGCCACCACTTGCGCGAACATGCTGGAATGCAGGTCCGCGCTTTGCTTCAACTGCACCAGCTTGGCAATGACGTCATGCGGCGCCACCATCCAGCCCAGGCGCAGCCCCGGCGCCAGCACTTTGGAGAAGGTGCTCAGGTAGATGACATTCCCCAGCAGATATTCTTCGTCGCGCTGCAGATCGATGCGGTCCAGCACCACCAGCGGCGGAATGTGCTCGCCTTCGTAGCGAAGCTGACCATAGGGATCGTCCTCGATAATCGGCACACCATACTTGTTGGACATTTGCACCAGCGTCTGCCGCCGCTCCAGCGACAAGGTCACACCGCCAGGATTCTGGAAGTTCGGCAGGATGTACATGAACTTCGGTCCCGAACGCAGCGCGTCTTCCAAACGGCTGGTCTGCAGCCCGTCATCGTCAATCGGCACGGTCACGTATTCGGCGCCGAACAGATCGAAGGCCTGTAGCGCTCCCAGGTAAGTCGGACACTCGGTGAGGATGCGGTCGCCGCGATTGATCAGCAGCTTGGCGATGAGGTCCAACGCCTGCTGCGAGCCCGAGGTGATCAGGACGTTATCTACCGTGGCCAGGATGCCGTAGCGCGCCATCTGCTCCACGATCAGCTCGCGCAGTGGACGGTAGCCTTCAGTGGGACCGTACTGCAATGCGGTTGCAGCCTTGGTTGACAAGGCCCGCTCGCAGGCCCGCTGAAAACGCGTGGTGGGAAAGACTTCCGGCGCCGGCAGACCGCCGGCGAAGGAAATCACTTCCGGCCGCTGCGTCAGCTTGAGCAGTTCACGGATGACTGAGCTTTTTACGGTTTTGGTGCGATTGGCGTAACGATGTGCCCATGGCGTAGGCATAATCCCCCCGCAGTTCTGCCATCAGCCTAGCTGCGGCGGACGCACCTTGTCTGTGACGCTCGACACCTTTGTCCGTCTGCCCAGTGACTCAAAGCCGAGTCCGCATCTGCCTTTGCGACTGCGGAATCACGCGGTCTTGTGCCGCCTGTCACCGCCCGCAGTGCCCTGGTGGAGGACAATGAAATAACACCTGTGGCGCTCGTTCCGACTGCCGCGGCAGGAACAGGAGGTTGTCCTATGTTCGCTGTCAGGCTGGTGCAACTCATCGAAGTCCACGCCGATAAGCTTTCCGACGGACTGATCAACAAGCTCAAGCGCTCGGAAAACTGCAATTCTCTGCTCTACACGGTGCCTTCGCATGAACTCAAGCACCGCACCTTCGAGATCTATCGCCATCTCAGCGACTGGATCGTGACCAAGACCGAGGCTGAGATCGAAGAGCGTTACTTCGGCATGGGGGCCCGCAGCGCTCATCAGAAGGTGCCCTTCAGTCAGTTGCTGTTCGCGGTGCAGGCCACCAAGGAGCATCTGTGGGACTTCCTGCGACAGGAGGGCCTGCTCGACCCCGAAGACCTAATCGCCGAGATGGAGCTGCTGCATGTGGTGGAGCTGTTCTTCGACCGCGTGCTCTACCATGCGGCGAGAGGTTTTGAGGCGGAGATGGTCGAGCGCTGGGCGTCGGAGCACGAGCAGACTGAGATTCCGGCTGGACACCCGATCAGGAACAGCCTGAGGTAGAAGCCTGCCGAAGAACCCCGCATTCCCCCGCGGACTGCGCTGTTTCTTACACTGAGTCGGAGCGCTCGATGCAATCGGCGACGAAGGCCAGCCAGGTCTTGCGGTCCACCGTGGATGCCTGGTAGTCGGCGCCGGTCAGGTGTTCATGCAACCGGCACAGTGCCACAACTGGGGTAGCCGGAAAGTTTTCCTTCAGCCAGCCGATCGCCCGCTCACGGTCTTCGATAGGGCCACCGTCGCCCACCACAATAAGGGCGAACGGGCCGGTATCCGCCACTCCCAGGACGCCATCCGTACCCAGAACCGTGACCACATCGTAGCCCTTGGCCAGCAGCATACGCTCGCGGTCAATTAGCAGCGAAGGATCGTAGCAGACGTGCAGGATTTTCTCACCCGCCACAGGTCGCTCCTGACCGCTGCCGGACCGGCATTGCCGTTGCGAGGATTATCCAGGAAGAACTCGAAAAGAAAATTAAGGCGCAAGTGAGAGCTGGCGCGTACATCCCCCATCCTTTTGCCATGGAACCCTTCCTGCCAGGCTCACTTTCCCCGGCAGGCTTCGGGCCATTGTCTGGCTCACGGCCGTCACCGCATGGCTGCTAGTCCGACGCGCTTATGGCGCTGGCGCGTTCGAAGTTATCTTCAGCCTACTTGTGATGCAAGCGCACTGCCAGACCACTCAAAGGGCCGGTCAACACCCACGTTCTGGCAGGAAACATTCTTCTCTATCCGGCACCTATCGGTGGCGACTCTTAAAATTAAGGTGCTTATTCCATCAAATTACTGCAAGCCTACACAAAAACTTGGAATATGCCGATTGGCGCAGGCGTTAGCCTTAATTCCGCGAACCCACCTGCGTCGCCGGTGTGGATGGAGGATAACCTACAATGAATTTCCTGAATAGCTTCGTGCGTGACGAGAACGGTCAGGATCTGATCGAGTATGCTCTGGTTGCTGCGTTGATTGCTCTGGGTACGATTGCCGCCATGAACAGCGTCGCTTCTGGTATTTCCACAGCCTTCAGCACGGTTTCCAGCGATCTCAGCAGCGCCGTCGCCTAAGCGAGAAAGCGGATAAACGGGCCCGAACCTTCCTGGATGTCTAACTGTTTCAAACCGGGGAGCTGCTTTTGTAGTGGGCGGCTCCCTGAGTTTTTGCACTTGACTGATTCCCTGCTCTAGTGCGCTCGCCGCTCACTGCCTCACCACGCCTTCCAGCCGACCGGTGCTCCCTCTTTTTACTCTATCAATATCCTCCTCCTTTATAGCCTTCTACGCATAGAATGCGGCAGACCGATGCTCCCCAGGCTGTCGCTGGTTAAGATTAGGAGTCTGATTGGAGGACATCCAGGCTGGAAGATCCACTTCTACCTCTGCATGGCGCACAAAGAAAAACGACTGCCGCAGCAGTCGTCAGGTTACTAAAGGGGGCGTTGCAGCTAGAGCCGCTGGCGACGCAATACCGCGCCGCTGTTGGCAAAGTGCTCGCGTACCGGTTCAAGGGCCTTGGCGGCTACCTGCCGCGCCTCTTCACGAGGCAAGTTATATCCCAGCAAAATGGCGGTGAAATCGAGCATAACCATCTTTAATACGTTGGCATTGATGGGTGTAGGCGCTGCCTGTGCTTCCATTTCTCTAGTTCCCCTTCCCAGCTCGGATGGATCAGTCTGACAAATCATGTGGATCCCGGTGCCTTCGCGCCAACCGGTTAACGTGATCCTATAGTCCAACCTGCTGCACAGCGTCGTAATCAGCAAGGCAGCAGGCTGGACTTCCTTGTGCTCTACAAGGGATCACGATAAAGGCGGACCTGATTACCGTCTTTCAGAATCGGTGCGTGGTTACCAGATTCTTTATTGTGTTGTTTGGAGATTACGAAAAGGGACGGAGGAATGGGAAAACGCTTTCCAAAACTGCAATATATTCCAGGTTCCGGACGGCGGGTCCCGGAACCTGGATATTTCGGGGGAACTACTCGGTAGCGATCATGACCTCGGACGCCACCAAACTGCCGCCCTTGGCGGAAAGCAACTGCTCGCGATAGCTGCTCGGCGAAACTCCCACCAGCTTACGGAATACGGTAGTAAAGTGTCCCTGGCTGGAGAAGCCGAGGTCGTAGGCGATGTCCGCCAGGTTGACGCGGGTCTCCTTCAGCAATTGCAGGGCGCGCTCCACGCGGCGGCGCAGCACGTACTGGTGCGGAGACACGCCGGTGGACTCCTTGAAGGCGCGCGCGAAGTGGCACGGTCCCATGTCCAGCAACTTGGCCATGTCGGCCAGCGAAAGGCTGGCTGCCAGGTTGTCGTTGATGAAGTCGGTCACCTGCCGCAGCTTGTACTGCGACAATCCTCCGCGATAATGGCTGAGGCGAGCGGGCACCGAAGAGTGGCGCGTCAGCAGAGCGGTCGCGAACGACAGCCCCATGTATTCGCCGAACAACTGCCCGGAGCGACAGTTGGCCTGTAGCTCGTGATGCAGCGTCAGCATGATGTGACGGAGCTGCTCTTCTTTCGCCGACCACAACTGCTGCACTTCGAAAGTTCCGTTGGTCACCAGTTCATCGGCGGCCCACAATACAAATTTGGGCGCCAGCTCCAGCGCTAGAAACTCCACCGTTCCAGTGGAGCGCCGCGCCGGAAGGTCGCAGGGCCCAGTCAGAAACACATCTCCCGGCTTGTGGCGCACGTTGAAACCGCGCTGTCCACCGCCAGGAAGATATTCGGTTTCGTAGGAGCCGCTGAGACAAACCGCTGCCAGATAGGAATGGGTTGTGGCATCGGGACGATCGGAATCGCCGATGCGATAGTGTTCCAGCTTGATGCCTACCCAAGGGGCGCTTGAGGAGTCCAGATCGGGTTCGGCATTGCTGATGAGTGGCGCACTCTTCTGCGCTGCGCGATCATATACTACTATTCTTCCAGTCGCCATAATCTCCCGTGTGAAACCATTGGGCGATCTTGCATGGCCGGCCAATGACTGATGTGCGTCGATTATCACAACCACCAAAGTTATGCACAACACACCAAAGTCCCAAACCTGAAAATAATTTCCATTTTGGCTCTTGCCTGTTTCCACTGTGCCTTCCGGTCTTGATTTCGATACCGACCTATGCGTCAAACTACGCCTCGGCCTCTTGAACCCACGCCGTAACTACCGTGCGGACCGCGGTTCATGCGGTCATCTACGTAGTTTTGAGCGCTTGAGTATTCGCTGAATTCGCGCCTGAACAGGGGAGCGTTACTGAAGTACTAGTACTTTGGTAATGCCCAGAAAGGGGAGGTTTGCGGCGGTCGGAGGGCTCATTGCAACCCGGTTTGCCACTTTGGGACGGCGACCCGCTGCCCCGCTCTTCGACGTTACTTTGTCGAATCGTGACTATCTAGGTTCCGCCGCGCCCGGCTCGTCGCCGGGTCGCCTGCGGAAGCATTGCCCTAAAGCCGCGCCCCGTCAGGGCGTCGGACCGGTGCGCTCGAACAGCATGGCGTTGTCGTCCTGGTAGTCGATCTTCCATCCCGGAGCGTGGGCCAGCAGATAGGACAGCGGCTTGTCCTTGGTGAACAGCACGTACTGGATGTGATATTTATCCAGCACCTCCAACGGCTTCACCAGCCCCATGGCATCGAGATAGTCGCCGAATACACCCTTGTATTCGTAGATGTCGACGCGTGAATCCACGAACACCGGGATCTGGCGCACGTTCCAGATCATGTAACCGCCCCACAAGTAGTCAGCAAACACCCTGCCCTGTGGATGGAATTGCTGCAGATACGCCGTCGCCTTCACCGGATACAGCTTCACCGAATCTTCCATCAGGTACTTGGCGGACGGGAAGGTCCACGAGCAACCTATCAGGATGGCCAGGATGATGGCGCCGTTCAGCAGCGGCTTGTCAATCTCGCGCCGATAGTTCGGCAGGAACGCCAGTTCCTTGGCCAACAGCGGCGTGACTACGATGGCGGAGAGAAACATGAAGCGGCTATAAGTAATGCCGGAGTAGAAAGCGATCAGCAGGAACAGGACCTCGTCCAGCCGCCACGTCCGCTTGCGGGTGAGCGCCAGCAGGATGGTGGTGGCCAGCATGCCGAAAACGATCTTGCCGCGCAGCGAGTGAAAATCCAGCGTCTGCCACTCGGTCACGTGGCTGATGTTCAGCTTCTGCCGGAAGGCCAGATCGAAAGGATAAAAGACCAAATGATAGGTGTAAGGGTTAATGAACAGCGCCGCCACGCACAGGCTGCAGATCAGGATCATCTTGCGCAACTGCTGCGGCGTCCAGCGCTTGGCTTCGATTCTCCCCCACTCGCCCTGCAACAGGCCGGAGCCGGCGAAGACACCCAGGAAGACCAGGCCGATCAACCACGAGCCGTGCGAATTAACCCATATCAAAAACAGCGGTGGTAGTATCCATGTCTTATCTCTACCTTCGCGGAACTCCCATAGAATATAGAGTTCCAATACTAAATAAATCCATCCGAAGAGCAGTGTTCGTGGGCCAAAAGAGATAGTTGCCAAGAAAGCTGCAAACCATGAAGCTATAAAGGCAGCCTTGGCATTCTTCGACGTGTAGCAGGCCAGTCCGAAGACTCCCAGCAGGATAATCTCCACCGCAATCAACAGCACCAGATAGATGCCCTGGATGCCCATCAACTTCCACGCAAAGTAATAAGGAAGTTCGGTGAGCCATTCGTGATTGATCCAGCGCGAGCCGGTGACGGTGTAGGAGTAGAAGTCGCTGCGCACCATGGCGTGGTGTTGCACCAGCCATTCGGCATTGCGCAGGTGCCACCAGATGTCGGGATCGGCGATGCTGCGGTTGGCAAAGACTTCCACGGTGCCCGCCAGCACCATAGCTAACAGGGCGGGAAAGCTGCAAAGCCGCTTCCAGAGCGGCTGCGCGCTACTGGCGGAAGCGGTGGTGACGCTGGGAGAGTGCATAACTTCTTCCAAGGCAGGGGTTGACATAGCTTATACCGCGGTCAAGGTATCACAACTCCACCCGTTACCGACCCCTCCCGGTGTAGTTACTGTAAGCATTCTGCAACGGTATGCAAGATTGTGGAATCTCCGGTAAAACCGGGGCGCTATGCTCAGTCCTGCTCATGCGGCCAACAGGTGTGCGGTAGCTGGATTACCCGTTTTTAGCGCCCAGACTAAAGCGTAAGCGCCCTGTTTCATCGCACTTATTGATTCCAGCTGTCCTTGCCGCAGTGGCGACCAGCAAGACGCCCGGAAGCCGGTTGACGGTTCAACCTCCGGGTATTGATGGGACTTACGGCAGGGTAGTTACCCGAGGCATACAGTGACGGTCGTGCATCTCGAGACGGTGTTTGTGGGCACAGCTCTGTTGAGCTCCGGCATCGGTGCGGTTACCGATACCAAGACCCGCCGTCTGCCCAACTGGCTCACCCTGCCTTCCCTGCTTATCGGACTGCTGCTTCATTTCGTTCTCGGCGGCTGGTACCAGAGCGCGAGCTGGCATTGGACGGCCGCTTGGCGCTCTCTGGGCTCAGCCGCGCTGGCGACTTTGATCGCCGGCGGCATCTTCCTCATCTTTCATATGGCCGGCGGCATGGGCGCCGGCGACGTCAAGATGATGGCCGCGGTCGGCGCGCTCGCCGGTCTCAGCCACATCGCTGAAATCCTGGTTGCCACCGGCTTGGTAGGCGGCATTTTCGCCATTGTCCTGGCCATCGCCAAAGGCCGGCTGAAGACCACTCTGTCCAACATCGGTGTGCTCATGGTGCATCACGGCACCGCCGGTCTGCAGCCGCATTCCAACCTCAACGTCACGAACACAGAGACACTGCGTCTGCCCTACGGCATTGCCATTGCCGCGGGCACGGCGCTGGCCTTCTGCAACGTTTTGCTGGTGAGATAAACATGAATCCACGTCGTCTGATTCTCGCTCTTGCCGTCGCCCTGGTGCTCTCCGGAGCAGCGACCTTCTTTATCAGCCACAAGCTCGGCGCACCGGTCGCCAAACCCACCACCCAGCGCGTGGTGGCGGCCAAAGGACCGATTGAATCCGGCGCCGTGCTGCGGCCGCAGGACCTTGAGCTGGTGGACTGGCCGGCGTCGCTTCCGCTCAAGGACCAGTTCATCAAGACCGAGGACCTGGTGGGACGTTCGGTGATCTATCCGGTGGCGCAGGACCAGCCCATTCTGAAGGACTTTCTGGCGGCAGCGGGTTCCGGCATCGGCCTGACCATCAAGATTCCGGAAGGCATGCGCGCCACCTCGGTCCGCTCCGACGAAATCGTCGGTGTGGCCGGCTTCCTTTATCCCGGTTCGCATGTGGACGTGCTGGTCACGCTGCGCCCCGAGGGCGGAGCCAAACCCGCCACCCAGATTGTGCTGCAAGATGTCGAGGTGCTGACTGCCGGCCAGACCATGGAGCCGGACCCGCAGGGCAAGCCAGCGACGGTGAACGTGGTGACGCTGCTGCTGACGCCGCAGGACTCGCAGCGAATTGTCCTGGCCTCGAGTCAGGGCAGCATCCAGTTCGTGCTGCGCAACGGTTCCGATCACGGCCAGGTCAAGGCCTTTCCGATTCAACTGGCTTCTCTGGCCGGCGGCGAAGCGCCCAAAGCGCCGTCCGCCTTCCGACCCAGCGTGCACTCCGAGAAACCGCAACCTTACGTGGTTGAAACCATCATGGGCGACAAGCGCATGACTTCCCGTTTCGAGTAGTACTTGCGAGATCACTTATGAAAAGCAATCGTCTGTGGACAATCGGTTTGGCAATTTGGCGCTGAGCGCTGCCGTTGAACCTGGCAGCCCAGAACACTGCGGAGAGCGCAGCCGCGGCGCGCAATCCGCCACGGCCGCCTCCTCGGCCACCACCGCGACCCGCTAACGCGGCCAACGCCGTCGCCACTGGCGTCGCTGGCGCCACCAGTTCGCCGGCGCCGCAAGCTACCTCCGGCGGCAGCACCTATCGGCGGGTTGCGCCCTATCAAGGCAAGCGCGACGCACAGGATGCAGCCACAGCCGCCCCTGCGGGAGCGCAGGTGGCTTCGCTGAATCCGTCCACCGACGAAGCCGGCCAGACGCTGCACGTCATCGTCGGCCGTTCCATGTTCATTGATACGCCCGACCGCCTGCGCCGCGTGTATGTCAGCAATCCCACGGTAGTGGATTCCATCACGCCCACGCCGCGCGAGCTGGTCATCACCGCCAAGACTGCGGGCGAGAGCAGCCTGGTGCTGTGGAACGAGTCCGGCAAATCGAGCGTCTACATCGTCTCGGCCGACGTAGACGTCACCGGCCTGCGCGAATCGCTGGCCCAGGCGTTGCCTGGCGACCACATCAAAGTGGATGCGGTGCAGGGCAAGGTGTTCCTGTCCGGAGTGGCGGGTAGTGACGCTGAGGCTGACGCCGCCGCCAAGCTGGCGGGCAACTATTCCCCGACGGTAATGAACTCCATCGTGGTCGATCCCCGCCATCGTCCGCAGGTGCAGCTCAAGGTCCGCTTCGCTGAGCTTGATCGCTCCAAGCTGGACTCTTTCGGCATCAACTTCATCGGCCTCAATCCCAACAACATCGGATCGGGCACCACGCAGCAGTTTGCCCCGCCGGTCTTTCAGGGCAGCGGCAACGGCGAGACGGCGTTGATCTCCGACTTTCTGAACCTGTTCTACTTCAACGCCAAGAATGGCGTCGGCGTGACCATCAAGGACCTGTCTTCCAAGGGCATCCTGGAAATCCTGGCCGAGCCCACGCTGACCACCATTGATGGCGAGCCGGCAAAGTTCCTGGCCGGCGGCGAATTCCCCTTCCCCGTGGTACAGCCGGGCAGCGCGGGCGGCACCGCCACCGTGACCATTCAATTCCGGGAATACGGCGTGAAGCTGGATTTCACTCCCTACGTAAATCCTGACGGCAGCATTCGTCTGAAGATTTCGCCTGAGGTCAGCTCGTTGGACTACACCAATGTCGTGGTGATTTCGGGATATACCATTCCCTCCATCTCCACCCGCAAGGCTGAGACCCAGGTCGAACTGAAGAACGGCCAGAGCTTCGGCATCTCCGGCATCCTCGACCATCGCACCACGGATGCGCTGAGCAAGGTGCCGGGCATCGGCGATGTGCCCATCCTCGGCCAGCTCTTTCGCTCCAAGAGCTTGAACCACTCGACCATGGAATTGATTGTGCTGGTGACGCCGACGGTGGTGGATCCGCTGAACAACGACATTCCGGTCCCGAGCGATCCTTCGTGGGTCACCAAGCATCCTGGCGACCTCGGCGACTTCAACAAGAACTTGCCCAGAAGCTACGGCAAGGGCACGCAACCCTAAGTGCGCTGAGCAACAGCGCCGGAGCAACAGTGTGAGAACTGGAGTCCCGATCGTTAGCCAGGACGGGTTGTGCGTTGTCACCATCTGCGTCGATCACGACACGGCGGAGAAGGTGCGGCAGGCCACGCTCAAGGAGAACGGCTCCTTTGTCGGCGAGCTGCAAGACTACTCCCTGCACGTGGGCGAAGTGCAGACCCTGCTGAAAATCCAGAATGCCGACCACGCGGTTTGCGTCATTGACTTCGACAACGACCGCAACCTGGCGGTGCAGGCGGCCAATTCCATTCGCCAAATGCTGCATGGCCGCAGCACCCTGATCGCGCTCTCCGACAAGACCGATCCCGCCATGATCCTGGAGGCCATGCGCGCCGGCTGCAGCGAGTATCTGATGAAGCCGCTGGCGGTCGAGCAGGTGGTGGAATCGCTTTTGCGCCTGCAAGGCCAGATGCATGAGACTCGCAAGTCCCTGCCCTCGGGAAGAGTGCTGGCCTTTCTGGGCTGCCGTGGCGGCGTGGGCACCACCACCCTGGCGGTGCATCTCGGGACCTTTCTGGCGCGGGCCATGGGCAAGAAGACCATCGTGGTGGACCAGCATCCTCATCTCGGCCACGTCGGTCTCTACCTCGGCCACGACAACGCCAACTATGATTTTTATGAAGTGGTGCGTAACGTTTCGCGTCTGGACCAGACGCTGCTCAGCAGCCTGATTGCGCATCATGCCAGCGGCCTGGATGTTCTGCCCGCTCCCGGCATCCTCAACGGCCACATGAATGTGGCCTTCGACGCGGTGGAGCGCGCCATTCAATTTATTGCCGGCGTCTACGAATATGTGGTGGTGGATTGCCCGCCGGGCGTGGACGACCTGAACCTGGTCACCATTGATTGTTGCGAAGAACTTTACCTGGTGACTTCGGCGGATGTGCCTTCCCTGCGCGACCTGTCGCGCTATGTGGATCGCCTGCTGCAGTGCAATGTGCCGCCGTCGAAGATCAAGGTGGTGGTGAATCGCTATTCGTCCGACGCCGCGGTCACCCTGGAACAGATTGAGAAGGCGATCCGCCAGCCCATTTCCATCACCATACCCAACAACCCCAACGAACTGGTGCGGGCCATGAACACCGGCAGTCCGATTTCGCCTGACCGGCGCTCGGAATTTACCAACCAGATGAAGAAGTGGGCGGCCAGCGTGGTCCCGGTGATGGACAACGCTGCGGTGGAAGAGCCGACAAAGAAGAGCAGATTCTCCCTGTGGGGAAAGTGAGCTAAGCATGTTGCGTAATCGAAATTGGAGGGACCATGCCTGAGGCGATCAGTGTACCGCCCCCGTCCGGCAACCGCGTAGTCAGCATGGAACGCGGCGGCACGCAGGTCCTGGGACGGACCTCGCAGGAAGTCAAGTCCGCGGTCCACCGCGAGCTGATCAACCGCATTGATCTGGAGAAGCTGCTGTTCATGCAGGACACCCGGGCCAAGCAGCATTTACTGGCCATCATCATGCAGCTGGTGGGCGAGCAGGGTATTCCCTTCAGCGCCAGCGAACGTGAGCGCGTCGCTACCGAAGTCTTGGACGAAGTCTTCGGACTGGGACCGCTGGAGCCGCTGCTCCAGGACCCCACCGTCAACGACATCCTGGTCAATACCTACAACTCGGTCTACGTGGAACGCGCCGGCGTGCTGGAGAAGACCAACGGTGGTCTTCAAGGACAACACTCACCTGATGCACATCATCGACAAGATTGTCAGCAGCAGTCGGCCGCCGGGTGGACGAATCGTCGCCCATGGTAGACGCCCGCCTGGTTGACGGTTCCCGCGTCAACGTCATCATTCCGCCCTTGGCCGTGGATGGCCCTATCCTCTCCATTCGCCGTTTCGGCACCACGCCGCTGACCGCCGACGATTTGCTCGCCTATCGCGAGTTCACCCCGGAAATGCTGGACGTGTTGCAGAAGGCGGTGAAGGCGCGCCTCAACATCCTGGTCTCCGGCGGCACCGGTTCCGGCAAAACCACGCTGCTGAACGTGCTCTCCGGCTTCATCTCAGAGCGGGAGCGCATCGTCACCATCGAAGACTCGGCCGAATTGCAGCTCAAGCAGAATCACGTGGTGCGCCTGGAAATGCCGTCCGCCCAACGTGGAAGGCAAAGGTGGCGTGCGCCAGCGCGAGCTGGTCATCAACGCCTTACGTATGCGTCCTGACCGCATCGTGGTCGGCGAGGTACGTGGCGAAGAGGCCCTGGACATGTTGCAGGCCATGAATACCGGTCACGACGGCTCCATCACCACGGTGCACGCCAACAGCCCGCGCGATGCCCTGTCCCGTATCGAGACCATGTGCATGATGGCCAACCTGAACATGCCGGAGAAAGCTCTGCGGCAGCAGATTGCCGCGGCCGTCCACCTCATCGTGCAGGTCGCCCGCTTGAGCGACGGCTCGCGCCGCGTGACTCATATCACCGAGATCACCGGCACCAGCGGCGACATGGTGAGCATGCAGGACATCTTCATGTTCGAGAAGCGCGGCGTAGGCGCCAACGGCAAAGTGCTGGGACGCTTTTATGCCACCGGCATCGTGCCCAAGTTTGCCGAGAAGCTGAAGGCCTCGGGCATTCCGATTCCGATGAGCCTGTTGGAACTGTCGGAGTTTGTGTAGGACGCAAGGACCAAGGCTAGGGCGCTGCAATGAGCGGCGCCAAAGATACAAGGCGGTAAACGAAAGCGCGGTTTTCTATGTTGCTGGTGATGATTCTGGTATTCACGGTACTCCTGCTGCTGACCTTCGGGGTGGTGCTGATCCTGACCCGACCGACCGCGGCCGAGCGCGCTATTCAAGGCCGTGTGGCCGGTATCGGCGTCAGCGACGCGCAGACGATTTACATCGGGGACCTTCCCGAATTCTTCAAGCGCACCAAGCTCAGCGAAATTGACTGGCTGGACAACCTGCTGCAGCGCTGGAATTACGCTCATACCATTCGCCTGCTGCTCTCGCAGGCGGAAAGCAGTTGGACGGTGGGCGTGGTGCTGCTCCTATCGGCGGGGTGCGGGGTCATCGGCTTCAGCGTCGCCGATTATTACATCCAGGAACCGGCCATCGCCGGCGTCATCGGCATTCTTTGCCTCACCTTCCCCTTCTTCTACCTGCAGATTCTGCGTGGGCGGCGCCTGCGTCGTTTTAACGCCGCTCTGCCCGACGGTGTCGAACTCATCGTTCGCGCCCTGCGCGCCGGGTACTCGGTTGGCGCGGCCGTCGAGATCGTCGGGCAGGAAGCGTCCGAGCCGGTGAAGACCGAGTTCCGCGAGGTCTACAAGCAGGAGAACTTCGGCCTGCCCCATCGCGAAGCCCTGATGCAGCTGGCCCGCCGTGTTCCCTCACCCGATTTGCAGTTCGTGGTTACCGCCATGCTGGTGCAGAAGGAAACCGGCGGCAACCTGGTGGACATCCTGGAGCGCACGGTGAACGTGATTCGCGAACGCCTGCGTATCGAAGGCGAAGTACGCATTTACACCGCCCAGGGCCGCCTGACCGGCGTCATCCTGGCGCTGCTGCCCATCGTGATGTTCTTCCTCATCAACATCGCCAACCATGGCTATACCCAGGTGCTGCTCGATGATCCTCTGGGCCGCAAGCTGATGTATATCGGCGCCGGCTCCATGATCGTCGGCGGCCTGGTCATTCGCAAAATCGTGAACGTGAAGATTTAAGCCATGACCATGACACCCATACTGCTCGCCAGCATCGTCATCACCGCGTTCTTCGGTTTCGCGCTGCTCATTCTGCTGGTCATGTTGCGGCCGTCGCGCGAGGCCAAGCGCGTGTATCAGCTCACCCGCAACGCTCCCGTGGTGGAGGAAACGCCACAGCGCGCTCCCCTTGAGCGACTGGCCGATCTTGCCGGATTTGTCCGCACCAAGCTGGGCCTCAAACAGGACGAACAGTTACGCCAGCGCCTGATCGCGGCCGGCCATACCAATCCCGGCGACGGCGACATTTACTTCAGCATCCGCATGCTGGGACCGCTGGCCGGCGTCTGCATCGGCAGCTTCATCCCATCCAACACCGGATTCTGGATGATAGGCATTGCGGTGGTCGCGTTCCTGGCCCCCGACTTCATCCTGACCGAGATGGTGCGCCATCGCCGCGAGAAGATCCGGCTGGGCATGCCCGACGCCATTGACCTGCTGGTCATCTGCGTGGAAGCGGGACTGGGCCTGGACCAGGCGCTGCTGCGCGCCGGCCAGGAGCTGGCCATCAGCCATCCCGATATCGCGGAAGAGTTCAACCAGATCAACCTGGAACAGCGCGCCGGTAAAACCCGCATCGATGCCTGGCGCGCCTTTGCTGACCGCACCAAGTTGGACGTCATCCGCGCCTTTACTAACATGCTGACGCAGACTGATCGCTTCGGAACGCCCATCTCGCGTGCGTTGACCACTTTTTCCGATGCCATGCGAACTAAACGCCGCCAGGAAGCCGAAGAGATGGCGGCCAAAACGACCGTCAAGCTGGTTTTCCCGTTGGTGATGTTCATCTTTCCCAGCATGTTCATCGTGCTGCTGGGACCGGCGTTCATCACCATCGCCAACAGCATGAAGTCGATGTTTCACTGAGGTAAGGACTTGCAGTACCAAAACAAATAGGGGGAAACAAATGGAAAGCGTAACACTCATTCGCGTCATTTCGGGCGTACTGTTCGTGGTGATCCTGGGCGTGTTGGTCATGCGCCGCAAAAAGATGGCGTAAGTGCCAGGATTATCAATGCGAAAGCCAGTTGAGGTTGAGGTCGTCAACAAGACGAAGGGCACGGTCCTGGGATCGCAGGTCCGGGTGGCCAACTCGGCGCTGTCGCGCATGGTTGGCCTGCTTCGTCATCGCGGTCTGGATCGCGGTACCGGACTGCTAATCGAGCCGTCGAGCGGCGTGCATACCTTCGGGATGCGCTTCCCGATCGACGTGGTCGCACTCGACCGAAACCGTTGTGTCCGTGGGGTTTGGGAGCGGCTCGGGCCATTTCGCCTGGCAGCGCTCAGCTTCCGGACGCGCTCCGTTCTCGAGCTGCCGGTCGGAGCAATCCGCGACAGCCAGACCGAAGTCAACGATCAACTGGCTATTTGTAACTGATTGGCACCCATGCCGTTAACGCCCTCCTGGCAACTGGCCGTTGCGCCTGGATGGCCCAACCTGCGGCTGTAAGCCGCGAGAAGGAAAAGACTTATGATGTTTGACACAGCAGCCGTAATCAGCCCCGGGACCGTTATGCTGCGCGTCATTGCCGGCTTTTTGGCCGGACTGGTGGTCGGAATGATCATCATGCGCCGGACGGTCAGGAAATTGACGTCGCATTCGAGCGAGCAGGAAGTCGAGCAGAGTCACGCCGTCGCTGGCAGCCATCTGTAAGTTGCTGTAGCTAAGGCATTTGGCTCCCTCACCGGACGCAGCCGATACCCCGGCCAGTCCGGACGGCTGGCATTGCTTCGGAACCGGCTTAGGCGCTCGCCCCGCAAGTCCTAATAAAGGAAGGGGCGCATCGCCCTGCGTGGCAAAAAAAAAGATGTTTCGCGATTGACAGCAAAGGGCTTACAACGCGATTTTGCGTTAAGCCGCAGATTCTACAGGAGTTATAGGTCATAATATTGAAAACAAAGGAGTTAGCTGCGGAACGGCCTTCCCTCCTGGAATGGCTCCAGGCGCTCCTGGCCTATTCTCCCGCAGCCGGATTCCGCTTCGAATCAGCAGCTTACGCGCTCTCGCACTTGCAGAGCATTGATTCGACCGAGGATCTCTGGAAGATGCTGACCTGGCAACGTGTTGGGCGCGGCGCCTTCCCTTTCGCCCAGTGGCCGCAAGCCACTGATGACGCTGGGGATGCTGCACTCTCCGACGCCCCGGATCCGGCCTCGGTGCCGGCGGTGACTCCGGGGAGCGGGGACGAAAGCGGCTCTCCTGTCGACAGTCGAGAGGAAGCGCCCTCCTCTCGACAGTCGACAGGAGAGCTCCAATGGTTCCGGAGGTGATGCGGTGACGGGCAAGCTCTCCCCAACGGGGACGCAGGCCGGCCCAGGCCGGCCGCCCGCCGCCGTCCGGCAGCCCGGCACGCGAGCATCCCGATGACCGCCAGCAGTCCTCAGCTCGATTTGTTCGAGGCGTCGCGGTGCTAATGGTAATTGCGGACGATTACCGCCGTATAGTTTCTTGCACTCGACTGGATGGGCCGGTGTCGACCTTTTCTTTGTGCTTTCGGGGTTCCTGATTTCGGGCTTGCTCTTCGCCGACTTTAAGAAGAAATGGCCATATCTCAATCGGCCGATTTTTCATTCGACGGGGCCTGAAGATCGGACCGTTCTACGCTTTTCTTTTACTGACCACCATCCCATATTTTTCGCAGCATCGGAAAGGAGCGCTTCGGAAGCGAATTGTTCAGTCCTGCAAGACTATCTGCCCCACTTCTCGGGCCAAACCAGGTCTCTCGCGGTTGAAGAACATTTCTACATGCTGCTGCCGTTTGTTCTGCTCGCACTGATCACACTCTTCCCTAAGGGCGATGGTCTCAGCCACCCTTCCCGCTATCGCTGTCGGCTTGCTGTTCTCCTGTCTCCTGATGCGGATGATTGCGTCGCATCACGCGACTGTACACTACCTAGATTTTGTATCCGACCCACCTGCGAATTGACGCCTCTTCTTGGGCGTCGCTCTGGGCTACACCTTCCATTTTCACAATGACAGATTCCTGGCGGTTTCACGCTCGTGGTTGGTTATCGTTGGAGCCCGATCGCTTCTTCCCCTCGCGATATACGGCGAGGCAGTCCCTACGCTTCCTTTGGTAATGACATTGAATGCCCTTGGTTTCGCGGCCATGGTGTGCTGGATTGTTCCTAGAGAAAGCACCTGCGGCTCTTGGCCGTAGAAAAGATCAGTATGATCACCTACTCGATCTGCATATGGCAGCTCCCGTCGCCGGTATATTCCGACAACATCCGCCAACATTGACCGGGCTGCTGCTTGATGCGCTGTGCTCGGTAGCTTGCGGATCCGTGCGGCCGACGGTGGAGATACCGTGCTCATGCTGCGGGACAAGTATTCCCTTCCCCTGACTTCAAGCCCATCGCCGGCCATTGCTCGCCCCCAGCAATAGCAATGAACAGACCTGCAGCAACCATCGCGGTATCGAACACATGATCTGACGGACTCAGCAGATCATTCTTGCAAGCGATGGAAGAGCGAGCGGTGACGACGCGGCATCTTCATCGCGCACCCGGCGCGCCTGCTCGCGCTGGGTGCCCGCCGCGTTCCTGCTGGCAATCGTATTCTACGTTCCTGAACTTCCTTTATCTGCGCCCGATCTTTACCTTCACCACAGCATTGATTCCGATTTCGAGTACATGTATCGTCCGAGCGTGGCATGCTCATTCACGGTGACGGCAAGCGCGTTTACGATCATCACGGCGCTCGCCAGTACGATGAGCAATGGAAGTCTGAGATCGGTAACCGGGTCAGGATGCGATAAGCCGCCGTATGTCTATGCCGCCCTTTGCTCTGGTCGCTTGCTGCCGTTCGCATGTTGCGATATCACCCTGCCCAGATAGCTTGGTACTGGCTCAATGCCTGCCATAATGTCGCGATTCCGTTCCTACTCCGACGAAGCCTGCAGTCGCCGCGCTTACTTGGATGGGCTCTCCTGGCTCCGGCTTTTTTCTGCCCATTGACTTTGCACTCATAGGCGGCCAGTGGTCATATCCTCATTCTGCTTTCTCTGACGCTCATATTCGTCCGAATGACGGAACATCGGGACCAGCTGCAGGCGTGCGTTTCGCAGCCCCTCTCCACGTCGAACCACATTTGGTTATGCCGGTTTCTCTTGCGCTTGATGGCGCAAGAAGTGGAAAGCTATGGCTGGATCGCGGCAACCGCGGCGTCGCTGGTTCTGCTCTGCTTTCCTGGCGGGTTTGGATGGGTCACGTTGCCTTACCCGAAGCCGCTTATGGGACTAGCCGCACGCCCGATACGAGCAGAGGCGGAAAAGCGGAGTTGATGCCGAACTTGAGGGGCGGCGTTGGTCATCATGCTCAAGCTCAGCGCCGCAATGAACCTCTAACCGTGATTTTGTCCCTCTCACCGCTTTCGCCCTGTTCTGATCTTATCGATTCGCTGGAACTGCTCTCTCCAGTTGGCTTCGCCCTTTCGGTGACGGTGTCGGTACCTGGTCAGCTTTCATGGCTATCTGCACGAAGTTGCTTTAGAGATGCTCTCCATTTCTTCCTGGTTGCTGGATATTTAGAGGCGTAGGTATTACGTTCAACCGCGACCTTTCTTAATTAGTGTCGGTCTCACAGTTTATCGTTCCTCTGATAAGCCCCTCCTTCCAGAAGCGGTCGTCGGGCTGGTAACTGCGATGCTCGTCTTCTGCGCCTGCCTATTTATCGAGATGACGCTAGTCGAGCCTCAACTCGAGCCGGTACCCCAAGCCACGTCATCGCTCACAGTGCAGGACGCAAGATGAGCCGGGAAAACTCACCGCCTTGCTGGCGACAACAATCGTCCTTTATGCGCTGTTGTTCCCGCTTTTCCGCCAGACGCTGAACTGGCAGACTTCCGACTTCACGGCTTGCTACCGGGCGGGTCAGATGGTCGGAGCCGGGCAGGGCGCGCAGGTTTACAACTACGATGCCGCCAGCAACTATGGCCCCGCACTTGAAGCCCAGATGGCCGCCACCCATCAGCATCTGGTGCTGAAGCGATTCGTTTCGGCGCCATTTGTTCTGCTGATTTTTGCGCCGCTCTCTTACCTGTCGCACTACCACGCGGAAATTGTCTGGTACGTGATAAACGTCTGCCTGATGCTGGCCTGGCCGCTGCTACTGTTGAAGGTGCTCAAAGGCAAGGTGCTGGTGTTTGCGCTGCTGGGGCCGGTGTTCTTTATTCCCGTTGTCGTCGGCATGGTGCAGGGGCAAACTTCAACCCTGACGCTGTTTCTGTTTGCCCTGTGCTATGTGAGCCTGCGCGAAGGGCGGCCGGTTCTCGCGGGTAGCGCGCTGGCAATGGCGGCGATCAAACCGCAGTTTGTGATTCCGGCTTTACTGGTGCTGGTGCTCTGTAAGTATTGGAAGGCGGTCGGCAGCTTCTTTGCCACATCGCTGGGATTGCTTGCCCTCTCCAGTTTGCTGGTGGGCTGGCGCACCGCCCTCAGCTATCCCGCCGCCTGGATACGCTTCAACGTTCTGCCGCGCGAGATGCTGCGGTGCTCACGTGGAGGGTATGCCGAACATTCGCGGCATGCTCTACGTTCTGCTGCACACTCGAATCACCACCGCGGCCTTGCTAGCGTTGACGGTTGCGGTCACGGCGGCTCTGCTCGGCGTGCTGCTATGGGCTGTGCGACGACGCCCAAGCTCTTCCCTGCTGGTGGCGCTGTCGATCAGCATCACCCTGCTGGCTTCTTATTATTGCTACATGTTCGACCTGTCGCTGCTGATGCTGGCTTTTGTGCTGATCGGGAGCTACGTGCTTGAGCACCACTTCTCGCCCGGAGCTGGATGATGCTGGCGGTCATCGCTTACTTCTATGTGATTCCCTTCTTTTCGCCCAGCCTGGAGCGCATGATGGTGTACTTCTTCTTCGGCATGGTGGCGCTGGCGGCGGGAGCGTTTCTGGAGGTTGCAACACCGCATCGAGATGCGGTGCGTCTGGCTCGGCCCATCCTCGCCGGACCGGTACACGATTGATGACAAACTCCGCGCAAGGCCGGGTCTGGCAGTTATGTTTAGTAGTCCTGCTTTCCCTCACAAGTGTCGGGATTCTCGGGTGGCGACTCCACTATGGGTTCCTTCCGAGGACGATCCATCGCACGCTTATCTCGCCGATCGGGTTCTACGCGGCGACCTGCCGAATGTCGATTTCTACGACAATTACACCGGCGGCCTCTCTTACCTCAATGCACTCGCTTTCCGGTTTTTCGGGAGCGATTGATCGCCTCGCGCATCATGTTGCTCCTATTTTTCATTCCATGGGTACCCACGGTCTGGTATTTGGCATCGCGGTTCACGACAGCCCTTAACGCGTCACTTATAACTTTGCTGGCTGCTGTCTGGAGTATCCGATATACCCATGCGCATTCGGTTCGTGTTACAACCTCTTTTTCGCGACATTTGGAACGGCTGGGTTGTTCAGGTTCGTAGAGTCGCGAAAAGTGCGCTGGATATTCTTGGCCGGGGTGTGCGGCGGTCTCTCATTCCTGGCCAAAATTTCAGCGCTTTATTTTATCGCTGCCGTGGGTCTATTCCTGATTCTTCGAAGAACAGAACGAAAGCCTTACCGACGGTGAGCACGGGCGTACTGGGCGCGCATACTCGATTCTGATTACGACCGCCTTGTGTTGTTTGTCTGCGCCCTGGTAAAGCTGGTGAATAAAGCGGGCACGCTTCGCAGTACTACCATTTTGTTCTGCCTGTGGTGGCGCTTTGGCTCCTGTTGCTCGTTGCGCGCGAGTGGTCCGCTGGGCGGGCCCCCGCCTGGCGCGCTTAAGGAGAATATGGCCTGCGGTGCGCGCGGGCTTCCTGTTGTTCGGGTTTGCCACGCCCATTTTCCTGTTCTTGCTGCGATATCATATGAGCATAAAGCGGTGGCAAAGTGGATATACGGCATGAGGCCTGTCAGCGGAACGCATGCAACTATACGGCCCACGCCCCCGTGAACAATCTCTTCGGCTCTTCTCTGTATACCGCTTGTTCTCGTGTTATGGGCTGGAGCTGAGTCGCGTGACGCTCGGGAGACATCGCCAGGCGGTGCGCGCTCGTGCTCTTCGTTTTGTTGGGAGGTGTGCTGCTGGTATCGTAGTAGGCCGCGTAATCTCCCGAACGGTTGGTTTGGTTCTCGCTAGCGGAGTCGCTGCCTATCCTCGTGGTTGTTGCGGTAGACCGTCCTCTGGAAATCAGAAAGGCAGGGACTGGTCGACCCAAAGTCTGAACAGTTGATGCTACTGCTTGTGGTCGCTGGGATCTGCAGCATCATTCAATTTCCCTTCACGCACCGATGCAATTTCTGCTTTGTGGTTCCGCTCGTCTTCCTGGCGCCCTTGATCGCTCTAGCACGAGGAGACAAGAGTGCGGCACACTGCCGGGCACGCAATCGTTACTGATACCAAGTCTTTGGTTTCTATTTGCGTTTGCGATTCTAGCCATCTATGCCGTGGCTAGTCGCTCTACTCACGCAATTTGCTAACCGGCCCGAAGCCCTCGTTCAGCTAAGAGGGCGGCTGGCTTCGTTGGAGACCGAGCACAACGTAAGACCTCTATGAAGAGCGCCGTTCCAGAGGTCCTCCGCCATGCCGGAAATGGCCCGGTCTATAACTTAGCTACCCTACTGCGACCGGAACTCAATTTCCTTACTGGCCATCCAAATCCGACCCCAATTTATTTGGAAGTTCTGGCCGGCAGGGCGGGACAGCCTCCAGAAATCTAATCCGCGGCCTGATCGACAGTCAGCGGGGTACAAATGTCGTGATAAATCACCGGAGCAGGCACAATATTCCCTCCGGGCCGCCCCGCTCCGGAATTATTGGACGGGTTTAAGAGAGCGGTTTCCCGCAATCGGAGGTCATCGGGCGCTTCGAGATTCGCTGGCGGCCGTAAGACCCCGACTATGACCCACGTACTCACCAGCCGCTAGCCTCTGACCACTATCCACTACAAAAAACTTGTGCGGCGATGGGGGCTACCGTCGCCGCACGATTGCGAATAGAGGATAAGGGGTTAAGCCCAGGCTGGGCGCCACCTGGGCGGTTGACCGCTGGTTTAGGCGACTGAGCTGCTGAGGTCGCTGGAAACGACGCTGAACGCGTTGCTGATGCCGCTGGCGAGCGCTTTCATCGCGGTAATGGCGCCGAGGGCGATCAGGGCCGCCACCAGAGCGTATTCGATCAGGTCCTGTCCGGACTCGTCCAGCAGCAGATTCTTCAGGGTATTCATTGTGTTGGTATTGCCTCCATGGATGTTCCCGATTTCTGTCGGGCGCGTCTGTTTCAGGACGCATAGACAAAATATCGAAAGGCGGACGATTGGGATTCCACGTTCTTGCGGAAACTACCGGAAACTTGACTGTAAGTCGTTTAATTACTTATAGTTACGACTAGTGCCGGGTGGTGATGACCAAGCCACGTAAGTGAGCGCCGCGCGCCATCGGAAGGTGGCGGATTTGGCTTTGTCGCCAGAGCCGGATCGAGATTGCCGGCACCATGCAAGCCAATGTGGGGCGCAAAAGTAAAGTGCGGCAGTCCTTTTGAGACTGCCGCAGGTTGGGCGTTGGGTGTTGGGTTAGTTGCTTGCTTGGGGCCTTGGTTGAAGCCTGGTGGCTTGTGGGTTGTTATAGCGACGGCGCTGCTGAGATCGCTCGAGACGACGCTGAACGCATTGCTGATGCCGGTAGCGAGCGCCTTCATGGCCGCAATCGCGCCCAGGGCAATCAGAGCGGCTACCAGAGCGTATTCGATCAGGTCCTGACCGGACTCGTCCTGCAGCAGATTCTTAATGTAAGTCATTGATGTTGCCTCCATGGAGATTTCCTGTATCAACAGGTGCATCCTTGAAGCAGATGCGCAGGACACACACTACTAGGAAGCCAGGCCCAGGGATTCTAAATTTCAACCAGAGTTTCTAGATTCCTTACGCTAACCTATCGAAGTTACTACTACTTATAAGTGGTGTTACAGTGGTCACAAGAAGCTGAAAATTCAAAGAACAACCACCGGGAAATGGCAAGGCAAATCCTGGATGGGAACCTAGCCGAAGGATAGGAAATACAAGAGGGATGGAAATAGGAAAGTTAGCCCAAGGCAGTGCGGCGGAAAAAAAATTTGCGGCGGTGATTGCTACACCGCCGCAAACTGGTTAATGCGCTGTCGGGCGCGATTTTCGGTTGCAGGTACCGGTTCTTAGGCGACGGCGCTGCTGAGGTCGCTGGAAACCGTGCTGAACGCGTTGCTGATGCCCTCTGCCAACGCTTTCATGGCCGCGATGGCGCCCAGAGCGATTAAAGCCGCAATCAGGGCGTACTCGATCAGATCCTGGCCGGACTCGTCCTTTGCCAGATTCTTCAACATGTCCTTCATTGCCTTGCCTCCACTTGAAATTCCTGTCGTCAAGACTGAAGAGCCCTGACAGGATGCACTCCGCTACCCTAGCGCGGCGTAGCCAAGTACGATTCCATGTTCTTGCAGAGGCTTACAAAAAATTTACTGCAACTCGTTGTGGTTACTAAAGTTATGCGACTTAACGGCTTAGGTCACTGGACGGTGCTAGTTGAATTCGTCTGTAATCACACTATCGGCCGGGTGGCAGTTTGACTTCCAATTTCTTGTCTATTGTTCAAGATTCCTACGAATAAGTCATTGCATTACTACTAGTTACGTAAGGCTACAGGTGCTGGTGACGGAACGACTTTGGTGCGGCTGATTATTTCGAAGATGGTGCCGGTCGTAGTCCGCGATTGGTGGAGGGAATGAATGTCCCGTCCGGCGTGAAGCGGGCAAACTACGCCTATTCTTGCTTTTGTCTTCAGTGGTGACGGACGACGCTGTTCAGGTCCCTGCCGATGTGGCGAAAAGCTCGATTGACGTGGTTAGCCAGACGATTCATGGAGGCGAGGGCTCCCAAAGCGAGCAAGGAGAGCAGCAGCGCGTATTCCACAAGGTCCTGGCCACGTTCATCGCATAGGAATGCGAACACGGCCGCGGACAGTTCGTGGCAAATAGGCAAACTGCGCCTCAACTTTCGAGCGGGAGAGTGAGCAGCGGCGGTCAGAGTACTGCTCTATCCGCCGCTCTCGATTCCAGAATCTTGCTGTCGTTTACAGAATTCTGCTTCTGAGATTGCCTTGCCGGACATTGCCGGCCTCTACCAGGGCAGGCTGCCGGGCCGCATTTCCGCCTGCGCCGCCTGGCGCTCGATGGGCCACTCCGAGAAGGCGAACCAGAACAGCATGATGACATTCAGGATGGGAATGAAGAACAGCAGAGCGATGGAGCCGGGATAGCCGGCCTTGGTCACGATGCGCCAATATGGCGTGAGGCCAAATAGTAGGAAGATCACCGTCATCACCGCGAGGGTTTGCATCGAGAATGGGAACGGGAAAGGCGCCTGCGCAGCGTGGGACAGAACAAATGCAGCCAGCATGGTGGAATCCTCTTCCCGGCGGCACCCTCCTGGCGCCGGCCGGCACGACCAAGCCTAAGCATCGCGCGACGGCGGGGTTTGTGGATTCCACGTTCTTGCAGAGGATTGCAGATTTGTTTGAGGAAGTTGCGGGACGCGACCATTCCGGGCGCCGGGAGCGGGCAGCGCAATTTGTGGGCGTGACGGATCCCCGGTTCACGGGGGTCAAGTCCGCGAAGCGGACGGCATATCTTAGCCCACCGTTTCAACGGTGGGTAAGGCGCGGGTACGGGGCAGAGTCCCGCAGGGACGGCATATGGCGTCGCCGGAGTCGCGCCGGTTAAAGCCGGCTCCGGAACAACAAAATAAAGCGCTCAAACGCTGGCCTGAAGGCCAGCACTACCCGAGCGCCAGCGGGCCGCGGCGTGCGCCAGCAACACCACCATCATGACGTAGGGCAGCAGCCAGAATGACATCATGGGAAACCCCGGCTGATGCTGGGCCGAACCGGGATACAGCAGGTTGCCGGTGTCGAGCGCCATCATCGCCAGCCACGCCCACGCCAGCAAGACCCAAACCAGGCCGTGCAGCAGGCTGAAGAGTTGCGGAGCGGCGAAGTGCGGCGGATGCGCCAGCAGCCACAGAATCGCCGGCAGCAGCAGCACTTCGTTGTACATCTGAAATGGAAAGATGAGCTGGAACACGGCGACAGAGAAGCCAACGGCGAAGAGTAGGTCGCTCTCGCGCCAGCGCCACGAAACCCACAGCACCGCCAGCCCCAGCAGAATCTCCACCAGCACAGCGGCCGTATGCGGCAACACAAAAAACAGGCGCGGCTGGCCACCGGCATATTCGGCATAAGCGCGCACCGTCTCCAGCCAGCGTGGCAGCCAGTTGGGCATCAGGAACGCAGCGCCGCCCAGCAACGCGCCTTCGGTCACGATCGCGGCCACCAGAAATCTCTTCCGCTGCTGAACTTCGGCCAGCGCCCAGATGCCCACCGGCAGCAGCACGGCAATCGCCAACTGCGGCTTGATGGTGGCGAAGGCGGCCAGCACTCCCGCCGGCACTAGCCGATGGCTGCGCAGGCACCACAGCACCGCCGCCAGCAGCGGAGCCAACAAAAGTGTCGGCTGGCGCAGCAGCGTCCCTAGCACCACCGGATATGCGGCGACCAGCAGCAACACCAGCACCGCCGGATTCACCGCCAAGTCAGCGCGCGGTATCCACCAGAAAACCGACAGCGCGGTCAACACCAGGCACAGCAGAAAGCAAGTAAGCTGCACCGCCGCAAATGGCATGGCGGCAAACGGAGCAAAAAAGAAGACGCTATAAAGCGGATAAGCGAAGCGCTGTTGGTTGCGCACTTGGGCCGCCAGGCTGGAGTCGGCATACATGCCGGCCTGGATGTTGCGCGTGACCTCAGGCGCATAGGGATCGCCGCCGGTGGTCAGCACCAGACGGGTCGCGTACCAGGCGGGATACATGTCGGCGACAAATGCCGGGCCACTCTGCGACGGCGCTGTGGCCACGATTGCCAGTGCGTAATACCACGCAGCCGCCAGGCACACCAGCGCCAGCAGAAGCTGCGCCGGCAACGGAAAACGGCGGCGGCGTTCATGAGCAGTAAGCTGGGCCACGGCTAGTTGAATATCACGACGCGAGGAATGGAAAAAGGATTTTCCCGTGCCCGAAGAGGTACACCTTCCCAATCCCGGCACACTCGGTCGAAACAATTATCGTTGGCGACAGGCGAATCCGGCGCAACTGCCTGTCCACTGCTGGATTGAGGCCGACGGCGAATTTTCCAACTGGGACAAATCCCTCCCGGATTTTTCGGTTTCCCTAATGGCGCAATCGGTGTTTTAATGCTGCACGACCTCTCACAGTTACTTTTGGAGTGCGCTCCCCATCTGGGTTTGGGAGCACAGGTATCCGAATGCAAGGCTTACGATCCATGGCTGGATGTGTACTGGCGTGTGTCCTGCTGGCCATGCTGTTGGGCACAGCGGCGGCACAGCAGCCCTCCGACGCATTGCCGGTACTGTCGGTGGACGAGGCGGTACACGCGGCGCTGGCCAATAACCGCGCCCTGAAGATTGTTTCGCTGGGCCTCGACAGCTCGAAGGAGAAGCTGGCGGCCGACAAGACCCATCGTCTGCCCAGCTTCAATACCTACGTCTTCGGCTCGGAACTGCTGGCTCCCATCTCCTTCAACATCGCGGAGGGGCAGTTCGGTACCTACAGCGGCATTGGCCCGATTCCCGACAAAGAAACCCCGATCACCACCCCGGCCAAGCCCACGGTGTACATCTTCGCCACCGCCTCGCAGCCGCTGCTCTCGCTCTACAAGATCAACCTGCACATCAAGGGGCAGCAACTGTCGGTGGAGCAGTCCGCAGAGAAGATCCGCGAGCAGCGGATCAGCGTGGCCGACGACACCCGTGAAGCCTATTACTCGATTGTCGAGATCCAGAATGCCATTGTGGCCAGTGAGGCCAACATCAAGCAGTACGAAGAACTGGACCGCATCACCCAGCAATACGTGAACGAGCAGGTGGCGCTGAAGTCGGAGAACCTTCAGGTCAAGACCCAACTGGCGCAGGAGCAGTATCAGCTTCTGCAAGCTCAGGACAAGCTGCAGTCGGCGAAAGAAAATTTGAATTACCTGATGGCGCGCGACCTGAACACCACGTTCCGCGCCGAGGACGTCACCAGCCTAGCGCCGGTGGAAGACAATCTGCCGCAGGCGCAGGCGCTGGCATTGTCGCAACATCCCAAGATCAAGGAAGCCGAGATCACGGTGAAGCAGGCCGACAATGCCCGGCGGCAGGCCAAGTCGCAATATGTGCCGGACATGGGGCTGTCGTTCCATTACCTCTCGCCCTTCGGAGTGAACTTCGTGCCCACCAACATCATGTCCGTCGGCTTCGAGATGAACTGGGAGCCGTTCGAGTGGGGCCGCCGCAAGCATGAGGTCGCCGAGAAGACGGTCGAAATCGAACAAAGCCAGTTGAGCCTGGACGATACCAAAGCGCAGATCGTGCTTAACCTGGACACGCAGTTCCGCAGTCTGCACGAGGCGCAGGTGGCGGTGACGGTGGCGACCGCAAAGAAGGACTCGACCAGCGAGAAGCTGCGCGAAGTGACACTGCAATATCAGCAAAAGACCGCGCTGCTGCGCGATGTGCTACAGCAGCAGGCGGCAGTGGAC
The DNA here is from genome assembly GCA_963763975.1 of uncultured Acidobacteriaceae bacterium. Lineage (GTDB taxonomy): Bacteria > Acidobacteriota > Terriglobia > Terriglobales > Acidobacteriaceae > Bog-257. The sequence continues at coordinate 402,778 of CAVXQR010000025.1, forward strand.
GGCGCGAATTCGGATTACAACCAGGCGCTGGCAAACTTCTGGACTGCCAAGGCCAATTTCCAGAAAGCGCTGGGCGAGGAGTAAAGCTCATGTATAAGACGGAGCGCACCATCGCGGCGCGATGGCTTCTGCTGGGATGCCTGGCCGGCGCGGCGTTTACCCTGACGGGCTGCGACAAGGCGACGCCCGAGCCGGCGGCGCTGACTCCGGTGCGAGTGTCGCAGGTCCAAACGGTTGACACTACCACCGGCAACACCTATTCCGCTAACATCCAGCCCTACCAGCAGGTGGACCTGTCGTTCAAGTCGTCGGGCTACATTACCAGGATTCGCCAGGTAACGGACGCCAACGGCCACACTCGCAACATTGACCAGGGCGACTTGGTGAAGAAGGGCACGGTGCTGGCCAACGTGCAGACCGATGACTTCGAGCAGAAGCTGCAGCAGGCGAATGCGCAGTTGAGCCGCGCGCAGGCAGATAACGAGCGCGCCAAGCTGTCCTACGGGCGGGTGTCGCCGCTGTATCAGGCGGGCGCGGCCACCAAGCCCGACTTCGACGATGCCACCGCGCAGGTGGCGAGTACGCAGGCGTCGGTGGATGCGGCCAAGGCGCAGATCATGGAAGCGCAGATTGCGCTCGGCTATTGCGAGCTGCGCGCGCCCTTCGATTCCTGGCTGCTGAAACGCAATGTGGATGTGGGCACCCTGGTAGGTCCGGCAACCAACGGCTTTACCCTGGCGGACACGCGCACGGTGAAGGCGGTGTTCGGCGTGCCCGACACGGCGATTGCGACAGTGAAGTTGGGCAGTCCGCAGACCGTGACAACGGAAGCGGTCGCCGATAGCTTCAACGGGCACGTGACCTCGATCTCGGCGGCGGCCGATGCCAAGAGCCGCGTGTACTCGGTCGAGGTGACGATTGACAATCCCAAGAACGAGCTGAAGTCGGGCATGATCGCCTCCATCACCATCGGCGCGGGAGCGCGGACGGCGAAGGTTTCGGCAGTGCCGCTGTCGGCGGTGGTTCGCAGCCAGACCTCGCCGGGAGGCTTTGCGGTGTTTGTGATTGACGGCACCGGCGACACCGTGAAGGTGCATACCAAGGACGTGAGCCTGGCCGAAACCTACGGCAACATGATCGCCGTGACCGGCGGACTGAGTCCGGCGGACCGGGTGGTCACCAGCGGCACCAACCTGATTAAGGATGGACAGGAAGTAAGGGTGATTCCGTGAGTGTCGTCGCGCGGACGCCAGCGGGCAATGGGCAGCGAGCCATGAGCATACATCACAAGAGCGACGCCGAGATCATCGCCACCACGCATAACACTGCGCGGTTCTTCACCGAGCACCGCCAGGTGGCGCTCATCCTGCTGGTGGCGACTTTCTTGTGGGGCTGGTACGGCTACAACAAAATGCCGAAGCGCAAGGACCCCGACATTCCGGTGCGGGTGGCTGCGGCGCAGTGTGCGTGGCCGGGGGCAACCGCTTCGCAAGTGGAGCAACTGGTCACCCGGCCTATCGAAAACGTCGCCGCCCAGAACCTGACCATCCGGCCGGCCAGCCCGTCGAACTTCGGCATTCGCTCGCTCAGCTTTCCTGGCCTGGCCGTGGTTTACATCCAACTGGACGACAGCGTAAAGGACAAGCAGAAGGAGTTCGCCGACATCAACCTGAAGCTGAATCAACTGAGCGCCAACCTGCCGCGCGGCGCCGGACCGATTCAGTTCAACAGCAACTTCGGCGATACCGCCGCGCTCATGCTGACGGTCGCCAGTCCCATGGTGACGCCGGTGGAAATATCGGCGCGCGCCATCGGCATCCGCAAGGCGATCGAGGAGACCCGCGCCAAACTGGCGCGCAACGCGCCTCAACCGCGGCTGAGCATCATCTATGCCTTTCCCACCTCGGTGGCCGCCGGGCCGGTGCGCAGCAACTTCGAGACCGTCGCGCGGCTGGGACAGCGCGATGGCTACCTTAAGGACCTGCGCTTCTTCGATGGTCCCGGCTATGTTGGACTGGACGCCGGCACCACTTACAGCGACGAGGCCATCCGTGCCGCCGCCGCGAAATATCTTGCGAACTATTTGCACCAGTCGGAGATCTATCCCGATGCCTGGCTGCCCGCCTACATCCACGATCCCTCCGATACCGAGGCGCAGTTGGCGAAGGTGGCCGGCCCCAAGTATTCCTATCGCCAGCTCGACAACTACACCGACCTGGTGCAGCGCTCGGTGCAAGGGGTGGCCGAGGTCTCCAGCGTTTCGCGCTCCGGCGTGCTGCCCGAGCAGATTTATCTCGACTACTCGCAAGAGCGCCTGGCGCAGTACGGATACGAACCCTACAACCTTAAGAACGTCCTCAACGCGCAGAACATCACCCTGCCGGGCGGCTCGCTGGAAGTTGGTCCGCAGGACTTGAACATCAATCCTTCCGGCCTGTTTCCGGACGCCAAGGCGATCGGCAACGTGATCGTCGGGACCTCCTCGGCCAACAGTCCGGTCTATCTGCGCGACCTGGTCAACATCTCGCGCGCTTACCAGAGCCCGCCGACCTACCTGAATTACTTGACGTGGCGCGACGCCGGCGGGAACTGGGTGCGCAGCCGCGCCATCACGCTGGCCATCAATATGCGCTCCGGGCAGCAGATCGCGCTCTTCGGCCAGCACGTGGACGACAAGCTCGCCGCGTCTGAAGACTACTTGCCCGACGATCTGATCATCGTCCCCACCTCCGACCAGCCGGTGCAGGTGAAGGAGCAGATCGATCTGTTCATGGACGCGCTCTATGAAGCGATCGTGCTCGTCGTGATCGTTTCGCTGATCGGCTTCTGGGAGTGGCGTTCGGCGCTGCTGATGGCGATCTCCATCCCCATCACGCTGGCCATGACCTTCGGCTTCATCTACGTGCTGGGCATCGATATCCAGCAGGTATCGGTGGCCTCGCTGATCATCGCGCTCGGACTGCTGGTCGACGATCCGGTAGTCGCCGGCGACTCCATCAAGCGCATGCTGGCCGAGGGCCATCCGCCCATCATTGCACCCTGGCTGGGGCCGACCAAGATCGCCACCGCGATCATGTTCGCGACCATCACCAACATCGTCGCCTACATTCCGTTCCTGATGATTACCGGGACCACCGGCGAGTTTATCTTCAGCCTGCCCATCGTGATGACGGTGGCGTTCATCTGCTCGCGCCTGGCGTCGATGACCTTCATTCCCCTGCTGGGGTATTACATCCTGCGTCCCGACAAGAAGCCGGAAGCCCCATGGAGGTGCGCCGCACTACCGGCTTCACCGGCAAGTACGCTCGCGTGGCCAAGATTGCCATCGAGCACCGCTGGAAGGTGGCCTTCGGCTCGCTGGCGTTCCTGGTGCTGGGCGCGTATCTGTTCACCCAGCTGAGGACTTCGTTCTTCCCCGAGGACGTGCAGTACTGGTCCTACGTTGACGTGTGGCTTCCCAACGATGCCAACTTCGAGGCCACCAACCTGGCGGCGCAGAAAGTGGAACGGTCGTCCGCGCAGCAAGCCGACGAATGTGGGCAAGAAGCATCCCGAGAAAGACGGCACGCCGGCACACATCCTGAAGTACGTCACCACCTTCGTGGGCGGCGGCGGGCCGCGTTTCTGGTTTTCGGTCTCGCCCCAGGCCAAGCAGCTCAACTACGCGCAGGTCCTGATGGAGCTCACCGACAAGGAGATCACGCCCGACTTCGTCAACCAGGTGCAACCGGTGTTGACCGCGCAGGTCCCGGGCGCGCGCTGCGACTTCCGCCAGTTGCAGACCAATCCCATCGATTATCCGGTGGAGATTCGCATGGTCAGCCAGGCCGACGTCAGTTCCACCCGCAGCGCGGAAAACGTCGCCGAGATGCGCAGATCGCCAATCAGGTGCAGAACATAGTGAGCTCCGCCGTGGAAGCTCGCGGCGTGCGCAATGAGTGGGACAAGGAAAGCTTCCAGGTGACGCTGCAAGATCGATCCCGACCGCGCCAACCTGGCGGGCATCACCAATATTGACGTGGCCAACTCCGCCACCAGCGCCATGAGCGGCAGCGTGGTCACCGCCCTGCAGGAGGGCGACAAGAACATCCCGGTGGTGGCCCGCCTGCAGGCGACGAGCGCGCCCGGCTCTCCGACATTCAGAACCTTTATGTCTATTCCTCGCAGCAGCAGGGCAGCAAAGTTCCGCTGGTGCAGGTCTCCGATATCCAGAACAGCATGGCGACGGACCGCATTGTCCGCATCGATCATTTCCCGGAGATGTCCATCTACGCCTTTCCCGCGCCCGGACATCTTGCGTCGGAGAGTAACCAACGTGGTGGTTCCCAAGCTGAAGGAGTACGAGAAGACCATGCCGCCCGGCTACAACATCACCATCGGCGGCGAATATGACAAGCAAAAGGACGGCTTCATCAACCTGGCGGTAGTGATGGCGATTTCGATTGCGGCCATTTACCTGGCACTGCTCTTCCAGTTCAACAACGCGGTCAAGCCGCTGCTGGTGTTTGCCGCCGCGCCTTACGGCGTCATGGGCGCGATTCTCGGCCTCTGGATCATGGGCACTCCATTCGGCTTCATGGCCTTCCTCGGTATCGCCAGCCTGATCGGCGTCATCGTCAGCCACGTGATCGTGCTCTTCGATTTCATCGAGGAGATGCACGACAAGGGCGAACCCTTCGAGGAGGCGGTGATTGATGCCGGCATCATTCGCCTGCGGCCGGTGATGATTACCGTGAGCGCGACGGTGCTGGCGCTGTTCCCGCTGGCCATGCACGGCGGCCCGCTATGGCAGCCGCTGTGTTACGCGCAGATCGGCGGACTCACGGTGGCGACGTTCATCACCCTGCTGATGGTGCCGGTGCTGTACTCCATCTTCGTCCTCGACCTGAAGATCCTGACCTGGGATGTCAGGGCGCCGGAGAGCGACGAGGAAGCGCCCGGCGCACCGCCGCTGGCGGCACATTCCGGCGACTGAGTTTATAGTTGTGGGCCCCGAACGTCCTGATGCAAACCAAATGAGGAGAGTGGAATGAGTCACACTGCAGTGGGGGCAAGAAAGATGCTGGCGTTGGCCGGCGGCGTGGCCTTGTGCGCCGCGCTCGCAGTGCCGGCGCTGAGCCAGACGGGCGACAAGAGTTCCGAGATGTCGCAGAAGCTGGCGGGGTTGAAGCAGTCGGCCGCCGACAACAAGGCGCGCCTGCAGCATTACCAATGGATGGAAACCCAGCGCGTGGTCTATAAAGGCGAAACCAAGAAGACCACTGAAAACCTGTGCAGCTACGGCGCCGATGGCAAGGTGCAGAAGATTCCCGTCGCCATGCCTGACAGCGGTCAGGCGCAGAGCCAGGCCGGCGGCGGCGGCAGAGGTAATGGCAAATTCAAGCAGCGCATCAAGGAGAAGAAGACCGAAGAAACCATGGACTACATGCAGCAGGTGAAGAGCCTGTTGAGCCTGTACGTTCCGCCCAGTGCGGATCGCATTCAGCGCGCCATCAAGGCCGGCAACGCCTCCATTGATAAGGGCATGGGAACCAGTTCAATGCAGGTGGCGTTTAAGAATTATGCCCAGCCGGGCGACCAGATGACCATCTCCTTCGACACCGGCAGCAAGAAGATCACGCACGTGGACGTGAATACCTATATGGATAATCCCAAGGACGTGGTCAGCCTGTCGGTACAGATGGCGTCGCTGCCCGACGGCACCAACTACACCCAGGAAAGCGTGCTGGACGCCACCGCCAAGCAGTTGCAGGTAACCACCACCAACTCGAACTACAAGAAGCTGTCCAATTAGCTATCGCCAGACGGAAAATGCTCGCGCCGCGGCGCGAGCATTTTTATTGTTAAGGTCGTCTATCCGCGCGAATCCCTATTGGTCGGACAATGTGCATTCCACCTTCATCTCTTTGCACACGTTCATCACGCCCTGGACCACCAGCGAATTGCTGTCGGTGCCGCCGGGCGCCAGGCTGGAGGCGACCACCAGTTGGGTCAGCTTGTCGCCGAGCGGCGTGGCCTGCAGGCTCGCCACCTGCGCGCCGCGCGAGAAGGTGACCTTGTGCTTCTTGGCGTCGGTGCTGTCAATCATCACGCCCTCATGCGCCTTCAGGCGCGCCACGGCGACGTCATAAACTTTATCGGCGTTGGCTTCCAGCACCACCACCGCGACGTCATAGCCGGCGCCATTCGCCGATTTCTGGCTCATCTGCTGCACCCGGCCGGAGACGGCCCGCGCCACCATCACCCATTGCGCCTGCGCGCCGACGGCTCCCAGTAGCAGCGTCAACAACACCGCTCCAGCAAACACAGTCCTGCACTTCGTCATGCACCCTCCATGGTCTTTATGTTGGTCCGGAAAAGAGCTGGGAAAAATTCCTGAACAGTCTACATGCGCCTCCGTAGCTGTCAATCGCGAAAGCGGAACCCGGCAGCGTTGGTGGGCCCGGAGGGATTTGAACCCCCGACCAAGGGATTATGAGTCCCCTGCTCTAACCGCTGAGCTACAGGCCCATTGCTGATTGGCGGCAGCCAATTGCGGGCAGCGCGACCTTCCCTTGCATTGTATGGCGGAGAGAGTGAATCACAAAACCCGGCCGGGGCCAGCCTGCGCCCTTGCCTTCCGATGGAGTAGCTGGCTCGAAGTCACCAGACAACGCTACCGTCGCGCTGCCCGAACACCCACCCCGCACAGGCCGTACGCTTCCTCGTCACAGCTTCCGGCGCGAATCTCATAAGAGAATTTCAATCCAATTCACTCCAATTGGGACCTGGCCTTGCACTGCCTGCAGTCCAAGCGAGTGCCCGAAATGGATATCTGGCCTCGGCGGTTCAGATTGTAGGCAAATGGCAAGGCGCGGTGCGTCTGGACTTCGACATGGAATTGGCCCGGCAGGCCAATGCCAACCTGCGGAATGCCAGTCCGACGATCTTCAGCCTGCAGCACCTGGATGACGCCGTCGGCGAGTTCGCCAACGTGGGCGGCAGTTTCAAAGCCTCGCTGGCTGCGAATTCCGAATTGTCCCTGCCCTCGGTTGTAGCCGGGCGGATTTTGAACTCAGCCTTGCGCAGGGCAAGGTGGTTCAGCGGTGCCATTCACTCACCCCGCGCGGTTGACGGTGAGCGTCGAGAGGCAGGGATAGCGGCCGAACCCACCCCGCAGAGGGCTCAGTTTCCCTGCAACAAAGGCAAGACCTGCCACTTGATCTGGTCGGATGAGAAGGGCTTAAGAACGAGGACTGGTCCGGCGGCAGTCTGTCAGGGAACGGAAGTTTTGCTATGGACAAGGAAATCCTGCAGGACTACTTGGTCGAAGCGCAGGAACTGCTCGAAAAAGCTCAGGAAGACACCCTGCGCCTGGAAGCAGAGCCCGGCAATGATGAGGTCCTCGCCTCGGTCTTTCGCGCCTTTCACACCATGAAGGGGGGCGCCAGCTTTTTGGAGGCCACCAACCTGGTGGACTGGGCACATCATCTCGAAAGCCTCCTCGACAAGCTGCGCTCCCACAGTCTCCCCGTTACCTCCGGTCGGATCGATGCCATTCTGAAGGGTTTGGATGTAATTGACGGGATGCTAAAGGAACTGGCCCAGGCACGGCAGCCTGCCCCGGGCCCGGCCGAGCTTGGCCAAGTCATCCTGGGGCTCACCGCTGAAGACTCAGATGAAGTGGAAACCTCGGAGCTGACAGAACCATTTGCGATCAGTGCTCCTGTCGAAGATGTTACCGGTGACAACCCTGATCCGGCTGCGCCGGGGACCTCGCTCGATTTCGGCCTTAAGGCCGCGCCCCCACCGGAATCGTCCCCCAGTGCGGAGGGCAAGGCGGCAGCCGCACCGCGCGAATCGCCTGCTAAAGCTCCGCCGGCAGGTTCGCAGCCGGTGCCTCGCGCACCATCCCCAGGTTCTCCCCCGTCCAAGGGCGCGGAAACCGTCGAGAACTCTTTGCGTATTGATGCGCTGCGGCTGGACGCCGTCATGAATCAGGTGGGCGAGCTGGTCCTGCTGCGCAATCGCCTGGCTTCGGCGGTCAGCGGGCTCAGCAAGGAAAACGAGGACATGGCGCGCATCGCCCGCGAAATGGACCTTACCGTCAACGACATCCAGAACACGGTGATGCGGCTGCGCATGCAACCCTGCAAGCGGCTGTTTCAGCAATTGCCCCGGGTGGTGCGCGATGTCTCGCGCCAGTTGGGCAAAGAAGTTCGGTTGGAAATTGTCGGCGAGGATGTGGAGATCGACAAAACCGTGGTGGACGCCCTCTCCGGCCCCATGACCCATCTGGTGCGCAACAGCCTGGACCACGGCATCGAGATGCCTGCCATGCGCGCGGCCGCCAACAAGCCTCGCACCGCGGTGCTCCGCATTGCCGCCATCCATCTCGGCGACAAGATTCGCATCGAGGTGGCTGACGACGGCAAAGGCATCGATTTCCGCTTTGTCACCCAGAAGGCCATCGACAAAGGCGTCATCACTGCCGAACAGGCTGCCCATCTCTCGGAGCAGGAATCCCTGGAACTCATCTTCCGTCCCGGCTTTTCCACCAAGGAGCAAACCTCGGACCTTTCCGGACGAGGCGTCGGCCTGGATGTGGTGCGGGAAACGGCGCAGAAGCTGCGCGGCCGTTTGCATATCGAGACCCGTCCCGGCCAGGGCACGCAAATTGCCATGGAATTTCCGCTCACCCTGGCGGTGCTGCCGGTCCTGTACTTGCGCTTGCGCCAGGACGTCTATGCCTTGCCGGTCTCCTCCATTAACAGCCTGACCGATATCGAAGACCACCGCGTACATCGGCTGGGTGGCCGCGTGACCTACCGCGTGGATGGCACGCAGACGGTGCCGCTGGTGGACCTGGGAGCCATCCTGCAAAACAAGCCTATCCGCATGGGGACGGAAAACGTCGAGGGCGTGTTGACCGAGCGCGGTCTGTTCGTGGTGTCTGAGGTGCTGGGAAATGAGGACTCGGTGGTCAAGCCGATTGATTTCCTCAGCGGTCACAACTGGTACCAGGGCGCCACTATTTCGGGACGGGGCAGCGTGGTGCTGATTCTGGACGCCGGGGCGCTGAGCGCCGCCGCCTCTTCAGCCGCGGAAGGGAGCCTGTGATGGATATCCAACGCATCATGCAGATCATGGACGCGTCGTATCGCACCCGCCGCACCATCGAACGCTCTCTGCACGACATTGACCGGCGCGCCCTGAACGCCATGGTCCTGGTCAAGCGTCACGGCAATAAACTGGCGGGCTACGGAGTAGTGGCCCAGGCCTTTCGCGAACAGGCGTCCCATCTCAAGCAGGCCGCATCGCCGCTGCAACAATCCATTGCCCCGCTGGTCCGGGCCCACATGCGTATCCTGCAGCATCGCCGCCATGCCGACGTGTTCCGCCGCACCGCGCAATGGATGCGCAAGAACGCGCACCCCCGGCGGCTTCCTTCTGCCAGTCGGAAAAGGCCTGGGACCGCACCATCGCCGCGGAAGAGTCGAAGGCGCTGGCCATCTTGCGCCGGCTGGTGCAGACGGTGGTGCGACTGCAGGAAGGCATTGCCGAGCAGGAGTATGTGGTCACCAATGGACGCATCGAAGCGGCGCTCTCGGAGCGCAGCGGTGCACCGCTGATGCGGGTCTCCCACGAAATGGGAGTGGCGGTGGCCACGGTAAGGGACGCCATCTGGGAATATCGCAATCAATTGGAGGAAGTTCTGCATGAAAGCAGCACCGGTATTTGAAGAGGGCAATCACCGCTGGTGGGTGTTATATGACCAGGACGAGCGCCGGGTCATCGACTCGAATGTCTATATCGTGGAGTCCAACGGCCAGAGCGCCCTGTTGGATCCTGGCGGCTTTGAAATCTTTCCTCAGGTCCTGGCCGCACTGGCGGAGGTGGTGCCGCCTTCGTCGGTAAAAGTCGCTTTCGTCTCCCACCAGGACCCCGACATCGCTTCCAGTCTGCCGCTGTGGAACGCCTGTAACGGCGACATCGAGTGGCACATTCCCGTGCTGTGGGAAGGTTTCATCCGCCACTACGGCGCTTTGGACGCCAAGTTCGTCAGCATCCCCGACGAAGGCGGATCGATGGTGGTCGGCGGACGCAAGCTGGAGTTCATTCCCGCCCACTATCTGCACGCCTCCGCCAACTTTCATGTCTATGACGCCGAGGCCAAAGTGTTTTTCTGCGGCGACGTGGGAGCGGCGTTGCTGCCACCGGGCCACAGCCCCTGGGTCGGCGGCCAGGGGGTGCAATCCAGCAAGGCCTTCGACGACCACATCCAGCACGCCAAGTTTTTCCATCAGCGCTGGATGCCGTCGAATGGAGCGAAAAAGGACTGGATCGACCGCGTCCGCCAGCTCGACATCGAGTTTCTCTGTCCCCAGCACGGCGCCATCTATGCCGGCGAAAACGTGCAACGTTTCTTGAACTGGTTCGACGGTTTGACCGTTGGGACCGCACTTTCTCACTGAAGGAGAATTTTCATGGCCACCGTCACCAGTACGAACCTTCACTCCCACCCGGACCTGATCGCCGGCGCCAACGGCGCCGTCAAGTCCAAGGGCAAAGCCGCCCGCCGGCCGATTCGCAAATCCCGCGCCCTTGGCGCACCAGCTCCCCTACCCGTTCCCCAGCAGAAGCGCGAGATGGCCCTGGAGCGGGAACAGTTGTTGGAGCATGCCCGCGCCCTGCTGGACCCGCTGGCCAGCCTGGAAATGCTGTGCGAAGCCGACGAGAAGATGGACAACGTCATTTTCTACATGAATCGCTGCGCCACAGAAACCATGAACCTGCAGCATGGACGCCTCAATCCCATGCTTCATGGCGCGGACGTGCGAGCTTCGCTCCACCACTCCATCCATTCCTTCCACAAGGATCCCGAACGTATCCGTAATGTTTTTCGTGCCCTGGTTGCCGGGAGCGAGAAGCAACACAACACCGAACTGACCCTCGGCGGCATTACCTTTGCCCTGAGCTTCACTCCGGTCTGGAGCCGGGACGGCAAAGTGCAGGCCTTTCACGCTTCCTGGCGCAACATCAGCGACGCCAAACTGGCCGAGCAGGTCATCACCGACATGGGCAAAGGCGCTGCCGACAACGCCGCTTCCCTGATGGGCGTCGCCCGAGAGACCGACTCTGCCATGAAAGAGGTGGGCGGCACGCTGAGCGGTCTGGCGCAGTCCGTCTCTGAAAGCCGCAAGGCTTCGCAGGGACTGATCACCCAGGTGGGCGCCATCGGCACCATCGCCCAGACCATTCGCGAGATCGCGTACCAGACCAATCTGCTGGCGCTGAATGCTGCTATCGAGGCGGCGCGCGCCGGCGAACATGGCCGCGGCTTTGCCGTGGTGGCCGACGAAGTGCGCAACCTCTCCAAGCGGGTGCAGAAGGCGACGGAAGAGGTGCAGGGCAATATCGCCGACATCGAAGGCTCGGCCCGGGCAATTGAGTTGGCCAGCCAATCGGCTGAGCAGACCGCTCATGGCGCCGAGTCGGTCACCCTCTCTCTGGGAGAAAGAGTCCACTCTCTCCACTCCCTGGTGGCTCACATGAACATTGATTCCGCCCGCAACGAACATCGCATCTTTGTGCGCAATATCCTGTCCGAAATCAGCGAGCGAACCCACCACGTGACCGAGGGAGAGCTGCCCGACCATCATCAATGCGTGTTCTATCACTGGTACGACGGCATCGGCCGGGAGTTCCTCGGACAGATACCGGCGTTCCGGGAGGTGGAAGGTCCCCATGCTCTGCTTCACCAGACCGCACGGGCAATCCGCACCACCTTGCAAACCGGCGACCGTGACGAGGCCATCCGCCAGGGTACGGAAATCTCCCGCGTGGAGCAGGAGTTCCTCAGCAAGCTGGATGCCCTGAGCGCTGCCATCAGCCAGAAGCAGGTCTAAAGGAGCTCTGCCATGAGTGACGTAATGCAGGAAGTCGACGAACGCTCCCGGCTTGCCGGCACCAACAAATTCGAGCTGCTGATTTTCCGGCTGGGCGAAGACCAGAATTCCCGTTCGCGAGAGATCTTCGGCATCAACGTCTTCAAGGTGCGCGAAGCCCTGATGATGCCGGCCATCACCCCCATGCCGGGGGCTCCTAAGCATGTTCTGGGAGTGGCCAACATCCGCGGCCAGATCATTCCGGTGATCGATCTGCCTTCCGTGGTCGGCTGCACTCCCAGCGCCCGCAACATTCTCCTGGTCACCGAGTACGAGCGTTCCATTCAAGGCTTTGCCGTCGAGGAAGTCGAGGAGATCGTGCGCCTGGAGTGGGGCCGCGTGGTCTCGGCGGAAAGGGCTGCCGTTGGTGGCATGGTCACCAGCCTCGCCCGGCTTGACGAGCAGGAGGAGAATGCCCGGCTGGCGCTGATCCTGGATGTCGAAACCATCCTGCGCGAGGCCCTGCCTTCGCGCTTCAATAGCGGCGACGAAATGACCGTCGTTCCCTCCGTGACCATCCCGCATGGCGCGGTCGTGCTTTACGCCGACGACTCCGCCGTAGCGCGTCGTCAGATCGAAACCGTTCTGACCCGGCTGGGAGTGACTTTCGTCAGCACCAAGACCGGCAAAGAGGCCTTTGACCGGTTGAAGGGTCTAGCCGGGGAGGCCCGTGCCGCCGGCATCCCGCTTCGCCAGAAGGTAGCCATGGTCCTGACTGACCTGGAAATGCCGGAGATGGACGGCTTCACCTTGACCCGCAATATCAAGAGTGACGATGGGCTGAAAGCTGTGCCTGTGGTGATCCACTCTTCGCTGTCGGGCGCGGCCAACGAGTCGCATGCCAACAGTGTCGGGGCCGACGGCTACGTGGCCAAGTTCGTGCCCGATGAACTGGCGCGGGAGGTAAAAAGGGTCCTGACAAACCCGGTTCAATGACTCGCCCTCCAACGCTGTCTGGCAGGCTGCGGTGAGACTCTGCCTTCGGCTGCATTCTGTCAGGGCACGACTTCACAGGCCGCTGAAAAACTCCGCTTCGGCTGCCTTGTGTCAGGGCACAACTTCAGGTGTGCCGATAAGCCCTTTTATTCTTGTCATCCTGAACCGACTTTAGTCGGTGAAGGGACCTGCTTTCCCGACTTTTTCAGCAGCCTGTTTAGTCGGTGAGGGATCTGGGATTCCCGCTTTTTCAGCGGCCTGTTCAGTCGCCGAAAGCCGCCGGTCCACACCCAACTCCCCGGCGCCAATTTTCATCTTACTTTTATGTGAGGACGGAAGTTGAAGGCTATGCGTGTGTCTTCACATCCTTATTATTTATGACTTCGATCTCACCCGCCACCAACGGCACCGATCTTGACCTTTTATTGCAGCTAACCCTGGCGCCTGAGAAATGGGAGCAGCCGGTGAGCTACGTAGCCGGGCTGGACGATGCCGGCCGCGGTCGCCTGCTGGCGTTGGCTGACGCCAACCACGTGGTTATCCGCGCCTTTCGCGTGATTGCCGAGCACAGCACCACCAATCCCGACCTTGCCCGTTCCATGGCCGCCATGATCGCCGTGGAGGAGGCGCGCATTGATAATGCGCTCACCTTTCTGCACCACGTGTGCGACGAGCTGGAGCAGGGCGGCTGCCCGGTGGCGGTGATGAAGTCGCTGGACCACTGGCCCGACCTCGGCAGCGACCTCGATCTCTATACCACCGCCGATCCGCAGCAGGTACTGAGCGTGATGACGCGGCGATTGGGCGCGCACATCGAGGCGCGAAGCTGGGGCGATCGCCTGGCCAACAAATGGAACTTCAATATTCCCGGGCTGCCGGAGTCCGTCGAGATCCACGCCCAGCGCCTGGGACAGACCGGCGAGCACCTGGCGATGGCCAAACGCTTCGTCTCGCGCCGCATGCCCAAGACGGTGAACGGCCTCACCTTCCTGGTGCCGGCGCCAGAGGAGCGCATCGTGGTGGCCACCTTGCAGCGCATGTACCGGCATTTCTATTTCCGGGTGTGCGACATCGTGAATACCTTGAACCTGCTGAATTCCGGGCAGCTTGATTACGGCGAGCTTAAGAAGTCGGCGGACCTCGGCGGGATCTGGCCGGGGGTTGCGACCTACCTGCGCATTGTGTGCGACTATTCGCAGAAATATCGCGGCGAGGCGCCCGCTCTGCCGCCGGAGGTGCTGGCGGCATCGCGTTTCGGGGGCGACGTGGTGCATGCGCGCGGCAAGTTCCTGCGGGTGCCGATTATGCCGAATGGCGCCGATCTGTACACGCGGCAGGTGACCCACACCGCGCTGCGCGGCGACGTTCCGGCCACGCTGCGGCTGTCGCTGCTTCCCTACCTGGCGTCGGCGGCGGCGCTGGCGTTCCGCATCACCGGCAGCGATAAGGGAATTTGGTAAGACACAGGGCATATGCCGCCCCTAAAGGGGCTCAAACATTTTTGGGATTGCGTACCCCAGCATTCCGCGCCAAAAGAAGGCGCTCCATGCTGGGCTAGACTATGGCGCGCCTCCGGCGCTCGCATCGGCGCGAAGCGGGCATCCCCGGGAATCCATGCATTGCGCCGCCGGCGCTCGCATCGGCGCGAAGCGGGCATCCCCGGGAATCCATGCATTGCGCCGCCGGCGCTCGCATCGGCGCGAAGCGGGCATCCCCGGGAATCCATACATTGCGCCGCCGGCGCTCGCATCGGCGCGAAGCAGGCATCCCCGCGATCCATGCGTGGCTTAGGAATCGCAAGCCTCAATCATGACAGGGCATACCCGCCGGCTCTGGTCGGTCTGGGACAACAGAAGCCTAGAAGCTGGGCACTTCTTCCATCACCCGCACGTTCCAGGAATTCTCTGCCGCGGTGAGCAGCACCACGTAGTGCGCGGTGGCGTCTTCGGAGTGGACGACCTTGCTGCCGTCCAGCACTTGCCGCTCGAGGCGCACGGTGTCATGCAGTTCCATCGCCGAGCCTTCCGGCGAATAAAACACCACATCCACGCTGTGGCCCTTGTCCACCAGTTGCTGGTGCAAGCCGGACTGGCGCTGCTGCTTGATGGTCGCGGTCAGCAGATCATTGGCGGAGCCGATGAAGTTGGCGTTCAGCAGGTCAGCACGATTCTGATCCAGCGCTTCGGCCATAGCGCGCCAGGCCGCGGCGTAATCGCGAGCCACGGCGCTACGGGTGCTGTCCTCGACAGTGCGCGGCGCAGCGTTGGCGACATTCAGCGAGACCGAGGGCAGGCTGGCGGCCAGCACCGGGGTAAGATTCCGGCCGGCAAACATCAGCGCCAGAGAGGCCAGCAACGCGATCATCAACACAGCACGGAGAGTCTTCACCGTCCACCTCCCCAATGGATTTCGTTGCCCACCACCACTCCAGACGCGACGGAGATGGTGCTGTTGTCCGACGGCGGCAACTGCGCCTCGGCGATGCCGCGCTTGATGCGCGCGTCCACCGTGCTTTTGCCCTTGGCGTCGGTGGAGATGAAGGTGACGATGGTGCCGTCGGGCACGGGATTTCCGGCGCAATCGCGAATCGGGTCGGTCTGCACCAGGATGCCGTTCTTGCTGCGCTCGGCGTGCATGCGAATGTTGCAGGGATCGGCTGCGACCTCCTGCACTACGCGCCGCACCGAAGCGCTGCCGGCCGAGGCTACGAACTGCGCCGGGCCTTCCTTCTTCGACGAATCGAGTTTGGTGTAGGCGATGCCGCCGCTCGCGGTCGCCGTGCGGGTCATAGTCTGGCCGTTCAGCGTGAGATCGAATTTCACCGGCGTGGGCTGCAACACCAGGTTGCCCTGCTTATCGAAGAGGAATGCCGTGCCGGCGATAACGTTGGGGGTATCGGCAGGAACTCGCGAAGGCCGCGCCAGAAACGTGATCTCGTCCACTGGCCCCGCAGTTACGAAGAAGACGGCGCTATCGTTGCCGTCGAGCGAAACCACGTATCGTCCGGCATTCTTAAGTTCATCGCCGGTAATTTGAATCTCGCGGCCTAGCTCTACCTTGCGCTTGATGGCCACGCCTGGCCCCGAGACATACAGCGTGGCGTCGCCGCTGCCTGAGGTCGGGATCGTCAGCGTCGAGCCGGCAGTCACCGTCGCAGGCACCTGGAGATTGGCGGCGAACGCACTCGCGGCCAGCAGCGCAACGACCAACCCGAATTTGAGAACACCTGATCGAGTCATGAACTAATCCTGCCGGTTGAGCATGTACTGGTTCACAGTGACGCGATAGTTCTGCACTTTCGACGCCAGGTCAGTGGGCAGATCGAGCGCGAACGGCACTGGCGTCTGCGGCAGCAGTGCGTGGTCCACGTAACCGTCGGAGACCCAGATCACCTTGCCGGCATTGTCGTAATAGGTGGCCAGCACGTGCGGGATGTTCACCACTTCCCCGCTCTCGTTGAGCAGGTCGCCCTCAAGAACGTGGCGGCCACGAGAATCGGTGGTCGAGCCGTTGATGCATGGCGCCGATGACCGGGTCGGCCGAAGCCGGCACCAGCATGGAGTTCGGCGTCATGCGTACGCTCTTCACCTTCTTCAGCGGCACGTCGGGGAAATCAATGCGGAAGGGCGAAATTTCCTTGGGCAGCAGAGTATGCGAAATCTTGTCGAAGCTGGTCTCTTCGCCCAGCACGTTGCCGTCGGCGCCCACCAGGGTCGCGCCCACGGAGACGAAGCCGGGGACGGTGTCCTCGTTCTCGATTTCGCCGACGATCACGGTGTTATTGCCCTGGGGAATGGCGTTCATGGAGACGATACGCACGCGCGGCGCTTCCACGTTCTGCGCGCCCCAGTCGTCATCGGCTCCGCGAGAGATCACGTCCCAGCGCAGATAATTCACCGGGATGACCTGCGGCGGTACTTTGACTTCCCTGGTGACCGGCCAATCCACCTTCCAGTTGTCGCCGTCCTTCACCACTTTCAGATCGCGGGTGTCATAGAACGGACCCACGGCGGTGGCGTATTCCAAGGTGGCGCGCACCATCGCCTGATCGTCGCTAGCGTGCAGCACCTTGGTATCGGTCCTGGCCAGGCTGGAATAGGTGCGCAGGCTGCCATTGCGTCCGGCGAGTTCCTGGGCAAAGGCGCGCTCGTCCACGTCGCTGGGGTTGGCCAGGTAGGAATACGCGCCTTTATAGTCGCGTGACTGAAGGTGCGCGAACAGCGCGCGCACTGCGCCGTCCGGCGATTTCGCCGCGGTCAGGGCCGACGGATGAATGGTGGACATCGCAATCAAAGCAACGGCTATCACCAGCAGGAGAATGGGAAGAATGCGTTTCATCTACTTCGCCTCCCGCAAAATCACCGGTTCCGTGGTCATGGGCGCCGGGAACTCGAGGGTCTCACGAACACGCCGCCGCTCCGGCAGCATCAGCACCAGCAACAAGGCGAGCAGGCTGACACCGACGGGGAGAATGCCCCACATCAGGCCTTCGAAAGCGGTTGGCATGAAGCCGACGAACTCCAGCTTTTTGGCGGGCGGAACATCTTCTTTGGTCCACAACGTAACGTTGCCGTTGTCATAGGACTCGGCCTGGCGCCATCCGGCGAAGGCCAGCAGCGGCTCGTAATAACGGTCGCGAACGAAAATGTATTTCAGGCCATACTGGTTGGCATGCTTCAGCACCGCGCGCAGCGCTTCCATGCCTGCCAGTCCAAAATATTTGGAGTTGTATAGCTGGCCCGCGCCGTAGGCGGTCATCTCCGGCAACAGGCGCGCGGAATTGTAATCGCCGTCCACGCTGGCGGCCTTGGCATAGGTCGAAACCTTGGCAAAGTTGCTGCCGAATCCCAGCGTGATGTAGCGGAACTTGGCGTGATCATCGCGATTCAGGAAGGCGATGACCTGGTCCACATTGAAGGGCGAGCTGTTGATGGGATGAATGGTGATCCAGGCGACCGCCGCCGACATGGTCATCACCGCAGCGATAGTGAGGCCGACCACGGCACGCATGCGGAAGCGTTGAATCAACTCAAAGGCCAGCATGCCGATGAACGGCATGGCCATAATGGTCGCCCAGAAGGTGAAGCGCTCGTAGGTCAATACCTCGTAGGCGCGGCCCAGCAGCAGCTTGCCCAGCGGCGTGGTGCCGCCCAAGCCCAGCAGTGCGGTGAGGTACCAGCCGAAGAGCAGCGGACGCAACCGCCGTACGGCCGCGCCGCGCATCACGATATACGGAATGGCCAGGATCATCGCGCCCATGGGGATGATCCAGAAGTTGATGCCGCTGAACGGCTTCAGAATGTAGTTGTCACGGGAGCCGTGAGGAATGGGCATCTGGGTGATGGGATTCTTCAGCAGCGCCACCCAGTAGGGCCATAACACAATCGCGACACCCGCAAGCGCGATCACGGCAAATAGAATCGCGCGGCCGACGACGCCGCCCACCGATGCTCGCGTCTCATCCGGCTGCCCGTCTTCGGTGCGGCAATCCATGATGGCCAGTATCAGCACGGGAATGGCGAACAGCACTGCGCCGAACAACAAAGTCACGTGATGGGCCGCCGCGGCCGCCCAGGTAATGGCCAGGCCTTTCAGCAGGGCGCTTATCCGGCTGCGCTGCAAATAGTCATAGAAGTACGGCAGCGCATTCAAGACAAGCGCCGCCGCCGCGGTGGTCGGCAACTGTCCTGACTGGTACACCAGCAAGGCCAGCGATCCCAGGAACACCGAGCCCAGCGCCGCATAACTCGCCGATACTTCGTCCACCCACAACGCCGCGTAACGGTACATGCCGATGGGCAGCAGCAGGATCGCCAGGAACTGCACGAACATGTAGGCCATCTTCAGCCCCATGAGGTGCGAGAACAGCGCGATCCACTGGTGGGTGAGCGGCGGATAGGTGGTTTGGGAGAAGCCGCCGAACCACTTCAGGTTCCAGGGATTGAACCAGTGCTGCGCGTAATGCGCGGCGAAAAACATGTGGGTGTTGGCGTCATAGGAGCCGGCCGGCAACTGCATCAGCAACAGCGGCCCGTGCACTGCCAGCGCGATCAGCAGGATCATGGGCAGTGAAATCGCCTTCAGGGGCACAGTGGAGGATCGGTAAGTCAAGGAACTACCTCCGTAGGTAGCGCTGCGTTCGGGAACGGTCGGAGTAGCTTGGCGCAACTGCATCACCCTCGGAGACGCGAAGGCGTCTGGGAAGAATCGAAAACGAGTGCGCAGCATTTTGCTGCGATGAGCGCGGAAGAATGGAGACCATGAAGCTGGCGGCCGTTTTTGACGCTCGAAAGTAGAAACCGCACGCCGCTCTCCCGCACACGTCTTTGATTGCGCCGGCGCCGGCAAAGGTTGTGTCGCGGCAAGTGCGGCCGAGGACGACCAAGCGCGAATCGCGAGAGCGCTTTCCGGGCAGGACCTTAGAACTTTTGTTCCGGTTACGCGCGTGAGTTACTGCGAAGTCGTGCGCGTGCTTTCATTCCGAGAGCTGAGGCTTCGCGCACACAGCCTTTGCCGCCGAGTTTGCATCCGAAACGGATGGGATTGAGCTCTCGAATGGGGGCGGTCCTGCACACGTTTGTCGCCAGCGAGTTTAATCAACGTGAACATAAAGTCCGTTTTGCTGATTAGCTGTTCCTTGTTGCTTCCCGCTGTGGCAGTGTCACAGACTTTCGAGGTCAACGGCCAGCAGACTCCGCCGGCGAACACCTCGCCCAACGCCAAGCCTGGCAAGAAGACTTCACAGCAGCCGGCGTCGCAGCAGAACGGCATCGGCTGGGGCAGCAGCATTGAAGTCGGCCGCCTCGCGCGCGCCGCGCAGGATGCGCTGAAGCACGGTAATCCCGGGCTGGCGGCGGACTATGCGCAGCGCGCAGTGAAAGCGGCGCCGCAGGACAACAAGCTGTGGTTCCTGCTGGGCTACACCTCGCGGCTGGCCGGCCGTTACACGACATCGGCGGACGCCTACCAGAAGGGGCTGCAGATGTCGCCGGGGAATCCCGACGGCATGAGCGGGCTGGCGCAAACCTACGCGCGCATGGGGCGCAGCGACGATGCCAAGAAGCTGCTGGCGCAGGTGATTCGCGCCAATCCCGGACGCACCAATGACATGTTGATCGCCGGCGAGTTGTATCTGCGCACCGGCGACACTCAGGAAGGCATCAACCTGCTGCAACGTGCCGAGGCCAAGCAGCCGAACGCGCACGCCGAGCTGATGATCGCGGTGGCGTATCTCAAGCTGAAACAGCCGGAGAAGGCCAAGCAGATGCTCGACCTGGCGAAGAAGCATTCGCCCGGCAACGTGGAAATCTTCCAGGCAGCGGCCAACTATTATCGCGAGGAGCACGACTATCAGGCAGCCATCACTGCGCTGAAGAGCGCGCCGCGCATGACGCCGTCGCTGCTGGCAGACCTGGGCTACACCTATGAGTTGGCCGGCGACAAAGATCAGTCGGCGAAGGCGTACGCGCGTGCCGCCGACGGCAAGCCGAAGGAAATCGGCTACCAGTTAAGCGCGGCGCAGGCTGAGCTCGCCTTGGGCGATACCACCAAGGCACGCACGTATCTGGGTCGCGCCGCCGCCATCAATTCGAACCACTATCGGCTGCATGCCATTCGCGCGCTGCTGGCCAAGACCGAGAATCGCCAGAGCGACGCCATCGCCGAATACAACGCCGCCCTCAACGCCATGCCGGCGAAGGGTGTGCCCGAGGGCGAGCTCTATCCCATCCAGTTGCGTTTGAACCTGTCAGAGCTCTATCGCGAGAACGGCGACGAGCAGGCAGCGCATCAGCAGGTCGCGCTGGCGGAAGCGGAGATCAACAAGCTGGACGTGCAAGGCACGGCCAAGGCGGAATTCCTGCGGGTGCGCGCGTCGCTGAAGCTCTCCGACAATGATCTTCAGGGCGCCGAAACTGACCTGTTGGAAGCGCGCAAGCTCGATCCGAACAGCACGAATATTCAGCTTCAGTACGCGAGCCTGTTATGGAAGGAAGGCCGCAAGGACGAATCGCAGAAAACCTACGAGGCGATTCTCGATAAGGATGCGACCAACCGCTTCGCGCTCGAGGCCATGGGCTACCTGTATCGCGAGGACAACAATCCCAAGCTGGCGGCGGAATACTTCAATCGCCTGGCCAAGGATTATCCCGACGATTATGTTCCCTACCTGGCGCTGGGCGACCTCTACACCCAGACCAAGCAGTTTGACCAGGCTGACGCGAATTATCAGCAGGCCTACAAGCTGGCGCCGGACAATCCCACGGTCATCGACAACGCCGCCAACGCCGCCATTGAAGCGCGGCAGATCAAGCTGGCCGGGCTGTGGGTGGGCCGCGCTAAGGGCAAGGTCAACGACGATCCGCGCGTAATGCGCGAGCGCGAGCGCTACTTGCTGCACGTTGGAAAATATGACGAGTCGGCCAAGCTGGGTTATCGGGTGCTGCAGACCCTGACCAAGGACCGCAATGCGTCGGTGTACCTGGCTTACGACTTGTACAACCTGCAGCGCTACGACGAAGCGCTGGCCGTTGCCACCAAGTATTCGCCCATACTTCCGAATGAGCCGAACTTCCCTCTGATCGCCGGCTACGTACACAAGCGCAATCAGGAGCTGGACAAGGCGGTCGCCGATTACACCGAGGCCATCCGTCGCGATCCCAAGATGGTGGAGGCTTACGTCAACCGCGGCTATGTGTACAACGACCTGAAACAGCCGAATGAGGCGGTGGCGGATTTCGATGTGGCGCTGAAGATGAGTCCCGACAACGGCATCGCGCATCTGGGTCTGGCCTTCAGCGACCTGCAACTGCGCCGCGCCAAGGACGCCATGCAGCAGGTGGACATCGCGCAGCGGTTGCTGGGCGAATCCGGCGCCACGCATCTGGTGCGCGCCACCGCCTACCGTGAACAGCGGCTGCTGGCCAGCGCGGAGAAGGAATATCGCGCGGCGCTGAAGTTTGCACCCAACGACCTGACCCTGCATCTGGCGCTGGCGGACATGCTGTATGACACGCGACGCTACCAGGAATCCATTGACGAGCTGAACACCGCGCTCAGCCTGTCGTCCGACGATCCTCTGATTTACGCACGCATGGCGCATGCTTACGCCCATCTGGGCAAGCGCGACGAGACCATTCGCTACGTCGAGGCCGCGGAGAAAGTCGGCGGGAGCAAGTCGGAAGTCCTGCTGGATACCGGCGACGCGCTGCTGACGCTGGGCGATCGCAAGGCGGCGATGGACCGCTTTGCCCGTGCGCTGAATGCGCCTGACGCCAATCGCGTGGATGCGCGCCTGGCCATTGCGCGGCTGATGGTGAAGTACGGGCAGGACGACGACGCCCGCCAGCAGATCGGCCTGGCGTTTGCCGAGAGCCGCATCGGCGAGGCGCCGCCGGTGACCGCGGAAAATCTGATCGAAGCCGCCAATCTATTGCTGGCGATGCACGATTTCGATACCGCCGAGCGCTACTTTGCTAAAGGCGCAGCAGGGCGAAGCCTCACCGGACATCGTGGCCATCGGGCTGGCCAATACGTATCTCGCCCAGGGCAAGACCAAGGATGCGGAAGCGACGCTGGCGGTGCTGGGCGACGATCCCTCAGCCAACCAGAATTATGACGTATCTGCTGGCGCAGAGTGAGGTGTACCGGCAGCGTCATCAGGGTTGGAACGCCATGATGGCGCTCTCGCAGGCTGATCAGTTGGGCAGCAGCGAGATTGCCGAAGAGGAAGGCATGCGGGTTGCCGGCGAAGAAGGCTTGCGGGTGACCGATCACCTGAGCCTGCTGACCAACCTCACCACCGGCGGCATCTACGACGATGCCACTATCTACAATCTCGATCGCCAGATCTTCGGCGTCACCAACAACGCGCAACTGCCGCCGCCGCGCTCGCAGCAGGAATCGCTGTGGACCACGGCCTATCGCTATCACTTCGACAACAACTTCCCCATGGTCAGCGGCTTCTTCCAGATTCGCAATTCCACCGGCGAGGAATCACTGCCGCAGCAGGCGCTGATCATCAATCGCAACACCTTCGACTACAACTTCAACAGCGCGATCAATCCGGTGGTACACATCGGCAATGCCAGCCTGGCCTTCAACACCGGCGTGCAGTTCACCGTCCGCCGCGACAGCCAGGCGCCGCAGTACATGAACCAGAACCTGTTCCGCCAGTTCGTGTACGTCAGCAGTAGCTCGTTCGGCAACTGGCTGTCGTTCAACGGCGGCCTGTATCACGAATCCGGGCCGTTCACCGCCACCGCCCAGCCGCTGCGCTCCAATGACGTCGGCGACTGGATCAACTTCACCGTGGGCCGTCCCTGGGGCAAGACCGCGTTCATTACCGGCTACATGCGGCGCGACCTGACCTTCAGCCCGCTGGTGCGTGAATTCTTCACCACCGCCAGCTATGGCGGCATCCAGCGCAAGTTCGGGCAGAAGCTGACGGTCAGCGTCATGGGCGAATACATCCGCTCGTGGCGCGTGCAGGACGCGTTGCAGGCCACGGCGCAGGCGTTGCGGCCAGCCGGCACCGTCCAGTACATCGCCAGCAAGTCGTGGAGCGTGGACGGACAGTTCGCGTACACCAAGGGCGAGTCTTTCAGCGAATACGACAACATCTACAGCAGTTTCTACATCACTTATGTACGACCATTTCACCGGACCTACAACGACTCCGCCGGGGACGTCAGCGTGGCTTATCCACTGCGGCTGTCGGTTGGTTTACAGGCAGAGCAATTTCCATCGTTTACCGGAACGGCCCAGAGCGGAACTTTGATTCGCCCTGTTTTTCGGCTATCGATTTTTTAGGCCCAGGGGAGTACATGAAGATTTGTCTGATTACGGCTTTTCCACCGAGCCGGCGGGGGTTGAACGAGTACGGATTTCATCTGGCGCGGGAACTGAGACGCGATCCCCTGTTGAGCCTCACCATCCTGGCGGACGAGCTGGACGGTAACCCACGGGAGTTGCCGGATTTCGACGTGATGCGCTGCTGGCGCTTCGATTCGGCTTCCAATCCCACAAAATTATGGAAGGCCATCCGCGACGTCCGGCCGGACGTGGTGTGGTTCAACTTGCTGTTCTCGACCTTCGGGAGCCGGCCGCTACCGGCCTTTCTGGGCCTGATGCAACCGGCACTCTCGCGCCTGGGTGGCTATTACACGCACGTCACCCTGCATCACCTGATGGACAACATCAATCTCACCGATTCGGGCGTACGCTTTCCGCGGATTTATCGCAGCGCGGGAGCGGCGGCGACGCGCATGCTGCTGATGGCCAATTCGGTCTCCGTACTGTTGCCCGGTTATCGCCGCACCCTGATCGAGAAGTACCGCGGCGAGAATGTTCATTTTCGCGCGCACGGAATTCTGGGCGGACGGCCCGAGCCTCCCGATTATTCGCGGCGCGGCAATCCTGACCACACCATCCTGGCCTTTGGAAAGTGGGGCACCTACAAGCGCCTGGAGCTGCTGATCGAAGCCTTCGGCAAGCTCTCCGCGGTCATGCCCAACGTTCGACTGGTGGTTGCCGGTTCCAATCATCCGGCCACGCCGGGCTACGTGGAATCGGTGGCCGCCGGCGCGAAGCACATGGCCAATGTCGAATTTACCGGCTATGTGGCCGATGAAGACATCGGCGAATTATTTCAGCGCGCCAGCGTGCTGGCGCTTCCCTATTCTTCCGCCACTGGCGCCAGCGGAGTAGCCCACCTGGCGTGCGAATTCGGCGTCCCAATCTTGTCGGCTGGTATCGAGGACTTCCGGGAGATGGCGCGCGACGAAGATCTGGCGGTGGATTTCTACAAAGTCGGCGACGCCGACGATCTGGCAAACCGCTTGCACATGCTGCTGAATGATGACCAACGAATGCGAGAGATGTCGGAGCAGAACTTCTCTGCCGCCTTGCGTCAGACCATGCCCGAAATCATCCGGCAGTATCTGCGCGCGTTCGACGTGCACCAGCGCGCCAGTGCGTTGCAGCCCATCGCGCGCTTCCGGCGCATTCCCGCGTGGGTCCCTTCGCGCTCGGCCATTTTTCGCGCAGCCGCCCCGAGGTGGCAGCCATGGACATAAGAGCCATCGTTTTAGTCGGCGGCCATCCGCATGCCGAGGAGAGCGGCGCAAGCGTGGAAGAAACCGCCGCCGGCGTCCCCATTGCGTTTCTCGACGTGCTGGGCCTTCCGGTTCTGGAGCGCGTCTTGCGGCGGCTGCGCGACTTTGGGGTTACCGACATCACAGTCATCAGCGACTACCACGCTCCCGAGATCACCTTCGTGCGACGCGTTGGCTTCGTGCGTCCGGATGTTCAGCATCTGGACGCAACGGCGGAGAACTTCTGGCAGCTTGCGGAAAATTCTTTCGAGGCTTGCCTGCAACAGCGCAGTGACGTGGTGCTGGTGCTGCGCATCGGTCCCTACGCGGAAGTGGATTACGAAGATTTTCTGCGTCATCACCTGGATAAGGGGAACACCGTAACCCCGGCAGGTGATCGGAATGGTACCTGGGTCGGCATCTTTGCCCTGAATGCCTCGGCGCAAACCGAAGCAGCGGCGCTGTTCGCCAGCCACATGACAAGGTTGCGCCGTCACGTCGAAGCTTATGGCGTGGTAGGCCACGTCAATCGCCTGCGTAACGCCGCCGACCTGCGTCGCCTCGCGGTAGACGGCCTGATGGGAAAAAACTCCGTTCGTCCGGAAGGAACCGAGATCAAGCCGGGCGTCTGGGTGCGGCGTCCCGCGCGGATTCACAAGAAAGCGCGCATCCTTGCCCCCGCATTCATCGGAGCGCACGCGCGCATCCGCGCCGCGGCCCTGGTCACGCGCGCCAGCGTCATCGAGCATCACGCCGAAGTGGATTGCGGCACCGTGGTCGAGGATTCCACGCTGCTGCCCTTCAGTTGTGTCGGTGCCGGCCTCGACGTCATGCACTCGGTCATCGGCTTCCGCCGTCTCACTCACCTGTTGCGTAAAACCGAAGTAGAAATTACCGACAGCAAGCTGGTGAGCATGCGGGCCCTGACTCCCATTTTTCGTCTGGCAGGCAGCACCGCAGCGTTTTTCGCCTTCCTACCTAAACAGATTTACCGCGGTTTGTTTGCGCCGTCCCATCGGAAAAGCGCCGCGGAACTTCCGGAATCTCTGGAGCCGGCAGCAGCGGCTCTGGAGAGTCCGGTGATGGAGGTCTCCAGGGACCGTCCCTGAGATTTCCCGTCTCTTTCCCAGGTTAGGCCACGAGGAAATATGGAGAGCAGTAGCAGGCCCGTCGTTGTAAAGCGGATGCCGGAGAGAATGAGTTTGAAGCAGGCCCGCAAATTCCTGCAGGAAGTTCAGCCCTTCTTGAATTCCGACCGTCCCCAGGTGGTATTCGACATGTCACAGGTGCGTCACATTGACGCCGCCGGAGTGGATGTATTGCTGAAGTGCATGCGCCAGGTCATGAAAAACGACGGCGATCTGAAGCTGGCCGCGCCCTCGCCGCAGGCAGCCGTGGTGCTGGAACTGACCCGCACCGGGAGAATGTTTGAAATTTACGAAAGCTCCACTGCCGCGGTGAAGAGTTTCAGTTGCTTCCTGCCCAACGCCATTCGCAATACCTACCTGCGCACCGGGCATGAACTGACGGTTGACCCTTACGCGGCGAACCACAGCGCTGACGACTCCGGAGGAGCCAAACTGGCTGCATGAGTGCTAAACCAGAAGCGCTGGAGGCCGAATCCCAACCGGAGAGCAAGTGGCGCGAAGCTGTGGCCCGCTGGTATCCCGCCGGCGGCTCGCACGCCAAGATCCTGAACGGCAGCATCACGCTGCTGATCGGGTCGGTGGTGGTGAGCGTGGCGAACTTCGGCTACAACATCGGGGTAGCGCGGCTGCTGGGTCCGTCGGACTTCAGCCACGCCGCCGCCGCCGTCACCATCCTGATGCTGATCTCGGCGATCACCCTGGCCTTCCAGTTGGTGGGCACCAAACTGATTGCCAAGGCCGACAGCGTGGAGCGGAAGGCGGGAATCTTTCAGCATCTGATGAAGCGCGCGTGGATCGTTGGCATCGGCCTCGGCGTGTTCATGCTGGTGGCCAATTCCGTGCTGACGGCATATCTGCGCTTTTCCACGCCGTGGATCGTCATACTGCTGTCTATCGGCCTCACCATCTACGTTCCGCTGGGAGTGAAGCGCGGGGGATTGCAGGGCACCTGCCGCTTCCGCGCCCTGGCGTGGAACATGGGAGCGGAGACGGTCATCAAGTTCGTCGCCGCCATCGTGCTGATCGAGATGGGATTCGGGGTGCTGGGCGCGGTGGCAGCGATCTCCGGTTCGGTGATTGTCGCTTTCCTGCTGCCCGACAGCGCCAAGGAACTGCGCGGGCCAGCCGCCGCAGGCGTACCCACGCCGGTCGGCGAAGCTCGCCAGGCCATCGTCTTCTTCGTCGGACAGGTCATCATCAGCAACATTGACATCCTGATGGTGAAGCATTTCTTTCCGCCCGCGGAAGCCGGTTTGTATGCCGCCATCGCGCTGGTGGGCCGGCTGCTGTATTTCGCCAGTTGGTCGGTGGTGAGCGCGATGTTTCCGGTCTCGGCAGAAAATACCGGGGAGAAACCGTCGGCTTCCCTGCTGGCGATTCCGTTGCTGCTGGTCACAGGCATGTCGGGGGTGTTCGTGCTGTTGCTGGCCACGTTTCCGAAGCTGGTATTCCAGGCGCTGTTCGGCGCGCACTTCCACAGCGATGTGGCCGGGTTGAACGTGTTGTTGAGCATGAATGCAGCCGCGACCGGCGTTTACGCCATCGCCGTGGTGCTGATTACCTACGAGATGTCGCGGCGCATCGCCAACACCGGGTGGTTGCAGCTGGTGGTGAGCGGGCTGATCGTTCTGGGCGTGATGAGGTTTCACGCAACGCTGTTGGAGGTGATTGTCGTCCAGCAGGTCTTGAGGGTCACTTTGTTGCTGGCTGTCGCCTTACCTTTTGTCAGGGTGTGGCTGACCGCCGGTGGGAGATTTCATGAAGAGGCTACGGCGCGTTACTGAAGCAGAGGTCATCGCGGAGTTCCTCAAGAACGAGTTTTACCAGGAGGAATTTCACGAGGACCGGGCACAGTTCGAGGAACTGGTGCTGGAAGCGTCGCTGGCGGACGAGTCGGCCAACGCGCTGCGCCGGGCCCTGCTGTTTCGCCGCCGCGGACACATGTGGCGGGAGCTCCCCGCCGACACCCAGTGGTGGCAAGTGGAGATTGAGCCGCAGGATCTGGAGCGGGTGCGGGTATTTCCGCGGGCGCAGTGGCGCCGCATTGCCGATGGCCGCTTTCTGCTGAAGGACATTGTGCAGCGCATCCGCACGCAGCCCTTTCGCGGCCGCACGCGCGACTACATCACCAAGATCCAGGCGCTCAGTTATTACTTGCGCAGCCATGAGGACGACAGCGCGGTGCTGCTGATCGGCCTGGACGACGAACAGCCGGTCACGGTGCTGGAAGGCAATCATCGCCTGACCGCCGCCCTGCTGGCTTCGCCGGAGATTTTGCAGAAGCGCTTCCGCACCTACTGCGGCTTTTCGTCCAGCATGTCGAAGTCGTGCTGGTACCAGACTGATGTGCCGAATCTGTGGCGTTATGCGCTGAATCGCGCGCGGACTTTGTTTTATGACCCCGAGGCCGACGTGGCGCGGGTGATGAAGTCTGGTGCGGGAGTGTCGGATACGGAGCTTACGTCGGCGGCGACCTTTGACCCGGCCCAGCAAATCGTAACTCGGACCAAGTAGGTAGGCCCGAAATCGCAGATTGGGGAAGACACCAATGATCTTGCAACCATGGCTCGCTAAAACGCTCATATTCGCGCTGGCGTTCACTCTGTGCGGTTTGCCGGAGATGGTCCAGGCGCAGCAGCCTGTCACCTCCCGCCAACAACCGCCAGCAGCAGCAGCCGGCGAACGGCACTCACCGTGGATCCGTCGCTGGGACCGCAGCAGCCGGTTGCCAGCCCGAATAACGACCAGGCACCCCCGGCGCCGTCGCAGTACGCGCCGGGAACAACCAGCCAGGCGCTGCCGCCGCCTCCGCAGCCGCAGCAGCCCATGCAGCAGCCACTGGGCACGGCAACCGCGGAAGGCGTGCCAACCGTGGGCGGCGCGGCATCGCGTCCTGCGGGCGAAGCGATCGCTCCTGCCAAGCAGAACCAGCGCCGCTCCCTGCTGATCAAGATCGGTCTGATAGCGGCGGCTGGGGCGGCGGCCGGCATCGTGTACGGCCTGTCGAAGAGCAGCCCGTCGAAGCCGTAAACCCGGCGATTTGCCGGCTCAGATCGAAACAGCATGACCGTCGCCAAGAGCAGCGGCGGTCTATCTGTTTGCAAGTTGCGCAGAAGAGGTATTGACAGCACAATGTCCACACCGTGCCATAAACCGCTGCTGATTTCCTTCTCCGGGATGGACGGAGCGGGCAAAAGCACGCAGATCGACAATCTGCGCCAATATCTGGGGGAGCGCGGCCATCGCGTGAAGATGCTGGCGTTTTGGGACGACGTAGTCGTAGGCACGCGTTATCGCGAAGGCTTCGTGCACAAGGTTTACGGCAGCGAGCGAGGCATCGGCTCGCCGGAGCGGCCGGTCGAACGCCGCGATAAGAATGTTCGCAAGTGGTATCTGAACCTGGCGCGGCACGGGCTATATCTGCTGGACGCGTTGCACCTGGTACAGGTGATGCGAGCGGCGCGACAGTCGGGTGCCGACGTCATCATCGTGGACCGCTACATTTACGACGAGCTGGCGAACCTGCCGCTGTCGAACCCGCTGAGCCGAGCATTCGTCAACGGGGTGAGCGCGATAGTGCCGCGTCCGGATGTCGCCTACATCCTCGACGCCGATCCGGAAGCGGCCCGCGCCCGCAAGCCTGAATATCCCGTGGATTTCCTACACCTGTGCCGCAGCGCCTATCTCGCGTTGGCCCAACACCTGCGCCTGACGGTTATTCCTCCCCTGCCGCTGGCGGAAGCCCAGCATGAGGTGGAACGAGCGATCGCGCCTTATCTCGGCGAAGCTGCGCCTCTGACGAATTCACCATTGGATTCCACCAGCGCTGCCTGAAAATCCGAATCCCTATTCCGTGATGTTGATTTCGGGCAGCGGAGACCACGACTCGTCGTATGTCATCGGGCTTACGGCTGTGGTATCGGCTGGCACTGTTCCGGTGCTGTGATCCTCAGGTCTGCCGGACTGACCGCGTAATCCAGGGCAATAGAAAAGCCCCTTCCCCATTCGGAGAAGGGGCATCGTTTCATTTCCGGTTTATGGATGTCCTTCCAGGTGCTTGTCACAGGTTCCGTTGGTGGGTTGGGTCGGCAGCGGCGGCACCGTCAACATGTTCGGCGCGCTGAAGTCGAAGAAGCCGTTCGTCGGGTCGGTCATGTCACCGGTGGTGGCGTCGCGTTGGGTCAGCGCCGGCACGTTGAAGCGAGTCTCGATTAGCTTCAGGATCGAGGTGTAGTCCGTGGGCAGGTGCGAAACCGTGTGCGGCTTCGACCACGGCGACACCACAATCACCGGCACGCGGAAGCCGGTCACGTTAAAGTAGCCCGGCGTGTAAGTGCCATGCCCCTCGAGATCGTTGGGCAGTTGGTCATCCGGCGGCGTCACCAGAATGGGCGGCACGTGATCGAAAAGACCGCCGCCTTCGTCGTAAGTGAGAATGAACGCCGAATCCGGCCAGGCGGTGCTGTTGAACAGGGCGTTGAGAATGTTCTGCACGTCGGCCGCGCCTTTCTGGACGTTGTTGTCGGGATGCTCATCCAGGCCGGTGGCGCTGGCGCGTTCGATGAATACCACCTGCGGCAGTTCGGTATCGGCATGCGGGCTGGCCAGGATGTTGTAGTACTCCTGGATATTGCGAACGTTGGCCTGGATCTGCGGATCGTTCCAGTCCGCCCAGTTCGCCAGGAACACGCTGTTGTCCTGGTAGTAATAGCGCCAGGTGACGCCGGCATCGGTCAGCGCGCGGAAGATGGTCGGACGTTGCCAGGCAGGATCGTTGGGATCGGTCGGGGGATAACCGTGGCCATACGAGGTAGCCGCAAACAGGTACATGCGATTAGGAACAGTGTTGGCCGGTATCGGTGAATACCAGGTGTCGCTGCTGGTGAACTGGGTTGCCAGCTCATAGTAGAACGGCAGGTCAGTCTGGTCGTAGTAGCCCAGCGGTCGCGTATGGGTCGGATCGTATTGATCGCCGGTGCCGCCCGACAGCGTGGTGTCGAGGAAGCGGTCCATCAGGTACTGCGAGCCCTGGGTAAGGTTCAGCCAATCGTTGCCCACCAGGTCCATGTCGTAGTGAGTCTCGTTCCACGACGGCGACAGGTTCTCGATGCACTCGGTGCGCGCATGGAACGGGCCGAAAGCCTGGCCTTGCGGATTATCGATGGTGTAGTTCGACGGCAAGGTATGCAGGTCGTTCACGTCGCTCAACTGCGCGCCCTGGATCGGCGGCTGATGGTTGACCCGGTACTGCGCCAGCACTCCCAAGTAATTATCGAAGGCGCGGTTCTCCTGCAACATGAAAATGATGTGATTCAGGTTGGAGATGCCGCCGGTGCTGACGGTAACCGTGGCCGTCGCCGTGACCGGAGGAGCGCCTGGATAAATGGAGGTCGCGGTTGCGGTGTAAGTAGTAGTCTGCTGCGGATTCACACAGCAATATGATCCGCCGGAAACCGGGGTGACATTGCCGATGCCGTGATCAATGCTTACCGAGGCGGCATAGGTGGTCTGCCAATAGAGCGTCACCGAGCCGCCCGGCGGGACCGTGGTCGGCGATGCCCAGAAGGTCAGCGTGGTCGGGTGCTCTACCTGGACGGTGACCTGCGGCGAAAATGCCTGGCCGCCGGTGGAGATGCTCGCCGAAACCTCAAAGGTGGTGTCGGTGGCCAGAGGTCCTGTGGTGTAGGTGCCGGTGCAGGAATTGCCATTGCAGGACGGCGCAGGCAACTGCGTCGGGTTGTTGTTCCCCACCGTGATCAGGGACCAGGTGCTGCCGTTATTCGGACCGGTGAAGGTTAACGTCGTCGTGTCGCCAGGGTTAACCGTCATGGGATTGGCCGACAGCGTGAGCGGCACAATATTCAACGTTACCGACTTGGGCTGCGATTGCGCCGTGCTGGTGCTGGCCGTGGCCTGGAAGGTGGTGGTCTGCGTGAGTCCGTTGGTGTTGTAGGAATAGGCGGTGGAATTGACCGGCAAGGTTTGATCGTCCTGATTGATGCCGGGTTTTACGGTGAAGCTCGTCGCATTCGAGGTGGCCCAACTGAAGTTCACAAACTGGCCGGGCCCCGCCACCGACGGCGAAACTGCGAAAGTGTTGATGGTGGGTGCGTCGCCGGTTCCTCCCCCACCGGTTCCTCCCCCGCCAGTTCCACCGCCGCCGCCGTTACCTCCACTCCCACTACCGCCGTTGGAGGAACTACCCGATCCTCCACCGCACGCTGTAAAGAGCATTACTAAAAACAGAGCCAACAAAGATGCAACAATTTTCAATCGCAACTTCAACCGCAACATAGATGACCTTTACCCTCGGCCAGTGGCCACCACAAATTTTTGACCGGAACAGAACAACTTCGAGATGGGGGTCTGCGAGTCGGACCGTCGGCAGAGTCTAAGATTCCGCTGGCTGTCGCGGAGTTGTTTAGCCAAGATTGACAGAACTGAATGCATACTTTTCAGGAGCAGGATCGACGACCTACGCATAGGTGTGTCACTATCGTGTTCACGGCTCATCCTGTTCCTGCCCGGGACCGGCGCTCTCAATCTTCAGCGTGCTCGCCCGATATTCCTTGCCATCGAAGGTCGCCTGTGCTGTCACCTCGGACCCGACCTTCAGCGCGTGAATATCAGGAAGCGCGGCGGTACTGAAGTGAACTTCATAGGTCTGGTCGTCGCTGCGGTTCTCCAGCATGAGCGCGTTCACCCGCATATCCAGGCTGGTGACGGTGCCGGAGAAAATGTAGTTATCGCCCGGGCGCGCCAGCACCACAATCTGCTCCGCCACGCCGCGGTTTTTCGCATCCGGTGAAAACTGCACGTCAATCAGCGAGCCGGGCTGCAGATCACCGGCGCTGGCATTGCCCTTCAGCGAGCTGTACTTGGTCGCGCCATTCACAAGGAAAGTGATGGGGTGAACGGAAAGCTGATCGCGCACGCTGACCGAGCCCCGCGAAGGATCGAAGGCGATGACTTGGCCGCGCATTTCAGCGACGCCTGTTTGCGTCACGATGCGCAGGTTCTTGGCGAAGATGCGACTACCGTCGAGCATGGTATCCACATAAATGCGGTCGCCTTTGTGCACGTCGAGGATCGTCGTCTCTTTGCCGTCGCGATAAATCCGCGAGCGCTCATCCACAAACAGCTTTACCTTGGCACCACCGCCGAAGGGCTGAATGCTGATGCGATTGCGCACCTGGTCCACGTGCGTTGCAAGTCCGCCAATCAGCGTCGGCTTGCCCTTGGGCAGCGGAGGCGGCTCCAGTACCGGGTCAAACGGATTGTTGCCGGCGCCATTGGCAGTCGCTGGCACGCCCGGTTTCGCCGGCGTGGTTGATGGCAGGGACGTATTTTCGTTCGGCGCAGGCGTGTTGGCCGGCGCGGTCGGGCTGGCGTTGATGTTCGGCGCCGCCTGAGAGGCTTGACCGGCATTGCTTTGCGCCGGATTGTCCTGCTGCGCGAACGCCGCGGCTAGCGTGAAGGTCGCGAACAGGGCCAAAAGCGCAATCTTGCTAAAGGTGGATCTCATGGATGTTCTAGTCCGAACGCAGCCGTAACTAAATAGGCCGACTGCTTTGCGGTTGGATGCCGACTGGGACGGTAATGTTTGGCGGGGGCCGCAAAAACCGCAGAAATCCGCCGCTGCCTTGCCAACGCGAAGGATGCCTTACCACATCTAAAACCACTGGAGTTTTTGCGGCCGGAGGGTATCGGTTGGTGACGGTCGCAGGTGTTGGCTACTGGAGGCGTAATGCGGATGGGTACTTTTCGGCTGGCGTGCATTCCACTTTTGGCGGCTGCGCTTGCGGTTTCAGCAAGCGCCGGCGACATTCGCATCAGCATTCCCAAGCGCACCAAGCCGACGGCTGTCCAGAAACTGAACCAGGACGGCGTGAAGGCGCTGGACAAGCACGATTACAAGCGTGCCAAGAAGCTCTTCTATCGCGCCTACCTGCTCGATCCCGACGATCCGTTCACGTTGAACAATCTTGGCTACAGTGCCGAACTCGAAGGCCAGGTGGAACGCGCGGAGCGTTACTACAAGCTGTCGCAATCGCAGAAATCCGACGCTGTGGTCTCGAAGTCCACCGACCGCGCCGCGCTCGGCCAACCGGTGGACAAAATAGCCGGCACCGCCTTGGACGCCAACATGCAGATCAATCGCATGAATGTCTATGCGCTCGGCCTGCTGCAAAAGGACAACGCTCCGCAGGCGGACCTGTCGCTGCAAAAAGCGCTCAAGCTCGATCCCAACAATGCCTTCACCTTGAACAATCTCGGCTTCGCGCGCGAGAAGGAAGGCGAACTGGAAGACGCCTATCGCTACTACACCCAGGCGGCGCAGCAGCACACCGACACGCCCATCATGGTGACCACCCACCCGTCGTGGCGCGGCAAGAGCATCAGCGAAGTGGCGGCGGCGAATGCCAGGAAGGTGCAGGTCATGATGTCGCGCGAGCAGGACACCAGCGCGCGCGTGGCCCGCCTGAATACCCGGGGCGTGGCGGCCATCAATCGCAATGACTATGCCCTGGCGCGCAAGTATTTCCAGCAGGCCTACGATCTCGATTCGCAGAATGCCTTCGCCATGAACAATATGGGCTACCTGGCGGAACTGGATGGCGATCGCGAAACCGCCGACTACTACTACGACAAGGCGCGCGAAGCCGACCAGTCGAGCATGAAGGTCGCCTATGCGACGCGTAAGGATGTCGAAGGCATGAAGCTGGCGTCGGTAGCGGGCGTCAGCGATGATGCCGTGCTCAAGGCTACCGAGCGTGACGCGGAATTGCGACGGGCCCAGGGTGGGCCGGTGACGCTGCGCTATCGCAACAACCAGCCTGTCACCGAACCCGCAACTCCTCCCAAGCCGCCGGAACCGGTGAGTTCGAACACCCAGCCTTCCGGCGGATTAATGCAGCCGCTGCCGGAAAACCAGCAGCCTGCCGGAGCAGGACAGCCGGGCGGCCTTCTGCAGCCCCTGCCGGAGAATCAGCAGCCTCCGGCCGCGCAATCCGCGCCCGCGCAGCAACAGCATTACGTTCCGTGGCCGCCCGCGTCGGCTCCGCAGCAACGTCAAGTGCCGCGTCCGCCACAGTCGCAGCCGGGATCTTCGGATGTCGCCAATCCCAGCAACGGCCTGCTGATGCCGCTGCCTGACGATCAGCAGCCGCCGGCCGCGCAGCCGCAGCCCACTCCGCAGCAATAGCCGCGGTTCGGAAAAATCGCAGTGCCGCCGGCTGAGCCGGCTCCGGAAAAAGAAATGAAGCGCTTATCGGCCCGACTAACGTCGGGCCCTGATACAAGGCACGCGCCGCGCCCTGATACAAGGCTTGCGAAAACACAGTTTTTTCGGCGGCCTGTGAAGGCGCGCCCTGATACGTAACGGGCGCGATGGCGAGAGAAGATGCGCCACCCCCTACTTGCAGGTATTCACGCCCTTCTCAATCGCCGTGCCTTCCTCGTAGTCGTTCCACGTCTCCACCATGATGAACGGCAGTTGGTGCTCTTTGTCGTAATAGCGGTGGAAGAGACGCAGCGTGTCGTCAAACGTTCGTCCGCAGCGGGCATCCATCTTGCGGTTTCGTCCCCAGCTCGCCTTGGAGTCGTCGAAGCCCGGCCACGCCGCGCCTACCGCAATTTTGTTGGGATAGCTGGTGGACATGGTCTTGTAGAAGCTGTCGAGATATTGCTCGCCCCAGTTGCTGCCGTCGGGCTGCCAGCCGCGCTTGCCGGGATTCACCCAGGCGTAAAAACCGTCGAAGTCAGCCGCCTGCTCCGAACGAATGTCCTTGAAGATGAGCAGCGGCGGATCTTCCCACGCATTCACCGCCTGATGGACGCGGTTCCAGTCGGTGGCGGTGCCCTTGGGGAAGATGAAGATCATGGTGCGCCCCTGGTAGCGCAGATACGCGTCGCGATTCGCGGACGCATGCGGCCCCAGGTAGTGCTCGTAGGCGTACTGCAGGTCGGCGATCACGGTATCGGTTGCGGTGGCGGGGTCGCTGTCATCCTCGTCATACATCACCGCGACCTTGAAACTCTTCTCCGCCGCCACTTCCTGCATCAGGGCGTAGGCCTTGTTCTCGAAGTCGTTCTTGGCGCCGTACCAGTTCACCACGAAGGCCGCGATGCCCAGGCGGCGGGCCTGCTCGATCTGCTTTTCCAGCACCACACGGTCCTGTGACGAATAACCTACGTCAATGTGACCAGGACGGCCGAACCACGGCAGATAGGCGGCAATGATGGTGGGATCGCCGGCGTGCTCGACCACGCTATTGGCGGCCAGCGACATGCGGGCATCGGTCTTGTGGCAGGCAACCGGCAGACATGTCAGCGACACTACCGCCAGCGAAAGTAAAGAGCGCGAGAAAACGTGCGAATGCAACATGCGATGTAGGAGTGAATCCAAACAGGGTTGGATGCAGTCGCGGCTAAGAGTGTTGGACTGGGCAACCCGGCTACGGAGCGGCTTGCGGTGCTGACAATCACCGGAGTCCGCTCCCAAATCACGATTCCCATCGTGATCGCTTGGCGCTTACCGTGTTCTATTTTCAACTCGCATTGTGGAAATCCTGCCACCGGTTAACCCTCTTGTCAGCAAACACCCCGTCGCTATTGAGCATCTAGGTAATCAGCTCGATCAAAATTGACAGCGTCCGTCACCTCTTACATTGCCTGCCTTGGCAAGGGTTACAGCGGCAGGCTCAAGGGACCCCTATATGAGAGTAGCCCTAATTGCACCGCCGTTTATCCCCATCCCCCCGAAGAAATATGGCGGGACCGAACTGTTCATCGCCGTTCTAGCCGAGGCTTTGCAGAAATCCGGTATTGAAGTTGTGGTGTACACCAATGCGGAATCCACCATTCGGGTCGAGACCCGCTGCCTGTATGCGCATTCGCAATGGCCCATCCGCGGCGATTTCGCCGAGAGCCTCAGGGACTACAACCACTCGTCGTGGGCGATCCGCGACGCCGCTTCCGATTGTGACGTCATTCACATCCACAACATTTCGTCGCTCATGTTCTCGCGCTACGCGAATTGCCCCTCCGTCTATACCTTGCACCATGTGCACCAGGAAGCCATGAGCGAGATCTACAGTTTCTTCCCCACGGTGGAATATGTCGCCATCAGCGATTTCCAACGGCAGCAGGAAGAGATGCCGCGGCTGCGGACCATTCATCACGGCGTGGACCTGGACCAATACCGTTCGCAGGACGGCAAGCGCGAATATCTGTCGTTCCTCGGCCGCATTGCGCCCATCAAGGGCACGCACCTGGCCATTGAAGTGGCGAAGAAGGCCGGTATCCCGCTGAAGATCGCCGGCGAAGTGCAGCCCATGTTTCAGGAATACTTCGACACGCAAATCAAGCCTCACCTCGACGGCAAGCTCATCGAATATGTGGGCGAGGTAGATCTGGCGGCGAAAAACGAGCTGCTGAGCAATTCGCTGGCGATGCTCTTCCCTATTCAGTGGGACGAGCCCTTCGGACTGGTGATGATCGAGGCCATGGCCTGCGGCGCGCCGGTGCTGGCGCTCCCCGGTGGTTCAGTGCCCGAAGTGGTGCGCGACGGAATCTCGGGTTACATTTGCAACACGCCGCAGGAGATGGCGCAACGAGCGCGCGCTCTGCCGGGAGAATTTGCTGCCGCCACCGTTCGGCAATATTGCCAGCAATATTTTTCGGCCGAGAAGATGGCCGCTGGCTACGTGAACTTATATCAGGAACTGACCGGACAACAGGAGCTATTGGCAGACACGGCCACTATTATCCCAACAGCAGCTTAAACAATGCGCGGAAGTGGCATGAGCAAGAACCTGACTATTCCTCACCAGGAGCTGATCGAGATACCGCCTCCTCACGTGGAGCCGCGGCTGGCCTATCCGACGCTCGAGCCGCGCAAGGTTGATAACCTTACGCTGATTGACGGCAAGACCTTCAGCGCCACCAACGTTGCCGGCGACATTCATCCGCCGGGCTCGTCCGATGTCGGCTTTTTCCATGACGACACCCGCTTCCTCAGCCAGCTCGAGCTGCGCATTGGCGGCCATCGCACCGTGGTGCTGTCCTCGAGCACGGAGAAGACCTTTTCCGCGCAGATTGAGCTGACCACCGGCAACATCGTGTTGCGCGATTCTTTCGATCTGCCGGAAAACACCGTCCACATCCGCCGCGAGCAGTTACTGGCCTCGGAAATTTTGTTCGACCGTCTGACCTTTGAGAATTTCAACCAGACATCCGTGGATTTCGCGGTGGAGATGCTGTTCGACGCCGACTTCGTGGACGTCTTCCAGGTGCGCGGCGTCGCCCGCCACGAACACGGCCAGTACTATCAGCCGGTCATCACCGACGATGGCATCGCCTTCTACTACCGCGGGCTCGATCAGGTCATGCGCGCGACCATCGTGAAGTCGCGCCCAAGCCCACGGAAATTTGCGACCGCACCGCGCGCTGGGAACTGCGCCTCGATCCGCTGAAGCGCGTGCAGATCGAGGTATCGGTGACGCCACACGTGGAAGACCGCAGCGAGCCGCGGCGCAACTACGACTTCGACGATCACCTGCGTCAGCGGCGCTCGCGCTTCGCCCGCTGGGAGAGCGCCTCCACCAGCTTCCAGACCGAGAATGAGGTCTTCGACGAGCTGCTGAAGAACGCTACCGGCGATTTTCATGCGCTGCAGATTCCCGAGGGCGAGCAGCACATCATTGCCGCCGGCATTCCCTGGTTTGCCACCATCTTCGGCCGCGATTCCATCATCGCCGCCTATCAATCACTGGTCGCTGAATCCGCAACTCGCGGTGGATACCTTGCGCGTGCTTGCCCGGCATCAAGGCACGAAGTATGACGACTGGCGCGACGAGGAGCCGGGCAAGATTCTGCACGAGTATCGCCATGGCGAGATGACGCGCGACATGGCGAGATGCCCTTCGGCCCCTATTACGGCTCGGTAGACGCCACCCCGCTGTTCCTCATCCTGCTGAGCGAAACCTACAACTGGACCGGCGACAAGCACTGGTGGAAGAGTTGCTGCCCAATGCTTACGCGGCGCTGGAATGGATTGACAAGTACGGCGACCTGGACGGCGACGGCTTTGTGGAATACAAGCGGCGCTCGCCCAAAGGCCTGGCCAACCAGGGCTGGAAGGATTCCTGGGACGCCAACATGCATCGCGACGGCACGCGTGGCGCAACCACCCATCGCGCTCTGCGAGGTGCAGGGCTACGTGTACAACGCCAAGTACCGCATGGCGTCGCTGCTGCGCAAATTTGGCGATCCTGCGACGGCAGAGCGCCTGAACCGCGAGGCGGCGGAACTGGCGCGAGCGCTTCGAGAAGGCCTTCTGGGTGTCCGAGCTCGGCTTTTACGCCATGGCGCTTGACGCCGACAAGAAGCCGCTGGAAGTGGTCTCGTCGAACCCGGGACACCTGCTGTTCACCGCGCATCATCAGCCCCGAGCGGGCCCGCAGCGTCAGCGAACGTCTGTTGCACGACGACATGTTCAGCGGCTGGGGATGGCGCACGATGTCCATGAAGGAGGGCGCTTCAATCCGCTCAGCTACCATCGCGGCTCGGTGTGGCCGCACGATAATTCCATCATCGCCCACGGCATGGCGCTCAACAGCTATCGTGACGGCGCGCTGCGCATTCTGACGTCGCTCTATCAGACGGCGCTGAACTTCCGCGACTATCGCCTGCCGGAGCTGCTATGCGGCGTGCAGCGCCGCGAGTTCGACAAGCCGGTGCACTACCCGGTGTCGTGCTCGCCGCAGGCATGGGCCTCGGGCGCCATGTTCCTGATGCTGGCCTCGGTGCTGGGCATTCACGCCAACGCACCGCGCTCGGAACTGAACGTCATCAACCCGCTGCTACCGGAGTGGCTCGACCACCTGTACATCCGCAATCTGCGCATCGGCAGCAGCCACGTGGGGCTGGACTTTACCCGCCGCGGCGATCGCACTTTCTGCAACCTGGTCGATATCCAGGGCGAGCCCATGCTGGTGAACGTGGTGTTTTCGAAGTAGCTGGGGGCGATTACCGACGGCACTCCATCATCAGGTGGGTATAAGGAATTCGCAGCACGTCTTCGCGCAAATCGGCGCGCACCACCGTCAGCCAGGAAGCAGCTAGCGCCTCATACTGCGCTTTGCTGCGCACAAACTTCCCGCGATCACGCGACAGCAGATACTTCTTGGCGGCCGACTGATTCGGGGTGTAGCAGCCGTCGTTGGTAATCATGCGGCCGCCGGGCCGCAGGGCCGCGTGCGCCAGGCGGAAAAGGTCGCGGGCCTCGTCATCGTCCAGATGGTGGATCAAGCCCAGCGCCAGCACGATATCGAACTGGCCCAACTCGGTCACGTTGTGATGGCTGACCCGCTCCTGCACGAACTTGCCGCGATGGCCATAGCGCTTGCGGGCGGTTTCGATATAGGCGGGATTGGCGTCCACGCCGAGATAGTGGCACTCGGGAAAATACGGCAGCATGTTGCCCGGGCCGCAACCCACGTCCAGAATGCGGTCACCCTGTTGCGGACGGATATATTCGTCCACCAGCACATGGCTGCGATAGTTCGCGCCGATGAGCTGGTGATAAAACTCGTAGAAGAATGGCCGGTTCAGAATCGGCCGGATCAATTCAATCATTCCGCCAACGCCTTACTGCTTGATGCCGAACACCGCGTATTGGCCGCCCAGCGGGACCGCCCGCAACGCCTTCTCCAGACCGCCGGCCACGCGATACAGACCTGACGGCAGAAACAGAAAATACTGGGTCTCCCGGATGCGGAAGGCCGCTTCCGTCATCCATTTCTTCGCTTCCGAAGCCGCCAGCAGAATCGCATTGGTATCCACCGGGCTGCGGCCCACCACCGTGCGCGTAATTGGATTGTAAGGATTGTGCTCGATGATGGCGAAAACTCCACCCGGTTGCAGTACGCGAGCAATGTCGCGCGTCAACTTACTGCGCTGCTCCGGCGGCACGTGATGATAGACGCAGACGGCGGTCACGAAGTCCATCTCGGCTTCGCCGAAAGGGAGGCTGCCATCTGCCGGCTGCACTCGCATTTCGATGGCGCTCGCTGGCTTCATCATGCCGCTGGAAGGATCGCAGCCGGCGACAGAGCCAAAGTCCTCGCGCAGCAGCGACAACAATTCGCCCTGTCCGCAGCCGACATCCAGGTAGCGCATGTGCGAGGTATCCATCTTCTGGCGGCGGAAGAAGTCGCGAATCAAATCGCGCTTGCGCAGGTGAAAGAAACCGCCGCTGCCACCCATGAAGCGGTCGCGGATGGGGTCCTTCAGCAGTTCCTCGTAAGAGGGCGAATACTGATCGAATTCCGGCTGGGTCATCGCGGCCTGCCGGAGACGGCTGAATCCTGCGCCGCCCTGCCTGCCGGAATGCCGACATTCATGGTGCGCGCTACCAGATAGAGCGGCCGGTCTTTGGTCTGTTCGTAAATCTTGCCGATGTACTCGCCCAGCATACCGATGCTCATCAGCATCGCGCCGCCCAGCAGACTCACCAACACGGTCAGTGACGACCAGCCCGGCAGCGTATACCAGTGGAAGATGTGCGCCAGGGTGGCGCGCACCGCTTCTTCCAGCCCCAACAGCATCGCCACCACGCCCAGCACAATGCTGATGCGCAGCGGCAGGATGGAGAACGAAGTCGCGGCCGTCCACGCGAACGACAGCATCTTGCGCAGCGAGTACTTCGTCTCTCCGGCCACGCGCCCCGCACGTTCGTACGGAACGCCGATCTGCGCATAGCCCACCCAGGCAATCATGCCGCGCAGGAAGCGATGGGTCTCCCGCATTTCGCGCAGCCCGTCCAGGCAGCCGCGCGAGATCAGCCGGAAGTCGCCGGCGTCCACCGGCAGCTCCTTGTACACCAGGCGGCTCATCACCCGATAAAACAGCCAGGCGCTGAACCGCTTGAACAGCGTCTCGCGCTGCCGAACCATGCGCTGCCCGTACACCACGTCGTAACCCTGCTGATAGCGCTCCACCATCTGGTGAACCACGGACACCGGGTCCTGGAGGTCGGCATCGAGCAACACCACGGCGTCGCCGGAGGCGTAGTCGAGGCCGGCGGTCGAGGCGTTCTGGTGGCCGAAGTTCCGCGACAAGCCGATGACCTTCACCCGCGGATCCTCGTGCGCCCAGGCGGCAATTTGCGCCAGGGTGCTGTCGGCGCTGCCATCGTTCACCAGGATGATCTCGACGTCGCAGCGCAGCTCCGGCATGAAGGCGGTCAGCGCCTCACGCAGGTGCGGCACCGCCGACTCCTCGTTGTACATGGGGACGACCAGCGAGATCAGCGAGGGATACGGTCGCGGCTGCAGCAGCGGATTGGACGGTGTCGGCTCAGGCATGCGAAGGCAAATCGGCCAACGATCTTCCCGAGTTTATCACCGTCAGGAGGCCTGGGATGGAGTGCCAGAGTTGAGGCTGCTGCGCTTCCGTCGCCGCTCAAAATGCCGCGACGCGCTCACTTTCCCGGCGCCTTGGAATACACGAAATCCACCAGCCCGTCGCGGTAATCGATCTTTGTCTCCAATTGATGCAGCACGTCGAAGCCGAGCACACCGGACACTTCCGTCCCCGAGGACTGGCAGAGGCTATTCAGGTCAATGGTGATGATCTCCTGGTTCTTCTGCTGGAACCGGCTGAAAGTGAGCGTGGCCCGATGGCCGGTGTAGACCTTTTTCACCGAGCCGCTCAGGCCGTGCACTTCGACTTCGGGCTCGTCGCCCACGGAGGTAACCTTACGCGCCGCGCGGAGGGAAAGTAGGTTGCCGTTCGAGCCGGTGTCAATCAGAAAGAGCAGCGGCGGCGAGTTATTGACCCAGGTGGGCATCAGCAGCTCGTGGCCGAAGCGAAACACCTTGGTCCAGTTCTGCATTTCTGGAGCTACGTAGCGGTCTTTCGGCAGGTGCGAATCGTCTCTGGCGACAGTCTTCGCCGGTTCGCCGCTCTTTTCCTCGGTGCTCTTCTCCTCCGGCGTGGACGACGCGTCCTCCGAGGTGTTCAACGAAGTAGGCGCTACCGCCTCGTCGGGACGCTTGGGCAGCGGCGACAGGCGCAGCTTGCCGTCGGGCAGATTGATGTCAATCAGGTAAGCGCTGAAAACGTCGGCGCCGATCAGCCCCTGCTCGTCGGTGACATTGGATTTGTCGGTCACCTCCACCACGCAGTCTTCGAACTCCAGCTCGCCAATGCGAATGTGGTCGGCCACGGCGGTGTAGCCGCCGATGGTGCCCTTATCGCCGATGCCCATCATGCGCATCGCCGACAGGCGCGTCAGCCCCGCCTTCTCCGCCGTCTTGCGCCCTACCAGAATGCCGCTGGAGCCGGTGTCGAGCATCATATGCAGGTTGTGATCGTTCAGCTTCACGCTGAGGCCATAGCCGGAGATGTGCTGTGCGCTGCCGTAGAGCGCCTCCAGCCTGGTCTCGGTCCGCTCCACTTTGCTCACCAGCCGGCAGGCGTGGACCGGCTTGTCGCTGTTCTCCTTCAGATAATCCAGCATCTCCTGCAACGATTCCACGTCCTCCTCGGGGTCGTCCGATGATTGCTGGGAAAGATACGATTCCAGCGCGGCAATCTTCTCCTTGCGCGGCAGGTAGCGGATGAGCATGCGCTCCAGAGCGGGATCGTTGGGCACATGGTGGTGCGCAATCTGCAACACATCGTAAGCGTGGCGATAGAGGGAATAGGCGCGATAGAGCCGCGCCAGCCCCAGGTAGGCGCGCACCAGATTAGGATCGGCAGCGACCGCTGCCCGGTAGGAGCGTTCCGCCTCCGGCATTTCCGCGCGGCGAAAATGCACGTCGCCCATCAGGTCCAGCAGCGCTGCGGAGTTCGGCTCCGCCGCCAGATCGGCCTTCGCCGTCGTCAGGGCCTCGTCAATCTTGTCCTGGCGCAGCAGGCTGCGCACCAGTCCCACCTGCGCCGCAATCAGCTTGGGATTTTTGGCCAGTAGCGCGCGATAGGCCGCTTCGGCTTCCTCATAGTGCTCGTGGCGCAACAGCAGGTCGGTGGCCTCCAGGCTTCCCGGCTCCGGTGCTGGCTTGTCCGGAGGACGATGCACCACCGTGGGTGACGCTGGCGGCTTGTTCTCTGTCGGAGGCTTGGGAACGGACGGCGGCTTAGGAACTGCCGGAGGTGAACTCTGCGTCTGCGGCGTCTGCGCGGCAGGCGGCTGATTCTCGGGAGGATTCTGCGCGGATGCGGCCAACGTACAGCACGCCATCGCGGCGGCGAGCACAAAGTAAACGACAGTCTTGGACATGGCGCT
Source organism: uncultured Acidobacteriaceae bacterium (assembly GCA_963763975.1). Classification (GTDB taxonomy): domain Bacteria; phylum Acidobacteriota; class Terriglobia; order Terriglobales; family Acidobacteriaceae; genus Bog-257. Next base: position 447,176 of record CAVXQR010000025.1, read on the forward strand.
TCGGGGCTGGCAAGATTACCACGTTTCACCAGCGCAAACGAGCAACTTCAGTGTGGCGTGGCGCGCTTCCAGCCCACGCCCGGCCACCACGTCAACTGCACCGAGGTGGTGAAGTCGCGTTGCCGCGTCGGCTCCAGCACCGGCACCAGCCACGATTCATATTGCAGGAAGGTCTTCAGCTCCACGTTGGGACGAACACGGAAGACGCCGCTGAGGTTGGCGTCGTACTGTGTGCTGCCGCCGGGAATGTAGTCGGGAGCGATCTTGGCGTAGCGAAAGGCCGCCTGCAAGCTGCTCCTGGCACTGAACGAGTAAGTGCTCCACGCCTGGTAGCCGTTGCCCTCGCGGCCAATCCAGTTGCCCATCAGGTTGCCGTTATTCAGATACAGGTTGTGGTAGATGGTCTCGAAGTAGATGAACTCTCCGGCAAAGCTGGCGTTGGTCACGAGGTTGGTGTACACCGCTTCGGCGCGGAAGTCGAGTTTCGGTAGGCCGGGCAGGTGCGTCAGGTAAATGCCGGGGTTGACAGCGGCCCGGCGCGGCGCAGACAAGGGCGAGGGCTCGTCGTGCACCAGCGAGTCGGTGTAAAGCGTGAGCCATCGCCGCAGAAACGGCACGCGATAGCTGAAGTCAAAGGTGGCGTGGCGCGCGCCGGGGTCGTTGCGCGAAAACTTGGTTTCCACCGAGACGTCGGTAAAGCTGGTGAAGCTGTTCCAGAAGGAGCCGATGGTCAGCGGCACGTGGCCTTCGCCGGCCATAATATCGTCACGGGTGAAGCCGACTTCCAGGTTCTCCGTCGGCTTGAAGCTGATCTTCTGCCCAAAGATGAACGGTTCGGCCGGGTAGAGCGTGTGTCCGGAGAGCTTGCCAAAGAAATTGTCGAAGCGAAGCGGTCCCAGAAATTTCGACAGCAGGGGGACGTAAAGCGGCTCCGCGCGATCAATGCGCACCATCCAGAAGGGCTCGGCGTTGTCGCTCATCAGCATGGCGCCGCTCTCGGTCGGTCCCCACCACAGGCTCTGCTTGCCGATGCTGAAGTCCAGCCCCATCCATTTCACGCTGCTGTATGTGTCCAACAGGCGGAAGCGGTTGACGGTGTCGAACGGCGTTGCCGGCTGTAGCGGGTCCATGTCCACGTTGGCGATCACCTGCCGCACCGACAGCGGATACGCCGGCGCCGAAGGCGAATGCTGATACTCGCCGTTGACGTAGAAGGCGAAGCGGCCGTCATTGGCGCTGGCGACAAAGCCGGTGTCCTCGTTCACGCCCTCCTGATACGGACGGCCCTCGTCGTTGATGATGGTCTGCCCAAAGTGATTGTCGTTCAGCGGCCGTCCGGCGATGCCGGTCACGCGGGTGTAAATGGAATTGAGTTGCAGGTTCTCCACCGGACGGCCATCCAGCGCCGCCAGTTCATCGGCGAACTCGGCGTCCAGCGACTGCTTGAGTTGCACGATCTCGCGCGGCAGATCGGTGTGGTTCTCGGTGTTGTCGTTCAGCTCCACCAGCATGCGGCCGCAGGTCAGCCGCGTCCACGGACGAATCCCCAGGAACGCCGTATTGATATAGCCGCGCGCCGCCAATCGTTCCATCGCCGGATACACCCAGCTATCCAGCGCGACATACGTGCTGCCCAGCGTGCCGGGATTGGGCGCGGAAGTCTGCTCGGCGACAATGCGCAGGTCGTCATCCAGGCTGCGATCGTGATGCTCGTGATACACGTGTCGCCCGATCTGGTAGCCGATGACACTGCCAACGAAGGCATCCGAGAGGAAGTGCTGGTTCCCTGCCGCGCGCGCCAGGCTCACACCAGTGGCCAGTCCGTAGGCGCCGAATTGCACCCACTTGCTGGGATACTCCTGCGCCACCACCGACGAGAACGCCCAGATCACGCCGGCGTGGTCTGACGGAAACGAAGTATTGCCGGGATGAAAGAACACGTTCTGATAGCCCGACGCCGCCGGCCGTTCCCTGCCGGTCGCAAAGCTGATGGCATAATCCACGCCGATAGCATTGATCATCGCCTCGGTAGCCAGCACGCCGGTTTCGCGCGCGTGGTCGTTGTGCGTGATTCTGCCCCAGAAATACGCGGCGCCGGTCATGCCCGCGGCAGCAGCCACGCCTGCATCCGAGCCCAACCGCAGCGCGTTGAGGTGATTGCCGCGCATGGCGTAGGAGCTTTGCGGGTCGGTGGCCAGCAATCCCGCGGTGATGCCCGCTGCCGGCGTCAGCCACTTGGCATCGCCTGCGTTCAGATGAAACGGGCTGGTCCAGATGTCGCGCTGGTCTTCTGCCAGGTGGATGAAGAACCGGCTCTCGTTGGGATGCTTGGGCGGCGCGTAGAAAGGATTGGTGACTTGCGTCTGAGGTGCGGGCGTTTGCGGCAGTTGAGCAGGCGGATCGGCAGGCGCCGGCCGCTGCGCGCAAACCACTGCCGCCAGAACCACGCACAGGAACGCCACGGCCGCGAACTTCTTCAGACCGGCGATCACTTCGTGCCTCGCGCGAAGATTCGCGACTGCTTCTGCTGGAGCTTCGAGACGCCGCGACTTGCGAAGTTATGCGCCTGCGGCATAGTAGCGAAGGATGCGCGCGAGCGCCGTCACTACATCGTCCACGTCTTGTCCGGTCATCGCCGGCGAGAGCGGCACGGAGAAGGTACGCTCACCGACGAAGCTGGCGTTAGGAAAATCCGCGTCGGTGAATCCGAACCGCTGCCGGTAATAGGGCTGGCGATGAATGGGCACGTAATGAATACCTACGCCGATGTTCTCCGCCGCCAGCGCTGCCACCACTTCTTCGCGGTTGGCGCGCAACCGCTCCAGCTCCAGCAGCGGCGTGAACAAATGATAAGCGTGGCGCGAGCCAGCTTCGGGCTCCGGCGGCAGCAGCAGCGGCAGACCCTGCAGCTTTTCCATATAAGCCTGCCACACTTTCTCGCGCGCCTGCCAGCGTTCATCAATACGCGGAATCTGCGGCAGGCCCAGCGCCGCTTCCACGTCCGTCATGTTGTACTTGAAGCCGGCCTGGATCACATCGTAGCCGCTGGGGCCTCCCACAAAGCGCGTCCAGGCGTCCACGGTCATGCCGTGCAGCGATAGGATCTTCACCTGCTGATGAATCTCGCGGTCGCGCATGATGACCATGCCGCCATCGCCGGTGGTGATGTTCTTGGTGGGGTAAAAGCTGAAGCAGCCGGCATCACCCATCAATCCCGAGGGCCGTCCGCCGCAGGTTGATTCGATGGCGTGCGCGCAATCCTCCACCACGCGCAGATTATGCTTGCGGGCGATTTCGAGGATGGCGTCCATCTCCGCGCAGCGCCCGCACATGTGCACTACCAGGATGGCGCGGGTGCGCGGCGTGATGCGGCTTTCCAGCGCGGCAACGTCAAGGTTGAAGCTGCGGCGATCGCAATCTACCAGCACCGGTGTGGCGCCGGTATGCACGATGGAATGCACGGTGGAGCAGAAGGTCATGGCCGGCGCCAGCACTTCGTCGCCCGGGCCGACGCCCAATGCCAGCAGCGCCAGGTGAATCGCCGCCGTTCCGCTGCTGACTGCTGCTGCGAACGGCGCGCCCTTGTAGCGCGCGAACTCTTCCTCGAACTGTTCCACCCGCGAGCCCAGGCCGATCCAGTGGCTGCGCAGGCACTCCGTTACCGACGCGATTTCCTCTTCCCCGATGATGGGCGCGCCGAAGATCAGCCGCTGCTCGCGTGAACGCACCGGCGTGCCCCCGGCAATGGCGGGAAGCTCATGCTGGGATGCGGTTTGTGCTCGTCCGCCAGCCAGAGAAGCGGGTCTCATAGAGAATGGGTTCGCCTGATCCGTTTGAGAAGTTCGGGTGTGCTGATTCTACCTGAAGCGCCTGTTCGCCGGAGGGGGCAATCGCAGCCGTCGCCTCGGCTATACTGCCAGCAGAGCTTCCTCACGCCGCGCCTGCTGTCGGCGCTCGAGGGACGGCCCTAGTTTTCGCATGCCCTTTACCGTATCGCACGCCGCCGCCGTACTGCCCTTCCGGCGGCTGAACCTGGTCTGGTCCGCCTTCATCGTGGGCAGCATGGCGCCCGACTTCCTTTACATCGTGGGCAGCACGGAGTTCCGCCAGATCGGCCATCGCTTTCCCGGCGTCCTCTGGTTCACCCTGCCGGCGTCGCTGTTCGCGCTGTGGTTCTTTCACGCGGTGGTCAAGCGGCCGATTATTGGCCTGCTGCCCGCCGGCATGCAGCAGCGGCTGCGCGACCAGATGGGTCCATTCCACTTCGGCGGCGCCGCGCGCTTCGGAGCTATTCTGTTCTCCATCGCCTTCGGCATCGCTACGCACGTCTTCTGGGATTCGCTGACCCATCCCTTCACCTGGATCTGGTGGCACGTGCCGTGGCTGGAGCAGTGGGTGCCGCTGCCGCTGTTCGGCGTGACGCCGATGTTTGAGATTCTGCAGTACGTCAGCACCTTCGTCGGACTGCTGGCGCTGCTGCTGTGGTGCGTCGCCTGGTATCGCCGGACGCCCGCGCCTGCAGGTACTCTTCCCGTGGAATCCTCACAACTCGCGCTCCCACTGCTGATTTTCGTCGTGGCCGGCGCGGCGGCCTTCTTGCGGGCTTATCTGCTGGTCGGACGGCCCACCAGCCGCGAAGGCGCTGACACCTTTCTGATGTTCTTCGGCGTCACCGCCATCGCCATCGCCTTCTGGGAGCTAATCATTTATTGCGTGCTGACGACGGTGCTGGAGGGTCGGGCGGGCGGGCAAGATTTATCCCGGCAGACGCCATGGCCGATCGCGAAACCACTTACGCCGGCAATAGTCCGATTAGTCCTGTTGTCATACACTTAGCAGGAATAGCTCATGCCCTTGGTCAGCGTCATCGTGAATGTCCGCAACGGTGCCGCAACCCTGCGCGCCACCTTGGACAGCGTGCTGGCGCAGGGCTTCGCCGACTGGGAACTGATCGCATGGGACGACCGCTCCACCGACCAAGCGCCGACGTTATCGCCGAATATCGCGACCCGCGGGTGCGCTACTTCCTTTCGCCCGGGGACACCGCGCTCGGCCCGGCGCGCCAATTTGCCATGCAGCAGGCCCGCGGCGAGTGGCTGGCGTTTCTCGATCAGGACGACCTCTGGCTGCCGCATAAACTCGAGCGCCAACTGGCGCTCGCCGCGCCCGGCGTCGGGCTGATTTATGGCCGCACCGTGCGCTTCTATCCCGGCGGCATGGAGCGCGATTACGACCAGGCACACGAATTCCAGATGCTGCCCGAGGGTCGCATCTTCGAGCGGCTGTTCACCGAATCGTGCTTCATCGCCATGAGCTCGGCGATGTTCCGCCGCACCGCCATCGAGGAGATCGGCGGCATTCCTGAAGAAGTGCGCATCATTCCCGATTACTACCTGTACGTCGCCGTCGCCGAACGTTATGAGGCGCGCGCGGTGCAGCAGGTAGTAGCGCGCTATCGCATGCACGCCGGAAGCATGTCGCAGACTTATGCGCTGGAGATGCATCGCGAAGTGCTGTGGCTGATTGATCGCTGGGCCGATCGGCTCCCGCCTGAGACTGTGGCGCTCTGCCGCCGTCGCCATCAAACCGCCATCGCGCTGGAAGAAATGCGTCGCCCGGCCAGCCTGGCACGTGGCATGGGACGCCTGCTCACGCAGGGATCGCCGTGGTCGCAACTGGAGCGGCCGCTGCTGTTCGCCTTCCACCTGGCGCGGCGAAACCTGCGGCAGCCCTTGTGGCGCGCGCTGGGAGATGCGAGTCCGGTGTCGGACGCGGAGATCGCGACCTCGCCTAAACGCTGATCACGCCGGAAGCACATCCGCGGCTTCCGGATCTTCCACCACCCGCTGGGCCAGCACATTCTTGAGCAGCACGTAAATCAGCAACGACAGGAACAGTAGCGCGTACGACGCGACGGTGATCCACGCCGCGGCCTCTGCATGGAAGCGTGGGATGAACGCCAGGTTCAGCGCGACATTGACGATGGCCGCGGCAGCGGTGTTATAGAGCACGACGCGCTCAAAACCGCGACTCACCAGCACCGTCCACAGCACGGAAAAGCAAAAGTCCAGCGGCAGCGCGATCAGCAGAATGCGAAACAGCCCGGCCGCGCCCAGCGTGGAGCCGTAGAGCAAAGTCAGGAACCACGGCGCCAGCCATGCCAGCATCAGCGCCGCAGCCGACGACGCCGCAGCCACCGCCAACAGCCACAGCAACATCGAAGTGCGCGCGCGCGGGCCGGGTTCCAGCTTGGCCAGTTGCGGATACAGCGCATCGGTCAGCAGCCAGAAACCAGTAAAGATGACATACAACGGCTTGGTGGCCGCGCTGTAGCGCCCGACCTCGCTCGCGGTGGTCAGCGCGGCCAGCAACAAGACATCGGCGTTCAGGAAGACCAGGTTCAGCAGGTTCGACAGTCCCAGCGTAAACACTCGCCCGGGACGCAGCTCCTGTTTCGCCGCTTCCGCCGCCGCCGTCGAGGCCTGCCCGCGCCGCGGACGCCAACGCATTCGCCAGACCACCCACAGCAACACCGCTCCCGCCGTGGCAGCGCTGAAATTCGCCGCCGAGAGAGCCGCGATGGGAGCGCCTGCCAGCAGCATTCCGGCGATCGCCAGCGCGACATAGAGAAGGGCCGTTCCGCTGCGCCACACTGCCAGCGCGCCGAAATGTCCCAGGCCCCACGCCACCCAGTCCAGCGACAGCGCGTAGGGCAGCACCGCAAACGCAAACGCCAGCACGCATAGCCGCGCGTTGGCGGGCACCGGGCCCAGCATGGCGTAGGCCGCAGCCAACGCGATGCACAGCAGCGCCAGCAGCGTTCGCCGCCGCAGCACAATCGGCACAACTACCGCCGCCAGCTCCGGTTGCCGCGCCATGATGCGCGCGCCCACCAATTTGTAGCCCTGGTCGGAGCCCTCCATGGCGTACATCGCCACCGTCTGCGCCAGCGCCAGGATGCCCAGCAGTTCGACGCCGTAGCGGCGCGAGACGAAGGCGAAGAGCGCGAACGTGGCCAGCCGTCCGAAGATTTCTCCGGTGAACAGCCGCCCGAACCCTCCGACCACGCTCCTGATCTTCATCGTCACTCGCCCGCCGTCGGGCGCAGAATCCTTTCAGCTATACTGCGAACGAATCGCCCGTCCCATGCGCATCTCGCGAGACCATCCATGCCGCAGATAAGCGTCATCGTCAACCTCCGCAACGGAGCGGCGACGCTGCGCGAGGCCTTGGACAGCGCGCTGGCGCAGAGCTTCAGCGACTGGGAGCTGCTGGTCTGGGACGACTGCTCCACCGACGACAGCGCCGCCATCGTCGCCCAGTATCGCGACCCGCGCATCCGCTACCTGCGTTCGCCTGACGATACGCCGCTGGGCAAGGCCCGCCAGAACGCCATTGCGCCACGCTCGCGGCGAATGGCTAGCCTTCCTCGACCAGGATGATATATGGCTGCCGCGCAAGCTGGAGCTGCAACTGGCGCTCACCGCCGCCGACGTTGGCATGGTATATGGCCGCACCGTCCTGTTCCATGCCGGCGACCGCAACCTTCGCGACTACGATTACGCCCACGAGTTCACGCCGCTGCCGGAGGGCAACATCTTCCCCGCCCTGTTTCGCGATGCCTGCTTCATCGCCATGAGTTCGGCCCTGCTGCGCCGCACTGCCGTGGTGGAGTGCGGCGGTATCCCCAGCGCCGTCGAGATCATTCCCGATCATTATCTCTACGCCGCCATCGCCGCCCGCCACAAGGTGCGCGCGGTGCAGCAGGTGGTGGCGCGTTATCGCGTGCACGCCGGCAACATGTCGCGCCGCAACCGCAATCGGATCTACGCAGGAGGAATTGTGGCTGCTGGAGCGATGGAAGCCGCGGCTCGATCCGCGCATCTATGGCTATCGCCGCATGACATATTCCACCGCGCTGGCGTGGGAAGAGATGAAGTCGGCGCGCAGCGCGGCACGCGGGCTGCGAAGATTGTTTGGCGATGGCTCGCCGCTGTGGCTGGTCAGCCGTCCGTTCGTGCAGGCCTGGCGCGCGTTACGTCGAAGGCTGCGCATGCCTTACTGGCGGCGCACTCAAGTTGGAGAGTGAAGCTTACTCGGTATCGCGCATCAGGCTGGGACTTCCAGCGGCGGGTAGCGACGACGGCACGCCTCGCTTGGGCGCGCCCGGACCTTTGATCACTCGCTTGTCGGAGCTCACGTAGTAGCCGGCCACCTTGGTCCAGTAGCGGAAGCGGACGCCGAAGTTCACCAGCGCCTTCATCGCCGCGGCTCTTGCCGAAATAATCGTAGCGGCGGTTGAAGTCAATCAGCGCGTCGCGCTGCTCGCGCAGGGCCGTGAGCGCCATCTGGTTCATGCTCTGGCTGCCGTAGTGCACCACTTCGGCGCAGGGGGTGTAGAAAATCTTGTAGCCCTTCTGCTTGAGCATGAAGTTATAGGCCAGGTCGGCCATGGCCCAGCGATAGGTCTCGTCCAGCATGCCCGCCTGCTCCCAGGTAGAGCGTCGCAGAACGTAAGCGGTGGTGCCCAGGCTTTCGACCTGCTGCGCCTGGGAATAATCCACGTCGGTGCTGTAGTAGCTATCCATGCGGCGGCTGTTGGGGAACAGGCGATGCCAGTTCAGCGTCTGCAGGAAGAAGGTGCCCACGCCGGCGAAGCGGCGGATGCAATGCTGCACCGTCATGTCCGGATTCAGCAGCTTAGGGCCGCAGGCTGCTGCCTCGGGATGCTCGTCCATGAAGCGCACCAGCGCCGCGAAGGCGTTGTCCAGGATCACAGTATCGCTGTTCAGCAGGCAGGCGTAGCGCGCCCGCGACATCTTCATGCCCAGGTTGTTATTGCGGGTGTAATACAGGTTCTGCTTATTCCGTACCAGGATGGCATGCGGGAAGCATTCGGCCACCATGTCGGCGCTGCCGTCGGGCGAATTGTCATCCAGGCAGATGACCTCGAAACTGATGCCCGAGGTGTGCTGATAAATGGAGTGCAGGCAGTTCCGCAACAGCTCACGGGTGTTGTAGTTCGGAATGATGATGGTGAGGTCCAGCAAAGCAGCATCCGTTTCTGGAAGGTTCGGGGTCATGAAAGCTTGCGGGCCGGAATGCCGGCCACGGTGCAATTGGGCTCGACTGAGGACAGTACCACGGAATTAGCGCCGACCGTGGCATTATCGCCGATGGTAATTCCACCTAGCACCTTGCAGCCCGCGCCGAGCACTACATTGTCTCCTACTTCCGGGCGCAATGCCGGATCGAAACCCATGTCCAACCTCGCCGCGCCCAGAGTCACGCCCTGAAACACGGTAACGTTCCGGCCCAGCCGGTGCGCGCCGATTACCGTTCCCACAGTGTGCGGAAAGAATACGCCCCCGCCGATCTCGCAGCGCGGCGTCACCTCCAGCCCGAACCACACCAGGTTGAGATAGGTGAAGAGGCGCGGCAGTAGTGGAATCCCGCTGAGCATGGCCGAGCGGCTCAGCCGGCACAGCACGATGGGCAGAAAGCGATGATGCAGCAGACGGCCGCAAAGCCGCCAAAAGTTGGGCCGGACGCCCGGCCTGCCTTCCAGTTCATATTGTCGCGCGAGATCGCTAGACAGAAGTTGGCTTATCTGCGACATGTGTCTGCATCAGACCGCGTCCCACTAACTCCTGCGTCGCCGCTTCCAGCCGGTCGGGCTCGATGGGCTGGGTGCTGACCCAGTCGGCAAAGCGGTCCAGGCCGCGCTCCAGCGTGACCTCCGGAACATAGCCCAGGCGCTCGCCAATGGCGGTCAAATCGGCGTGGCCGTGGCGAATGTCGCCCAGCCGGTATTGGCCGGAAACCATCGGCGGCGTGCTGCCGCGGAAGTGTTCCTGCAAGAACCGCGCGATCTCCTCCACCGTGGTGGACTGTCCTGAACCGACATTGAGCGTCGAGCCGTCGGCGCGATCGGACTCCAGCGCCAGCTCCACCGCGCGCACGGCGTCAGAGATGTGCACGAAGTCGCGGCTCTCCTGGCCGTCCTCGTAGAGATTCAGCGTGCGGCCCAGGCGCAACTGATTGGAGAAAATTGAGAGCAGCCCAATGTAGGGATTCTTCAGCGACTGGCCCTCGCCATAGACGTTCTGGAAGCGCAGAATCACCGCCGGAATGCCCATGGCCTTCGAGGCGATGCGTACCAGGTCTTCCTGCGCAACCTTGGTGGCCGCATAAATAGATGCCGGCGCGATGGCGGCGCTTTCCGGAGTGGGCGCGGCCGTCACTGCGCCTTCGCACAGCGGACAACGTGGCTCCCATTGCGCCAGACGCAGCATCTGCTCAGTCCGCATCGGCGGATACACCAGCCCGCACTTATTGCATATGTAAGCGCCTTCGCCATAGACCGCTCGCGATGACGCCAGGATAATCTTGGCCACCTTGTGCTTGCGGTTGGCCAGGTAATCCAGCATCACCCCGGTCCCGCCAACGTTGGTGCTGGTGTAGCGGGCAATCTCGTACATGGACTGCGCCGTGCCGGTCTCGGCGGCGCAGTGGACCACGTAGCGAACGTCGGCCAGTGCCTTCTCCCATGCCGACGGGCGGCAGACGTGCGCGCGGAAAACATCCACCAGCGGATTGCCGGCCAGCGCAAACTGCGACAGGTCGGGAATATCGCCGTGAACCTGGGGATTGAGATTATCGAGCAGCCGGACCCGCCGGCCTTCCGCGACCAGCCTCTCGGCAAGACGCAATCCGATAAATCCCAGACCGCCGGTGATCAGTACGGTGTCAGTTCTCATGAGGACGATTGTGGCGTGAGCAGGGTCTCTAGCGTGTACTGATACTAAAGGCAGTTGCGATAGAATTCCAGCGTTTGTTGGCCGCAGCGCTGCCAGGAATATCGTGCAGCCACTTCCCGGCCCCGGCGCACTGCCGGTTCGCGCCATGCCGCGTCGCTAGCGCCGCGAACCAGCGCCTGCCGCATGGCCTCCACATCCTCGGGATCGAAGTACAGTGGGGCCTCGCCGCAAACCTCGGGCAGCGACGGAGCGTGGCTGGCCGCCACCGGGCAGCCCGCCGCCATCGCCTCCAGCGGCGGAAAGCCGAAGCCTTCGCACAGCGAAGGATAAACAAAAAGCCGCGCCCGTGCATAGGCTTGTGCCAACAGGGCTTCCGAGGCTTGCGGCACTACCACCACGGCCGGCGCGATACCCAGTTTCTCCGCCAGGCGTCGCTCTTCGCCGGTCAGCGGACCACCGCCCAGGACCAGCAGGTCCAGCGAATGGCTCAGCCCGCTGGCGGCAAAGGCCTGCAGCAGGCGATTGAAGTTCTTGTAGGGCGGCCGCATTCCCACGGAGAGCAGGAAATCGCGGTTTTTTTTCTGCGCCAGTCCCGAATCGGGCCCTCCCGATTTGGGCAGCGACAGCCCGTGATGCACCACCCGCGTCTTGCCCTTATCCACTGGGTAAAATCGCAGCAGGTCCTGACGGCTCGATTCGGAGACGCATACGATGCCATCGGCCTCGGCGTACAGCCGGGCCTTCGCCCGCAGCACTTTCTTCACATCGGGAAAGAATTCCGGGAAGCGCTCATGCACGCAGTCATGATGGGTGACCACCACCGCCCGCGCCCGCACCATCGGCATGCGGCGATAAAGCGTTGGATGATAGACATCCACCTTGCCACCCACCAGCGCCGCGGCGTTGCCCATTGCCTCGTTGAGCAGGTAGCGCGCAACGCCCGGGCCCAGCGACGTTCGGTGTGACACCACGCGCAGGTTCGGTCCCGCCAGCTCTGCAAGCGGGTGCACCGACTGGTTCCATCCCACCAGCAGCGTGGCGTGTACATCCGCTTGCATGCCCAGATACCGCGCCAGCTCGAAGTGATAGCGCGAGGCGCCGCCCGCGTTCTGCAGAGAAAATACCTGGTGATCGTAGAGTATCCGCACGCTGCCCTATGCGCTGTACTCGGCCATCGCCTGCTGGCGCAGGTGAATCGCCGGCTTAACTGTGGTCTGGCCGCGTATCATCGGCGGAATCGCAGCGCGTTCCGCAACTGCGCCAGCCGCGCGCGCTCCTGCGGGTCCTGCTGCTTGCGCCGGAAGGCCTCAGCCGCCAGCACCCAGACGCACATCACCAGAAACACGGCCACCGCCGTCACCACCACGATCAGCAGGCGATGCGGGCTGGACTTCCGCTCCGGCGGCACCGCCTTGTCCACCACCTGCACCACCAGCGCATCCTTGCCTTCGTCAATGCGCGCCGCCTCCAGTTGCTTGAGCAGGAACTCGTACAGCGCTTCGTGATATTTCAGGTCGCGCGTGCGCCGCAGATATTCCAGCTCCGCCTGCGGCAATTGCCGCGTCGGCACTTCCAGATTGCCGTTGCCGGCCTGGCCGGTGTTGCGCTCCATCTTAGCCAGTTGGGTCTTCAGGCCGGCCAGCTCCTGCTCGGCCCGCTTCAGGTCGGGATTATTCTCGGTGCGCGTAGGTGCGCATCGCCTGCAGCTGCACTTCCTGCATCGCAACCTGGGCCTGCATATCGGCCAGCGGATCGATAATCGCTCTTCCCTGCGCGTCCGGCTGGATCAGCCCGCTCTTCTCCTGCACCTGCTGCAGCGCCACCTCGGCCTGCGACAGCGCCTCGCGCTCGTCGTCCATGCTCTGCTGATAGAACAGCCGCCGCTGCGCCGCCTCGGAAACGGCCAGCTGCGGCATTCAGCGTATGCAGCTCTTCCACGTAAGCGTTGGCCATCGTCGGCCGCCCGTTGCGGATTGTGGTCGGTCACGCGAAACCGTGATAAGTCCTTCATCTCTCGGCCACGATGCGAGCTTCGCGCTCTCCAGCTTTTTGCGCGCGTCCTGATAGCGCTTGACGCCGATAAACGTTGCGCAGATCAAAGCGGTCGATGAGCTGGTCCTCCACGGTGCGGCTCTGCAGCATGGCGACAAAAAGGTCTCCCGGATTGTGCAGCCCCAGATCCCGAGTCACTCAGCCCGGCTAATCCGGCCGCCCAACTGCCCCAGCATGGAGCTCAGAACTGGACTGGTTCTGCTGCGGGCGGCAAGATGGTGGTGGTCGCGGTGTACATCTTGGGCAGCAGCAGCGACACAATCAGCGGCGAGTACCGCCGCGGCCAGGGTCATCGTCAGGATCGGTTTTCTTCTTTTGCGACAGCACCAGCAGGAGATCAGAAAATCGACTCCCGTCGGCTAGCGGTTTACGCTCCAGAGACGCGGCTAATAGCCGCTGCTGGTCCATCTCCGTATTCTCGTGCTTCACGCATAATTACACGTCCACCCAAGTCTTCCGTTCATCTGCGGTCGCAGCCTCATACTCTTAAGAGTTGCTTACGGACTCAGCACCTTGATCGCTGCCGCCGCCAATCCGAAGTTGAACAGAATCTGCGACAAGTCTTTGAACGTCCGCGCAGCCGGCGCCGCGGATTAACTGCTTCCGGAACCACCACCGTATCGCCCGGCATCATCACCATGCTGTCGAAGCCGCCCGACCAGAAGGCGAAGCCGCGTCCTTGCTGACCACCGCGCCGTTGGCGCGCACTACAAAGATCCTTCCCTTGTCGGCGTCGCGCGTGGGCCCGCCCGCATTGCGCAGATAGGTGGTACACTGTCTTGCCCGGCTGCTGCAGGAACGAGCCCTGGTTATAGACATCGCCCACCACGCTCACCACGATCGGCCGGCTGGGAACATAGAAGCGGTCGCCATCTTCCAGCGGGATGTCGGGAATGGCTCAACGACTGTGATCGTCGGGATGCAGATTCAGGACGATCCGTCCATCGGCCTTCAATGGCGTCAGTTTGTCCAGGCTGGACGCGCTGCGCCTCCGATGCGGCTTGGCCGCGCTCGCCTCGTCTCCGGTGTTCGTGGCATTCTGCGACATGTCTGGACTGCGCTGGCGCGCCAGTCCCGCTCCATCTGCGGCGATCACCATGTCCAGCCGCTCCTGCTGCTCCACCCGGGTCGATTCGCGGGTGAACACCGCGCGCATACAGATAAGCCGATGGCGTCAGCCCGCCGGCCTGGGTCACCAGGTCGCCTGCAGCGCTCACCCGGCTGCGCGCGATAGACGCCGGCCGATGCCAAATTCGCCTTCCAGCCGCACCAGCTTGGTCTGCTGCTCGCGCGGCACCGCAAATCAGCCTGCGAAAAGATGGTCACGATGTCGCCGGGCTGCAGCACCAGGTCCGCGTGCCGATCGTGTTCCAGGATCGCCTTCCCCAGATTGAAGGGCAGCAGCTCCGTGCGACAGGTCCTGCTGACTGATGCGCTGAACGACGGCGTAATCCCAGTTGATCTCTGGAGCATTGCGCTTGACGTCGTTCAGCTGCTTCTCGCTGACTTTGCCCGCCGCCTTCGGTACTTGCTTCCTGCGGGTGATGGCATTCTGCTGCTTCCAGTAGTCGCGCGTGATAAGGAAATCGCGATTGGGAATCAGGTCGCTGATCCGCATGCCTTCGTGCCAGGGATAGCGTCCCGGGCTGGCCACGTTACCGCGCAGGGTGACGGAATTCTCGAAGCTCGGCGAAATCAGGGTGAAGTTGACGATGTCGCCGTCCTTCATGCGGATGCGCCAAGCCCGGCGGTATCGAGCTTTACTTCCTCAATGCTGCGCGTCCTCCCGGTTCTTGATCTGCTCGACGTAGACTTTGCCGCCGTAAGCCGTGGTCGACAAGTCCGCCGGCCAGTTGCAGAACATCGCCCAGCGTAGCTTCGTTCTTCAGTTCGTAGATTGCGGGCACGTTGACCTGTCCGCCCATGGCGACCTGCGGACCGACCGGCGAAATATAGATCACGTCTTCCGGCAGCAGCAGGACGTCCTTGCTCTTGTCGCCTTTGAGCAGCAGATCGTACAGATCGAAGTCGGTGACCACCTGCGTGTCCGCGTTTCAGCTGGATGCGGCGCATCGAGCCGCTGGGCGAAGGGCCGCCTGAGGCGAAGATGGCGTTGGCCAGCGTGCTTAGGGAGCTGACGGTGTAGCGTCCCGGATGCCGCGCCTGTCCAACCACGAAAATGTCGATCGAGCGCAGCTCGCCCATGGATGACGTCCAGGTCGAAGTTCTGGTAGATGCGGCCGATGTGCGATTTCAGGAAGCTCTTGACCTGATCGTACTTCAGCCCGGCGACAGCTCAGGTTGCCGACCTTGGGAACATAAATTTCGCCGTTGCGGTCCACGCGCGCGTGGACGTCCAGATCGATCTGTCCCCAGGCGCGGATCAGCAGTTCATCCCCCGGCCCGATAACGTAATCCGCCGTCACCGGAATGCGGTCCACCGGCGCAAACGTCGTGGGAACGTGATCGAAGAGGTTCTCGCCATAGATCGGCAGCACCTTGCCCAGCGAAGACTGCACCAGCTTCTGAAAGTCGGTCAGCGGCGGCCGCTGCGGGCGCGGGAACGGCGGCGTTCGGCGTTGCTGCTGCCCCTGCTGTCCGTTCTTTTCCTGACCTGGGGCCGGCTGCCGTGGATATTGCGGGTTCTGCGGATTCTGCTGCTGCTCCTGCTGCTGCTGCTGGTTTTCGTCCACCTGGATGCGCGGTGGCTGACCCGGCTGCTGCTGTTGCTGCTGCTGCTGCTGCATCTGCAGCGCCTGCTGGCACTCTTGCGACTGCGGGTCCTGCACGCACGCCGGCGGATACTGGTTCTGCGGGTACTGGTTGGGCGAAGGATACTGGCTGGGCGGGTATTGGCCCTGCTGGTTCTGCGCCGCGCCGGTGTCCTGATCGGTGGGATTCTGCGCCCGGGCCCCACGACTGCCGGCCAGCAGCAGGAGCAGAAGCATCCCGCCAGCCAGCCGGACGCGACTGCGGAAGAGGGAAAATGGTTTTACGACAATCGCTGCTGCGATTTCACTCCGCGCCTGAGAATTCAATCGTCCGTCTCCACGACCCTGACCGGGTTCGCCGCAAGATTTTCTGGATAGCATTGTTACAACAGAGGATAGGCCTGTTAGTCAAGGAAGTCCGCCAGCAGGGGGCAAGGGTGGCGCCGATCACACGGTGTAATCAGTAGCATTCTGAACCATCTCGACACCCGGGTGCCCCGTTCTGGCCCGGGTTTGGCCAGGGCGGGGCTTTTACTGCGAACTATCATCCTTGAACGAAAAAGGCCCCGCCCTGGCCAAAGGATGGCCAGAACGGGGCACCCAGGTTGGGTATTCCCTACTGGCTATTCGAAACCACTCGCAGCCCTCACCCGCGCGCTAATGCAACGGCGCGTACCCCAGCACCCGCAACTGGTCGGCGATCAGCTTATGCCCGGCGTCGTTGGGATGGAAACCATCCACTGACAGCAATCCCGCCGCTCCCGGGTCCTGCGTGCCGTCGGAGCCGTTGAATGCCGTGTGCACATCGGCCACCGGAATTCCCTGCGCCGACGCTGTGGTGTGGATGTAATTGTTCACCTCGTCGAGATAAGGCTCCAGCGTGGTAAAGATTCCCGCCTGCATGTCCGACGCGACGTAGGGGTTGTAGATGTCCATGGTGCGGATGATGGTGTCGTTGGTGGAGCGCAGCGCCAGCAGCGCGGTCAGAATCGCCGACCAGTTCTGCTCGAAACCGGAGACGGCCGAGCGCAGGCAGTCCTGATTGTCGGTTCCGCCGCAGGTGCCCTGAGTGTAGTGATCGTGCGCATTGGCCAGGTCATCGCCGCCGATGTCGAAGGTTACAACCTTCGAGCCGCTGATGTTGGTGCGGAAATTGTTGTCAGTCTGGATGGCGTTCAGCAGATCGCTACTATGCCAGCCGGGCACGCCCAGATTGGTAGTGATGACGTTGGCGCCGGTGTCGGTATTGACGTTGGTGGCGTAGCGTTCGACGTAGCCTTGCTGCGCCAGCACGCCATCGGCGAGCGAATCGCCCAGCGCGGTATAGTCCCAGTCCGGCGCGCTGGGATTGTTGCCGGTCTTGCCGTTACCGCAGCCAGCGGCGGTTCCTAAACAAAGCAGTAAAACACAGATAGACTAAATAGTCGTACCAGCAGGGCCCGGGTTTGCATATGCCAAAGTTGGATGCCTCGTCCGAAAACCGGGTTTGCAGGGGGAGTGTGCTGGATCTCAGCGGCGTGCGAGAATCTCCCATCACCGCGCGCTAATCCAATCAGACTGCACTGTCAGGAGAGAAAATGTTGGATCGAAATGCGCCGACTCGGGTGGCCGTGGTCGGACTGGGCAATGTAGGAGCTACGCTGGGCTACGCGCTGCTGTTCAGCGGGCTGGCCGCCGAGATTGTGCTGATTGACAGCAACCGCGCCAAGGCCGAGGGCGAGGCCATGGACCTGAATCACGCCGTGCCCTTCGCTGATCCCACGCGCATATGGGCCGGCCACTATGCCGATTGTGCCGGCGCCGCCGTGGTCGTGATGGCCGCCGGAGCAGCGCAACATCCCGGCGAGACCCGGCTCGACCTGGTACATCGAAACGCCGACATCTTCTGCGAGGTCGCTGCCGCGGATCGTGGAGCACGATGGCGATAGCATTCTGCTGATCGCTACCAATCCGGTGGACGTGCTCACGCTATCGCACGTGGAACTGACGGGGTTTCCTCCAGATCGCGTCATCGGCTCGGGCACGATTCTGGACACCGCGCGCTTTCGCTACTTGTTGAGTCAACACTTCGATGTGGATTCCCGCAGCGTGCACGCCTTCATCATCGGAGAACATGGCGACAGCGAAGTGCCGGTGTGGTCTCTGGCCAACATTGCCGGCATGCGGCTGGAGGATTTCTTTCGCCGCGCGGCCAGGTGTGCGACTGGAAAGCGCTGGAGAAATTTTCCAGCAAACCCGGGACGCGGCGTACGAAATCATCGCAAGCAAGCAGGCCACCTATTACGGCGTGGCGGCTGGGTTAATGCGCATCATCGAGGCGATTTTGCGCGACCAAAATACCGTGCTATCGGTTTCGAGTTTGATTCGCGGCGATTACGGCATCGCGGACGTTGCCTGAGCCTGCCGTCTATCGTGAATCGCAGCGGCATTTTTCAGGTGCTCCATCTGAAGCTGAGCGACGACGAAGAAGGCAAACTGCAGAAATCGGCGGCGGTTTTGCGGGAGACCATGCCAAGCTTTCCTCCCCGGCCCAGGCTTGAGTACGAAGGGCGGCATCCGGCAAAAAAGACCGCAAGAAAGCTAAACAGCCTCCCTGCGGTCTGACTTTTTTAGTGCGAGCCCAGCGACAGCGCAATCAGCGTTTTCTGCTCCAGTTCGTGCGCCTTGGCCGAACCGGTAGCGGGGGTGGCATTGGCGGCGCGCTTGATGCTGCGGAACTGCGCTGCCCAGCAGCCGCTTCAGCCGCGGCGCAACAAACGGCAGCGCTCCCATGTTGGCCGGCTCTTCCTGCACCCAGATGAACTCGTGCGCGTTTTTATAACGTCCCAGCACTGCGCTGATGTCGGTCTTCCGGGAAGGGATACATCTGCTCCAGCGAAACGATGGCCGGGCCGGCGCGTTTCAGCTTCCTGCGCTCCATCCGCAGCTCGTGGCCGATTTTTCCCGTGCACAGCAGAACCCGCTGCGCGTCCAGCGCAGTTTCGTCGGCGATGACGTTCAGGAAGCGCGGCCGCTCCAAATCGGTCATCGGCGAGAGCGCCTCGGGATGGCGCAGCATGCTCTTCGGCGTGAAGCAGATCAGCGGCTTGCGCCACTTGCGCATCGCCTGCCGCCGCAGCAGATGGAAATACTGCGCGGCGTTCGAGGGCTGGCATACCTGCATGTTGTCGCGGGCACAGAGCTGCAAATAGCGCTCGATGCGGGCGCTGGAATGTTCCGGTCCCTGGCCTTCGTGGCCGTGCGGCAGCAGCAGCACCAACCCGCTCAGCAGGTCCCACTTGTCTTCGCCGGCCGCGACAAACTGGTCAATGATGATCTGCGCGCCGTTGGCGAAATCGCCGAACTGCGCCTCCCAGCCTACCAGCGCTTCGGGATAATCGCGCGCGTAGCCATACTCGAAGCCCATGACCGCGGCTTCGGAAAGTTCGGAGTTGTAAATTTCCACTCGCGCCTGGTCCGGCGAAAGATGGCACAGCGGCACATATTCCTTTTCGTCAAGAATATCGATCAGCACCGAGTGCCGTTGATTAAAAGTCCCGCGGCGACTGTCCTGCCCACTGATGCGGATGGGCGCGCCTTCCAGCGCCAGCGAGCCGAAAGCCAGCGCCTCGGCCATGCCATAGTCCAGCGGCCGCTTGCCGTAGCCCATCTCCCGCCGCTGCTCCAGCAGCTTCTGCACCTTGGGATGGATGTTGAAGTTGTCGGGATAGTGCACCAGTCCGTCGGTGATGACGTGCAGGGTTTCCTGCGACAGCCCGGTATCAACTTCGTCGGCGGGATTGTACGGCCCGCCGTGATACGGCGCCCAGTAGCTGGGCAAGCTGCGCATGGCCGGCTTTTTCGACATGCTCTTGCCGGCTTTTTGCGCGGCGTCCAGTTCTTCCTGAAATTTCTGCACGAACGGCGCCGGATCCTGCCCCGTGCTCTGCGCATAAATCTGGTAGAGCAGCGGATGGTCCTTGATCTTGCGATACAGAATCGGCTGGGTGATGGTCGGATCGTCCACTTCGGAATGTCCGTGGCGGCGGAATCCGATCAGGTCCACCACCACATCGGTGCCGAACTCGTAGCGATAGTCCAGCGCCATGCGGCCCACGCGCACCACCGCGTCGGCATCTTCGCCGTTGACGTGGAAAATCGGAATCGGCAGCCGCTTGGCCAGGTCGGTGGAGAAGCGACTGGAATAAGCGTCGCTGGGATTGGTGGTAAAGCCGATCAGGTTGTTGACGATGATGTGCAGCGTGCCGCCCACGTTAAAGCCGCGCAGCGCGGACAGGTTCAGCGTCTCGGCGGTAATGCCCTGTCCGGCAAAGGCGCTGTCGCCATGCATCAGGATGGGCAGCACGCGCACTTTGCCGTCGGCGCCCAGGCGCGTCTGCTTGGCGCGAGTGCGGCCCAGCGCCACCGGATCGACGGCTTCCAGGTGGCTAGGATTTGACACCAGGTGAATGCGAACATGTCCGCCGTTGGCGCTGGTGTAAATGCCGGTGGCGCCGATGTGATACTTCACGTCGCCGCCGCCCAGAACACTGCGCGGATCCACGTCTTCGAAGCCGGCGAAAATTTCTTCCGCCGGACGGCTAACCATGTTGAGGATGACGTTCAGCCGGCCGCGATGGCTCATGGCCAGCACCGCTTGCTCGGCGCCGCGTTCGAGCGCCGAATCCAGCATCTCGTCCAGTAGCGGAATCAGCGCGGTGTTGCCTTCCAGCGAGTAGCGCTTAGTGCCGATGTAGCGGGAGTGAATGGTCTGCTCGAAAACGTCGGCCCGCACCAGGCGATCAAGCACGCGAGCGCGATCAACCGGTTCCTGCTGCTCCGATTCCATGCGCTCCTGCACCCACTGGCGACGCTCGGGATCGGGAATGTGCATGAACTCGGCGCCGATGCTGCCGCAATAAATGCGACGGCCGAGGTCGGCGGCTTCCCCGCTCAGTTCCAGATCAGGATGGCTAAGGGGCGCGAAGTGTCCCAGCGGATCGAGGTTGGCTTGCAGATAGCCCCAGCGGCGAAAGGCATCGAGCACGCGCTCCTGCTTTTCGCTGTCAACATTCATCATTACCGTGGACAAGAGTGACTAGCTCCCCGGCCGCGGGGCGGAGGCGCAGGGCCCGCTCCCAGCCGCAATGCATCTGCTGTAATAGATTCGCTGCCAAGCGGACCGATTCTTCCGGGCCGTTAGCGCGCGAGAAACTTGAATCATCAGTATATAAAATTGCAGGGTGATGGTGGATAGTGGATGGTGGATTCGGAGAGGGAAAGCCTATGCGGAGACGGAATCATGAAACTCTCTCTCCTTGTAATCTGAATCCCGAACCCGCGACGCCTAATCATTCACTGGCCACCAGCCACTAGACACTAGCCACTGAACTATGAAGCCTCTCAACCCGCACGACCGCCTGTTCGTCCTGACCGGCGCCGGCATCAGCGCCGAGAGTGGCCTGCCAACGTTTCGCGGGCCCAGCGGACTATGGCGCGGACATCGCGTCGAGGACGTCGCCACGCCGCAGGCCTTCCATGCCAATCCCGAGATGGTGTGGCAGTTTTATTCGGAGCGCCGCAAGCGCCATCTGACGGTTGAGGCCAACGACGCCCACCGCGCGCTGGCCGCCATGGAAGCGGCGCTGGGCGAGCGCTTCTTCCTCTGCACTCAGAACGTGGACAGCCTGCACGAGCAGGCGGGCTCGCGTCGGCTGGTGCACATGCACGGGCGCATCATGCAGACGCGCTGCTCGCGTAAGGGCTGCGCCACTCCGCCGTTTGACGATGAGCGGCTCTACCAGAACTTCGCCGAGATTCCGACTTGCGGCAAATGCGGCGCGCTGCTGCGGCCGCACATTTGCTGGTTCGGCGAGACCCCGTTCGGCATGGAGCGCCTGCTGGACGAATTGCGGCGTGCGACGGTGCTGCTGACCGTGGGCAGTTCCGGCGTAGTCGAGCCGGCGGCCAGCTTCGTTCGCCTGGCGCGCCTGCATAAGGCCCGCACCGTGTATGTCGGTCCGGAAGAACCGGCGAACGCGTCGTTCTTCGATGAGGTGCTCTTGGGCAAGGCGACCGAAGTTTTGCCCAGGCTGGTGAAGGAATGGTGCGGATGAGACTGGCTACTTGCGGCTGGCTTCCAGATCGCTCCACAGATCGGCGGGATCCAGGAAGATGGGCCCACCCTCGACACGAAACTCGGTGACCGGCAGCCACGCCTCGGTGCCGCAGTCGTACGCCACACGGTTGGCCGGATTGATGACCCAGATGTTGGCAATCCCCATCCTGCGGTAATCGCCGAGGCGCGCGTTATAACGGACGATGCGGTCTTCGGGAGAGAGAATTTCGATGACCGCCATCGGCGGATGCGTCAGCACTTGTTCGGCGTGCTGGCCGCGAGCCACCAGGCATACGTCAGGAATTCTCACCCGTTCGGCTGAGACTCGTACCCGCATCTCGACCAGCACCTGCAACTGCCAGTCCTCCCGGTGCTGGAAGAACCAGCCCGCGAGAAAAGCCTGAACGGCCGCGTGGTCGAACTCGCCCAAGTTACGCTCCTGTACCTCACCGTCCACAAAATCGCGGTCGGGGTGATAGCTCATTCGCAAATATTCTTCGAGCGAGGTTTGAAGCGTTCCCATAGTTTCCGCACCCGGTTCTGGGATGATTCTACTCTTCCGAAGCGCAAGCAGGCAGGCTAGCGAGCGAAGTAGGTGACGATCTGATACGCGGCGAAGGATGCCACGTAGGCCACCAGCGTCATGTAGGCGAACTGCACCGCCGGCCACTTCCAGCCGTTGGTTTCGCGACGCACCACCGCCAGCGTTGACATGCATTGCATGGCGAAAGCGAAGAACACCAGCAGCGCCACGGCTCCCGCCAGCGTCAGCTCGTGATGCAGCGCCGATTGCAGGTCGGTGGCGTGCACCGCCGGATCAACCCCGTTCAGCGTGCCCAGGGTAGCGATGATGACTTCACGTGCCGCCAGCGAGGTCACCAGGCCAACGCCGATCTTCCAGTCGAAGCCCAGCGGGCGAATCACCGGCTCGATGGCGTGTCCGACCCAGGCCACAGCGCTGTCTTGAATTTGCGGCGGCTGCCCGTGGTGCATGGGGAAATTGGTGGAGGCCCACAGCAGCAGCGACACCAGCATGATGACCGTGCCGGCGCGATACAGGAAGGCCTTGCCGCGGTCCACCAGCCGCAGTCCCAGCGACGACAGCGTGGGCCAGCGGTAGGGCGGCATCTCCAGGATGAAGGGCGCGTCCTTGCTCTTGAGCACCGTGGATTTCAGCAGCCGCGCGGTCAGCACCGCCATCAGGAAGCCGAGGACATACAGGCCCAGCATGGCCGCCGCGCGGGTGCTGAACAGCGGCCCCAGCAGCGGACGGTTCGGCAAAAACGCCGCGATCACCATGGTGTACACCGGCAGCCGGGCCGAGCAGGTCATGAACGGCGCAATCAAAATGGTAGCGATGCGGTCGCGCTTGCTCTCGATGGTGCGCGTGGCCATGATGGCCGGCACCGCGCACGCGTACGCCGACAGCAGCGGGATGAAACTCTTGCCGTTTAGTCCCACCCGCGACATGGTGCGATCAGCAATCACCGCGGCCCGCGACAGGTAGCCGGAATCCTCCAGGACGCCGATTACCAGGAACAGCAACAAAATCTGCGGCAGGAAGACCAGCACCGAGCCGGTGCCCTTCCACACGCCGTTCACGATGAGCGAACTCAGCATGCCCACGGGCAGTGCGGCGGCGATGCGCGCGCCGGTCACGTCCAGCCCCTTCTGCATCAGGTTGGAGAGCGGCTGGCCGAGCGCGAAGATAGTCTGAAAGACGCCGGCCACGACCAGCGCGAAAATTGCCGGCCCCCAGATGCGATGCAGGAAAACCGAATCCAGTCGCTGCGTCCAGATGGGCGTAGCCGGACGGCGATACTTGGAGTTCTGTCCCACCCGCACTGCCCATTCGCGATAGGTCCGGGTCGAACCCATCACCGGCAGTGCGACCGGCTCCGGCGTAGCGGCTGCCGCGGACAGGAAATTTTCCACCGCCACCAGGCCTTCGCCGGTGGTGGCGCTGACCAGCGCGACCGGCGTGCCCAGTTGCCGCGCCATCGCCAGCACGTCCACATGACCGCCCTGCTGGCGCAGTTCGTCGGCCATGTTCAGCAGCACCAGCGTGGGCAGGCCGAGGGCGATCACCCGCCCGGCCAGCATGAGATGGTTGTTCAGGTTGGCGGAGTTCAGCACCAGAATGACGGCGTCAGGACGCCCATTGCCGTTCATGCGGCCGGTCAGCACATCCACCGCCACGCGCTCGTCTTCCGACTTGGGCGTCAGACTGTAAATGCCCGGCAGATCAATCAGCGCGACTTCCTGGCCGGAGGCGTCCTTCACGTAGCCGGTGTGGTGCTCGACCGTGACGCCGGGAAAATTGCCCACCTTCTGCCGCAGCCCGGTCAGGCGATTGAACAGCGTGGTCTTGCCGGAATTGGGCGGACCAACCACGGCAATGGTGCGAAAGGATTTCGAGGTATCGCGAACCGGAGCCGCTGCTTCATGGCAGCTCAGAGTGGAGGCGCTCACCGCGTCAGTCTCCAAAAGCGGCGGCGCCGGTGAGACGCACCTGGATATGACGCGAGAGTTCGCGCCGCATGGCCACTTCGGTACCTTCGACGCGATAGACGCGAGGATCGCCGCCGGGACCGCTGCGGGCGACAGTGACGCGCGAGCCGGGCAGGAAGCCGAGATTCATCAGGTGGTCAGCGATGGGGCCGGTCACTTCCAGCTCACCCAGAATGGCGCTCTGGCCGACGTGGAGCTCGGAGAGCGCGCCGGGTTCCGATGCGGCGGAGCGGCGGGGGAAGCGGCGTCTTAGGAAGTTGAAAATCATTTTCAATTTCATTTTCTATTCTAACTCTTCCCGCGCCAGAGGCAACGACCAAAGTCACAGCGTTTTGTGACATGCGAACAAATTCGGGAAGGTGCCAAAAGCGTCCCAAATCCTTGCCGTACCATAACTTGCAGTCAAAGCCGCGGTTGCAAGTCAGTTGCAACAAGCGTTGCTCGATGACGCCTCCTTCATCTCCTGCTGCTAAAGTGGCAGAGTTTCTGGATTTGCGCCTGCCGCCCCCTCTATAACCCGCACGAATAGCCTCCATAAATAGTTTGAATTTCTCATTCCACCGAAAAACCGATATTCACTTCTTACAGACAAGGCACGGGGAACCGCGGTGCACTCCCGGCCAAGCCGTCACTTCCATCTTTCCTTTTTTAGGGCGCCGCTTCGCGCCCGGCAGATGCTCCTTTGCTCTGATGATCGGATTCCCTGGGGAGTGGTGCATGCAGTGGTTTCGTGGATGCCTGGCAATTTTCATCCTGGTTCTATTGGCTGGTGCGGCAACGGCGCAGACGGGCCACGCCTCGCCCGATCTGGCGGCGCAGGTGGCGCAGTTACAGCAACAGGTGGCCGACGCGAAAAGCTCGGCCGACAACGGCTGGATGCTGGTCTGCGCGGCGCTGGTGCTGATGATGACCGGTCCCGGACTGGCGCTGTTCTACGGCGGGCTGGTGCGCAAGAAGAACGTGCTCGCCACCATGATGCAGAGCTTCGCCATGATGGCCGTCATTACGGTGGTGTGGGCCATCGTCGGCTATACCCTGTGCTTCGGCTCGGGCAATAGCTTGATCGGCGGCTTCGGGCATCTGTTCCTGCACGGCGTGGGCGCGGCGCCGGACGCCGACTATGCCGCCACCATTCCCTTGCAGACCTTCATGATTTACCAGTTGATGTTCGCCATCATCACCCCTGCGCTGATCAGCGGCGCCTTTGCCGAACGCATGAAGTTCAGCGCCATGCTGGTGTTCATGGTGCTGTGGTCGCTGCTGGTGTACGCGCCCATGGCGCACATGGTGTGGGGCAAAGGTGGTCTGCTGAACGCCGCGCTGGGCGGGCGCTTTCCCACCCTCGACTTTGCCGGCGGCACCGTGGTGCACATCACCTCGGGCGTGTCGGCGCTGGTCTGCGCCATGTATCTGGGCAAGCGCATCGGCTATCCGCGTGAGCCCATGCCGCCGCACAGCGTGGTGCTCAGCTTCATCGGCGCGTGCCTGCTGTGGGTGGGCTGGTTCGGATTCAACGCCGGCAGCGCGCTCGGCGCGGGCAGCGCTGGCGACGCGCGCCTTTGTGGCCACGCACTTTGCGGCCGCTGCCGCGGCCATCGGCTGGGCGGTGGCGGAGTGGATCCGCAATGGCAAGCCCAGCGCGCTGGGCGCCATCTCGGGATGCGTTGCCGGGCTGGTGGCCATCACGCCGGCGTCGGGCTTTGTGGGGCCGATGCCGGCGTTGCTGATCGGGCTGATCGCCGGCGTGGGCTGCTATCTTGATGGTGGCCAAGGTGAAAGCCGCGCTTGGCTATGACGACTCGCTCGACGCCTTCGGCGTGCACGGCGTGGGCGGCACCATCGGCGCGCTGCTGACCGGCGTCTTCGCCACGCGATTGGTCAATCCCATCTTCAAAGACGCGCACGGCAACGCGCTGCCGCTGGGATGATTGACGGCAACTTCCGCCAGATCGGCAATCAACTGGTGGGCATCGCGATCGCAGTGACGTTGGCGGCGGTGGGCACGTTCATCCTGCTGAAGCTGGTGGACACGCGTGATGGGCCTGCGCGTCTCCGCCGAGCATGAGGTGCAGGGCCTGGACCTGACGCAGCACGGCGAAGAAGGCTATTACTGGGAGGCGTCGTTGCCGTGAAACAGTTGTCGGTTGTCAGTTGTCCGTTGTCCGTGGATTTGGCGCTCTACCGAGGGCCTAACCAATACCTCCGTACAGCTCAACTGAGCAGCGACAAATGACAACGGACAACGGGACAACTGCATATGACCAAGCTGGAAGCCATCATTCAGCCATCGAAATTCGAAGCGGTGAAGGACGCGCTGCTGGAAGCGGGAGTCGAGGGCATGACGGTGCTGGAAGTACGCGGCCACGGACGGCAGAAGGGCCACACCGAGTTTTATCGCGGCCGCGAATACAACGTGGACGTGCTTCCAAAGATCAAGCTCGAGATCGTGCTGCCGGAAAACCATGGTGGAGCGCGCCATTCAGGCGATCACCGGGGCGGCGCGCACCGGCAAGATCGGCGACGGCAAGATTTTTCTCTCGCGCATTGACGAAGCCATTCGCATCCGCAACGACGAGCGCGGCGAGACCGCGCTGTAGCCGCACTTGAAACCCGGTTGCAGCGGCACGAGATTGCGATGACCAGTCCAGCTCCCAATCTCGCGCTGCGCCATCTGTATCGCGAAGAATTTGAGCGGCTGCAAGCGCTGTTCGGCGCCGTCGGGTTGGCGGAGGTGGCGACCAGCGGCCGCGCGCGCGCGGTCGAGCAGCTCATCGTCGCATCTGGCAGGAGCATGCGGCGAGCTTCGCCGAAGGCGTGGCGGCGGTGGCGATTGCCGGCTTCGGCCGCGGCGAACTGTTTCCCTGCTCCGATGTGGACCTGCTGTTCCTGTGCGAAAGCGAAAGCCCGCGCGACGCCTCGCGCGATGCGATACGCGCCATCAATCAGGAACTGTGGGACAGCGGCCTTCGCGCCAGCCCGGTCGCGCGAACCATCGCGGAGTGCGGGCGCTTCGATCCCGAGAATCTTGAGTTCAC
The DNA here is from genome assembly GCA_963763975.1 of uncultured Acidobacteriaceae bacterium. GTDB lineage: Bacteria > Acidobacteriota > Terriglobia > Terriglobales > Acidobacteriaceae > Bog-257. Next base: position 474,342 of record CAVXQR010000025.1, read on the forward strand.
CATATCGTTGCTCGATTCCCGGCTGCTGGCGGGCGACCGCGCATTATTCGAGCGGCTGCAGGCAAAAATTCTGCCGCAACTGGTTGGCCGCGAGTGCGCCACGCTGACCCAGCGCCTGGCCGAGGTGACGCGGTCGCGACATCAGCGTTACGGCAACACCATCTTTCATCTCGAGCCCAATCTGAAGGACGGCCCCGGCGGTCTACGCGACGCGCACATCCTGCACTGGCTGGCGCGAATTGCCGAGCTCGGCGGCGGCGATGCGGAATCTCCGGCGGATGCAGCCGGCGCGCGCGACGAGGCCGCCGCTTTCCTGGCGGCCGCACGCTGTTCTCTGCACTATCGCAGCCGCCGCGATGACAACGTGCTCTCGTGGGAAGCGCAGGATGAGCTGGCGATGCACGCGGTCGGCGCGGCCGCGCCGTTGTCCACCGCGGAGTGGATGCGCGAGTATTTTCGCCACTCGCGCGCGCTCTTTCCGCCAAGCCACGCAGGCGCTGGAGCACTCCGGCGTTGGCCGTTCGTCGCTTTATCGCTCGTTCCAGCATTGGCGCTCGCGGCTTTCCAACGAGCAGTTTTCGGTGGTGGATGGCCGGGTCTATTTCCGCCAAGCCAGTGACGCACGCGATCCGGCGGCAGTGTTGCGGCTGATGGAATTCATCGCCCGGCACGGCGTCGGTCTCGGCCTCGAGACCGAGCGGCGCATCACCGCGGCGCATCACGTCCTTGCGGCCAACCTGCCGCAGGACGCGCGCCTGCGCCAGCCGCTCTACGACATCCTGAACCAGCCGCACGCCGCCGAGGCTTTGCGAAGCTTGCATGCGCTGGGCGCTGCTGACGCTGTGCCTGCCGGAGTTCGGCGCCATTGATTCGCTGGTGCTGCGCGATCTGTATCACCGCTACACCGTGGACGAGCACAGCTTCCTGGCGATTGACGTTCTGCACCGCCTGCGCAGCAACGAGGTGGAGTGGTTGCAGCCCTTCGCCGCACTGCTGGACGAAGTGCAACAGCCCGAGCTGCCGTGCCTGGCGCTGCTGCTGCACGACACTGGCAAAGGCCTGGACGGCAGCGATCATGTGCACAGCAGCCTGCAACTGGCCACCGCGGCGCTGACGCGCATGCAATTGCCGCCGGAAGAGCTGCGCACGGTGCAGTTCCTGATCGGCACGCACCTGGAGATGTCGGCGACGCTGCGCACCCGCGACATCTTCGATCCGCAAACCGTGCGCGAGCTGGCCGCCAAGGTGGAAACCCCGGAGCAGCTGAAGATGCTGACACTGCTGACGCTGGCTGACATTCGCGCGGTGAATCCGGAAGCGCTGACGCCGTGGAAGGCCGAGAACCTGTGGCGGCTCTACACCGGCACCAGCGCGCATTTCGCCCGCAGCGTGGACGACGAGCGCTTGCCCGCCGATTCGCACGCTGCAGGCGTGGAGCGGGTGGTTGCGCTGCTGCCACGTCGCCGCGCACAGTTGCTGCACTTCCTGGAAGGACTGCCGCAGCGCTATCTGCTGTCGCACTCGCCGGAGCAGGTGGTGCTGCATCAGGAGATGTCGCGGCAACTGCCGTCCGAGCCGGTGCAACTGGCGCTGCGCCAACATCACGGTCAGCACGAGCTGACGGTGGTTACCGCCGATCGCGCCGGACTGTTCTCGCAGATTACCGGCATCCTCTACGCCTGGGGCATGGACATCGCCAAGGCCAGCGCCTTCTCCAACCACGCGCACGTGGTGGTGGATAGCTTCTACTTCAAGGACCGCTTTCATACGCTGGAGCTGAATCCGCCGGAGCGGCAACGCTTCCAGCGCTCGGTGATTGACGTGCTCATGGGCGAAGCCGCGCTGGAGCCGCTGATTGAAGCGCGCATGAAGGGCGACCGCACCATAGCCGCAAAAATGCAGGTCGAGACGCGATTGCGCTTCGACGACGTGTCCTCAGCAGGCAGTTCTCTGCTGGAAATCGTGACTCAGGACCGTCCCGGATTGCTGCATGCCATCAGCGCAATCCTGGCGGCGCAGCAATGCAGCATCGAGGTGGCACTGATCGAAACTGAAGGCGCCACCGCGCTGGACGTGTTCTACCTCAGCAGCGCGGGGAAGAAGCTGACGCGCGAACAGCAGCGCAGCCTGGAATGGACGCTCGATGGCCGAACTCGGCGACCGCCTGCCGTCCAACTGGTAGCAGATAGTGGATAGTGGATAGTGGATAGGTACACGTGCGGTTCCATTACGACTGAACCGGGGGCGCGAAGACTTGGGATTGGGATGCCTTGTGTCAGGCCACGACTTTAGAGGCTGCTGAAAAAGTCCGTTTCCGCCAGCTTTGTGTCAGGGCATGACTTCAGTCGTGCCGAAAAGCCCTGCATTTTTAAATTTCCGAGCCGGCTTCAGCCGGCGCCACCAATCCCCCGAAGTCAATTCGTAAATAGAAAGGAGCGCAGCTAAACCTGCGCCCCATCCCAGCGAATCCGCGAAATCGGAGCTACACGTGCTCGACCAGGTGGGCGATCTTCTTGCCCGCATCCTCGGTGTAATGCACGGTAACTTTGTCGCCGGACTTGTAGGTCCACTTGGACGCGCTCTCCACCCCGTGGCTGCCTTCCACCACGCCATCCTTGGCGAAGTGATAGGTAGTCTTGCTGCCGTCGGCCGCCTTCACCGTCACGGTGCGGCCGGCGTGGTCCACCGAATCAATGGTGCCCTCGGAGAGCTTCACCGTGTCCTTGCCCAGGTCCTTCATGCCGATGGCGGTCTTGTCGGCGCCTTCGCCGGTGTAGTGGACCACGGCGTGGGTACCTTCCTTGCCGGCAAAGTAGGAATCCACCGCAACCTTCTTGGCGCCCATGCCGGTGTCCTTGGCGCCATGCACGGTGGTGCGGGCGGTGTAATGGAAGACGTGGTCGGCGCCGTCGGCGGTCTGGATGGTCACGGTCTTTGCGGTCTTGTCCACCTTGCTGACCGAACCTTCGATGGCGTGCTCGACGTCGGCGGCCATGGCGACTTGGAACGCGCACAGGGTAAAGGCAGCAAGGACGACGGCCAGCAGCACAACGCGGCGGTTGGATGGCGATTGCATCATAAAGTTTCTCTCCACAAATTTGGCGCAAGGGTTGGGATCAACCGGCACGAGAGTATCAGATGAAACGCCGCACCGGCAAAGGTTTCAGCGGATCTGCACCCGCAGCGTGTAGGTCTTAGCGGGCGGCGCCTCGTGCTCCCAGGGACGGCGATAGTGCAGCGTCAGCGAGACGATGCCCGCGGCCTTCGCCTGGAAGCGCAGCACTTGCACTGAAGGCGCACCGGCCATGGTTTTGGATTTCGCCGATCGCTGGGTGCTGCTCCTCACCAGCTTCAGCGGCGAGGGATCGCCGACGACCGCCCAACTGTAGCCCGTAGTCGGATTGCCCGGCAGCTTCACCACCAGGGTCTCGTCCTGGGTCAGGTCCACGGTCGTCCCATTGTCTTTCTCGCCCACCGTGACCATCGGTGTTGTATGCTTTGTGCCCGACGGTTTGGTGGACTGCGCCGCCATCGTTACTCCGATCAACAGCATGCAACTTAAAGTAATCAGCTTCCCTGAGAACACGATTGCCTCCGCGATTCCCGTCCGGAGCATCCTACAACCACCCCGGCATGATAGCTCGCGTCGAAATTGTCCATGCAAACCGCGGTTTTATTCAAGCCTGGAAGTGGCCACACGGCGCTAGAAGCGGGTCGGGATGCGGTGAGGTGCAGGCAACCATGATCTCGGCGGTATCGCAGGAGCTATCGCACTGGCACATCGTGGTGGCCTGGCTCATCTTCCTGGTGAGCTACTTTGTGTTCGCCGTTGGACGCCTGCCGGGCACCAAGATTGACCGCGGCGCCATGGCGGTCATCGGCGCGGTGATGCTGTTTGTCTTCCGCGTGGTCACCCCGCAGCAGGCCATTGCCAGCATCAATTTCGAAACCATCATTCTGCTATTCGCGATGATGCTGATCGTCGCTCGCCTGCACATGGCCGGCTTCTTCGAGTGGATCACCCACCTGGTGATCGAACACCTCAAGCCGCAGCAGCTTCTGCCCGGCGTCATCTTTACCAGCGGAATCCTGTCGGCGTTTCTGGTGAACGACGTAGTGTGCCTGTTCCTGGCGCCGCTGGTGCTGGGCATCTGCAAGCGCATGCGGCTCAATCCGCTGCCCTACCTGCTGGGACTGGCGACGGCGTCCAACATCGGCAGCTCCGCCACCATCACCGGCAATCCCCAGAACATCCTGGTGGGCTCCATCTCCGGTATTCATTACCTCGACTTCCTGCGACATCTGGGGCCGGTGGCGCTGGTGGGACTGTTCGTGGATTGGGCGGTGTTGCACTGGTTCTACCGGCGCGAGGAGGCGCAGGCCGATGGGGTCGCCGACGACTCCGGCGCTCGCGGCGGTGCGCCCACCTGGCCCCTTATCGTGACCGTGGGCGTGCTGGTCGGATTCTTCCTCGGTTATCCGCCGGCGCTGGTGGCAGCCGTTGGCGCGGCGGTGCTGCTCATCACCCGCAAGTCGCAGCCCAACGCTCTGTTTCAGGATGTGGACTGGTCGCTGCTGGTGCTGTTTCTGGGATTGTTCCTGATCGTGGGCGGAGCGCAGCAGGCCGGCATCACGCATCAATTGCTGGGATTGGCCGAACGGTTGAATCTGCAGAACCACATCTTGTTCGCCGGCGTTGTGGTAGTGCTGTGCAACATCGTGAGCAACGTGCCGGCGGTGATGCTGCTAAAAGACCTGATTCCGCAATTTCACGACGCGCACCAGGCATGGCTGCTGCTGGCGATGTCGAGCACGCTGGCCGGCAATCTCACCATCACCGGCTCGGTGGCCAACATTATCGTGGTGGAGAAGGCTCGCGGCTCAGCCCACATCAGCTTCTGGGAATACATGAAGATTGGCGTGCCGGTCACGCTGCTCACGCTGACGCTGGGCATGTTGTGGCTGATGCTGGTCCACTATTCGTAATCGCCGCAGCGACGCACAGCAAAAAGGAGGAGCCGAAGCTCCTCCTCGACCCAAGGATGGACGTGATTCGAAACTACTCGACGTACGGCTTCCAACTGCCGTCGTCCTTTTCCATTAGAACGATGCTGGACCGCGTCGGCGCGCCGCTGTAGAAATCAACGCCATAGGACTTGATCAGGGTGGCGCGGTCCCAGGTGTTGAAGCTCTTCACCAGGCTGCCGGAGGCGTCGAACTCGTTGCCCAGGCGGTTGGGCGTCCACTTCCAGGTGTACTCCACCTGCGCCAGGTGCGGCTTGATCATGGTCACCTTATCCACGGAAACCAGGGTGCGCAGCGCCAGCGGAACGTCGTAGGTAACGTTGTTGTCTTCGGTCTTGCCCTTCTGCACATCCTGAATGCCGGCCAGGATGTTCTCGCCGGTGGTGGTCAGGCTGACATTCAGCTTGTTGGGGCCATTCGCCTTGGTCACCACGATGCCGGCCTTGGTCAGCATCTTGTAGTGCGGGTCGGAGATTTTGTCGCTGACGCTGGCGGTAAGGGTGCCGACGGTGAAGCGCACCTTTGCCGGTCCCTGCTTCTGCAGGACCTGAGTCAGCGTGGTAGTTGCCACCGGCGCGGTGAGCACGTCGCGAGCGCCGCGAATGAAGTACACGATGGTCCCGCCGACCACCAGTACCAGACAGGCCACCAGCACGATGGGGAAGAAATTCGAACTCTTGCTCTCCATCGCGATTTCGGCGGCAAATAGCTCGGGTTCCGGCGACGAAACCGGCGTCGGGGATGGCGTCGTGGTTTCCTGGGTACGATTCGGCTCAACCGTGGTGGGCATGATTTTGACCTCCGGTATGACTGCTGTTGAAGGCCGTGTGGGGCGCGCCGCGTAAGCTTTCCAGGCGCCGCCGAGACAGCGACGATCAACATCTCCAGTATGAACTTCGCAAACCAAGGCGCAGTGAGCGGCATCACCGGGATTTGTGAGGGCTGAACAATTGCGGGCTCAGGCCTTCAACTGGCGCGGCTGTTTGAGACCACCGAGGCTGGAACAAACTCTGCTTCGCCTGCCCTGCATCAGAGCACGACTTCAGGAGGCTGGAACAAACTCTGCTTCGCCTGCCCTGCATCAGAGCACGACCTCAGGAGGCTGGAACAAGCTCTGCTTCGCCTGCCCTGCATCAGAGCACGACTTCAAGAGGCTGGAACAAGCTCTGCTTCGGAACGCCGCGTATCGTGGCACGACTTCACAGGCCGCTGACAAACTCCGTTTTGTCGAGGCATGAGTGAGGGCACAACTTCAGTTGTGCCGATAAGCCCTTTACTTTTGTCATCACGAACCGACTTTAGTCGGTGAGGGATCTGCTTTTTCCGACTTTTTCAGCGGCCTGGTCAGTCGTGCCGACAAGCGCTTTATCTTCCCTATCCCGAGCGGACTTTAGTCCGCGAGGGGTTCATTTTCCCGCCCACTACTGCAGCACGTGACACGAATACGTCTTGATGACCAGCCAGACCCTCATGCCGGCCTCGAGTTGCAGCGACTCGCGCGCGCCCTGGCGTGAGATGCACTTCGAAGCCGGTTCGACACCGGCGATGAGCATCACCCCGCGCTGCTCCAGCGAGATCAATTCGCCAGGGATGATGTTGCGAGCGCTTAGAGACTCCGGCTTCGATGTCGCCAGCAGAATATCGCCGGCACGAATTCCGATGCGCAGCGGCCGCGCGGCCTCTACGCGCACCAGCGGCACCTCCAGAGCGAGCGGCGAGCCGGAGATGCGGCAGGTCATGGTGCCCTGCTCAGGATGCGAGCCCACCACCACGCCGTCGAAGATGTTCTCGAAGCCGGCAAGCTGGGCCACGGTTTCGCGGCGCGGCCCGGCCAGCACTTCGTGCGGCGAACCCTGCGCCACCACCCGGCCGCGCTCCAGCACCAGCAGGTTCTCGCCCAGGGCAAAAGCTTCTTCGCGATCGTGGGTGACGTAGAGCACGGGAATGCGCTGCCGGCGGTTCCACTCGCGCAGATCGTCGAGGATGCGCGCCTTGGTCAGCGCATCCAGAGCGACCAGCGGCTCGTCGAGCAGCAGCACGTCCGGCTGCCGCACCAGCGCGCGCGCCAGGGCAACTCGCTGGCGTTCGCCGCCGGAAATTTCCCGCGGACGCCGGCCAGCGAATTCGTGGATGTGGAAGGATTGCAGGACCTCGCGCGTGCGCCGCTCGCGCTCCGACGGCGGCAACTTGTCCAGACCGTACTCCACATTTTGTTGCACCGTCATGTGCGGAAACAGGGCCAGCGATTGCAGCAGATATCCCACGGAGCGCCGGCGCGGCGAAAGATCAATGCCCTGCTCGCGATCGAACCATGCGCGCTCGCCGATGGCGATGCTGCCCTCATCCGGCTTCAGCAGCCCAGCGACGCAATCCAGCACCCTGGTCTTGCCAGCGCCTGATGCGCCGAACAGAATGGTGAATCCCGGCGGAGCGGCGAATTCCACGTCCAGCGAGAATTCCGGACCGCCGCGCTGACGCAGGCGCTTGCGGATGCGCGCATTCAGTTGCGCTGCGGAGCTCATCGCCAATCCCAGGCAGTCCAGCCGCCGCGCGGACGCAGTCCATACAGAACAGCAAGGATGACGAAGCAAAACGCCAGCAGGATGAGCGCGGTCTGGTTGGCGACGGCGTAATTCAGCGCCTGTACCTGGTCATAAATCAGGATCGAGACGGTTTGCGTCGCGCCGGGCAGGTTGCCGCCGATCATCAGCACCACGCCGAACTCGCCCAGAGTGTGCGCAAAGCTGAGCACAAAGCCGGTGAGCACGCCGGGCAGTCCCAGCGGCAGCACGATCCGCCAGAAGGTGCGCCAGCGCGAAGCCCCCAGCAAGGCCGAAGCGTCAAGCAGGCGGCGGTCCACCGACTGGAACGACGCGGCGATGGGCTGCACCGCGAAGGGCAGGCTGTAGAGCACCGAGCCCACCACCAGACCCTCGAACGTGAACGCCAGCGTGTGTCCGGTGAGGGCTTGAAACCAGCGTCCGAAGGCGCTGTAAGGCCCGAGCGCAACCAGCAGGTAGAAGCCCAGCACGGTGGGCGGCAGCACGATGGGCAGCGAGACCACGGCTTCCACCAGGAAGCGTCCACGCCAGCGCGAGAACGCCAGCCAGTACCCGAGCGGCAATCCGATGGCCAGCAGAATCACCGAGACCAACACGGCCAGCCGCAGCGTCAGTGTGAGTGCCTGAACAATCATTTGTCGGGAACGCCAAATCCGTATTGCCGCAGCACCACTTTGCCCTTGGGCGACTTCACGAAGTCGAGGAAGGCTTGCGCCGTCTGCTTCTGCTTTGAGGCGGAGACAATTCCGGCCACCTGTCGCAGCTCCGGATAGGAGTCGGTCGGCAGCTCCCAGAATTTTCCGGCGCCCTTCATCGCCGGCGACGACGCCAGCGACAGCGCGATGAATCCCGCCTGCGCGTTGCCGGACTGGACAAACTGCGCCGTCTGGCTGATGTTCTCACCGAAGACCAGCTTGGCGCTTACCTTGTCCTTCATGCCGAAATGTTCGAGTGCCGCCATGGCGGCCCGCCCGTAAGGCGCGTGTTCGGGATTGGCCACGGCAATGTGTTTCACCGCCGCATCGAGCAGCAGCTCCATCTTCTGCGCCATGGGATCGAGCTTCGAAGAGTTGGGCACCCACAGCACCAGGTGGCCGATGGCGTAGGTCATCAGCGAAGCTTTGTCCATCTTTCCCGCTGCGGCCAGCTTGTCAGGATACCCGGCGTCGGCAGAGAAGAACACATCGAAAGGAGCGCCGCTCTGAATCTGCGAATAGAAATTGCCGGACGATCCGTAGGACACCATGACCTTGCTGCCGGTGTCTCTTTCGAATTGCGCAGAGAGATCTTTCATCGCATAGCTCAAGTCGGCCGCGGCGGCCACGGTGATCTGCTGAGCGGTCGCGCGAGGCAACAACGAAGCTGCGCAGAGCAGAAGAGTCAGGATTCGGCAGCGGATCATTCTGGATGCGCCCTCATTTTGAAGCATTACGACTTGAAGCGTTACGACGCTACGATTTTAGACGATTCTAAGCCGGCGTTCTCGCTGCCCCGACAATCGTCTCGGGGAGGACTCGGCGCGTCGCGCATGTCCACATCAAGCCGAGCGAATTTGCATCCGGCTTGATGCAGTTCTCATCAACCACTTAAGGGCCAACGAGGACTACGCTTTCGTACTTGACCGTGTACCCGTTTTCTGTAAGAGTAACCGCACGTCGTTACTCGGGGAGCGGGTTGGGCAACTAGCGTGCTCCTGCGGGGTTTGAACACTCGCGCCTAACCGAATGATACGCATTGAGGTCACCCTAAACGCCGATCCCACGGCGATCAGCCCGGTGGTTGAGGGCATCATGGAGATGGCCCGGCGGCTTGAATGCGTCGCCGGCAAGGAGTTTGAAGTCGAAACTGCCTTGCGCGAGGCCCTCGCCAACGCCATTGTGCATGGCGCCAAGAACGATTCCAGCAAGAATATTCAATGCGTTGTCGGCTGCGACGATACTCGCGGCATGCAAATCGTGGTGCGCGATCCCGGCGACGGCTTCGATCCTTTTGCCGTGCCCGATCCCTGCAACGGCGAGAATGTGTACTCCAACCATGGCCGCGGCATTTACCTCATCAACCAATTGATGGATGAGGTAAAGTTCGAACGCAACGGTACCGAAATTCACATGCGCAAGTACTAGCGCGTTGCGGTGACGGTCATTCTCTAGCAGGCTCCCGAAGAACTTCGTTTTCGCTTTGCCTTGTGTCAGGGCACCACATCACGGGCCGCCGAAAAACTCTGTTTTGCCGAGGCATGCGTAAGGGTACAACTTCAGTTGTGCCGATAAGCCCTTTATTTTTGTCATCACGAACGGGCTTCAGCCCGCGAGGGATCTGCTTTTCCGACTTTCTCCGCAACCTGTTCAGTCGGGCCGAAAAGCCCATTACTTTGGCTATCCCGAGCCTGCCAAACTCCGTCGTTTCAAACCCTCCGTGTTCTCCGTGCCTCCGTGGTTTCAGACTCTCGCTTTCTTGTACTCTGTTTGCCATGACGGAATGGAATGCTCCCGCGTATGCGCGCATTGCGGCCTTGCAGCGTGCGATGGCAGCCGAAGCGCTATCGCTGCTCGAACCTGAACGGCTACAGAACGTCTGCTGGACCTGGGTTGCGGCAACGGCAATGTCACCGCGCAAATCGCGGCGCGGCTGCCGCAGGGCTCGGCCGTGGGAGTGGACGCTTCGGCGGAGATGATCGCTTACGCCGCCGAGAACTTCCCGCCATCGCAATATGCGAATCTTCGCTTCGAGACCGCCGACATTCGCAAGCTGCGCTTCCGCCAGGAGTTTGACCTGGTAGTGTCGTTCAATGCGCTGCACTGGATTCCGCAGCAGCAGGTCGCGCTGCGCGCCATTCATGACGCCATGAAGCCCGGGGCGCGAGCGCAGTTGCGGCTGGTGCCGCGCGGCCAGCGCAAGAGCCTGGAAAATGTGCTGGAGGAAACGCGGCAGTCGCCGCGCTGGGCGAGCTATTACGACGGATTCCATGATCCTTACCTGCATCTGTCGGCGCAGGAATACGCAGCGCTGGCGACCGAGTGTGGGCTGGCGGTCGAGCAGGTGCGCGTCGAGGACCGCGCCTGGGACTTCCAGTCGCGCGAAGGCTTCGAGGCTTTTGGAGCCGTGACCTTTGTGGAGTGGAGCAAGATGCTACCGGAGAGCTGAGCGTCCGGCATTCGTGGCGGACGTGCTGGAACACTATCGCCGGGAGGTGGCCACCGCTCCCGGCGAGGGAAATACCTTCAAGTTCTACCAGATGGACATCCGGCTCAGACGCTAGTGTTCGATCACCTTCCTGATCTGCTCGAAGGCCCAGTCAATTTCTTCGCGAGTGATGACCAGCGGCGGAGCGATGCGGATCACGCGCTCGTGCGTCTCCTTGCAGAGCACGCCCAGCGCCTTCAGCGCCTCACAATAAGGACGCGCCGCCGACTTGAGCTCGATGCCGATCCACAGGCCTTTGCCGCGGACTTCGCGAATGTCCGTCGACTTCAGCGTCTTCAGCTTGTTCGAGGAAGTATTCGCCCAGTTCGGCCGAGCGCTCCACCAGCTTCTCTTCCACCAGCACGCGCAGCGCGGCGCGGGCCACGGCGCACGCCAGCGGATTGCCGCCGAAGGTGCTGCCATGATCGCCAGGCTGGAAGACGCCCAGCACTTCCTTCGAGGCCAGCACCGCCGAGACCGGATAGAAGCCGCCGGAGAGCGCCTTGCCGACGATGACCACATCCGGGCGGACGTTCTCGTGCTCGTAGGCGAAGAGGCTGCCGGTGCGGCCCAGGCCCGACTGAATTTCGTCGGTGATCAGCAGCACGCGATTCTCACGGCACAACTCTTCGGCCTGCTTCAGGAAGCCGGCGGGCGGCATCACGATGCCGGCCTCGCCCTGGATGGGTTCGACCAGGAAAGCGCAGGTATTCGGCGTGATAGCGGCGCGCAGGGCGGCGGCGTTGCCGAACGGGATGACCTTGAAGCCCGGCGTGAACGGCCCAAAGCCGTCGCGATACTGCTCGTCAGTGGAGAAGCTGACGATGGTGACCGTGCGCCCGTGAAAATTATTAGCGCAGACGATGATCTCGGCCTTGCCCTCGGGGATGCCTTTGACCTTGTAGCCCCACTTGCGCGCGGCCTTGATGGCAGTCTCGACAGCTTCGGCGCCGGAATTCATGGGCAGCGCCATGTCATAGCCGGTCAGGCGATGCAGTTCGTCGTAGAGCAGCGGAAGCTGATCGTTGCGAAAGGCGCGCGAAGTGAGCGTCACCTTGCCGGCCTGTTCCACCAGCGCCTTCAGGATGGCCGGGTGGCAGTGTCCCTGATTGACGGCGGAATACGATGCCAGGCAATCGAGATAGCGACGGCCTTCGACGTCGTACACCCAGACGCCTTCCGCGCGCTCGATGACAACATCCAGCGGATGATAGTTGTGGGCTCCGTAGCGATCTTCCAGTTCGATGAGTTCGGCAGTACGAGATAGTTCAGTGGTTGGCATGGATCTTCTTTCTACAAGTGCATAGTGTTTTGATTAGTGGATAGTGGTTAGTGGATAGTGGATAGTCAATCCAGAAGCGACGTTGTTAACTATCCACTATCCACCACCCACTATCCACTGCCTTTCCTTACTCCCACAGCATCGTCAACAGCGCCATCCGGACATACAGCCCGTTGGCGGCCTGACGAAAATAAAACGCCCGCGGATCGTCGTCCACGGTTTTGTCCAGCTCCACGGTGCGCGGCAGCGGATGCAGAATCATGGCGTCCGGCCGCATACGCTGCAGCATGGTGGAATTAATTCCGTAGCGATGCGCTCCGTGTACGCGTTCGGGACGGATGCGCGTCTGATAGATCACGTCCACCTCGCCGAGCACGCGGTCAATGTTGGTCTCCACCTCGTAGCGCACATTGTGGCGGTCCAGATAATGCAGGATGTCCGGCTTCATGGCCAGCTCCGGCGGACTTACCAGGAAGACCTTCACCCGCTCGAACTTGGCCAGCAGATAAGCCAGCGAGCGCACGGTGCGTCCACCTTCCAGGTCGCCGATGAAGGCCACGCTCAGCCCATCAAGAGGGCGCTCGCGATAGATGGTATAGAGGTCGAGCAGCGCCTGCGTGGGGTGCTGGCCACCGGCGCCATCGCCGGCGTTGATCACCGGCACCGGCGACACCTTGGCGGCACGCACCGCGCCACCGGCTTCGTGATGGCGAATCACGATAACGTCGCAATAGCTGCCGATGATGCGGATGGAATCTTCGACCTGCTCGCCCTCGATCTCCGAAGAAAACGAGCGCGCGTGTTCGGTGGAAAGAACGCGGCCACCGAGCCGATGCATCGCCGCCTCGAAGGAAAACCGGGTGCGCGTGGACGGCTCGTAAAACAAGCTGGCCAGAATGCGGTTCTGGTAGTCCAGGGTGCCGCCGCGCTGCACTACGCGCTCCATCAGGCGGGCGCGGTCAAATAACTCCATCAGCAGCGGCACGGTGAACTGCTGCGACTCCACCACATGCTTCAGTGCCAATCGCGGGCGGTTGAGCTTGTCTTCGCGAGGTCGAGCGGATTGATCCAGTACAGTCATAGGCGTTACCGGAGCACCGGCACCTCCTCTTGGTCAGCCTGCGTGCTGCGCACCGGCGTCGGCACGATGTGGGTGCCGGCCATGCCGGTCATGGCGTCGCGCAGATGTTCGTACGAAGTAATGATGGCTTCGCGGCCACCTTTTTCCAGGAAGCGCAACGCCGACTCGATCTTCGGTCCCATGTTGCCGGGAGGAAAGTGACCGTCGCGATAATGCACTTCCATCTCCGCGGCCGTAACCATGGTCAGCGGCGTCTGCCCCGGCTTGCGGTAGTTCAGGTACACGAAGTCGGTGTCAGTGGAGATGACGAAGGTCTGCACCTTCAGCCGCGAGGCCAGCAGCGCGGAGGCGCGGTCCTTGTCAATCACCGCTTCCACGCCGTGCAGGCGGCCGTCCACGCGCATCACCGGGATGCCGCCGCCGCCGGTACACACCACCAGCACACCCTGCTGCACCAGATCGCGAATGGCGTCGAGTTCGACAATCTCGATGGGCTCCGGCGAGGGCACCACGCGACGATAGCCGCGGGCGGCGTCTTCCACAATCTGCCAGCCCAGGTGGCGCTTTTTCTCTTCCGCATCGGCGCGCGAGTAGAACGGCCCGATGGGCTTGGTGGGATGCTGCATCGCCGGATCGTCGGGCGAGACGATAGTCTGGGTCACCAGGCTCACCACCGGCACGTCCATCTTGGCTTGGTCGAGTACGTTTTGCAGCGCCTGGGTCAGCAGGTAGCCAATCTCGCCCTGGCTGGAGGCGCCGCAAACATCCAGAGGCTGCGAGTAAGCGACGTCGGAAGCGCGCTCGGAGCGCAGCAGTTGCGCGCCCACCTGCGGGCCGTTGCCGTGGGTGATGACCAGACGATAGCCGAGACGAATCAGATCAAGAATGGCCTCGGCGGTGCGGCCAACGTTGGCCAACTGCTCGGCAATGGTTCCCTTCTCACCCGCCCGGATGAGCGAATTTCCGCCAACTGCAACCAGCGCAGTTTTTGCCATACCAGTCTCGCCGGTGGGCCGGCAGGCACGCGACCTGGGAGTGCGCGCTACCTGCCGTCCACCTTTCAGCGAATTGCGTTCTACTTCACCAGTTCCAGCGTCCGCTCGCGCGCGCCCTCGCGCTCGGAGAACGCTGCTTTTTCTTCCAGCAGTTCCAGCAGGATGGCCTTCTGCGCATGCACCCGGTTCTCTGCTTGCGGAAAGACCATCGAGCGCGGCGAATCAATGACGTCATCGGTCACTTCGTCGCCGCGATGCGCCGGCAAGCAGTGCAGGAAGATGGCGTCCGGCCGTGCCACCGCAAACAGCCGTGCGTTGACCTGATACGGCGCAAAAATCTCGCGCCGCACTGCGGTTTCTGCCTCTTGCCCCATGCTGGTCCAGGCGTCGGTGTACACCACATCGGCATCGGCCACCGCCGCCCAGGGATCGTTGGTCACCTTGCAGCGCGCACCGGTTTCCAATGCACGCTCGCGCGCCCACTCCACTGCCGCAGCATCCGGCTCGTAGCCCGCAGGGGTTGCGATCCAGACCTCGGCGCCCAGTTGCGCGCCCGCAAACAGCAGCGAGTGCGCCACGTTGTTGCCGTCGCCCACATATGCCACCTTCAGCCCGGCGACGTGTCCCTTCACCTCCAGCATGGTCAGGTAATCGGCCATGGCTTGGCAGGGATGGCTGTAGTCGGTGAGAGCGTTGATGACCGGAACCTTGGCGTGCTCGGCCATCTCCACCACAATCTGGTGCGCGAAGGTGCGAATCATGATGCCCTGCACCATGCGCTCCAGGTTCTTGGCCACGTCGTGGATTGATTCGCGCTTGCCCAGGCTGATCTCCGCCGGCGACAGGTAGAGCGAGTGCCCGCCCAGTTGCTCCATGCCGACATCGAAGCTGACCCGGGTGCGCAACGACGGCTTCTCGAAGATCATGGCCAGGGTCTTGCCCCGCAGCGCACTGTGATACGCCGCGGGGTAAGCCTTTACCTGTCCCGCCAGGTGCAGCAGGAAGCGAATCTCCTGCGGCGAGAAGTCACGAATGGAGAGAAAGTCCTTCTGCCTCATGGCTACCTCCCGGCAAACGCCGGCTTGTAGTTCTGGGTGAAGTCTTCCATCAGCCGGGTGATAGCCGGGCTGACCATCTCGTGCACTTCGTAGCGCACCCGCACACAGGGCTTGTCGATCTGGATGGTGCGCGCCAGGTCAATCGGCGTGGCCACCACCACCAGGTCGCAAGGCACGCGCTTGATGGTCTCTTCCAGTTCATGCTTCTGCACGTCGCTGTAGCCCATGGCGGGAAGCACCCGCCACAAGTGCGGGAACTTCTCGAAGGTCTTCTGGATGGAGCCCACGGCATAGGGCCGCGGATCCACCAGCGAAGCAGCGCCGTACTTGTTCGACGCCACCACGCCGGCGCCATACGGCATTTCGCCGTGAGTAAGCGTCGGACCGTCTTCGATGACCAGCACGCTCTTGCCGCGCAGGGATTCGGGATCGGCGACCGAAACGGTGCACGCGGTCTCGATGACCTGGGCGGTGGGATTGTGCAGCGCGATGTTGTGGCGCACCGTCTTGATCCCGTCAGGATCGGCGGTGTCCACTTTGTTGATGATGAGCACGTTGGCATTGCGGAAGTTCACTTCGCCGGGGTAGTAAGCCAGCTCGTGTCCGGCGCGATGCGGATCGAGCACCACGATGTCGAGGTCAGGCCGGTAGAACGAAGTGTCGTTATTGCCGCCGTCCCATAGGATGACGTCGCCTTCCTTCTCCGCCAGGTGCATGATCTCTTCGTAGTCCACGCCGGCGTACACCGGAGTGCCTTCGATGATGTGCGGCTCGTACTCTTCGCGCTCTTCGATGGTGCACAGATGGTGATCGAGATCGGCCAGCGAGCCGAAGCGCTGCGCGTGCTGCGCCACCAAGTCGCCGTAAGGCATGGGATGCCGCACCACGACCGGCTTCCAGCCCATGCTGCGCAAGTCGCTGGCAATGCGCCGTGAGACCGGGCTCTTACCGCATCCGGTGCGAACGGCGCAAACCGAGATGACCGGCACTTTGGCCGCCAGTTGCGTGCGCGCAGCTCCCAGCAGCCAGAAATCGGCGCCGGCAGCCACCGCCCGCGAGGCCAGGTGCATCAGCGTGGCGTAAGCCACGTCGCTATAGGAGAACACCACGACATCCACGGCTTCGTCATGGATGACCTTCTCCATGTTGTTTTCGTGGACGATGGGAATGCCGTCGGGATAAAACTCGCCCGCCAGTTGCGGCGGGTAACGGCGGCCATCAATGTCGGGAATCTGGGTGGCGGTGAAGGCTACTACGTGAAATTCGGGTTGGTTGCGAAAGATGACGTTGAAATTGTGGAAGTCGCGTCCGGCGGCTCCCAGGATCAGCACTCTTTTCATAGTGCGTCAAAGCGTCATTAGACCCATGAAGTGGGGACACTTTTCTCCTTGCCACAAATGTTGTACCCGCCCCGTCGGATTTGCAGTGAGGGCGGTCACGCGGGCTGGTGAGACGGCAGCTTCAGACGTCCGCCATTACAGTGCGCGCGTCACGTCGGCATGTGACAAGGGAGAAGCAAAGCGACCATTTTGCGATCTGCGGCAAAGCCGCCGCTACTTCGGCCCCGCGACCGGCAAGTGCGGCACCTCACATCCGCATGTGACCGCCATCACTTCGGCTTGGCCCACTCGTAGCCCAAAATCGAACCATCGTTCGGTAGGTGGGTGAGCCTGCCAACCCTACGTGAATCCCGGCATAACGGCACTCGCAGACAAAACTCAGCATTTCGGCAGTATGTTTCCGAGCGCCCGCCACAGGAAAGGGCAGCAATGGCCAAAGGTTCGGTGCAGATCGTGGTTGAGCGCTGTAAGGCCTGCGGTTTTTGCGTGGAGTTCTGTCCCACGCACGTTTTGGCGCTCTCCTCTGCTTTTAACGCCAAGGGGTATCACACCCCCTACATGGTCGATCCGGAAAAGTGCAGCGGTTGCGACTTGTGCGGCATGTATTGTCCCGACTTCGCCATTTACGGCTATAAGTCGGGCGAAGCCAAGCCCAAGGCCGAGGCGAAGCCTAAGGCTGACGCTGCGCAGACGACTGCGCCGCCGGCTGCGGATTCGCCGAAGGAGGCAAAAGATGCACGCTGATCCTGCCGGCGTTCTGACCGGCTCTCATTTTCTCGATGGCGATCACGCCTGCTGCGAAGGCGCACTGGCTGCCGGAGCGCGATTCTCTTCCGGCTATCCCATCACGCCTTCCACTGAAGTCGTGGAGCGCTTCGCCTCGCGCGTGCCCACTGTGGGCGGCACCTTCATCCAGATGGAAGACGAACTGGCTGCCTCCATCACGCTGCAAGGCGCGGTGTGGGGCGGAGCCAAGGCCTTCACCGTTACCTCAGGCCCCGGCTTCTCGCTGATGATGGAGCACATCGGCCTGGCGGTGATGACGGAAACGCCGTGCGTCTTTATCAACGTGCAGCGCGGCGGACCTTCCACCGGCCTGCCCACGCTTCCTGCCCAAGGCGACATGATGCAATGCCGTTGGGGCTCGCACGGCGACTACGAAATCATCGCCCTGTGCCCGAATTCTCCGCAGGAATGCTTCGACCTGACCATCAAGGCCTTCAACTTCTCCGAGCAATATCGCGTGCCCGTGTTCGTGATGCTCGACGAAGTCGTCGGCCACATGACCGAGAAAGTCGTGATTCCGCGCGCCGAAGAGATTGAGGTCACGCCTCGACGCTACACCACGCTGCCGCCGGGCGAGTTCCTCTCCTACAAGGCAAAAGAGGACCTGGTGCCCGATATGCCGCGAACTGGCGAAGGCTACAACGTTCACGTCACCGGCCTGACCCACGACGAGCGCGGTTATCCCGACATGACGCCGGCCCGGCAGGACACGCTGGTCAGACGGCTGCAGCAGAAGATCCTGAAAAACTCCGACGACATCATCCTCTACGAAGAGGACCAGATGGAGGGCGCCGAAGTAGTGGTGGTGTCCTACGGCATCACCTCGCGGGTGGCGCAGCGAGCGATCGACATGGCGCGCGAGCGCGGCGTGAAGGTTGGCAAGTTCCGCATCATCACCGCCTGGCCCTTCCCCGAAAAGCAGATCAAGGAAATCGCCGCCAAGGTGAAGGCGATCGTGGTCCCGGAGTTGAATCTGGGGCAGATGGTGCGCGAAGTGGAACGCGCCGCCGCCGGAAAAGCGGTGGTCCGGCTGGTGTCGCACGCCGGCGGAAGCGTGCACCGTCCGGAAGACATTCTGCAGGCCATCATGGAGGTGGCACGATGACGACCATTTTGCAAGGCAATCCGGTGGAACCGTTTCTGCGCACCGAACGCATGCCGCACATCTGGTGTCCGGGCTGCGGCATCGGCACCAGCGTGAATTGCTTCGCGCGCGCGCTGACCGACGCCAACATGGATTTGAAGAATCTGGCCATCGTGTCGGGCATCGGCTGCACCGGCCGCGTGGCCGGCTACATGAACCTGGATTCCTTCCACACCACCCACGGCCGCGCGATTCCCTTCGCCACCGGGCTGAAGCTGGCGAATCCCAAGCTCAACGTGGTGGTCTACTCCGGCGACGGCGACCTGTTCGCCATCGGCGGCAATCACCTGATTCATGCCGCGCGCCGCAACCTGGACATCAAGGTCATCTGCGTGAATAACCTGATTTACGCCATGACCGGCGGACAGACCGCTCCCACCACGCCGGGCGAAGTGGTGACCTCGACCAATCCATACGGCACCTACGATCCAGCGTTCAATCTGCCCCACCTGGTGGAGGCGGCGGGCGCGGTGTACGTAGCGCGCTGGACCACCTTCCACGTTCGCCAACTGGCGCGCGCCATGCAGGAGATGTTCGCCAAGAAGGGTTTCTCGTTTATCGAGGTGCTGTCGCCTTGTCCGACGCTGTATCAGCGCCGCAACAAGATGGGCGACGGCCTGGACACCATGAAGTTCTACAAGGAAGTCAGCAAGGTGCGGAACGGCGCGCCCACCAGCGAATGCGGGCTCAGCAAGTCGGGCGAGATAGTCGTCGGCAAGTTCGTGGATCGCGAGCGCCACGACTATCGCGACCTGATGCACGACCGCATGATCGACTCGCTGGGCGACCGCTACGTGGAAAGAGAGGCATGCGAATGCAGCATCTAACCGAAATCCGCATCGCAGGATTTGGCGGCCAGGGCGTTATCCTCTCGGCCATCGTCATCGGCAAGGCCGGCTGCATCTACGAGGGCGGCTTCTCCACCATGACCCAGAGCTTCGGGCCGGAAGCCCGCGGCGGCGCTTGCAGCTCGCAGGTCATCCTGTCGGATCACCCGGTGCTTTATCCCTACGTCACCCGGCCAGACGTCCTGGTGGTGATGTCGCAGGAAGCCTACGCCATGTTCTCGCCGCAACTGAAGGAGAACGGCACGCTGATCATCGAGCAGGACCTGGTGCGAATCGGCGAACTGCCGCCGGGCGCGCAGGTGTATAGCATCCCGGCGACTCGCCTCGCCGAGGAACTGGGGAAGAAGATGGTGCTGAATATCGTGATGGTCGGCTTCTTCGGCGCGGTCACTGGGCTGCTTCAACCCGAGGCGCTGCGTAGCGCCATCGGCGATTCTGTGCCACCGGCTTATCGCGAACTCAACCTCAAGGCCTTCGACAAGGGTTACGAGTACGGCCAGAAGACCTTGAGCGGCGAGATCAAGCAGGAGGAGTCACACCCTGCGCTGACCGCTCTGGAAGTCGTCTAGCGAGTTGTGCTTCGTCTAGGAGCCGGCGTCTGCCGGCTCTTTTTTTGTCTGCCAATGCGGATTGCAACGGCAATCCCGTATCCTGTCATCTATCTGTTGACAGGAGAACGCATGTCCCAGAACTCAGGCGATGAAGATGCCGGCAAAGGCGCGGTGGAGCAGGACCGTCCCAACCAGGAAACCAACACCTCGATGAGCGGCCAGAGCGGGCATCGCAATCAGGACCCGCTGTTGAAATCCTCCGACTCTGATTTTCCTGAGCCGGGGCAAAATGAAGAGTACAGCGGCGAGCCCCAGGGCAAGAACCAGTTGGAGAACGACACCGCAGGGTGCGGCAAGGTCCAGCCGCCGGGCAAGCGCGATTAGTTCTGGAGCAAGTGTCTTGAAAGGGCACGGCTTCACAGGCTGCTGAAAAACTCTGCTTTGGGAAGCCTGGTATCAGGGCATGACTTTAGTCGTGCCGAAAGCCGCTTTATTCCTCTCCTCCGGAACCCGCTTCAGCGGGCGGCAAGTTTTTTCGAGTTTTTCAGCGATCGGTTTAGTCGTGCCGTCCGGCGCGGCCAATCGAGGCTTCGACCCCTACCTTCAGCCGAAATTATTTTTGCCAGGACATTCCCGCCGCGCCTAAAGCCGGTTTTTATGCGGCAGACCCTCACGGCACGGCTGAAGCCGTGCCGTTTAAAGCTCGCAGTGACCTTATACGGCACGGCTGAAGCCGTGCCCTTTCAAAGCTCACAGGATTAGTTTTTCGGCGCCTTATTCAAGGTTTCTACCGCGAACTGAAATCCCTCCGGCGCCACCCGCACCACGCCCTGATAGGGCTGGTCAATATCGGCGATGGCCACCAGCACCAGCGAGATCAGGAAGCTCAGCACCAGCACTTGCAGCAGGTGAAAGCGGAAGCTGGGCACGCCGAAGAAGCAGCAGGCAGCGACCGTGATAATGCCGCCGGCAATCAACACCGTCCACAGCACCCCCGGCATGGACTCGCGCGCCTGCATCACCCGGATACGGCGATATTGGGTCAGGCCGCGCAACTCTTCCATCAGCTGATAGGCGGCGATGGCGTCGGGGCGGGCGTGCGCCTGGACGTCTCCCGCCAACGACCACAACTGATTGATGATGTCATCGCCGCCGACCGGAATGCCTTCCCGCTCCATCTGCGGCCACTCCGTGTGCAGGGCGTTGTCGGCGTAACGTATGCAGAGCTGCTGAATTTTCCGCGCGCTCTCATCCTGAAGCTGGGTGGAGATGCGATAAACATTCACCAGCGCGTTGGCTTCCTGCTCCTCGTTGGCCTGGGCGGATTGAAACATGCTCCATACGCCGGAAAGAGTGAAGGCGAGAATCACCGCGTAGGTGGTCCCGATGACGGCAACTACCGCCCCGGTGAAGTCGTTGGACTCCTTGCGGGTTGAGCCGGTGGCGGTGCGGCTGACAAAGAAGAGAAACAGCAAGGCCGCCGCCACGCAGAGGGCGATGATCAGAATGTTGGTTGCCAGAGAAATCAAGCTAGCCCCGCAGGGTTGCAGCTTACACCCGTCATGGAGAACGTTGAACCGAAATACCGCAAGGGAACCCTATTTCTTACCCGAGTTTGCGGCGGAAGCCCGGCGGGGCGGATGGGGTCGCAAGCTCGCCTGGTACTTCCGCCGGCGTCCGTTGGTGGGCATTTTGTTACGAGAAGCATAGTTTTTGGATAAGGTCGTCCCTGCGGTAATCCGTTGACATCGGCTGCACCTTGAAGCAGAATCTTGGCACTCAGTTTCAAAAGAGTCTGCACTCCCTTGCAGTAACTCCCGAAAGAGCTTTCAAGGATTGACATTCTCGCGCCTATCGAAACCCTCGCTGTTATCACGTGAGCTCACGGGAGCGCCGCGTAATTCCGTCGTAACTTCGCACTTTCAGAAAAGAGGTTTGTCTTGACCAAGAAGCTTGTGCCCGCCTTGCTTACATTTCTGCTGGTGGCTTCCAGCCTGTCCTTTGCTCAGACCCTTACCAACCTTGCGCATCCGGCGCCGGACGGCGGCATCTACGCCTTCCAGATGACCGACGGGACCGTCATCGTCCAGGGCTATAACGAAAACGACTGGTGGAAGCTGACCCCCGATATCAACGGCAGCTACCTGAACGGCACCTGGACGCAACTCGCCAGCCTGCCCGCGGGGTACGTTCCCTACGCTATGGCATCGGCGGTATTGGCCGATGGACGATTGTTGATTGAAGGCGGTGAGTACAACAACGGCAACTTCGCCTTCACCAGCCTGGGCGCCATCTACGATCCCGACGCCAATACCTGGACCCCGATGCCGCCGCCGACCGGCTGGGATTTCATCGGCGACTCGCCCGCTAGCGTGATGCCCAACGGAAAGTTCCTCATCGGCCAGAAGTTCACCGAAGCCATGGCCTGGCTCGATCCCTCGACCCTGACCTGGGCGGCTCTGGGCTCCAGCGGCAAGAGCGACTGGTTCGCCGAAGAAGGCTTTACCCTGATGCCCGATGGCACCATCCTTACCATGGACGTGCTCAACAATCCCAACTCCGAGCGCTACATCACCAACCAGCAGATGTGGGTTTCCGACGGCAGCACCATCGCCAACCTGCAGGGACCGCCGGAAGTCGGCTGCATCACCTACGGGAACAACCAGATTTATTGCCCGCCGGGCGAAATCGGTCCCGCCATCCTGCGTCCTGACGGCACGGTATTTGCCACCGGCGCCTTCCATACCGGCGCCACCGCGGCCCATACCTCCATCTATAAGCCGGGACTCACTTCCACCGATCCCGGTACCTGGACCCCAGGTCCGGATTTCCCCAACCGTGACCAGGCCGGCGACGACTTCGCCGTTCTGCTGCCTAGCGGCCATGTGCTGGTGGAAGGCGACAGCGGTCGTCTCTACGAATTCGACGGCACTAACCTGACCCAGGAGATGTATAGCAACGGCGACGGGCTGATGATTCTGCCCACCGGACAGGTATTGATCGGCGGTAGTGCCATTTACACGCCGACCGGCCACTCCATCCAGCCGTGGGCGCCCTACATGTATTCGGTGCCGACAACGGCAACCCGCGGACAAACCTACCTGATCCAGGGACGTCAGATGAACGGCATGTCGCAGGCCAACAACTTCGGTGATGAGTTCGAGACCGCCACCAACTATCCGCTGGTGCGCATCGTGAACAACGCCACCGGTCACGTGTTCTACGCCAAGACCCACGGCCACAGCAGCATGGGCGTGGCCACCGGAAATGCCCCCATCTTCACCCGCATGGACATTCCGGCCGGTATGGAGACCGGAGCCAGCAAGCTGTACGTGGTGGCCAACGGAATTCCTTCCACCCCGTATGCCATCACCATCAACTAGCGCCGTCGCTTGACGCAAAAACCAAAGGCCCCATGTCCAGGCATGGGGCCTTTTCTTGTCACCTCAGCGGAGGAGGAGGGTCAATGCGATAACTCTGCCAGGTGTGAAAAACCGGGGGACAGGGTCGCCTTCGCAGCGGTGAGCGAGTTCGGCCAAACCGCTACTCCGGTTCGGTCGCGCGGTGCGCGACAGTCAGGCAGCACTGCCGTTGACATCGGCTGCGCCTTGAAGCAGAATCTTGGCACTCAGTTTCTGTGGGTCTGCACTCCCTTGCAGTAACTCCCGAAAGAGCTTTCAAGGATTGACATTCTCGCGCCTATCGAAACCCTCGCTGTTCTCACGTGAGCTCAGGGGAGAACCGTGCTATCCCGTCGCACCTTCGCACTTTCAGAAAGAGGTTTGTCTTGACCAAGAAGCTTGTGCCCGCCTTGCTTACATTTCTGCTGGTTGTTTCCAGCCTGTCATTTGCTCAGACCATTACCCAACTTGCGCATCCCGCTCCGGACGGCGGTATCCTCCCCTTCCAGATGACCGATGGAACTATCATCGTCCAGGGTTATAACGAAAACGACTGGTGGAAGCTGACCCCCGATATCAACGGCAGCTACGTGAACGGCACCTGGACGCAGGTTGCCGGCCTGCCGACTGGCTACGTGCCCGACGCGTTTGCCTCCGCGGTGCTGGCCGATGGCCGGCTGCTGATTGAAGGCGGCGAATACAACGAGGGCCGCTTCGCTTTCACCAGCCTGGGCGCGATCTACGATCCGGTGGCCAACACCTGGACGCCCATGCCGGCCCCTCCCGGCTGGGGTTTCATCGGCGATTCGCCGTCTTCGGTGATGCCCGACAGCAAATTCATGATGGGCCAGAAGTTCACCGAAGCCATGGCGTGGCTCGATCCCGACACCCTGACCTGGACCACGCTGGGCTCCAGCGGCAAGAGCGACTGGTTCGCCGAGGAAGGCTGGACGTTGATGCCTGACGGCACCGTCCTCACCGTGGACGTGCTCAACAATCCCAACTCCGAGCGCTATATCACCGGAACCAGCAGATGTGGGTTTCCGACGGCAGCACCATCGCCAACCTGCAGGGTCCGCCGGAAGTCGGCTGCATCTCCTATGGCAACAACCAGCTTTATTACCCGCCGGGCGAAATCGGTCCTGCCATTCTGCGCCCCGACGGCACCGTATATCGCCACCGGCGCGACCCATACCGGCGCCAGCGCCGGCCATACCGCTACCTATAAGCCGGGACGAACTCCACGAATCCGGGCACCTGGACCGCGGGACCCGACTTCCCCAACCGTGACGATGCCGGCGACAATTTTGCCGTACTGCTGATCAACGGACACGTGCTGATACAGGGCAACAGCGGCCGCCTGTATGAGTGGGATGGAACCAATCTCAATCAGGAGATGTACGGCAACGGCGGCAGCCTGATGGTCCTGCCTACCGGACAGGTGCTGCTGGGCGGCGACGCCGTTTATACGCCGGCCGGCAACTATCTGCAGCCGTGGGCGCCCTACATGTATTCGGTGCCGACCACCGCGAACCGCGGACAGACCTACCTGATCCAGGGACGTCAGATGAATGGGTTGTCGCAGGCCGCCGCCTTCGGCGACGAATACGAAACCGCCACCAACTATCCGCTGGTGCGCATCGTGAACAACGCTACCGGTCACGTGTTCTATGCCAAGACCCACGGCCACAGCAGCATGGGCGTGGCCACCGGCAAGGCTCCGGAATTCACCCGCATGGACATTCCTGCCAACATGGAGACCGGAGCCAGCAAGCTCTACGTGGTGGCGAACGGAATTCCTTCGACGCCCTATCCCATCACCATCAACTAACCCGGCCGCTTCGCCGCAACAACCAAGGCCCCATGCCGAAGCATGGGGCCTTTTTACTGCGTCGTTAAGGAGGAGGGATTAATTCGTAAAGCTTGGTCTGGACGGAAAAAATCGCGGAACCGGATCGCCTTCGCAGCGGTGCGCCAGTTCTGCCACCCGGCTCTCATGCTCGGTGCTGCAGTGCGCGATGGTCAGAAAGCATTGCAGGCAGATGGATTCAACCCCGCCGTGTCGCGGATAGCGATGCGCAAAGCCGCTGGAGCTGCTTCTATGACTTTTCTTTGAGTGCAGAATCCCGTGGGGAGTCATTGGCTAGTCCATTTCTCGTTTCGAATCCCCACGGAAGCTATCAGGGGCTACGGAATTAACTTCTGCAAGCACTATGCCTTGAATCGGCGGCAAAGTATCTTCCCCGTTGGTTGTGTTGGCATAACGAGTTAGTGGTAGTTACGTAATTGGTTACGCGTTGGCGGCTCAGGAGGGCGATGCTAAGATTCGATGAATCCATCCTCCAGACCAGGAGGCGGTTGCGCTAACCTCAATCGAATCAAGGGTGACCCTGCTCATGACCCGTCAGTATCGAAGTATGCTGTTCGCTGGTGTCTGGGTTGTAATTCTTGCTGTATGCCTGCCGCTGTCGGCGCAACAGGTAATTGCCACCGTTCCCGTCGGCCAATGCTCCTAATGCCCTGGCCGTCAACGCCACTCACCAACAAGATTTATGTGGCCGATCTGAGCGGCAGCTCCGTGACCGTGATTGACGGCGCCACCGACACCACCAGCAACATCCCCATCGCCGCCGGGCCGGTGGCGATTGCGGTCAACGCCTCCACCAACATGGTGTTCGCCAGCAACCTGTCGAGCGCGGGAACGGTCTCGGTCATCAACGGCGCCACCGGTCAATTCGTGAAGACGGTTACGGTCGGCAATGGCCCGCAGGCCATCGCCGCCAATCCGGTAACCAACAAGATTTACGTCGCCAACGTATCCGATGGCACGGTCAGCGTGATTGACGGCGCCACCCTCGAGGTCACCCACACGGTCATCGTCGGTGCCGAGCCCGACGCCATCGCCATCAATCCGGTCACCAACAAAATTTATGTCAGTAGCACGCACGACAATACGGTAACCGTGATTGACGGCGTCAGTAACCAGCCCACCGTGGTCGATGTGCATTACGGGCCGACAGGAATGGCGGTCAATCCCCTGACCAATACGATTTACATCGCCGGCCAGAGCAACGACACGTTGACCATCCTGAACGGAGCCAACAACTCGACCAGTTCCATCGCCGTAGGCAACAGTCCGCAGGCGGTCGCGGTGAATCAGGTGACCAACCAGATTTATGTCGTCAACAATGGCGACAACACCGTTACGGTCGTGGACGGCGATACCCTGAATACCTCCAGCGTGACCGTCGGCACCGGACCTGCCCTGGCGGTGGCCAACGCGGCCACCAACAAGATTTACGTGCTCAACGGCATCGCCAACAGCGTCACCATGATTGACGGCGTGACCCACACCACTGCAACGGTTCCAATTGGCCGTTTGCCGCGCGACCTGGCGCTGAATCCGGTGACCGATCGCCTCTACGCCGCCAACCTCCAGGACAACACGGTGACAGTCATTGGCGGCGCGCCCAGCAGCACGCCGCTGCAATTCGTCTCCATCGTGCCCTGCCGCGTGGTGGACACCCGCGACGCCAACGGTCCCTTCGGCGGACCGTCGCTCAGTGGTGGCACTTCGCGCAGCTTCCCGATTCCGCAAGGTGCGTGCGATATTCCTGACTCGGCCGCTGCCTATTCGCTGAACGTGACGGTGGTGCCGCACGGACAACTTGGCTATCTCACCATCTGGCCGACTGGCGAAGACCAGCCCGTGGTCTCGACCATGAATTCGCTCGACGGCCGCATCAAGGCCAACGCCGCTATCGTTCCCGCCGGCTACCAGGGCGGCGTGACCGTGTATGCCACCAACACTACCGACGTCGTGCTCGACCTCGACGGCTACTTCACCGCGCCCTCAGCGGAGAGCTTGCAGTTCTATCCGCTGCCGCCATGCCGCGTCTTCGATACGCGCAAGCCGAACGGCCCGCTCGGCGGTCCATCGCTGGTGAAGCAGACCGAGCGCGACTTCCCGGTGCTCGACGCCTCCGCGTGCAACATTCCTTCCAGTGCCGAAGCCTACTCGATGAACTTCACTGTCGTTCCCAGCTCTGGCGGCATCGTCGGCTATCTCACGGCATGGCCGACCGGCGAGCAGCGGCCGGTAGTCTCTACGCTGAATGATCTGACGGGAACGGTGGTGGCGAACGCAGCCATCGTGGTGGCTGGGACCTCCGGCGAAATCGCCGCCTACGCCACCGACAACACCGACCTGGTTGGCGACATCAACGGGTACTTTGCCGCGCCGGGAACGGGCGGCCTCTCGCTGTACGGCGCTGCACCGTGCCGCGTGCTCGATACTCGCCAGGGCAATGGCGGCTTCGACGGAGTTTTGTCGCCGCCGGTGAACGTGACAGGCAGCATCTGCGCTCCGCCAAGCCAGGCCAAGGCCTACGTCTTCAACGCGACCGTGCTGCCGTTCGGCGCGCTCGGCTATCTCACCCTCTGGCCCGATGGCGAAAATCAGCCGGTGGTATCAACGTTGAATGCGCTCGATGGCGCCATCACCTCCAACATGGCCATCGTGCCCTCGAGCAATGGCAAGGTAGACGCCTACGCCTCCGGCGAAACCCAACTAGTGCTGGACCTGTCCAGCTACTTCGCGCCGTAAAGTCGTGGGTCGTGAATCGTGAATCGTCTGCGCCGCCGGGTGCCCCATTCAAGGCCATCTTTTGGCCTTGAGTGGGGGGTTCCTATACCTCGAGAAAATCCCGGGGTCCCGGGGGTGCCCCATTCAAGGCCTCTTTGGCCTTGAGTGGGGGGGTTTGGCCTTGCCCCTAGAATCCGTATCCCATAACTGAATGTACTTCGTAGTCGTCGTGGCTGTGGGAAAGTTGGAAAGCGCTTTTTGCTTTCCTGCTTTTCCATAGCCTGCTTTGGTTGCCGGTTGCGTCAGTTAGCGGATGCATCCGCGCTCCACGCCGAGTCTTGTTCGAACTGCATGGGACTGACGTAGTTCAGGGTCGAGTGCAGTCTGGTTTGGTTATACCAGTGCAGCCAGTCGAGCGCTTCCTCCTGGCCCTGGCGACGTGTTTCAAAGTGCTGACCATGCAACCGTTCCACCTTGAGTGATCCGAACAACGTTTCGCTGCAGGCGTTATCCCAGCAGTTGCCTTTACGACTCATCGAGGGTGTAATTCCGCACTTTTTCAGCAGCTTGGCGAACTCGTAGCTGGCATACTGACTGCCGCGGTCGCTGTGAAAGATCAGGCCGGCCTCGCGGTCCGGGCAACGTAGAAACCAGGCCATCCGCAGGGCATCGATCACGATTTCGCTGGTGATCTGCTCACGCAGCGACCAGCCCACGATGCGGCGGCTGAACAGATCCATGACCACTGCCAGAAACAACCATCCTTCGTCGGTTGCGATGTAGGTTACGTCGCCGACCCAGACCTGATTCGGTGCCGCCGCAGTGAAGTTGCGATCCAGAAGGTTGGGCGCAATCGGCAGGCCGTGCCGGCTGTCCGTGGTGGTGATCCGGAAACGGCGCTTGCCGCGTGCCCGGATACCATTCCGCTGCATCAGTCGTTGCACCCGCAGCTTGCCTGCACGGACGCCCTGGGCCCGCAGCTCCCTCCAGATGCGCGGCCAACCGTAGGCTCCCCGATTCTCGGCAAACACGGCACGGATATGAACCAGCAGTGCCGCCTCGCTCAGGTGCCGACGCTGAGCGATCTCTCGCTGGCGGATAAAGTGTTCATGATAGCCAGCCACGCTCACGCGTAGCACCCGGCATTGCACGCTGATCGGCCACACCCGCTTGTTCCGGTAAATAAAGGCGTACTTCATTTGCGGCCTTTCGCGAAGTACGCCGTCGCTTTTTCCAGGATGTCACGCTCCATCGTGACCCGCGCTAACTCCGCCCGCAAACGGCTGATCTCCATCTGCTCGGTGCTCACCTTCGAAGCGCTGTCGGCACCCTTGAGCTTGCCCTCCCGTGAGGCCTTCACCCAGTTGAATAGCGTCTGATCTACCATTCCCAGGCTGCGTGCCGCGGCGGCTATGCTCTGGCCCGCCTCCACCAGCCGAACCGCCTCCTGCTTGTACTCCAGCGTGTATCGCGCCCGCTTCCCATTCGTCATCTTCATCTCCCTAACTGATGTTAATCACTCAGCTAAGGGATACGTTTTTCGCGGGCAAGCTCAAGTTCCCGGATCCCAACTCGCGCCAGCTTTCTTCCATTTTTTTCATTCGTTGGATACTTTGATTCCAACGCTTCATCCCGATCGCCCGTTCCCGAAGGCTCCTTTGGTACCCAACTGTTCTTTTCCCCGTTGGTACCACGAGGAAGGGCAGGTCGACAGGAGGTACAGAGTTTTGTGACGATCCCTTTTTATCCGCCGGGGTACTGGCATCCACACTGTTGTTATTACCATCGCCAGTCGCACTGTATTCGCCGTGGTCGTCGAATCACCCACCC